>JBLHYG010000003.1:0-424497 GCA_047630755.1 Crocinitomicaceae bacterium | reverse complement strand
GAAGTATCGGAAGCTTGTTATGCAATACCATCCTGATCGAAATGATTCTCCAGCGGCAAAGGAAAAGTTCATTCTACTCAAGGATGCTTATGAAATCCTGATGGACAAAAGGCCCCTTCCGGTTCTTAGAGGAAAAAGGCCGATAAAAAGCAATCCAAAACAAAAGGAGGCTGAAGATCAATTCCAAAGAGATCAGCGAGCAAGAGAGGCGCAAGTTCGCTATGAGTATCAGAAACAAAAGGAATTCCTTGAAAATGAACGCTATTATCAAATGATGACCAAAGGCGTGAAATGGAAAACAATTCGCATTTCTGCAATTGTAGGAGCTTTGTTATCGCTAATGATTTTAAGCGATTATTATTTACCACGCCATTACAAGGAGGACAGGATGTCTGGTTATAGCATCAACTATGCCCGTGGACTGAATGGAACACCTATTAGCCTTATTAAAACAGAAAGCGAGGAAGTGTATTGGGTCGAGCGTTTAACGTATGATTTATATGGAAAGAATCGGAAAATACTGATTGAATCCAGCTGGTTTTTTCACAATCCAATACGGATCATATCGAAGGGAAAACTCAAAAACACTTATTACGATGTCAATTTCAACTTATTCATGATTGGTTGGATACTTGTTGGTTTGTTCCTCATTCCTGCCTTCACACTATATTACAAACGAAAGACAATTGGCTTCACAGTATTGTATCATTTCAGCTATTACGGTATAAATTCTTTGATTCTAATCTATTTGATTTCAGGCAACAGATGGGCACATATACTCACATTGGGTTTTCTTTAAATGCCAGAAATCCATACATTTGGGATATGATTCAAAGACTTCAAACTATCTTTTTTGGTATCGCGCTTATTTGCATACTGTTAATGTACTTTACTCCTTTTGCCATTTACACACCTAATCTTCCTGAACGAGCCCAAGAGGCAATTCCAATGGAAATAAAATTTGAGGCGCAATTAACAGGAGTCAATTTTGTCGTTGATAGTAAACCCGACTCTGAATTAACTGATCAAGACAAAGAGGATCTCGTGAAAGATGTAGAAGCATTAAATGAGCGCATTGACAAAAAGATTAATGAATCTAAACTCGGAATCCTTTTCACTCTTAGTATGCTGTGGAATATAATAGTTGCTGGAATTCTTTTTTGGGTGGCATTTTTATTTAAAAAACCCAAACGGCAGATTAACGTTTCAATTATTACCTCTGTCCTTCTTTTACTATATGTGACTGGACTCATAATTGGATCCCGCTTCGGTTTGAATGTTCTACTCGATCAATTTGCAGAAATGACCAAAGGTGATAACACTTCTTGGAATGTTCAAAATGGATTTGCTGTATACCTGCCGATCATTGCAATAGTTTGCATTGCCTTTGCAATATTTAGGATTAAAAAAGACCAAAAATTGATTAAAAGTATGGATACAATTCGATAGGCGTTTTATCGAATTCGATTCACAGCAGGTTATTTAATCCCCTTTAGAACTCTATCCACATCTCGCTTATCTGCCTTTTCCTTAAGATCTTGTCGCTTATCGTGAAGCTTTTTACCCTGAGCGGTAGCAATTTCGATTTTTACCCAGCCTTTATCGGAGAGAAACATTTTAACTGGAACGATTGTATTTCCCTTAACTTTTAGAAATTTCTCAATCTTGTCAATTTCTTTTCGGTTCAACAAAAGTTTTCGATCCCCTCTCGGCTTGTGAAATCGGAAAGAACTATTCTCGTATGCTCCAATGTACATATTACGAATCCAAACTTCATTCGATTCAAATACACAGTACGCCTCAGCGATACTCGCTTTGTTGTCACGAATACTTTTCACTTCTGTCCCCGCGAGCTGCATTCCCGCGACAAACTTGTCGAGTAAATGATACTCAAAACGTGCTTTTTTATTCTTTATATTTAATTTGCTCTTCTCCATTTCTAATTCGCTTTGTAAAAGTACGACTTCTCTGCAAATGAGTAATTATAAAATTGGTTTAATGAGCCAAAGATTGTGAATTAAGAATTATCTTTGATGCGTGAAAATTCCATCAAAACATATTGAAAACGCAGTTGATCAAATTGCATCCTTACCGGGAATTGGTCGCAGGACTGCTTTGCGGTTGGTTCTAAATTTAATGAATCGGAGCACGGAAGAAATAACAGACTTTTCTGAAGCATTTTTACAGATGAAGGAACATGTGAAAAATTGCATTATATGCGGCAACATCTCTGATGAAGAAACGTGTGAAATATGCTGTAATGCCCGTCGTGACCAATCATTAATTTGTGTTGTTGAAGATATAAGGGATGTACTGGCCATTGAATCAACAGAATCGTACAAAGGCGTTTATCATGTTCTCGGTGGGATAATTTCACCAATGGATGGCGTTGGCCCCTCCGATTTAAATATTGCTTCCCTTGTTGAAAGAATTACGAATGGTGAAGTAAACGAAGTTATTTTTGCCTTAAGTGCAACGATGGAGGGTGATACGACAAATTTTTTCATTTACAAGAAACTGAGGGATTTCAATATAGAAGTTTCTACGCTATCTCGCGGAGTGGCAGTAGGTTCAGAACTTCAATATGCGGATGAAGTAACTTTAAGTCGTTCTCTTTTAAACCGACAACCATTTGAAATTTAGACATTTCAAGATTCAACTGTGGATAATGTTTTATACTAATTGTAAATAATTCTCACATACATTATTAATTTCGACCATTATTACTAATTAAACCTAACAAAAATGTTAAAAGAATTTAAGAAATTTATAATGACAGGAAATGTCATTGATCTAGCCATTGCCGTAATATTAGCCGGAGCAATTGGAGCCGTAATCAAAGGGTTTGTAAGCTTTATTATGATGCCAATAATAGGAATGTTCACAGGAGGAGCAAGCTTTGCAGACAAATTCCTAGAGTTATCTCCTTATGTTCCAGCTGTTATGAAAGACGGTGAAGTAATTGAAAAAGCCATTCCTGCAAATAACTTAATGTATGGAGCTTGGATAGATTCAATAATTAGTTTAATTATTGTTGGATTTGTTTTGTTTTTAATGGTTAAAGCATACAATAAATCTAAAAAGAAAGTTGAAGAAGCGCCAAAAGCACCACCAGCACCAACATTAGACCAAAACCTACTTGTTGAGATCAGAGATTTACTGAAAAAATAGTATTCATAACAATTATTTAAAGAATCTTATTTGTTCTGAATAAGATTCTTTATTATTTTTGGGGTAACGAATTAACATTTAATAACATATAATAAACCCTTCACCGTTAAAATAATATGCCTAGTATCTTTGTAGCCAAATTAGATTTCGGAGTTTCCGATGAGGAACTTACGTCTCTTTTTGAAGAATATGGAACAGTATCCAAAGCCCACATTGCCAAGGATCGTGAAACAGGAAAGCCCCGTGGTTTTGCTTTTGTCGAAATGTCGAATGATGAAGAGACAGACGCCGCAGTAAAAGGGCTGGATGGTCACACAATCAACGGAAGAGAAATTGTTGTAAAAATTGCCGAGGACAGAAGTAGCGGAAAACCAGCTCCAAGATCATCAGGTGATCGCCCGGCTAGATCAGATTCTAAACCTAGTTTTACACCTCCTGCACCTAAAAGTGACTCCCCTTTCGCAAATGATGGCGATGATTCATCTTCTTCTGATGCACCAAAACCAACAAAACGTGGAAAAGGAGGCGGAAAGAAAAAAGCTGGAAGTGGTGGCGCTGATCGTCCTGACACCCGTGAGAACAAGATGTCTGCCTATAAGAAAAGCGGAAAAAACAATCGCGTTGAATTTGACGATGACGATGATTGGGAATTGGAATTCAAGAAAAGCCAAAAAGATGGCTGGGACGACGATGAGGAAGAAGAAGAATTCTAGAATTCTTTATGTTGATTCTGATAATCAGAAAATAATTTTATTCAAAATATCTAAACGGGAGAATCATCAGGTTCTCCCGTTTTTCGTTTCATTGATTATTCACTTAATCAAACAAAATCATTTTAGAGTGTAACCATTCCAAACAATTTTCATTATACCTTCGATACTTGATTGTATTGAGTATCACTTCCTGTACGTTGAAATGGCGCGATAACAAGGGCATTGAATTCGCGCCATTCAACGTTGAAGATCACAACTCGATTTACCGGATTTCAAATTATTCAATTTTTCGAAGAACATCTGGCTTGAATCGATATTTTAATCATTAACTTTGTACCAGTTCTTTGGGGTCGTATTGGATTTGACAGCGATAGCGTTGTTAGGTGTAAGCATGTCGAGCAATGTGGTGAGTCTCGTTAAAAATTAGTCACAAACTATAATTGACAACACGTCATACAGACTTGCTGCCTAATTTGACTCAGTCGAATAAGGCTTAATCTCGTGGAATAATAGTACACAGACAAGTTCCCTCTCCTACCTTTCCGCCTGTTAATCGTAGGAACTAGAGGGACCAATCATTTCAGGATAGTGTTAGTGATACTTCTAAGCTAATGTGAAACTCAGAAGATAAGTTTAATTATTGGGTGTCTTTATCCGAGGTTAAATCGAAAATTAATTAAAGAATAAACATGTAGAAAGCTTGATTATTCGTCGTTTGGACGAGGGTTCGAAACCCTCCGACTCCACTTAATAGAATTCAGTAAGTGTTAAAAGCCTTTGCTTTCAAGCACTTACTGAATTTATTTATTCAATATTGTTTCAACATATTCATTTATTTTCATAATTTGGTTCAACAATGCGTCAGTCAATATTGATTGATTCAACAAGAATTTATGAATCTACTTAGAGCATTCTCTTTATTTATTATTTGTCTTTCTTCACTCAACGGATTGAGCCAAGACACTACATTCATGAAATATGATGACACTAGTTATTATACTAGATTAGACTCCCCAATAAGAACTAAATACAACTGGTTAAACGTCTATTCTAAATTTAATAAGGACAACCCAAGCGGTATTTATGTGTTGAAGTATCGTGACGATTCATATTCAATCGGAAATGTAATAAAGGGTAAAAGGCTAGGTATATGGAAAACGTTCAACTCTTCAGGTAGACTCATTAAGAGGGAGACATTTAAACATGGTTGGTTAGTCCTAGGAGTTATTTATAATAAGGACAGTGATACTCTTACTGCAAAAACAATAGTTCATTTCAAAAAAGGAATCCACCATGGAAAGGCAATTCATTTCAATGACGATGGAAAAGCCATTGTGAAATATCACAAAGGACAATCTATTTCAGTAGAACGAATCAAATACTATCAAGACACAATTATCACATCATTAAACGAAAGCACTTACTTTAAAGAAACATCTAAATCTAAGGAAAGTGTGCATCATTGGAATTCTTCCTATTTCAAATTCAGGAGGTCAAATCCTGACGGTTTCTATCAAGTTCAAATTAATAAAATATGGACCATTGAAGGGCTTGTTAAAAATGGTAAAAGAGAAGGTTTGTGGGTTAGGTTTAATGCAGATTTGAATTTCACTGATCAGACTTCAGAATATGTTGGTGGCAAACTAAATGGAAAGCTAAAGGTCTATGAACAGAATTTTCGAAAAACATTGGAAATTAGTTATGTCAACGATTTAAGGCATGGAACGATACTGACCTATTACCCAAATGGAGAAATAAACTGTACCATAGAGTACGAAAACGACGAAGAGATTTCACGAGTATGTGACGAAGTTCCATTTCAAATTAGGAAATAATATGAATAAGCTATCATTCACCATAAAATTCTATTTATTACGAACGAGAGAAAAAAATGGCACTCACCCACTCTACTGTAGAATCAATGTCAATAGAAAGAAAGCGGAATTTTCAATGCATGAATTCGTTGATCCAAAAAAATGGATTGAAGAAGCAGAAAACGTAAAAGGTGATCCAGAGCTTTCAACTAAGATTCACTCAACTCATATAGAGATCAGAAAGATCAGAGATAAAATCTTAGAAGAAGATCGAGTTCCAACAGCCAAAGAGATTCGAGATACTTTCTTACGTAAAGAGGACAAATCAGTAAAATTGCTTGATTATGTTACAAGCTATACGGATCAAGTAGATAAATTGACAGAGTACTCGAAATCCACTTGGAAAAAATATCAAACCGTCAAACGGCATTTAAAAGCTTTCCTTGAACTGAATTCCATTTCAAACATTCACATGAATAGGTTTAATAGTGTTAAAGTACATGAATTCGAATTATACCTTAAAACTGAAGCTAGACTTTCAATTAATACAGTCACAAAATATTTAAAGATTCTAAAGACGATCTACAATAGAGCTATTCAATTTGGACAAACTGATAAAAATCCATTCGATCATTTCAAATTTAAACATGTACGAACGAATCGAGAGTTCTTAACACAGGATGAAATCAACCGATTACAGGAAATAAAGCTCCCTAACGAAAGCTTAACGAGAGTTAGAGACATGTTCCTCTTCTCCACTTATACTGGCTTACGATTCACAGATGTTGATGCATTGACACCAAAGAGTATTATAACAGATCAGCACGGTAAAAACTGGATTGAAATATCTACGATTCAGAAAACAGGTGATTCACATAGAACGCCTCTTCTGGACAAAGCGAAAGTTATCGTAGATAAATACCATGATGAAGCTCTTGTTACTGGTAAGCTCCTACCCTTGCGAAGCAATCAAAAGGTTAACGCCTATTTAAAAGTGGTCGCTGATCTATGCGGAATTGAAAAACACTTAACATTTCACATGGCTAGACATTCATTCGCTACAACGATAACATTGTCAAATGACGTTCCCATTGAAGTTGTTTCCCAAATGCTAGGACATAAGGATATTGCAACTACACAGATTTATGCAAAAATTACGAATCAATATATGCAAGGTCACGCTGATAAATTAAATGAGATACTATGAGAGTTAAAGACTTACAAGAAAGTATTTTGATAATTGATTTTAACTTTCTCGAATTGGCTTCTGAAATTGAAAGGGGTGAAATATTTGATACTAGATTGATATATGAGGAATATATTGAATTCTATCTCTCTGAACAAAACAAAAGAAATAACGTCAATTCTAGGAGGAACTATATCAATGACAAAATTAAAGAACTACGAGGTGTAAAGGGTGGGTTAAACCTTATAGCCATTAGTGTATCTGAAAACACATTGGAGAAGGTTTCTATACTTCTTGAGGATCTAATTGGAAGACTAGAAGAAGAAATTACAGAAGGGAAAAACTCAGCGAACTCAAGCAGGAAGTTAATACCGATCAATACAGACTATTCAACATTGGCAGCTATTCTTGATATAAGCCGTCAGGCAGGAGTTATAAATATTACGGATTATAGATTAGGTCAATTATTAGAAGATAATTTTATTCAATCAGATGGAACTCGAATCAAACAGAAAATTGTTAGCGGACGCTTTACAGAAGGTATTTCAGATAAAATTTATCACAAAGCAATAGAGGCAATTAACACTACTCAAAGTTAAATTATCAATGACCAGTATACTGGTCTATACAGGTGTTATTAGAATTCAACAATCTATACTTGTACTAGAAACATCAACAATTATGAATCTGGTCGCACTTACCGAAGAACAGTTTAAAATGATCAATGAGAAGTTGGACTTCCTTATTAATAAGGAAGCAGATACATCTACTGAGTCCAAACTATGGCTTTCTTCCAGTGAGACAATGAAGATTCTTGGTGTTGGTCAAACTACTCTTTGGAGTTATAGAAAGCAAGGAAAAATTAAATCTAGAAAGATCAATAGAAAACTTTACTTCTCAGCGCAAGAAGTAAATCAGCTAATAGAAAACAGTTAAAAAACTAAGCTCTGCTAGAGAGCAACTTAGTGAGAACGACGACCGAATACGGAACGTTGAATGACACTCCCTTGCCGAAAATTAACGTTTCGGCTTGGGAGGAGTTCTCAAGAAAACTCAAACGTGTGAGGGGGGAATTTCCCCAGTTACCTTGTATGGGGAAATTGTGCGTAGGCAGGAATATAATCGTAATACAATTATGGAAAATGAAATTGAAAAACAGGGGTATATTGATTGGCTTGACACCTATGAATGGAGCTTTTGGTGCACCCTTACCACACCATATCAACTAACTCAAAAGTCAGGCAGAAGAAGAGTTGAAGCATTCCATAAAATGTTGAAAAATCTATCTAACGGGCAATGTATACTCTTCTTCGTTCTTGAACCTTTCGGACTCAAAGAAGGCTTTCATATTCATTGCCTAATCCAATTGCCTGAAAGTTTCCATGAACCACACAACTTTCAGAATATTATTGATACTTGGCAAATCTGTGTTGGCACATATAAGCACATTATGAACGATAAAGGTGAAAGAATTCGAGAACAACATTCTCGTATCGACCTAAAGAAATACAAAAAGGACATTAGTGCTTCTGGATATTGCACCAAATACATAATGAAAGGAGATAGTGATTATGATATTTTAATCTAAGCCAAATGAAAAAGCTACAATTAAGTGAAGAAGAACTAAAATGGTTTAAGGATCAACTGCAATATGGTGACATAAAACGTATTGCAACTATGAGTAATTACTCAGTTCATACTGTGTATTTGTTCTTTAAAGGCAGTAATAACCATACAGAGATACTAGAATCACTCATAAAACTGATAGATAATAGGCAGAAATCAATTGGAAACATTCTAGAATTTGTCAAGAAACATGGTGGAAATAGTTAAGAAAATTATTATAATTCGTCAATCGACAATATTGATTTTGAGTGATTTTACTCATTGTAATTTCTTAAAAATCCACTTAATTTCGTGTTACACTCATTACTCAGCAATTTGCTTCAAATTGCCAAGTACTTAACCAGAATTTAAATGGATTTCATTTTTGTGAGAAAATATCTATCGATTGAAAAATTACAGTCGAAAACGTTCAATGATTTTAATATTATTACAGGTCTAAATGGGGCAGGTAAAACACAATTTTTAGAAGCTTTAAATCAAGGCTCTATAATTGTTAAAGGCGTCCCGAGTGAGCAAATAGTATATTTTAACTACAATGACTTTAGTATCTCAGGAGATAAAGAATATTCCCGTTTTAGTAAAAACAATAGGGTTCATTATTGGGATCAAGATGTTAGTTTATTCTACGAAGGCTTTAAAAAATCTATTATTCAGGCTAGCAATTTAGTGATTAAAAAAACGGGTAATAAAATTGATAAATGGTACTTATCACTTGCACGCGTAAGGACTTATAACATAAAAGAGTTAATCGAAAATGAAGAGGATTTTAAGCTAATTGAAAAATTAGAGTCTACTGAGAAAAATATAATGGCTCAAGGTAAATATACTAGTGAGATTTCTAATCTTAAATTAATTGAACTAATTAGTGTTTACACATCTGAAAACGCAGACTTCACCGAATTACAGCCTGAAATAATCCGATATAAATTTGAACAAGCAAGAAAACAAATAGAAGATGAATTTTTAATCCAAAATAAAGACCTTGCCAAATATATCTTTACGAATATTGCCATCGATTCAATTTTTGATTTTACAATTGATGACATCCAATCCCCCTTTCTTTTCCTTGAAGATTTAATTAAAGAAGAAAAAAATTATCAAATTCTTAAAGTAAATAATTATCTAAACGAAGTTAAAAGTACCAAATATGATGAGTCAATCTCTTATTTAAAAGCAGATGAATTTATCTCTAAATATGGACTTTCTCCAGTAGAATCTATTAATGAAATTCTTAAAATTTATAATACCAACGGCTACAGCTTTGAGACAAACAAATTAATACTCGAATTTGGAGTGCGCTCTTCAGACTTTGAATTTGAAATATCACTTTCCCATAAACAAAAAGGTTTCAACGCATCCTTCGACACATTATCTTCAGGAGAAAAAACGCTGATCGCACTTTCCTTTATGCTCTACAAATTAGGTAAGCAAAAAATAATACCGCAAATTCTGTTGCTTGACGAAATAGATTCTGCCTTACACCCCTCAAAAATTCAAAGGTTACTAAGTGTAATTCAAAACTCATTTATAAAAAAGCATGGTTTGAAAATAATTCTTGCAACTCACTCACCTACTACTATTGCTCTTTCACCTGATAACTGCACATATATTTTAAAAAATAGTAACGGTGTTTTAAATATTGAGAATATAAATAAAGATGAAGCTATTCAAATATTAACAGAAGGATTTTGGACATTCAATGAAGACGATCAAAAAACTAGTATTGGATATAACATTGAAAACACCAGCCTTCCAGTTATGCTAACGGAAGGTATCACTGACAAAATTATTATTGAAACAGCGTGGAATAAACTTTATAATAGTCCTCTGCCATTCTATCTTCAAGAATGCTTTGACGCGAAATTTTTAGGGAATTTGATCAATAGAGGTTATGATAACCAAGATGGAATAATAAAGAATAATCCAGATCAATTATTTTTCGCACTGTTTGACTTTGATAGTCAAGGTTATAATGTATGGAATGGATTAAACAAGATAAAAGTTGATATCGAATCAAACCCTCAAAATGGGCTTTGCCGAAGCAATGAAGAAAGGAATTGTTTTGCATTTCTTTTGCCGGTTTCCGAAAATGCTGAAGTAGCCAAATTAGTTATGAAAAACTCTACAGAAACGTTTAAAGACAAATCTAGATTAACTATTGAACATCTATTCTATGGCGAAGAAGGATTAAATAAGTTCTTTCATAAAACAACGCCTCAACCTGGTGCAGAATTAATTGAATTTAAAAACGGAAAAAAGAAAAGAGAATTCGCAAAAAAAGTGAGCGAACTTCCCAAGGAATCATTTACTGTTTTTGAATCACTTTTTGATAGGATCAAAGATATAATAGATCAACACAAAGCTCGCTAACCTTCAGATTTAAGTAGCTCAACCTCTTCAATTGAAATACCAGTATATTCAGAAATTGCATTGACATCAACACCTTTTCGGAGCATTGTTAAAACAACTTCACTTTTGGCAAGAACTGCGCTTCGTTCTGCTAATAACTCAGCCTCTTTGCGCATCTTCTTTTCAACTTCGTACGCAGGAACATACTTTAGGCTTTTCTTTAATTCAGCCATTAGTCCAGACGCATTGAAACTATAATAGCTTGTCTCAGTTATAATCAAATGATCGTAAACTTCTGTATGAACTATGTTACCAGCTTGAATTAAGTTGTCAGTTAAGTCTTTGTCAGCATCAGATGGTTGCATTGATCCACTCGGATGATTATGCACCAAAACAACCTTAACAGCTCTCTTTTGGAGTGCAAAACTAAACACATCCATTGGTTCAGCTATTGTAGCATTGACAGAACCAAGACCGATTAGTTCTATAAATAGAATTCTGTTACTATTTGAAAGACCAACGATCCAGAAGTGTTCGCGATCACGATCTATACTATCAGCGCGTAAAAGTATCTTTTGCATGATCCCGTAGAGGTCATCACCATTTAATACTCTTATTTTTTCTTCGTCTGATAATTGAATGTTCATAAAGTAAAGTTAATATTCTCTATCAAAAATAACATTATCAATATTAAGATAGACACAGTGAGTAGTTATACTCCGTTATATGTGCGCAATATTATTAACCACGCTTAAATAATCGGTACTTATTCTTAAATTAATCGATACGTTATTAAAACTATGGAATTCCTAAAAGAAAAAACTACCTCCCCTCTTTGAACTTATTTAGAGCGACTTAAATGTTAATCAATTAATACAATATGATACAAAATATACTATTCTACTTCATAATATATATTACAGTTATTGCTATCCAATACTTCAAGTTAAAGAAAGAGTTTGTAGCACAAGACCCCACAGTTCCAGATGCCAATAAATTTAAATGGAAACCCGTGTTTTTTATTAGTACAGAGATTCTCTATTCGTCCGTTGGATTTGTAATCGTTTTATTAACTAATCAACCAGATTGGAACTTAGTCATATTCCCTCTTTATGGACTCTTGGTAGTCATTAGTTCCCAAATTTCAAGTATGGCAGAGCGCTTCTCTGAAAACTCCAGATTATTGACACACCTATCAATAATGATTGTCATATTTATTTGCACAATCTTCACCTTCACAAATGATGAATCAATTGCACAAGAAAGAAGAAAGGCTGCAAAAAAGGAACATATTCAAGATTTGAAATTCAAAAATAAAAAGAAGAAAAAATACAAAGTCATTATTCCATACTTTGATAATTCATTAGTTACACATTTAGGATTTGACAAAATAGGTGATAGAAGGTTTTACTATCAAGTAACGAGCAATGGGAAAAATACAGATGATGCAATATATGAGGCTAAAAAATTGTTCTGGAATGATCCAAATATAGTTCCTTTTTCAAATAAAAAGAACAGTAAAAAGGAAACCATACTTAAGATTGATGAATACAATATTTCAACGATAAAATTATAACTTTACTTTCTTGATATGACATTAAAATTAGAATGGTTAAAGTGTAAGGGAGATATTTGGTGTAGTTTTCAAAATTTAACTATTGACCATGCATTTTTCGATGGGTTTATTGGCGTATACATTATATGGCAAGAGAAGGACGTAATTAAAATAGGTGGAGGAAACTTTAGAAATTGTATAATTGAAGATCGTAATAATGAAAACATTACATTCAATTATCCAAGTGCAAAAGTTACATATGCACAAGTCGATTCGGCTAATATTTCTGGTGTAATACGTTTTTTAGAAGACAATTTAGCAGTACAGATACAATCTCAGAAATTTGATGAGAATACTCAAAGTATAGAAGTTAACTTCCCTTGGTGGTAATATTAATGACACAATAAAAGTTTCAACACCAAAACAAATTAGTATATAATCGCTTGGTAACAAGTAGATTAAACAACTAATAATAGTCCCTCCGACTCCACTAACATCCCTGCAAGTCATTGATTTGCAGGGATTTTTAGTTTGTACGATGGTTGAATTGTATTCTAATCTTCCAAAGCACTGAATTAGAGCCTACCTCAATTTCGATATAAGCTCTTCTTTCAACCATCTAAAAGCTTCCGCCTGATCATAATCTACTCCAGAACGAATTACACCTTCCATATCCCCAAGAAAATCAGTATCCTGTTCTTTTTCTTCAATGTTCAATTCAAATTGTCGTCGTGTTGGAATGGAATTTACTGAGAATTTCATGTATTCATTAAAACATTCAATGATTTGATTCAGATCTAGTTCCATATTCAATCTTGAATAATCCAAGTCAAACAAATCGCGTCCCTTTTTACGTTGATACAAGGCTCTCAGTTTTGTACCTAATAATTCATTAACACTATACGTTCGAATATTTGCTTTACCTGTGAACCATTCATTTTCCATTTCAAATGGGAATTCCACCCAATCGAGCACATTAAAATGTTCTTTACAATTGATTTCCAGTTTAAGGCGTAAACGAATTCCTCCATATTCAGAAGTGAAACGATAATTAGCACGCGCACCATGTCCTTTTACTTGTGTCTTTCTTGGTTCCTCAAAAAAGGTGATTACTTCACCAATTCGTTCCATAATTGGTTTAATCGGCCCAGGCTTAATTTGTACCAAATCAATATCTTCTGAATAACGTGGCGCAGGATTTAAATACAACTTATGCAATGCTGTTCCTCCCCTAAACGCTAAATTTTCGTTTAGGAATTCGTCAGAGAATATTTCAACCAATGCTCTACTGATAATCAAATCCTGTTCAATTTGCTCAAAAGAACTCCACGGGGCATGGTCTTTCCATTTCGCTATGTAAGGCTTTGGAATCATAAATCGCTTTCCAGTTTAATGTTTACGTCAACCTTCCACTTATTCCCTGCACTTCCTGCCTTCTTACCTTTCTTAGGACTGAGTAATACTGGGTAGAATTTATCTTGCTTCAATCGGTCAAAAATTAAATCTGTATATTTTTCTTCCATACCAACTTCTTCCAACAAAAAGCCAAGTCGTTGTATCGTGCTTTTATTCGAATACCACGACAGCAAGGCTTTCAGGTCTTCTATTTGAATTTCTTCGGAAAGTTCTTCAATGTTAGCTAGCATTCGATTAATGCCGCCTATTTTCGAATGGTAATTCACTAGGTCAGCAGTTGTTAATGCTGGAGATGAAACATTGAATAAACCTGCATCGGACTTTTTCTGTTGAATATTTTTCTCAGACCAACTCGAAGTATTAAAAAATTGCAACTTAATATTTGCTTTATCAACGCCTCTCAAAGCTGGAGGGGTCGTAATTACATAATCGCCCTGCACTTGTTGATGCGATGCTCCGTGAAATGATGCAGCCGAATACAATCCAACGTAATAAGGTTTATTCAGAAACTTAAAGAGCTTGTCAACATAGAGCTGCAAAGGTAATTTTCCGAAATTCTTATATCTTGGAGAAATAATTAAATAAAAACCACGTCTTAGATTCACAATTTCATTTCTATCTATTAAACGAAGAACCTCTTTCTCTAATGTTGCCAAAGGAACATCGCAATTTTGCAATAGCTCTTCCCATGAAAAAGCATATTCCTCATAGCTTTGAAGTTGGTTGATATAATTTGAAACTGACAATACTTTAGTTTTTATTTGCGAAAAGTACCAAAAACTGGGGGTTAACGCAAATTAGAACTAAAAACCCATGTAATTATCAACTTAGTTTAGCGTCACGCTAACTATCGAAAGATGTTTAATTACGCTTCAAAAAACTAATTTCCATCCAATTCCAACTCATCACCACGTAGTAGCAGCGAAGCTAATCAACTCTCCATACTGGTTCGACATTTGTTGCGCCTACTCCACAGTATTTAAAAGGATCTTAGTATAAACTAAGATCCATTTTTTGTTTATACCAATTTAGCTTCTAAACAGGTTTCAAATGAATTGGATTCAATCACAATCAACATTATAGCCAAATGCTCCGTTTTAAAAAATAACGATCATCCGAATAGCTATAGAACATTTTGAAAAAATCGTATGCTTCTACTTTCAATAAATAAACTAAAATAGGTCATTTTCGAAACCATTAAAATAATTCATGATACTTATTGTATTTGGTACATTAAGTAATGTTTATTAATTTAGAACAGTTAAATCGAACTTTTATCGCTTTAAAAGTAAAAATGAAAACAACTAAAACCAGTGCTAATAAGCATTTACTAAAACTACTCTCAAATGAAACACATTAAGAAAATCACACTTTTGCTAAGCTTATTTGCATTTTCCTATGCGAATTCTCAAAGTTTACCTATAAATTTTGACGGTACCGCCGTTACTACTTCTGATTTCATTGATTTCGATGGAGGCGTAGCAACTGTAACCGCCAATCCGTTAGTTGCAGGAATCAATGTTAGTGACTCCGTTGCATGTCTGGTAAGAAATGGTGGAGCGGTATATGCAGGAAGCAAAATTGCATTGTCAGCGAACCTTGACTTTTCTGTTTTATCGAAAATAACGATGAAAGTATATACAACGGCACCCGTAGGCACAATTGTAAAGTTCAAGCTCGAGGGAGCTGGTACGAATACAGAGATGGATGCTTTTACAACAACTTCTGGTGCTTGGGAGGCCTTAGAATGGGTATTTGCAGGCACTCCAAATGACTTAAACGAAATTGTTTTCATGTTCGATTTTGGAACTATAGGCGATGGTACGGCAACATCTACATTCTATTTTGATGATGTTCAACAAGAGATTGGTCCAGCAGCACCTGTGCCTGCTACGTTGCCAATTAATTTTGAAACAGGTGCCGTCGTGACGAGTGATTTTATTGATTTTGCGGGAGCAGGATCTATTGTTGAGGCAAATCCTCAAGTGAATGGTATCAACCTAAGTGATTCAGTTGGGCGAATGATTCGAAATGGTGGAGATATTTACGCCGGTTCTAAGCTTTTAATGTCCAGTACGCTTGACTTTTCTACTTCGTGGCACATTAGGATGAAAGTTTATACAGAAGCTCCAGTTGGAACACGACTTAAGTTGCAATTGGAAGGTGGTGTTAACAATTTTGGAATCGATGTCTTGACAACGGTTTCAGGAGCCTGGGAAACTTACGATTGGAATTTTGACGGAGCAGAGAACGACCATGATGAACTCATATTTATGTTTGATTTTGGGAACATTGGAGATAGTACTGCTACTTCGACATTTTTATTTGATGATATCGAAAAAATTGTAGGCCCTGCATTGCCAGCGAGAATAGCGCATCCGTTGCCAATCGATTTTGAATCAAGTGTTGTGACATCAGATTTCGCCAATCAATTTGGAGCTATCGGAAGTGTTGATACCAATCCTCTCGTTAGTGCTAATAATACGAGTGCAACAGTTGGAAAGATGATACGAAGTGGTGGAGCATCTTGGGCGCGTACTTTGCTAGGACTTACAGATAACATGGACTTTTCCACTACAAACTACATCACCATGAAAGTGTACACTGAAGCACCCGTTGGAACCGTTTTGAAACTGAAAGTTGAAAGCACAACATCGGCCGCTGCAAATGAGAAGGATGTTCTGACAACTGTTTCTGGTGGTTGGGCAAATTATTTCTGGGACTTTACTGGTGATCCACCGATTTACGATGTAGTTACATTTCTGTTTGGATATGGTCCTAATAACGATGCAGGTCCTAATTCAACGTTTTACTTCGATGACATTCAATTAATTGCAGACACCACAACTATTGGATTGGAATCTTTATCAAAAATTGATGGTTTGCGCTGTTTTCCAAATCCTGCTAAAGATCATGTTACAATAACTTCTGAAAATGGAGCTATTGATGAAATCGTTATTTATGATGTTGTAGGAAATGAAGTGTCATTAAGTACTCCAAATAATAATTCCGCAACTATTGATGTGGCTGATCTTGCAAGTGGTGTTTATGTTGCTAGAGTATCAGCGGGATCAGAAACGAATACCGTTCGATTTGTGATCGAATAGATCATTCAAACAATAAAAATTAACAAGCAAATTCGACAGCAGTTTCTATCGAATTTCTTTGAAAAAAGGAGTCCTTCTGTGAAGTTTAGGAAGGTAATATTCTGATTATATAAACTTTAACATAATAAACTTGAATACTAATATTAGTTATTGTAAAAAATACATTAACTTAATTCTATAAACTAAAAAAAAACATATGATGAAAAATTTACTTAGAACTGCACTTTTAGTACCAGCAACTGTACTTTTCACAGTTACTGCATCCGCTCAAAATGTCCCAATTGATTTCGAAACTACTGGAAACGGTGCTGGTTGGACTTGGACCGTATTTGAAAACACCACGAATCCACCTTTGGAAATAATTGATAATCCTGATATGAGTGGAGTAAATACTTCATGTACTGTTGCCCAATTCACAGCATTACAAACAGGTAATCCTTGGGCTGGATGTGAGAGCATGCATGGTGCAGACCTAGGCGCTTTTATGTTGGATACCAACACGAGCACAATCAACATTATGGTTTGGAAACCTGTTATTAGTAATGTAGGTATCAAATTAGTTACTCCAACATCTGCTGCCATGGTGGAACTTTTAATTCCAAATACAGTAGTCAACCAATGGGAATTAATCACTTTTGATTTTTCTGGTTACATAGGACAAGGTCCTTATGCTGCTGAGATGGTTGATCAAGTTGTAATCTTTCCAGATTTTGATGTAAACGGAAGAACTCAAGACAACGTTTGTTACTTTGACAATGTTTGGGGCACAAACTCAGTTACCGTTGCTTGCAACCTTTCTATTTCGGAAACAGAGAAAATGAGTTTCAATTTATTCCCTAATCCGGCTGGTGATAATATTACTATTCAATCTGAATCATTAATTGAAGAAGTAATTATTTACGACCTAATGGGCGCTGTTGTATCTAAAGAACAAACTTCGAATACTACTGTTTCTGTTAATATAGCGGAATTTGTAAGTGGCGTTTATTTTGTAGAAGCAAATATCAATGGTGAACTGATCAGAAGAAGACTGATAAAAGATTAAAAGATTAAAAGATTTGTAAACCTGATAAAATTCTAAAGGCTTAGAAATAACTTCAGTGAAATAGATCAAAGGGTAATTCAATTTTTAGGATAAAAAAAAAGAGAGGTAGCAATTTGCCCTCTCTTTTTTACATCATGTTCATTTAGGTGCTAGCAACATTATCTTTATCCGCAGTTCAATCTAATTCAGCACTTCCAGTTGAATCGATCTGCATTTCAATTTGCTTTAATATGAATATTCCATCGGTTCTGTAGCATTAATCAATCAGAGTATGAATTAAGCAGCAGTGCTCCAAGGAATTTATTGCTTTTTGTTTTCTTGGGCGTACATTATTTACACAAATCTCCGGTCAATAAATTTTGAATTTAAAAGTCTGGCCACAGCCATGTAATTAGGTTTGAATTTAATTTTATCTCCAATTTTATATCTTTTCTTTCCCTCTTCTGTTTTGTTCGAACCAAGATCAACAACAATCATATCGGATGTGATGCCAACAAAAATTAAATTTTCATCTAAAACTTCAAGGTCTTCTTTGTCGACATCCAATAATCCAAAATCTAATATTGCTTTGACAGAAGTGTCTCCTCTATTTTTATTGTCGAAACTTGCTGTGTGACCAATATTTGCCTCATTTATGATTCCTTCAGGAACAGTTTCCTTTTCCTCTAGTTCAATAATATTGGCCGTAAATTGAAACGTATCAATTGAGAGTTCTTTGAATTTTTCATTCTTTAAAGGGCTCATTCCAAAAAAGGCCGCCTCCCCTATCCGGAAATGATTAATGTCTTTAGGAATTGACTTCTGTTCAACAAGCGGTAAGGTGATAGATGTTCCTCCCGAAATAAATTTTAATTCTTTATTGAACTTCACTGAAATCAACTCTTTGTAAAGTGAAAGCTGAAGCAGTTTATCGTAAGTAGGCTCAACACCATACATGCAGCCCAAATTAGAACCAATGCCTATTACTTCAATATTAGATAGCTCAAACACCTTTTCGTAAAAATCCATGATATCTGTTCGCTTGATCCCTTCTCGGAGCTCTCCCAATTCAACCATAATAATAATTTGGTGCGTCTTACCCGCTTTTTTTGCTGCACCATTAAGAGCCTTAATAGTGCTGAATGAACTATTCAGTGAAATATCAGCATACTTAACCACTTCATCCGCGTACAACTCAGCGGGAGGTTTAATGTAAATGGTGCGCATTTTCGGGTTCACCAATTTTAGATTCTTTAAACTCGTAAGTCGTGAGTCCCCCACAGAATTGATTTTTTCAATTACGTCGTCCGTCAAAATATTTTCAAGAAATTCTTTGTCTCCAGAAAACACCTTTGTAATTAAACTCCAGTGAATGCCATATCTATCAAAATAATCGCTTAAATATTTGATGTTATTCTTAATCTTCTGAGTCTGTATGATTAGTTCTGCCATAATTATTTTTTGATTATTCTAGGTGTATCCTGCGGTAAACGGGCTAACAGTTCGTAGTTTATTAGTTGACTAAAATCGCTAAATGAAGACACCGTTATTTCAGTTTCCCCTTGATTGCCAATCAGAACTACTTCATCTCCTTTTTTAATGGTCTCGTCTGTTGAGATGTCAACTGCAAGCATACTCATATTAACCGTACCAACTACGTCAAAGCGAGCACCATTTATTAAAACTTTACCTTGGTTGCTTAAGGACCTGCTATATCCAAAGGAATACCCGACTGGCAATAGAGCAATTTTTGTAGATTGGTTGGTCAAGTAGGAAGTGCCGTACCCGACAAACTCTCCTGTTTTCACTCTTTTTATGTCCATCACCTTGGTCTTCCAACTTAAAATGCGTTCCAGTGGATTTATGCGGGTTTTGTATTTGGAGCTGTAATACACATAAATCTCTTCTGTTGGGAAAAAACCAAATTGTAAAATACCAATTCGAACTAAATCCATTTGCATGTTAGGATAGCGTATAGCTGCAGAAGAACTAGCAATGTGCCGCTTGGCATTTAGCCACTCAAATTCATCTAACTTTGATTGATACCGTTTGAAACGATTAAATTGATCATTTACACGCTTGTAATTAGCGATGTTTTCGGCTCCAGCTAAATGTGAGCAAATACCTTTAACATCAATAAAGTTAAGATTAGATTCAATTTTTTTAAAGATCAAATTAATTTGTTTCGGACTAAAGCCTGTCCTGTTCATGCCCGTTTCTAATTCAATATGAATGTGTGCTTTTTTACCAATTTTCTTAGCTATGGAAATTGCTGCATCCAGCCGATCAGATTCAAAAATATAAAATTCAATCTTATTTTCAATAACCCACTCCAATTCTTCGTTATCAATATGTCCCATGATCATCAGTGTAAATTCGCAATTGCTTAATGCTTTTTTAACACTTAGAGCCTCTTGAGCACAAAACACGCTAAAATGGCGAACACCACATTCATACGCCAGTGGGCAATAATTTTCAATGCCATGTCCATATGCATTTCCTTTAACAACGGACGAAAACGTTACTCCTTCACCTAAAAAGTCTTGGATGAATTGAATGTTTTTTTTAACGGCCGATTTAGAAAGTTCAATGTAAGAAGTTTGAAACATGAATTATAAAATTTGATTGATGATAGAGCTAAACATGAGAATTCCAGTTTCTGTGATTGCATCTGGATAATCATAATCAGGGTTGTGCAAAGAAGGAGTTGTTAAACCTGCCCCCAAACCAAACATGGCTCCTTTATAGTGATGTGTGAATAATCCAAAATCTTCGCCCCATGGAAATGGATATTCTCGTTCTATTACGCTTCGTTTATTCTCCAAGCCGGCATTTCTAATTAAATCAACGGCTTCTGGATGGTTGATGTTCGCATGAAAAACTTCAGTCCATGAAACTTCAAGTGATAGATCGTATTTTTTACACGTTTCTTCAATAAACACTACAATTTCTTCGCTGCGCTGTTTCATCAATTCTGTTGACCAACTTCTTATGGTGAAATGAACTTCACCATAACCAGCCGATATACCGTAAGATCCATTGTCCCCCAACAGGCTGTAAACAGGAGTCATTAAGAAAAAATTCTTTTCAGCAGGTTTATTGAAAGTAATCCGATTCGCGTAATCAAAAATTTCTGAAATAGCCATACTTGGATTAACGCCTTTATGAGGTTCAGCTGCATGAGCTGTTTTACCAGTCATTTTCAAAATAATGCTTTTAACATTTCCAGTAAATTCATTCTCTTTAACTACAATTTCATTGGTTTTGTAGCCAGGTAAGTTATGCAAGGCAAACACGTAATCGATTTTTTGTACTTTGAATTGAATATCGCTCAAAACCGCTTGGGCTCCCATTCCGTTTTCCTCTGCAGGTTGAAAGAGCAAAATTAATTTTCCTTTCTCAATAGGACGTTCTGAAAACAATTGAGCCAAACCTAATAAAATTGTAGTGTGCCCATCATGTCCACATTTGTGCGATACACCTTTAGTTGTTGATGCATAATCAAATGAATTTAATTCCATAATAGGAAGGGCATCAATATCTCCACGTATCAGAACAGTTGGTCCCGTTTTATCGCTATTAAAAATGGCCAATACTCCTGTATTCGCAATTAATTTAACACGGGCATGGCATTCTTTATTTAAAAATTCAACAATCGTTTTTTGTGTTTCAAATTCTTGCTCCGAAACTTCTGGGTGTGCATGAAGTTTTTTTCGAATACTTGTAAGGTTATTTAATTGCGCTGCGTTTAGCATAGAATCTAATTATGTGTTTTTTGATACAAAAAATGAGTAAATCAAATGCAATCGCATCATTCTTTACCTTTTCAACCTCATTTCTAAATATGGATTCTCAAAACCAAGTTTTTCGTAGAGGTGCTTCGCAGGATTTTCAGCCTCAACATGCAGTGCTACATCTCCTTTGGCATGTTGAATGGCTTTATTCATTAGTTTTTTACCGAGTCCCTCGCCTCTATGATTTTTGTGTGTCGCGATATAAACCAATATATTTTCAGGAATATAACCTCCCATGCCTGTTTGATTCATTACAACAGCCCCCATAAGTTTTTTATCATTCAGAATTACCATGGTGAAACCTCCGAAAGACACAAATTCTTTTATTGAATAATCTATGGCTTTCTGAATATCCTTTTTTGGGTCGCCATATTGTTCCAGGTTACTGAATAAAAAATCAACTATTTCGTTTTTTTCAAGCTGGTTTGGTTTGCTTACTGCGTTATAAATCTTTATTTCAGTCATAAATGCTTTTGTTCGTACAATGAATGTTATTGGATACATCTATAGTTGCACAACTATTGATATCACTTGTTTAGATACTATTCCGTTTTTTACTTTAATCTTAATTCTGGTGATTGGCAATAAGATCGTCTACGATTAAAATTGCATGATGTCTGTTGGTGTCTCTACTAAAATCGTATTATGCCCCCAGATGGCAATCGGTTGTTTAAGAATTTCCGGATTATGCCGAATCATAGTAATCCAATTTTCTGAAGACAGATTAAGAGGTTCTACATCTGAGTTGAACAAATCATTATTTCTATCAATTAAATCTTTAATCTCCAGCCCTAATCGATTGGCAATTTCTATGATTTGTGTTCCCGTGATGGGGGTCTTTAATAGATCTACAATTAAAACAGAAACGCCTTGCGATTTAGCATAGGCCAACGTTTGTTTTGCTCTGACCGAGCTTTCGATACAGTATAATGTGATCTGACGGTTACTCGTTGCAATTTGGTTCAATATTTCCTTAATAAAATGTGTAATTAGTACTGTATGCTATTCTAATTCGGCGATTGAAGTACTCCGTTTATCTTCACGTACATTATGTGCAGATGAGAATTTTTATCTAGTTGTAGTTTCTTTCAAGAATCGTTTTGAGAGAAGCATTTATTTTGGTGAGAGCACCAGATACGGATTGTTCAATTGTGCCTAACTGATCCGAAGCAACGATAGGCTGAAGGCCTTCAACTCTGACTTCCATTAAGCAACGGATATCATTGTGCCCCTCTTTTGGGCCGTTTTCATCTGAGAGGTGAACTTCTACACGCGTGACATGATCACTGAATCTATCCAGCTCTTCCTCTATGAATGCACTGTAGTGCTCAGTGTGCCTTTCGTGCCACTCAATATTTTTATCTGTGTTTATTTGAATAGTCATGGGTTGTTTTTTAAATGCTAGTTAATTGGCTATTTTTCTAGAAGTAACTTTTTCTTTTCTAGAAACGATTTATTATCGATGTCTCCGTTGGCCAAGCGCTTCTTTAAAGTGTCCATTGGAGTATCCTTTCTCAGTCGTTGCCCAGGGAGTTTATACGGCGTTGCGAAAACCCAAAAAAGTAAAACACCCCAAGCGAACCACCAAAAAAGATGCATTCCGCCATATTGATAACTTATATATAAATTCATATTTTTAAATTTTATACTTCTTAAGTTCTGCTGTTAACCAGTCTTCAGTGCTGCTGTCGCTCAATTAATTGGACGTTAAATCAATTACCCTTCGTCCTCATCCAGATCATTGTGATCATCGCCACCCAAACTGTAATAATTGTTTTCTTCGTCTTCGCTGCCGACACTCTCCTGCTGATCGTCCAGTTCTGAACCAGGAACATCCAAATCACTTCCTGATTTGTCATCTGAAAAGTCAAGCTCATTCATGGTCCCAGGTTTTTCGTTAGGTGCTTTCTTCTTCGAAAGATCTTCTGGATTGAGTTCCGTTTCTTCTTTCCATTTACTATAAGCTCCTTCAGCGGATGGATTTTCAGGGTATCCTGAAAGGTTTTTTTTCTTTTCTTTCATAGTTGTGACAGTTTAGCTTAATTATTAATGCGTTTTAGAAAAACGGTCGAATAACTCATGCAATGAACGACTATAATCATTCAAGCTTTTAGTACTAATGCCATTACTTTCGGTATACAAGTATTTGACAGGTGTTTCCGATAAATTCCCCGATAATTCTGGAAATTCATCCTGAATTTTCAATGTAATCAATAAAATATCTTGCTCTAATTCACTTTCCGTTTTCATAATAGCATTCTTTAATGATTGCACTATATTCTCATTTTAAAATCAGTACAGGGAGTTCTAATTTGATGAGTTCTTCTTTAATCGCTTTCATCTGATCTTTGGTTTCCTTCAACTTGATTTCCGCTGATCGCAACTATTGTTTAATTTCATCTTCAGTCCCTGTTAGGCTTTTCAATCCTTGATCTAGGTCATCCATATCACGATTGAATTCTGTTTTAAAGCGCTCCCAACCTTCCTTTCCTTCTGCCTGATAGCCTTCCATTCTTTTTTTCATATCGCTGTTTTTTGCTTCCAATTCAGCAATTTTTTCCTCATATTCAGCTTTGGCTTCTTTTTTTTCGGCTATTATTCTCTTGTTAAAGTCTGTGATGCTTTGTTGATTAGTAGCAATTTTGTCTGCTGTAATTTTTTTGTGGTTTTCCATATCAGTCAAGTATGCCTCATTGGCTTCATCTAGGTCTTTATTTGCGTCTACAACGTCTTTTTCTGCATCCTCTAAGTCTTGGGCAGAACTACTGCAGCTAGTAAATAGGGAAGTCATCGTAAATGAGCAAATTGCGAATACTAAAATTGATGTTTTCATGTTTTTTATTTAGTTTGTGACAGAAATATCACACAGCAAAGGTGCAAAGCAAATGACGTTAATGTGTTACATGATTTCAGCTATTCGTTATATAGTTCTCAATAAAAAAGAGAAACTGATCTTTATTC
Source organism: Crocinitomicaceae bacterium (assembly GCA_047630755.1). Lineage (GTDB taxonomy): Bacteria > Bacteroidota > Bacteroidia > Flavobacteriales_D > Crocinitomicaceae > UBA4466. The sequence goes on along the minus strand of JBLHYG010000003.1, from coordinate 399,781 downwards.
TCCTTTCTTTCAGGAAATAAATAAGCTTAATGAAGTGCGTAAAATTCGCTTCATATTATACCCAAGTATTTGCAGTACATGAAAATGATGTTCGTATTAAATGGGGCCTGTGCGTTTTGAAAACAATCATCGTCCCCCACCCTGGAGTTATTTGCGACGAATTGAAAACCTAAAAAGGTGTCTAAGCAATAGCCAACCTAACAGACTGTTTTTGATACAACTGCAAAATTTCAGGAACTAACTTCTTATCTTTTTCGCCTACTATTTCGCCTGCAGTAAATTTCTAAAGGGCCGCCAACCTGGCACATAATATGCCGTAGTTTTTAGAAGAGCCAGAATTGGTATCGTTAAAATCATACCTAAAATTCCGCCTACTGCTCCGAAGATAATTACACTCAAAATAACTACCAATGGGTTGATTCCAACTTGCTTCCCCATTATTTTTGGTGTGATTATATTTCCCTCTAAAAATTGAACCACTGAAAACACAGCTATAACGCCAACAGCGTACCAGATACTATCTTTGGTGAGAAGGGCTATAACTACTGGAATTAAACCACTAACTATGACACCAATGTATGGAATAAGTGTTAAGAACCCCGCGAGTATACCGAGAAAAAAAGCATGTTGAATTCCGAGCGCAAACAATCCCAAACCTGTGAGAACAGCTACTATAATCATTACGTAAAGTAAACCTCTGATATAACTCAAATAAACCATTTCAATTTGCTGTAAAATTCTACTTGCAATAGCTCTGTTTTCTGGTTTGAAACTCGTGTAATAGAACTTTCGAATTTGAGAACGCGTAATTAGCATAAAGAAAATATAAATAGGGCAAGTCAATAGAAATATTAGAGCGGAGTTGAAGTTTAAAAGTGTGCTCATAATAAATTGGGTTCCTGCTTTCTTTGACTTTAAAATCACAACATCAATCTGCTCTTGGTAAGAGCGTAAATCCAAACCTACATGGCTGTCTAGCGTTTTTATAGGATTATCAATGATTGGTTCTACATTGTCAATAGAAAGTGCAGAAACAATTTGAGCACTTTGATAGGCAATTAACCCAAAAATAGCCGCCAGAAGAAAGGTAACACCAAGAACTGCAACAAGGCTGGACAAAGTTAAATTCAACCCCAAACTTTCCAACTTTTTCACTAATGGATGCACCAACATAGCACACAGTCCACTAAAAATAATTGGCATTGTAATGGCTCCTGTTAAATAAACTGTAATTACAGCAAGGGCAGCAACCATTATTGTTCGGTATAGTTTTTTACTTAGCATTAATTCTTTGATATTTCGCGTCCCTTAAATTTAGCATAAAGAAAGTGAATAAAAACTATTAGGACGAAGTTGGTGTTTAAAACGTGTGGACATAATAATTGGGCTCCTGATAGACAAACAGTCATTTCAATTAGGCCACAATTACTATTGCTCGGTTTCGTTTTTACTTAGGATTTACTCTTTTTGGGGTTCGAGTCCCATAAAATTTGTCAAAAACGAGGCAGGCAGTAAGGTCTCCTGTTACATTGACGGCTGTTTTAAACATTCCTAGGATACGATCAAGTCCAACAATCACAATTATTCCATCCATTGGAATCCCGACGCTCTGCAACACAGAAGCAAGTATAATTATTCCACCTCCGGGGATTGCAGGAGTTCCAATAGATGCCGCAACCACAGTAAAAGTCAGCAACAATAAATTCACTATAGACAATTCCATACCATAAGCCTGCGCCATAAATAAGGTAGTCGCGCATTGAGACATTGCAGTACCATCCATGTTTATTGTTGCGCCAATTGGAATAACAAAGTCGCTGATATTAGAAGACACACCCAATTTTTCATCGGCAGTTTTCATCGAAATTGGCATAACTGCGGCAGAGCTGGAGGTTGAAAATGCTAGAAGTTGAGGTTCACGAATTGCGCGTAAAAAAGTGAGTGGGTTCTTTCCTATTATTAATAGTATTACCATATAGAAAAGAAACAAAAGAAATAAACCTAAGAGAATTACAAGCATATAATATCCCAAACCAACAAATATATCAAGACCTATTCTGGATAGTAAAGCTGCCATTAAACCAAATACAGCATAGGGCACAAGAATCATGGCCCATGAAACTACAATCATACAAATTTTCTGAATGGCTGAGGTAAACCGAATAACAGGGCTCGCCGTTTCCTTTCGAAGCTGGGTTATTGCTACCCCAATTATAACGGTAAATATGACGACCGCCAGCATTTCTCCAGTCAAAATAGACTCCAGTGGATTATTGGGAATAAGGTTCGAAATTGCCTTTGGAATATTTTCAATCAAAGCAGGTGCTTCATCCGTGACAGGTAATTGATTGCTGCTGTTTGGAAAACCGCCTAGTTCGAAAACATACCGACCTGGCTTCATAATATATGTAATTGTCAGGCCAATAACGATAGAAACTATAGTAGTGAACAAAAAATAGAGCAGTAATTTTAAACCGAAACTCTTGAGGTTTTTTGAGGTGTTACTTACAATCCCCGTTATAATTGAAGCAAAGATCAAAGGAATCATAATCATTTGAACCAACCTTAGAAATACGTGCCCTGGTACATCAAGCCAATCGCCTGCCACACGACTGGTGTTTTCCGAAATAAGTCCGGTAGATGGATTAAGAAGAATTCCCAATCCAGCACCTAAAACCAAGCCGATGATCACCTTTAACCAAAGACGCCCTTTTATTAACTTTTCTAGGTGAATTGTCAATTTATTAAGCGGGGTGAATTCTATCATAAGAAAATTTAATTTGCGACAAATTATCCAACATAGTCAAGCACTATAGTGTGGGCACATCGGTTTTGGATACGTAATTATTTTGTGTTGTAAAGTGCTTGCATATTCACAATCACTCTTCTATAAAATGGCTTGGTAGCACTAGGAAACCCAACATTTCTTTTTGCAAACTTCAGCACATTCATCGGCTGCTTCTTTTTCCGTTTTGATAATCAACTATCCATAAGTTTCTTCTTTTCTGAAAATTCTTCATTTGTTATCTCTCCAGAAGCTAGGCGCTTCTTAAGTATATCAATAGGAGAGTCCTTTTTAACCCTCTGTCCAGGAATGTTATATGGAATTGCAAAAATCCAGATGAGAAAAATGATCCATAGAACCCACCATATCATGTGCATTCCTCCATACTGACTAGCGTAATAATTTGTCATAATTTATTTGTATCAAGTTTATTTATCGTTTAAGTCCAATAGATCCAAGCTATATAAATGCGAACGTAAGAACCAAGCCATCTTTTCATGAGTTTCCAGTAGCCCTGTTATGAAATCGCTTGTGCCCAAATCATGAAATTTATCAGCCAAGGGGTTTATATTTTCACGCATTTGAATGATGATGCTTTCGTGGTCTGCTAAAAGTTCTTTAATGAATACTTCACTACTATTTTGTTGACTTGAATCTTCAGTCAGGCGTGTTAAACTCAAATAGGATTTCAATGTCGCTGGTGCATAATGACCAACTGAACGGATGCGTTCTGCCACCTGGTCTATTATTTCATCCAATTGACCAATTTGCGTTTCAAAAAATTTGTGCTTCTCGTAAAAGTCTGGACCTACTACATTCCAATGCGCATTTTTTGTCTTCATATATAGCACGTTTTCATCTGCCAGTATGGTGGCTAAAACATTTGCCACACCTTCTCTGTTTGGTGCCGTTATTCCAATTAGTGTTTTCATAATTCTTATCTATTTTTGAAATGTTTTGTAATGAAAGTATCTAGCCTACTCGCGGCCATGCTATCTTCCGATTCAAGGTCGATTTTTACTTTCTTAATTTGTGCATCTTTAATCAGGTAATTTCTCAATTCTACTTTTGCACTTTTAGATCCAAAAAAGAGCACATCATCGTACTTTAAAATTTCATTTGCTATTTCTTTATAATACGCTTCTTGCATTTGCTGCTTTTGGTTGTGCATAAACCCTTTACTCATGTTTAGCACTTCGTCTTTTCCGTTACACCTAAATTTAGAGGCAATGGAACAGTTGTTAATTTCTGTGTCGATGTCAATCAAATGGGCGTTAAATTGATCCATCCAGATTCCTACGTTGTTTTTTCTGTCCATTTTCTAAGAAGATTTTGAAAAATAAAAGGGCCATTAACTTAAAGTCCTTTTTATAACTGCCATTCAGGATTAATAATTCGTTTTATGATGCTCAACATCTTCGTTTTGAACATTGTTAGCAAGTTTCACATGTCCTTGCGCCAAAAATGTACACTGCGCTGCTTTCTCATGATTCCCGTCTTTATGATGTTTCGCTGCATGCCTATGGTTTTTGGCTGCTTCTTCTAGGTGGTTCGCCACCCGATTGTGGTTATCAATTCCTTTTTGGTTATCACTAATAGGAGTTGTTTCATTGTCATTTTTTGCATTTGATTTTGAATTTTCCATTGTAATTATCTTTGTGATGAATAGAATACTGCTAATTTATTCTCAACTGAGTTAACCCCAGCTGCACTCCAAGCCAAACGACCGGCTTCCTCCTTTTGATAGATCGAATCAACCAACCCTGAAAGTTTCACCTTATTGTGATCCACTTCTACCTTTACATTAACGGAATTAATAGACCAATTTCGCTTTAAGGCATTTTCTACTTCTTTTTTCTCAAGAAAATCACTTGACTCCGATTTGACGTGTATTAAACTGGTAATTCCCTTTATTCCTTGGAGGTTCTCAATGGCATTTTTAGACGCTGACTCTTGGTACTTCCAAGCCAATTCGCCTTCAATTTTCACCCAACCGTCTTCGACTCTCACTTTGATTTTATCATTGGGAACTGACAAATCGTATTTCCATGCAGCGAGTATTTCTTGAGCAATTTCGGTGTCATTCTTTTTAAAAGAATCACCATAATCTATAGTGATATCCTCTGCGATAGCCTTCACTCCCTCTACCTTTTTGGCTGCATTTTCAGCATTTATTTTTTTTGAATAACTGTTAACTGATCCTGATAAAGTTACCACACCATCTTTGGCCGTTACCCCAATTTCTGCAGTATGAATAAATGGTTCCCAATTAATAGCATTTTGAACATCTTGTTGCAATTCTGAGTTACTTTTCATTTCGCCTTTATTAAGAGCAGTGAGTGAATTCCCATTGCCCTATAAAGGTGCTTGATTTGATCTCTTATTTCGTTACACAATTTGATCTGAAAATTGTATAATTAGGTGGGTTCTTTAGATCAGCCTTCCTAAACTTTATAAATCACGTTATTTTGAGCCAAATGAAGCCATTTTCGATATTGAAGATACACTTCACCTCTTGTGAATGAAGAATGAGGAACAAGTTCGGTCAGGCCAATCGTACTTAGATTATTCAATAATTTTCCCGTCTTCCATCATAATAATACTATCCGTTCGATTTGCAAAATCTTGATCAATTTCTTAATACGATTTAACACCTGGTTTATTCTAATCATTCTGTCCATCTACTCGAATTTCGGGATGTCTAATTTCGCCACCAGTTGTACCGGTTTGTATTGCATACAATAAAGCGATAACGGCAACAGCAAGTGTTGTAATTGAAAGCGCTTTTGAGAAGGGCTTCTTTTTCCAATTTAACCATAAGCCAATTAAGGAAATTCCACCAACAAAATAAATTAACATTGAAAATATTTCAGCAGTTTCTTCGTGACTTTTAATGATATTTTCATCTACATCTTGAAATCCCTCAATCATTTCTTCGGCGCCTTCTCCTGTTGAGAAAGCTGCAAATGCCGTAATTGCTCCACCAATAAATATAAAGTAGGCAGCACGTTTTAAGAGTTCCGATTTTAAAAAGAACCCGCTAACCATTATTGATATTCCAACCATAGGAATTACAATCGGTAAATGGTTCAATGCTAAATGTAAATGTGCTTCGTTCATAATTATTTTGTTTTGAATTATTTAAATATTTAGTCTTAGGCCTGCTAGTTTTTCAATCTTATCAGAAAAATGGCCTCCAGGCGAACCTTTAAACAATTGGCCTCACGTTTTAGCTAAATCACCAACTGATTTGCTCTGACTGAATTACAGGTACTTTCCGATCTCAACATCAGGATATATTTCATTGTATTTTTGTACTTGATTCATGCTTGACCTTCTATTTATATGTGCCCTATTCAATTCTCTTGGAGTTGAAACCCCAGTAGCCGCCATCAATTGAATAAAACTCATAATGGTTTCTTCATGGAAATTGGCAACTCTTTGGGATTTATCCTTCACTACTAATCCTCTCATGAGGTTTTTATCTTGTGTGGCCACGCCTGTAGGACAGGTATTGGTATTGCATTTTAAAGCCTGAATGCAACCTGTCGCCAGCATCATCGCTCTGGCACTATTGACCATGTCCGCTCCTATCGCGATTAATCTGGCGATATGAAACCCACTAAACACTTTTCCAGAAGCAATTACTTTAATGTCCTTTTTTAAATCAAACCCGATTAAGGTATCAATGGCGAACACCAGCCCATCTTTTAAGGGCATTCCCAATGAATTGGAAAATTCAATTGGCGCAGCTCCGGTTCCACCTTCTCCACCATCAATGGTTATGAAATCTGGTTTTACCCCAGTTGATATCATTGCTTCGCACAAATCTTCAAACTCCTTTTTTTTACCTATACACAGTTTAAATCCAATTGGTTTGCCTCCAGACAGCTCCCGCAATTGCTTTATAAACCACATTAATTCTTCAGGGTTAGAAAAGGCCGTGTGTCCAGAAGGAGAAATTACATCCGTGAATGGCTCAACATTTCGAATTGCTGCAATTTCTTCCGTGTTTTTTGCTGCAGGTAAAATTCCTCCATGACCTGGTTTTGCCCCTTGAGAAATTTTAATCTCTATCATCTTAACGTTCTCAACTTTGGCGTTTTTTTGAAATGTATCCGGACAAAAATTACCTTCACTTGTTCTAGATCCAAAATAACCAGTACCAATTTGCCAGATTAAATCGCCACCTGGTTCTAAGTGATATGGACTTATTCCACCTTCACCCGTATTATGCGCAAATCCTCCAATCTTCGCACCGGTATTCAATGCAAGCACTGCGTTTTTACTCAATGACCCAAAACTCATGGCTGAAATATTTAAAATACTTGCCGAATAAGGTCTTGTGCAATTTTCACCTCCGATAACAACTCTTGGCTCGTCTAGTAAGTCTGAATGATTCTTTGGATAATTGGAATGATCCATCCATTCGTACCCTTCAAGGTAAACATCTAGTTGTGTCCCAAAAGGAGTGGTGTGGTTCACTTTTTTTGCGCGGCGATAAATTAGTGTTCGAAACAATCTGTTGATAGGTGCACCTTCAGTATCCGTTTCTACAAAATACTGCATTAATTCTGGTCGGATATTTTCTAGCATGTATCTGAAATTACCCAAAACGGGAAAATTTCTGCGAATTGCATGTTTTGACTGGATGATATCTACAATCCCAATGATGATGATTGGTCCAACTACGACGAAGGCCCAAAGCACTCTTGGATTATTTAGAGAAAATAAAACAATAGCTGTAATAGCAATTATTGATAGTGTCGTAAAAATTCGTTTGGCTTTCATTTTTTAATCTTATAAGCAGTTTAAGTTTGATCGGATGTCGTTTCTTCTTCATTCAAATTGACCGCTGGAATTTTCACATTTTCAAAAGCCGCAGAAGCAAGAATCACTTTACCATTTGTCGCTAAAACGAAATAATAAACAGCCGATTAATTTTTGAGAAGAGCAAAGATGTATCTGGACACTTTTACCAGTCGGGATTCATACTCAAGCCCGGTATTATTAAACAGGCCCAATGCTAATGGAACACGCTCCTATTTAAAATGCTTCTTCACAAAGGCATCTTTCTTATTCTCTGAGAGCTTATCTGCAGATTCAACGTCAATTTTTATATCCTTAAAGTTTACATCCATTTTCAAGTAATTGTGAAGCTCTGTTTTTGCGTTTGTCGGACCAAATAGTAGAACGTGGTCGTATTTCAAAATCTGATCGCCTATTTCTTTATAAAAGACTTCATGCATTTGTTGTCTTTTGTTATGCATGATATTTTCACTTCTATTTAAGGCCTCTTCTTTTGTGTCATGAGTAAAGTTTGAATTAATAGCGTGGCTATTTTTTTCGGAATTGATATTTATCAATTGTGCAGTTGAATGATCCATCCAGATGCCTAGTTTTTTAGTTGTTTCCATTTTTCTATTTTAGTGATTTAACTATTTTTTAAAGCCAGATTTAATTTTTCACTTACTTCCTTTGCGTAGCCTTCAATCATCGGGTTATCAATGGACTTCATCGCCTCTATTGGATTAATAACCGCTACTTCAATCGTGGTGTTTTCTAACTCACGAATGGTAACATTACACGGCAGCATCAAACTAATATGTTGATCGACAGAAAGTACTTTATCTGCAAAAACAGGATTGCAGGCACCCAAAATAAGGTGAGGCAAATAGGCCTTATTCAACTTTTCCTTCATTGTCGCCTGAATGTCTATTTCTGTGAGCACGCCAAACCCATTCTCCTTTAAGGCATTTTCAACTTTTATGCGGACAACATTTATCGTTGTATTTGTCATTATTTTCGATTCGAAGTAGTTCATTTGCTTGCAATTAATAAAGGTTTCACTTCAATATTGAGTTCCATCACGACTTTTGACTTAATGGAATGGGATATCAAACAGGCATCTTCTGCTTTTTTCAAAATACGTGTGGCCTTGTCAATGTATTTCTCATTATGGATGACTACCGTAGGGTAAAGTAGGATAACACTCATCATTAATTTACCTTCAACTTTGTCCATTCTCCCTTTTCCTTTGCAACTAAAGCTTGTAAATTCAAGAGAGGAATTTTCGGCAATGGCCAAAAAAGTAGTCATTAAACAACCACTGACAGAGGCAACGTATAAATGTTCTGGCGACCAAATCCCTTCAATACCTTTTGGGAATTCTGATGGTGTGGCTACTTCAATACAAACGCCATTTTTCTTGTTCAATTCTGGGGAACAAACAATGCCTTTGCGGCTGTTTCCCCAATCTATATCAACGTTATAATAATGTGATTCCATCTTTTATTTTTTAACTGTTTTAATTCTAATAGCCATTCGATTGGACGAACTTTTATCTGCCTCATTAGATGATTTCATTTTTCACCTTTTTTTCGTGTACTTATTCTAAAAGGGTAATACAGAGGACAAAAATTAATGAAACTGGTAATAAGAAGAATGCCCACAACAAGCAGCATTATCAAAGCTAAAGTGCCACTGATTAAATCGGTAAAGAATAAAATCGCAATAATAATGGCCAATCCAAATCTAAATATTCGGTCTCTTGACCCCATGTTCTTTTTCATAACAGCGTACTATTTTATTTTGGTGATTTTTGATTTTATTGTATCAATAAGCTGGTTTTTCGGTACCAGCCCTGATTGCCTCCAAAGTTGTTCGCCCTTTTGAAACAATATAATTGTGGGCACACCACTCACGTCATAATGCGATGCTACTTGAGGGTTTTTGTCAATATCAACTTTGATTACCTTGAGCTGATTTCCTAACTCAGTTTTCACCTCTTTGAGGATTGGAGAAAGCACTTTGCACGGACTACACCATATAGCGTAGAAGTCAACTAGCAAGGGTGTTTCTTCCTGAATTAATTCATTAAATTTTGACATTGCATTTTCATTTATTTGTAACCTTATTTATTCTCTTTATTGGGCATAAATTCAATTGAAAAAACGCTTAATTGATCAAATGAGGATTCAATTCCTGACAGGCTGCCTAACATCGTGGGAACGTGCATAGCAAGATTTCCTACAATCGCGACGCAGGTGTTCAAGTTTCTTTTTTTATGAATTGCCTTCAACCTGAAGAAAGTTAAGAATAGCTCTGCATGAATTCCTTCCATTATTTTAACTCTGGATTAAGGATTGCATCGTATTCATGCTTTACCATCTTAGTTTGTCCCGTTTCTTCATCATACTCTCTCCATTCCGTTATAGGTCGAGAGTATAAGTGCAGGCATATGGATCTGGTTTCATAGGCATTTATATACTTAAAGATGGTCTTTGATTTTTGCATGTAAGAATAACTTTCAGTAGTTAACATAACGGAACTTACTCGATCCAGTGTGTTATTAGATAGCCTAAACCTCTCTTCAATAAACTTTCCACAGATTGGATGAATCCATGCCTCTTCAGAATCGATATCATGAATAGGCCCTTCTTGCCCTTTTTCCCAGCACGATAAAAACAAGTCATAACCTTCTGTCTGTGATAAACAAACTCTTCCAGGTTGATCATCATTGAATTTGTAATGTTTTTCCCATTCAGCGAGAGGAATGTTCACGCTTCTCATTACATTTAAGTAGCAATTTTCCGTTTTGTTTAATTCGCAATTATTGAGAGCTAAAGTAAGTTCAGCTATACTTTCTATTTTCTTTGGATAATTTTCTGTCATTTTTTATGTTTTAGTTTGTTGGGATAATTTTTAATGCATTTTAACCTTTTTCATTGCTTTTTTATTACGCAGTGAATGAATTATCAGTTCGTTATAAAGGTGCCTGTTTTAACGTGCTGTTGCGTTACACAATTAGGTTGGAGAGTTGTATAATTTTAGAGAGGAAGGCAAATAGGCGTCAAGAGTTCACCCTTTTTGCTCATGTTGGCTTTGAGCAAGAGCAAATGCAGGGTTGAGCACGAATTATACTACCGATGCCAAAACCCACTTACAAGCACACGCTGACAACTGAATAGGATACGAAAAATGGACTTCCTCGCCGATTTAGGAAGTCCATTTTGTTTCGTTAAGAACGTTCGTTATTTTCAATTGGCGATTTAAGTGTCTTCTTGAGCCAGATAAAACCTATTATTCCTGCAACAGCTGAAGCAATAATTATAGCAATTTTTGAATTATTCACTACCTCTGTATCGTCAAACGCAAGAAGCGTAATAAAAATTGACATTGTAAAACCAATTCCTGCCAAAAAACCGACACCGATTATATTTCCCCATTTCAACTCTTTCGGCAGAGTACAAAACCCTAGACGGACACCAATAAATGAGAAGAGCCAAATGCCCAAAGGTTTTCCGATGATCAGTCCAGCGAAAATTCCTAAACTGCTTGCGTGTCCCAATCCGCTTTGCCAATTCTCACTGAATGAAATGCAAGTGTTGGCAATGACAAACAATGGCAGAATAAGAAATGCTACTGGTTTGCTTAAGAAATCCTTAAGAATATATGAAGAAGATTTTTCTCCACCGTTGCCAAAAGTAACCGCAAATGCTAATAATACACCTGTAATTGTAGGGTGAACACCTGAATTCATCATGAAATACCACATTGCTACTCCACCAATTAAATATGGAATTAAGTTGCGAACCTTGAGTTGGTTCAAAAGGATTAGAAAACCAAATATGCCTAACGCAATAAATAAATTTACAAAAGCAATTGAGGTCGTGTAGAAAATTGCAATGATAATGATTGCCCCAAGGTCATCTATTATTGCCAGCGCTGTTAGAAATATTTTCAGAGATGTTGGAACCCGCTTACCCAACAGAGACAAAATACCTATTGCAAAAGCAATGTCTGTTGCCGTTGGAATACCTGTCCCCCCTTGAGTATCTGTCCCAAAGTTGAGCAATAAAAACAATCCAGCTGGAACAACCATACCGCCTAATGCTCCAAAAAATGGCAGCGCAGCACTTTTAAGTTCGGAAAGTTTACCCTCGTATATTTCTCGTTTTAACTCCAAACCAATGTATAGAAAAAAAATGGTCATCAGTCCGTCATTAATCCAATGAACGATACTATGCTCTCCCAATTCAAAATGCCAAAAGTTAATATAACCTGTCTGCCAAGGCGAATTTGCCAGCCCAAGTGAAAGAACTGTCACGAAAACTAAAATTAGTCCGCCAGCCTTTTTACTGTTAATAAAATCGTTGAATAGTCGTTTTAATATCATTCAGTTTTCTTTCGGTGTTTGCCCTACCGCGCTTAGCTTTAACGCTTCATATACATCGTTATCTGCTTTAATTATTTCTTTTTATCGTGTTTAATCCACAATAGCTTAGCTGTGTCATAACCAACGTTTTCTGCTATTTTCAGGTATTCAGTCTTAATACCGTCAGGGATTATGGTTTCACGAGATAAAATCCATAAATAGTTTAGATTTTTACCAGCAATAAGGGCATATTTATATTCCGCATCAATTGCTATAACGTTGTATCCACTATAGAAAGGTCCAAAGAAGGAAACTTTGAGCATAGCTATACTGTCTCCCTTTACAAACTTTGCTTTCCCGATCGCTTGTTTCCATTCACTTTTTAGAGTATTATATCCTTGGTTATCCACCTTAATGCTTCCATTTTCATTCAGTGAATATTCTGCGGTAGTATTATTTAAATTCCTTTCAAACTTAAAATCAAACCTAGCTATCTCGTACCATTTGCCAAGGTATTTTTCCTTTTCAAATGGCTGAACAGCAGTCGCATTTTTAGGTATAGTTGCACACGAATAAAATCCAAGCATAGTGACTAAAATTAGTAGTGAATAAAGTAAATTTCTATTTTTCATTTGATTTAATTTAAGTTGTTTTCCAATGTAAAAACCATTTCTCCCCTGCGAACACTAAAACAATTCCAATTGCTGAAATAATAACAACGAAAATATCAGAACTGGCCTTGATCCATAAAAAAGCAACTAATACAATTAAGTCAAGTAATAATGCGGTTATCAATATGACCCCATTGGCATTTACATCCTTTCTTAAATGTTTAAAAACGCCCCAATGCACAATCATGTCCATCACTAAGTAGAATATTGCTCCAATGGAAGCAATTCGCGATAAGTCAAAGAATATGGTTAAGGTAATTGCAATGACAACTACATAGATTAACATGTGCTTTTGTATGCTTCCTGACATTCCAAAATGGCTATGTGGTATAAGATTCATGTCTGTTAGCATTGCGGTCATGCGTGACACGGCAAAAATGCTGGCAATCACCCCTGAAATTGTAGCTACAATGGCTATTCCTACTGTAAAATAGAGACCATAATTTCCAAAAGCAGGTTTTGCAGCTTCTGCTAAAGAGTAATCTTTTGCTTGGACAATTTCAGCGATTGTTAGACTGGAATTTACAGATATGGCAACTAAAAAATAGACTATTGTACAAATGAGCAGTGAAATAATGATTGACCTTCCCACATTTTTGTGAGGTTTGGTAATTTCTCCCCCACTATTCGTAATCGTTGTAAATCCTTTATAAGCCAATATTGAAAGTGCAATAGCACCAATGTAACTTGCGGCCGAATAATTATTTACATGATCAGACGAAGGTACAACGTCACTTAAAGTGAAATCGGCAACCCATAAACCTCCTATGGCAAACACAATTATGCCCGCGATTTTTATAAAAGCCATGAATTGAGAAGTTTTCCCGATAACCTTATTTCCAGAAACATTAATAATATATGCAAGTATTAATAGCGCGACACCTAATGCTGGCACCCACAAAGAATTCATTTCCAAATCAAAAAGCTGCAAGGTGTAAGAGCCAAAAGTTCTTGCCACTAAACTTTCATTTATAATCATAGAAAGTGCCATTAGAACAGAGGCAGCTGCAGTTAAGGTTGTTTTACCATAAGCTTTCATTAATATCATTGCGATCCCTCCTGCAGAAGGATAAGCATTCGAGACTTTAATGTATGAATAGGCACTAAAACCTGAAATAATGGCACCAATTAGAAAAATAAATGGGAACCAAGTTCCAGACAGTTCGGCTACCTGGCCTAACAGTGCAAAAATTCCCGCTCCAATCATTACTCCTGTGCCAAGAGCTACGGCACCTTTAAGGGTCAAACTATTTTTTTTGTAGTGGTCCATTTGTGTTTTCTATGGTGATCGAATTTTGGGGGTACGAACCCCGAAGACCCATATAAGGTCTCGGCGATTCTCCTTGATTTATCCTATTTGTTTGAAAGCCTTAATCAAAAAGTAATGCTGTTGCAACAAGTTATTGGTATGACGCTTCGCTATCAATTTATCTAGAAATACAAGGTTGAATAAGTCCTAAATTGGGTGAACGCCATTCGCAATAAATAAACTACGACTGCTGGCTAAAAAACAGGTGGACCGCTTTTTTTAAGAGGTATTAATCTTGCAGCAGTGTTTTCGATTCCACAAATTCTTCTTTGCCTATTTCACCAAGAGCAAAACGTCTCTTTAAAATATCCAGTGCCGAATCCTTTTTTTTTCTTTGCCCAGGTATGTCGTAGGGAATGGCAAAAATCCAAAACATTAGGACTAGCCAAATAATCCACCAGACGACGTGCATTCCAGCGAATTGATAAACATTTTCATAAGTCATACTATTGTTATTTTAAGTTGAATTAATGTATTACAGTCAATTCATTATTGACGGAAGAAACGCCATTTGCATTCCAAGCCAAACGTCCAGCTTCGTCCTTTTGATGCAACGAATGGACTGTTCCGCTAAGTCTAACGTTATAGTGATCCACCTCTACTTTAATATCTCTAGCATTGATTCCCCAATTGCGAATGAAGGCGTTTTCAATATCAACCTTATCCAAAATATCATTCGCTAAAGATTTAACTGTAATTAAGTTGGTAATCCCTTTTACACCGAGTAGGTTCATTATCGCAGCTTCGGATGCTTCCTCTTGAAACTTCCATGTTACTTCGCCTTCCAGAAAGGCCCAGCCATCCTCTACTTTCACCTTGATTCTGTCGTTTGGTACTTCCCAATTGTATTTCCAAACATTGATTATTTCAGCCGCAATTTCAGTATCATTTTTTTTGAAAAAAAATCCATAGTCTACCGAAATACCCACTGCTAATGCTTTTACACCATGTATGTTTTTTGCTGCATTCTCAGCCCTGAGTTTTTTTGAGTAACTATCAACAACACCTGATAGTGTTACCACACCACTTTTGGCTGTTACCCCAATTTCAGCCTCTTCTAAGGACCGCTCCCATTTAATGGCGTTTATAACATCTTTTTGTAATTCTCCGTTGGTTTTCATGTCGATTATTTTGGAGTAATAAATCAATTTTTACTACTCAGCTAATATCACGACTTAATCCGCTAAATATGTTATGTAATTCGGGATAAGACTTACAAAATTCTAGCATTAAAGAAACTATAGGCTTTCCAAAGAAACTCGTTTCCCGTTATCAGTATTCTTGAAGAACGTGGGCGTATACCCTGTGACTTTTTTAAATTGATTGGACAAATGTTGTACACTACTGTAATCCAATGAATAAGATATTTCCGTGAGATTCAATTCGTCATACGTGATTAATTCCTTTACTCTTTCAATTTTGTGCTGAATTATAAAATGTTCAATTGTAACCCCCTTTATATTAGAAAACAAAGCAGATAAAGAATGATAATCTTGATTTAACTCATTGGTTAAAAAAACGGAAAAATTTATCGCTGGCAATCCTTCTGACTCATGAATCATCTTTACAATAATGGCGACTATTTTTTCGACCAAAATCACGTTTTCATCTTCCATAAGTTCAAGTCCGAATGAATGCAAGTTTCTTTTTAGTTCGGCTTTTTGCTTTCCAGTAATTGGATTCTTTAATTGTACTTCTCCTAATTCAAGGTTGGTATAGTACAAATTCATTTTTTTTAATTCTCTTGCAACCGTCATCTTGCAACACTGGCATACCATGTTTTGAATGTAAATATTCATAATAGTTTAGATTTTTGGCCTCATTAATTAATCCTGCCGATCTCATCTTAGTCTTATCGGTGTTCATACACTCTGTTATTAAAACGTAATGAATAAGATAACTGCAATACTGTTCTTTCATACAAATATTGTATGTGTCAGAGTCGAGACATTACCCGTAGTACTTAAGAGTATTTCGAAATATTCTGATTAATTCAAAGGTTGCCTATTTATGCCAATAGAGTGCTGATAAAAATCATGCGTTAGAGTGATCTTTTACGATCAGAACCACATTGTACTGCTAAAAACCGTTTGCAATAGCCCTTAAGCGATCTGAATCCAAGATAAAAACATCATGCCCTTTAATTTCGATAATTCCATCTTTCTTTAATTGTGACAGCTCTCGAATTAACGATTCTTTTGCTGTTCCAACGATACTAGCTAAATCTTCACGGGAAGTATCTATATGTGGCATTTCATTGGCTTTTTGCTCACAATTTTCAATACTATTAAGCAGCGCAATGGCTACTCTTTCTACCACAGGAGAATACGCTAGCTCTAATTGCTTTTCCTCCCCATCTAGTAGGTATTCAGAAAGTAATATTATGAATTTAGCGGAAACCTCTTTGTTCTTTTCTATCAAGTCTAAAAAATCATCCTTTGGAATAATCGAAAGGCTGGAAGCATCAATTGCTATCGCGGTACTCGTATAACTATCTTTTAGAAGTAGAGGGGGAAAACCAAAAAATTCACCTTCTGATAAAATTCGAATTATGATATGCTTTCCATGCGAGTCTGTTTTTTC
Organism: Crocinitomicaceae bacterium; assembly: GCA_047630755.1. Classification (GTDB taxonomy): domain Bacteria; phylum Bacteroidota; class Bacteroidia; order Flavobacteriales_D; family Crocinitomicaceae; genus UBA4466. The sequence continues at coordinate 383,276 of JBLHYG010000003.1, read as the reverse complement.
AAACTTGACTTTTCCAGAATTAATATAGTAGAGATAGTTAGCATAATCGTCTTCTCTATAAATTTCTTCATTCTTACTGAATTTCTTTTCTTTTCTGTTTTTTGGAAGATCAGTTAATTCTTGAATTCCTTTAGAACGAGGCACTTCAGTTTGTAATGGGACTTTAGTATTATCGATCTCTTTGTTACTATCGGAAGGCCTTTTTAAGCGCATTTCAATTGCTTCAAATAAATCAGAATCTTCCAGGGGCTTAATAATAAAATCATCAGCTCCCAAATTCATGGCTTTTCTTAAATCAGCACGCTCATTTTTTTCTGTGAAAAATATAAAAGGTATACCGCGCGTTTTCACACTTTTTTTAAGAATTCTCAACACATCATAACCGTCAAGTTCCGCAAGCATGATTCCGCAAATGATCAAATCAGGATTTTCTGCCCTCACCTTTTCAACTCCCTCATTCCCATTGTCTGCTATTATAACTTCATATTTTGCTAATACCAGTAATTTTGTTAATCTAGCCCTGTCGGTCTTGTTGTTTTCAATAATCAATATTTTTTTCATAATGGAGTAATTAAGCAATGCCCTTAACATCCATTTGACAAACAAACGACAGTTAATTTGGTGTTTTATATAGATACAAAACCATATCTCTGGTAATGTACGCTTAAATAGATGCCAATAGACTTTATATATGATTATTATCATCCCATTGCGAGAGATTCTACAGCGCCTTGAAGTTTAATAAGAACTAGATTTATGGTGAATAAATCATTACAATACTATTCAAGGTTGAAGATGTCATATGACATTACACAACAGCCCCTATCGACTAGGTTGTTTTCACACCTACTCTGGGTAGCAATCAATGCCATTCTTGACGCTGAAATACTCGTGAACATAGATGTTTTTACTAAGAAGCTTTTGCTCAAAGGATGGACGTTTACTAATTTTATTAACACATCAATTATGAAACAAATTATTTTACCGTCGGATTTCTCTGATAATGCGTGGAAAGCCATGAGCTATGCTGCAGATCTATACCATAACACCCCTTGCAAATTTCATATAATTAACACTTATTCTTATCCTGCTCAGATGGCTGAAGCTGGAGGAGTTCACATCATTCTGCCATTACAGAAAGATTCAGAAAAGCAACTTCAGGAACTGTTAAAACAATTCAAAGACCTCGATCACCACGTTAACAGCGAGTTTGAAACAAAATCCATTTCAGGTTCTTTAATAAATACAATAGTAAAAATAGAAGATAGTGCAGAAAACAACTCAATGATCGTTATGGGAACAAGAGGTGCTTCGGGGATTGGAAAACTCTTCTTTGGATCAATGACAGCGAGTGTAATAAAAAAGTGCACCAGCCCAGTTATTTGTGTGCCTAACCATGCAAGTTTAGACACCCCAAAAAATATTATGCTAGCTTTGGATGATCTTCTAATTTCATCTCAGAATGAAATACAACCCTTGCTAGAATTGGCACAGAATTGGGAGTCGAAAATTGATATCGTTCATATAAATGAAAGCAAGTTGCGGACAGATAAAAAGGCATCTGAGAAAATTGTTACTGAACAATATATGAAGCAATTTGAACATAAATATCATGAATTGTTCGGCACTGATATCGAAGATGAATTAACTTATTTTGCGAAAACGAATGAAGTTGGTTTAATTACATTGATTAAACGGAATAAAGGTTTCTGGGAAAACCTCTTTCAAACGAGCTTGTCGCTGAATATGGCATTTTACTCTAAGATTCCCTTACTCATTTTACGAGAATCTTAAAAGAACCTTTAAACTTACAATAAAGCAATAGTGCATATTAGATTCTAAGCCTGTTTTTCCACTAAATTAAAATTCTATCGATTCCATTTCATTAACCGTAAGTTTGGTCGGGAGAAGCACATGACGTGTATTGTGTTCCTGAACAAACACAGTATCATTTACTGGACAAGAAATCATTAGAAGAATAGAAAATCACGCACATATACCCTATCATTTGTCATTCGCGATGTTGTATTTTAGGGCCAAACTAAAATCTATACCAACATGGCCAAAGGAACGTTATTGGGAAATGTGCAAAACGCACCCAGCGGATTGAAAGGATTCGACGCAGACACTGTAATCACTGCAGCTGTTGCCGCACAATTTAAAGCACAAGGTTATACTTTTTGTGTGCGCTACTTGTCAATTGAATCGGCACAATCGAATGACTTAACACCGGCAGAAGCCAACATTATTTTAGATTCGGGCTTGGCCTTGATACCTGTTCAGCACGTTCGCAGAGCAGGTTGGAGTCCAAGTGGATTAATGGGAACTGCTTACGGTACGTATGCGGCAGAAAATGCGGCTATAGTCGGTTTTCCAGAAAGAGTATCTGTTTGGTGTGATTTGGAAGGCATTGAGCAAGGAACTTCTGCAGCCGACGTTATTGACTATTGCAACAATTGGTACGATGCCGTTTTTAGCCAAGGATATGTTCCCGGACTTTACGTTGGTGCGGGATGCATCTTGAACAGTGCGCAATTGTACTTGAACTTGAAGTTTCAGCATTACTGGAAATCAGAAAGTAACGTTCCAGATGTTGACAAGCGTGGCTTTCAATTGGTGCAACATTTTCATGGGCAACCGGTAAATGGCATTGGAATAGACATCGACATTACACAAACAGACAATTTGGGTGGACAAGTAGCATGGCTCTTTAGGTAATTTGTCTTTGTGATTCAAGAGATTCACTTGTTTTGAATCGACCTGTGCCCTACTCGCTTTTCTATTTTTTCGCAGCGCATAACTACCTGGTTTAACGTTATAAATTATTCCCGTACGAATCAATCGTGCGGGATTTTTTGTTTTGTGGCTAGAAAACACGCGGTGTAAAAGCTCGACCGTAGTTTTTTTTTATTCCTTCTCCTATTTCCCGATGAAGAAAACGAACATTTTAGTTACATTAAAAGCGCACTTTTGAGAATAATTATTTTACATTTGTGTGAAATTAGAACATTTATAAATTACATCAGTAACTACGCAATCATGAAAAATTTAATTCTTTTTTTGGCACTTGGATGCTATTCCACCACTTATTCTCAAAGCGAAAATGCCTTTTATGGCGATGTACAAGGTGGCGCGGGAACAACAGTTCAAGGAGAAGGATTGTTTCATGGTACAGCGGGCTTTAACGCCGTTTTAAAAAAGCATTTCTATTTGCGCCTGGGAGCAGATTTAGCACTTGGTGGTTCATTTAAGAATCCAAATGCGGTTATTGGCTACCGACAATACAACTTACGGGTTGGGATCAATAGAGGAATTTCAGAATCCTTTTCGGTGCGTCCTTATGCTGGTTTTGGCTACCAAACCTTGATTCGCACGACAAGTGTTAACAACGCTACGGTTGATGGTTTGGGTGCATTGGGTGTAGACGTTGAACCGCGTTACGAAAGTGAATCCGTGAACTTTATCGTTGTTCCTATTGGAATGGATTTTCATATCCACAAAAAGAACGTTGGCTTTGTGGCTGGAATCTATCTTAATGCTTCGCAATACACGGAATTTGGAATTCGTCTTGGATTGACGTTTGGGAAGTTGTGATCTAAAATAGGAGGACCGGTTTAAGTGCACTTTGTTGCTTTTATACGCCTACTTTCGCGACATAAATAATTTTGATGTGCGAATAATTTCTTGCGTAATTTATAATTAAAATTAATTTTGAGTATTTGAAACCAATCTACTTGGAGTACCACTATGAATTACAAAATTATAGCGAAAAAAGCGAAGGAAGGAATTGACCAATTGAATAGCGGTGTTTTTCCAAACAGTATTCTAGAGCCACTGAAAGACAAAAGGTTACGAGATGATCTTTCCAATAAGATATTTTACCCAAAAGGTTCGCCTACTGCCAACGAGTTAAGTCCTATAGAAAGAAAAGAAAGAGCAAAACGGTTAAAAGTTGAATTGGCTTTCGTGCATAAAATGAGTGGCGTGGATTCTTTTCTAAAGATTTCATTTGTCCTGATTGCTATTGGAGTCGCAATGCTTTTGTTCGCAGCAATAAATAACAATGGAAATATGCTCTACGGCGTCATTTCAGTTCTTGAAGGAGTCGCTCTTTTCATCATTGGGTCAAAAAACACTTCTGTTATCAAAAACATAAATGTGATTGTTCTGATTGGCCTGGGATTACTCGTCTTGGAATTTGCAATTCTTCAACTTCCGAATCCATTGTTAACAAACTTAGACCAAGATATTCTTGCTTCAAAACGAGGAGCTGCGGTTCAAACACTCAATCTAGCTTCGCCTTTCTTGTATTTAGTAGCTAAACTTACGGTGTTGCTTACTTTTGTCTTGATTCGGTCGAAAATTCAAAAATTCAATCAGGAAAAGGTGATTTTTGAGAAGAACGCGGTGGTTAGGAGAGTTTAGTAATTTTAAAGCTTTAATTTGACCCAACTGTTTTCAGAAAATAATAAACAAAGACATGCAAAAAATTAATTTGGTTTTTTTACTCTTTACTTTAACCTTTTCCCCTTTGGCATTGTACGCTCAAGAGGTATGCTGCAGAGATAGCATGTTTAGCGATTATACTGGGCACTGCTTAAACCTTCATCCTAATGGAAATGTAAAAATTGATGGAAATTTAAAAAACGGGCAATGGCATGGGGAGCACAAGGAATTCTACACAACAGGAAAACTGAAAGTAATATCCAATTTAGAAAATGGCGAAATCAGCGATGGAAAAACAACATTTTTTCATTTGGATGGAACAATAGAACGAGAACTTATAATGAAAAATGAGTTTCTTACAATTAAGATCTATCACTTAAATGGAAAAATTAAGCACCTTCAATATGCCAACAGTTATAAATCATCAGGTGTATGGAAAGAATATGACACCACTGGAAATGTTATAAAAACAACAGACTACACTTCGCCCGCAGATCAACATGTTTTGTATTTACCAAGAATTATGAATGGCGGTGATAGTGAAAAGAAAATTGAAAGGGATAGAAAAGTATATTATCCTGCACCACCGGCCGCTCCTGTTGAAGAGGAGAAAGTAATCGTAGATAATATCAAACCAGATGTGGAGGCGACTTTTAAATTCAAGATTCAAGCGTTTTATGACCTTGTCAATTATGGGCTTCCCTTTCCTGAAGATTTGACAGAAGAAAAATTTAGTGCAAATGTGATAGTATCATTTCGAGTGGAAGCTGATAAAAAAATCAATGATATAAAAATAATTCAAGGAATTTCACCCAAAATTGATAAAATAATCAAACTGCGTGTCAGTACGTCACTCGGCTCATGGAAGCCAGGAACTATCAATGGAGAAAACGTGAGTAGTGTAAAAACAGTTTCAATCCCAATTACGATTGAATCTCCAAACGATTAGATTACGATTGAATTCCAACTAGAATTAAATTCTTATACTTTTTTCAATTAAATCTCTTTCATTATCAATTAACTATATACCACCATTTTTCATTTAAAGACTTTAATTGATGCTTCCATTTACCTGAACATGAACACTTTGCTCTTCGATTTTAGAATAGTCTATTGTCGTTACTGAACTCGTTAAAAGAAAGATTGATAAGGATAAAATAATTGTTTTCATTGGTTTAGTTTTTTTTAATATTGGTTTATCTGAGAAAAAAATTAATATTTCTTATTGCTTTTTAACTTATTCCGAAGCTCCTTAACCTCGACGGCCATTAACAGAAGATATATCAATAGTCCAACCCTTACAATAAGTTCTAGCCCTATCATTAGATCAAATTCCATTATAGTAACTCCCATGATTACGAAGAAGATAAAAGTCCATAAAAAATAAAGTCCAATACTTATCCAAATAAATATATAACGCTTGCGAAAAGCAAGAACAACTGGAATAAAATAAATTGTAGCACAGATTAATCCAATTATTAGCGATCCAGTTTCAGGAGCGGGATCATGCGAAAAAGCAGATAACTTTACGAAATGATCCAGCAAAGCTCCAATAGGTAGTAATAACAGTATAAGCGGTAAATAATAGAATCGATTTTTTTCGTCGTTTTCAATTTCTTTGGGTATAATTGGCGTATCCAATTTAACTTTCACTTTCCTAACCAATTCAATTTCATTCCGCGCCGTTAATTCGTTTAAAAGGTGAACCCTAAATTCAGCCCGAATGGACCAAATATCTTCTGCCAACTCAATTAACCTTTCGATGTTTGTACCCCGATAATGCGCTATTATTTCTTGATCAGTCATTGATTTAAACTTACCTAATTCTATATTTAAAGGAGATAAAGATATGATTTCTATAGCACATAGCGAAGTAATAGAATTTGCTATCGCACAAATTGGAGTGGCTTAAGAAAAATGTATAAAATAGTCAAAACACTTAGAAGTGTAAAACTAGATTGGCTTATGCTTAACCGTTACATCCTTCAAAAATTATTTCTCGCAGAAGTACAACTTCGGCGGAGCTGGAGGGAAATTTAAGATTTCAAGGCAAGATTATTTAAAGCTGCTTCCATTCTATCAAAATAAATTCGAGCTTCTTTCTAAAAGTCGAAATCAACATTAAATTCATCTAAAAAACGGCAAATTGCTCTGGGAATTTCAGTATTGATAACTGACAAATCATTAGTTTCAATATATCTGTCATAAACTATCATTTCACCTTTAACATAGTCAGTATATTCTCCTATATCAAAGGATTCTTTCTTACTTTCTAATCAATATACTCTGAATGAATATTTTTCAACTCCTCTAATTTCACCATGGTAATGTTGTTTCATTTATACCTAAATCAACTTTTGAACTTCTGAGATAAAAGAATACACTCTTTCTTTCTTGTTTTCTACAATATCCATTTGCTTCTAGAAGCCTATCATCTATCGATAAAATCTTTAAGTCCGTAGGCTCAAAGGTTGTATTTTTAAATTTTTCCAAGTCTTCAATTAAAATAGAATGGACAATATCATTTGATAGAAATTTTTCTTGAATAAGTTCTATTTTTTCAATTTTACTTTTTGAAAGTAATTGTAAATAAAATGCGCCTCTTCGGTAAGTTTAATTTTAAACCCTTGTGCTTTGGTATAAAATACATAATCTTCAAACCAATTAAACTCAGAAAAAAATCTACAAATCCCTCCAACTAAACCATATAAATGAGTTGAATTTTCAGTATTCAAATTATTTATATAATCATTAAAGTAATCGTTTTGACCTTTCACATAATCTAGATACTCCTTCAATTCATTTTTATTAGTCACAACTACTAGGGATTCATCTAGAAATGACTGAAAATCACTATAAATCCGTGTTAATTCACCAACATGAAATTCTATTTTTTTTACCATGGCAAAGGTATTTGTGTTACTGTATTACTGAAACTATTATCTCTTAAAATTTGCGGAATAAGTATCTGTTGATCTCCTCCCGGAAGATGTGGATTCGTCACCCCTTGCGCTATTGGTTGCCTAGCAGTTTACCTTGCCATACTTTTAAAGTTTGACCTTGAGGCACTTCATATTCATACAATACTTTGAAATTATTCCACTCTGGGCGAACTGCGGTTCCTTCAATTACATCTGAAATTTGAGTTGGTTTGTCGAAAGTCCAATACGAACCATTAGGTAATGTATTACCTATTCTTGTAAGTAGCATCCAATTTTGAAATTCTTCTCATCGATGAATTCAAAGTTTCGACTATTCTATCACGGTAACTTTTATCCGAAAAACATGCGTAGAATCCAGGCTCGCGTCTATTATAATTTTGAATAATCTCTATCATTGATAACAAAGGGCTACTGGTTTTAATCATTTCAACAAATTCAACCTGTGGAGGATTACTAAGGTATTTTAACTTCAACACCTTAATCATCTTATCCGAATCCGTAATAAATTCATTCAATTCTTTATTCGGATTTTCAATTTGATTTAATTCAATCAAAACATCCTGAAATTCCATTAATATCTTTTCAATTTCAAAATAAATAAGTTTTCTATCTAATTCCTTGGCCATGCAATATCGATTGTTTGAGTTATCTGAGCATCAAACTCAGTCATTGTTTGAGGGTTTTGTTTTTCTTTTAGAAACCCAACATTTGGTTGAACCGCTTTTTCTAAAGTTGATTCATTTTGGGGTGTCTCAATTGTGAAGTGTAGACAATGGGGTGGGAAGGTAAACTCTGGATTACCGTGTGCTGCTGAAATTCCAAATAATACTATTATAATGAATAGCCAAATATATTTTAGTTTTTGAATGATTAATTCTAACATTCGACTACCTGAATAGGTGTATTTTTCACTCCTTCTTTTATTTCTTGCAGTGTTGCTTTAAAATTAATGAAGTTTCTTTCGATTTCCTCGTCTGAAATGCCCTCTCGGTATCCCCATTTTTGCTGTTCTGCTATGGCTTTTTGCTTTCTTTTCTCTACTCGTTCATCTGATGGAATGTAAACTGTGTCCAACGAATGATTGTACTTCTTTAGTTCATTATTTAAATACCACACTTCTTCTAAATTGTAACATGCATTAAATGCTAAAGTATCCCTATTTAGTGAAGATAATTCCTCAGCTAAATAAACCAATCGCTGTTCTTGTGTATGAGTTAAAATACTGAAATCATATTTTAGAAAAACATCTTTCATTTCTAGAAAATAAAGAGCTTTATCTTTCTGAAATTGAGATGAATTTACTTCAACTGTGATAGAATATTTCATTTAATTAATTGTTCTTAATGGTGTTGATAATTCTTCTAACTCAATTTCAATCCAAGGGGTAACACCATCTGGATCATATTTAGGTACGCCATTTTCGAGAATAGGTTTAGGCTGTCCTATCATTTTAAACATCCCTTCTTCTAAAAGCACTTCTTCTTGAATTAATGCTCCTGGGTGTCTTTGATTAACCAAGTTCACTCCCCAATCAGACATATCATCAATATCAACTCCATTTTTGGATTTTATTTTCATAATTACCTTTACTTTGGTTCCTGAAATGTTCGCTCCACTTGTGGTTAAAAAGTCAATGGCTACTGCTTCATTTTTAGTACATGAAACCATTCCTTTTAATGATACATCTGTACTTCCACTATTGAAAAGTGCATTGTAATCTGCCAGACTATATGTTCTCCCCCGTATAACCGTTCCTGTTACTAATCGATTGGTTTGACGAAGCTTTACAAGTCCAGAAATTGTGTGTTGATATACTTGAGCCTCAAATTCTGTGAAATTAACAGGACCTAATACGGTCTCACTTCCATTTCTCATGGGGGTATTTAAAACTCCTCCATGTTCCGTATACCTATGAATTGCAGCTAATTCAATATCATTCGCACTCCCAATTGACTTTGTGAGTTTATTAGTATTCTTTAAATTCAGAATTGTGCTCAAAGATGCTTGAATATCAACGTGTGAAACAAAGCTACCCGCCCCATTAGCGACAACCGGAACTTTTACACGAACATAAACTTGGTGACTTGTCGTTCTAACAATTTCTAGATCACCGGTAACCAACTGCCCGTTCGTATTTACATACTTGACACCTTCCATGGATGACAAAACATTTGACACAGGAGAAGAGTTTGCGGGTACCCAATCAATATTAGTCAACTTAGCTTCGGCACCTTGTAAATCCGCATCAAACAGATTATACTCCGAATAACTCCCCGGAAAATTGAGATTTGGAACATAACGAAAATAGGGTTTCCCAGAAAGAACACTATATTGAACAAAATGATCCCCCGAGTATTTTGATAATTTATAAAATTCAGTTGATGCCTTAAATGATACAAAATGCTTCCGTGCCGCCAACAAAGTAATATCATTAGTCCCGTCTATACTCTGAATTAATGTTTCTAAGCGATTGATATTCTCGCCTAGTTTTCCAGAGCTTTTCATATCTCTGAGTGCCCATCCAAACTCATCTCTATTAAAAGTATACTTTACTTCCTCAGCAACATTAGCTTTCAGTAAAAATGGTTTTCTAGTAATTCCTCCAACGAGAATATCTGTTAATCCAGCGCCCACCATAACAAAATCGGAATAATCTCGAATTGCCAATAATCTATTTTTCAGAATAGGGTCTTGTATTGCATCAATATCTCCATTATAATGTTCAAGAACAACTTGCGTTGCAAGAACCACAGTTTCTAAAGTCGTTATAACAATTGAACCTCCTCCCGAGAACACAATTAACGCTGCCTCAGCGGCGAATTTAATTCCAGCATTATAGACGGACAATTCTTGCGCTCTTATTATTGCATCAAGCTGAACGGCAGGAATAAGAAATTCATCATTTTCATGAATGGCAGATCCATCGGGTTTGGTCGCCACTGAAGTACTAATATTGCTCCTAACTTTTACAAGGACTAAATCAAAAGGATCGACCTTATAATTATAATTTACATTTAGGTCACCGATACTAACTTCAAATCTATATTTATTTTCACCAGGAATATAATCTGATTCTACGAAACTCCCATCATCAAAGAATTCGAAAGTATAGAGCGGTAAAACTTTTACCAAAGTACTCCCCTCCCATAATTCGGTACCATACATCTCAATTATAGACTGGTTTTTATATTTCGCTAATTTCCCCAGTATTGTTTTAGCACGATCTATTTGCCCTCCAGATTTAGCTATGAAATTTACAAATTGACCTTGATTCGAATTACTGTTAGCTGCTTGATAAACCAAACCGTTACCGAAAGAAACTTCGTTAACAAGTTCCTCAAACATATTATAGTCATTTCCTTTTAACCAGTTAATCATTGCAGTCAACTGACTAGGAGGAGCGGTATTCATTGCCCACAATATGACTTCAGTATGCGCAGAATTATTCGATAAGCTACCTGAAGTGGGCATTAAATCATACGCGTAATCCATGATACTCAACCTCTGATCGGATGTTAAGCCATAGAAAACACAATATATTTTATCACGATAAGAGCTAGAAATATTTCCTGAATTATTTATTGAAACATACAGGTTGCTTATGAGTCCATCAATGAAGCTTGTGTTAACTTCATTCTGATCGTTGAGAATACCTTCTTGTCTTTTAAAGAAATGAGTTAAAATTATTTTCTGCTGGGCAACAGTAATATCTCTATGGTTGTAATACGCAATATTAAATGAAGTGTTAATGCCAGCCAAAGAATTGATATATGAAATTTGCATATCAACCCTCCCGTCATTACCAGGTGTATACTCTTCCGTGAAAATCCGGTACCCATCTTCGTCAAACTCTGGTGCAATTTGATTTTGGAGGTACTCATCTTCGGCTTCCGCATAAGCTATTCCAGAAGCATAACTATTAAAATATTCATCTAACCTGAGTTGAATACTTGAAGCACAAGGGTAATAATCTTTGTTATCATGAATGAGTTTAAGCATCTTGAATGCTAAGAATGCACTATGACCAAAATAATGTCCATATTCTTGATTATTTAGTGGGGCTGGATAGGTTGTAGCCTCATGTTGATCAATAACCTCCATCAATTGATTAAAGATCAACAACTCTTCCGTAAAGTCAGATGCATCCACTGATGCTATCAAAACATGGGTTTCATTGGCATTTAAATTCTCGCAATACGTATTAACAATTAAATCACTTAATTGAACACCACCAGCTCCTTTGTTATTTGTTCCAACTACACCTATTTCAAATTCACTTTTAACAAGTCCTAACCCAAATTCATTATTCATAAAAACAGGCAATCCAACAACCGCATTCTCACCAATATTCACCGAAGTAAAATTTTCAGTGTAATAAGAATAAGTAGAATCTACTAAAGATTCATACCCTAAAAATTGATTATTCTCATCAACATCAACCAAGTATTTAACCCCGTCAACCGTAAATCCAATTAAAGCCCCAAATGGCGGTAAATCATTCTCAGCGCCATACAAAATTGAAGTTGGGAAATAGGAGAACGTTTCAAAGATTAACTCACTTATTTCACCTTTTAGAGAAATTGGCAACACAGCGGGCGATAAGAATGTTATACTCCCGTCAGGATTTTTCAATGACTCAGGAATGTCATAATCATTTAACGCCGCTATTACATTAGCTGCATCCTCTTCCCCATCAAACATCCCCGGCACCAAATCCACTTCCCTAAACTCCTTCCATTGCGCTTTCGTTAACTCGGAAGCGTTAACAGAATAATCCATCAAATTATTCGTCGTTCCCATACTCGGACCATTGTCCTTCCAACTGTGCGCAAGAGCTCCAATACCATGCCCCAATTCATGCGCGTATGTTCCTGGCGACGCTCCAGAAGCCACAAAACCAAGCGCACGACCTCGAACCATGTAACCGTCAACAGTGTTGTCAGAAAAAGACGGAACGACAAACAGATAATACTTGCCTTTATCAGCATTCGGATTGTCGTCAAAATAAGCATCACGCAAATCCCGCATATCGTCCGAATACTTGTTCATTACGCCAACATCTTGCGGCAAAACAATCGCTTTTGAGTTGGTATACGTCGAATCGTTCCATTGTGGAGCAACAGTAAGATTAACGGTTATATTGGCCTCACCAAATGTTTGAGATATGGCCGTTGCGATCGCGGTTTCGTTAACAGCAACAGATGTCATCGGGACAATTACAACTTCCTTTATTTTTTCAGCGTAAACAATGAGGTTCAGCTTTCCGATGCGCAGGTTGTTCGCGATCACGTACAAAGCATGTTCGCCCGCAGTAAGATCGGACGGCAAGGTCAGAACACCATTGCTAAAGCCAGACACTTGCGTTCCGTTGATTTCAAAACTCGGATTACTGACGCCAGCAGGAAGAACAACATTCACACGTCCGTTCTGCGTAGAACCAGCGCCTAAGGACTTATTCGCAACGAAATAATGAGTAGAATCGGACAAGAGAATGACTTCGTAATTTTCATGCCATTCCATGTGTTCTTTGGCATCAAAACCAAAAACTTCAGTGCTGCTTTGCGCAAACGTTGCCACATCATTCGCTCCGACATCCAAATAATCGTTTGAATAGTCCAAATACGTTCCAATTTGGATGGTTCCGTTTGGCCAAATGGTGTATTGATACCCACTTTCATCATTGATTATGATGGGGTAATCGGCAGGCTCGAAGACAAACTCCAAGGGAATTCCATCGACAACAACCCAAGCAGAACCGGCAACGGTATCGACGTACGCTGAATCTACAGTTCCATTCACGTAAATTGGATCTACGAATTGACCGTATTGTTGGTGCAGCCAATTATCCAATCCATCCGTGACAACATCAATTTGCCCTTCTCGAACAACGAATTGATTGTCAACTAAAATATCATCAAAGCGCACCTTGGCTTTCGCTCCGCCTAGAAACGCTATTGGAATAACTCCCTTTCCTTCGTAATGTCCCGGCGCACCTTTTGCTTGAATCTCTGTGACGCGCATGGTAAATTGCCCAATTTCGAATTGCATTCCTGCAAGTGCATTTTCCAAAGGCGTATAGGTCTGTGCTAAAAAAGGTAAATCTGCCTCGCCACACCCGTAAACCCTCGGGTCGCTTGTGGTGAACTCAACCGTATTGGACCGATCACTGGAATACGTTGGCCCAACCATTCCACGCACATTCACCTCATACGTTGTGCTTGGTTCGAGTTGGTAAATAAAATGATTGAACGTTGGAACGGTATCTTCAAACCACGTCAATTCAAAACCTTCATTTCCAGTCGGTTTCTTGCGGTATTCAACGATATAAGCATCAAAGTCTGAAAGGCCTTCTCCCGGCGTATTGTCAATTACCGTCCAATAAGCTTTCCCTTTGCGTTCTCCTTCTCCATCCGCATTGATGTCGATCATTAAGCCGTCTGCCAGAACTTCTTCTAGGGTTAAAGATTCGCCGTACGTAAATGTGCAAATCTCTGACAGTCCATTGTTTTGGATCATGTCTACTGGCATTCCATTGTTCGAAATCTCAGACTCGATGCGCCAAACATAATCGGTTCCTTCTTGAAGCAGCACGTCGAATTGTGACAACTGCAACATGGCATTCATTGTTTGCGCTTGGTAAACGAGGCCTTGACCCGTTTCAAAAATATTGTAGTTGTTCGGATCGTTCCATTCGTAGAGCGAAAACGTGTAATTCAATTCAGAACCAAAACTTGGAACATAACCGATCGGTGGCGTCCATTGGAAGGTGTAGAATTGCTCATCTGGATTTAAATTGGATGCGCAAACCGGAAATACCGCTTGAGATGGCTGAAAAAGCTGTAAATAAAAGGCCGTACAATTGTTCGTTGAAAGCACTTCGGCTGAAGTTCCATCGCGAATAACATCAATGCACACTGTTGTGAAGCCTTCGGGTAATTTATTGAGATTTACACCACTCGGTTGAACGATCAGGTTCGACGCTTGCAAATACGGAGCGAGGTCAAAACCTTGAATGAAATTCGGAACGCCCGGTTCTAAAGTGAATGGAACGCCGACGTTTAAATTGGGGTTGGTATAGGCTTCATACCCCGGACCTTCAATTCGAATTCTCAATCTCGCCTGAATGGGACCTGAATTGAAATCCGTTAACGTTACAATGGCCTGTAAATGATTGTTTTCATCGCCGTAGTAGGACAAATAGTTGTAATACGGCCCCGTTGCGGACACATTCGTTTGAACTGGGTACGTTTGCGCAACCGCACTGAGTTGAAGCGTTAACACTGCAAGAAGCACTAGAAACTTCACAATTGATATGTTCTTTCGCTTCATCATTGAATTTGGTAGGCAAGATTTGCAATGATAGTAATGTTTTGTCTATTGGGTACATTGACAACTGATAAGCGATTCGTCCAATTTCCATTGAGGGACATGGATAGTTTGCCGTACTTCTTGTCCCAAATCTCAGGGCTGTATCGCATTCCAAGCCTAAAATTCACGACGTGGTTCGCTAGCGCTGCATTTGTGTATTGCCGGTTGTAGGTCGATCCAAGGTTCAAGGACATTTTCTTATCCAACAACGATGTAGAAGCATTCACTCCCGGTCCAATGAAAGAATTTGTCATTCCCAAAGCCACGGTATGGTTTGCATTCGCCATCCAACCTATCGAAAATTTCTTTTTTGTAAATTGAAACATCTGTGAAACGACGCCATTGTACACATCAATCGGAACTTCATTTCCCGATTCATCTACATTAAAGCCAAAAGCGGCAGCATCTTCAAGACGTCCTGTGATGTTCTGACTTTTCGAATACGATCCTGTAAGAACAATCGACTGCTTGATATCTTCGCCCATTGTGTAATTGATCGACCCCGAAAAATTCTCAGAAGTTTGGTAATAATTCAACGTGTCTCCGAATGGCGTGTAAAAAGGGTCAGCTGTTGGGTTTCGGCGAGAGAATGAAGACAAATTGGAATAGCTTGCCGAAATACCCATGCCTTTGATTAACTGGGCCGAAAGCGTTGCGCTTCCAACCCAACGTTTGGATTCAGAGGCATTTGTGGCATCCAGATTGTTCTTTTGAACACCCGCACTTAAGGCCAAATTGATTTTATTTTTCCACAATGAAAAACGCGGATTCAAGGTGATGTTTTCCAAATCGTTGTTGAAATAAACCGCCCCAAGCGTGCTGTATTCTGGATCGATGCGTTCGTACTTCAATCCAATTCCGAAGGTCTTTTTCTTGTAGTCAATCGAGCCGTTGTAGGCGTTTCGAACGACACTTGTATTGTTGCCTTGAATCAAACTGGAGTAAAAAGGCCGGGCCTCCTTTTCTGAAACGGAAAGAATATCGCGCGTTAAGAAACTTGTCGCGATCTCTCCTTTTAAGCGCAATCCTTTAAACAAAGAGACATTTCCTTTCAAGGAGACCACAATGTTGTCTTTGGCCGTTAACTCGGGATTGTTGTGGTAAAAATCGAGCGATTTCGCATTGTCATAAGCCTTAAACAAAAGCAATTCCGATCCAAACTTCTTCCCCTTGTATTCCGTTCCAAAACCAAAACCCATTCGGCTGTACGAAACCGTATTCACATTGTCGACATCAGCATCGTATTCAATCGCTTTTTTCAATCGGCCACCAAACGCCTTAAAGTTCCATTTCTTAGGACTGTACTCCACTCCTGCTCCCGTAAAATTCATTCCTGAATAGGTGTATTGCGAAAAATTCATCGAAGTAATTCCCAAATGTGTTTTCCAATTTTTGTAGGTGGGGTGAACGGCTGTCATGTTAAAAGGCTGCGTATAACTTCGGCCGGCATTTGAAAAACTAAAGGTAAATGGCAAGGACAAATCAAGGAACTTAACTGTAATATTCCCTAACAACACCCATGAAAAAGGATCTCTAAATTGCTCTTGATTCATCGATTGATTGACAATGAAGTTTGAATTCACACCGCCGGAAACTTTCGCCATATCCTTACTCCCTATCTTCTCAAGATTTTGAGAGAACGTTGAAAATACACAAAGGGTCAATATGATCGAAAGTACGAATCTCACTATTGTAGAATGATGGTTTCTTGTTGTGCATCAAAGTCAGACACGATATGAACGCGGTACGATCCTGCGGGTGAACTTGCTGGAAAAACAAACGAATCAAGGACGCTTTCCGCTGTTCCGCTCGATGCCATATTCTGCAGGGGTTGGCCAAACATGTTCGTGACGACAATCGTGTAATTCTGCAACTGTCCAAACTCAACCGCGACAGAAAAAGTACCATTTGTAGGATTTGGAGAAATAAGAACACTTTCAATTCCAACCAATTCATGGTCTTCGTCAAACACAGGAGATTCCTCTCCGAAATAAACAGATTTTGTAAATGAATAGGCGCAGGTGTCTTGGTAGCCGATCAATGTTACGTCGTACCAACCTCCATTCAAAATGGAAAGCACGACCATTGAATCGTCTATTGAGTAAACAGACGCGCTATTCGGAACAACCCATTGAAGTGAATCGAAGCCGGTGAAGTTTGAAATATTTACAATTGCCAAGGTATCGCCTTCCTCGTTGTACGTTGAGACTAAGAAGTTAACGTCCAATTCGCCAGCAGATCCGTCAATGGTTTCAGTGAAGGAATAAATACAATTCAAATCATCTTGAATGTAGATATTGTGAGGACCGAAGTTTAAATCCGTAAAAACAGGATTCAATTGCCAATTTATTTGATCCATTGAATATTGATAATTTCCTGCTCCGCCCGTCACATTGGAAATCTGTAAAGCGCCATTGGAACAACCACTGGATGCAATAATTTCCGCCACCACGTCTGGATTTACAAGCACCTGAATCGTATCGTAAGCCGTGCAACCTGAAACCGTTGTCGCGATTAGCGTTACTTCATTGTCTACTCCACCAACCAAGGAAATGGTTTGCGTTGTTTCACCTGTCGACCAATTGTACGTGGTTTGTTCCGTATTATTAATGGAAACAGGCGTTACATCAATGCTTTGTCCATAGCATAAGATGGTATCGCTTGGCAGATCAAGATACATTTCCATAGTTTGTAACACTTCAATCGTATCTGTGTTCAAGCATCCATTATTTAAACCTTCGACCTGGTAATAATAATCCCCAACAACAGTGATTAACAAAGAATCGTTGTAGGTCTGAACTCCAAAACCATCGAGCCATCCTTCAAGTACATTCCCACCACTCACTTGATGCACCAGTTCCAAATCAACTGCAGAGCAATTCAATGAAGACAAGCCAGAATAGGCATTCAGGTATGGAATTTCAAAATCGAATTTAATGGTCACATTTGAAGTATCAACACATCCATTGTCATTGTTTGTGGTAATAAATTGAAACGAATTGGTATTGAAAACATTAATCCCAGCAGAATCAGCTGCGGTAAGGTTCAATTGATCTCCAGACGGCAAACCGCCGAGAATCCAATCCGAAGTTCCGTTCCCAGACCCAACAGAAGATTGTAGGTTAAGCACGGGCGAATTGCAATTCAGAGAATCCAAAATGAGTACCGAACCAAAATTGGGATAGCCGACAATTTCACCCACCAAAGAAGTGTTATCGACAGAAATTGAATACTGCTGCGTTGCAACACATCCGTTAATCGTAGATGTGACATAGGCGAATACATTTAATGAATCATCGGCATTGTAAATTGTGTAATTGGATAGTGAAGGGTTTTCTAATCCTCCAACGGTATCCCACAAAACGGTTGTATTTGGCAGAATCACATCCAACGACAAAGAAGAGGTGTTGCAATCAAAGACGGGAGGTGTGGCAATAATATCGTATTGGTCAACTATTGGCGGCGCTAAATCATGGAAGATTAAGACACTGTCCGTAGAAACACATTGATTGATCGGCTCCAAAACTTCAACATAGTGGTAGGAGAAGTCAATTATACTTGAATCAACGTGAACATAAACAGAATCATTCGTTCCCAATGGATTTCCATTGTAAGACCAGTTCCAAGTAGTTCCTGGCGTTGTTGATTGCCCAACCAAATAAAATGAATCGCGAACACAAGTGAAAGACATGGTGTCTTCAAGGAGCGTCAAATTTGGCAAAGGAGCTGTTATTAAGTTCAGTGATTTCGCTTTCGCAAACAGGTAATCGTTACTGGTATTGCACGTGGAATAAGGATAAACAGACAAAACCCCGCCTGAGGTTCCAATTCCAAATTGAATTTCAATCGAATTTGAAGTTAAACTTGGACTTAAATTGGCTACAATTTCATCGGTAAGCGGTTGAAAAACGTTCATTGTTCCAGCAATCCGAAACGTTGCTCCCGTTCCAGTGTACGTCCAACGGTAACCTTCAGCAAACTCGCTTTCTGCAATGGTGTACGTTCGTATATTCCCTTCGCAGATGGTGGCATCAAAATTCGTAAAGTCTTCTGGATTCTTTGGTTCAAGACAAAATACCGCCAATCCAGTGCGGGATTGTCCATCAACAGTCGTTAGCTGATCACCAGAAACAAACATTCTATTGCCGACGATTTTGTGCTTTTGAGGCCGCCAACCTGGAGCATAAGAATACCAATTGTTATTTAAAACAATCGTATCTACTGGATTTGAAGGCGTTATCCCTGCTCTTCGAAACACGTCAATTTTGTTGTTATCCGCGAAATAGACGCCGTTATTGTAGGACTCAACAAATCCAGTGGCCAATCCTCCTCCACTGTTCAAAAATAGTGGAGGAACGACCTGATTGAATGGACAATTTAAGAAGGAACCGTCAGGAGATTGAACCGCATAACCGTCGTTCGTTCCAACATAGACCTTCCACCCTATTAAAAGCGTATCTTCAAGTGTTGCATTAACATTGAAGTCCCAAGATTTTGCGTCGCCACAACCGGTGTAATTCCCTATCAGCGCACCGCTTGAATTGAATTTCAAATACCCGTCGACATAAAACGCATTGTCAAAATGTTGAACTTTATAGATTTCGAGCGGGAAAGTATTTGCATACGATTGAAATACGGAATTAAAACCTGCACCAGACCCCGTGATATTGTATGCCGAAATGTTTTCCATGTCAATTGCAGCGTACGATGTAAGTCCTGAATACAATTGGAAATTCCCCACCATTGTGATTGTGTCTCCTTTAATCGAAAAGTCATTGACAACGACATTACCCGTATTTGGAATTTCAGCATCCCAAGCGTTGAGGGCATAATCAGTTGTTGTGAAAGGAAAAAGAAACGACTGTGATGCTCTGAATCGGCAAACTCCAATTCTCGTTGTAGAATTAACTTGCGTGAACTCGCCACCCAAATAAAGGTATTCCCTCTGGTAACTCAGCGGCACAATCTCGCGGTAAAAAGCGACGGTTCTAATTGGGCCGTTGATATTTGTGATTGGACTATAGGCCAAAACGGTTTCCGTTGCAGCATCGATGTAAGCGATATTATTTTTAAATTCTCCATTTATTGAATCAAAATCTCCGACAACAACAAATGCATTTTTATATTCATCAAAAGCAACGTCATAAATTACACCACCGGCATTCAATTCGAATTGCTCCGTCTTCAATGTTTGGCTATTCACTGAAAGTGAAATGAATAGAATAAATAACACGTTTAAAAAGTGGCTCATTGTGGCAGTCTAAAATCTTTGGGTGGCGTCAAAAATAAAAGAAAAAGACACTTACTAACAATTTTACATTGAAAAGATTTGGCCTCTGAGTAGAATTACTCAGTAGATTTTAGTAAACAAATAGTTTATATATATTTGAAGCCATGCGAGGTTTATTTCTTCTTTTACTATTCATTCCACTTTTTGCGTTAAACTCCTACTCACAGGAGGATTCGTCGGCTATTCAGAACCTATACGATCGGATAATTTCATTGGATGAAGAAATAAGCAACAACCCTCAAAAACAAACCAACAACTTCAATCCAAGCGACTCGGCATCCCTTCCGATTGGAATTGTAAAAGAAATCGGCAACACCATTTACATTATTTGCATCGACAGTGCACGATTTACTCCTCAAGGTGCATTTTTTAGCGTCTACATGGCTTTGGATTTCCCAAATTCGGATAAAAAAATAGCGTTTGCGGCTAAAAATGTTCAATTCAATCCTCAGGGTGTAATTGTTGGAAACGGATCTCGGCTTGAACTGGTATCCGAGCAAGCAATTGATCTTGGCCCAAAAACGCAATTGGTATTCCGCGATGACGGACAAAATTTCATTGAATGGGATTGCAATGGCTACGACAAGGCCGGTTTAAGCTTGGACTTTGTCTTTGGCGGCGACATGCTTATCAACGCAACAAACAATGCATTGCCTGTAAAAGCAACAGTTCAGACCGTTATTAGCGATTTGAACAACATTGTTTTTCAGTTGAATCAAATCACACCATTTCATGTAAAAGGAGCGGAAGATTTCACGTTTGCGTTAACGAATATCACCATTGACAGAAGTGAATTTTCAACTCCAGCGGGCGTTATCCTTTCCCCTCAAACCCTTCAAACATTTAACGGCGATCGAAATGCATGGAAAGGTTTTTATGCGCAAAGTGCAATCGTGACTTTACCGAACAAGCTTTCAAAAAAGAACGATGAAACTCAAATTTACGCCCAGAATTTAATCATCGATGATTCAGGACTTTCTGGCTCTTTTGGCGCGAATAATGTTTTCGCTACGAATGATGGCCAGATGGATGGCAAATGGGGATTCTCTATTGATAACATCAACGTTGACTTGGCAAACAATCACGTAACTGGTGGGTCCATCAGTGGATCGATTGAAGTGCCGCCCTTGGACAACAACCAATTCAACTATACGGCTGCCGTTACGGAGAACGTCCTTACAGAAAAATTGGACTATGCGTTTTCCATTTCGCCTCAAAGTCAACTCACTCTAAATGCATTTAAATCGACGCTCGCTTTATCTCCATCGTCCTCCATCAATGTTGTTTCGGTAGCAGACCGCTTTGTTCCCTCGGCCACTTTAAATGGTTCATGGACAGTCGATTTCCCAAAAGCGAAGTTCAACGGAATAACATTTCAAGACCTAAAGATCGTAACAAATGCACCTTATATTGCAAGTGGGGTTTTCGCTTTGGCCTTGAATGGAAACGACAATCATTGTGTTAAACTTCCTGTCTCGCTGAACTCTGTCGGAATGACTTTAACGCCTCAACAAGACTTATCCTTTGCAATTGGGCTGGGCATCAACTTTGGTTCAGATTCAACCGAAAACTCCGCAGCAACAACGTTTGGAATAAATACAACCATTCGTATTTACACCAAAAAAGAAACAGACGGACAAGGAAGAGAAAACCTAGCCTACGATGACTTTAGCATTGATGACATTGCCATTGAAGCGCACACAAACACCTTTCATCTTTCTGGGGTAATTTCAATTCGGAAAAACGATCCTGTTTTTGGCGATCTGTTTTTCGGAAGTATTTCATTGAGTATTGAGGATGTTTTAGACAATCCGTTAATGGCCTCCGTTGGCTTTGGTAAAAAGGACGGTTACAAATATTGGTTCACTGATTTTTCACTTCCATTGCCCACTGCCATACCAATTCTGCCCGGTTTCGGTATCACATCAATCTATGGTGGCGTTCAAAACAGAGTCATTTCAACCCAAAGTGATGCTCAACTCTTAAACAGAGTTGCTGGGACAATCAATACAAACACCAATGCTGGCGCGATCATTCCGTTTACTCCTGATGCGAACCAAGGATTATTGTTTAGAGCGGGTGTTGCCCTTACAAACCCGAAAGAAGAGGTTTTTAATGGTGAAGTCATGTTAACCGTAGCCCTCAACCCAAGCGGTGGGTTTCAATCGATCAACTTCATTGGGCAAGCTTATATGATGGTTGATAGAGCAGGTCGAAAACTCAACAATGTAAAAAAAGTTTGGGGAGGTCTTTCTGTTAATTACGACAACTCCCAAAAAGTGTTTGATGCTTCTATAAACGCCTCAATTATTGTCCCGGACAAGTTAAGTGGTGGAATTAACATTGATGTACATATCGATCAAAACGATTGGTACTTCTGGTTGAACAGGCCCGCAAATCGTGCGTACTTAAACCTAGCAGGCTTGTTCGATATCAATACCTACTTCATGATCGGGACGATTATTGATCCTATTCCAGCTCCACCAAGTTACGTAACAAACCTCGTCGGCGGTGGATCAATAGGCAACATTGATTTAGCAGCAATTGGGAATGGAAACGGATTTGCGACTGGAGTTCAATTTGGAACAACAATGCTCGGCGAATTCCCAAAGAACACCCAATGGCGTGGCTTCATCTCTCTTTTTGTTGGGGGTGGATTTGACCTCATGATGGTTAATGTTAATGGATCGACTTGTCAAGGATCTACAGAACCCGTTGGTGTTAATGGCTATTACTGTTTTGGACAAGTTTACGCGTACCTCGACGGAAGTTTTGGCGCTCGAAAATACAACGGTGGCAACGAAATGCAAAACGAATACCAGCTAGGAAACCTTCAGGTAGCAGCGCTTCTTCAAGGTAAACTTCCTAAACCAACTTTCGTTTATGGTGCACTTGGAATTCAAGCGAGTATTTTAGGAATCATCAATTTTGAATTCAATGCGGACGTTGAATTTGGAACAGATTGCCAATTGGTAGGAATATGAAAATGATACGATTAACGGCACTCGTCCTAATTTCACTGAGTTTTTGCGGTACTTCCATCTCTCAAAACTTAGTAACGACAAACAAAGTTCAAGGCGATTCTATTTCAATTAAGTGGCTCCCAAGTGATTTCAATCAATTGAAGTTAATTTCCAATGGAGCCACAATTTCCAGAGTAGAATCTAAGAAAGAAGTTGATTTAAGCACAATCAATTTCACAAATGCCAAGACTTGGACAATCACGCCAACCAAAGAGCGCTACGATGCCATTGATGAATCCACAATAGAAGGACAAAAGCACAAAGTCTTATTGGAACCTGTGTTTGACGGAACCACAAATGCCGAAGCTGAAAACTTCTCTTTTGGAACGGCGCTGATCGAAAACATTGTACACCCGAGCTTTCAACATATTCTTGGAAATATTCTCGTCGATAAAGACTTCCCTAAGAACAAATCCTTTGTCTATAAAATAGAAGTGAAAGGGATTGGCCCTGCATTTGTTTTCATTGATTCAAAAAAGCCAACTCAGTTTTCCGCTATTGATGATTTATCCTTGAATCTCGATGAAAAGAAAACCGTTGACATTGAATGGGCCGCAAAGAAATACGAAAAAGAATGCTTCGGCTATGATATTGAACATTCTGTTGACAAAATTACAGAAGGAACCTACCTAACAGACAATCCATTTCTTCCTTTTACCTCGGACTCAGAAATTAAGGGAACGAAGACGAAATACAGAGATTTGCCCGAACCTGGGCATTTTCATTATTACAGAATTCACGGTCGAGACATGTTTGGGAATCAAGCATTAATTTCCGAATGGAAGAAAATCTATGTGCCGTTGCTTATTGCGGCTTCCGTCAAAATTGACACGCTCTATGCAGACAAAACGGACAGAATTATTGCTGGGTCTATTCAATCTTTTGGAAAGAAATCGAATATCAATTCCGTGAGCCTAATGCGCTCTAGCAAACGCGATGGAAGCTACAAGACAATAGAATCAATCGATTTCAACGACAGCACAGTCAAATTCAGCTTGCAAGAACCAATAACTGGCGATCATTATTACTACAAAATCGTACTTACGAACAAAGACGATTCTGTAAGCTCAAGCCCACGTTACTTGTTCACGTTGGACCAAGTCCCTCCTAGTCCCCCGTTTGATTTATCGGGAAATATTGATTCCAATGGCGTCGTTAAATTGAACTGGGCATCTCCGCTAGACAAGGACATCAAAGGCTACAAGGTCTTTAGAGCAAACACATTGAGTGAGGAATTTATAGAAAAAACGGAAGTTTTGATCACTGGAAATCAATTTACGGACACCGTTCCACTAAACAATTTGACTTCCGAAATTTATTACAAGGTCCAAGCCGTTGACTTAAATTACAACCAGTCTTTTAAATCCAAAGCCTTATTGCTATTGAAACCCGACACTATTGCTCCAATTCCTGTGGTAATCAATAACGTCATCATCCAAGACACAGTTCTCAATATTCAATGGACAAACTCGGACAGTAAAGACTTGAAAAAAAACATCCTGATCCGAACACATTCTGGAAAAACAGACACCTTAGTCCATTGGACAAATGATATTTCATCCTTTATCGATTCCACTATTTCACCAGGAAATCAATACGATTACACGATTTTAACTTTTGATAAAAGCCTGAACAGTTCAAATTCAAGAAATTTTTCAAAGTACTACGAACCGGGTTACCGAAAACCAATTCCCAACTTCAAAGCAACGGTTGACATGAAGAACAAATTCGTTCGTCTTACTTGGCCAGCACCAAAAGATGAAGTCTTCTCCTACCAGATCAACCGTGGCAAAGGAGATGAAAAACCAATTCACTTAAAAACGATTAAAGACGGTTCCATCCTGACGTTTGAAGACAAAAGCGTTCGAATTAACACCAAATATTCGTACACCTTGAAATACATCAACCAAGAAGGAATTCATAGCATTCCTGCGAAAATCGAAGTTATTTATCAGTGATTAAGACTCTTTACTGCCCCTCCCCGTTCGGTAATAATAATTTCATCAATCACTGCATGATTATCGCTTAGAAAAGTATCCGACAAGGCTGAATTGATTAATTTAGCAGGCATACTTAGCTTGTACTACTTGAGATTTACTGAGAAACTAACCACTAAACTTTTCTACACCAAAATGATCGCTCGGATCGTTAAGGTTGTCGTGGCTCTTTTTCTCTCTATTTTCCTAATCTTCACGACCGTTATTGGTCAACTTGAAGAAAACGGAATTGCGTACGACTCCCTGAAAATCAGCACAGCATTTGAAGTTGAAGTGAGAGGTTTATCTATTGAAATAACAGGTTTCAATTTGAACGTTGACCGGTTAAAACTTGACTTGTCCTTTTCAGACTTAATTTCAGGAAAATTTCAAGGAAAAAAATGCCGTGTTAAAGGCGCTAAAATTGAGCTCTACCCTACTTATGAAGAAGTTGAAGAAAGCGAACCTTTCAGTTACTCGGACCTTCCCTATTTGGCTTTTAATGATTTACGACTTGAAGATGTGAACATCGTAATCCGAAGTGAAGTCGATACCATGCTTCTCGATTTCCCCATCGTCCACTCCAGTAATTTTGTATTCAACGACTCTATAACTGCCGATGGATTTGAATATGAAAACGGACGGATTTTGTTGCCAATCGCGGAAAGCACAACTGAGGAATCAAGCAGCGATGCACCAGAAACGAAATTTGAAGTCCCCGAATCCATTCCAAAATTTAAGTTCAAGAATTTCGCTATCGATTCCTTAACGTTTATCGCCAAGGGAAAAGACTTCCAACATAAAATCTCCGCATTCTGCTTTAACATTGACGGCTGGAACAATACAAACGGTGCCGAAATCAACTTAAACGCTTTCCAATTTGATTATCAGGATACAATTCATGCTGAATTTGATAAAACCGCAATGCAATTTACAGCAGACAAATCACTTCTCATCAACGACCTAAATTTCGACCTTCCTGGACTCGCGTTTCGACTCGACACCTTTTCAATTGACAAGCAAGACGATGAGTACGCCTATGTTTTGCAGTTAAACGAAACGAGAATCGCACCGAATTTGATCAAATCATTCGTTCCAGATAATCAACTGATATTGGCAACGGCACCAAACATTGTTTTAACGATGGACCTGCATTATAAGAAGGACACACTCTGGATTAACGAAGTTTCGACGGAACTTGGAATTGAAAGTGGATTTAAGGTAACAGGTTTTGTTGCCGACGTGTGGAACCAACAAGAGATGCAAGTTGAACTTTCTCAAGCAACCATTGCTTCGACGGACGTTAGTGAAACAATAGATTATGAAATGTCTCCAGCTTTCGCAAAGTCAAAGGCCAATTTGAATTTAAAATTTGAAGGAAATAAAGATCAAATCAAAATGGTCGGTTTTTGCAATTTTGACGAAGTCCATACGGAACTAGCAGCAGAGATCAACGATGTTTACACTGATTCTTTGACAGGTAATTTTTCAATTCAATCTCCTTTTGTTTCTAGCGCCACCTTCCTTCCCGACGCTGAAGACGATTTCAAAGCGCACCGTTTGTCCATTCGGACGGAAATCAACGCATCCAATAAAGGGTCTATCGAAAAAATGATCTTTCACATGAAAACCGATTCGCTGATCCATCAAGAATACCGAATGAAAAACTTTGAATTGGATGGGAACTATTTTAAAGGGCTCACAACACTATTTCTAGGCGATTCCGATCAAAATTGGCGGGTTCAATTGAGAACAAGAGACAACCTGCTCGAATCCAACGAAATTCGGTTTCGTGGAAACACAGTTCTGAAAACGATTGACGTGGGCGCAACAAAATTAGTCAATGGCCTTTTAACAAGTGATCTCGAAGGAAAATTCAAGATGACCGAAGATGCAATTAACGTTTCATGCAATTTGGACAAACTCAAGTACACTTCGGAAGGAAATAAAAACGTTTACGAGAATTGGGTAAAACTGGACTACAACTACCGAAACGAAAAGCACGATGTCGCAATTTTAGACAAGGCATCCATTGATTTAAGGGCGGAGTTTAATGACGATTTGTTCACATGGCTAGCTTCGGAAGACCTAGCAACGGCCGAAATCCCAGACTTCACTGTTCAAGGGAGAAGTGAAATCGACAGTGTGTTGGTTCGTGAACTTTCTGGAATTGCAGCTGGCGCCGACATTCAATCGATCAATATCCAAGGCAAGAACAACAGAATTAAAGGCGAATTGAAAATCCCTTACCTCGCTTATGATTCAAATGAAGCGCAGAAATTAAACGTTGACATCGAAATTAACGAAACGAAGAAAAACGTGCTCGTCACCTCCGATTCTGTTCTAACTAACGGAATGCATTTTGGTCAAGTTTCAACAAACATTGACATTTCCAACGATTACAGCAGCTTCGGGATCAATCTCGATGCGTTTGCCCAGGAACTAGAGAATCGAATTCAGTTGAATACTAAGCTATCCATTGACGACATTGCTCTAAACCTTCTTTTCAATCCTTCTCAAGAGCAACATTTTGGAGAGAGCGATTGGAAATCAAAAACGTGGAAACCGGTGCAATTTAGATGGGAAGACAATGCGATTTTGGGTGAAATTGAATTCTTTTCAAACCAACAGTCCATTCGGGTGAACATGACCGAAGAATTTGTGCATTTGGACATCGCAGAACTCGATATTGGCGCTGCTATTGAAAAAGCGATCTCGGATGGAACAAACGTTGAATCGGTTTTAAATTTCAACGTTAATTACAACTACAACGATTCCGCTTTAATCGGTAAAGGTGCTATCGATGAAATTGTATTTGACTCAATAAACATCGGGAGATTAAACATCTCGCTAGATGCTGATGGAGCCAGTCAAAAAGCCAATGTCGCTTACAATTATCTTGAAGGAAACTTAAATATCGACATACTCGATTATTATTCTGAACCGACATTTAACGCTTCAATCAACGCTCTCGATTTAGCGCATTTGGCCAACGATTTCCATCTCGTCCCGGATGATTACGACCTAAAAGGAAAACTGAATGGAAATGTATCGGGTATGCTTGCAGAAGATCCGCGGCTAAATGGATCGCTCCTATTCAATGAAACATCGTTTTTAGAAAAAGAACACGGAGCTTCAGTTGCAATTAACGGCCAAAGAATCGACATCGATAAGAACGTTCTGACTTTCAATAAATTCACCTTAACCGATGTTGATAGCAACAGTTTATTCATTAACGGAAATATCGATATTTTAAACCCTATGCTTCTTCAATTGGAAGTCAATACCGATCGTTTTCTCATCCTAAATAACTTAGCGGAAAAATCGGATGTAAAAGGAATTCTAGGCGTAAAAAGCAAGCTACGATTGAAAGGTGAAGATGATGCATTCAAAATATCAGGCTATGCAAACACATTGGACGGAAATCGAATTGAATATTTATACGCTGGAAGTGTCGAACTGAACGACATGTCCAACACAGTGGCATTTATACCCTTTGACGCCTCTGAGCAAGCTGAAGTGCCGATAGAAGAAACGGAATCGATCCTTTCCATTCTGTACGACGTTGAAGTAAATATCGGTACGACTGAATTGTACGTTCTTCTTTCGAAAAGTAAAAGCGAAAATTTCCAATTGGTTTGCACTGGAGCCTTGAATTTGACCAACGGAGCAACGGATATCCCAAAAATCGTTGGTTCCATTGGAAGTACCGAAGGAAGTATCTATTATGAAACACCTGTCGTGTCAAAAGTAGAAATGGAAATTCGCGAAGCATCAGCAACATGGTCGGGAGATTTGTACAATCCCGAAATTTCATTTTTAGGCGAAGAAACGTTTTGGTCCACTCCGAATGAGATTTCCAGTGAGCTTTCAAACAATTCGAAACGCGTTCCTGTTATCGTTGAATTGGCAATAAAAAATAAGAATCTAGATAATTTCGACATCGAATTTGACATTCGTTCAGAGGATCAAAGTGTTCAAAGTGTTCTTGCCCCATTAACGGATGAAACGCGCTCAACATACGCTATGAACATGATGGTTTACGGACGCGTGAATGCAAACGGAAATGAAGATCCTTACCTTGGATACCAGCAAATTGTCGATAAATTAAATGAAATATCGAGAAGGAATTTCAATGAAACGGAACTTTCTTTTCACATCGCCAAGGATTCGAAAGAAGTAACCACACTCGAAGATTTGTACAACAGCCTTGGCTATAATTTTTCTAAGAAATTACTCAATGATAAATTAAAAGTTACGATTGGTGGAAGTCTTGACCTCAATAATTCGGAAGGAAGTAACTCGGAACTTCTTGAAAAAATCAAAGTGGAATACAATTTGCTGAAAAAACCAGACCTCAATCTTCAACTTTCTAGAGACAACTCTTACAAAGGACCGATCGAAGGTCAAGTCGATCAATCGTCGGTTGGGGTTTCTGTTAACTTTGAATTCGATAATATTTTCAGGCGAAAAAAACGCAAGAAGGAACGAAAGGAAATGAAGGAGACGCAAGAAATCAAAGAACGACAAAAAATTAAATAAACTGAAATCAATCCTCATCTATACCGTCCTTTTTTGTTCTCTCTTAATGAGTTCTTGTTCGAGCACGAAAAACCTTCCTGACGGAGAGTACCTCTATGTGGGCTCTAAAACAAAGGTGACAAAGAAAAATTCAGAGGAAAAATTCAAAGTTGATAAAGGATCAACCAAAGTGGCCGATGCCTATTTATTGCTTTGGGACCTGCCGAATGGTTCCGTGTTCGGGCTTCCCTTTCTTCGTGGAATTCCGTTGCGGTTGCAAATTTACAACACGTTCTACAATGAAAAGAAAGAAGGCTTCTCCTACTGGATTCGAAACAACTTCGGAGAAGAACCGGTGCTGCTGTCCGATGTCGATCCAGATATTAAGGTTCAGAAAATGGTCGAGAACTTTGAGCACTACGGCCATTTTGGAACAACTGCGAGTTACACACTAAAATACAGACGGAATAAGAAAAAGGTATTTGTGAACTACACGGTTCAAATTGCACCTTCATTCCATTATAAAACGATTGATTTTGATTTTACAGAGGATCAAGACTCCATTCGACCGATCCTTGAAAGCACTTTCCCTTCAGTAGCATTGAAGGTTGGCGACGAATTCAACCTCGATATCCTAAAGGAGGAAAAGCAACGCATTTGGCAAACATTTCAAGAAAATGGATTCTATTACATTAGTGAATCGGATATAATAATCGAAGCCGACACGACCATTGGAAACCGTCAAATTGATCTGCGTTTTCGTTTGAACAATAAGCTGTCTCAGGTCGAGCTCTCCAAAGTTTATATTGAGGACATTAAACTGTTCATTGATTCGACTCAAATGGACATGAAATCGAATGAAAAATTAGTTTATGATCGAGGATTTTTGAAAAGTTCATTTCTGAATTCATTCCTATCGATTAAACCCGATTCCTCCTACTCTAGTTTAAAAACAAAACAATCTTCCAGCTTTTTGTCGCGCACTCGGATCTTCACGAGCCATACGATTACGTATGAAGTCAATCCTTTGGATTCAACGAAGCTGATTGCTAAAATTCGTTTGACTCCCGCTAAAGCCACTAAAATAGGCGTCAGTGTCAATGCGAACTACATCACCTCAGGATATATGGGCCCTTCTGCGGAGCTGAACTTTTCACAACTGAACTTGATGGGGAAAGCGCAAAATCTGAACATGACGCTCAATGCCTTTTATGATTTCCCTCTTGGATTGTACAGCGAACAAATCTCCAATGCGTTCGGAATCACTTATTCTGGAACGTACGAAGCACCATTAAGTTTGGCCTTTCTTCGTCAAAAGATGCGTAAGGACGTGTTGCCAAAATACTTTGTGAGTGCCGATTTGGACTTCATTGACCGCCAAGAGTATTTCCAGCAAATAGGTGTAAACGGAACGGTTGGCTTGAGTTGGAGCGCGACAAAGAACGATCAACACAAGCTCAATTTACTGAATGTTGTCGTTTCGGATCTTCGACAAACAACGCCCCGCTTTGATTCATTGCTTCAGACCAATCCCATTCTAGGAAACAGCCTTGGGCGACAACTTATCGTGTCCTCGTCCTATTCTTACACCTTGGACAAACGAACAGGCGCCAATTGGCCGGAAGGGTTTTATTTCAACGCGGAAATTGAAACAGCAGGGAATATGTTGAACCTCATCAACGTGGTAATCAACGACAAACCGAATGGATCAAAAACGGCAATTGGCTTGCGTTTTGCGCAATATGCCCGACTGCAATACGATTTCAGGTATTTTCACAAAACGGGGCAATCGAGTCTTATTGCTTTTCGAACAACTGGCGGAATTGGTCTGGCTTACGGAAACAGCGACCATATGCCCTACATTCGGCAATATTACATTGGCGGAACGAATAGCTTGCGTCCTGTCAGCGCGAGAAGCGTTGGCCCTGGAAGGTTCAATCAATTTCAATCGAGTGAGGTCAACCAAGTTGGTGACTTGAAATTTGAAACGAACATCGAATACCGTTTTAAATTGTTTTATAAATTCTCTGGCGCTCTTTGGACAGATGCTGGGAATATTTGGTTGTTGAAAGAAGACCCGAATCGTGTGGGCTCAGGCGTTCGTTGGGGTAAGATCTTTGAAGATTCATACCTGACAGCAGGCGCTGGAATCCGATTGGATCTCAATGTTTTGGTTTTGCGTTTTGATTACGGCGCGATGTTGTATATTCCCTACTTTAACGATGGCGAGAAGTGGATTTGGAAACACGACAAACCTTTTTTAGGCGCTGCGATTGGGCTTGGTTTTCCTTTTTAGAAAAATTATGGTGAAGAAAATTCTTATCGTTCTCTTTTTTGCAATCCTGCTGTTTGGCGTGGCCGTGTTCCAATCGGGACTGAAAGTCAATTCACAGTTGATTTTAATTGCACTGGGAGTTTGTACTTCCCTAGCGGTTTGGTTTAAAATCAAAAGCTTTCAGAATTTCTTACTCAACATGCTCGTTTTTATTGGAAGTTATACGGCTTTGTTTCTACTTTCAACAGGAATTCTTGACCTTTTAGATCCCAATCGGGCTTCGGTTGTTGTCGATGGAGAAACGTATAAGGTAATGGATTGGACCTGGGTCAGTGTGATGTTGTTTGGGATTATTGGCGCTGTTGTGGTTACGCTGCTTTATCATTACAAGCTAAAGAAACACGGACGGACTTTTGAGTTGTATTTTGCGGCGGGGTTTGTCGGGGTTTGTCTTTTAGGATTCGTTTTTGGAATGCTCGGCTAATTGAACACTTTATACTTTTATTAACGTTCCGGCGCTAGACGTTTGTACCGTTTCTCGAATATAACCTTTTTCGGTATAACGCCTAGCGCGTGCTATGCACTTCCTTAAACAACGCTTTACCTAAAGTCATCCTCCTTAATTGAATTGATCACACCGAAAACATAAATACTTTCCCTTTTACTTCTCGAATTTGAAGAACTTTCTATAGCCTGATATATCAGAAATACAAATCAAGTAAACAAGGTCAAACTTAGACTTGTAAAATAAATTTTATCTAGTTTTATTTATATTTCTTAAATTCAAGTAACAAACGCAACTTTTAGATTTGGGAGTTTAAATAGTTAATCATGAATAAATCAGTAAGGAGAGTATTTTGGATAGTAATGATGGTAATCTCATCTTGTGGACACCATAAAGTTGTATCCGAAAAACCTCTCGATTCATATGTTGACAAACTTGCAGTTGAAAATCACCCTTTTGATTCATTATATAATGCTTGTTCTTTACTGAAATATCCACCGCATCAAAATTATTATCATGTTAACTCGTCTTCTGAATTTAGAGAGTTTCAAATGTCAGAGGATAGTGTCATTTTCGTTAGAGCGGGTAATGATAATATCGGAACCCGATCAAAACTGCGTGAATCATTTCTTTACTGGGAGGATATTAATCAGTGTTACAATTTGGCTTTTTTTGATAATAAACCTTCGGTTGGGAATAGATCCCACCAGTTACATGATAGCTTGGATTTCACCCGCTTTACTCAGTTGAGGTACTTACGATCTACATCTTCCATATCGAGAAAACATCTTAATCAGGTTTTATTAGCGGCATCTAGATTAAAAGGACTTGAAGTCAACATAGACTTTGACTTGCCTGATGAAATTTGTAATTGCGATAGCCTTGAATATTTACAATTAATTAGTAATTATTCGATTAAATTACCAAGTTGCCTTAAAAGTTTGACCAATTTAAAATACATTCAGTTAATTGGTTTTTATGATGATATCATTTGGCAAATCCCATCTTTGAAAGCGTTGGAACTTCAATTACCAAGTTCAATTGGATTAGCAATCCCTGATTCTCTGGAAAAACTCAAAGAATTGAGACAATTGTCTATCTATGGTTGCAAAAGTCTAATATTACCAGAAAGTTTTAATCAGTTAGATTCACTTGAACTTTTAGAATTAGAATGGATAAATGATACTATTTCAATAGCAGATGAATTGAATGGATTGGAGAACCTTAAAGGTGTGCGTCTTGTTCAGTTAAATCTTCATGAGTTTCCCAAGTTTAAAGGCTCCAGTAAACTTAAATTACTTAAAGCGAGCAGCATAAATTTCCTCACTAATTCTGAAGTTGATATTTCTAATTGTTCAGCTTCATTGGAAGCTCTGATTCTAGGAGGGGTTGGCTTTAGTAATAACTCTATGTTTCCGAAAGGTATAGAGTATGCTGGTCAACTTGTTTTCCTTCATCTTATAGGTTTTCCAATTGAAAATATCCCCCTTGAGTTAATTCAATTGAAAAAATTAAAAAGTTTGATGTTATATGGCAACAACTTAACGTTTGAGGGATTGGTGACGATTTATGATAAGTTGCATAAACAGGGACTGTTGTATTATAATCCACCGTACATTAGAAATTTAACAGATGAACAGCGTGAAGAAATTTGGAGACTTGATAGAACATCTCGTGGGGCATTGTCAAGTTTTAACAAACCCGCTTTCATAACGTATGGAAATGCTTTTGATTATTACCAAAGGAAAATAAAATATGGTATCGAAACTGAATGGTCAAATACAATTAATTACGATTAGCAATCCATACCATTTTATAAATGAAAGAAATAAACCATTATCAGAATTATTATAAACGGGAAAGACTAGGGCATTACTAACTGAGGAACGAATTTGTAAATGCTGTTGTGTGCATTGGGGCATAGTGTGTGTGTGTGTGTGTGTGTGTGTGTGTGTTAGCAGTATTACTTATTTGGAATGTAGGCTCTTTCTTTATACAACTCAACATGTGTAGTATGCGCCAAAAGGTTTTTAGGTATGTTTTTGAAAAAGGAGTATTTCTAGATAGTTACCTATTAATAATCCCAACTACCCATCAATCCTCCCTAAAGAAAGTCCCCAAACAAATTGCTTTGAGTCTCCAAACATTTTTTCTTGCCTAATTAGAAACACAGTTATCTCTTCTTCGTCCACCTTTGAACTTTTGACTTCTGTTTTTGAATCTTGTTTTTTATACCGAACGAGTACCTTTCCTTCGTAGCGACCATCGGATTTAAACACAAACGGCTCACTTACTGAAAGAGATTCAACGGATTTATAAGTCGTACCCTTTCTGCATTTTTTCAAGTACTCAAGAATGGCTTGCCCCTTGCTTCCAGAATAAATCTTCGCGGATGAACTGAACTGTTTTTTAGCAACTTCCAAGGCTCTGTCTCGAACGGCATCATTGTGCGCATGATCTGCCATTACCTCAAGGTACTGAAACAACTCATCCACTTTCTGAACCGCTCTATCTTGAAAAGCTGCTAAGTCAAGCAAGTCTAATTTTTTCTTGCTCAAATCAGACGCCGGCTTGTCGAAAGTTGGATTCGCACTTTGTGCCTGAACACTCTGAAATCCCGACAAAAGAATAAATACAGCTATTAGACCACTATTGAGTATCTTCTTGCGTAATACGCATTTTACTAATTTTTCCATCCTTGTATTGAGTTTGTAATATTCTTAAATTCTTTAAAGCACTTATTGGCATTGTCATTCTATCAATAAACTCGTCTTTGTTGTACATTTCGATTCCCTGATTGTTCTCGGTAACCAAAAAGATCACGGCATTTTCGCTAATCATTTTATCCAGCTGATTCCTTCTTCGCTCCCACTCTTCCGATTTCGTAACAGACAATTGGTGAATCAACATGCTGTAATCATCAATCTTCAATTGAATCGTTTCGCCTTTTTTATCTCCAGTATTAATTTCAATTGTGTCCGTTTTGTAATAATCCGCATTCACGGCAAAACGAACCGTTTCGTTTTTCAATTCAAGCTTTATGCATCCGTTGGAATCCGCTTTTAGTACGACTCCTTCGCTCCCACTTTCCAACAGTATTATTTCCACATTCTTATTTGCAATTGGCATGCCGAAATCAGAATCTACAAAACTGATCTTATATTCAATTTTATCTGTTGTCTCACTAATCGTCTGAGAATTCATCTTAAAGAAAACGATCGCAACAGATATCATGGCTATAAAAAAACTCAAACGTTGAACAAACCGTTTGTTCCCCAATTTTGATTTAACAGGTCGGTTTTTAATGCCTTCCAATTTCTTTTGTTCTTTAAACGCCTCCCAAGAATCAAAGCCACAGTACTCACTTAAAAGATTCAAAATGTCCACGCGTGGAATTCGATCTTCTTTGTCAGATTTCAAATGGTCGTAAAACCATCTTGTGCTTATTCTGCCTTTTACTTTTTCCTGAAGATCCTCTTGGAAATTCTCAATTACTTTTCCTTTCCATTGGGAAATGTCGTCAGGGCAATCGGGATAACGGTTACGAAAACAAGTAACAATCTGGCTTTTTAGCGCATCAAAATAAACTCTATCTGGGTGCCTCATCACTGCAAATATAGGAAATTGAAGGCTGTAAAACCCTTGCAAAACAACTTTGCAAATTGTAAAACAACTTCGCAAGTCCTTTGCAATGGAATCAATTGGGATCTTCTCAAAGTCGCAGTACGTTTGGTCAAATTAAAAACTCAAATTATGAATCAAACACAAATTAAGCTGTCCCTTTTATTCGCGTCAGCATTCATTTTAAATACTGTGAACGCACAACATGGCTATTCATCTGCATCCATGCATTGGGGGAAGATGAGTGCGCAACAAAAAACAGAAGCCAAACAAAGCGGTACAGATTTCTTTCAATACGGAATGCCCCAACCGCAAGATATTGTGGTAGAAGAATACTTCAATTATCATAGACACAACATTACACTTCCCCAAAAAAATGAAAGTGTTGCACTAGACTTGCAATGGGGAAATGAAACTATTTCGGGTTCAGGAAGCGCCATTCTTCAAATTGGAATTGCCACGTCCGAATTCCACAAAGGTTCTTTGGCTGATGCCCCTCCAGTGAATGTAAGTTTGGTTATCGATAAAAGTGGATCCATGTCATCCGACAATCGTTTGGTAAATGCGAAAGAAGCTGCATACGAATTTGTGAAACGATTGCGACCAACGGATCACATTTCAATTCTCGCTTTTGATAGTAATGTTGAAATCGTTCTTGCTTCGTCGGAAGTAGGTGACAAAAAAGCGGTACTCGCTGCCATTGATAAAATTCAACTCGGTGGATCAACAGATTTGAATGCTGGACTTATCGCAGGCTATGGACAAGTTGCCCAGGCGTATGTTCCAGGACAATCGAACAAAGTGATTATGCTAACGGATGCTTTAACGAACTCAGGTGTCGTTGATCCTTTGCAAATCATGAGAACTTCTAAAATTTTCAACGAGGAATACAATATCAATGTCAGTATGGTAGGAGTTGGTGTGGATTTCAATACAGATCTTTCGCGTAAGATTACAGACAACGCAAAGAGTTCAATTTACTTTATTAACGATTCAGAAGACATTAAGAAAGTATTTATCGATGAGGTTGAAAGTTTGCTTTGTCCAGTGACAAGAGACGCGAAATTAATTCTGGAATTTGATAAAGGAATTGCACTGGAAAAGTTCTTTGGGTATTCTCCGACGGTTGGTAAAAACAGGCTCGAACTTGATTTGAATAATATGAACAAGGGATTGACTCAAATTTTCCTTGCTCGCTTTAATATAAAGGACACTGATGGTAAGATTCCGCCGGTAGTTGCTCGAATCGAATATTTTGACATCGGGAAAAATGAACGATCATCGGTACAAGGAACAGCAAAACTCAACAACGATTCATCAGAAAACGAAAACAATCCGCTTGTCAACGAGGAAGTGAAAAAAAATTACGCTATCGCATCTATGGCGCAAGGACTTCACGACATGGCAGATCATGCTCAAAAAGGTCAAAAAGAGGCTGCGGTTAAAACGGTTGACAAGACAATCAATTTTGTGAATGGCCTTTATGATGGCGTTTACGATGACGATGTAAAACGTGTGTTTGATATGCTTAAAACCTATCAAACAGACATGGACGTCGCAATGAATACAAACAAATAACAC
Organism: Crocinitomicaceae bacterium; assembly: GCA_047630755.1. GTDB lineage: Bacteria > Bacteroidota > Bacteroidia > Flavobacteriales_D > Crocinitomicaceae > UBA4466. The sequence goes on along the minus strand of JBLHYG010000003.1, from coordinate 345,728 downwards.
ACGCAAGGATGAAGTACATTATAATAGCAGCATTTACACTATTGAGCTTGGGTCTGTTTTCTCAAATTGGAGGAAATCAGGTTTACAGCAATAACAATCAAAACCAGAATCGGTATCAGAACCGAAATCCAATAGAGAAGAAAAGCATATTCTCTACGGAGAGTGCCTTAGTCGTTAACGCAATGGTATTGCTAAACAAGGAGGCCGATTATTATTCAATAACGATTGGAGTGAGTCAAGAGGCTAAAACTGTTTCTGAGTGCATCGAAAAGATAAACGCAAGAATCGATAAGGTAAAGAGAGGCTTTGGTCAAATTGGAGTGAAAAATGAAAATATGGCTCTCGATTTTATTTCTGAAACTAAAATGTACGACCACAAGATTGAAGGAAAAGAAATTACCGAAATTTTAGTGGGCTATGAAGTAAAGAAAAATATTATTCTTAAAACTACCGATCTAGGCGCTATTGAAAAGATCATAAATATCTGTTCAAAAGAAGAAATCTTTGACATTATCAAAGTAGATTATTTCAATGAAGATGTTGAAGCAATCAACACGCAGTTATTTGAACAAGCGATGGCCATTATTAAATCGAAAAAGGAACGGTTTGTGAATAATAGCTCAATCAAATTGTCGAGTAAGTATCGAATTGTTTCAGAGAATTTTCAAACCTTTTATCCGAAAAATTTATACAAACAGTACAGTGAAGCCTTTGAAACCTCTACTGTGAGCACCAATTACTCAAATTACAATTCGACGTACATCCGAAAGGACATCCGGAAAAGTAGCACGTATTATTATGATGGAATTGAGTATGAGATAAGCGTGGATAAAACGATCGATGAAGTATCGCCTGCGGTTGGAATTCAATATGTGATGGAGATTCAAATGATCTATGAGTTGGAAAAATAAAATGCGGTAATGACGTACAACATGTGTTTGTTATCCTTAACACGAATCAAACACACATGAATTTAGTAATCAATACAAACAAATAAAACACACACAAATGAAAAGTTTAACACTATTAATTTTCGCTGTTGGATGCACAACGGCATTCGGTCAAGCAATGAGTACAGCTTCTAACACAAACGGCCTAAGAGATTACGCTGCCAATGCTATTCCAATTGGATACATGAGTTCATCTGCAGCAGAAAACCCTAATGCTCCGGCGGTTGCGCAGGACTTCGAACGTTTTTCGAAACAATCCGACAATCCAGATTCCAGGGACCTATCGATGACAGATATTCAGGCCATTTTAGAAAACAGATTGGCGGTAACTGATAGAGCGTCATCCGAAACAATTGAAGTCACGAATAATCAATAATTCTGAATTCACAGCAATTGGAAAATTCACCGAAATTGAAGTTTATAAACAGGTTGATCGGCATTAGCCTCATCAGTCAAGTGCTGATCAGCAGGACGCTATGGGGGAGCTCAATTCGTGAGATCCCCTTGGCTCCGGTGATTAATGGCCTTGATTGGGGAATCTTCAGTCCCCTACTCTTTTTGTGCTTACTCGGCGCTTTGATTTTTCTGGTTGTAAAACCGATGAACAAAACGGCTATTCTGACAGTACTTGCGTTTTTCTTCCTCTTGGTACTTGAGGATCAGAGCAGGCTTCAACCGTGGCTGTACATTTACTCAATGATGCTTTTGTGTTCCGTTTTTTTTCGAGGAGAGAACGCAATTCGTATGTCTTTTCAGACAATCCTGATGATTCTAGCCGTAACGTATTTTTGGAGCGGCGTTCAGAAATCAAACTACTTTTTTGGAATGGAAATGTTCCCGTGGTTGGCAGAATTTACTGGACAAACCTCTTTTCTGCGCGAACATCCTCAATTTGGATTTACCGTTGGAATTGTTGAAGCATTGGCGGGTCTGTCCCTTCTGTTTAAGCGTACAAGAAAGCCCGCAGCCGTCACAATCTTAGTGATGCATTTATTCATCTTGATCTCCTTGGGTCCGTTTGGGCATGATTGGAACCACGTTGTTTGGCCTTGGAACATCTGCTATGCCTGGATTCTAATTCTTCTTGTTTGGCGCATTGACAACAAAGAGTATCGTTTAAATCCTTTCGCGAAATCGCGGTATTCCATCTTTTGTTTTGTTCTCGTAGGAGTCCTTCCGGTTTTGGGCCTCTTCGAACGCTGGGATCATTTTCTTTCTAGCGGTTACTATTCCTGCGTTGTTCCCGACTCTATATTTTATTACCATGAAGACGATCGTCCTCAAATGCCTGCAAGTTCTGAAGCGTTCCAATTTCACAATATAGGAACGCAAGAAGAATTTGTCTTACTCGATCAATGGGGCCTGGATCATTTAGGCGTGCCGTTGTACCCTGAAATCAGAGTTAAAAAGCAAGTTGGTAAACAGATGTGTGATTGCGTAACGCGGCCTGAAGATGCGGGAATACGAATAAATTATAAAAATCGATTTACAGGAAAGTCCGTAACCCTTGAGATTCCTTGTGCTGAGTTGTAAGTACACATTTTTTGAATACCCAATTACATATCCGATTCCAAGCCCAAACAATCTCTAAAAATTTCATTGGCAACTGCTCGGTCTCTTAGGTAATGCAACACACTTGTAGGCATACTTTCTGCAGGAGCCAATCGTTTCGAGTAGATCGAATAGAAGCCTTGTACACCAAAATGTTCTATATAAGCGTTCACATGTTCTTGCAGCGCCATCAAACCAAAGCACTCGACATGCGCAAAGAGTGAATCAGACGGAGTTAATTTTAAGGTATTTGCAGCATTATCAAAAGCTTTTACAGCGAATGAACCAACACCGTTTTGATAAGTAATAAGCGCATTTGAATAAAGAGTGTCAAGCGTATAGTTCGTAAATGAAACAGTACCTGCAAATAAATCTGACTGCTGGTAAATCGATGTATACTTGAACTTAGAAATTTTTCCAGAACAACAACTCAGAAACGCATCCATGAATTTTTGATCATTTAAAGGAAGACAATCTCCTAAAACTGTATTGTACAGTTTTGAAGCATTGAGAAGTGATGTGTTTTCATATACGTTAATTGCGAGATCGTAACTGTTGCAAGCACCATTAAAACCGTCTCCAATGTTCGCCGCAAAATAATCAGCAAATTTATCATTGCCGGGGCTAAATCCAGCAGTAGCGTAACACGTAACTTTGCAATTGCCTGATGGATTCCAATAGGATTGATTATCGATTAAAGACAGCGCAACACAAGGCGACAGAGCTCCACCTAACGAGTGACCCGCTACTGCAATTTCTATTTGGGAATTTGATTTTACAAATAGCTCTTCCATAAAGTCAATTATTGAAACACCTGACTCATCCTTCATTTTATTAAAAAGGATATCCAAACCATACTTCAAGCCGTTTGAGATAAATGGACTATTTTTAGTAATGTCAGAATCATCTGTAACTTCAGGAAAGTGATCTTCTTTAAATCCAGTAACGTTGCTACTTCCATCTATTACTTCTGGCCATTTTGCCATATAATCCAAATCTGTATCCTCCACAAACCAGTCGTAAGCTGAAGCGCTTACTGTTCCAGACATCGCTAAAACATACATGGTATCCGATTGATTGTCTGGGTCAAAACCTTGAAGCAACATCATTGTATTATCAGAGACGCATGAATCTCCCATTAACCCGTCTTCAGTGTAAGTAATAGGACCCCAAACCGTGGTCCAATTTCCAATTAAGTCGATCGCACTTTGATCATTCAATATATCATTCACACAACTAGTCGCGGAATCTTGAAGAGCAGTTTCAGAGCCGTATCGCCCTTCATTAATGTTTGACAAGAAGCTTAAGCAAAAAATAACAGAATCTTTCTTGTAGCGCGTCTCTTCAAACGACATATCATCATTTACTTCATCCGGACCTGCTTCTTTATTATTGGTATTTGCTCCACAGGAAGCGAAAATTAATGCCGATCCTAATAAGAATATCAAAGATTTTAGACGCGTTGGATTTTTCATCATTTTCATGCGATTTCAATGAATAGTAGTTTATTCGCATGCAAACTACCAAATTCAGTCAAAAAAACCAAAGAGATTATTGTTTATTAGGTGTTTACAGTTTACGCCTAACCTAAATTGACAACAGCTTATTTAACCAACTCTTGTAAATATGCACCGAGTAAGTCTTCTAAATTCTCTTTATCGTGCAATTGATCATAGCGCATATCATGAGAATACAATTGAGCGCGTTGTTGTTCTGAAAGCTTAAGATTGAAAACAATTTCTTTGTAGGCTTCGTCCAAAAGTCCCGTTGGATTTACAACTGGCAAAGAGCTGGAAACAATTTCTGCAGTTTCTAGCGCCTTAATTTCGCTCAATACGTGAATCACTTCTGGAGCAAAAATTCCAACTGAGGTTTCATAAAACTCCGCAAAACCACCGTTTGTCACCGTTTGATTTAATTTCACGATCACATAAACCATCTTTTCAGGATCAGTCAGCCCTTGAACAACCTCGTACCATTGCGACCAACTTTCAGTGTCGTAATTTGCATCTTCGAGTTGTTGATCGGCTGAACTGTAAAGTCGACTAATTAATGCTCTGTTTGAAATATTTTCCATTGTTGTTTCTCTGATTACTCGCATCGGATGACACTAGGCGGATGGCATAGCTTCCAACTTTTTTTTCGAAGATAAGAAAAAGCGATCCGATAGCTATCGGATTAGCTTTTGAGTATAGATTCTTATACTTAATTGATCACGCGAAGAATATAGCTTATGCTTGGGTTTAATGTGTGTTATAGCTATTTATTTTCGCAATCATTTATCATTCTTTGGACGAACTCTCTCTGACGTTTTAAGTCGGTTCTATCCAAACTATTCAAAAAAAAGAGAATAACAATAATGAAGATTATAAAGAGTGGGTTTGCTCCGTCTATTAATCCATAAATTGCCAAAGCAAATAAAAATACAAACGACATAGTTCCACCCCAATCATGATATTCGATGGATGTTATAACGAGTTCATCTTTACTATCACCATCAGCTATCATTAAAGCTGTCACACCCCCCATGTGCCGCTGATAATACGGACGATCCCTAAGAATGATTGTTTTGTCTTTTTCATTTCTACAAATAAGGCCTCTAGGATTTGATTGCTTAATATAGCCGTCTTTGTCATATTTGGACATGGTATTAAAACGGATGTTTTTGACTAAACAATCAGCTTTAATTTTTGCTTTATACTTCTTTATGTAAATTGGAAGGATGTACATGTCTATTAGCTATAAGGGTTAAAGCTATGCCACGGCGCTAACCAAAATCGTTTCCTGAAATTAAGATTTTTTTCCATATGAAAAGACAGATTCCCGAAGAAGCCGATGCACCGCATCAAGACCTTAAGCGGCGCTGGGGTATAGAATGTGTGGTTGATGCACATCAAATATTTCTTGAGTAATGGTAGCGTTCAATCAAAACATCTATAGTTAAGTACCACACAGTCAGAACAATAAATAATATTTCAAGATAATCGAAATGCTGTTCTATTATTCTTGATACAAACCTAAAGGCAACGGTTACATGTGTTATACGCTTTTCATAATTCCCGAGTCACTTTATTTAAGCAATCACTTAAATAAAGAAATTATCTTACATTTATATTTAAGCAAACACTTAAAATAAAAGCGAGATATGTCAAAAACAGAAAACACATGTATAAGAGGGTGTGCGAATGTCGAGATGATAAACAGAAGTATCGATATGCTTGCTGAGCTCGATCAAGATATTAATGCTACCTGTCAATTATTGAATTTAACGAGTAATCAAACTAGATTCAAGATACTATTTCTCATTAAGAATAATGAGCGATTATGTGTTTGTGATATGAGTGATATTCTAGGAATCTCGATTTCTGCCGTATCGCAACAATTGTCTAAACTTAAAAATGGTGGTTTAGTAACTAGCACAAAGGAGGGGCAAACGATTTATCATTCGATATCCACCAGTTATAGAGATCAGCTGGAACAGCTCTTTATTATTCACAGTTCAAATTTAATAGTTGAAACTGCTTAACATGAAGAATAGAAAATCAAATAATGCGTTATTGACTGGCACCATTGCAGCTTTGGCCGCTTCATCATGTTGTATACCGCCGCTAATTGCGCTAGTCGCTGGCGTTGGTGGAGCATCGTCAAGCCTATCTTGGATAGAGCCTTTCCGTCCATATTTAATTGGGTTTGCGATAATTGCACTTGGATATGCCTGGTATGCACATTTAAAACCGAAAGAAGACGGTGATTGTGGATGTGAGATTACAAAACCAAAGTTCTATCAGACCAGAGGCTTTCTAGTGGGTATGACAATTTTTGCGGTTCTGTCAATGTCATTACCCTATTATTCAGGAATCTTTTATTCGGATAATTCGAAGTCGGTTGTCGTTACCGATGAAAATGCACTTGTCAAAACTACAATTGAAATTAGTGGGATGACTTGCGACGCTTGTCAAGAACATGTTAATCACGAAATAAACAAACTTAATGGAATAGTTTCAGTCAAAACATCGTACAGTTCTGAGAATACAATTGTGGAGTTTGATAATACGAAAACAGATTTGGATGAGATTAAAAAAGCAATTAATAGAACAGGATATAAAGCACGAAGCCATGAATAAACCAATCGAACTCGAATCAACAATTACTTGTCCAAAATGTAACTATGAAAAAATGGAAACAATGCCAACGGATGCTTGCGCATGGTTTTATCAGTGCGAAAAGTGCAATGAGCTGCTGAAACCGCTAGAAGGAGATTGCTGCGTTTACTGTTCTTATGGAACTGTTCCGTGTCCACCAATTCAGGAAGGTGGTAGCTGCGGAGATAGTTCCTGCTGCTAACTATAGTTACCTTTCCTTGTGTGTAACGGACAAGGCTACGTACTGTGCGGCTCCTTATCAGAGTTGTTTTCTCGAAGAGAAGAAAAAGCGATCCGATAGCTATCGGATTAGCCATTGCCATAGGTTAGAAATTGTCATTTGATAATGATTGTTCACAATCCATAAAATTACCAGATTGTTATATACAACTATAAGTAGAGATTTCTTTCCAAGAGATCCCCGTAAAACCATTATCATCAATCTCTTTCGCCAGTGCTTTACTTATACATGTGACATCATATAAGCCTTTCACTTTAAAGATTTGAATATGAGGTGGTACACTTTCCTCAAGCAAGGTTAGATCATCAACCGAATCATACATTTCGTTATTTAAATCATCCACTTCCAAGTCTGTTTTATCTTTATCTATGGCATCTATAACTTCTGTTGAATGCAATAAGAAATATTGTACTATAACTCTTCCATTATGATCCAACATATCCACAGGTATAAATTCGAGATTGGGTATATTCTTATCTTCAAGGAAAGCTTTCAGCTTTGGCGATATAGGAATAACACTTTGATTATTACCGAAATTATCTAACATAAGCTGATCATTTGGGTAATCAGGATCAGCACTAAACTGAAGATTACTTGGCATATCATCTACAAGAGAAACGCCCATTAAAAGGCGAAGTGTTTTCTCCATATTCAATAGCTTTTTAGGTACATAGGCATTTGGAACATCTTTAAAACGCCAAATAGTAAATCTTTCATTCATTATATTATTTCTCATTCGTTTTTTTTAGTTTGCATATACAGTGCTATGATTTCATATACAGTGTTATGCTTATTTTTGAATTATGAGACTTCCACTGCCGATTATTTCATGATTACATTTTAGTTGAATGTAATACCATCCTGATCCAAAATTATCCGTTTTTAAAAAAAAGTAGTTCTCGCTAATTCCATTTTTTTCAAAAACTATTTGACCATTTGCTGAACAAATTTGAAGTTCGACCTTGTTATTTGAGGGATTATCAAATTCCAGCGAAATCCAATTTTTCGCAGGGTTTGGGTAGAACTTTATTTCTTTGCCAATATTATAGTCGAAACCTAAAGAAGCGCAGCTTATGAACGATTTTATTATCGAGTAGGCTGGTTTGGGTAATAATGTAGTATCGTCAATCAAACCAGAAGTTGAGTGTGCGGGATTTGCTGTTCCTTCAACGAGTTTGAAATAGTATATTTCTGAAATTCCAATGCTATCAAGTTTCTTAATATATTGGTATAATCTCTCGGCTTGGTACGCCTCTGAATAGGGTTCTAAATTCATATTTGGTCCTCCAAACTCGGATACTATTATTGGCTTAGTTATCGTGTCAGAAAAATTCGAGTAATATTCATCCCATTGTTCAGAGTCGTCATACAGATGTATATCTAAGATATCATAACTGGCATAACTTACAACGGAATCTATTCTATTTATTACTCCCACAATTGCAGGGGAAAGACAATTATTAGCTAGGAATGTGCTATCGTAAAGTATACCATCGTCATCATAAAAATTTTCGACATAACCATTACAGCCTGCAAGAAATCTCAGTGAAATAGTAGTAAAACCTCCTAAAACAACGTCAGTGGTAGGTGAATTAATTTGAACGGAATTGTAAAGAATATTGTTTGCTTCGACAAACTCTTGAGCGTTTCCAATATACCAAAAATCTGACTGCCATTCATTTCCGAATTGTATTTTATCTATTTGATTTGGGTATCTTAAAAGAAGAGAATCTATATAGATTTTGAAATCATTATTATCAAGAAACACACATGACTGAGGATTTTGAAGACCGCAAGCCCATGTAGGACCATTAGATTGTATTGTCAGCAGTATTTCATAATTATTGGCTACGGCCCAAGATATACGCTCATCCAAAGGAGTCCAATTAAATACTCCAGGATTAGGTTCTCTTAGCGCCCAGTTTTCTGCAAACCGAATTTTTCTTACGCCCAATGAATCTAAATGAGTTTTTGCAAAATCGCGTTGAAAATCATCCGCAACAGGAGGAAATGAAATTCCAATTTCAGAATTAATTAAGCAGGTATCAATTTGCGCAGATAAATGTGTCGAACAAACAACAATAAAAAAACATCCGATTATTTTTTTCATACATTTTTTATTAAGCATAACGGTCGAAGCTACGAAACGGAGCCGTCCCGAAGGGAGGCTCTGTTTTCTTAGGTTTTGTTGTACACCGTATTTTTTTTAACACGATTGATGAAAATATTGATAAGCTTTACCATTCCAATAGATTAAACCTCCACCAATTTCACTTTCTTCGATAGAAATTGAATTGTTTTGAATCACAAGAGGTTCAGTTGCGTCGATACCTGGTTCATTTTCTTTTTTTCTGTTTATTCTCCAAATCCCCATATAAGCCATATCATCAGTAAACCCCTCCGCTATTTGATGTCCAGCTCCTACTATATAAGTCTTATTTGTACCTCCATGAATAATTGCGATCCCCAATTTATTTGATTTTTTTTCTAAAATAGGAATTGCTAAATCAAGAATTTTGTCCCCATTAAAATCAGATTCGAGATACATTGGATTCAACCGATTGTCGAATTGATATTTACCCTTAAAAGACAAATCCTCCATTGATAGTAGTTCTGTTTCATTAAACCACCAAGGTAATCGTTCATAAATGAAATAAGGCGATGTAGTATTTTTATTTACCTTTTCAAGGTAGACTGTGTCTCTTTCAATTTTTACGATTGTGTCAATACGAACATCCTCAAAACTAGAAGAATAGTTGTTGTCGTCGTCAGTTTCACTACAAGAGATACAAGCGAAAAAAATTAATGGTAAGAATCTGATGTTCATATTTTGCTAAATGGTGTACAACAATCTAATATACGTAACAGTGACATATATTTCCTTTATGGCTCCAAGTTAGTAATTATTTACAGCCTCTTTTGCGACCAATCTCATGTTTGAAGAAATTTCAAAACTATTGTCAAGATCGTTTTCGAAACAACTCCAATAGAATATCGAAGATTCGTGAATACTGAAATTACTTAGAAGTAATTCTCTAACAATGGGCCAGTATTTTTCTAAGTCATTTGGCTCCAGCTCATCACACGCTTGAAGAATGGCTTCCATAAGAACAAACTTTTTATCCTCGTCTTTTAATGTTAAGTAATGGGCTATGTATTTTTCAATATCATCAGGGCCCGCTACCTCCCACGGCCAATCTTGGGCAAATTCATCGTAAGGAAGCCAAATTCAGAAAAACATTTAACACAAAGTGACAAAAAAGAATCAATACGCGACCAAACGAGTAGATTGTAGAGACTGCCCAATAAAGACGGCTTGCATTGGTAAATGCTCATGAAAAGCGCATCGATATTACGTATTCCAAAGAAGAGAAGCATTGCTTCGAAAGGAACCGGAAGGTGACCGTATGATCGAGGAATAGCTCGGTTGAAAACAAAACAGGGCAAACGGTTTAAGTTTCTTCGAAGCTCCACGGTTGAACCTGTTTTTGGATCATTGACCCAGTTCTTCGGGATGCGAAAAATCAATACTATTGGCATTCAGCAGGCTAACAAAGTGATGCTGATGGCGGGAACAGCCTATAATTTGAAAAAGTACTTGAAATTTGTTGAGAAAAAGGCAAAAAGTAAGACTCAAGAAGTGAAAGCCTCTTTGATGTTATTTTTTGATCGAATTAGAGGTGAAAAGATGCTCTGTATGATCATCAAAGTTTAGTGTGAAAACGATACAAGAATAGCGGAACATCCTAAGAAACGCTTAATCGAGGTCACTTTTCGCCATATTGAAGAGGTTGTGCAACGGTTACACGTGTTATGTGTAAAATACTAATTGTTAATTTCGGCTTCTGGTGCGAACATTCTCATCCAAGGGCTAATCATATCAACCTTTTCTTCTTTGATCAGTAATTTAAGAACCTCATTTATAGTTCCAGGAGAATCTTTTGTGATACGCAGTTTAATATAGCCACCACTACTTAAAGAACCTTTGTCCAGTTCAAGCTTATATTTATCCATGATTTCTTTTTTGCCCTCAGTTGTTGCGCCTATAAACCTAATATTGAATACGATTGAAGTAAAGCCATCGGATCGCAGATTGGAGATGGATTCGCCAGCATCCGAAATATTGGGGTGATTCAACAAATCAAATATAAGTTTTTGTGAATTCAATTTCTCGTTAGTTTTGAGGATAACAAAATCATTGTTTTTTCCAAAAGTGTAGCTCACCGATAAATTCAAACTATCTAAAAAGGGTTTTAGTTTGGGAATGACAGAATCTTTTGCCAAGTTCCGAATTTTTACAGCATAAGAGTTTTGAATACTATTATATGGATAAAGAAACTTGCCTTGTATGGTGTATTCACTTCCTGGTTTACCCATTGCAAAGCTATATTCTGTTTCTCTAATTGGAAGTATAGTGTACCATTGAGTTTCAAATCCTTTTGCTTTTAAATATATCACACCTTCAGTATAAGGAATTGAATCAAATATAAAATGATCCTCACCAATGCTTAATTTAGGATAATAGAATTTTCCATTTGCTTTGAAAATAACTTTTGCCCCATTTGTGAACGCAGTTGGAACAGTAGGGTCGTATAAGTTTACTCTTACATTTTTTTCCCACTGCTTAGTTTCGACTTGTGCAAAAGAGTTAAAAGTTAAGATCGAAAAAAACAGAATATGAAACAGGTTTTTTGTCATAACAGTTATTAATATTGTTTTTTACTATCAAATATTGACCCAATAGTTTGTCTTGATTAACTGTAATTACACATAACGGACAAAGCTATGCAACGGCGCAGCTCTCTAGTTAGGTTTGGTTTTCGAAGGTAAGAATTGTTTTGTTGAGTTTAGATGATCTTTCGAAGTTTGAGCCTGCGCTGGGGCATAGCGTGTGTTATGTACATTGTTTATCCAACGTGGTTTCTAAGGTTATCTATTCACTTCAATTGATTGTTGCGAGATCAATCTTAGATTTCCCTTTTTCTTTATCAGTTAATTTGATTCTTGGAAAATTGAACTATACCGATTTGCATTTCATTAAATATGACATATTTCCTTAGCTTTAATGTATCAAGTTAATGAGGGTAGTGTTTACAGCTAATTCTCTTCTGAGTTAATGAAAACTAAACTAATATAAATGGAATACGATGTGTTTATATGTCACGCGAGTGAGGATAAGGAGGACTTTGTACGGCCATTGGCCGAAAGGTTAAAACAACATCATCTCGATGTTTGGTATGATGAATTTTCACTTAATATTGGAGATAGTTTAATGCAAAAAATTGATGAGGGATTATCCAAATCAAGGTATGGAATTGTTGTTTTAAGTGAACATTTTTTTAAAAAATCATGGACTAAAAGGGAGTTAAGTGGATTAACATCAAGAGAGATGATAGAGAAAAGAGATGTTATTTTACCAATTTGGCATCGGGTAAGCGTACAAGATGTATTGGAATTCTCACCACCCCTTGCTGATAAAGTGGCAGGAACATCTTCAGAAGGTATAAATTCTCTTATCAGAAATTTGATAAAAAAGATAAAGCCAGATGAAAGTCCATTGATTATCGCTCGGGATTATCTAGCCAATCTTGGTGTAGATACACCTCCCATTTCTGATGAATGGTGGTTAGATATTATTGAGTATAAAGAATATTTAAAGTATCCTGATCTAAACGTGGGCACTCGATGGATTTTTCCGCTGCCATTTCCGAATGATGATAATGGCGTTAAACGAGGGCATAATATCGCGTCAACAGTATTACAATTGGATTGGTCGTTTGAAGGAAATGAGATTAACATATCCCCGACAACACATCCTAATATAGTACATGAATTTATTCATCGCTGGCCAGGACTTTATGAATGTGCAAAAGCGAACCCCAAAGTACTTGCTATGTATGCTCCTCAATTAACCATCCGAGGCTTCGATACTGGTTTTGAAGATGTCTTTGATGAACTCCTTGATTCCCAAAATACGGGTGACAAAGTTTATTTTACTTATGGTTTGCATCAAATCTTAATTGCAGAGAAAGCTCTATGTCAAGATATAATTGCATATCGACACACGACATTTGGTAATTATGCTGAACAAGAACTAGGTAAATGGTATTTTTCTGCCCACGATGTGAATTATCATCGTTCTGATTGGAAGCTTTTTGAAGGCTTAATTTGGCTATTAAGTTCGGATTCAGATTGGTTACCAGAGTCTCATAGACAAAAATTCATTTTTGGTTTGTGTAATTCTGACACTTGGTTGCGATTAAGTAATTTACCAAATGCCTTTACGGATAGTTTAATAAGTAAAAACCAAGATAAATTTAGGTTAACAAAAACCGTGAGGAATGGATTACATGAGTTGGTTGAAGAAGCTATTGATAACCTAGGTTTAGACGAGTCAAAGGAAGTCCTAGCAAATAAATTAATTGAAAATGGAATTGTTGATGGCTACTATAATTACAAGAATTGGAGGGAAAAGAAAATGAAAGAATTTAGAAAAAAGTAGCGGTGAGATGTGTTATTTAATCAATTTTCAAAAGCTCATCAATTGAAATATCAAGACCTTTGGCAATCTTCATTAAAGTCAAAAGTCGGGGATTTGTTTTACCATTCTCAATCATATATAATTGAGTTCGCCCAATCTCACAATCAAAGGCAAATGATTTTTGATCAATACCTTTCTCCTCGCGCAGATGCTTAATCTTAGCACCTAATTTTTTGAAATATTTTGTTTCTGTAGTGTTCACTATACCGAATGTCCACAAATTATTAATATATTGTGTTCGGAATAACGAACACTAATCAAAAGCCATCACTATGTCAGAAAGAGAATTAATCATTTCGCTTATCCAACAGGACTTGAAACATTGCCAATTAATTGTCGGGTTGGACGAACTCGGATTAGAAGCATCGGATAAACATTGCTTAGGAATATTAGATATTGTAGCCGACTTAATGCGCGTTCCCGAAGGGAACGTGGAATTTGATTGGGGTAGAACATATGTTACATATATGGCCGAATGTACTGGGATGGAAGTTGAATACAAATCGGATTCTATGCGACCTTATGCGGAAACGTGTTACGATGATCTTGTTCAAGTTTTAAATACAGCTAATGCTAGTTGAGTGAACTAACGAGGGGAAATGTAATACAGCTGTGCGGGTGTCAAATAAAAGGGAAATCTGCCACAATATTCAATCTAAACTGGACATCTATCGGACTTGGTGTACCCAAATTTTCTATTGTACATAACTTGAATGCACACATCACTCCACCAAACAACTACCGAAAAAACAACCGCCCATTCAATCAATTCTAGCACCACGCTTTTTATAAAAAACTGTTAGCGTGTTACAAACCATGATATAACAATGTAAAACGAAAGTAAACTGTGATTATTTCTATTGCAGTTCGTAACTAAAACTATGCGTTTCATAACATTTTGATGAGAAAAGGCTGAAACCGCATATAGATTGGTTTATTTTGGATACGACAATTATTTAGAATCGTTTGCAGTTTAAAGTATCAAATCAAGCGGAACGAAAACAAGAGATTACATTTCCCAACTAAATAATTAACGAACAAGAACTGGAGAAAGCCGAAAATCCTCAATAGAGTAGGCGAAATATTCAATTAACTTAATATGAAAAAAGGAATTTTACTCATTGGAATTTTATTATTTACAATGAACGCTTTTGCAGCGAGATGGGTTTTGTGCAATGGTAGCACTGCCAGTACTTGGACAGACAATGGTGATGGTACGTACGACTTTGAGTCAGTTTTGGGGCCCTGTTCTGAGGTAGCCTGGGTGTATATTGGAATTACCCCACCACCGCCAAATGATGATGGGCTTGAAGCAACTGAATCCACTTATACAGCAGTCAATAATTTATCTGGGAGCAGCAATACTACTCTCAGTCAAGCAGAGATTCAACAGACTGAGGCATATTTAAGTTCGTATTTAGCAAACAACAATGTTACTCCGAAATGGTTAGATCCAAATAAATTAACCTCAGCAATGAGAGATGCACTTTATAGTAATCAAGTATTTGGTCTTTACGGGCTAGATTTTTACAGTAACAACTCTATGGAAATTAGATCGGATATGAATAGTTCTGCTTCTATTGAAATTCTTGATCTTTATGGAAATGTTAAGTCTAATTTAACTGCTGGATTAACCATTGGTACCCAAAACGTTCAATTATCTCAAATAACTGCAGGACTTCAAGGTCAACATATCCTTAAGGTAACTTCTAGCCAAAATTCAATAACTAAACTAATTTTTCTCTATTAACAGTTCTAATTAGAGGTTAGATAAAATGAAAATACCAAAACACCACTATTGATATCAATAGTGGTGTTTTGGTATTTTTTTTCGTTAACACAGTCGAGAAAAACCAACCTGATCCCCAATGTTAAAAGTTCTATATTTAATTACAATATTCTTGTCGACATCATTAACAAGCCTTTCACAGTCAGGTGTATATGAAATGATTGGATTTCGCGAAACTCCTAAGGAAGCTAAGGGCAATTTTGTTGATTCTAATGGCGGATTTGAGTATCCTATTTATGTTTCGGCAAAGGGAACTGTTAAAACTGAAACTCCAGTTATTAAATTGAAACGTACAAATCGAGTTGTGATTATCCGATATGATGGAGAGGTTGTAAAGGGGGAATGGGAAATAGATGGTGATGGTATTAAACTAAAAAGTACCTCAATAATCGGAATTGAGGAGTATAAACTTGTCGAATACGAAAGTGGTGTTTATTTGGAATCAATGAATGGAAGAAGTCATTATAAGAAGCAATAGTTCTTTTTAACTAATTTTCAAAAGTTCATCAACAGACAACTCTAAACCTTTGGAAATTTTGATCAAAGTCAACAATCGAGGATTCGTTTTGCCATTCTCAATCATGTACAATTGAGTTCGACTCATTTCACAATCAAAAGCAAAAGATTTTTGATTAATCATTTCACTTATCCAACAAGACTTGAAACATTGCCAATTAATAGTTGGATTAGACGAACTTGGTTTAGAAGCATCCAATAAACATTGTTTAGAAATTGTAGCCGACTTAATGCGTGTTCCCGAAGGGAACGTGGAATTTGATTGGGGTAGAGGTTACGTTACATCTATGGCAGAATGCTCGGGATTGGATGTTGAGCAAACATCTGGTTCGATGCGCCCATATACAGAAACGTGCTACGCTGATCTTGTTGAAGTTTTAAGTTCAGGTAATACTGTTTAACCTTACTTGATTGATAACTATTTTGGATATTTTTCGAACATGGCACACACAAACCTTAGTTGTACATAACAATCTAATATACGTAACGGTCACATATATTTCCTTTATGGCTCCAAGTTAGTTATTATTTACAGCCATCTTCTGCGACCAATCTCATGTTTGAAGAAATTTCAAAACTATTGTCAAGGTCGTTTTCGAAACAACTCCAATAGAATATCGAAGATTCGTGAATACTGAAATTGCTTAGAAGTAAATCTCTAACAATGGGCCAATATTTTTCTAAGTCATTTGGCTCCAGTTCATCACACGCTTGAAGAATGGCTTCCATAAGAACAAACTTTTTATCCTCGTCTTTTAATGTTGAGTAATGGGCTATGTATTTTTCAATATCATTGGGGTCCGCTACCTCCCACGGCCAATCTTGGGCAAATTCATCGTAAGGAAGATCGAGTTCTGAAGAGATTTCCAAACACGCTTTTCTTGTACTGTACCTCGATTGTGGTTCTTTCATATCGGTTGATTGAAAACTTCAAATGAAAAGAAGGCAACAACAATTGAAGCTAAAATTTTATATTTATTAATCTTGCTCATTGCTAGGTACTGCGTGATTATTTAATTCTTCAAATTTATCAACTCTTTTCCAGATAAATATCAAGCTAGTAATTGGGTTAAAGAGTATCAACAGCCAAGTCCATTCCGACTTCTTCGATTTCTCGATATTCTTAAATGACCATAACTTTCGAATCAATAGTATCATCTGAATGATCGACAAGGCTTCCAGGATTCCATTTAGAGTGTAATACGCTTCCATCGATGGTGTAAGCCAATCAAATTCATTCGGAAACCACAAAATCAGTATATAACTAAAAACCAGAATGGAAGGGATCGATAATACTATTTTTGTTGTTCTTTCCATAATGAGATTGGCGCCTGGGTATAATGCGATTTAGTGCAGTTAAATAACATCTATTTCTTTTCAGAGGTCCTAGTTAATGATTTCGGCTTTTAACGCATCGTTTTTGAAGTTCCGCACCGTGCCAGTAACACATCAAAAAGCCTCTCATTTCTGAAAGGGTTAACTGATTCTTTATTCTTCTATTTTCATCACCCGTTCTCTCGATCCATCGCTGTAAATAAAAATAAGCGGCGTGTTTGGTTTGTACTCCGTTTCTTGCCCCATAAAGTTTAAGATTTTGACACGTTTTTTTCCTCCATCCGTAAGCTCCTCCACTCCCAAAATAGGATTAAGTTTAATGACCCAGATATCGTTTGATCCAAAATTGACGGAAACGTCGTTATCGTAAGACCAAGAGCTCCCTGCAACAATATACCCTCCATCATTTGTTACCCTTACCGATGCTCCAAAATCGTGGTACGATCCACCTAGTGACTTTTGCCATACAATATCTCCTGTATAGGTCAGTTTTAAGATCCAATAGTCCCAATTTCCATTGTTTCCAGTAACGTCAAAGTCTTCGGAATCAGAATATCCTGAAATGATATAACCCTGATCTGAAGTTTCCTGAACGGATTGTCCAGCATCCCATCCGGTGCCTCCATACAATTTTTGCCATGAAATAAGACCTACAGAATCGAGTTTAACAATCCAGTAGTCGCGGTTACCTCCATGTTTTCCGTAAGGATTTGTATCGTCTGAAACAAGGCCGCCAACATCGCCATCATCAGACCTGGATTCCCCGGCAATGATATATCCACCGTCCGCTGTTTGCTGTATGGAGTGCGAGGTGTCCCAGTCTGATCCTCCAACCGTTCGTTGCCATTCAATCAAACCGTTTGTATCCAATTTCACAACCCAATAGTCTTTGCCGCCTTGATTTAAAGTAAGGTCTCCATCATTGGATTCAGACGATCCTGTAACAATAAATCCACCATCTTCAGTTTGTTGAATCGATTCTGCGGAATCCCAACTACTACCACCGAGCGATTTTTCCCAAGTCAGATTTCCTATCGAGTCCAACTTCATGATCCAGAAATCCATGTCGCCATGATTTCCAGTAACATCTCCGTCGATCGATTCAGATTCACCCGCAACTATATATCCTCCATCGTCAGTTTGCTGGATGGATTGTGCTGCATCCCAATTAGATCCACCGAATGATTTTTCCCAAATCAAGTTTCCTGTGGAACTTACTTTAACAATCCAGAAATCACTAGCGCCATTATTAATCGTTAAATCGCCATCATTTGAGGCAGATTCTCCCGCAATAATAAATCCGCCGTCAGCAGTTTCTTCGACAGCGTGTGCTTTTTCCATTTGTGTACCGCCAAACGATTTCTCCCAAGAAAGGACACCATTCCAGTCAATTTTCACAAGCCAAAAGTCATGCAGTCCATTATTCGCTGAAATATCATTATCACTTGAAGAAGTTTCTCCCGCCATAATATACCCTCCATCTGATGTTTGTCGAATTGAACCCACTTCATCAAGATGAGAGCCTCCGAAAGATTTTTGCCATTCGATAGGAGGAGCTTGTCCAAATGAATTCATTCCAATGACAAGGCCTGCAAATATTAGTAGGGTATTTGAGGAAACAATTTTACGCATTACGTAAATATAATTAATTGGTACTGAATTACCTATGACTCGATTTAGCGATACACAGTTAGGCTTTACTATTTTGGTTTGTTGTTTCGAAGAATTTTTTCAGAATTTCCACCAAGGTTTTTTCTTAGTGTTCTCGCTTTTGGATTTCAGACCAACGCTTTAAACCATTATTTAATAGACGTTAACGGCCGAAAAGCTCCATACCTTTTAATTTTGTTTTTTCGACATCAGGCAGTAGTAGCTCAGCTCTCAAATCAGCCAAGTCTCGATGGGCGTACTTTTCAATTGACCATTCTGAAACGCGAACAGAACTTCTTCCTTTTTTAAAGTCACCGTAGAAAGTCAGCCATAGCTCTGGAAGAAGAATTGCTCCAAAAGTAAGAATAGCAAAAGAGGGAATGGAGTAATTTCCGTTTCCAACCATAAAAGCTTGCATTCGAATTTCACCTTCGGCCGTCATTGGGTACTTCAATAAGACGTGTTTTAAATCATGGCTTTCGTATTTAGGAACTAAATTTAGATTATTGTTATCCAGACAGTTTGCAATTTCTTTTCCTAAAGTTCCATTTTCTAGCCTTTTTAATTCCAAAACCTGATTATTGTAAGGCTCCATTTTACTAAAGAACTCTATTGTCGAAACAGAAAGGTCAAACGACTGCTTTATTAACGTCCTTGCTATTTTTTGCAGTATGTTCATTTACATTTTGGGTTTTCTTAAGTCTAGTTCTTTCTCTGTTTCCTTGATTGCACAGTCTCAAAATCATCTGGCATAATGTTGCAGTAATAAATCCCCGATTCAAGATACTCTAAATTTAGGCTTTGATCATTTGAGTCTAAACGAATTAAAACCTGACTATTTTCCAAACATTTCAATCCACCTACTTTTTTTGCATTGCGGCCTCTTGTGCTTTTTCTATTTTCTCAAACTCCTTCTTAAAATTCCCCTTAAAATTACTTTTCAATTCGGTTATACCAAGTTTTTCAAGAGAATACAAGAACCTGAATAGCGCATCGTTTTCCGTTTTATCAAAAGTGACTGAGATCCAATACAATTGAGCTGCAAAATCATACACCTCCAAATCCATAGCTATACTCGCGTATTCATAGATATCGCTTAATCTGTTTTCTCTGTCCTTAAATAACTCTCCAATAGAAATTCTTCTAAACATCAAATAGATCTCTCTGCTATTGCTTGCACTAACATCCAACGGGTAGAGCGGGTTGCTCTTGTAAATGCCAACCTTCGCCTTATCCCATTCCGTTCTGTCGACTAGAGTCGCTTTTTCGAGTTCAACGGAGAGCGCGTTTTGAGAAAAATAAACTTCATATTTTGCCCATGCTGAATTCGGATATTCTTTTAGTATTTCATTGTACAGATCAATTGCCTTTTGGTATTTCCCGGAATCGTGGTAGACAAACCCTTTCTCAATACGCCCATTTACCTCCTTATTAAAAGTATTCAGCCTACTCCACAATTCTTCCAAATACGTGTTTGCAATGGATTTCGGATCGGAAAACATAAGAAGAACTTCAACATATTTTAAAGCATAATCAAACTCTCCTTGCGATACAAGTGCAAAAACATTCGTTATTGGAATAAGTTGATTCCCAGGAGACATTTCCATAATTGCCCTCCAATAGTCTTGATTTTCACTTGTTAGGGTTGAAATTTTTTGCTTTTTATCGAAGTCTGTTTTTGTAATTAATTCCCCGAAATTCTTTACTCCCACAAATTGATCGTCTACAATCGTTTGAAAAGCACTTAGCACAGTTAACACTTCTGCAGCATAGGCTTTGTTTAATTCAAACTTCCCTTCCAAAGTTGCACTTTCATAGGCCAATTGCCTTTTGTCGGCAGGCGCAATCAAGTCTTTGAAATCTGTTTGTAAATTTTCGAATTTCGAATTAAGGAGCAATAACAACGGAAAGTCCACAAGCTTTGTGTTTGCATGATTAAGCGCCTTTAACTTTTTCAAAAAATCCTCTTTTTGCTTGTTCCCAATTTTAGGATTCGAATACAACTCGATTGTAGGGTCTCCTTTTTTGTGCGATGTAATTAGAATCGCAATTTTTTGAGTGGATTCAATACTTTGAAATTCTTTTTTTGATAATTCCGTAATTTCAGCAATCGAAGCAATATAGCTCTCCTGATCTACATTTACTTCTGCAATATTATCATTTTCTAAAAACGCAATGATAAATTCGGGTTCCTCCTGAGCCGAAAGATTAAGCGTAAAAAAGGCGATTGCAAAAAGGCAGATTATAGTATTCTTCATTGGGTTTTGTTTCAGTTATGGATCATAAACAGCGGAGGACTTCTACTAAAACAGGCCTTACGCAATTCAACGTCTATTTTTAATAACCAATATAGTCATAAATTGGAGTCAGGCTTTGAAGCCCTTGATTCAGCAACTATAACATTGACTGAACCAAGGGCAAATCACTTTCTAATTGTTTCCGAAAAATTGCGATCCAATTCCTACTGAATCGAATTTAAAGGCTTGATCGTTTTCAGATTTATCCAACTTATTGCTTACCGTAAGGCACCATAAAACGAGTTCCATGCAGAACAATTTATCTTCATCGCTGAATTTTGTGCAATACTCATCAACAAGCTCGACTAATGGCGTAACCATTAACAGATTCGCTTTGAATTCCGCGTCCTCATCCGTATAATTCAATTCTAAGAAATTATCATTAAACCAATCAATTGTATCCGTGAATGGCGTGCTAACTCCTTCTTTTTCTAATTTAGGAATCCGTGGAAACAGTTTCTCAAACTGAACCATCATTGCGTTATCGATGAGCATCTTAGCAACGCCATCCGCTCCCTCCTGCTCTCCTTCATAGACCAATTCAATTTTCCCTGTAATCGACGGGATAATGGAAATGAAATCTACCAATCGAACCGAAGTATGATCTGAACCTGTTTCTATTAAACGCAGTTTTGCTGCAGCGACAAGGTTTTCCATCGCGCTGATAGTCAATCGTGCACTCACGCCACTTTTAGCATCTACATATTCGCTGTTTCTCGCTTCGAATGCAACTTCTTCCAATACATCTTTCGCAAGGTTCGGAATCGTAATTCGAGATTTGTCTTCATCTGAAATGCGCGCTTCCTGCTCCGTAATTGCTCTTGCAAGCTCAATGGATTTTGGATAATGCGTAAAAATTTGAGAACCAATTCTATCTTTCAATGGCGTTACAATACTTCCTCTATTCGTGTAATCTTCTGGATTTGCTGTAAATACGAATTGAATATCAAGCGGCATTCTCAATTGAAAACCTCTTATTTGAACATCTCCTTCTTGCAAGATATTGAACAATGACACTTGAATTCTAGCCTGTAAATCAGGAAGTTCATTCAATACAAAAATGGAGCGGTTGGCTCTTGGAATCATTCCATAGTGCAAAACACGTTCGTCTGAATACGGTAATTTCAAAGTCGCCGCTTTAATCGGATCGATATCACCAATTAGATCTGAAACGTTCACGTCTGGTGTCGCTAATTTTTCGAAGAAACGATTCGATCGGTGCACCCAAGCAATTGGCGTTGCGTCGCCGTGTTCTTCAACCAAATCTCTTGCAAACTTTGAAATTGGACTGAATGGGCTGTCGTTAATCTCTGATCCTTTCACGATCGGCATGTATTCATCCAACAAATCCACCATGCTTCTCGCTATCCGCGTCTTTGCTTGACCTCTCAATCCTAATAAATTGATATGATGTCCAGCGAGAATTGCTTTTTTCAATTGAGGAACAACTGTGTCTTCATACCCCCACAATCCTTCAAAAACAGGTTCTTTTGCTTTTATTTTAGCAATCATGTTCGCTTGGATTTCCTCATTGATCGACTTGTCCGTAAATCCTGAATCTTTTAATTCCTTAAATGTGATTTCTTTTTTCATCTTCACTATATTCTTTTAATTCTGTTTTTTTCGTAATCTTCAAAAATCATTTCTCCCAATCCTGACAGTCCCGTCAAGAAGGCTTTCCCTTTATTTTGTGCCGTAAACATTTCGACAAAACTGCGCAAATAGGGATCTTGTGCAATCATAAATGTTGTAATTGGAATCTTCAATTTCCGAGCTTGAGCCGCTTTGTTGAGGCATTTCCCAACGATCATTTCATCGAGGCCATTGCTGTTTTTATAGAACTCTCCGTTCGGGAGCTTAACACAACTCGGCTTGCCATCCGTAATCATGAAAATCTGCTTGTTGGTGTTTCTCTTTCTTCTAAGAATGTCCATTGCCAATTCCAGACCAGCGACGGTATTCGTATGGTACGGACCAACTTTCAAATACGGTAAATCTTTGATTTTAATTGGCCACGCTTCATTTCCAAAAACGATAATGTCTATCGTGTCTTTCGGGTATTTTCGATTAATGAGTTCAACCAAAGCCATCGCGACTTTCTTTGCCGGCGTAATTCGATCTTCGCCATAAAGAATCATTGAGTGACTGATATCAATCATCAATACTGTGCTCATCTGTGCTTTGTGCTTGGTTTCTTCAACGATCAAATCATTTTCGGTCAACCGTAAATCAGAAATACCGTTGTTTATTTGAGCGTTCTTGAGGCTTTCGGTCATGTTCACAAGCGCCAGATCATCGCCGTACTGATACGAACGTTGTTCTCCGTCCTTCTCATCTCCAACGCCGATTTTCGTAGTTCTGTGGTTTCCCACACCGCTCTTTTTAAGCTTTCCGAAAATTTGATCGAGTGCGTATTCACGAAGTGCCGATTCTAGCTTCGCCGTAAGTAGCTTTTTTCCAGGTCCTTTCCCTGAGTTTCCATCTTCTGGATCAATCTCTTCCTTGATGTACCCGCGTTTCTTCAAATCGTTTTCAAAGTCTTGCAGCGAATATTCATCCGTGAAAATATCGTACTCTTTATCTAAAGTATCTAGCCATTCAAAGGCTTCTTCGATATTGCCAGAAGTATGCGTCAGTAACTCTTTGAACACATCGAATACACGGTCAAAGTGTGGTATTTCTTTAGGAATGTGTTTACTGAACGTAAACCCTTTTCCAAATTCAAAATCTATTCCTTCCATTCGCTCTATTTCGATTATTAAAAATCAGTCTTACTAAGCTAGGTAAATCTTGAACATACCATGGTAAACAAATTTTAAAGAAGGCGAATAGTCTAAAAATTAACAAAATTTGGAGGTTTATTTTTCTTAAAAAAGACCAAACGAAAAAACGCTAACCCAATGGGATTAGCGTTTTTCTAATTTTATTAAACTCTTACTAACTCTATTGAGCTTTCACAATCCGAACCTGAGTTGATTCTGTTCCGTTTGAAACATGAAGAATGTAGATTCCTGCATCAAGCGTAGAAAAATCCAAACTAACTCTACCATCGATTAATGCTTCGTCACTAACGAACCGACCGTCAACAGTGGTTAGGTTTAACTCGTAATGAGCTTCGGCGTCAAAGTTTTGAACTTGAACAACCGCAATCGAACTCGTTGGGTTTGGTGCAATTTTCAGCTCCAATTTTGAGTTGATTTCATCATTGTCCTTATCACCAGCGTCATTGTTAGGATTGGATATTTTGAAATTTAAATTGTTTTCATTCATTCTCATAACATAAGCGTTCGTTCCAGATCCTGACATCATCAAAACACCACTGCTAGGATTCCCTGACCAATAGTCCATGCGTTTTCCGAATTCTCCTGCAATAAATGAATTTCCATATCCATCACTTTCAATTGAATTTCCTATATGCATATCAGCACCGAAAGCGCTTACACTTTGAGTAACATTCATTGACATTGCTGCCCCGTTAGTTTTGTAACCAATAACAGATACTCGCGTCCATAAGCCACCATAAGCACCAACAAAAGGCCAAGTTCCATGTCCTGTTGCAGTGATATCACTGTTGCTAAACTCTCCAAGGAAAAATGCTTTATTGTCCTGAACAACCACGTCTTTACTAAACGTCTGGCCTACGCCATTTGTTGCTTCCGAGTATCTAGACCAAGACTGATTAGGTGAGTTCAAATCAAATTTAATCATGTATCCTTTTGTTGAACCTGAGCCCATTAAAGGAACAATTCCCGATCCTACCAAACCGAATGGAGCTGGTATCCACAAAGAATAATTACCTGTTACAAATGAACTTCCAGTATTCGGATCTACAGCAATTCCTGCCCCTGTCATCTTGGTAGAACTAAAAGCTCCCCCCGCTCTATGAAGTAAAACTGTTGGAACACCACCATCATTGTAAATCGCAACGAAAGCATCAGATATTGTACTTAAAGAGTTCGCGCTTGAAGAAGAAACACCATTGAACAATTGACACGTTTTACGATGACTTCCAATAATATGAATTCGATGGTATAACTCATCATAATCCATATCATTCACTTCACTATAAGTCAACTGCGTGTATGTATTATCCATCAATGTCCAAATTGTAGAACCCAAAGCGTTTGATGTTCCCGACGTCGTTGAAGGGGCAAATTTGTAAATGAATGCATACTTCTCATATGTCGATCCTGGAAGTTCAAACGATCCACCGACGAAAAGATTTCCATTTCCCTCATTAACCGTTAAACTGTTAACGTTGGTTACAGCATTCACACTCAATTGTTTGGCGAAATAAAGGCACCCTGTTAAAGCATCATATTGCGCAACATAACCATGAGATCCCATTACTGATAATGGTTGTGAATATCCACTACCACATAAACTTCCTGAACTTTGGGCACTGTTAAAATTGACATTTCCACTAACATGTCCAGCAATGTAAAGCATTCCACTGTTTTCATCTATTGTTATTGAAGTTCCTTCACAATCAGAAGCAAAATCGGTATTTGCAACCCAAATAAGATCTCCACATTCATCGTATTTAGCTACGAAGGCATTTGGGTTTGCGTTAGGCATTGACGAAGTGATTTGAATGTCTGGATTTCCTCCTCCATTTAAGAAAGTGCTATTCCGGAAAGTACCAACCATATAAACATTGCCCGCAGCATCAGTGATAACGTCATTTGCAGATTCATAGTTTGATGTATTCTTTGTGTATTGATGCCAGTAATCTGCGTCAATGACAGTTTCAGAAACCGATGAACGACATCCAATAGCACTCGTAGCTGTAACAGTGTACGTTCCAGGTGTAGTTACATTAATACTTTGAGTTGTTTCACTTGTTGGCCACCAAAAATAGGTGTAAGTTCCCGCAGGTGAAGCATTAGCGGTAAGAATAGTTCCTGATGGACCACCACAAATTTCTAAATCACCAGAAATTGTTACTGTTGGAGGAAGTCCAGTTGTAATAGATCCATAGCCAGTACTAGTACATAGCGTTGTAGGGTCTGTGTAATTGTACTCTATCAAATACGTTCCTGGTGGATGTAAACAGGGATAGAAATAATAATCTGTCGTTCCTGCACTCCATATCGCTTGAATATTAGGTGTCATGGTAAACGATCCATTTCCAATTGGATCAAATCCATTCGTCCATATCATTTGGTTTGTATGATTATCCATCGTACCGAGGTGAATCGGATCACAATCACATGTTGTTTCGTTAAAACTAATATGTAAAGCAGTAAGTGGATATACAATTACAGTGGCGACGTCACTTCCAGAGCACCCTGTATTTGGATTCGTTGCAGTAGCCGTGTAATTTGTCGATCCAACAGATGGATATACCGTAATTGGATTTCCCGTAACTGGATTTCCATAAGGATCAGTCCAACTCACTTGATAAGGACCGTTTACCGTACCGTTTAAAGTTATTGGATCACCCACACATACAGCATTATAAGGGTCAATATGGACGACAGGTGTAGATAAAACATTTATAGGCATATTAAGATCTATAGAACAGCCGTCTGCGTTTGAAACATTCACAATCACCACTCCAGACGTTCCAGGAGCTGTTGTTGAAAAACAATTTGAAGATAGTGTTCCAGGTCCCCAATCGTAGGTATACGGCCCTCCGCTAAACTCTTGAACGCAAAGGTTTACAGGATATCCAGCACAAGATTGAACAGAAGTTGCTGCTACATCTATCTGAGGACTTAAAGTTACTTCAACACAAGTAGATGATACACATCCAAAACTGTTCGTCATGTCAAGGCAATAAGTACCCGCGACTGTCGTCTGAATTTGCGCAGTATTTGCTGATCCAGAAGGCGTTGTCCAAGAATATGAATGTCCTGCCACCGCTGTTGGACCAATGTATGGCATTGGTTCGCCATAACATGCAGTTACTGTTGTATCAATAGTAAGTGGAGTATTAAGATATTCTTCCAAACTAATGTGATCTAAACCGTAGTCACCACTTGGCGTGTAATCGTCTTGAATAATACTTAAAGGAAGTATTCCATTAGCCAGCGCTGTGAAGGTAACACATCGCTTATTCCAAGCGAAAATACCTGCGCTATATCCTCCTGAAGGACTCACTAATATTGTATTCCCATCAACATTGACTCTTAAATTTTGACCTGATGGGTTGCCAAAATTCGATACAGAAGGCATTACATAAAAAGTAAAGCGATATGTTCTGCCTTGTACAAAGTTGATATTCTGTTCCCAGACAAGCGTATTAGTACCATTATTACCATCGATAATCATATAGCTACCCGAAGAATTCCCCTGATCGTAATCCCATAAATCATCAACCCAATACCCATTCATGCATTTGTCACGTGGTTCACTGCCTAGGCAAAATGATTCTACACAAGTACAGCTTGAATAGAAATCGGAATTAAACATCCCTGCTACATAAGGATCACTAAAATCTCCGTTTACAACCTTCTCTTGAAAGCAAGATGCTGAGCCCGGAAGAGGGCATTGAGACAGGCCTGAAAATGCAACAAACATTAACAAACTTGCTACTACATTTCGCCTTGTATTTCTTTTTTTTATCATAAATAGTTTGATATTTAGATTACAAATCAATAATCATTAGTAAGTAATTTTGACGCTAAACTATATTCGATATTTTACGACAACGCTTATTAATAGGAGTTTGGGACGGTTTCCTTTAAAATAGGGACGAGATTCAATTCGTATTTATCACAGACTTAATTGTGATGCAATTATCAGATCTAATAATTGCACTTCGAATAAACACTAAAATAAATTAACTACTTTCCATTGCGCTAAAAAACAACTGGTAATTTATGTCGATCAATAATTCATAAAAATCATCGAGAAAAGTTAATATTGCAACCAATTTTGAATACCACGATGCCAATAAGAATTGGGTTACTCTTCTTACTTTCTCTATTTACAATTCCATGCCAAGGGCAAGAAATACATTTCACGCACTATAGCGTAAAAGATGGCTTACCTAGTTCACAAGTTTACGATATTGTACAGGATAACTTTGGATACATCTGGTTTTCGACAGATCGAGGAATTTGTCGTTACGACGGATCGTCATTTGAGAGTTTTGCCTCCATTGAAGGAATGACGAGCAATATCGTATTCGATCTCGTTAAGCAAGACGATGGTACAATATGGTGTTCTACAATCAATCATTCACTTTTTTCAATCTCAGGCGAGAAACCTAAATTCACGCCATACGCCTATAATCGAGCATTGAAAAACATCGGCTCTCCAGCTTTAATAACAACCAATTTTCATCGAACAAAGGCTAACGAGATCTACATGAGTTTTGTGAACGGATCGGGATATGTTTACATAGATGGAGCAGGAAATGTACAGAACAACGCAGAACTCCAGGTGACGGGAACAAAACACCACCATTCAATAGTAATCAATGATTCTGATCAATCCTTCTTCTATTCAATGGTTCAATCTGGCGCTGAGATAGGCAGCTGGTCAAAAAGAATTCAGAACAAAAAAAATCACAATGCAGCGGAGTATATTAAGGCGACGTATATTCCTAAGAAAAAAGCAAGCATCTTTTCATCCTTTAAGTTGGTTGAAATTCAATATCCTGATGGACATCGGAAAGAACTCCCGCAATCACACGATCCAATAGGTCTTGGTATTTATGGAGAAGACAATTTTTGGGTTGGTCTAAGAAATGGTGGTCTCCGGATTTACAATTGCGATGGACGTCTACTCCACCACCTTTTAAATGGAAAATCAGTAACGTCGTGTTTTCAGGATCATGAAGGAGGACTTTGGATTTCAACAACGGAAGAAGGCGTTTACTACATTAAAAGTCTTGAGGTTTCTAGCTATGATCTTAATAGTAATTGGGTGCAACAATTAACAGCTGATCCGAATGGGAATTTATGGGTAGCAATGTACAATGGAGATGTACGTACAATTAAGAACAATCTAGTCTCTAATATTTACAACTCGAATACGGGAAAGCCTTCACTTGTTTATTTCGATGAAGTGCAGAACCAAATCTATTATGCATCTGATTGCAATATTTATAATCAGAACAACTCTATTAAACACTCATTTGGTTATTATCCCAGATACATCACGAGGTCTTTTCAATCTAACTTAATCTTCGGTGCACACCATAGCGTAGGGACTTTTTCCGATACCTACACTCAACTTTTACGCTTCGACCAAAAGCTTCATGATTTGATTCTTTACAAGAAGGAGTTGATTATTGCTTGCGAATCAAAACTGTTCAACTATAATGGTGAAAACCTTAAAGATATAAGTCATTACCTTCCTTCTAATTTGCACTTTAAATCATTGGCAAAAACAAATTCCCATTTACTAATTGGAACAGAAAACGGAGGTTTTTTTCTTTACGCCAACGGAAAGTACCGGCAGTTCAGTAAGGCTGAAGGGCTAAGCAGCAATACAATCTCCAATATATTCGTTGAAAATGATAGTACTTTTTGGCTCAGTACTAATTCTGGTGCGAACAGAATCGTCTTGAGTAAGACGGACTTCCAAATAGATGTAATTAACACTACACATGGTCTAATTAGCGATGAAATAACAGATGTACAGATTATTGGGAATACCGTTTGGGTTGCAACTAGAAGCGGACTAAATAGCTTTAATAAGTCTCTCGTAGAAAAGCATGAAGCGAATACCTGGAAGAATTTCCTACGATTTACTGGTATTAAAATAAACGACAAACGACAGATTATATCTTCCGAATACGATCTCCCCTATTATCAAAATAGAATTGAATTGAATTTTAAAGCCGTTTCGTTTAAGAATAAAGCTGGCTTAATGTTCCGGTACCGTTTAAAAGGACTAGAGTCTAAATGGACGTATGGCAACGGCAATCGTATCACTTATTCTTCTCTTCCTTCAGGAAGGTATATTTTCATTGCTCAAACAAAAAACACTGAAGGAAACTGGGTCAATCAGGAAATTAAGATGGTATTTGTAATTCATCCACCTTATTGGAAAACTTGGTGGTTTTTATCTTCGTTGATTGTAGGTATTGTAATACTAATTTACCTTTTCTTTAAATATCGAATTCTTAGTTATAACAAGGATATTTCGAGAGAACTACTGCGTCAATTACTCAAAAAAATTCGCAAGAAACAACTTTACGTTATTTACAGAGACCAGGGTAAAGACGTGCGAATTCCTAGTGATCAAATTGGCTACGTTCAGTCTTCTAGGAACTATTTGGAAATTCACACAAAAAGTGAAAAGTATGTAGTCCGAGGAAAAATTGGTGAATTCAAAGACTGCGTTCCTGATCCTTTAGAATATGTTCGAATTCACAGATCATACATTGTTCGATTGGATCAAATTGAGAAAAAAGGAGCGAATGAAATCATCGTTTTAGGAAAAACGATTACCGTGAGTAAAAAGTACTTGGGGGCATTAGATAACATTCACTTTTAATACGAATTAGTCGGAATCAACCTCCTCATCTTTAAAATGTTGCGTTAATTAACTTCTGACGTTTCTTGCGCAGACAAAATAAACATTAACAATTTCTCATTAATATTATTCAGAATCTAACTGTGTACTTGAAATACTTTGAACGTCGAATTATTATTCGTTCGTTTTATCAAAACCGCAAACATTCAATCCAACTGTAAGTAAATTTAAGAATGATAGTCTAAGAGATATAATCAGTACAAATAGCAAAGGAAAATGAAACACACGATAGAACAAATACATTTGGCTGCACAATACCTTGCAGCTGCGGGAATAAGCTTTCTCGACAAAAAAGTAGACGATAGTCACACAAACCTTGGTTGGGACACAGAAAACAAACGATTAGCTACGCACGCTTTTGGGACTGGAAATCATCAAGTTGGATTAAATTTAGCGTCGGTAAAATTGGAATGGCTGAACAACGGAGAGGTTGCATCCACAATTGATCTTAAAACAGCTACGCATTCAGAAATATTGAATTGGTTTAAAGCACAGGTTGAAAAACACAATATGGAAACGGTTTATCAATACGATTTTCACTACGAACTGCCCTACCCTTCGATTTCCGGGAATGATACGTTTAAAATTGATCCATCAAACAGTCTTAAATACGCCGAAGAATTAAGTACAGCTCAAACGAGTTTTGAAACATTTCTTTCTGAAAATGATTTAAAATCGCCCATTCGCGTTTGGCCTCATCATTTCGATTTGGGAATTTACACGCAATTGGATTCATCTGGAAGTGTCTTTTTGGCAGCAGGATTGGCGGTTGCAGACACTTTGGTAGACAGTCTTT
Organism: Crocinitomicaceae bacterium; assembly: GCA_047630755.1. Taxonomy (GTDB): domain Bacteria; phylum Bacteroidota; class Bacteroidia; order Flavobacteriales_D; family Crocinitomicaceae; genus UBA4466. The sequence continues at coordinate 314,425 of JBLHYG010000003.1, read as the reverse complement.
ATTATTACGCCGCAGGATACAAGGATGGAGAAGAGATCGTTACCAAATCATTTTCAGGATTGGATAAGGGAGATTGGAGATCAAGTTGGAATGGTGCTACACTTGCCTCAGAAGGAATTAACGTTGAAGTGTCGAAACATTTTCTAAATCAAGCAAAAGAGCAATTCATTAAATAGTAGTTAAGAATTATGAAAAAAGCCATTTGGAACAATACAGTCATTGCGGAAAGTGAAAAAACCATCGTCATTGAAGGCAATCACTATTTTCCACCAGAAACGTTAAATCAAGATTTTTTTAAGTTAGCTGATACCCATACAACTTGCGCTTGGAAAGGTGTTGCTTCTTATTACGACGTTGTAGTTTATGGAAAAACAAACAACGATGCAGCTTGGTTTTATCCTGAAGTTTCGTCTTTAGCGGAATCGATTAAAGGGTACGTCGCATTTTGGAAAGGTGTTCAAATAGAAGAGTAAAATAAAATGTCAATTCAACAACACTACCAAAGCACGCGAGCCAGAACTGAAGTGATTTGCAAGCCGCTGAAGACCGAAGATTATATTCCTCAACCTGTGGATTTTGCAAGTCCTCCTAAATGGCACATTGCCCACACAACTTGGTTTTTCGAAGAAATGCTCTTGAAGAAATTTAAAGCCGACTATGTGGAATTTCATCCACAATTCAGTTTTCTATTCAACAGTTATTACAATACAATTGGCGAACGAACAATGCGCGCAAACAGGGGGAATATAACACGCCCAGGAGTTGATGAGGTTTATCTTTACCGAAAACATGTTGATTTGCACATGAGTGAATTGTTGGAGAACAACACGAACCTTGAAGTTGAACAACTAACGACTTTAGGTATCAATCATGAGCAACAGCATCAAGAATTATTGATTACGGATTTGAAGTTCGCCCTTGGACACAATCCGCTGTTTCCTGTTTATTCCAGCTCCTCGAATTTGGTTCAAGACACAAATCAAGATTCAGGATTTATCAGCATTGACGAAGGAATTTACTCCATTGGTCATGATGGAAACAGCTATCATTTTGACAATGAACTTGGACAGCATAAAGTGTATCAGCATGCGTTTGAAATCTCAAAAGCGTTGGTAACGAATCAAGAATACATCGAATTTATTGAAGATGGAGGCTATTCTAAATTTCAATTTTGGCTGGATGAAGGCTGGAACTGGGTTAATAAGAACGGTATTTCTTCTCCATTGTATTGGCACAAAATAGACGGAACTTGGTGTTATTACACATTGGCCGGACTGCAAACTGTTCAATTGGACGCAATTCTGTCGCACGTTTCATTTTATGAAGCGAATGCTTTTGCGGCTTGGAAAGGAATGCGGCTTCCAACGGAGTTTGAGTGGGAAATTGCAAGCGATAAATTTTCATGGGGACAACGGTGGGAATGGACGAATTCAGCGTACTTGCCCTACCCCAATTTCAAAGTAGACGAAGGAGCCGTAGGCGAATACAATGGCAAATTTATGGTGAACCAAATGGTTCTTCGAGGAGGCTCTGTTGCCACTGCAGATGGGCACAGTAGAAAAACGTATCGAAACTTTTTCCACCCTCATTTTCAATGGCAATTTTCTGGAATACGATTATTAAAATAAAATGACTGAACAATTTAAAACGGATGTAAGCGTGGGCTTGCGATCAACACCAAAACGACTTTCCTCTAAGTACTTTTACGATAAGATCGGCGATGCACTTTTCGTTCAGATCATGAATATGCCTGAATATTATTTGACCCGTTCAGAATTTGAAATTTTCAGTAAACAAACGCAGAAATTAATCGACTCATTTGAAATTCAAAAAGACAATTATTTTGAATTGATCGAATTGGGCGCTGGTGATGGAACGAAAACCAAAGAATTGCTAAAGGAACTAGTTAAGCAAAAATACAATTTCGATTATTTCCCGATAGATATTTCGCAAAACGCTCTGGATCATCTAGATGGAGCATTGAAAAATGAAATCCCTGACTTAAATGTACGGTCGAAGCAGGGAGATTACTTTCAAGTTTTGTCGTCATTTAAGAACAGCAACCACAAAAAGGTTGTTTTATTTTTAGGGTCGAATATTGGAAACCTCAATGATGATTTGGCGCATAAATTCATTTATCAGCTTGGTGCAAATATAAAACCGGATGACGTTTTATTGCTCGGGGTAGATTTAATAAAATCCCGTGACATTGTTTTACCTGCTTATAACGATGCCGCTGGAATTACATCACGTTTCAATTTGAACTTGTTGCAACGAATCAACAACGAACTTGGAGGAGATTTTAACTTGAACCAATTCATTCATTCCCCTGATTTTAGCGAAGAAAGCGGCGTAGCAGAGAGTTCTCTAGTCTCCACTGTAAGGCAATCTGTGCGAATCCAAAGCTTGAACGAAACATTTCATTTTGAAGAGGGAGAGAAAATTCACACCGAGATTTCTAGGAAATACAACGATAAAATTATTAAAGAAATTATCAGTAAGACGAGTTTTACTTTGGAAACGAAAATTTCTGATTCGAAAGCGTATTTTGCTGATTATGTTTTAAAAAGGAATTAGAAAATAGGGAACAATTTGCTGTTCCCCATTTTATTTCTACTATTAAATCAACTCAACATCCGTAGTTATTTCAAGCAATCCAGGGCCGTCATAATTCATTAATTGTTTTAGTGCTTTATGAAGGTTTTCTTTTTCCGACACTTTGATTCCAAGTGCTCCACAACCCGTTGCATATTCAGCAAAATTTGGATTGACAAGGTCTGTTGCCCAAACATCAAACTCTCCGGCTCTTTGTTCTTTGGAAATTTTCCCAAGCTCGTTATTGTTGAGAACAATGACTTTAATGGGCATGTTGTATTTTACCACTGTTGTAATTTCCGCTAAATATTGACAGATTCCACCATCTCCAGCCACAGCAATCACAGGGCGATCGTCTCCAACAGCAGCCCACGCCCCCATTGCAGCCGGTAAAGCAAATCCGATAGATCCTAAATATCCAGACATCAAGAACGTATGCTCTTTGCATTCGAAATAACGTCCGAAAGAATAAGCGTTGTTTCCAACATCTGCGCACATAACGGCATTTGCTGGAGCCAATTCATTTAGCGTTTCAAAAACGGCAATAGAACTAATTCCTTTTCCGTGATCATCTTCCAATCTTTTCTTCTTCTCATCTTTCCAAATGTCCCAGCGCCCTTTCACCTCATCGGTATGATCGAATTTGTTGTCTAGTTTACTGATTTGTTCGTTCAGCATCGTAACCGTAACTGAAATTTCACCCCAAACGGCTGCGTCAATTTTGTGGAATTTACTCAACGCCATTGGATCGAAATCAATTTGAATCGTTGGCTTTTTAGGCGTTACTCCTGTATGGTTCGAAAATGACGCTCCAATAACAAGTAAAACGTCCGATTCGTTCATGAACCAAGATGCAATTGGCGTTCCGCTTCGTCCCAAAACACCACAACCCAATGGATGCGCATCCGAAATTTGCCCTTTCGCTTTAAAGGTTGTCATTACTGGACAATTCAACTTTTCGGCCAATTCAATCACTTCTTTCATATGGAATCGCGCTCCATGACCAACAATAATCGCTGGACGCTGAGCTTCGTTCAACATTCCAAGTGCCTTCTCAAACGTTTCTTTTGGCGGCGCAATGGTCATTGGTGTAATTCTACCCTCTGGACTTTGTGCAATTTCACTATCAGCTGCCGGAAGTTCTTGAATCTCATCTGGAAATGTCAAATGAGAAACATCGCGCTTGATAATGGCACTTTTAATCGCCAAAGCCATTAATTCGCTGTGCTTGCTCGTCGCCTCAACTCTATGGTTGAATTCTGCAACGGAATCAAACCCTCTCACAAGATCGACTTCTTGAAAATTACCCGTTCCGATAACTTGTGTTGCAACCTGACCTGTTAACGCTAAAATTGGTGCGCGATCTACTTTCGCATCCCATAACCCTGTGTACATATTTGTGGAACCAGGGCCCGCAATAGCAAAACATGCTGCAGGTTTCCCAGTCAATTTTCCATACGCAGAAGCTGCAAACGAAGCCGCACCTTCATGTCGAATTCCGATGAATTTTAAATTTCCTTTTTGTTCTTGTCTTCTAAGTGCATCGGCCATTCCTAAATTAGAATGTCCAACCATTCCGAAAACACGATTCACTCCCCAGTTGACCATTGTTTCAGCCATCACATCCGTGATTGTTTTCTCGTGTGGAATTTCCTCTTCCAAACCAACAAATACCGCATCTCCTTCAATCTTCAAGTCAAAACTCGGAAGTCCATCATCAAAACCTTCAGCCGATCCACCACAAGGTTCAAAATCCCAACCATGCCATGGACAACGCAACATTCCATTTTCAATTGATCCTTCACCAAGAGGCCCACCTTGATGCGGACATTTATTCTCTAAGGCATAGAATTTCTCTTCAAAATGCGTTAAACAAATTCCTTTATGACCTGCCGTAACAGTCATTACCCTTCCATTTGGAAGCTCGTTCTTGTCTTCCAGCACCTTATGCCAGACTAATTTTGTATTCATAATTTCATCGTTTTAGTCGTACTATATTTCCTTGATTAAATTCAATCGGTTCGACATTGAACTTTTTATATACTTCTCTTGGGATTCCCAAATCGGCTACAAAAAGTTCTACCTCATCCTTCAATTCGTACAGAATACTTTTTGGCGCTGCAAGTGTCATCACTTTATTAGCTTCAAAATAGGGTTGATTCACATCTCCCAGAAAACCTGTTGGAATGTCTAACGAAATCTTAAGTGCAGGACTTGAATTGGCCTTTTCAATTCGCTTCAGGATTGGTTCATTCAGCGGCAACCTTTGAGAGAAACCTAAATAGGCATCGACCCAAACATCTGGCTCCTTTTGTTCGTCTTGTTTATCTAATGTTGCTCCAAACTTCATTGCTCGCGTCAATTGCAATGCAGGAAGCTCACGTGTAATCTCTGTCACAAGGTCTAAAGAGACTTTATATCCCCACCCTAATAATCTTCGAGCAGCAACCAAACCTCCACCTCCATTGTTTCCATTTCCAACTCCAATTCTTATTTTCTTGTCTTTGGTGGCCGAATGCGCAATGAGGTTCGCCAATTGCAATCCGGCATTTTCCATCATCAACTCAATTGGCAAATTGTAATTTTCAATGGCATAATAATCCATCTCTTTAAAGTCATTCAATTCTAAAGCTTGAGATTTGGGAAATGTGATTTCTTTCATTTTATTCTTTACTAAAAAGCAATCCAAATTAATGTTTCTGTCTAATTGAAACCGCCTTGACAGAATATATCAGCATTATCACGATGGAACTGCTTAATGATAACACACCCGTAATTAAAGACCCTTTCGATAAAAATTCAAGATCTGAAAACACAGCTGCGATTACTCCTGCGAGCAAAAACAGAAGCACAGCAACATACTGAAATACAATTGAAACACTCAAGCGCTTTAACTGGGATAGCTTCGCTTTGACAATTTCATCCTTCTCTAGATTGTCCGACACCAATTGGGTAATCTCATTATTGACAGATAACATAATATTCGAAGTTGAAAGGATGATTAATCCGACTCCTGGAATTATTGTCATTGGTAAATACCATTCCATACTTAATCTTTTTCGTTAGATAGTTCTTCAATTTCTTTCCCTAAGAAATAGCCAATGGCTATTCGCACTACAATCATTACACTCAACCGCACTAATTGTTCTTGCGACAAATCTGAGATGGAAAAGATGATATCGGCTGCAATTAAAAAATCCAAGGACAGTAAAATATAAATACCGAGATCACATCGAATTTCTTGCAAAGTCGAAATCGCTGTTTTGAAAGGATGCTGAAAAAACTCTTTCTTTATAAACTTGATAAAGATCTTTACGAATCCATAAATCAATATACAAAGTCCAATAATTTCTATCCAGTCCGCTATAATTTCAAATACTTCTTTTATTTGTTCCATTTTATCTAAGATTGAACATCATTCCAACACTTACAAAATCATCCCTCAATCGGCTTTGGACATGCGCATATTCAGCGAATACTGAAAGCAATCCAAAATTTCTATGAAGGCCACCCCCGATTACGGCTCCAAAAGCTTCTTCGGTTTCATGTGTATCCTTTTCTATCGTGTAATTGACGCCAAGTAGAGGGTAAAGGCCAACAAGCTTTGTTTCGAAAATGTAATGTCCAATGAAATTAAAGTCCAATGCCGTATACTCTCCCTTTTTGAAATAAGAAAATTCAGGACCAAAACAAATGCGCTCACCAACATTGTAATAAACTCTAGTGTTTATTCCCACAGCCTTAAAATGAAACGAATACGGCACACCAAGGGCAATAGAGACTGAGTTCCTCTTGAATAAACAATGATGGCCCTCTTCTCCTATTTCTTCCTTCTCCTCTTCTGAACTTTCACCATGTTGCGCATGAACATTTAAAAATGAGAGTAGAAATACGCTTATCGTAAGTGTGATTAATTTCATTCAATTGGTTTCTGTTGATGGGGATTGGATACTTGGATATTAGATATTGGATGTTGGATGTTGGGCTTTCGTGTTCTAATTTATTCCGGCGTACGGAATTCCAGAAATCTTATGCATTTCATAGCTTAAAGTACTAAGATCGTTAGGATTGAACTTTCGGATATCGTCATGACCACAAGAACGCGATACGACTTTCATCAAATCATTTGTTGCTCTGAAAAAGTTATCCAATTGCTTCGCCGATTGATTGATAATGATTCGTTGACGGAGGCTTTCCTTTTGCGTCGCGATTCCAACCGGGCAGTTGTTTGAGCTACACGCTCGCATTCCCAAACAACCGATTGCTTGCAGCGCAGCGTTTGAAACAGCAATGGCATCAGCCCCCAACATCATCGCCTTGGCGAAATCCTCAGCAACTCTCAAACCACCAGTGATTACTAATGTCACACCATCGGCACCGACTTTATCCAAATGCTTTCGAGCTCTGGCTAAAGCTGGGATTGTTGGAACATTGATGTTGTCTCTTAATATTGTTGGAGCAGATCCCGTTCCACCACCTCTTCCGTCAAGGATGATGTAATCGACGCCAACCTGAAGTGCAAAATCGATATCCGCCTCAATGTGACTCGCGGCAATTTTGAATCCAATTGGAATTCCTCCCGTCTTTTCTCGAACCTCTTCAGCGAATGCTTTAAAATCATCAGCTGTTTTCATGTCTGGAAATGCCGCAGGAGAAATCGCCGTTTCACCTTCAGTCAGACCACGAACTTCTGCAATTTCTTTTGTCACTTTACTTCCTGGAAGATGTCCACCAGTTCCTGTTTTCGCACCTTGACCTCCTTTAAAATGGAAGGCTTGTGCTTTCTTTACTTTGTCCCATGAAAATCCAAATTTCCCGGATGCCAATTCATAAAAATATTTAGAATTACTGGCTTGTTCTTCAGGCAACATTCCTCCCTCTCCGCTGCAAATACCCGTTCCTGCCATTTCAGCTCCCTTGGCCAAAGAAATTTTAGCTTCCTTAGATAAAGCACCAAAACTCATGTCAGAAACAAACAATGGAATATCCAGCTCAAGTGGTTTCTTGGCATTTGGCCCAATGACAACTTTTGTTTGAACGTCTTCTTCATCAAGCAATGGACGACTCGCCAATTGAGCAGGTAAAAATTGAATGTCCTCCCATTTAGGCAACGTATTTCGATCAACCCCCATTGATGCTGAAGGGCCGTGGTGTCCGTAATTTTTTAATCCATTTTTCGCCAGTTCTTGAATATAACCAGTATAAGGCTCCGTTGCCTCTGGATGCGTGTCTGCATATTGACCTAAATAGGAATCTCTATCAAAAGACTGAGGGTTTACTTTTTCAAAAGCAAGAATTTCCGCTTTGTCCACTTTTACGAATCCGTCTTCAATATGGGGTGTAAATTTGGTGAGTACCTCTTTATTGTTGTATTCACTTACGCCAGTATCATAGCGGTAATCCCATCCGTGAACACCACAAATTAAGTTCTCCCCTTCAATATGTCCATCTGACATCAATGCGCCTCTGTGCAAACAACGACCGTAGAGGATTGAAACATTGTCATCGTACTTTACGAGTACTAAATCCGTATTTTCTGCAAGGACATGCGCAGGAGCTCTATCAGCAAGTTCAGTGAATTTTATTAGGCTAAGTAATTCCATTTGGTTTGTTTATTTGTCGTTAATTGGCATTTCAAGAACTTTATAAATCGCTTTAAAGTCTCCTGACGTAATTTTTGGGAACAATCATTTGGACGTGAAAGGGATAGATTCTTTACAATGAAATGAAATACATGAAAATTGAAAACCAAATTGTCAGTTTTAACTCCATTTCAAACGCAAAAAGAAAAATCAATGCATTTCTTTAAATTCACCATTCACTTTTTTAAGTGATTTATTCGACAGAAGATACGACTTTCTCATCAGCAGATTTGATTAAGAATACTAACTTTAGGTTCTAAAGAACATTCACCCCCTAGTTGAATGAAAAGTGCTGACTATTCTATGCGAACTTACCTCGAGAAGATGAGATCGTACTTATTGTTGATGTTTATTACTCTCGCTGGAGTATCATTTACATCTGAGGCGCAGCAAACTCCCATTAAATTTCACACACTAAATAATTCAAATGGACTTTCACAAAACTCTGTTTATAGCACGGTTCAAGATAGAGATGGTTTTATTTGGACGGCCACTGAATTTGGATTAAATCGATGGGATGGTTATTCGTTTAAAGTATTCCTTCACGATCCAAATGACAAAAATTCCCTTTCCAACAATTTCATCAATTGTTTGTTTACGGATAAAAATGGAACAGTTTGGGTCGGTACGAATGGCAGCGGAATTTCGAAGTTTAACTCAGCGTCTCAGTCGTTTACCAATTATGATGATAAATCGGATGCAACTCATTATTTTGAGAACAATTCCATCTGGAGTATTGCTGAGGATGCCAAAGGAAATCTATGGATAGGAACATTCGGAGGTGGTTTAAAGTGCTTCAATCCAAATATTGGAAAATGGAAAACCTATAAAGCAAATAACGCTTCTGAAAATCCGCTATCGGGAAATGATATCCGAAGTTTATCCTTTGAAGCCAATGGAAAATTATGGGTTGGCACATTTGAAAACGGCGTTAATTTATTCGATCCAGAAACGGAAACTTTTGAGCACATCGAATTAGGCGATAATTACAGTGCCATGTGCCTGCTCAATGGCGAGAACGTATTATGGATAGGAACGCATCAAAATGGAATTCTTCGACTAGACAAGAGCACCTTGGTAGTCTCTCAATTCAAACAAGACGCTACTGTCGAAGGAACTTTATCTGGAAATTTTATTCGTTCAATGATTTTTTCACCGCAAACTCCAAAAGGAATCTGGGTTGGAATCTGGACAAAAGGACTTTGCTATTTTGATATTGAATCTGGAGAATGTCAATCTTATACGAATGATCCTGCAAACAAATATTCTATCCCTGACAATTTAATTTTGGATCTGTTTGTCGATCGATCGGGATTAATATGGACAGGAACCTATAGATCTGGATTGGTTCGATTTAGACCCGATGCCCAGAAATTTACTTCGATAACCGAATTTTCAAATGGAGAAAAAATCCCGAGTAATTGTTCCATAAGCGGAATTCATGAAGGTCGAATTGACACGTGGCTTTGCAGCACTTCAAATGGGCTTCAATCTTTTCAAAGAAATGGAGACGAAATTTCTGTAAATGAATTGAGGGAAATAATCGGAAGCGTAGGCACGTATTGCGTATTGCAAGAAACAGAGGACGTTATTTGGATTGGAACTTCCAGTCAAGGACTTATTCGATACAATTTTGCCACACGCGAAAAAACCATTTTCAAGACAGACCCGTTAAATTCAGGAACAATTTCGATGAATACCATTCGCACTGCCTATAAAGACCGAAGCGGTAAATTGTGGTTCGGCTCGTACGGTAAAGGCTTGAATTTATTCCATCCTGAAACGAATTCATTTACGACATATCAAACAGAGACGAACAACCCCTTCTCAATTTCAGACAATACTATTACCGTGTTGTTCGAAGATTCTAAAGGAACTTTTTGGGTGGGAACTGGAACTGGAGGGTTGAATAGATTTGATAGGTCAACAGGAAAGTTTTATCGAGCCAAAGGAACGAATGCACCTGGCCTCAGCACTAGCGTTACTGCCATTCAGGAGGATATCCATCAACGTCTTTGGATTGGAACCACTACTGGCTTGTTTCGCGTAATTCGCAAAGCAGGAAAACAAACGTACATTCGGTTCACAACAAAATATGGCCTTCCTTCGGACCGTATAAGTGGATTATTGACAGACAGTTCAGGCAACTTATGGATTAGTACAGTTAATGGAATTTGTAAATTTAAATTGCCTTTGGCAAAATGGGCCAATCCTAAGATTCATAACTTCGATGAATTTGACGGGTTGCACCATTTAGAATTCGCTTTAGGTTCTTATCACAAAGGGAGTAGTGGGCTTTTCTACTTTGGTGGAACCGGCGGTGCTACTGCATTTCACCCTGACGCTATTAAATTTAATCAAACCCCACCTCGATTGGCTTTCACTTCATTGTCAATTATGAACGAAGTGGTTAAAATCAACACTTCACTTGCTGGAAAAAATGTTGAATTAATCAAAAATATCTATTATTTACCCAAACACATTAGCGATCTTAACGAAATCCAAATCTCATACCGAGAACAAGTTATCTCCTTCGAAATCGCGCTGATGGACTTTGATCAGCCAGAGAAAAATCAATATTCTCATAAATTAGTTGGATTTGACGCGAAATGGATTTACGATAAAGGAAAGCACAACATCACTTACACAAATTTACCTGCTGGGACTTATACCTTGCTGGTTCGAGGAAAGAATTCGAATGGAGCTTGGTCTAAAGAACCGGTTTCATTAAAGATTATCGTCACTCCTCCATTTTGGGAGACATGGTGGTTTAGAACTCTTGTTTTGTTGTTCTTAGTGTCTGCAGTCGCCTTTTACATCCAGATTCGATTTAAAAAATTGAACCGTGAAAAAATTGTTTTGGAACAGAAAGTACAAGAACGAACAGAGGAAATTAACGAGAAACGCGCAGAAATTGAACAAAAAGCTATTGCATTATTTGAAGCGAACGAAGAGTTAGTTGCCATGAGTGAGTTCAAAGAAACGCTTACGAGTATGCTTGTCCACGATTTAAAAAACCCTTTGGGAAGCATAGTGAACGTCGCGAAGAACGATTCCAAGCATGAGAGCAGTCAAATGATTGAGCATTCGGCCAACCTAATGCTCACGCTTATAATGAATATTCTTGATGTTCAAAAATTGGAAGATAAAACCCTAACCCTGGACCTAAAGGCTTCTCCTATTCTTGAAATTGGGTTAGATGCCATTTCTTATGTTGCATTATCTGCTCAATTTAAAAACATCACAATAACGATTAAAATTCCAGAGAACCTTTCCGTTCATTGCGATAGATCTATCATTATACGTGTACTAATTAACTTACTTTCCAACGCAATTCAACACACCGAAAACAATGGATTAATTGTTCTAGAAGCAATAGATGATCTGGATAATTCTGTTATGATTTCAGTTCAAGACGATGGAATTGGAATGTCGAACGAGACCGTTGCCAATCTGTTCGGAAAATTTCATAAAGTAAGCAGAGGAAACGATAAATTCTCGACTGGAATTGGACTTCAGTTTTGCAGGCTGGCTGTTGAAGCGCACGATTCTAAAATACATGTTGAATCCGAACTGGGCAAAGGTTCAAAATTTGAATTTAGACTTCCAAAAGCCAATACAATTATCAAAGCCAAAAACACTGTTAAAAGAGAAGTTGAGGCGCATAAAACCAATAACGACTACTCCGTATTACTACCCATTGCAGAAAAACTTAAGAACTTAAAAGTATACGAAGGAAGTAAAATATTAACCGAACTAGAATCAATTAATTTAGGTGACATTTACATTACAACGTGGAAGAAAAGTATTAAAAATGCTATATTTTCGAGCAACGAAATTGAGTACCACAGATTAATCCACGAAGTTCTTGACTATGAGCATTAAAACCCTCCTCATTGTAGACGATGACCCGATGAACATTAAGATCATCAATGAGCTACTGCTTTCAACTAAAAGTCCTAAATATGAAGTTCTAAATGCCAGCAATGCAAAACTGGGCTTGACAATTGCTGAATCTGTACAACCGAACTTAATTATTACTGATTGGGAAATGCCTGAAATGAATGGAATCGAATTCATCAAAAGACTAAAGAAAAACGGAAAAACGAAAGAAATTCCCGTTATCATGGCAAGCGGAATCATGACAACTTCTGAAGATTTAGACTTGGCTCTATCTGCTGGAGCTGAAGATTATATTCGTAAGCCAATTGATAAAATTGAGCTATTAGCTCGCGTTCGCTCAATAATGGCCATTGCTGATCAAATTAAAGAGATTAGAGAACAAAAAGAAATTATTATTGAACAGCAAAAGCAGCTTCATGACTTAGAACTTTCTCAACTTAAAAAAGAGCTTTTTCACAAGGAAAAAGAAGCCTCATCGAGTGTGAATTTCATGATCCTAAACGAAACTGAAAAAACAGAGTTAATTGAAAAAATTGGTAAACTCGAACCTTATTTAAACAGTCAAGGAAAGGTGCTTTTAAAATCCTATTTCGCAGATATTAAACAATGGGAGAATAACTTTTCATTAACTGAATTGGAGAATAAATTCGATCAAATTAATAGCACTTTCTATGAGCGCTTGATCGAAGTAAATCCAAGTATTACCAAAAACGAGAAAATACTCTCCACTTTTATGGCAATGGACCTTTCTCCTTCCGAAATTGCGCTGATTACAAAAAGAAGTCTCAACAGTATCAACGTTGCATTTTCTCGATTGAGAGAAAAATTTGAGCAACCAACAAACGCTGAGCTAAAAGCGAAGTTAAGGCTGTTAAAATCCTAGCACTGCAACAAACATCCTTGTGCACTTCGCTCCGTTGAACAAGAAATTCAATTCTCACAGTTTGCATTTCTCTATTTCCCATTACTCCAAGTAATTTACCATTGAAATGATTGTTTGAGTTCGCTCCAAAAACAGAACAATTGACAATCAAGAAACAACGAGTACTACTACTCATAAAAAAGCCCTTTTGCCAAATGACAAAAGGGCTTTTACCTTAGATATTATGTACGGACACCTATGCTGGCTCCGGTTGCATTGCTTTCTTAGCTTTACGATACGTAAAAGAATTGTAAATACTTCTCTTTGCAAAACGTACTTGCTTGTCTGAATTGATAAGCTTTTTGAACAACGCTGGTGTTACACCAAAGTATTCGTAAACCGAACCATCCGTGAATGATATTTCAAGAAGCAATCCCTTGTGCTTGTAGTTTTCGATACCACATTCCATGATTGTCTTCGTGTACTCTTCTAGATTCGCCTCTTTTGTTTCAGGAGCGATACTTACCAAGAAGTGGTAACCGTCAATTACCGTTTTCCCCATAATTTCTGCTTCTGCCTTCTTAGCATCATCATCCTGAAATTTATCTGGATGCCATTCTTTTACAAGACCTCTGTATGATTTCTTCAATTCCTTTAGGTCCAATACACCTTCTACCTGGAATAATTTCTTGTACTCGTTAATTCGTTTCATATTCAATCCTGTAAAGAGATTCAACGTCAATTATTTGACACATTTTTTAAATCAGGGGCAAAAGTACGTCTTTACTCTGAATAGCGCATGGTTTTTCCTGAAAATGAGTTCGAATCTTTATCTTTCTAATGAATAAGTCGGACATTTACTCGGTTCAACTTGATTCTAGCTGTTCGATGTAACAACATTTTCTTAGGTTTGCCCTATGCGAAAGACACTGTTCTTTTTAAGAGTCTTCTTTTTCTTTGTAAGCTTCCCTACTGCAAGTCTTAGTCAATCCACTACGATTGAAGGATTCATTTATGAAGATTCAACTGAGATTCCCATCTCTTTTGCTAAAGTTTACATCCTTGGAACTCAAATTGGAACCTTTACAGACACCAACGGATATTTCATTCTTTCTACTCCTTCGAAGAAAATAATTCGCGATTCTATTCGAATCAATTATCTAGGGTTTATTGCTCAGGTAATTCCAATTTTGAAAGACGAAACGCAATCTGTCGTCGTAAACCTCAAATCAAGCCTGTTTTTGGACTTAGGTGATGTCACTGTGCGTCCTGGTGAGAACCCGGCTTGGCGATTTATGCGAAAACTAATTGCTGAGAAAAAGAACAACAACCCCGAAATGCTGAACTACAGTTCTTTCGATGAATATTCAAAGGTTCGGTTCGATTTAAATCATTTTACGGATAAGATCAAGAAAACGCTTCTATTCAGGCCTTTCGATTATATCTGGGACAATACCCAAGTTACCGAAGACGGGATTCAATTTTTACCTGTTCTCATCACAGAGCGATTTTCAGAACACTATTACCGGAAATCACCCAGAGACAATAAAGACATTATTATTTCTGAGAAAAAGACAGGGCTTGCAGGTCCTAATCTCGTCAACTTTACAAACGACCTTTACATCACGCCAAATATCTATGACAATTACATTGAGATTCTCGGTAAGTCATTTCCAAGCCCGTTAAATGATAACTATAAAAACAATTACAAATTCTATCTGATGGATAGCTCGCGCATGGATGGAATCAAAACCTATAAAATTCGATTTGTCCCAAAAAGCAAGAGAGATTTGGCTTTCACCGGCGAAATGTATTTTGATTCAACAACATACGCTATCAAAGAGATTACCTTAAAATTTGATTTAATGGCCAACGTAAATTTCATTCGGAGCTATTACATCACACAATTCTTTTCTCAAGTAGATTCGATGCATTGGATGCCTTCAGAAACTAGAGTCGTTGGTGACTTCACCGTTTTTGAAAATTCATCTGATTTAACGGGTTTCTTTGGACGAAAGCAATCATATTACAGCAACTACACAGTAAACGAATCAATCGATAAAGCCGTTTTTAAGGGAATTGAGAAATTTGAAATTTCGGACAGCACTCTTGTTCGGGATGAAGCGTTTTGGTTAACACACCGACCAACCGCATTAACTACTGAAGAAAAAGGGTTGCAAGAGGTTTCAAAACGTGTAGCAGCCGATCCTGCATTTAAGATTCGGAAATACCTCGCAATCACAGCGGGAACAGGATACATTCCATTTAAACCCTTCGAATTGGGGATTCTGTCAATGGCAAGCTACAACAGCATTGAAAAAATCCGATTGAAATTACACCTCAGAACGAATCCAAATCAGAAGTTTCCGATTCACACCAACTCTTATCTCGCATACGGTTTCGGTGACGCACGTTTGAAATACAGATTGGGAGGATTCAGTCGGCTGAATAAGAAAAATACATGGCGCATAGGCGGGTACTACTCTCACGATATCGAACAGCTCGGCAGAAGCTTCAATCAAATCGCGATAGATCATGTAATCGGCTCCGTGGTGCAAGTAGGTCAATCATCCTCGCGGAATTACGTGAGCAGTTTCGAGTCCTATCTAGAAAAAGAATTGTTTCAGGGATGTATTGCTCGCTTCGGGTATTTCAATCAACAGTTTGAGGCAATTGACGGACAACCATTCAGAGAGTTCGTTTCTCTCGGTGACACATCAAACGTAAATGGATTCAATGCCGCTGGTTTCCGAGCTACTTTTAAATTCAGTTTCCTTTTCGACAAACTTAAAGGTGAATTCTACGACAAAAATGATTTATACGCAGAGAAACGAAGATTCCCGGATGCAGCCATAACCTACGATTACAGCGACAAGAAGCTTTTCGGATCGAATTTCGATTATCAAAAGGTCAAGATGTCTATTCGACAAAAAGTCAACGCAAAGAAGCTCGGGTACTTGAACTATACCGTTGAGGCAGGCAAAACATTCGGCGCGGTTCCTTATACCTTTCTCGACATTCCATTTGGAAATCAATTATTAATTGCAGACGCCTATTCTTTCAACCTTATGAATTTCATGGAGTATGCTTCTGATCAATACGTTATGGTTCACGCAACGCATCACTTTGACGGCCTGATATTGGACCGCATTCCGCTAATCAACAAATTGAAATTTCGCTCCTTCATTTTTGGAAAGACTTTTATCGGCTCACTGAGCGATGCCAATAACCAGCAGCGTTATCTCTTTCCAGAAGGATTGAATCCAATCAGCGCTCCTTATTTTGAATTTGGCTTTGGATTGGAAAACATCTTCAAGTTCTTTAAAATTGACTTCATCTGGAGGCCTACACCGGGGGTTGATGAATATTACAAGTTCCTTGTGAAGCCTTCTTTTAAATTTGCTATTTGATATTTTTAACAATCAGGAAACAAAGGCAGACAGAAATGAATTACAAATTAAAACACAACATTCATTCCATCTAAATCCCACTTGCCTTTGCATTTCGAAAATATTTTCAAGTTCTTTAGTGTCGATAAAGAATAATGGAGAAACACAATTTCGATTTAATCATCCTTGGAGGTGGAATTTCTGGCTCATTGATGGGGATTTCCTTGATAGCCAAGAACCCTGAAATGCGCGTGGCTATTGTCGAACGCAATTCAGAATTCCCTCAGAAGATCGGCGAATCGACGAGCGACATCACTACCCTATTCTTTCGAAATCTTGGAATCGATCACATTCTAAAATCGCATTCCCAAAAAGCTGGACTTCTTTTTTTGTTCAATGAAAAACGATTACAAAGTCCAGAGCACATTGGTGAATTCGCAAGTCCAACATTGAAATCTTCTATCCCGGGATACCACTTAAACCGAAAGGAATTTGATGAAGCTCTGTTGCTTGAAGCGGAAAAACGAGGATGTACCGTTTACCGTCCTGCGGCTGTTGTAAAATCTGAATTGAAACCCTTTTCTTACGATTTTGAAATTGAGTTTAATGGTGAAAATGTCAAGATTCATTCAAACAAGATGCTTGATTCTACAGGACGCGTAAGGTTCTTAAAGAATCAATTGAATTGGAAGGATTTAGAACTCGATTTAAACACGAGCGCCATATCAGCTCATTTCAAAGGCGTTGATACTTCAAGTATAGGCTCAAAACAGACAAAAGAATATTGGAAGGACGTTGCGATTGGAGACATTTCATACAGTACAACACATTTCATGAGAAACCACTCGTGGTGGTGGATGATCCGCGTCGATGAAACAACGCACAGCATTGGATTTGTCTTTGACAATGATAAATTCAACGTTGAAGATGCTGAATCCTTTTACGAAGAGCAACTTCAGAACGATCCTGAACTTTCCATTCTGACTAAAAACGCAAATCTATCGAATCATCAATATTGGCCGGATGTCGCCTATTGCTCAGAACGGCTTTATGAAGATGGGGCGTCTGTAATTGGGGATAGCGGAGCATTTTCCGATCCATTCATCAGTCCGGGAATGGAATTGATTTGCCAACAAGTATTGTGGTTGACAGATCTTTACGACAAAGACTTTACGCATCAAAAATTCAATAATAAAGCGTGGAAGAAATACGAAAGGGCTTTTTTGGACTCTTATAAAACTCGAAATGAGCTGTATAAGCATTGGTACGGAATCATGGAGCACTATGATCTCTTATCGAGTTGGTTGCGCCTGTCGCTCTTCATCTATTTTGGGTTTCATACCAATCCTTCGTTGGTGTTTAAGAAACGCTTGAAACAGCCACTGAGAATCAAGGGGCCTGCTAAACTGGGCTACTTGTTCATAAAATCAAGAATGAATTCTATCGCCAAAAAAAGACGTGATAAAGACTTCAAAATAGAACAAAAAAAGGATCGGTTTTCTTATTCTGGAGTAAAGATTGTTGGAGGCGTTCAACTCATCACTTTACCCGTAATTCTTCTCTCCAGATGGATCAGAAGCTATATTCTCATTGAGTACCGTAATTTTAAAAGCTGAAAAACGAGAATTATTTAATTTGCGGATTTCACAACTCATTTCAATCCGATTGCGCATTTTAATAATTAGATATCAATCGCAAAAAGTATATTCGTACTAGCTTTGGATTAAAGCCAATAATGAACTTAACCAGTCAGTAACTATGAGATTCTTTCTAATCGATAAGGTAAAAGAACTTATTCCCGGAGAAAAGGCCACAGGCGTTAAGTGCTGGAGTTTGGACAATGAAATTTTTCAAGATCATTTCCCCGGATTCCCAACCACGCCAGGTGTTCTTTTAACGGAATCCATGGCGCAACTCGCTGGAATATTATTGGAACACAGCTATTACAAAGAATTTGGCGATAGCAATAAGGTCTACCCTGTTCTCAGTATTATCCGAAAAGCAAAATTTAGAAAATTCGTTTCCCCCGGCGACCAATGCATCATAGAAGCTGAATTAATTTCCGTAGATCGTGGCCACGGTGCAGCATTTATTAAAACCTTCGTCGACGGCGAAGTGATGTGTGAAGCCACTTTGAACTTCTTAATTGGTCTTGAAAGTGATTTGGACGGAAATCCATTTATCGGGAAAAGAGATCAATATTATTACAGCATTTTACCAAAAGAATTTAGATAGTGGCGATCTACGTTAAAGGATATAGCAGCTATTTACCAGAATCGTTCGAAGAAGAATTGATGTCTGCCGTTGAGAACACCAAATACACTTTGGGCAAAATCGAACTGGACAAAGACTCTGAATTCTTTCCGCAGCGCAGTGATCAGAAGATAATGCGCGATGATACCAAAGCGTCAATTGTCGCGATTCAGGAATTGATCCAAGAAGTTGGTTTGAGCGAAGAAGAATTATCCGCGGCCTCGTTGTTTGTTGCAAACGGCGCGTTTGTGGAAAGTGCAGAAAAGTATTTCAAGAAAATTCCTGCCATTTTCAGCGACCCAAGCAACGAATCAAATTCAGAAAAGAAGAATTACGAAATTTACAGATCCAGTCCACCACTAGTCGCGTTGGAGACTTTGCACAACTCAATGATGAGTTTTATTGGGCAATACGCTGGAATTCACAACCACAATTTCACTTTTGGAAACACGTCTATTTCAACATTCTACGCACTACAAGAAGCGAATCTTTCATTAAAAAAAGGAGCTGCGGAAAACATATTTGTGAGTGCATCCAATTGTGCGGGCAGCTATTCCTTCCTCAGTAACTCGGCTACGGTTGGCTACAAAGACAATTGGAAGGAAAGTAACGCTGGCGGACATTTACTGTTAACGAATGATTCCAACAACGCTCATTGCGCGATAACGCGTGTCAATTCCAATAAAAAGGTACCGCGTCTGAATACACAATTAATCGAACGCAACTGGCTAGCACTTTTCCCAGAAGTCAATTCGCACCTACTTATCCACTCTGGCGCCTACGATTCTGAAACATCTTTAGAAGATCAGAAATACTGTGAATTGCACCATGACAAGGTTATTTCGTTTTTCAATGAATTTGGCAACATGGGAACTTCAAACATATTGGCTGGAACAATCCATGCGATAGGCCTGCTAAGCGATACAATTCAAATCATAGACATTGTAGACCGTGACGTTTACGGCCGTGAATCTCTAATCCGAATTGAAAAATGTTAGCGAATAAAGTCTACATATTGGATTACGATGTGATCAGCCCAATTGGCGTTGGACGCGATTCAATGATGGATGGAATCAACGCCAATACCAGCGCAGACAAGGATTGTAAGCGTGTGAACACAAAAGGAATCCCCTTCAATAGAGCGGCTGAAGTTGCCGAAGACTTATCCGAATTATACAAAGACGAATCCGATGAATTGAAAAACACAATTCAATACGACCGGAAACTAGAGCTTCTCGCTGCTTGTTATGGAAAAATGAAAGACCGAGTAGCAGAATTGGTTCCTAAATTCGACATTGAAAAGACTGGAGTCTTGATTGGCGTTGGCGCAGATGTCGTTCCACTCACTTTGTTCGAAGACCTCATTCGAAATTACGCACGAAAAGATCAGAACGCGATTAAGGAACTGTATACCGCATTCAGCAGGGAGAACTCAAGAATCAATACCGTAAATAAT
Source organism: Crocinitomicaceae bacterium (assembly GCA_047630755.1). Taxonomy (GTDB): domain Bacteria; phylum Bacteroidota; class Bacteroidia; order Flavobacteriales_D; family Crocinitomicaceae; genus UBA4466. Next base: position 294,325 of record JBLHYG010000003.1, on the reverse strand, counting down.
CCTTACGATTTGTATTCCGTTTATCTCGCTGAAAAATTCAATGCAGGAGCGTATCAGAAATCGATTTTAACTGCTTGCGTTTCTTCTACACAGGCCATTGCGCTTGCCTCCGACTCTATTCGAAACGGAGAATGCGAAGTTGTGATAACAGGTGGTACCGACTCGCTGGTGAACCTCTTGGCTTTGATTTCTTTCGGGAAACTGGGAATTATTCCAGAATCAGATGGCGAAAAAAGCTGTTTTCCATTCGATACCAAAAGAAAAGGAACATTGGCAGGAGAAGCAGCAGGTATTGTCATTATGGCATCCGAAGACTTTGTGAAACGCCACGAATTAAAGCCCGTCGCCCAATTTATGGGATACGGAAACACCTTAGACGGATACAAAATAACAGCGCCAGATCCAGAAGGAACGGCAATGGTTCAGGCGATTAAGGACGCTGTAAACAATGCAGGCATCACAACCGACCAGATTGATTACATCAACGCACATGGAACGGGAACACGCCACAACGATCATCTTGAATTGCAATGCTTAGAGCGTGCTTTAGGCAAAGAGGTGAACACTATTCCAATTTCATCGACAAAAGACCGTCACGGGCACGCAATTGCAGCTGCAGGCGTTCAAGAACTGTGTTTGCTACTTGAGTTAATGAAACACAACACCATTCCAAAGAACCTGCAACTGACTTCGCCGTGTGATACGTCCTTTAATTTGGTCAATGAAAATTACGCTGCTCCTATCAAATACGCATTGACGAATAACTTTGCTTTTGGTGGAATAAACACCGTACTGACCATTAAAAACGAACTACTATGAATTTAAAACTCGATAACAAAGTCGTTCTTATAACGGGCGGTACTGGCGGGATCGGAAGTCAAATTGTTGCAGATTTTTTGACAGAGAACGCAATTGTGGTTTGTTTGATTCGCAATGAAGCGAAAATGGATGCACTCAAGGAAAACCTCAAAAAAATTGACATTTCAGCGGCCAAACTGCATTCTATGAAATGCAATCTATTGGATTACGAGAACATAAAAGACGTTGTAAAAGAAGCTCAGAAAAAGTTTTCGACCATCGATGTCCTCGTCAATTGTGCAGGAGCGGCCTACGAAGCACCGTTTGCGCTGATCAATCAAGATCAAATTGATAGCATGATCGATCTCAATCTTCGCAGCCCCATCTATTTGAGCCAGGCCGTGCTTCGCCCGATGTACAAGCAAAAAAGCGGATGCATTGTCAACATTTCATCGATATCTGCAACGAAAAAAGGACGTGGAATCACCGTTTACGCAAGTGCCAAGGCAGGATTGGAAACATTTACACGAACACTATCTCAGGAAATTGGAAGAAAGAACATTCGTGTAAATTGCATTCGTCCGGGGCTTATCGATACTGAAATGAGCGAAGGGGTTCTTGAAATAGCGGAAGACATTATTAAAAATCAAACAGCACTTGGCCGACCGGGATTGCCTTCTGAAGTGTCAAAATCGGTCTTATTTATTGCCTCAGAAGAGACGGCTTCCTATATTACGGGAGAATCAATCACAGTCGACGGAGGCATGTTTTAATCATTAACAAAGGAAATGGAAATACAAGAAATATATAAAGAAACACAACGAATCATTGAAGAATCAGTCGGAAATCCTGCCGATTCCATTGGTTTGGACGATACACTTTTTGACGGTTTGGGAATCGATTCTATTGACCTCGTTGATATTCTATTCGAACTTGAAACAACGTATGATATCGAATTGAAAATTAGCGATATAGAAGAACGTGCAAAAGCCGAATTGGGAGACAAACCTTATGAGGTTGAGGGAATAATTACACCGGAAGGATTGAAGGCAATTCAATTAAACATGACTGAATTGGACACGACTCAGTTGAAAGAAGGATTGACGGTTCACCAACTCGTTCGATTGTTTACGGTTCACTCTATTTGTAAGATTGTTCAGTATAGGTTGGAGGTTAGAGGTTAGATATTGGATGTTGGATGTTGGATATTGGATGTTGGATGAAAAAGTGATGGCTTTTAGCTTCGCTGCTACTTCGTGGTGAAGACCGAACGGGAGTGAAGGGTATTAGGGGGTTAGACATTAGATATTGGGTATTAGATGTTGGATGTTGGATGTTGGATGTTAGGGATTAGAAAAAAATAGAGATGGGTACAATGAGAATTTTAATAGTTGGGGCTTATGGATACACTGGAAAGCTGATCTCGAAAGAGTTAGCGGGAAATGGTATTGCCTTTACAATTGCGGGGAAGAACGAAGAAAAGTTGAAGTCCCTGCAAGAAGAAATCTCAAGTATTGAAAAATCGATTGTTTGCGACCTAACAAACGAAGACGCTCTAAATGAAATTATTGAAGCGGCCGACCTATTCATCAACTGCGCTGGGCCTTTTACGGAAGAATCCTCGGCTTTTGTTGCGAAGATTGCGGAAAGCGGAAAAACGTACTTGGACATTACAGGAGAATTAGGATTTGTAAAGGATTCGCGGGAATTGCACCACGAAAAATGCCTCGAAACCAACGCGCTGATTCTTCACGGAGTTGCCTTTGAGTCACTATTGACGGACTTGGTATTGCAAATGATTCCGCCAGCTATTTCCAAGGAAGAAATCAACGTTTACTACCAGTTCAACGACAATAGAGTTTCCCCTGGAACGCGGATCACAATGAAAATATCGAAATACCGAAAGTCTTTGCACATAAAGGATGGCGCTTGGGCTGACATTGATGTTTACAAGCAATTTCACGATGTAAAATTGAACGGCGAAGACTATTCAGGCATTCCTTATCCATTGCCAGAAATTGCATTTGCACATTGGAATTACAAACCCAAGAATGTGAACTGCTACATGCTTGCGCCGAGAGAGTTAGCGTTATACGTGCAGCCATCAACGGTGAATCCAGACGAATTGGAATCGACGCTGAAACGGCTTAAAACGCGTAAAAAGGCTGGACCAACATTTGAACAGAGAGCAACGCAACGCTGTCAAATCATAGTTAAAGCAGAAGATTTATCATGGACAGTTAAAACGCACAATATGTATCAGTTAACAGCTGAATGTATTCGATTTGCAGTTCAGGAATTAGTGACAAAACAAACCTTGTCAGGCGTTCTAAACCCTGCGCAAGTATTTAGAGGCAAAGAAGTGGAAACACTGAAAGCGCTGAATGTGTCCGTTGAAAATGAATCAATACTAGAATTGAAATAACGAAGAGAAATTGGCAACGAATAAATCAAATACCACAAGTAACGTCAAGTTCAAGAATCTTTTCTGGTTCTTCCTTGCCTCTACATCCCTATTATTAACGGGGTTTTATGCCGCGGAACAAAGCGATCCAATAACGCTATCCTTGCTGATATGGTGTAATTTTCTTGGTGTCTTTCTCGTTTATCGATTGAATGATATTATTGATCAAAACGCTGATTTTTCGTTTAACATTCGAAATTTCTTCTCGTATACGTTGCACAAAGTTGTTGTTCTCCAGTTACTATTCGTCGCAATTCCCTTGGTCCTTTATTTCGTTGATCCTTTTGTCTTCTTAATCCTCGCTATTGCCGCTGTAATAGGCATCCTCTACTCGATCAGCTTTAAAATTGGCGGTTCGATCTTCCGATTGAAAAACGTTTTTCTCGTCAAAAATATCTTGATTGGCGTTATTTGGGGAAGCCTTGTCATCATTGGCGCTGGACAAGCAGATGATCCGCTAATTCACTTGGTCTTCATCTTCGCTTCGATCCAAGTCTTTATTGGAGGAATCATTCGTGATATTCCCGATCTCGAAAAAGACAGACAGTCAGGTGTAAAAAGCTTTCCAGTCGTTATTGGAATCCCTGCTACAGTTTTTTTCATTCACGTTGTCAATTTAAGCCTCCTTTTCTTTTGCATCTTTCAAAAGTACGATCAAATACTTTTAATTTTCATCGCTGTTCCAACAGCATGGCGGGCTTTGAACATCTATTTACTTGGGCTTGCACCGAAAAATAGCAATTGGAGCCAATGGATGAATTTGTTCACGTGTGTGTTAATCTTGATAACGTTCTTAACTTTGGTCAACTATGACATCATTAATAAGTGACGTAACGCCGATGCAATGGGCACTCATGACTTTGGGTGCAGGAACGGTATTCACCATTTTTTGGATCCTCGATGCCATGACGCATAAGGAATTGGTTAAAGTTGACATTACAGATAGAGAACTTCAAACACACCGAAACATCCTCGCTGCATCAATGCTAATGGAGCTTTCACTCGTTCTTATGTATTGGAGTCCTTGGTTGATGTTGCCTTTGTTTATCGCGTTTTTCATTACACGTCTCGTTCATGAGTTCATCGATGAGTTGCATTTTCACACGGACAGGTGTTCCAAATACGAATCGACGCTTCATTTGGGCATGTGGGTCTCTGTATTGTCCAAAACTGGAGCTATGTTTATGTGGGGATTCTTCACGCAGTTTGATGGCGTTCTTGAATTGCCAATGTACATGTACGTTTGGGGAGGGATTATCTTCTTGACAATGGGCTATGTTAGTTTTGTTGAGTATAGGAGGTAGTTGTTTAAAGTTGAACCCGAAAATAATAATTTAATGAGCGTAAAAATTTTTAAGGCTATTATTGTCGGATTGGTATTATTCTCAATCGCCTCATGCCAGAGAAATTCTGACAAATCTTTAACTGGTTTTTTTGACAAAGTTTCAGAAGATATTCCGGCTCAAAAAGTGAAAAAATTTAAAAACTCTGCAATTGATTCTGCTGGAAATAACGTAGAACTAATTTATGAGGAAATGTGGACTGCTTATAATAAGTATGGTTCAAAATATGATTTAGGAATATTTTCAAATTCAATTGAACGAGATTCTACTAGACTTCAGTATTTGACTGTTGCATACCATTTGTACTGCAATAATAAAGAGGTAAGTATTGAATCGGTTAAGGCAGAAATAAAAAAAATGTCAGACTATGAAGATTTTAAATACTATGTTGAATGCGCAAAGAAAGATGATGAACTCGCAAATATAAACTCATCAAACTTCAACATGGGAGATACAATTAGCGTTTGTTTGCTTATAGATAATGACATGTCTGTAGAATACCGTCATTACTACTGCGCAGCAATATTTACTGATGAAGAATATTCTAATCGTAACTCAACCAACCTCAGCGGAGTTCTTATTTCTAAAAGTCAAGGAGAAAGGAATGCAACCGGGCGAGATTTGATTTTCAATGTTAAAGTTTTAGAAATAGGTAGGGATGATGTAATTATGTCCTGGAATAATATCACGGAAATTGGTGATACAGTCAAACTGGATGTTACTTCATATAGACGATTAATTAATCGAGGAATGTCGACAAAATGCTCTGAACCCTAATCTGAACATACCGATAACATAAAATTGGGCTAAAACCATACAGATTCTTGGCTTTGGTATATTATTTAAGTTTAGAAAACCATATGCAAAAGCCCGCCACTTTAATTTATCTTCGAAAAACAAGTTTTAGCTAAGTAGTTTTGCGGTTCCTAGCCAAAAATCGTTATTAAAAATCTGCAAGTCATATTAAATTTGAAGTATGTATAATATTGATTGGCTAAAAAACGAATTCGAAAACGAAGACAGATTAAAGTTTCTCTTTTTCTGGGGGCATACACCTCACAAGGAAGGTGTTACAACCAGCAGTTGTTTAAGCCAATGGTGGGAATGTGAGTTTGAAAGTGAAGGATTAAAATTCAAATCAACCGAGCATTGGATGATGCATGGGAAAGCCCTACTTTTTAATGATTCAAGTATCGCTGAACAAATCTTAAATTGTGAATCACCTGGAGAAGCCAAAGCATTAGGCCGCAAGGTTTCTAATTTTGACAATGACACTTGGAATCAACACCGTATGGGTATTGTTATTGAGGGAAACCGTTTGAAATTCTCTCAAAACGAGGACTTGAAAACCTTCTTACTCAATACTAAACAACGCGTTTTGGTTGAAGCAAGTCCTGTGGATGAAATTTGGGGAGTTGGCTTGTCAAGAGATTCTGATAAAATTGACAATCCGAACTCTTGGCGTGGCTTAAACCTGCTCGGCTTCGCTCTGATGGAGGTACGAGATGTTTTAAAGGGCATCATTAATTGACCAGAATAATGAACATAAAAGTTAGTCTAGTATTGGTTGTGGCCATTATTGCTTCTTACTCCAGCTATCAGAAGAACAATATCTCATCCTCAAATCGAGTAAATACTGATGATTCACTCCATTTAGCATTCGATTATATAAAGTTTGAACCCAATCGAATTGAGGGATTCAAACTAAATGAATATCAAGTTGATGATGTTTATGAATTAGACTCATTTTTTGTATTTACTGCCTACTCGGATGGTGATTTAGAATCGTCATCGGCACCAACGAATTGGGGTGATAGACTGATTTTAATGAAAGGTGACTCCATTCATTTCCAGTCTAAACCAGTGGGAGATCCGTACCAATTTGAACCCTTCTTTTATCATAACACAACAAACGACAAGGTAATAATCATTTGCCAACTCGGGAATGAAGAGAATTACGGTGGAGAGGCGTTTTTATTGGAAAATGGTTCCATCGAATTCATTGGAGAGATAAATATTGAGTCTCCATACGAAACAGCCGACAACACCGGTTTAATAGAGATAATTCGAGTATCGGAAACTGAGAATGCAATTTATTTCAACTTTGAGTCGGACTCGTTGATCGACCTAACAAATAGTGAATGGCGTAGGGTAAAAAACGATGGTATTCATTACGTGTTCAAAGAGCACCAATTCACGCTAATAGGATTGTAACGAAAGCATCACCTGCGCAGCATAAGGGGACCCTGCTTCAAAACACAACAGTTAGTGGGAAATCAAAATACAACACAATCAAACTTTACCTTTCCTCTTCGAAACCAAGTCCAAAAGATACGGCAGCAGCGTTAAATCGCTCACAACTGTAATCAAAAAGATTACAGCGCATATCACCCCAAAGGTCTGACTTGGTCGGAATCCGCTGATCGCAAACATCATAAAACCTCCAAATAGAATTACAGACGTCGTGAGAATTCCAAAGCTCACCTCTTCCAGTTCAGATTTAAGAATGAGCCGCCTGTAAAGCACGTGAATCGTATCATCTACCACCAATCCAATGCAAACAATCGATGTTAAAGCCGTCAATAGGTTCAAGTCCAAATCGAAGACGTAGAAGATCAGGATCATCATTGATAGCGGCACAATATTGGCGATTACACTGACTATCGTATAGACTACCGACCGCGTCATGAGCAGAATCAAAAGCGAGATGAACAAACCTGAGAAGAGCAATGAATACAACAGTGACTGAGCCGTTTTCGTGTTCATTTCCCGCATCATCAGCGCATAGCTAAAGACCGTGTACTCATATTCCTCTGAATTCTGCTCCAAATAATCTTCAATGAATCGCTTCACCTTGGGCAAATCCTGCGTTCTTTTCACCCGAACGTCTAATCGGAAGGCATCAAACTCATGGGTGTGGAAAGGATTGTTTTTCGTTGGAAAGCTTACCATGTTAAACTTACCTAGAATATTGTTTCTCTTGAAGTTGTATTGATCCGCGTATGAACTCACTTTGCCGATTTCCTCCATTTCATTAAGCGCTCCGCTCAAATCAAAAACGGCCAACATCGCTTCATTTTGTCCATTAGTCCCCTTCTCCTCTATCATTACATCCAATTTGTAGATCGAATAGTATTGCTTATTAATGACTTCTTGGTCGAACTCCAAACGGCTCTCTCGCGGAATGAACGACTCGAAATCCGTATTGAATTTCAACGACGATAAAAAGAAGAAGGACACAATGGAAATTGCTCCCAATCCAATGCTGTAAAAGACTTTTCGCTTTACGAAGTGCCTTGATAATGCTGCAATTTTATGCGTTCCTGAATCCATGCACTTTACAAAACGAAGCAGGTAACTTCCCAATCCAAAAGTGACAATGAACGCGATTATAACCGCTGAACCTGTGATCATTCCAAAGTCTTGAATGTTTTCGGAGCTGTTCAATTGAAAGGAGAAAAACGCAACCGCCGTTGTGAGGGAAGTTATCAAAGAAGGAACGAAGTACTTTTGGAGAACGTATTTTAATTTCTCATCGTGCGACTCAATATGCCCTGCAGCTCTAAAACCGGTCAAAAGATGAATGGCATCAGCGAGTGCGAGAACCAGCAGAACAGGAACAACAAGAACCGTAATGAGGTTCATCGGAACATCGAGAATTGTGAAGAAAAAGAACACGGGAAAAATCGCTGTACCAATGATTAGCATTGAGAACAGCAATGCAGAAACGCTTCGATAGGTAAGAACGATAAACAAAGAAAAGAATACGATTATTAGCACAGAAAGTAAAACCAAATCGAACTGGATCGCACCAGCAATTGCGTCGGCCATGTGAAAAGAGCTCAACACATTGACGCTCTTTACATTTGGATCAGATTTATCAACAATAGCATTGAATTTATCGAGGTCAAAATCCTTCTCGGAATCGACAAACACAACCATCAAAAATGATTTCTTGTCCTTGCTAATGATCTGATCCACAATTGGCAACCAAGCCGCTCTTTCCAACACATCTCCGATTGACTCATCACTCCCCTCGCCTACTTTTAACAAGCGATTTGATTTGTGCAAGGACTGAACCCTGATTCCCTTTATTTGCTCGTTTAATTTGCCGTCAAGATTTCTGAGGTATTCCAACACCTCTGTCGCTTTGACATCGTTTGGAGTGATATTAACTTGAATAAATTTTGCGGCTCCGAACTTGTCCGCGATTTTAACTCCGCTTTCGTATTGTTCTAAATCTTCAATATTGAACCCGCTCAAATCCCCCTTGATACTAGGAACTCTAGAGAACAATCCCAAAACAATTAAAAACACAATGGATGCAATTGCCAACGACAATTGATTCTTCACAATGAAATTGATTGCTCTATTTTTCATTGTTTAACAGAAAAGGGAGTAAAATTGACATAAACGTAAACGGACGCTCAATATTGGGCATGTGTCCCGTTCCTTTCATCACTCTCAATGAGGCATTGTCGCCGAGATGTTCTTTCAGTTGTTGCCCTGTTTCCAGCGGAGAAAGTTTGTCTCCAGCCCCCCAAATCAATAATACTGGAAAATCAAATTTATAGTCGCGTTTGCTGTATTCATGGTGGTTTTCAACAAATGTATCTGTTAACATTCTGCGCTCTTCCGCTTGCTTTACGTACAGGTTTTTATGGATGTTTCTAAAAATGAACCGAGGGGCCAAACTCAATTTTTTTCGCGAAATTCGGTAGAGTTTAAAAAGCTTTTTATAGTCTTTGGGAACAAGGACTTCCGAGCGTTTCTCTACTTGAAAAAGTTTGAGCATTTCTTCCCAATCACCACCGTAAACATACTTTATAGGTGCATTGGACAGGAATAAGCGCTCAATTTTAAATTCGTTCAACAATGCCAATTCGCAAGCCACCAAACCGCCGTACGACGTCCCTCCGATGGAAAATTGTTCAATCTTCAGTTCTTTCAAAAGCAAGGCAAGCGCATCCACTTGGTCGGATACTTCATACGATTTCGGAGCCATCGTTGAGTTTCCGAAGTAGATCAAGTTTGGAATAATCAATCTGAAATGCTTCGAAAGCTTCCGTACTTGTTTGTACCAAGAATACTTGCTGTCCGGGCCATACGCATGACATAGCACAAGAACGGGAAGATCGTTGTCCGCAGCCCAGTATTCAATTTCAAATTTATCAATGGACGTTTGACGCAGCTCTAAACCGAATTTACGGAAGCTCCAGTCGATACTTTTATCCAATATGTGAAACGGCGTTAATTTCATTCTACTGATGCTCTAAGCGATTTTTCGCGAAATCAAATTTACCAAAATAAGTTCTTGCCCAAAAACAATTAAAATCCTTCCGAATTAACTAATTTAGTTCTTGACCGTTTCAAAAGAAACAATAGTTCAATTGACTCTCATTATAGATTGAAATAAACGAAGAATGATTTCTATTTATAAAATCAAGCCAGCCTTTCAAAAGCTTCTACAGCCTCTACTTCGTGGACTTTACAAAGCAGGGATTACAGCAAATCAAATTACAATTGCGGCCGTTATTCTCTCAATTGGAATGGGCTGGTCATTTTTGTATTACCGTGACTACTCTTTCCTAATTCTTATCATACCAATTGGTTACCTCGTTCGAATGGCGCTTAATGCTTTGGACGGAATGATGGCCACGCAATACAAAATGAAGAGTGATTTGGGAGAAATCTTGAATGAACTTGGCGATGTTGTTTCAGATGCGGCAATTATTTTCCCTCTTATTATTCTTCCAGACGTTCACCCTATTGTCATTATTCTATTTGGTGTTCTAGCAATTATCAACGAATACGCAGGGATTTTAGGCAAAGTGATTGGCGGCGAAAGAAGGTACGAAGGCCCGATGGGTAAAAGCGATCGAGCATTAGCAATCGGTTTGTTCTGTTTGATTTTTTACTTCTGGAGCGGTATTACTGAATACGGAAATTGGTATTTTGGAGTGCTAGCCGGATTGACAGCTTTGAGTACATTCATTCGAATTAGAAAGTCCTTGAAATGAGAATATTTGATTACTTCATACCGCTCGAAATCATTTACGTCTTTACAGGCGTTTATGCTGTCTTGGTAGGATGTTCGGCTATTTTCAGAGTCATCTACTACCGGAAGAAGTCGGATAAAATTAAGGAGCTGATCACCAAAGTAGATTCATGGTGGAAAATGGTCATTGGCATTACGGTTATCGTTGTTGCACCGCCCATTTACGGAACAATAATCATTGGTTATGTTTCCTTCGTTGCGTTGCGGGAAATGATGTCGATTGGTAAGCTGCGTGGCTCAGACAGAGTTGCAATGCTCGCTTGTTACTTGTGCATTCCAATCCAATATTATTTGGCCTACCACAATTATTACCATGAATTCTTGTACTTTATTCCGCTGGTGATGTTTTCCATAATTGCAATTATCCTTGTACTTACTGGCGACACAAAATTGATTGGCCGTTCCATGTCCATTTTGCCAGCAATGTTAATGCTAACGGTTTATTTCTTGAGTTACATGGTACTTCTATTCAACGTTCCAACGCCTTACGGACTGGCTGGATCGGGAGGTTTAATTTTGTTCCTTGTAGCAATAACAGCATTCAACGATGTTTTTCAATTTACGTGGGGAAAGCTTTTAGGTAAAAAGAAAATACTTCCGAAAATTAGCCCGAACAAAACATGGGTTGGCTTTATTGGTGGCGTTTTAACAACAGGAGTTCTTGCTTTTCTAATCCGCGATCTCACACCACTCGATGGTTTGCATGCGTTCCTAATTGGATTGGCGCTGGGCGTTATGGGATTCCTTGGAGACGTTCTAATTTCTGCCATCAAAAGGGATTTAAAATTAAAAGACACCAGTGATTTGATTCCCGGTCATGGAGGAGCGATGGACCGCTTAGACTCTATCATTTTCACGACTCCGTTGTTTTATCATTTACTCATTCTTTGCATTTAATGAAGAGAATAAAATACATCTTCATTCAAGTTTTTTATGCCTTGATTATTCGACCTTGGCTCACGCTTTTCATTGGTGTAAAGTTTGAAAACCGTGAAATTTTCGATGATAAGAATCAATTCATCGTCGTAGCGAACCACAACAGTCATTTTGATATGGTATCGATAATGGCGGCGCTTCCAGGCAGGAAACTCAAGCACATCCGATCTATCGCTGCTGGCGATTACTTTGGTAAATCGAAGTTCACGACTTCTATCACTCAGTTTTTCTTTAACTCAATAATGATTAGCCGAAAGCGTAAAGAAGGCGAACCCAGCGGAATTGAGGTCTTGGACGATTGCATTAAACGTGGAAAATCGCTTGTTCTTTTTCCGGAAGGAAGTCGAGGCCAACCTGGCGTCATTGCTGAGTTTAAAAGCGGAATTGCCATTATCCTCAAGAAAAATCCAGGCGTTCCCTTTATCCCGGTGTACCTTGATGGATTCGGCCGCGTTATGCCAAAAGACAAAACGATCATTCTTCCAATGGTGTGTAAAATCCGCTTTGGAGAACCCATTTATATTGATTCATCAAAAGATGTTGATTCTATTCTTGAAGAAGTAAAAGCAGCCATCCTTGGTCTTAAAAATGCAGACGAAGAAGATCGAAATCAATTCACTTACTAAATCAATCACTTATGACCACACCTGTTATTTCAGTCGTTTTGTTTTCAATTGCAGCCGTTTTAGGTGCGCTAGGGCAATACTTATATAAAACCGGTGCAGACCTCGCTGGCGGTTCTCTTAAAAGTTATTTGGCCAACCCAAGACTGTTGGGCGGCGTCTTCTGCTACATTGCCGTGATGGTTCTTTTCGTGGTCGCCTTTAAAAAAGGAGGATCGCTTTCAGTGCTCTATCCTGTTTATGCTTCTACGTTTATTTGGGGTGCTTTAATCGCGATGATCGCCTTCGGAACGCCCATCAAACCTGTTAATATAGGTGGAATGGCAATGCTCGTTGGCGGAATGTATTTAATGGGGAAATAATCTAAATCAATGGTCTCTATCTTGAAATTAAAAGGCGCTTTTCTTATCCTATTCGTTCTATTGAATTCGAATTCTTCTTTCGCGAAGGGTGCTAAAAGCAAGCTGGAAGTAATTATCATTCAAGACCCTAGCATCGATCGATCTAAAAAAGAAGCAATCATCGTCCTTCCTGGATTGGGAGACGGCAAAAAGCAACGAAAAGCCCAAAAGGAAACGTTTAACGTTCCGGGATACGATCTGTTTATCCCAGATTATATTGACAAAGAATCTTTTGATGCGACGTATTCTAAGTTCATCGATTTTCACAAAGACCAAAAGCTTGGAGAATACAAGAAACTGCATGTCTTCTCCTACATTTTAGGATCATGGACAATTAACACTTTCGTTAACAAAAACGGAATTCAAAATATCCGCTCGATTGTTTACGACCGAAGTCCAATGCAGGAAAGAGCGCCAATCATCATTGTAGAAAACATTCCACGCATTGCAAAAATGATGTTCGGTGCATTGCCAAAGGATTTAAGCCTGATGCCCTACCCGACTATTGATACTCAAAACGTTAACATCGGAATTATCGTTGAAGGCAAAGCCACTGGGATTATGCGTCATTTCAAAGAAGAAACAATTGCCAAAGGCGCTTACGATTGGGGAAATATTGATTACAATCAAAATTACGACGACCTAATGTACACGCACTTGAACCACAACGAAATGTATTTGCAACTGGATTATTTTGCGTCGCACATGACCAATTTCTTTGAGACCGGTTCGTTTTTGATGCACGCACAGCGGAAATGGTACGGATGGGAATCCTTTGAAAAATTGCCGAAAATTAAAAAATCATTGGTGAAATACAACCCTGAATTTATAGGCAAATGGGAATCGGAAACATTCTACAATACGCAATTGGAGGATTCCGCAGTGCATAAAATCAGCATTCAATTGGAAACGTCGAAGATTGAATACAACAAGACGGAATTAAATAGAGCCTATCAATCCAACATCGTGGAATCTGGAAGTGTAAAAGTTGACAAAAACGGAACTGTAATTCAATTCAGTCGCGTTGGAAACATTCTGCCTTTGAATCAAGAACCGAAGGAAGAAGCGAACGGCAAAATTTCAATGATCGTCAATAATATCAAATATTTCAAGAAGAATTAATTCGTTCCACTGAAAATCAATCTGATTTACTATTCAATTATAACCGCGTGCATAAAGTAATCTAGTTGCGAAATTCGCAATTATTTAATTTCTGGATGCGGTTTTCAGTTCATGAAAGGGCATTAAGCTCCATACATTTGATTCAACCAAAGGATTAAATGTTATGATGAAAGAATCAAAATTTAGAAAATACAGATGGCTTGTAATGGGACTTCTAGCCGTTGTCACTGTGTTTCTTGGAATTCAACTTAAAAACACAAAACTGGACTCTAGCGTGGAAAAGATGTTTCCAAAGAATGACGCTGAGACAAAGTACTTTCATGAATTCAGAGCGAAATTCAATTCTGAAAACGATTACCTACTGCTTATCATTGAGCGCAAAGCTGGAATTTTCGATTCTACCTTCTTAAGTGGTGTTGGTGCTTATTCTCAAAAACTTTCCAAGCTAAAAAACGTAAGTAATGTCACTTCGATTACCAATCAAAAGGAACTCCTGCTCTACTCTGGCGGGATAAAAAAGCAAATTCCTTATATCGATTTGAAAGCATTTGATCCAAAACGGGATTCCACTCGAATATACAGTAAAGAAGAATTGGTTAAAAACTTGGTTTCCAAAGACGGAAAATCACTTTGTTTGTTTATCAAACACGACGATTACTTGTCGAATGAAGATGCAGAAATCTTAATCACTTCGATTAAAAACACCTCAAAAAAATACAAATTTGACAACTTGGTAGTGTTCGGAAGGTCGTACGCTCAGAATTACGTAATGGGATTGATGTCCTTCCAGATGGCGCTTTTCTTAATTCTTAGCGCAATTCTAATCATCGTTTGTTTGTTTCTTGCCTTCAGATCCATTTGGGGGATTCTAATTCCACAACTCGTTGTTTTCCTTGGAATGTTTTGGTTGCTCGGCGGAATGGGACTTTTCAATTCACCCATCAATATTTTATTGACCGTAATGCCGTCGATCATGTTTGTTGTGTCCATGTCGGATGTGATTCACCTCGTTTCTCGCTACCTCGATGCCTTGAGAACGGAAGACACCAATTTCGACGCCATTATGCTTGCCATTAAAGAAGTTGGTTTGGCCACACTCTTGACTTCGCTCACCACGGCAATTGGATTCATGTCGCTTTATTTCATTCCCATTGAGCCTTTGCAGAAATTCGGCATAATCATGGGAATTGGCGTTCTTATTGCGTTTGTCCTTACGTTCACGATTCTTCCGATCCTCTTCTACACCTTCCCTGGACCGAAACGCGTGCAAGGAAAGAAAGGCCCGTCAAAATGGGACAGACGATTGAAACGCCTTTTCATTTTGGTGGTACGGAATCCAAAACGAATTCTCATTGCTGCCATCGGCGTTTTGCTTCTTAGCGGCCTTGGAATCACGATGGTGGTGTCCAACAATTACATGATGGATGATTTGCCGGAAGACGATCCACTTATTCAAGATGTGGGTTATATCAGTGATCATTACGGCGGAACACGTCCCTTTACAATGACCGTTGAACTTACGGACACATCCAAAAGTATATGGAACCTTGAAGTACTCCAGGAAATTGATACGGTTCAAACTTATTTGGAAACGAGGTACGACGTTCAAGTGCGCTCCTCGTTGATCACGGCGCTTAAAGTAATGAACCGCGGAAAGCATTCTGGCGATGCGAACTACTATGCGCTTCCAGAATCTCAAAAACGATTGAATTCGTTCAAGAAAGCCTTGAAAATTTCCAATGAGGGAAAAATGATCCGCATGTTCATGGACTCAACGCAAACGACGCTTCAGATCAACGGATTCCTTGATGATGTCGGGAATATTAAAATCACAAAGCGCAATAAAGAACTGGAAAAATTCCTTACAACGCGCGATTTCAAAGGCGTGGAATATCATTTAACAGGGACTTCTCACCTCGTCGATAAAAACATGAGATCGCTCGTTCAAAACATGCTGATGGGCTTGGGAATATCCATTTTGGTGATCGCCCTTCTACTCGGCCTAATTTTCAAATCGTTTCGAGTTGTGTTGATCAGTTTGGTTCCGAACTTGCTCCCGTTGATTGTTTTAACTGGATTAATGGGGTTCTTGGGAATCAACATCAAACTTTCAACTGCAATTATATTCAGTATCGCGTTTGGAATTGTTGTTGATGATACGATTCACCTTTTGGGGAAATTTAGACATGAGCTTTCGAAAGGAAAAAGTGTCATTTATGCGCTTCAACGTGCGTATATCACAACGGGAAAGGCAATGATTTTGACAACGCTTATTCTGTGCGCGGGATTCTTTTTAATGGTGTTCTCGTGTTTCATGGGAACCTTTTATTTGGGTTTTCTACTAACGGTGGTGCTGGTAGTAGCGTTAATAGCAGATTTAACTGTGTTACCAGTGTTGTTGTTATTATTCTATAAAAAGAAATCGACTGCTTCTAAATAGATTCGATTTATATTATTAATAAATGCATTGGAATATTTGAAATGCCTTTTAAAATCACAATTAAATAGGATTTCTTTTTCCGAATTTACTGAACGTTTTGTTTCGTCAGTTTATTAATCATCCCGTTAAATATAAACCCGTGAAATGGATAAACAGCGTACCAGTAAAGTCTGCCCATCAAACCTAAAGGTCTAAAAGTAGCCGTTTGCGTTAACTTATCCCCATCTATTTTGAACTCAAGCCATGCTTCTCCTGGCAATTTCATTTCTGCAAACAAAAGCAATCGCCCCTCGTCTTTATTTGAGTAAATAACGCGCCAAAAGTCCAATGAATCTCCAATGGAAATAGAGTTTTGATTTGTTCTTCCTCGTCTTAGCCCTACTCCACCTACAATCTTGTCCATTATCCCTCTCACTTTCCACAACCAGTTCGCATAATACCATCCATTGTTGCCACCAATTCCCCAAATTTTATCAATGCATTCTTCCCGACTAAAAATTAATTTGGAGCGCTGGTCTTTAAAGCAACCGTGCACAGGAACAGTGATATATTCGGAAATGTTTATTTTAATCCCACTACTTTCATGTGCATCTTTCCAGCTTGAGATAATTTCGTTCGATTCTATTTTTTCAAATGCTAATTTTATAGATTCTCGATACGATATGGGATGAATGTCTAATATATCGTTGAGATCATTGTTTCTGCAAACAACTTCAATTTTCATGCTATGCACCAGAGATGTCGCCAGATTATAAGAGGTTGAAGTAACAAAGTACAGCCAATAGGAAGATAGTTTTGGCGTCATTACAGGTACAATCCAAATTTTTCGTTTTAATTTTCGAACGTCGGCAAACTCGAGAAGCATCTCCTTATACGTAAGAACGTCATCGCATCCGATATCAAAATTTTTATCGAACGTTTTTTCGTTTAACATTGACTTGGTTAAAAATGAAATCACATCCGAAACTCCTATAGGCTGACATTTAGTGAGCAACCATTTAGGTGTAATCATCACAGGAAGTTTTTCAACGATATCTCTAATAATCTCAAAAGATGCACTGCCCGAACCAATAATTATCCCCGCCCTAAGGCACGTAAAATGATATTTGCCTTTTTCAAGTTCTAACTCAACTGCCTTCCTAGACGAAAGGTGATCTGAAAGTGATGATTCGTTTACAATTCCACTCAAGTAAATCACCTGTGTAACCGTCGTTTCCTCTAACGATTCTCTAAAGTTAATTGCAGATTCTTGCTCAAGTGATTTGTAGTTTTTCGCCGACGACATCGAGTGTACCAGATAATACGCCACATCAATATCCTGTGGGATTTTAGATAGTGAATCTTGATCAAGAAGATCAACTTCAATTACGCTAATATTTTTGAGCAATGATTTATTCGGATTGAACCGGCTTCGATCTCTCACGCAGCAAACAACGTGATGGCCTTGTTCTATTAAAACGGGAAGAAGGCGTTTTCCAATATAACCTGTAGCACCTGTTAGAAGGACTTTCATTTCGTTTTGGTAATAATATAAAGTTGTTTTGTCTTCAATTCTATCTTGTCAATTGGTAGTTTGAACGATTCGTTTTACTATTCTCGATTAGAACAGAGATGCATTTCTGAAATATTTATCTCTATTCCTTTGTTTGATGCAAATTATGGCAAAGTATCTTTTGTAAATCTAATTCATTTTGTTTAATTAAATAACTAAAAGACTAAACGAAATGATACTGCGACCTACTTTATGCTCGAAGAAAATTTATTACTTATACAATGAAGCGCCCGACTAGTATGGTTTTGAGCTGTTGTCATTTGTAGATTATGGCACCTACTTATCAAGCTAGTTGTTATTCAGAAATGTGTCAAGAGGAACCCAGACTAGTGTAGTCGAAAAAATTGAAAAAAGCGTGAAAAATATCGTAAATATTCGATCTTCTGTGAATCCAGATTTGAAATTGAACCTTACGTCAACGGGCTCTCTGCTCATTTTTTTAACAAAAAATCTTCTAAGAACTCGGTATAACCAAACGTGATATTTCGGAAATAGGAAAGAAATTGAAACTACCAAAAGAAAGGGATTCAATATGCTAAATAATAATAACACACCTCCACTGATGATTAAACCTGAAGTAATGACATCTATTCGTTTCTTCCATCATTTTAGATGCAATACATAATCTAACCGCAGAATATATATACATGGAATCAACATAGCATTGAAAATTAGTATTGATCCTTCAAAGTCAGTTTTATCCATGAATTATTTACATTATTTTCAAGCTGTTTGCACGATGGTCTATTACACGTAACAACTAAAGCTATGACATGTCTTATATCAAAACTATTTTATCGAAGATAAGAAAAAACGATCCCATAGCTATCGCATAAGCTTTTGAGAATAGTCGTGTTAACACATAAGTGATCTCTCGGAGTAGTTGCCCGCATTGGGTGTAGGTGCGTTTATTTATATAGACTCTGTATGATTGATTCTATTTCATTACTAAGTCTTTTTAAAGCAATATTTCTTAACCGAAATTGCCAAGCAAACACAATCAGTACATATGCTATAATAAACCATATAAATGGACTATCTCCTAATGGCCTCGAGAATGGATTTCCTGTGATTAGTGGTACACCTATTAATAATAGGAATAGAGGGATAAAGATGCGAATAGTATTCGTTTTAAGCACAGTAATTATTTCTTGTTTAGTACAAGCAACCGTTATTGAAATATTTCCAATCAGGTCTTTTCTTCTAAATAATCTCATTAGAGGAACATTGTAATAGTACATTTCATTGTTGGGATATTTGTGCTTGAACATATCGAATTGTTCCATATGTTCATCGATATGTCTTAGAACTACATCTTCAGAAGGAAAGTCTGAAGCATTCTGATTGACCACAATTGTCTTTTTTATAATTAACGGGTATATCATGAAGTGGTTTATTCTGGCTTATGCACTATAACTACTATATACGCCTATAAAAATAACACATAACACTCCAAAATAGCATGCTATGCCCTCTAATTCCAATTAAAAATTCCACCACAAAAATCATTCTCCAAGAATCCAGTTTCTTTACAGGAATTGCGTAGCCCTCTATTCTTCTTATATTGTTTTTTATGCTCGTTAAAAATTTCAATCAAAACTTCTGTTATTACTGCTTTGGTGTAGTTGCGCAGTGGATTAATATGCCTCTTTTTTAAAGTTTAATGACTATTGATTTCATTATTTCATCAAAAATTACCTTGTCTTTTTTCGAGTATCCGATCATACTGATATGGACATCCATCCAATAGCCATTGTGAGCTAAGTAAGCATTTAAACTATGAAAGTTCAAAGTCTGACCGTTAAATTTTTCTGTATCATGCTCAACTATGGCCAAATTACCTGATTCATATTTTTGAACATTTTCTTTTGCTAATGGACTTTTTTTAGCCTTGTTCCAATAGTAATCTCTGCATTCTTTTTCATCATCTTTTGAGTCTGTTTTTTCAATAAAGATTGACAAATTCATATTTGTTTTTTCATTAACCGCTGATAGTTGAAACATTGAACTATCGGCATAGTATCCTTCTTTCTCAATTGTAAACCCATCTAAATCAATTTCTAAGCTCCAAGTTTCTGAAGGGATGTTATAGGAATTCTGACTAAAAGAAAGTGTTACTCCTAAAAAGAAAGTGAATAATGTTGATGTTATCTTTCTGTTCATGTTTTGAGTGTTACGATTGTATATAAATTTCGCGACTACGCTTTCGTGCCGACTGTCGAATATAAGCTTTTCGGCATGAAGTATAGCCTATGCTGCTGTTTCACGACTTAGACTTCTTGAACAATGGTAGAGTAAGTCAAAACACGAAAAGTTAAGTGGTAGATAGTCAGAACGCTAAATTCTAAAGGTAGTCGGTATGTTGCAATCATTCCTTTACTGGAGTTGTGCAACGGTTAATATTGTAATGTGTATTATTCTCCTCGAGCTTCATTTACGAGCGCATTATACAGTTTTGTTATTGGCCGTATAATTTCATTTAAAGTATCAATATCTTCTTTCGGTCCAATATAATAAGGTTCAACATGAACTGAGTCTTTTACTAAAAAGACATTTCCATATGAATAGGAGTCATAAGAAAAATAGATTCTGGTATGATGATCTTTTGTAATCTTCCAATCTTCTCTTACAATACTATAGTAGTCAACCATCATATCCGTATCGCCGGCAATTGCAGATACACTAACTCTATCGTGTTTTCCATTATTCTGAATGTAAAGCTTTACTTTTTTAAAATGAATGGAATCAGTGAATGCTATTGTAGATTCATGTTCATTAAGATTGGGGACAACCGAATTAGGTGATTCAATTTTCATTGATTTTTGTCCAATGACTAGTGGGTTTAAAGCATTTACTTTCGTGGATTCGTTGTCACATCCGTAAATCACGACGCAAAATAAGAAAGCCAGTGCAATTGCGGAATGGGTGTAATTTACTTCGTTCATAATTTAATTTCTCATGTGTTCATGGTCTCTTCTGACTCACGTTTTGGAGCTCGTATACTTGAGCCTTGAACATGTATTGCAGGTAAATATACAAGAAAGAATATTTAATAGATAACCCAAACAGAAGTGATAGGAATGGTAGTGTTATAACAGAAGTAATCTCTGAAATTATAAACCCGCATGATAGGTGCGATCAGCAACCTTTTTTCTTTTTAAATATATAAGTTGCACTACCCTCTTCGCTATCGTTCATGATATAACCATAATATCGACTTATAGAAATGAATTGTCCACTTTGAGCTATTCCGCATTGACACTTACTAATAATATCAGAAATGTATGTGGTTGAAAATGATGTGCTTTCGGGATTGATGAAATACACTTCATTAATCGCCCAAGACTCTGTGCAACATGGGTAGTAATTAGCGAATACTCTAACTGAAACGAGTTCCCAATTATCGTTTGTTAGTGAATCAATTGAAATCCTATGAAAATCAACATTATTAATTTCATTTTCTAATTTATCAACCGTATTAATCAATGAATCATTCAAATGAATGGATTGAGTATGCTTGATAATTACAGTGTCTGTTGAAGTTGAGAAAACTGGTTGAATATTGAATGTTTGTAGAAAGTTGAAACTACGAAGTATAGAGTCGATTTCTACATAATAGATAGTGGGAGTTGTATCCCTCGGTTGCATTGTAAGTTGTTGAGCATTTAGGCCACCTGAAATGAAGATTAGAAGAGAAAAAAATATAAGTTTCATTTTCCATTCAAGTACAGTGCGCATTTCTTTTCGTTCAAAACATACATAGCTCAATGGTTACTAGTGCTTTGCGGCTATGCGCCTTACGGGGTTCTAACTTGGACCTTTGTTTCCAAAATAAGAAAAAGCGATCCGATAGCTATCGGATAAGCTTTTGAGTATAGTTGAGTTAATGTGGAATGATTTCACGCAGCTTAGACTTCCACTGGGATGCAACGTGTGTTATGCCATTTTTTATTTTTCTTCATTCATTATTACCCTGAAATATTTGTACTCTTTTATTTTTATTGCAGGATATTCTTCATGAGCAGTAAAAATAAACATTCCGAACTCCTTTACTAAGTCAGGATACTTGTTCTTGAAGTACTCATATAAAATTTCAACCTCTTTTTTTGTACTCTCTTCCCCTAGTGCAACTTTAGAAATGTAAATAACATTTGGTGTCAAATCACTTTGAGTTTCAATAAAATCTACATTGATAATATCAAATATTGAATCATTGACATTCCATTTTTTAATTTCAGAAATCAATTCTGTATTCTTTTGAAGCTTTTGCAAAGTGTCCATTATATTTAATGAAAGGCTTGTTGAAGTGCCTCTCCCTAAATATGAAAGACGATACGCCATATTCATGGCAATGAATTGAGGAAATTTCGATTCTTTCTTTTCCCATTCCTTAGCAATTTCGAAATAATATTTTGCATCTTTCCCATTTACCGAATTAGTGTTAATTTCAATACTTGTCAATTTGTAATCACCGTTTTCAAGTCCGAGTTTTATTGTAATCGCTTTAGATAATGGCTTGCTGTTTATTCTGTAAAGTGATAATGCTTGATTCTTAATTCCAGCTAAAGTGTAAAACTGAAGATAGGTTGGTTTTTCTTTGTCAAGGGAACCGCCTGTTGAGAACTTGGATACAGTTGGCTCACTTGTATAAACAACTTTTTTTGCGTCAATAAATTTAACATTATCAATATCTTGAATCACTTTGGCAATTATTTCTCCCATTTCTTTAAACGACACAAATGGTACTGACTCTTTGAATTTTGAATGACACAACTCCCAAAACCCTTCTATGTCATTCTCAGCAAGTTTAGCTAAATATTTATGTGAAGATTTTTCGATTAAATCTTGGTCAGATTTATCAAGTTGATCCCAATCATAGGCAATCCCTATTGAAACGTCATTCTGTGAAAATCCAATTATTGGAAGACTTAATATTATTATTATTATTATCAGTTTCTTGATCATTGTTCTTATTTAATTTGGCATAACGGTTGAAGCTATGCGTAATACGGCTTATTACTTAGTTTAGTTTCTCGAAAATAGAAATAGTTTCTTTAAATAAGAGCGATCAACCGAAGCGGGGACTTATGCTTCAGTTCAGCATATGTTATAACCATGCCTCCCTTTTCTACACAAAGTTCTGCTGAGCCTGACGAAGCACACGCACAAAAAAAGTGTCGCTTATTGTCTTACCTTTGCTAAAATTAACCAAGCCTAGTTCACTTTCTTCTCTTTTTATTTGAGTCGACATTAGACGAATCTATAAAAGATCAACTCAATGAAGAAAAACACAATCGTGTTATTTTCGCTACTTACAACATTAACTGTTTCAGCGCAGGATGTCGTATCTACGCAAGGAAATTCATACTCCAATGCAAGTGGAAGCATCGACTTTACAATAGGCGAAGTAGTGATTAACACCGGAACTGATGGAACCAACGACATTACGCAAGGTTTCCATCAAACCAGCTGGAACTTTTTAGACGTGGAAGATTTTGCTCCCAACTACGAAGCCATTATTTTTCCGAATCCTACATCAGATGTCTTGAATATCAAAACAAGCACTTTCGAGAATGTAACATATACGCTTTATGATGCAATGGGAAAACTTGTATTGCAGGATAAACTTTCCGCAGAGCAAACACCCATTCAAGTAAGTCAATTAGCTCCGGGAAGCTATTCATTGACCTTGAATAACGAAACACAAAATCTAAAGACATTTAAACTAGTTAAAACACATTGAGATGAATTGCGAAGCAATCATACATACCATTAAAAAAAACAGACAAACTATGTATAACAAACTAATACTCTCACTCGTTGCTGTAGCAACAATCTCACTAACATCCCTTGGTCAAGCACCAGAAGGCTTTAAATACCAAGCAGTAGTAAGAGATGCGGGTAACACAATTTTAAACAGTCAAGCAGTTGGAATGCGCATGACGATTAAGCAAACTTCAATTAGCGGAACAACGGTCTATCAGGAAACATTTGCGACAACAACGAACGCCTATGGACTGGTAAATCTTGAAATAGGTAGTGGAACAGTTGTTAGTGGAACATTCGTAAGTATTGATTGGTCAACAGGACCTTATTTTATAGAAACTGCTATTGACGTATTAGGAGGAACAAGTTACGCAGTAATGGGTACTAGCGAGCTAATGAGTGTGCCCTATGCTTTATATGCGAAGACTGCTGAAAGTGTGACACTTCAGAAAGAATTAATAGATAACGATGGTGACACCAAAATTCAAGTTGAAGAAACTGCTGATGAAGATAATATCAGGTTTGATACTGGTGGAAACGAAAGTATGATACTAGCGGCTAATGGAAATATCGGTATGGGAACGGGTACACCTTTGGCCAGATTAGATGTTTTGTACAACATGAATAATTTCCCAGCTATAAGAGCAATTGGCGAATTTGGCCCAACAAATGGCTATTTAGGGGTGCAAGGAACAGATAATTTTGATGGAATAACAACAGCTGATTACTTGGGAGCTGAAATCGGAGTTTTAGGAATCTCTACGGGTTCTTCTTCACCTGATAATTATGGCCTTTTGGGACATTCAAATGGATATGGCGCACGTTTGGATCGCACAAATGGAACTTCTACTGTTTCTATGGTTACTTTGGCCGGACCAAATGCGGAAATAGATTGCTACGGCTCAGATGAAAGTTTAAATGCACGAATTACTGAAAATGGTATAGGTTATGGGCAACTGCATTTAATTGATCCCAATAATACGGTTCGAGCTACACTTTTTTCAGATGTTGAAACAGGAGGAATGGTTACCTACGGTACATCAAGCACTAACTTTATTACGGCAGAGTTATCAGGATTTGCGAACAGTGGATTTGCCGGTGTACAAGATGCTTTTTCAACCACTAAAGCAGGTATGTATGTGGATCCTGGAGGTTCAGGTATAATATTCGGAGATGTAAAGAGTTTTAGAATGGATCATCCAAATGATGATACAAAGGAAATCTGGTATGCATCTGTTGAAGGACCAGAAGCAGCTGCCTATACAAGAGGAACTGGAACTGTTGTGAATGGTGTCGCAACGATTTTATTTCCTGATCATTTTGCAACAATTGTAAATGAAAACACGATGACAGTTACACTTACGCCTGGATCTAGAGCCTCAATGGGACTTGCTGTTTTTAATAAAAGTGCGACCGGTTTTGAGGTTGGAGAGTTAATGAACGGAACTGGAACATATACTTTCGATTGGGTTGCAATGGGCGTTCGTAAAGGATATGAAGATTTTGAGGTTGTTAGAGAGAAAATCAATCTAACTAAAGGTCGAAATAAACAAGCGAAAGATATTATCATAGATGAAATTGTAATCGATGAAGAACCTTCGATTGAAAATTAAGTAGGAGGCGAATATTTAACTGTAGGCATAGTCTAGTTCTGAATAGCTGTTAAAAGTTAGATATAGATAGAGTTTTTAATTAAGACTCAGCAAGAACGTTCTTGCTGAGTCTTTTTAATTTGTCGGTTCCTGTTTTCATTGTTTGTAAGCGTTATGTTTTATTGGTGTTCGCATGTAACATAAAAATGTGGTCTTTTGGTGTTATATATTTCAACGGTTTGCTTGATTCCTCCAATAAAAATCACCCTATTTATTCTTGGCCCAAGTGACAGATAAAAGTCCTGTTTCAACTTCTTCTATTACTAACAGTAATTTTTTTAAATGGGTTTTATACTATGTAAAATCCCTCCGGGTAGGAGTTTTTTTTTATTCGGGGTGGGTAAGTAGTTGTAACGTTTTGGCGCCCGTATGGTTTTTAGCGGCTGTTGAACGTGCAACAGTAAGCACAATGAAGTCGAGAACGCTTGACGTTCATTGATGCTTATATGTTATGGACACTAATCAGAGCAACTAACTTTCTCTAAGATCATCTCCCAATTTTCGGCTTCCCCTCCATAGTAATTAATGCCATGCGATCTGGAGATATTACCATCTTCAGTATACTCACGATGTTCAGTACTAACTAAATCACCATTTCCATTTTTTTTAATGTTCTTAACCGTGTTTCCTTTTGAGTCAATTGTTGATTCCTGGCTTAAAACCAAAGTGTCATTTTCAAAAGAAGTCCACCCTAATTGATTTCCACTAGAATCATATTTATAGATAGTGACATCTACAGTGTCGCCTTCATCAATAATAAATGTCTCTTTTATTTTTTGATCTAATGAATCGTAAATGTAAGCGTAAGTACCGTCATATAAAAAATGAGACTCAGGATCGCCAAACTCATTATAATTTACAAGGGGCATAGCAATTGTGTCACTCCGATTTCCTATGGTTGATATTGAAGCTATTACTCTACCAGCAGTATCCAAAATATGCGTCAAATCGAATTGAGTTGAATTGATTATTGAATAATTTCGGATTTCATACCCTTCTGAATTGATCTCATATTTCCACCACTGGGTTGTGTCCCCTTTACCATTTACGCGAATCATTTCAAGTGTCTTTCCGCTCTCATTATAAGTGTCAATCTGATATGCCCCCATTAATGGCCAAGAAGTTTTTACGCATTCAAATGGAATGTTTTGTGATACGCAAGAAAATGAAAGAGAGACGGCTATGAAAAATTGGATGTACATTCTTATTCTATTATTAATAAATAATTCCACTTAATAGGTACGTTGATCATAATGCATCATTGTGCATAACGGTTGGGGCTACGCACAGTGCGGATTCCTCCAAAGTTGTTTTTTCGAAGGTAAGAATAGATTTGTTAAAACTTAGGTGATCTTTCGAAGAATGAACTCCGCATTGGGTGTAGGACGTGTTAGCAACTGATTTATTTTGGAACCTGATGATCATAACTAAGCACACGTTTTAGTTTCCAATCCCCATTTTCAATGATCCATAAGTGAGTAAATCTAGCAGTATTTGTTTTGAGTGCATCTTCTCCTTCATTTTGTTGATAAAAATCATGAGTCCCGTTTTGAATTGCACCATAAAGGACTTGACTATTGTCTTTATATAAAGGAAAAACCTCCATAGATCCTTTGACCAAAGTTCTCCATGTTTTAAATGGTAAATCTCTAATGCCATTTATATTACTGACAAAAGCACTTTTTGTATCAGTCACTCCGTGTTCATCATGATAAAACTCAAAATCTTGGGAGGTCAATACTGCAGCTTGTAAAGTATCTATTTGATTAAACCCTATTTGAAAAAGCAGACTATCTTTTTCCTGTATCAGATCAAATATCTCTTGATTCTCAGGAGTCATTACACTTATTTCCTTAGTGACATCATCCGAGGTTTGGTCAGTTTCGACTGTGCACGAGCACAATATAGAAGTCAGAATTAATGTTGTCAGATTTAATGTTTTCAATTGTAATTGTTTATTGTTGCTAACTACTATATATGCCCTTAAAAATAACACATAACATTCCAAAATGGTATGCTATGCACACTTATTTCAACTAAAAAATTCCACCACAAAAATCATTCTTTCGAGAATCTTGTTTCTTTACTTGAATTGTGAAGCTCCTATTCTCTTCATCAGCACCTCATCTTTCACCCCATCCCCAAAGAATCACTACATTTAAAATCAAAGCGAGATTAAATGAAAAGCACCTGCAAAGCACAAATCGTACAATCCAGCGCCAACTTACCCGAAGACATTAACTTTTTGATCAATTTGGGGTTCAAGCTCATGAACATTTTTCCAGACGATGATCCTGAAGTGGCCGTTATGAATGGGCATGGAGTTTCGATTCGCTTAGACAAAACATCGAACGCATTGGCAAGTGTGGTCAATATTCTAACGGATACCCCTGAGCAATTTGGATCTGAAACGAGTTATGTAGCGCCGAATAAGTGTCGGTATGAAATAGTGCCTTTGTCGTATCAAATTCCAAAACCGGAAACGAAACACACCTTTGAAGTGAGGCAGCTTCGCGATCAAGAACCGTGGGTAATTGGCAGAGCCGGAATGATGTACCGCGATTTGGTTCCGAATCGTTTGGGCGGAGGAATAATGGCTTCTCATATTCGAATTCCAACTGGTGGCCCCGTTCCAGACATGGTGCATTACCACACGATTGGCTTTCAGCTTATCTATTGCTACAAAGGTTGGGTGAAATTGGTGTACGAAGATCAAGGAGAACCGTTTGTTTTGAACGCAGGCGATTGTGTCACGCAGCCTCCCGAAATAAGACACCGCGTACTGGAAGCCTCTGATAATTTGGAAGTCATAGAAATTGGCGTTCCGGCGGAGCACATGACATCCATTGATCATGAAATGGAATTGCCTACAAAAGAATTCAAACCTGAGAGAGAGTTTCAGGGACAACGTTTTGTCCACCACAAGGAACAGAATGCGGTTTGGACACCTTGGCGCTTGGAAGGATTTGAACACCGGGAAACAGGCATTAACGAGGCCACTCAAGGAATTGCATCAGTACACATTGCAAAATCGATGGAAACCATTAACGCAGCAAACTACACAAGCCATAATTCCGATATCCTGTTCTCGTTTGTATTGAGCGGTAATTTGAACTTAACCACAGAGAATAAGGCTGTACAAAACCTCAATGAAGGAGACGCCTTTGTGATTCCACCGGATATGAAATACATGATTTCAGAAACGAGCAATAATCTGCAGATTTTCGAAATATCACTTCCCGGTACTTTTGAAACTACCGTTCATTCATGAATTCCAGTTATTGAATCTTAAAATGAGGTTCTCAAAGGAACTGTTCGCTCTAGAAGGAGCTGCTTGCGCTATTTAATATTCACAATTTCCGCAAGTGTAGTTGTCTCTTTAATCGTAATATTGTTCTGTGCAAAGTATGAAATAATCGTACTCACATAGCCGTTTCCAGCTCTTGCACCAGTCGAGTAAATTTTGACAAATTGATCAATCTGACCTGTGAAAATGAATCTATATCCTGGAACGTTTGCAGGCAATCCATACTGCGGATTTCTAGCAATTTCCGCACTGTAATACGGTTTGATAATTTTCTCTTTACCCATCGGATATGCAGAAGACTTACCAGCGATAATACCATTGATATAATCACGTTGCCGTTCAATTCCAGCCTCTAAAGTTGGATACTTGACATTTGCTCCTGAGTCTGTGTTCCCTATATTTCCGGGATTATTATTGGTATAAGATCGTGTTCCTTCTCGGTACCCTTCGTGAAATGCCATCACTGTGCAAAGCAACTTTAATCCTCGTGGAGATCCTACCAACGCTTTGTCCAACGCTGGTAGGTATTTGTTCCTCATGGATGAATTCAAGTTGATCTTCTTTGTTCTAATTATCGGCTTGTCCGGAAAAACACTTCCCTCAAAAGTCACGCCTTTGTATTTCGTATTTAGATCATCTGATGTACCAGAAGATACTGTCGGTTTTGTGTAAGTCACTTCAGGATTGTTCAATGCTTGCCATGTCTTCCCTCCTGGATCAACTCTGCCATCTGGATTTGAAAAATTCACCCCCCCTTTTTGGAAATTTCGAATTGCCGCCGCCGTGTTGTTACCGAATAACCCATCGACTCCAACCGAAATTCCTTTTTCATTCAATAGCTCTTGTACCAACCGAACGTCACTTTTATTATTCGTACACCCGGAACCTACTGCAGCTGTGATTGTATTGGAATTGGTTTTACTTGTGACGGGAGCGGCTTCTTGCTTTTCAACAGAAATCACTTTGACAGCGCCACCCCAAACGTAGTTTCCATCTGTAAGCTTATACCACTTGCTAATTCCATTGATGCTTTGTCCATCATTTACATAACCAATGTATTGAAGTTTGTCATTCAAAACTGAAGATCCAGCAACAGCGACTGTTGTGTTAGGTGCTCCAGCTCTAATGTTCAATTTATTGACTGTACATTGTACAATTCCTTTTTCAGTGATTAACGTTTCAGACATGTTCTTTGATTTTAGCGTAGTCAAACTTACGCAATGTGGTATATAATGTCAATACGTACATGTGCGTGAATTTCAGTCAAAGATTAAAATTCGATGCCAATAATGACGTTCTTTTCGTTCTTGAAATTCGTTTACACAACTGAAGATTTAAGAAATAAAAAAAAGGCATTCCAAATAAATGAAATGCCTTCTATAAAACAGTCGATTGAATTAATCTACAACCAATCTCTTCGTTTCCGACTTAACGTCGTTGCTAATAATATTTACAAAGTACAATCCAGTTGATACGTTCACGTCCAAAGAAGCTGTGTGACCAGAAATCGTTTGACTTGCAATTAATTTCCCTTGAATGTCTCTTACTTCAACAGTTCCATCGATTGTGTTCCCAACGTAAACGTTGATCTCACCAGAAGTAGGATTTGGATATACGTTGAATTCTAATGATTGCTCAGCCAATCCAAGATCAGAAGTTTCAATTTTGTAAACTCCATCAGAAACACCATCAACAAACCAGATTCTTCCTTTAGGACCAATCTTAATTCCTTGAACACTTGACAATCCTGTACTCAAACGATCCAACTCAACAGCTGGTACTTGAGAGATATCATAAATAATGATTTCCCCTGTTTGGTATTCACTAACAATCATTCTATTGTCAATCACGTCGATTCCAGCTGGTTTAACCAAGCCAGAAACAACCAATTCTTGCGTATAACCTGTGTATTCAGAATATTCGACAACAGCTTCGTTACCTGGGAAGTTTGGAGTTCCACCTTGGTTTGAACCTGTATTGATGTCAATTCTAATAACACGTCCATTTCCGTGATCGACAACGTACAACCACTGGCTGTTTCCGTCAATAATACAGTGACTAACAATTACATCATTTGGATCTTTTGTTACTGCATCGTCAGAATATCTACGAACGATTGCATCACCGTGAAAAGCATTTCCCGGACCGTGATCTTCAGCAAAATCGTAACGAACGATATCACTCGTGTTTCCATCAACTACCCAAAACACGTTATCCTTTTCAGAAGCAATCCCTTGTGCAAGTGGGCTATTGTGAAGCATGTCTAAGTGACTTCCGTTTCCTCCTGAAGGCTCTGCATAGATTCCCATGTTACTTGACCATAAAGAAGGTCCTGTAAATGGAGCACCACCATCGTGATTCGCATCGTAAACACCTGGAGAACTACCCCAGTTTCCATTTTGACTAAATGCCATTCCCGTTGTTAAAGACATGAAATGCCAAGCATTTCCATCTTGTTTCCACAATGAAGTCATCCCTGGTTCACCTGCATTGAAAGCTGTAACCGTGCTACTTCCTGAAGCTTCAGTACCTCTATTCATAACCCAAAGCTCTTGATTGCTCAAAACGGGGTGAAAATCTAAATCCGTTGGATCATTCACTTGATCTCCTGATCCTAAAATCTGATCAATTGTAAATGTCGCTCCGATATAATCATCAATGTAATTCGGAGTTCCAGGTCCAGCTTCAACTTGTAAAGTAAACACATCATTGGAAGGAACCATATCAACCATTCCACCATTTATGTTATCTGCCCAGATGTCAATTGTATAAACACCATTCGTTGGGATATTTAAAGGAATACTATGGAAAGCTGTTTCATCTGCAAAATTGATCATGTTCGTTGTAACACTATGTGTTACAGCAGTACCTCCATCAACTGAGTAATTGATGTCGTAAGATGTAACCGTTGTTAAACCTCCATTAAATACACGTGCTTCAATATCGAATGCACCCGTAGAAACGTAGTTATAGATGTTTGAACCAAACACGCTTAAATCATAAGCCGGTGGATCAGCAACAGTGAACGTGAACGTTCCTCCCAATGCCATTCCATCGAATGTTTCAATTTGATATCCGTTAACAAAAACGTCAAAACCAATCCCTCCATCTCCCCAGTCATCAACGAAGATTAAGTCATAAGAATTCCCCAATGGCAAACACCACGGGCCTTCTGTAATGTCTAGGTTGTTTCCGTAACCTCCAGGATCTTGGGCTTGAGCACCACCACCGTTACATCCGATAGTTAAGTTACCTCCTGAAGCGATTGTTCCTACTCCACAGGCATTTCCTGAGGGTACGATTTCCCAATAGCATTCGTATCCGTAATCGTCGGTGTGAACCTCAATGGTTACTTCACCTTCTCCAACAGCACATTGAGAATAAGAGACTGTTCCTATCATCGACATAGCGAAGACTGTGCAGAACAATTTAATTGATTTCATAAGTTTAGTTTTTAATAACAGTAGTTCCCAATATACTACCTTATGAGCAAGTAGCCGAAATTCATTTTATGGAATATTGGAAACCTAAATGCAAATAAAAAACCCCATCCTAGAGCGATGCCTAAGACGGGGTTTCCACTTTAATACAAGCGTTTAATTTTTCACTACTCTCACTCGAGCCGTTATTCCGTTGTCTGCTTTGATTTCCAGAATATACGTTCCACGCGCTCCGTCAAGAGTTAAATCAATTGTACTTGATGCTGCGATTTGTTTCGTATCAATGATTTGACCTAGTGCATTGGTAACTCGAACCTCTATATTCGAATATTCAGCTCCTAAATCAACAGTCACTTCTTGATTCGTTGGATTTGGATAGACATTGATAGCTGTTCCAAAATTGTTTTCAAGAATACCGACAGCATTTACATTCATGCAAGCTGAAGTATCTGAACAACCATTTTCCGTTACAATTACGGCGTAATCTCCGTTTACAAGAGCCGTATAAGTTTGATTCGTTGCTCCTGCAATTAAACTGTAGTTGTCATTGCAATCAACCCAAGCATACGTTGCTCCAGCTAAATCTGCGGTTAATGTTATGTCATCAACGAAGCTTGAAGAAACATCTACAACATTGATCGTTAAATTCAATGTAGCGATAGAATCACATAATAATGCGTTTGTTCCTGTCCAAGTATATGATCCAGAAGATGTGTAATCAGTACCATTCCAGTTATAAGTATCACACTCTGTTACATCGGTACTAGATGTGGTTGCATCGTTGATTGTTAAGTTTAGCGTTGCAACTGAATCACATGATGCTGAATTTGTGCCAGTCCATGTATATGCACCAGAAGTTGTGTAATCCACACCATTCCAATTATAAGTAACACAAGCAGTCGAAGCCACCGTTGATGTTGTTGATCCCGGAGCAATTAATCCTTGAGTTACAGCACTCGAAGGACATCCATCATCAAATACTATTGAATAATTTCCAGAACCTAAACCTGTAATTACATATGGAGTCGTAACTGTCCCTGAATTTCCTGTACCTGCTCCAGTCCATGAAATAACACCGGTTCCAGTTCCACCAATAGTTATCGTTCCTTCTGTACCTGAACAAGTTGTTGGATCAGAGAATGCTGTTACACTAACTGAAGGAGCCGCGTTAATCGTTAAATCCAAATTTGCAATTGAATCACATCCTGCAGCATTAACCAATGTCACAGCGTACAATCCATCAGCAGTATAAGTTTGACCATTCGCTGCCCATGTATAATTCGTACAACTTGAAACAGTCGCTGTACTTGACGTAGCATTTAAAATTGTTAAGTTCAAAGTAGCTATAGAATCACAACCCGTAGAGCTCAATAATGTATGATCATAAGAACCCGTTGCAGAATATGTTGTTCCATTTGCAGCCCAAGTATAATCAGTACAAGCATTAACCGTAGCTGATCCTGTAACGTTAACAAATCCTGGAGGCATATCGAAAGCTTCTACTTGATCCGTTCTGCTGTTCGCACTTCCTTGACTTGCAGAGTTTCCTAAACCTCTATTTGCAAATACATTCCAAATAAGACATTGGTTCGCTCCTCCGTTCAATAACATATCTGCTTGTAAAATTGCGTCACGACCATCAACGAATCCAGGACCACAAGGTTGTAATTTCAATCCTTGAATTACCAGTTCCATTGCGATGTTGTTCCCTCCTGTTCCATTGTATAAATCAGCATCATAACCATAAGCGTCAATCAATGCCCATGATAAATCCCAAAGCATTGTACACCAAACAAATCCAATACCATGAGGTTCAGAAATATTTGTTGGGAATCCAGCTCCGTCCCAGTTAGAAGCGTCATAAGTGAAATCATTCACTGCGAAATCTGTGTTGTAAGGAACCGGACGAATACCGAATCCATTCGTAGCTTCTCCTGTTACAAATGTTCCAATACCTCTATTGTCAGTAGCTAAATCTCCCGGCTCGATTGTAAGCATTAATCCAAACCAATCGGACCAACCTTCGCCCATTTGCTCTGCGTTACTTAAACAGCTAGAATTTGCTGAACCACCTGTCAATCTTGTTGAGATTCCGTGTCCGTATTCGTGAGAGATAATTCCGTTGTCAAAATCACCATCCAATGCAAATGCTTGTGCATCAACGATCGTTCCGTTAACAGTAGCTCCACCTTCAATGGCAGCAATCATTGCTTCACCATCAGCGTTACTTACCATAATTGAAGGAATCGTAATTGAAGGTTGCGTACCTCCCATTGTAATTGGAGGCGCTCCAACAACGTTGTTTACCATAATCACTGCTGCAGCTCCTGCATTTTGTGCATTTTGAACTTTATCAACGAAAAGACAATCACCTCTTCGGATGATACAAATATTCCCTGTTAATGCCGCTCCGTTCACAGCTGTCTCACAAGCGTCGTAATCTTCAACTCCTGCGTTATCATCATAAATTATTATGTCCGTTGTTAACGGTACAATAGGAACTGCTCCACCAAACTGAGCTGGCAATGCCATATATGCTCCTGCAATTCCTCCTGGTGCATTGATCGTTAATAAATCAGCGGGTGCATCCCACAAATACATTTGCATTCTAGGATTCTGTCCATCTACTGGTGTTGCAAAGTTTGCGTTATTTGTTCCTCCACCATCTTGTGCTTCGGCATAAACTTCATCAGAACTTAAACCACCATTTGCATACGAATTCGCTTGGAAGTTACCACTTGCTTCATCGAAACCGTAGTGGTACCAAACGTCGTGCATAACATTGTTCATATAGAACAAGTTTGTAATTGCAGCATCCCAATATAAATTTGCCGCTTGATTCGGGTTTAATGGGTAATCGAAACTTAAAGTAGCTCCTCCATCTGGCCAATATCCAAATCCGTCATCAGCGTTTTCATCTTCCGATGCTCTAACATTATTCCCTCTTGTTACCGTAAATTCATTTCCCGGTGTTCCACTGATATCGTGCCATCCATGAGGAGAAGCAGTAGCATCCGAAGGTCCAACAACTAAAGTTCTAGGTCCGTGGTTTGGGCTTTCCGTTGGGAGTGCATAAACACGGTATTCATCCGTTGCCGGAGGTGGCGCTGGAGCCGCTAATGGACTTCCAACAGGAATATTTGGTTTGTAATGTGGTCCAGGTGTGTATGAATTTTGAGCATGTCCATCGCTGTCGAATTCACAAGACGTAACCCAATCCCCTTTATTAATCTCTGTTCCTGTTGTCGCATCAATACGAATACTCCACCAGTGGTTACCAGAAAGTTCGTAAATACTTAAATCCCAAGCCAATTTGATAACGTCTCCGTCTGGAACGTAAACCAATTTAACTGGAATGTCTTCTTGTGACATTGATCCCTTTTTGTAAAGAGAAATTCCGTTTTCAGTACGAATCAATTCCGCTGGAGCGTTTTGCTGAATCCCAAGTGCTTTACAAGCTGCTGAAATCGCTTCGACTTGATTTATTGAAGGACTTGATGTGTTGATTTTTCCTTCAACATCATTAACCAATCGATTTCCTCCTAGAACAACTCCATTTTCATTGATGGCAAAATTGGCGATTGCATTAAAGACTTCAATGTTGTTATGTGTTTGTAATAAGTAGACATAGCTAATGTTCGAGCTTTTGTCATCGTGTTGGTTGTAGATCTTCCAATTTTTGGCATCTGTTTTCGTAATGCCTAAGTCTTTAACGTGATCGTTGAGATAATTTTGAATTTGCGGTTCATGCTCCTGGGCAAAAGAATTTAGACCAAGCGCAAGTGCGGCAAAGAAAAGGTTTAGAACTTTCTTTTTCATAAGTACAGAGTAATTAATTAAACCAATTGGGAACAGTTCAATGCGGCTATTAGAATGGAGACGCGCATCAACGAAGTCAATCGTACCAAAGTTGGTTATAACAGTTTTTAAGTTTTAGCTTCCTTTAAAAATAATCATTTTAGATGACTTATTGGAATACGCCCTTGGGAAGACATGCTATTAAACCTCTGTGTCCCTGACTAAATAGGCCTTAGGTAACATTAAAATAAATCCAAGTAAGCACAGAATAGCGCGCCAACTTTCCAATTAACATCATTATGGCCAAAGGAATGAATTTGACCCTGAAAAAGCCAAGAACTGCCACCATTGGATCACCAATAAAAGGAACCCAAGAAATGAGTCCAAGGTAAATCCCCCATTTAGCAAATCGCGTTTCCCAATTCTCAATCTTTTTCTTGTTGAGCTTAAACCGCTTAATGATATAGTCTGAATGGCTGTAATAACCTATTGCATAATTTGTAAGTCCACCGAGTAAGTTGCCTGCTGTTGCAACGATTAAAACCGGAGCGACTGACAAGCCAGCACTGTATGCTCCGACAACTGTTAGTTCAGATGGGAATGGAAGGATCGTAGCCGCCAAAAATGCAGCGATAAACAAGCCGATATATCCAAGTTCAATGAGGTCCACTAGAGAATAATTTCTACTCAAAAGTATAAAAATAGAAAGAGGCCGCAGCATAAATTGGGTTTTGTATCTTTGGAGGACAAAGACACCGACACGATTAATATTGAACTATGCCAGTACTCAAAAAACTAGACAACGAATTTTTGATTTACGAAGAAACTGTTTTATCCCTGCTTGTCGCGGTTCGAAAAGCGGATCAATCGAAGATTAAAAAGTACTGGAAGTCGAAGGATAAGGCGAATGAGGAACAGATGATTTCCGGGTTTCCCTTCATTCAAACGGAGGAGCAGGATTCATTGAAGATTGATTTTACCTCGGAAAGTGAATTTGAAATTGTGAATTTGAAAAAATTCGATTGATGAATTGTTCGAATGTTAGATAATTTGATTCTAACCAAGTCGCACAAATTGGGAGCTTATACTTGTTACCGCCCTGATGGTTCAGTTGGGTTTTAGATATTAGAATGTTAGACGATTGGGATTCAAACTATTAAAATTGATCCTCAATAACACTACAACTCATAATTCATAACTTATAATTCATAACTCCTACTCCATCAATTCCCAGGCACTTCGATACCCGTCTTGGTTTTCCATATACTCCAAGAATGAAGCGTAAAAAGGATCTTGGCCAATCGTTGAACTGTCGCCAATTACAAACAAACGTTCTTTCGCACGGGTAATTGCAACATTCATCCTTCGGTAATCTTTCAAGAAACCAATTACCGCATCTGGATTGGATCGCACCAAAGAAATCACGACTGTATCGCGCTCCTGCCCCTGAAAGCTGTCGATTGTGCTAATTCGTAGTTTTTTTGAAAGTTGGTCTTTTGCCAATTGAACCTGACCGGCGTAAGGTGATATCAAAGCGGATTTGGAAAGGTTAATGTTTTCCATTTCAAACAATTTCTCAAGAATTGAGAGCTCTCCTTCGTTGATTAAACTTCCACCATCTTTCCCCGATTTCTCTTCAAAACCAGTTCCAGCTGTATCGAAGAATGTGATATGATTCCCCACATTCTTTTGCGCCTCAGGTGTGATCAATTCTCCTTTATAGAAATAGTCGCTTGAAAAATCGGCTATTGCTTTGCGCATTCTATATTGGGTATTCAAAAAATGAATGTTTTCGCAGTTCTTAAAACAACGCTCCAATATTGAAATATTAAAACCTTCTTTTTCCGCATCTCTTGAAAGAACAGTGGGAGGCAATTGAAAAGGATCTCCGGCCAATACCCACGATTTTGCGAATGGAAAGACCACCCAGGCAAAGGGCTCAATCGCCTGCCCAGCTTCGTCCATAACCAATATGTCGAATTCTGCTTCTTTCTTTAAAAAGTTGCGCAACCCAATTGGTGTTCCCAAAACAACATCGGCTTTATCAAACAATTTGGAATCAAAATAATCCCGGATATCGCGAATCTCTTTTCGAATTCGTTTCACTTCTTTGAACAGCAAGGACTTTTGAGTACGTTCTTCTTTACCAAATCTGCGCTTGTATTGAAACGCCATCTTTCGGAACTCTTCGGCTTGAATTTTCAAACGTTTGATTTCCTTCTGCACTTTTGAGTCGCGCATTTTCCCTTCACTTGTAAACGGGAATATGATATCATCCACTTTGAGGGTATTTCCAACGCGCAGAATGTTTACTTTATTTTCAACCAGCCCTTTTGCAATGTTATCGACCGCGGTATTGCTCGGTGCGGTCACTAAAATTCGTTTTCCAACTTTGATTTGCTGCAGAATTCCTTCAATCAATGTCGTTGTCTTTCCTGTGCCAGGAGGTCCGTGCAGAAGAATTAAGCCGTCGTTGTTTACAATTCCTTGTACGGCATTCTTTTGACTTTCATTCAAGTTATTGTTCTGAAACGTCAGTTGATTTTCGCCTATGGTTTGAGCTCCGAAGGCATCATTGCCATGAATGTCTTTAAACATTGAAAACAAACGAGAATTATCATTCAAATCTGTAATCGCGGACTTCATTACTTCACTTGTGTATTGATCTGGGGCCAGCTTGATTCCAACACCTTTGTCTTCTATCCAATCTGGAAACTCCGGTGCGAAAAGTCGAAATGTGCCTTTCTTCCCTTCCATTCCAATGAAAACTCCTTTGATGGATTCTTCACCTTCAAGAAAGCACTCGATAGCACTACTCCCCCTAAACGCGGCCGTTTCCGTAACAAATGGCAACCGAAACTCGATCTCTGGATAGTCGGCATAGCCAAACGATTTGCGTGTGACGTGAATTGGATGCAATGCGACTCCGATGGACTTGAGTTGTTTCAATCCGGATCCAGAGTCTAACTTAAATCGCTTCTCTTGCTCACGCATTTCCAGCGAAATGCATTTCAATAATTGGTCTTGATGTGGATGGTTTTCAGCCATAATTCGTTTACAGATTCGTGTAAAGATAGAAATCTGCGAGATTCAATTTTGGCACTATCAAAAATGCTTGAAATTAATTCTCAACACAAAGAACCGTTGCAGAAAGAAATACCCCTCCACTATTCTTAAAAAATGAAGCCCGGGCTGGAGGATTGCCGGAGTATTATCCCTCACCTTTTTCAAAAATATAATCATTCACGACCAAAACATCCAGGCCAGAATTAAAGAAAACCATTAAAGCATCATTAAAGCTATGCACAATTGGTTTCCCCATTACGTTAAAGCTGGTATTCAATAAGATAGGAATATCGGTTAAGGTGTGAAATTCGCTAATCAATTCGTGGTACTTTGGATTCAAATCCTTTTTTACAGATTGAAGGCGTCCAGACCTGTTGGAATGGACTACTGCTGGAACCTTATCTACCACTTCGGGTCTAAAAATCAAGGTTCTATCCATGTAGGGTGTGTCTTGATAGTTCTCGAAGTATTCAGGTCCGAACTCTTCTAAAATAGAAGGTGCAAATGGTCTAAATTCTTCTCGAAATTTTACTCTTGAGTTAATCTTATCTTTCATATCCTTAGACCTAGGGTCTGCTAGAATAGATCGGTTACCAAGCGCTCTGGGGCCAAACTCTCCGCGACCTTGCACCCAACCCACTAGTTTTCCTTCTGCTAATTTTTTGGCTGTCTCTTTGGCAATTTCATTGGGAAGGTGTTTGTAATTCGTAACTCCTGAATACTTGATAAAACTCAAAACCTGCTCATCGTCTATTTCCGATCCTAAATACGGTGATTGAATTTCATCGTAAACAACTGGCGCATTTTCATTGTCTTTATAATACGCTAAATAGGCTGCTCCCAAAGAGTTTCCGTCATCCCCAGGAGCTGAAGGCACATATACATTTTTGAATCCTTTGTCATTTTGGATGTACCCATTGAAAGCCGAATTCAATGCACATCCACCTGTATATACTAAGTTCTCAGACAGTCCTTTTGCATATAAATTGCCTATCAACTTTGTCATCTGCTCACTAAAAATAAGCTGTCCTGTATGTGCCAAATTTGCCTTCAACTGAAAATCATTTTTCGATTCACTGATTCTTTCTTCAATTGCTTTAAGAATCGCATTAATGTCTTTATGCTTCGATTTGAATTTAATTTTAAGGTTCTCAACAACAAAAATGGCAGACAATTGTTCATAAAATACATTGTCTTTTTGACCGTATGGCGCCATTCCCATGACCTTCCACTCTTCTCCTTTAAATGTGCTGAAGCCGCAAAGTTCCGTCACCACGGCATAGAAATATCCAAGGCTTCCAAATCCTTTATTGTGCGAAATAAGCTCCACCTTTCCATTTTTATAATGGTAATATGAAGCTGAACCTACTTCTCCTTCTCCATCCATTACTAAACAGGTGGCATCCTTAAATCCCGAAGAATAACAAGCCGCTGCAGCATGGGTTAGATGATGATTGAAACGATGCCACTTAACTTTATCATTGTTATGATTCATTCTTAAGTTCAATTCAATATTCGTTCCCGAATGCGTATTGCTGGCCAATTGTTGCTTAAAGAACCATGTGAGAATTTCATCACTCAGTATAGACTTCCGCATCATTCTAAATATGATTCTAGAAATTCCTGTCGGTTGCTTCTTAAGAAATCCCAAAGCTTTGAGATTTTTTAACGAACGTACATGGGATTTACTCCACGTTGTTGCAATATGAAATTCACCGTCCAAATCACAATATTTACTCATGATATCATTTATCCAGACCATTGGGTCGGCGGTACAACTAAAAGCCCTTTTGTTTTGTAAATACCTTTCTGTTGCTTCTGCAAAAAGAACCTCCCCTTTACCGTTGATAATTGAAATTGATGGATCGTGGTATGTTGTTCCTACTCCTATGTAATATTTTTCTATCATGCCTTAACACGTTTAATCCAATTCCAATTGGAAAGAAAGTCCCCCAATATTTTCCAATAACTGTTCCATGTTACTCGCGGCAATTAAAGGAATAATTTTATCTGATTGTTTCATCACCCATCTAAGAACCCATTGTGAAGGTGTGCATCCCAATTTGAGAGCATTCTGTTTGATCTTTTCAAACTTGACTTTGTTTTCTGAAGACAGGTATTCTACCGGTACTTCTCCCCAGCCTTTTGCATAAGCTCCTGAAAGCAGCACAGAATAGGTCAACAATGATATATTCCGTTGTTCGGCATAAGAAATCAATTCTTTATCTAAAAATTTTAAAGTATTGCTTTTATCACTAATCTCGGGAAGTAAATAACTGAATTTTTGCTGAACGGCTTGGAAGGAAGAGAAATCATTCTTCTGATTAATAGTTTCAGAATCTAGAAAACGATCTGTGGTAATATTACTGCATCCCTTCAGCCTAATCCGCCCTTGTTTTTCAAGTAATTCTAAAGCTTCCAATCTTTCTTCTAAAGGGAATTCTTTGAAATCTGCATGTATATAACACACATCGAGATATTCCGTATTCAACCGCTTAAGGCTGTCGTTTACAGCATTTAAAATTGATTCTTTTGATAATTTCTCAAACTCAATATTGCTTGCTCTTGGGTTTAATGGCCTCGCTCCTATCTTGGAAGCTAAAATTATTCGATTTCTATTCTTTCGATACGACATCCATTGGGCAAGTAATTCCTCACTTTCATTCCCTGTTCCTCCATTCCAATAACAGTAATTATTAGCCGTGTCAATAAAATTTCCGCCAGCATCTACAAAAGCATCTAAAATTTCGAATGATCTAGCTGTATCCATTTTTGTCCCGAAATACATAGTCCCGAGACATAATTCACTAACTGGTGTTTCAGATGTTCCTAAACTTTTCTTTAGCATATACTATGTATTACTCAACGCAATTGAAATAACAAAGACACAAATAATAATACTTAACACCATACTAATAAACACTCCTAAATTTTTTGTTTTTATACCAACTAGCATGAACGAGAACTGAATTATAATAAACAGAATCCACATGGGAATTGAAACCCCTTCATATCTCGCAGGGTTATCTGAGAAAAGGAGATACCTCAACTGATCTGCCATGGCAATTGGATTACCAAATGAGATGATAAAAGTAAGTTTATCAAACAATTTATTCTTCGTAATGTTTTTTGTCTTTTTGCTCAACCAAAGCAATGGCAGCATAAAAACAGATAAATTTTTCGAAGCACGAATAAAGTCAATATGATCGTTCGATGGTATCTGTTCGGAACTAGAAGTATTCAACCAATTAATGGCATCTTTTCTCTCTGCCCCAAATAAAAGATCCGCTTGACTTTCACCATTGTACCTCCATTTTTTTGCTTGAAAAAGGTATAAAGTGTGCTTGTGAACATAATCCCTGTCGGCTTCAAGTTTCTCTTTGATACAGGTAACTAGATATGGAACATCATCAGGCTTCTCCGCTTTTATAATTCTTTTTTTTGCTACAATGGCGTCGAGTTTATCTTTACTATTATCAATATCCCTATGGTAAATTGGGATTATTCGTTTGTTATTTTTAATCGCGAAATCCAATTCCTTTTTACAATACTCCGATCGAATGGCATTTGAAGAAATTATATAAATGAAATTGTCTGATTTTAAAATAGTGGAGTAAATATACTCTTCGTTGTCAATAATTAAGGGAATATCATTTAAATCAACAAAAATATTGAACCCAGATTCATTGAGTCTATTTACAATTGAGTGCGCAAATCCATGGCTTTCTCTGCGTCCGAATGTGACAAATCCATCATAATAAACCTCCTCAGAATCCTCTTTAATTATCGATGAATTTAAAAATGAAACAACCTCATCCAAATTTCTGAACCAAGCCCCCCCATTCTTTTTCACAACCTCCCCTAGCTGTTCAAATTCTAAAATTTGATCCTCTGAAAACGTGTCTTCTCCATCTTCGCTTAAATAACAATAAATGGTTCTATCTGGTCGATGGTATGAATCGTCCGTAACCTCTGCTACGGCGTAATAGCCTGTCATTTTTGGCGTAATGACGTAAAGTAAATAATCGCAAAATCTTCTTTCAGAAAGCTCTCGTTCATAAGCAGCATCGTTCCAATCGTCTACAACTGGATCGAAATAATCAATCCTCAATTGCTCCATAACTTTATGACGCCATTTAGACTGATTTACTGTACCTCCTAAAAATACCTTCATTTAGCGCGATTGATTAACACTTTCTTTAATATAAACATTCCAAAGCTCATTCCCTTCAGGCCATTGAATGCCTTTGTGTTTTAATTGTTGAATTGTTCGACTACTATTTAATCTGTTTTTATGTACGGAAAACCACGATTTCTGTTTCAATATAGGAAGAATTAAAAATAGTGGATTCTTATGATCGATTTTACAAATTGCTTCGACCGACTTCAGCCATTCATCGTATGGAACTAAAGCTATACTTTTTCCTGCTTCCTCAAATATCTTGAGCATTACTTTATAGCTGGCTCGTTTATGGTTTACAATATGATAGTTTTCCCCCGTTGCATTTTGTGCCAATTCTACAATTGATTTCACCGTAAGATCTACTGCAGTTAAGTCTGTTGTTTCATTTAAAAGCTCTTCGGGAAAGCTAGACAATTCAGTGCATCCATCTAAAAAACGATGAAAGAAATCATCTTGTCTTCTGGTACCATTTGCACTATGCCCAGTAATTCTTCCAAGTCTAAATATGGAAGCATTTACACCTTGTAAACGTGCCTTATCGATAATACCCTCTGCGATCCATTTTGTAGTCTCATAACCACGATGTTTGTAATGAATTTGCGATGTAATTGCAGCGTCTTCGCTAAAGGTCGATTCGACATCAGAGAAAACACCAATAGTTGAGATGTAATTGAATTTTTTCGCTCGATTCAGTTTACAAAGTTTGAGAAGCTCCATTGTAGATCCAATATTGGTCTTTTTCATGGTTTCAAAATCCTTGATAAAGTTCACTTCCGCGCCACAGTGATAAACGGCATCTACTGATTGTTGAAGTTCTTCAATAGCCGCTACTGAAAGGCCAAGGTTAGATTGACTTAAATCGCTTACCAGAACTTCTATTTCTGCTGAATAATCTTGCAACTCTATATTGTATCCATTTATGGCAGCTGCTAAACGTTTTTCGGCATTTTCTTGAGACGCGCCCCGAACCAAACAAATTACTTTCTCGTATGATTTGGCCAGCTCCATTAATAAAAATGCACCAACAAACCCGGTAGCTCCAGTCAATAATGCAACGTTATTTTTTTGAGTCTCAGTATTGTTTGAATAAGCTAAAAGTTCTTCGGCGATTCGTGTTTCTTCATTCAAATCAACCGGTTGCCTATCTAGTTCTTCATTCGATTGAATGTAATTGGCTATTTCTCGAATAGAACTCATCGTTGCAAATTGATTCATGGATAGTAAAACACCCATTTCTTCCTCAACCTGAGCAAGAAAAAAGACGAGACCTAGTGAATCTCCTCCTTGTGAAAAGAAGCTTTCTTCTGCATCTACAGCGTCTATTTCCAAGACTTCCCCCATTATTTTAGCGAGTTCTTTTTCAATTTTCGATTCAGGTTCGTTGATTACCTCTGCGACATCAACTTCCGTTAGGTTCATCAAAGCTGTTCGGTCTATTTTACCCGACATTGTTACTGGGAATTTATTGGATCGATGTATGTGGTTCGGGAGCATGAAGTCTGGCAGTTTTTGAGCCAAGTACGTCTTAACCGTCTTCTGATCAATTGGTGAGTCCGATTGAATATAACCGATAAGAACATCTTTTTGAGCGCGTTTCTGAATCATTACAACAGCCAAGTCAACGCCTGGGATAGCGCTCAACCAATGTTCAATTTCAGAGAGTTCAATGCGGTAACCACGCAACTTTACTTGATTGTCTTTTCGTCCATTAAAGAATAAAAATCCGTCTGAGTTCCATCGACCAAGATCTCCTGTGTGATAGATCCGTTCATTAATATATTTATTC
Organism: Crocinitomicaceae bacterium; assembly: GCA_047630755.1. Lineage (GTDB taxonomy): Bacteria > Bacteroidota > Bacteroidia > Flavobacteriales_D > Crocinitomicaceae > UBA4466. The sequence continues at coordinate 249,590 of JBLHYG010000003.1, read as the reverse complement.
TCTTTGAATTTTTCGGTTGTAATTTCATCGCGATGCATATAGCCTTTGGAAAGCCCTGCCCCTCCAATACAAATCTCTCCGATTACACCTGGAGGCACTAACTGTTGGTTTTCATCAAGAACCCAAAGCCTTGTGTTTTGAATTCCTTTTCCAAGTGATATATCGTCGTACTGTGTATAATTATGTCGGTTAAATGTATATTGCGTGGACTCAACAGTTGTTTCTGCCGGTCCGTATGCGTTCGTTAGCTCTACTTCTTTATCTCCTAACCATTCGAAAAATTGACGAGCAAGTTCAGGCTTGTAGGCCTCTCCTCCAATAATGAAATGCTTAACCTTAAATCCTTCAGGTGCTTTGGGAACCCGAAGAATCATTGAACTCAAATGGGTTGGAATTCCATCGCTAAGATCTATTTCATTGTCAACTAAATAGTCGACCAATAATTTACCGTCTTTTCTGGCTGCTTCGGGAACGATATTGATCTCAAACCCACGCGCCAAACACATAAATGTATGTTGAATTGCCGCGTCGAAATTGAAAGACGAAATAACGGCTAGCTTTGAGTTTGCGTCGAATTTTGAGTATACTCCATCCATCAATGCATCGATGAGATTGATCGTATTTAAATGATTGATTGGAACCGCCTTTGGCCGACCAGTCGTACCTGAAGTAAACATGATAAATGCCAAAGCATCTGTTTCAATAGGACGTCTTTGAAATGCGGCATCTTCAAGTGAATCAATTGTGATCTTTTGAAAATTAGCGAACAATGGCCATTGGCCGAACTCTCCATTGCAAACGATTGCATTTGCGCGTACTTCCTTAAGCATAAAATCAATCCTATCCTCTGGTAAGGCAGGATCAATAACCAAATATCCAGCCCCAGTCATTAATGTTCCTAGAATACTGGGAATTAAATCTGCGGAACGTGGAAGTACTATGGCGACAACATCTCCTTTTTTGGTTGCGTTTTGATGCAATTGCGCGGCAATCTGCTCAGCAGTGTGCATTACCTCATCAAACGTAAGCGCCTTATTTTCATCGCGAACGGCTATTTTCGAACCGTTTCTGTCGAAATTTGTATAGATACGTTTTAGAAGATTCTCTTTCGAAATATCGCGTGTTGGCCCTTGCGCAAACTGCTTTAATTGAGCGAGTTCATCATCAAAAAGCACTGGAGCTTCGCTTAAATTTGCGTTCGTATTATTCGAGAAGTGATTAATTATATTTTCGTAGCGCTGAATAATTAATTGAGTTTCATCTGCATTGAGATAATTGAGATTGAAGTCAAACTCAAAGTTAACAGCGTCATTGGCATTGAAATTCTGAACGTGCAATACCAATGGATTTTGTTCAAAATCACTACTAAATGTTCCTGAGTGATTCACCGTTGCTTCACCAAATTGCACATCATGATTGTGTTCTTCAAAGGAAAAAACAGCATCATACAATTGAGTAAAATTACTAAAGTTGATTCCTATTTCCTTGTTGATTTCAAAAATAGAAACTTCACGGTGAGGCGCGGTCATCCTCATTTCGTTGCGAACATACTGAACCAGTTCATCAAAAGATTTATTCGCATCAAAGCTTAAGCGCAACGGAAGCAAACCGACATAATAGCCAATGGTGTTTAGGTCCGTTTCATTGAATCTGTTCAAGAGCGGAATTCCAATCACAATCTCCTTTTTCCCCAGTGCGCGCGACAATGTTAAATAGTATGCAGCCAGTAAAAAGTAAAACCGGCCTTTAGAAGGATTTAGATGTTGGACAGAAAGCGTTTCATATTTTTCACGGTCGAATTTTAGTCTGATTCGATCACTTGGTGTATTTGATTTCTGAATGTCTTTTTTTGTAAAAAGTGATACGCGTTCGAAGTCTGTAAATTTTTGTTTCCAGAATTCTAAAGCTTCTGAGTTATCATCTTCTAAAGTGTTTTGTTGATTAATATACTTCTCGTAGGAGCTTGAGTCGGAGTGCTCAATTCCGTTGCATAATGCGTTGTACTGATCTGCTATTTTACGAACAAACAAGGCACGCGACCAGCCATCAATGCAAATGTGGTGGTATTTAAAATACAAGTAATAATCTTCTTCTGAAAACTGCACCAATACAATTTGAAAGAGTTCTTTATCGTTAATATTGGTAGCGGTAACAAAGTCTGATTTCATCCAATTCACAGCTTCCTCTTCTTTTTCAAAGGAAATCTGCTGAAGTGAAAACGCACGTTCTTTCTCGAAATATTGTTCGGCTGACGCTTTGTTGTTCTTCACTTGTAATCTCAATCCATCATTCTCAAGAATCACCTTTGAAATTGCCTCAGAAAGAACGTTTGAATCGATTTCACCTTCAATTTTTATACAGGTACCAATATTGAAAATGGCGGTATCTGGATGGATCTTAGATTCAATCCATATCGCATTTTGATGCTTAGTAAAAGCGAGCGTTTCTGTTTTTTGAATCATTTAAAACTTGTAACCAATTGTACATAAGAAACTTCTTCCTCGACCGAACAACCCCTTGTCTGCCCATGTATTAGCAGCATCAGTTGGGTACTTGTATCGGTAATTTCCAATATTTTCTAATTTGAGATTGATAAACATAGTACCGTACTTTTCTTTGATACTTTTCCCAGCGATTAGATTAGCAATAGCAAAATTACTAAGGCGAATATTTGTAGCAAATCTAAAATAGGGATCGGAACCTGTCCCTATGAAACCGCCCGGAACAATACCGCCCAATGTATCAGCAGATTCTGGCGCATAGTAAGAACTCATTGAAGAAATATAATTGGAAGAAACACCAAAACTCAACCTTAAGTCATTATCGAAAGTATAATTACCCCGAACGCTCATTTTTGCAAGTTGTTGGGGCGAGTATGATACCAAAACTAAAGAATCGTCCCCACTTCGTTTGGTTCTTTGTAAAGTTAAACTCATCGAAGTTTGAATGTGCAACCTTGATGGGACTGACTTTTTGGGAAATGTAATTTTACCCATGATTTCAGTTCCAAATGTTGTTATCGCTGATTCATTTTTACTGATTGATACAAATTTACCATCTACCTCTTTGGTACTTCTCGTAATTAGCTTGTCAAGATCATTATAAAATAGGTTAATTCCAGCTTCTAAATTTCTCTCTCGATGGATGAATGTATACCCCACTTCATAAGACTTCATTTTTTCAGGCTCCATATAATCGGTTTGTTCAGCAGAGTCTCTAAGAGCCGCCAAAACATCTAGTGTATTTATTACTACAGCAGAGTGGTTATAGGCGCCTGAGTACATTGCACGAACATGATGGCTAATGCCCGACGTATCATTGGCAGATGAATACATTGCCGCAAAGCGTGGTGTAGGTTCAAACGTTCCATTTTCATTTGTACCAGAGATGGAATCTATTGTATAATTTGCAAGGTCATTATTCGCTTCATAATACATTTGATAGTCTGATAAACGCTCATACCTGAGTCCAGCTATAAGCTGAAACTTGTTCAGTTTAACCTCAACCTGCCCATATCCAGCGGTTGTCTCAGCGGCTGTTCCAGGCTTTAAACCCAGGTACCAATTCCGATTTTCAAATTTTGGAGAATTGTATAGACTATAATTTTCAAAATTTCTGTTGTAGGCCAGTCCCGAAAGTAAATACACGGCGTATCTCGCATCTTTTTGAGATGTTAAATTGTCGCTATAGATGGTTGTTTTAGTGTTAAATTGGGTACGAATTGATGTGGACCTATCTTCTCCGGGAGTATACGTATTGGCATCGTATTTAAATTGATGATCAACGACAGAGTTTGTGTATCGCATTTTCACCTCGAACTTGAACCGTTGGCTTTTTCTTCTTGCATAACCAAACTCTGTATGCAGTGTTCGCGATTTATAGTCGTTACGCTGTTCAGGACTAGGAACAAGGAAACTAAAGCCTTTATCCGAGACCGCATAGTTGATATTAGAAAAGAACCCTTCATAATCCACTGATAGATTAACTCCTTGGTGTTTTCTTGAATAACGATCAGCATTTACAGCCCCATTAGAGAAGGTATAAAGAGTGGTGTCAAACATTAAATCCCTCCAATTTTCGTCAAACCCATTTCGTTGTTCGGACATCGCATTAAATGAAATCAAGAACCCTTCTTTATAGGCAGAATAATTGGCGTAAACATTTCTGATACCTGGGTTGCCAATTCCTGTTGACACTGTAGCGCTCTGTGCCTCAGCAGCGGCATTTGTAATAATATTAATGACTCCGAAGAAAGCACCAGAGCCAGAAATAACGGACATGGGACCTCTAATAATTTCAATTTTATCAATGGCCTGAACAGGAATATTAATTTTACTCAATGGATAATCGTTTTCACGATCAGACATCATACTGACTCCATTGACTTGAATCATTACATTTCGATTAAAATCTGACATAAATCCACGGATTCCGATACTAACATCTGTCATTGATCGGTGATCAACAGTATACAGACCAGGAACATTCTCCAGCACCTCTTGGACGGTTGAGTAACCAAAATCAGCAATTTCTTCTCGCGTTACAATAACAACACTTGCTGGAATTTCATAGACAGAACGCTGGAAATTGGAACCCGATATTGAGACCGCACCTAATTTCTCTAAGCTTAGATTGACTTCATTATATCTAAACTTAAATTCTTTTGAAGAGATTACTCGAGGTTGCATTCCTGGCAGACTAAACTTCAATGAATACGTTGTATCCGCCCCTAAGGGAATTTGAATTTTATAGGTGCCATCCTTGGCGGTATAGGCTATTCGAAGATCACTCATTCGATCCCTTAATTTTTTATCCACCTTAACCCCTTGAATGATCCATTCAACTTTGACATTTCGCAAGGCCACACTGTCCTCATCAAGAATTTTCCCGATAACCAATTTGGCAGAAGCGAAATGTGCTAAAAAAACACAAAAAAATGTAATATATAAATGCTTCATCTTATTCATGGCTTTGCTCTTTAATTGCATCAAACGAATCGTATTGTTTTTTCAGGACAGAGACTTTTGATCCGTAAGCTTGGTGATCTCCCATTGAATTGACCGTTATTAGAATACCATTTTTCAAGAAATACAACTTTTCAATTCGTGCTATAACTGGTCTTGTTATTATTTCTGAATACTTCTCTTGTTGATGGTTTTCATCAAGAGAAATTAAAGTCAGGGTTTCATCGATACAAGAAAAGGCCAGCTGTCTTCCATCGGGACTTATTGCTACATTGTTTATTCTGTGGCCGTTTGTGGATACAGAAAAAGTGTCCACAAAATTATTGTCACTATCCAATCCATAAATTCGAATTTTTCCTTCAACTGTTCCGAAAGAATACATTTTAGCACTATCGTTGTATGCGCCTGCCGAAAAAAGCAAAGAATCTCCTCCGAATAATTCACCAATTATAGGGTTTGACTTTTTAATGGCCCTACCGTGGGAACTTAAGTCTTCTGTGTGATATGTTAAATGCATCTTCAACGTATCCTCATTATCAAATTGTCTTTTCAGTTGCGAGGTGTCAGGCAATAACCAATTGTAGACTTGGTGCAGTGCAACAACTTCTGTAGAAATATCAAATTCATCTAGCCCGAGCACTGCTGCTTCTGCGCTTATTGCTGCTTTCTCTCTTGATCCTGACTGCATATATCCATATGCTTCTAATGCCGATTTTTTTGAATTGATTACGGTTTCAATTTCCGCAGATTTTTTTTCAAGTTCATCCGTTTTCCGCTTATTTTCCTTCTCGAACGCTTCGAATTCATTATTGGCTAAAATTCGTTCGCTCTCGAAATTTTCGAGCATGGCCTTCTTATCGTTGTCAGCCCTCTTTTCAAGTTCATTTTTTTGAGCATTGAATACTCTTTCCATTTCAAGTTGGGCTTTCTTATTCGCATCAATTAGATTCTCACGATCCTTCTCCAACTGTGTTAGTGCCTCCTCCGCTTTTCCTGCTTCAATATTGGCTAATTCCACTTTGCCTTTCGCTATAACGGCTAAACTATCGGCTTTCCTCGCCTCTTCTTTTGCATTCCTTTCTTGAACTAGTGCCGCGTCGACATTTCTCTTTAAATAAAGACTCGTAAAAATTAGCGCCACGAGAATCACAATCCCAACAGTTATTGACCAAACCAAAAGCCTTCTTCGTTTTCGTACTGTATCTGCATGGGTTAAACTCCGTTCAACAAAATTGATCATCGCCAAGTTTGGCTGTGGCTCAATCCCTGCCTTTTCAGCTGATTGGTACCAGGTTTTCATTGCTTCCGCTTCTTTGAAAGGCAATAATTTATTTGTATTCTTTTCTGCTTTCTCCCATAGAAAGGCAAGTCCAAGTAAATTGGCATGAGCACTATTGTAGACTTGATCACCGTTTATTGTTGTGATCAGTTTATCAATGCTTACATTTTCATTCCAGAAGTAAATATTTTTCTCACCATTTTCTTTGTGCTCGGCGAGAACTTCCATTGAATCTGTGACCTGCAATACTCTCTTGCTATTTGACCTAGCAAAAGCGACTCGTAAATCATCTTCGGAAGACGAACCTATCGATGTTACATCCAATACGTTTTCACAGTTGAGAATAGGCTCAATAAACGAAGAATCGCTTTCACCTTTCACCATTCCTTCGTCAAAGTAGGTCGAAATATTGTTTAGACGGAGCTCTGTATTCAATTCTGATGCGAATGCATATTCACTCGGTTGAAAGGAAATAAATACCTTTCGTTTGTTTGAAACTTCTGTGGATACAAATTCTTGAGAGGCGTCCACAAAATCGTTCTGCGTTGCTGTGAATGAAGGCAATTCATCATCACCATTGCATTTTGCCCGTAAAAGTCTAATTCGTGAAAGCAAACTTCCAAAAACCAACATACTCTTTGGCCTGTTGTACTTTTCCCAATAATAGCTTTCGCAAAGAATTCGCGTGTGTTGTGTCGTTATCTCATCTTTCAAATCGCACAATGCCTTCAATGCTTTGTACGACTTAGAAAAATTTGTTTGATCTCCAAAATGAACTTCTTGTGGTTTATCTATTCGTGTCCATTCGTGCTCAGTAAGTATTCCATCACTCTTTTTCTCGGCAAGTAAGGCTCTAAAGTCTTGATAATAAATGGGGATGATTCTCTTCTCAAACCCTACCGCTTTTTGAAATTCATAGCGGCAGTTCGGTGATTCCACCCAAGCTGGACCAAGAATAGCAACGAATTTTTTGGAATGGATTATTGCCTCTTCAATTCGCTGTTCGAAATTACTCGAATACCCAATTTCTTGATTGTCTAGCCAAATTTTATATCCGTCTGCCGTTAATTTTTCATACAGTTCCTCCGCCAGTTTTTGTCCATGATCACCGCCGTTATCACGTTTGTAAGAGATAAAAAGGTCGAAATATTCAGTTTTTCGTATGATTCCTGAATTGAAATCATCACCCGTATTTTTAGAAGCATCATCTTCGGGTAAATCAGCGTATGGCAGGTTAAGATCAGACATCACAATAATTAATTAATTCGCTGCACCAGTAATGTAGTTCACGGTATTCTTTAAGCCTTTGAAGTATTTCCCTCCGTTTAACTCAACCATTTTACCCGTAGCGACTAATGATTTCTCTTGGTGCGATGTAAAATGACTTTCGTCTTCAGAATCAATGGTACAAAAGATGGTTCTGCCCTTTTGAACATTTGAATCGTTCACCACATTTACAATGGCATCCACATTTTTCATCTTTGGTGTGATCACGTACAATAAATAATCGCACTCCGCTTTATCATTCGGGTTTCCTTCTTTGATCTCTAGACTTGCGGACTGTGTTAATGCATCAAATTCAGTTCTCCAGTTAGATTCAGCTCCGATTCCTCCTATATATACTTTCATGATTCTAATTTTCAGTTCAAAATAATAATAACGCTATTCTTTTCAATCCGTGATATCTTCAATTTTATCTGTGTCAACTTCACTGTCGTCTTCTTCCTCGTCAATGGTGTTAGAGCTTTCCGTGATCCAAGCATTGTGTTCCATAGCAAAAATAGATTCTGTTTCTGCTACAAATTTTTTCTGAGCCTTTGCCGTTGATGATTCCAGACTTTTGTATTTTGCAGCAATCAATTCCAATTGGTTTGCTGTCGACACATACGACAGCATCAAATATTCATATCTATTTGAAGCCAAGTAAGAACCAATAGATGCCGCTGCGGTACTAAAGAAGGCAATCCACATGGAAATCCCTGAATTGGAAGAAGCTGCGACTGTTCCAACGGCAACCCCCATAAAGCCAAAGATCAACGACCAAGAGTTCCCCCTGTTGAGGTATTTTTGGAATTGAGCCGCCTTTTTTAAATAATAACCATTGATTTGACCTTCAACACGCTCATGAATGTATTGCTGGAAGGTCATATTGATATCAAAGGTTTGTATCCAAACTTTTCGTTTACTTTCTCGGCCAAGACGTCCCAATGAAAATATATTTCTTAATTTATATTTGAAGGATTTCTTGTTATATATTTCTTCCAAATCAGGTGTTGTATTCGCAACCTCCTTCATAATTCTTTCAATTCTTTCATAAAGAATTTCTTCTTTGTTTTTTCCCGCATAAGGACGAGCTTCCATCAAATACAAATAGGCTTGAACCTTTAAGCCTTCTGATGTTGCGCGTGCTTTAATTTGATTTTTTTCCAATTCGCTTGACAAAATCTGCGTTCCTGCAAATGAAGACAGTGCTATTGAAATGGCACTTAAAATTGCTAGAACTTCATGGAAATCGAGAGTTCCGCTATGTTCCGCTCCTTCGATGGTTGAAATTTGCTGGCTTAAAAGTCCACACATTGTTCCGAAAAGCACTAAAAAGAAGACACGCCTTCTCCAGACACTGATTGTCTTTTTCTTTTTATTAGCCGTTCTGTTCCAAACATCAATCTGAGATGTTAGGTAATCCAAGGCGGATCGTTTCCTATCAATAATTAATGGTGTCGTTCTCATATGTATTACTCACATTGGTTTTCAGTGGACTCTATGTAAACGGGATCAGTAAAAAAAGACGGGGTCCCGCTTTCAGGTTTTGTAAGGTAGAGCATTAATATTATCGTGAATCTAACAAAAGAAATCATGGAATTTAAGCTTAATTGATATTTCCAGTAATAGTACTCACATTTATAACGCAAATGTTGCAAAACAGATGCTCTTCCCTTTTTGTTCTTGCATAATTTCGTACAACTGTTGCTGCTGCTCACTATTGCAGGCAACTGTTTCATCTTGAATGGGTTGTTCAACAAAAAAAATGCTCTCGACATATTGTGAGAGCACTTTTCTATCCTTCTTTAGGTTGAATTTATTCTTTTTTTCGGTCAAAATTTATTTCCAAGATTACAGTTCCTTTATCATTATTCCGAATGATTAATGTTCCCGTCTCTGTTTTTCCTTCTATTGAATAGCTCTTTTCCTGATTCGATTGAGCTTTAACTTCAGAACATCCGCAATTTATAATATGAATAGTATGAAAATTACTCCAAACACAACAAGATGTTTAAATCGGGATTAAAAATATAAATAGAATTGGAGCTTGTAAAATCACTCAAGATGACTGATGATTCCATTTGGGAAAAGTGCAAACAAACCGGTTCTAATATTGGCGGCTTTTAAGGCCTCATTTGTCCATCTGTTGCAAGTTCTATACATGTGGTAGGAATCATTTGCTTCATAGAAATTGTCCGATTCAGAGTAGCCTTTGTTTGCAATCAAATCGACTTTTCCATTAGACTTTTGGAACGTACTTTTCACATATCTTACAAGCTTTTTGTATTGCCTCTTGGAGAGATGAACTTTTACTTTGGTATACCCATCTTCGTTCACTCCCATTTGAGGTTCTTCACAATACATAACGTGCATGGCTGTTGCACTTGGAAGGAATGCCGCATTCAACGCTGTTGACACTTTTAACTCTGCCCAAGTTGGAGTTTCGAGGAAGAATCCTTTGTCGCCCCACCCGATCGCTATAAACGCATGAGTTTGACTTTCCCCGTAAGGATCGGCAGGAATGAAATTATTCCAGTTTATTACACCGCTCTGAACCGGCATGCAAAGATCCGTGTGAATTCCATTGGACCGAACATAAATATCGATGTCACCATCTTTATGGATTTCACCAACAGGAATTGCCGCTCCGTAAAGGGCTACAACGAGATAGAAAAACAGAAACGCCATGAAGACTTCCAGACCTCTCGTTATGCTTTTGCCTGTTTTAATCCAAAATTGTTTTTTTTTAATTCTCATCTAATCAATGCAACTCGTTGAATGAATTCGTCTGTTTTGAGACTGTAAAGTAAGAATTCAAGGCTTGAAAATTTAATAATTCGATACAATCCTATTGAATTGTTATTCGCTACGTAGAATTTTGCTTCTGGCTTCTTCTAGGACAAGTTCCTTCTTTTTCTCAATATCAGCTTTAAACGCCAAGAGCTCTTTCTCTTTTTTTTCATCCGAATAAGATACTAGCTTATTTAAAAACTGTTCTCTTTCAAAACGATTGTCCTCATTTACAATACCATCAATAATACCATTGTACAATCCACTAGCATAATTGGGGTCCGTTTCATAATAGAAATTAGCAATATTTAAAACGGTACTAAAATCAATGGAGTAAGACATTTCAACTAATGCAATAGAATAATAATCGTCATACTTTCTTTTCTTCAATTTATTTTTAAAATCATCATAAATTAATTTTGCCGTTGCATAATCGCCCAATTTCAAGGCACTTTCTGCTAAAACGTCTTTTAAGAAGTAAACAGAATCTGCCAAGATAACCTCTTTATAACTTATGATCTTTTCATCCTTGTTTTCAACCCTATAAGAATAGATCAATGGCCATAAATCTTCAATATCATTTGACTCTGAATAGACATCAAGGAAAAACCCTTCGTTGTACATTAAGCTATCCCCATCCATTCGAGAATTTCTTTGAATTTGAAGTATATATGCTTTAAAGTCATCATCGTCTTCTATTTGAGGGATCAAGGCAGCTAAGTCTGGAACCATTTCTTTGTAGTTTTCCATTCTATAATTTCCTTCAATCCTTAATTTCAGTATTAAAAGTGCCGAAACTGAATCGGATTGCTCAACAAAGTAATCGTATAGAACAGTGGCCATTTTTGTTTGTCTTTCCCATTCCGATCCTGGTGTGTCCGGAAGATTAATTGGAACTCTAAAATAATGCTCTTCTTTAGCTTTCCCGGCATACTCTTTATGGTTTAAGAGCATTGGAATATCCGTTTTCAAATTTTCAATTTTCCCGAGAGTCCAACCTAATTTAACGCGTAACCTATAATCGTTAATGCCTTGATCTCCGTACATAGCGTATTCATACTCCCACCTCACATCTCTATACTCAATTGATCTTATAAATTTCTTATGCATCGCAGTGCGCTCTTTCGCAATGTCAATTTGAGAATAGCTGAGACTAGAAATAGTCAGGAAAACAAACAGGATTAATTTATTCATCTGTAAATTTAACATTCAAAATTCAATCCCTAACTGAACGGAGACACTTTTCACTTCGTCGTTAATATTCAATTTGGTTAAAGAGATTCCTAGAAGTCGAACCGGTTTGTCCAAAGGACTTTGTCGAATCAAACTCTCAACAATTGGTTTGATCTCTTCCTTATTATCGATGTAGTCGTTCACCGTCTTACTTCTTGTTTGCTGTGTAAAATCGCTGAATTTTATTTTAACGGTGATCGTTTTTCCTTTGACTTCACTGGACTTGATTCGCTTTTCTAAAATCTCCGCGATCTTATCCAAATGTTCGAGCATGAACTTTTCTGAATCCAAATCCTTTTCAAACGTTCGCTCCGCAGCAATTGATTTTCGTACTCGATCTGGTGTAACTTCACTTTTCTGAATACCGCGCACAATGTTGTAAAAGTGTGCTCCTGATTTTCCAAAATGCTGCCTTAAATACGGCAACGACTTTTCCTTTAAATCAGCTCCTCTGAATATTCCGTGGAGCTTCATCTTATCCGCGGTGACTTTCCCTACTCCAAAAAACTTTTCAATTTGCAAGTTCTTTAAAAAGTCCAAAACGTCTTCTGGCGGAATTGTTTTTTGTCCATTCGGCTTGTTAATATCCGATGCAATTTTTGCGGTAAACTTATTCACTGAAATTCCAGCGGAAGCCGTTAAACCAACTTCGTGATAAATTCTGTAACGAATTTCTTCAGCCAACAAAGTCGCCGAAGGATGGCCAATTTTATTCTCAGTAACATCTAGAAATGCTTCATCCAAGGACAAAGGTTCTACCAATTCGGTATAATCGTGGAAAATAGAACGGATTTGTTCTGAAATCTCTTTGTAGCGATCAAATCTAGGGCTAACAAAAATTAATTCTGGACACCTTCTTGCTGCAACTATTGAAGCCATTGCGGACCGAACACCAAACTTTCTTGCTTCATAACTTGCCGCTGCAACAACGCCTCTTTCCTTACTTCCTCCAACGGCAATCGGTTTCCCCCTCAACGCTGGATTGTCCAATTGTTCCACTGACGCATAAAACGCGTCCATATCAACATGGATTATCTTTTTAATAGGGATTTCGTCGCTCACGATTGCAAGTTAGCGATTCCATTTTTTCCTTAATTCAAAATTCAATAACTTTACTGAAAATATAACTACCTCAACATGCAACGATTCTCGACGCTACTATTCATTACTGTACTTTCAATACTCACTTCAACAGTCGCCTTTTCACAATCCAGTTGTTCCTATATACTTCACGTAGACGTAAGTACAGGCAGCGATATAGTCGGTTGTGGAGCGGAAGGAACGCCTTGTGCATCTATAAATTATGGAATTGGTGAAGCTTCTTCTCAGGGATTAACAGACGTTCGTGTTCGAACAGGATCGTACACTGAGATTGTCGATATGCAAACTGGAATTAACCTTTGGGGCGGATACGACGCCACATGGACGCAAACAGGAACTTCAACAATCATCGGTGGTTATTCTCCGGGGTTGACTCAGTACATTGCGGTAAGAGCAAATGGAGTAACTGGAGGAACCGTCTTATCTGATTTTACGATTAACGCTCCAGATGCCTTAATTGCTGGAAAGAGCAGTTATGGAATTCATGCAGTAGCCTCAAGTATTACGATTCAAAATTGCTCGATCTTCGGTGGAGACGGTTCAAATGGATCGAATGGAACAAATGGCGTTAATGGAACAGGAACCGCTCTAGGTGGCGCAAATGGATCAAACGGTAACGCTGTTGGTTCATTATCCTGCGATGACAACTACACACCTGGAGGAGCTGGTGCTACTGGCCCGTCATCAACTGGTGGTGGTAATGGAGGACTTGGTGGAAAAACGGATACGGATTGCTCTGGCTTCCCATTTGGTTCGAATGGTGATGCTACGGGAGGAACACAAGGAGCGAATGCTGCTTTATACAACTTTGGTACTTGGGGATATTTAGGCGCTGAAGGTGGAACTTGCACGGATGGTGCAAATGGGAATGACGGAACTGCTTTCAACGGAAATGGTGGAAACGGAGCTACTTCTTCAAACACATTATCGGCAAACTTTTGGTCGGCAACAACAGCATCTACAGGAACATTAGGAACGAACGGTACCGGCGGCGGTGGCGGCGGTGGCGGTGGTGCTTGTAACCCAAACAATGAATCTGGTGGCGGCGGTGGCGGCGGTGGAGCTGGAGGTTTAAGAGCTTCTGCTGCAGGAACTGGTGGCATGTCAGGTGGAAACACTGCAGCCGTATTTGCTGCGAGTTCGAGCATCCAATTATTAAATACAATTATTTACGTCGGAAATGGCGGAGATGGTGGAAACGGAGGAATTAGTGGTGTTGGTGCACCAGGAGCATCTGGAGGTAGCGGTGGTATCGGTGGTGGTACAGGAGCTGGTGACGGCGGTGACGGTGGTGATGGGTCTGCTGGATCAGAAAGTGGTTCTGGAGGCGGAGGCGCTGGAGGAAACGCTTACGGCATGTACCTTATCAACACGGCAGCAACGACAAATAACGTAAGTTTCAACTCAGGAACTTCAGGTGCAATTGGATTGGCTGGAACAAGTGCTAATGCAATTGGAACAAATGGCGCTTCAGGATCTGTGACAAACGTTACAGGTTCCAATTTTACAAATACACCGGTTGGAAACAGCCCTGTATCAGGAACTTGTGTTGAAATTATCACAATCGATTTGGCCAACCCTAAGTATTGCGCTGGTGATTCCATTTGGTTGGATTACAATGCCGTAGGTGATTTTATTGCAGCAAACATATTTACTGCTGAAATGTCAGATGCCTTTGGAAACTTTGCGGCTCCGGTTTCAATCGGAACTTTAACGTCAATGACTTCAGGATCTATCCCTTCAATGATTCCACTTTCAACATTGATTGGATCTGGATATAAATTTAGAGTCATTTCTTCCTCTCCTATCGCGACGGGATCTGAAACAACAGTTGGAGTTGAGATCAATCAATTGCCTAATGTTTCTTACGCCTTTTCAGGAGCCAATCCTGTTTGTTTTGGTGGACAAGTTACTGTTAGTGGAACAGGTGCAGACACTTATTTGTGGAACAATGGAGTTACAGACGGCCAATTGTTCTCTCCAGCAGTGACGGGTGTTTATATAGTAACTGGAACAACAACGGCAACAGGCTGTTCTAATTCGGACACGGTTACAGTTACAGTGAATCCAACGTATGCTTCAACGGTTACTGCAGCATCGTGTGGAGATTACACATCTGGATCTGGAATTGTTTACACAACAACAGGAATGTATGATGAAGATTTCACAACGGTTGGCGGATGTGATAGCACTATTACGTATGACCTGACCATCACACATGTAGACACGAGTGTTACTTTGACAGATGGAGTATTAACTGCGACTGGAACAGGAACGTACCAATGGTTGGATTGCACAGACGGTTTCCAAGCTATTGCAGGTGAAACGAACCAAATGTTTGTGCCTACTGTAAATGGAGATTACGCTGTTGAAGTAACAAATGGTTCTTGTGCAGACACTTCTTCCTGTTCGACAATTGACGACGTTACTATTAACGAAATTCCGGTTGCTTATTGGAATAACATTTACCCGAACCCAACGAATGGTGGGTTAACAATTACGTTTGCAAATACACAGGAAGCAATTCGAATTGAGGTTATGAATGTTGCGGGTCAAATCGTTTCATCTGAAAGATTTACAGATACGGACAAAATTAAAATGAACATTTCTGGTGCCGATGGAGTTTACTTCATTCACTTAGTGCCAGAGGGATCGCATAGAAATGTGATTAAGGTGATCAAAGGAAATTAGACGAACGTTTAATGCATAAAGAAATGGAGATGCTTTAATTGGTATCTCCATTTTCGTTTTTAAGGCTTTTTCCTTTGGCTTTGGATTGTGCAGACAATTAGGTGTGCCGGTGCGTTACTGATTGATACTACTAGTGTTTTGGTTAAGCAACAGTACGTTTCTTAACCAAAATTTGACTGTCGAAGCGGTAAACTCGTCCGGTTTTTAGAGAGCTTATAAACTTCCAGAATTAGTATGTAATGTCTTGAATAATTTTCCCGTAATCGTATTCAATCAGTCGAGTTAATTTACCAGCTAGATCAAAGAATTTCCATTCCCCATGTTTCTTACCTTCTTCCCAACCTTCAATACTTTTCATTCTAAAGTTTCCATCGCCTGAAATGCATGTACCTTTTAGCTCTGAAATTTTGTAAAAACAACTTATCGTATGATAACTTAAATCCTGATTATACATCTCTAGCTTAGTCGTGAAATATGTTGATTCTTCAGAAGTCATCCCAGGTATCTTACCCCAATTGAATACAAATTCATTCTGAATATAGATGGTGTCAATATTGTGGAAGTCAGCATTTGCTGTAAAATAATCTCTAATACAGTTTCTAAAAACTCCACTCAGTGAATCGATACTGATTTTATTGACGTTCTTCATGTAATAATCAAGACAACTACTGGGAGTTTCAATCAATTCTTCACCCCAAAAAGAACTGTCGCAATTGAGAATTACTATATAATCACTTTTAATCAGTTCCGTTTCTATTCTGACTGTTATTCCAGGTGCGCTTGGTTGTTCCCACCACATGATATTGTTTGTTGAGTCAATACCACCATGAAACTGTCCGCTTTGAGCCTTGGAAACAGCAGGCAAACAGAGAAATAGCATTAAACAATAGTTTCTAGACAGTTTTTTTACGGATAACCTCATTGTTTATTAAGTTCGAAGCTGCGCAACGTGCGGCTCACCTCTAAAGTTGTTTTTTCGATGTTAGAAATAGATTCTTAACTTGATTGAACGCACGAAGAATAAGCCCTATGCCTGCGCTTAATGTGTATTAGAGTTCGTTTTCATTTTTATGCTGTAAATATGCAAGCAAATTAACTGAAATCACTTTCCAAACATGCGTAACAGATGGGCTCCAAAAGCTTGCCACCAAGGAGCCGAGTAACGCAATTTTGTTTTTTTTGATTCTGCTGCGCTTACAATTTTATTAACAATACTTAAGGTAGATTTGGATTCAATAATTCTAAATTGCCTCTCTTCTTCAGCTTTTATTTTATCAATAATAGGGTAAAAAACAGAATGTTTATTCATCCAAACATATTTTTTAGCAATGTTCTTTTGGTTAAATCCCGTATGATATCCGCCTGGCTCTATAAGGCTTACATGAACATTTTTTCTAACTCTGTGTATTTCATTTCTCAATGCTTCTACACCGCTGGACAAAGCAAATTTAGTCATGCAGTATGAACCTAAAAACGGCATTGTAATTCTTCCAGCCAATGAACTCATGAAAAGTATTGTGCCTTCATTTTTATCCAACATTTTTTTCAATGCCAACTGACTAATTTCAAATGTGCTGAATACGTTGACTTCAAAGTTATGTCTTACTTTATTGATGTCAATTTCTGCTAATGACCCTGATTCACCTATCCCTGCATTGTTTATTAAAACATCCAAGTTGTAATCTTCTATTTTTTCACGATCCTTTGCACTAGTGATATCTAGTTTGAAAATTGTCAAATCGATATTGTTGGACTTAATTTCTTTCTGAAGAGTAAGACTTTGCTCATCAGTTTCCGTTGTGGCAATAACATTGTGGCCCCTTCTGGCTAATGCTAGAGCGGTATCTTTCCCAATTCCCGTGCCAGCTCCTGTAATTAGTATCGTTTTTTTCATTGGCTTACTGGCTTGTTGGTTCTAACATTTAAGGTGAATAGCAAAGCTTCCAACCAAAATTGTTTTTTCGAAGTTAAGAATTGATTTGTTAATCCAAAAATGATTTCTCGAAGCAGTAAACCCGTATGGGGAGCGGGTGCGTTTTATAGTGCGAATCATTTTACAAGAGTACCATCTACAAATACGTGCTCAACATAACATTCAGAACCTTTCATTTTTTCTCGAACTTCAGATAGAGTTCTTTTAGAAAAAAGAATACCAATGAATGCTTGGTAGTTATAATCGGTGAAGACTATATACGATCCTTTTTCTGTCGTAATGTCGCAAATATTGATGTGATTCAACTCAGTCTTTTCGAGCTTAGGAAGTAATTCTTCATATCCAACAACAAAAGGCGGTTCAGATCTCAAGTTCTTCTCAATTCCAGCTCGTGTTGAGTAAATATTCAAAGTGTGTTCTTTGGTTACTTTATCTGTGTCTGAGAAAAATGAGAATGTTAATTCTAAGGATATAGAACTCACACAATCCAAAATTATGGGATTATTTGAATCATCAGCTTTAAGGAGGTTGATTATTCTATCGTAATTGTCTTGTACTATCATTAACTAAAACTAACAAATACAAGATAATAAAATTATAATGAGCAGTTTCAACCCTATTCCAAACAAATAACAATTGGCAAACGAACATACGATGCAACATTTTCACCCAAGTACTTAGCAGGAATCCAATTGGGCATTTTAGCTATTAACTCAAGTCCCATTTTTGCTATTTCTGGAGATTGCACTTGTTCAACTTCACCATTTAATACATTTCCTTCTGAATCAATAACAAAAAATAAAAATATTCGTGATTCCAATTCTGGGTCTATCAGGTGTTCAGAGTATGAAAAATTCTCCATGATAAATTTCATCAATTCTCCCACCCCACCTGGAAAAGACGCTTCAACTTCTGGAAAATCGATAATCTCAAAATCTACTGAATCTACTTTTACAACGGGTACAATTGAATCTTGTCCTATCGTGAATAGAGGTGTGACTAGAATTAAAAGCAATAGTAATTTCATGGTTCAACTTAGCACAATAATTATGCCTCAATCCGACTATGGAATTGTTTTTGCTAACAGAACGAAGAACATGTCTCTCAATCAAAAATATCTGATTAACTTATCCCTAATTATGATTCGATTTTTTCTAACGCTGTCACTCATTTGCTGCACGAACCTTGTTTTCTCACAAGAGAAATTCGATGCAGAACTGTTGCAATCGCCCAAAACGAATGGCGCTCTTATCGCGAACAAGTTGGGAACTGTTGAAGTTTTTGAATACGAAACAGGAAAAAAGAACCGTGTATTTCTTAAAAATGGATTCCGTCAATCGAGCTTTACAAACGCGGATGAATGGACATCAATTAAAGATACGGTTGAGGTCATAAGTGTTGAAATTGTTTACTCTAAATATCCAATTCGAGGAGGGGTTTACAATGAAATTTATCCGCTATTGTTCAATCGGATCAAGACAACCATCGCAATGGATCTCGATTTAAACAACGTTGCTGTAAACTGGGTTAAAGTGCAACAAACCAACTGTATAGACAATACTCAAGTTGATGGCCTTTTTCATGGAGTTGTTATTCATTACAAATTAAAAGAGCCAGAAATTGAAATTATCGAGGCGGAAGTTGAATTGGTGGAAACTTCAAAAGAGCGAGAAACACGACTTGAACGGCTAAACAGGGAACGCGATCAAATCAAAAAAGAGGAAGAACAATTTGAAGAGACGCGTGCAAGTGTCGGTTTCATTTTGAATAGTCCTCTTCTCCCCGATTCCATTAAGGAAACCTTGAAGACAAAGCCTTTGGACGCCCAACTAAGGTATTTGGAACATTATTTCAAAGAAGCTGAAATTCAAAGTGACGGTAAAGAAAATAAAGATTTATCCACGCTTCAATTTTTAAATCAAGTCAATTTATTCTTACAGGGCTTTCCTGATGTTGAACCTGTGATCATGAAAGTGTTGGATCGGCATCCAGAATGGAGAAACAAGATTGTGATTAACGACTGGACGGGCAGCATGTATAGCTATGGCGCACAAGTTGTTGAATGGCATTTAATGAATTTGGATTCGTCTGGAATTTCGACCGTGACCTTGTTCAACGATGGTGATAATAAATCGACAAAGAAAAAGAAGATTGGGAGCACAGGCGGAATTTACACGGAAAAGACCAGTAATCTTGAAGAACTGATCGGCTTATTTGCAAAAGTAATGGCCAACGGAGGCGGCGGCGATGGTCCGGAGAATGATATAGAAGCCATCTTAGAGGCGATAGAACGGCAACCAAAGACTTCTGAAATCATTCTAATTGCGGACAACAGAGCGTGTGTGAGAGACATCGAATTGGCGGAACGCATCAATAGACCGGTTCGAATCATTCTTTGTGGTTACGATCCTGAAGAAGGCGTCAATGCGCATTACGTTTATCTTGCGAAGAAAACAGGCGGTGGAATTTACACCATTCAGGATGACATTGAAGACATGCAAGTAACGCTCGGTGAACGGGGAAATATTTCGGATTACCAAGACGAGCGAATTCGACTTAAGTCAGCGCAATGTTACAGCGGGGAGTTTTCAAAAATCAGTTCTCAGGTTTTCACTTTGAAAAAAGCGCGGTGGAAAAAGAACCGGGTTCGTATTCTAAATGCGAGTTACAGTCAACTGGAGAAGCTTCCAAACTACGTCTTTAATATGAAACACTTGCAAATATTGAACGCAAGCAACAATGCAATTCGTGAAATCTCAAGTGACATTGAACGTTTGTATTCGCTTGATGATATTAACTTCTCAAAGAATCAGATTTCACATTTACCGAAAGAGTTTAGCCAGTTGAAATACGTGCAATACATCAATCTTTCGAACAACAATTTCGATACACTTCCAGAGCAAATTACTGGTTTGAAATTTTTAAGAGAAGTAAACGTTTCCAATAACAACTTGACAGAATTCAACAGTTTAAAAACCAAACATTTAACCAATCTCGACTTAAGTAATAATGAACTATCAAAACTCCCTTCTTTAAACCGACATTCTAACTTGTATGAATTGAATTTGGCGGGCAATGATTTCACTTCAGTTCCTACTTCTATTCCACTTACAAAAAACTTACAAGTACTGAATTTGGCCAACAATCAAATCAAGCACTTGCCTGACGATTTAACGGATTACACGAAGTTGAAACTATTGGACTTGACTGGAAATGACATTTCGTGGGCTGAACTGGATCGAATTCGAAAAATACTTTTTTATACGGATGTGAGGTTTTAGAGGTGGGGGTTAGAAGTTAGAAGTGAGGGGGGGGAGAAGTTAGAGGTGAGATTTTACAATCCAAAAGCACACTTCAATTAAGTAAAACTACTCAAAAACGGATTTTAGCCCGTCCGAAAGCCAACGGAATTAAGAAAATTTAAACCGATTTCACGTAATTGTGCAATATGACACAATTATGGTTTCCACAGCGCAAAACAACCGACTCACTTGTGGCGTCGGTAAAAACATTAATCTATTATGTTCATCATCCAATTTCTCGATCGAAAATTGAGGATGACATTGAGTCTCACGAAGAGTTTCCGGCTCTTTCATTTAAAGCTATTTCCCAAATATTGGATGCATGGGGCTTGAAAAATATTGTTTACAAGCTTCCTTCGTTCAAATTGAATGACGTCCCTACTCCATCATTAACGCTTATCAATGAAATGTACCGCGGGAAAATGATGGGGATTCCAATCGTATTCTTTCAAATAGAAAACAACACGGTTTCGTACTGCCATCCTCGGAAAGGCTGGATGGATGAATCCTTAAATTCCTTCGAAACCAAGTGGTGTGAAGCAATGATTTCATTGACGGGTATCGAAGGTTTTGGTGAATTGGATTTTGAGAAAAAAGAGCGCTTGTACAACAGAAAAAAACTCGACCATCCCAATATCACGCTCGTTAGGCAATGCGCAGATTTGTTGACTTATGACGAATGTAATTATATAGTGTCGATTGCTGAAGAACGTTTTAAACCAAGCAAACTGGGTGCTGAATCAATCTTAGGTCATGGAAGAACAAGCTATTCGGCGTTTTTGGATATTGAAGACGATTTCAATTTGGAAATGATCCGAAAAAAGATCTCCAAATTTCTAAATATCGATTCGAAACGGTTTGAGCACTTTCAATGTGTATCTTATGCTGAAGGACAAGAATACCAAGCGCATTACGACATTTTCGATGCGAATACCATTGAAGGTCAAGCAGAAATTGCACTGAATGGTCAACGGCATTTCACCCTTTTGATTTATCTCAATGATGATTTTGAAGGCGGGCAAACGTATTTTCCGCATCTCGATTTGCTTTTTACTCCTAAAAAGGGCGCTGGATTGTTCTTTAACAACACGGATGGAAATGGTTCTCTTATTGAAAGCTCGTTTCACGCAGGACTGCCTGTTTCCTTTGGCCGTAAATTGGCTCTGAATCTATGGATTCGAGAGATTTAAAAGTCAATCAATACGGCATTTTCATGTTTCTAAGCGTTAACTCAAAAGGCATTTCAACGAAAAACGGACTGAATTCAGGATACGCTTTGTAGAAATCCGTCGAAATGATTTGGGCTTGGCTTCGAAAGGCTTCAATCCATCTTGAATAATCACCTGCTCTTGCTTCTAATGTTCCAGCATCACCTCTTGTTCTCACGATGTATGTATCGGCCAGTGTTTTTATTTCATCCACATTTCCTATGGGTTGGTTCCGAACGACAAATGCCGTTGATGGGGCTCCAGGTACGCCATAAACAAACATGGGGCGGTCTTCTCCTCGATCCAAATATTCGATGTACATTTCTTTGTGGTTTCCTTCCATAATGAAGAAAATCTTTCCCAAGCATTCATTTAGCGCTGGCCAACCTTCTGCATCAAGTCGTTCCTTTATAGTACCGTACGCTCCTCTTAAGTCTGACGGTGTGAAGATCCTGCTCGAATCCACGAAATCATAAATCTCCTGATCCAACAATGAAAATGCGGTTGAATCAAATTGCACTGCGGTTTTGAAACCTAAAAATTTCGCCAGCTTTGAATAATCTCCAATTCCAGCGCCTTTGGCTTCAATATTAACGAATAACGGAATGTGATTGGGATTCAACTCACTCCACAGGTTCAATTCCAACAATGCTGATTTCAAAGTCAAATAATTGGTTTCATAATCTACATCCGTGATGTGAATAATCTTAAACCCCGGTTCTTTTAATGCCTCAATCTTGGATTTCTTTTTTAGCCCTTTTGCAAAACCATTAATTCGGCGTTTGTAGTACCGTCCACCCTTTGGATCGTAATTGACATCCAACTCAAATCCTCTAATGTTGTAATTTTCCAATTGCTGAATTAAATCAATATGACTGTATTCGATTTGCTTTGGATCGTTGCTTTCGCCCAGTCGTTCTTTGTGTTTTTCAAGAACGGCCAAAACCTCAGGCTTGGGAACTTTTTTATAGCTGTTGTGAGAAGCTAGAACTCTGACGTCGTTGAGTTTGATGGTGTCCGAGTACTGCGCGTTTAGGGAAATTGATACGATTAAAAAAATAAATAAAGAAGTCGCTCTGGTCATAGTTATCCTTGTATTTAATTGGAATAAAAAAGTGTTGTGCTCAACGGAGAAATCCTAAAATTACAGACTTCATGAACTAAAGGTACACAGAATGATAGGAAGCCATTACTCTACTACTAAAATGAGCAATGGCCTCCTATTTTTACACCCTTCTTTTATTTCAAGAATCACTTTTTCAAAGAAGCACCCTCTTCTCTTTAGGAAAGACTAGTTCCTTAATTCAAAATGTTGTTTCGGGCTATGAACCTTATCTGTAAAGAGGTCTTTCACTTCAACATTAATGTTTCTAGCTACTGCACTGATTTGGAAATCTTCGATGATCTCAATTACATCATGATGTATAAATCGATTTGCGCTCGCATCAATAATCACTTGTGAATCATCAGGGATATCGGCTAGCAACTTCTGAATGGATGCTTTATTCAAAAAGGTAACATCTTCTGATAGAACCACTCTAAGAATACCTTTCCCGTCTGATTTTTCATTTTTCTTAAAATAAGGAACCTTGAAATTGTTTCTGAGAATAATGAAAATAGCAACCACAAGTCCCAATGCAATTCCAATTAATAAATCTGAAAAGATGATTCCCACAACAGTAACTAGAAAAGGAATAAATTGGCCAAGACCTTGCTTGTACATTTTTATGAATAATGCTGGCTTTGCTAACTTATAACCAACGACAAATAAAATAGCGGCCAAAACACCGAGTGGAATTTTATTTAAAACAGCTGGAATGGCTATTATACTAACCAACATCAATATACCGTGCATTATTGTTGAAGCTTTTGTCTTACCACCTGACTGACTATTCGCCGAACTCCGAACGATAACTTGAGTTACTGGCAATCCACCAATAAATCCGGCGACCACATTTCCAACACCCTGTGCTTTCAACTCTCTATTTGTCGGTGTTACTCTTTTTAAGCTATCCAACTTATCTGCCGCTTCCACACTTAATAATGTTTCAAGACTGGCTACTACGGCGATAATAATTGCCGTTATATATACATCTGGGTTGGCTAAAGCTGTAAAATCAGGCAGTGCAAAATTCTCAAAAAACCCATTCACGCTTGAAGCCATTGGAATATTCACCATGTGTTCAGAAATAACCATCAACGATGGAATCCCTTGAAAAACGATAGCTAAAACGACTCCCGTCACAACAGCAACCAAAGGTCCAGGCACGATTTTCGTGAACTTCAAGCTTTTAAAGAGTTTCGTCTCCCATATTATTAAAATAGCTAGTGATACAAGGGAAATAACAACAACCCCAGGACTAATCCCTTCGAGCATATACCATAATTCATCGAAGGTATTGTGCCCGTCCGACTGAAAAAATTCTTGTTCTCCTTCTGGATCTTTATCATATCCAAATGCATGAGGAATCTGTTTCAAAAAAATGATGATTCCAATACCTGCAAGCATTCCATGAATCACTGAGGAAGGAAAATAGTAGGCGATTATCCCGGCTTTCACGAACCCCATAATCAACTGAATTATTCCAGCCAAAATAACAGCAACAAGAAAGATTTCGAATCCTCCCAGATCGGTGATTGCATTTAAAACAATTACAGCTAGTCCAGCAGCTGGACCACTAACACCAAGAGCGGATCCACTTAAGGAACCAACTACAATTCCACCGATGATTCCACTAATTAATCCAGAGAACAATGGTGCTCCAGAAGCCATGGCAATACCTAAACAAAGTGGCATCGCAACTAGGAACACTACGATACTTGCTGGAATGTCGTCTTTAAAATTTTTAAATGGGTTTGAATTATTATTCATATCTAATTGATTATCATTTACCTGTGAACCAACGGATTAATCTATGTTCGAAGGAAGTCACAATTGTATTTCTATAAAATATTTTTGGGAATGCAGTTTAAACCTCAAAAGGCTAAACGCATACATTGTCTAAAATTCTAGACAAACTTAGGAGGAGGAGTAATGATTCCAAGTTTGTACTCACTCCAATGCCCCGAATAAATTGAGGCAACTGTCGATTTTGAGGTAAAAACGAGACAATTAGCTACTTCTAAAAAATTAATTTCTTCAATTTTATCATCACCCTCTTTTTCCGTCTCTTCCTCTTCTTCTTCGGAATCATCTTCTTCAGAATCATTCTCAAAATCTTCGCTTAGGCTGATGTATTGATCGTCATTCAAGGCTTGAAGAACCGAAGTAAAGGCAGGCTTAAAAAGGACAACGAGGATCATCACCATTGCAAGCAATTTCATTGATGCATTGATTTGCTCAAGAGAAATGTCGGTTTTTAATTTCTTCATCCTAACATTTTAAAAACCAATTGACTATAAAAACCACCTATGGCATCATGGTCCTGCTTGACATCCGTTAAAGCCGGTAGATGATCCGTGAAATAACGCTGCTGATGAGTTCCTTCAATGATTGTCGAGATCATCATGTGCGGATACTCAAACTTAGGGTTGACTTCCAACACAATGTTGCTCACCCTTTGAACAACTTCTTTGTACTTTCTAAAGCATCCCTTTTTATTTTGATCGTCAACCTCTCTCGTATGATAGGCCTTGACAGATTCCGTTATAATAATTTCACTTAAAAGAACCTCGTTGACATGGAGAATAGAGTAATCAACCAGAACAGGTTGAACCAGAACGTCAATGGCTCGTTTTAACCTTTCCTTTGGAGAATCGATGTTTGTTGTTGCGAAGGCCAGTTTATAATCAACCCAACTCCAATACCACGCAACGAGATAGATTAAAAGCGATTGTTTGCTTTCAAAATATCTGTAAATAGAACTTTCAGGGGAACCTATTCTCTCGCCTAGCTTTTTAAACGTGAACAGTTCGAAGCCTAAATCATTGATTAGATCTATGCTTCCTGAAATTATCCTCTTCCCCAACTCGCTAGAATCGGGGTTTCGAAGGTACAACTCCTCGCTTACTTTGATATTTAATTGTAGACCCTGCATTTTGACAACTGAAGTAAAGGTAATAGTAATACTATCACACACAAGTCTTTTACTTTTAAAATTGACTTTATTGGCAAAAAAAACACCCTTGAAATCAATCAAGAGTGCTCTGTGAATAGAGGTCGGTTAATACCTCTAAAAAAGCAGGTATAAATTATTCTCCTTTTATGATTCTTTTGATCATCTCATCCAATTCGGGCTTTACAGAAGCCAATGTCTTCTCTGCTGCCACTATAAGTTTAGCGCAGTTTTCAGCATCTGCGTTTGCCATATCTGGATCGTAATTTCTAATTTTTTTACTTAAAGGAACATCAATTCGAAGGTAATTCGCAACGTGTTCTTTCTCCAGCGTAGAATACAATTGTTTCATTTGGTAATCGACTGTATCAATACTTCCATCCATCATAATATTGGGAGTGGATACGGCCCATTTAAGGATTCCCCATTTAGCACTTTGACTTACATTAGATAAAGCGAAATTTCCACCTCCAGTTCCAATCGAAACAATTAACAAGTCCTTTGCTGTGGGGAACTTATCATCCGGGAGTCCGAATTTATTGTTTCGCGCTTCTGAATAGGCAACCAACGTTGGATTATTAGCAAAAACTCCTCCGTCAATATTGTGCATAAACTCACTTTCACCCTTGTTTAATTTCTCTGCATGGTTTCTTATTTTCGCCGGCGGAAAGTAAGTTGGAGCCGCAGAAGTCGAACGCATTGCATCCTTCACTTTAAATGTCCTGTTGCTTACATTATGGTCTTCACTTCGCAGGAAAAATGCCTTCTTATCATCCAAATTGTATGTAGTAAGCGTACATGGTTTGACTAAATCATGCAACATATCTTCTCCAAATTGCTCTTGAAGAATTCGCTCCATTGCTTTTGGATTGTACTTTACCGCTTTGAACAATTGTCTCAATCCAAACCAAGAAAAGTATTTGGAATCGTTAAATATTTCAACACCTTTTTCAGTATAAAAGGCAAGAGCTTCATCTGCTGCAAATTTAGTGTTTGGGAGTGTTTTGTCTCCATTTTGATTCGGATTCGGAGTTAAATAGAAACAGCCTAACAATCCTCCTGTACTCGTTCCAACGACCATGTCAAAATAATCTGCTATTCGGGCATTTTCATTTTTCGTTTCCCTTTGAATTTCCTTTTCAATGTAACTAACGATTTTTGCTGGAATTATTCCTCTAATTCCTCCTCCATCAAGTGAAAGAATTCTAACCTTCTTCATAAGTTTTTCGTTTCTAGTGGTTATTCTTGTTATCATTTCCTGTAACAAAGGACAATAATGATAAGAATTCTTCAAACCTACAACCATGAGTTGAGAATGTCAAGCGTAGAAGTACTGTAAATCGTGAGTACAAGTGCGCATATTACGTCATTAATGATCAAAAAGGTGGAATTCGAAGAAATGGGGCTCAAAATGCGTCACTCTGAAAATTAGACTAATCAAAAAAATCAACTGAGTGACGCAATATATTGAGATCTGCTAGACAATGGGTATGACAGCTACTAAATGACACCCCAAACAACCAAATGAGAGTTGTGATTGTTTGTCTATGTAACAGATAGTGTAAACGTACTCAAAGAAATTTTAAATTGAGCTGGAATAAATACCTAAAAGTATACGTACAAATACCTGATTTTGATTTCTCGGTTGCACATCTTATCCTGAGAAGCCTAAAAGTTTAGACGCTGCCAAAAATTCATCGGATACGTGATTTTTAGATTTGCTGTTCATGGAAGTTAAGGGTACGGAGAAGTATCATTCAAGTTCATTGGGTGAACCTTTCGGCAATAATTATTCGTGTGTAATTAATCCATGATAAATTGAAATGTAAAATCAATTTCATACATTTCAAAGAATTGATATCTTTATAGCTATAAAACCAAAATAAAACCAATGATGAAATCTCCCATTTACCTTATTCCTTATGATTTTACTTCTGCTTCTGAAGGTGCGCTTAGATTAGGTCTAGACCTCGCTGAAGCCAATAATGGTTCGGTTTATTTGCTGCATATTGTCAAGAAGCATTCCGAAAAAATTCAGGCGAGAACTCAATTTACTGAGGTTTTCACTTCATTAACTGAGAAAGAGCAACTTATTACAAACACGAAAGTAATCGTTGGTGAGTTGTATGAAGATGTAGGGAAAGCGGGAGACATTTTGAAAGCTTCTCTTATTGTAATGGGAACACACGGAGCTCAAGGAATGCAAAAGGTCTTTGGAAGCCACGCTGTAAAAATGATTAACAGTTCAAGCACTCCATTCTTAATTACCCGTGGTAACAAAACAGTTGACAAGATAAAAACGATTGTAATGCCTTTCAGTTTTGCCAAAGAAAGTATTCAGATTACTACTTTCGCCGCTGCAATCGCGAAAAAATTCAATGCTACTATGCACTTGGTGGGATGCCATGATAACGATGAATGGTTAGAGGGAAAAACCAGAGCAAATCAACTTGTAGTGCGCAGAGCACTAAAAGAGATGGAAGTTGACTGTGAATTGGTGAATATGGCACCGAGCAAGGATTACAACGAACAAGTAATTGCTTACGCAAAAGAAGTTGATGCAGATATTATTGCAGCTGCCTACTTTAAGGAGAGTATTTTCCCAACGCCGAATAGCTTTATTCAAGGCATGATTGAAAATGAATTCGAGATACCATTGCTTACTGTCAATTCTGAAGAGTTGTCTGTGATTAATTCGAACTTCTCTTTCATGAATACCTAGTTTTCTAAGATTAGAACTTCTTTCTCGGATACTATTTTCCAACTGGTAAACTTCTTCAATAGGCTTTGCCCTAGTAATAGTGAACCTTGCGGCATGATTGCGGCTTCAACGTTGTGTACTGTAAAGTTTCCAATTTTCAACTCGCGAATAATTAAATTCTGACAATTAATTATTGAACCATCTGCCAATGTATATTCCGAGAAACCGTTGTAATCTTCAGTGGAGATTTCTCCTGCATCTAACAATGCCTTTTCTAACTTAGAATTGATGATAACTTCTGAAGCTCCAGAATCAATCATGAAATAACGTTCTACATCTCTAAATCCAATTTTCACATTAAATCCGTTTCCTGCTGCATTGACAATAGGAACTTCTTCGGTAGTATTCACCCCTTCAATGTAACTTTCGTCAAATTCATCACTGTCATCTCCTTCGAGAGCCAATGTTGCACAAGGAAGTATCAATTCATTGAAAAGTACCTGAGATTCATCATCTAAGGATTGAATTTCTCCAAAAGTAATTCCCATAGAATACATTCCTTCAACAGCACAATTGCAGTAAACAGCGGCTTGAGATTCAGTATACATATTTTTTGTTTCTTCATCCTCAAACATTAATGTTGTGCACATTTCAATCGCAGTAGATTTTTGAAGTTCAGAATACTTCCCATCGTCACTGAAGGTATAGTCATCTTCAATCTCCATATTGGGCAAAACGCATCCTTGAATAATTAAAAGATTATCTCCTGTTGTAAAAAACTCAACCAAATCCCCCTCTTCTATATGAGCCATTAATTCGGTGCTGGTTAAGGTCGGCATAAGCGCCCCTATTGCGCAGTCACAGTATTTTTCGATATCAATTTGAATACCATCCATGTCTATCATAGCACCATTCCCGCCCTGGATACATTGCTCAACAATTGCAGCTTTGGGACCAAGATCTAAACCATCTTTAGTAAAGACATTTTGTGCGTTTAATTGAACACAAACGAAAACAAACAGAATTGATATTAATTTTTTCATGCCTTTAATTTACAGTTTATCAATTACAAAGGAATTAATTCCGGTATGATTTTCGTGTAATAAGCTTAAATTTATGAATCAATTTAATATTATGAATAAATTCCTTACTGCGTTATTTTTCGGTTTCTTTCTTACAAGTTTTGCACAAGACCAGCTCGATAAGATCGACGTGCTCTCTTACGATATGACGATTGAAGTTGGCGACAAAGATGATGTGATTCATGTTAAAGAAATTGTTAAAATCAAACTCCTCAAGGAAACGCCTCGTTTCTATCTGAACTTGATTTCGGTAAACGATGCATCCGGAATGGGAATGAAAATCAGTCAAATAGTTGATGTAGAAAAAAAGCCAGTAACCGTTGAGCATACCAACGACAAAATCTGGTTTTCTCCAAACAACAAATCAGCTGGAGACGAATTGACCTTCACAATTATTTACTCGGGAATCCCTGAAACAGGACTTATAATAGGCAAAAACAAATTCGGTGACCGCACTTTCTTTGGCGACAATTGGCCGAACCGTGCAAGCCATTGGATCGCTTGTGTTGACCATCCGTCTGATAAGGCAATGGTAAATTTCACAGTAATAGCTCCAAAGAAATACCAATGTATCGCTACTGGTGAGTTTGTTGTTGGTGCCGAATACAACCGAAAAAAACGGATGCATTATTATGAATCGAAAATTCAGCTTCCAACGAAAGTTATGGTGATTGGATTGGCAGAATTTGACATTGAGAAAATTAAAAGCAAGCATGCTTTTGAAATGAGTATTTGGGCGTATTCGAAAGATGCAAAAAATGGATTTTCGGACATGGCCGTGGCGAAGGATGTCGTGGATTACTTTGTTTCAACAATCGGTGAATACCCCTTTGAGAAATTGGCGAATGTTCAATCTACAACGCAGTTTGGCGGCATGGAGAATGCTGGAAACATCTTTTATGATGAAAAAGCGGTAAAGGGCGAAGGAACAATGGAGGCGCTTATAGCTCATGAAATTGCGCATCAATGGTTTGGGAATTCTGCAAGTGAAGCCGATTGGAAACATTTATGGTTGAGCGAAGGATTTGCAACCTATTTCACCGATTTGTATTGGGAGAATAAATACGGAACGGAAGCGATGAATGAGCGCTTGTTTGGCGAACGAGCCCGTGTAATTAATTTTTCAAAGCAATACAATCATCCGGTGGTGGATTCGACGTACGAATCGCTTATGGTGCTGTTGAACCCTCACTCCTATCAAAAGGGCGCTTGGTTTTTACACATGCTTCGAAATGAAGTGAGCGACTCTGTTTTCTGGAATGGAATCCGATCGTATTATGATGAATTCAAATTTGGAAATGCAACAACAGCTGACTTCCAAAGAGTAATGGAAAACGAATGCCACTTCAGCCTTGATAAATTCTTTGATCAATGGTTGTATCAAACGCAGCAACCCAAATTGAAGATTAATTACAATTCAACTGACGATCAAGAAATTCTAAGCATTCATCAATTACAGAATACTTTTGTTTTTGATTTTAACCTGGAAATCGAATTCAATTATGTCGATGGGACTTCAGAAATTAAAACCTTCAAAATTTCTCGCAAGAAAGAAGCATTCGTTTTAAAGAACAAGAGTATGATCAGCTCGATGAAGTACGATCCGAATGTGAAGTTGTTGTTTGAGCAGGTTGAAAATTAAGACCTAGTCCTTGAATTCTTTACTGTAATTAGCATTTTAACTATCAATTATATTATTATTTCCGGCCCTCTTTCTTCGGTCTCTAAAAAGTGGAACCATTGGAACTAATATACCAAATGCAATAAACACAGTCCAATAATGTACGAACGGCTGATACTTTATGTATTGAGGTAAAAGCGGAGAGTCTGCTTGTTCATTTGTCCAAGTAAATAATGCAACAATGTATGCTAATAGAAGGCAGCTTAAGACAGTTAGCAAGGTCCAAAACACGCGTTTAATAAGTACTTGAATATCTTTTACATTTGCTAGAGCGCACGCCAAGCCAACAATTAAAGGAAACCAGCGAATTAGATTTTTATCTACTGTAGTCCAATTTAAAATGAGGAATTTGTTTGCTATTTCCATTGTCCACTCCCCTAAATGAACCAACACATAATGATCTATAAATAACATTAACGCTTGCGTCATGATGCACAAAACCAATCCCGCCAGTATCATTTTGAAACCTTGGTTCATGTGATTTTTATTCTTCATGATAGCTTTTACTTGGCCTCGGAATTTTAGCGGTATTTCTTCGGTGCTTTTCCATCGAATTGAAATTCCTTTTCGTCCAATTTTCTTGCCTTCAACTTTGTAGCAGTGTATGTAATTTTATAGGGAACGCCTTTAATATCTAATATTAACCTTAATGGTATCGCTCCTCCAAAGGAATAGATTGTTCCATTAGACATTCCTTTTTGATTAAAATAATAATCCTTCGGATATGAAAGTGAATCAATGGGGAAAAATAATGTTCGGGTTAACTCGTTGTTTTCGTCATTTGCAACAGAAAATTTGATTCCTTGACATTTTATCCCGCAAATTGTTTCAATTGCTACACTATCTATTCCGATTACAGAATCTGATGAAGTTGTAAAATTATGGAAGTACAATGTGTCGTTATCCACTTTTTGCGTAATAGTATGGTTTGTGTCCAATTCAGAATTGTAAATCTCAAAAACTAGATTCCCCTTCTTCGTCAACCATTTATAATTTCCATTTTTATAAAAGTATTCTTTCTTTTTCCCGTAAAAAGCTTCTATTTTTTCTTTATCAAGTCTATTATCCTTAACATCTATTTCTACATCATAGGAAATGACACCTTCAAATTCTTCCCCTTCTTGAGAGAAAGAAGTGAAACTTAGAGTCAGCGCCGTTAATACTGGAATCAATAATAGTAATTTCATAATACCTTTCTCTATTACTATAAATAGCATTTAACAATTAAAAAGCCAAAACCTTAAACTCCGTTCTTCTGTTTTCTTGGTGTTGGGCACCAGAACATTTAACACCGTTCGTGCAGCCGTTTACCAATTGAGTTTCACCGTAACCGGCAGATTTCAATCGATCCGCAGAAATGCCAGCCTTCGTTAAGTAATCAACTACCGCTTTCGCTCTTCTTTCAGATAAATCCTGATTGTGCGGATCCGAACCTTGCGAATCCGTATGGCCTCCCAATTCAATTTTCAATGTCGGAACATCTGTCATCAATCCAACCAATCGTTTCAACTCTGTTGTCGACTCAGGACGCAATGTCGCTTTGTCTAAATCAAAGAAGATGTTACGAAGAACAATTTTACTTCCAACTGATAATTTTTTCAATTCAATGTTCTTTTCTACCTCCTGGAAAGCCGATGTGTTTGGAATATCGAAGTTTTCTGAATGGAACAGGTATTCGTCTTTCTTAACTGCAATTCCGTAATTTTTACCTGCCGGAAGAGAAACGAGGAACCTTCCTGTCTTACTGTTCGATTTAAACGTTGCAATTACTTTGTCCGCTTCGTTGTCTACAATTTCGATTTCAGCTTCCAAAAGGTCTTTCGTCAAGTAATCAGAAATAACACCTTTCAAAATTGTAAGCTGCGCTTCCTTAACCATAACCTTAGGAGCAATAACAACATCTTTAATAGGAGCGGCAACACTTGCTAAAAGATTATCCTCATTGTTCAAAACCATTTGCTTTTCAGGACCTAAGAATGTAATCATGTATAAATCACGAAGTCCTTTGTTGTCTTTTTGAGCGGAAGACATGTAATAACCGTGTTTTCCACTTGCCGAAATAACAAAGAACGCATCTTGATCTGCTGTATTAACAGGATATCCCAAGTTCTCAGGTTCACTCCATGTATTGTTCGTAACATCCAAAACGGATTTAAAAATGTCCATACCTCCCATAGATGTGTGCCCTTCAGAACCGAAGTACAATGTTTTTCCATCCGGGTGCATATAAACTCCGTCTTCTTTGTATTTCGTGTTAATTGTAGCGCCTAAATTTTGTGCTGGGCCCCACTTCCCTTTTTCATCTCTTCGTGACATGTAGATATCGTGATCACCAATTCCTCCTCCTTTATCGGAAACGAAATAGATAACGTTTCCATCTGGCGAATAACATGCCGATGGCTCGTGTGTGTTCTTTGTATTAATGTTTTTTCCTAAATCTTCCGCTTTGCTCCATTCCGAACCTTCAAGAACACATTCGAACAAATCACCAAATCCGGATTTACCTTTATAGATAATGATTCTTTGTCCATCCGCTGAAATTGCCGCAACCGCATCGTGGTCATTCGTATTCACATTCTCCCCCATATTCTCCGCAGGTGCCCATGTTCCATCCTCATTTTTTGTTGAGATGTATAAATCTTCAAAATGTTCGTTCAGCATTGGATCGAT
The DNA here is from genome assembly GCA_047630755.1 of Crocinitomicaceae bacterium. Taxonomy (GTDB): domain Bacteria; phylum Bacteroidota; class Bacteroidia; order Flavobacteriales_D; family Crocinitomicaceae; genus UBA4466. The sequence continues at coordinate 215,637 of JBLHYG010000003.1, read as the reverse complement.
CTTCCCTCCTGTTGAACCCGCTCTTCTCGATGTGTAAATAATAACCGACTCATCGGCAGAAATTACGGCTCCGTACTCGTTGTACTTTGAATTTACCGCTTCTCCAAGGTTGTCAATGAAAACACGAATCGGTTTTTCAATTATCTTTTTTCCGTTGTAACACTGCTGAATTCTCAATTGTAAATTGTCTCTGTAATATGGATCTGGATTTTGCATTACAGTTGATTGATACTTACTGTACCACGTGATGGCTTGATCAAATTCAAGGTTTAAATGGTACGCTTGCCCCAAATAAAAATTGATTTTCGGATTGATACTTGGCTGTAATTTATGAGCTTTCAGTAAATGCGCCATTGCTTTTGACTTATAAACTGAGCTCAAATAGCATTCTCCCAATTTATAGTTTAGAAGTGCGTTATCAGGATTGAATTTATTCGCCTTTTCGTAAAATGGAATGGCCTCTTTGAAATAAATTTCTCCTTGTTCGTAAAAGTCATCTCCTTCTTTCAGGTTGTTTTTGGCCTCTTTTAAGCCCTCTTTGTCATTTTTGAAATTGTCCTTATCGAATTCAATTCCTTGCGCGAATGCTCTTGAAGTTATGAGCAACAATCCAGCAATAAGTAGGTGTATTTTAGTCATCATAATGTTTCTCTTAAAGATTAGTTGCAAGCTCCCACAAACGATTTAACACCCTCTGCTCCGAGCTCATCTGCCATTTTCCAATCGGCGCATGCTCCTAAATCATCTCTCATCAATTCTTTGGCATTTCCTCTATTTTGATACGCGTAAGGATAATTTGGATCAATCTCAATCGCTTTGGAACAATCTTCGACGCATCCTTTGTAATCTTTCAATTTGAATTTAGCGCTTGCTCTGTTGTTGTAAGCAAAAGCATAATCCGCTTTCAATTCGATTGTTTTACTGAAATCGCTAATCGCTTCTTGATAATCTCCTGAATCAAAATAAGCACTTCCTCTATTGTTATAAGCGATATAGTATTTACTGTCCAAGCTAATGGCCTTTGAATAAGACATCAGTGCTCCTTTTAGATCGCCTTTCTTTCGCAACGCACTTCCCAAATTGTTGTGGGTAAATGCCATTTTGTTGTCGATCAATAATGCTTTGTTGTAATCGATGATTGCTCCGTCAATGTTATCCATTTGACGTTTTGCACTTCCTCGATCATTATACGCATAAGCGTGACGTTTGTCAGCATTTACCGCCTTCGTAAAGTCTTCAATTGCTCTTTCGTAGTCTTTCGCTTCAAAATTGATTACGCCCTTGTAGTAATGCGCTTGAGCGTGATTGGGTTTCAATTTCGTTGTTTGATTGAAATCTGCAACCGCACCTTCCAAATCATTCGATTTGTATTTCGCTTGGCCTCTCAAGTACCATGTTTCTGGGTTAACAGCCACATACGTTATTGATTTATCGAAATCGGCAATTGCTCCCGGCAAGTCACCGTCTTCGGATTTACAAATTGCACGATTGAAATAGGCAGGTTCGAAATCGGCGCGCAACTCCAATGATTTTGTGAAATCATTAATTGCGGCTTTGTAATTTTTGTTTTGGTATTCTTTTATTCCACTGTTGTAGATTTTATCAGCTTGCACATCAGCTGAATCTAGTATCGTAGCTTGGACAATGGAATCCTGCGCGAAAGATATGCCAGTCATTAGCATACCGAACGTGAGCAGCATAGTAGCTTTCAAACGATTCATGTAGTTCATTTTTTCAATGTTCTTAATAAAATGAGGGCTTTCAACTTGACCTGATTGATTATCAGTGGTAGTAAAGGAGACCCCGTTGTTTTGGTTTAGGCTGTCAATTTCTCCAAATGAATGAAGACCAATAGTTATCGGAAGCTAAATTTAACACTTTCATTCTAAAATATGTGATAGTTTGCCGGAGTGTTATTAACAAGTTTGCTCATAACCTTATTGAAGGTACACCAATGTATTTGCCAGTAATTAAACGTATTCAATCTTTGAGAATATTCAATGAATGAATCCCCAAGCTAGTCTGTTTCCCTCTTACCTAAAAGACCAAACAGGTAGTTTTTAGTTCAAAGAGAATTGAAATGCGATCTGCTACTTCAGCAGTAATTTAACCGTTTCTTCCAGCTGATTGTCCTTGCCTTCTGCAACTGATTTATAGTCATTTGTTGATTTGATATCAGGTTCAAACTGGAAGTTTTCTCTAAGTTTTCCATCCGTACCTTGCATACCTACTTGAGGAATACCAAAATAAATAGATCTGTTTATTTGAGTTTCCCACCAAACAGCAGTCATCGTTCCCGGTACAGGCATCCCAACAGTTTTTCCAATTTTCAAAGCGCGGTATGCAAACGGAAAACCATGCGCATCCGAGTAATTTCCTTCACCGATGATTACTGCTGACGGTTTGTACCATTTCGCTAAAGGCTCATGACCAATTTTTTGACCTCTCGGTAAGAATGTGGCATACAATTCACCACTTAAAAAAGTAGCTAAATCATCATGCAGCCAACCACCACCATTGAATCTTGTATCAACAATTAATGCGTCTTTGTCGGCATATTTACCCAAAGCATCTGAATAAACTTGTCTAAAGCTTTCAGAGTTCATTCCCCTGACGTGAACATAACCCAATTTGCCGTCAGATAGTTTGTCAACTTCTTCCGCTCGGTTCTTAACATAACGCTCATAAGCCAAATCATTTTCCTGGCGTAAAGAAATTGGCTTGAATACTTGTTGTTCATCTTTTCCGCTAGCTGCAGTATAGGTTACCAATACATTTTCACCATTTAAGTTATTCATCAATTGAAAATAACTGGATAAGTTCAATACATCAACGCCATTTATTTGTTTGATTATGCTGCCCTTAGCAACTTTAGAGTCCTTAATTAAAAACGGACTTTTATCCATTACTTCAGCAATTCGAACACCTTGTCCGCTAAATGTATAGTCTGGATAAAAACCAAATGTAGCAGTATGATCGCCTTCCGGTTTCGATGTTCTGTATCCAGAACCTGTGTGTGATGCATTTAATTCACCCAACAATTCACTGAGCATTTCGGCAAAATCATAGCCGTTGTTAATGTGTGGTAAAAACTTAGCGTATTCTGTTTTGTAAAAAGCCCAATCAACGCCATGCATGTCTTCAACATAAAATTTCTTTAGGGTTTGTCTCCATGTATGATTGTAAATGAATTCAAATTCGGCTTGTTGGTTCCAATTCATTTTCGCAGAATATGTTACAGGTTTTGATCCACCATCAGCAACACTAATCTTAACAATCTTTTTATTGGACAATACAATTACATGCTCTTCCCCTTTATCAAACTTTAAGCCTCCGTTACCTGCTCCAAGTTTAGATAAAAGACTGGTTTGGTTTTTCTTAAAGTCACGAACCCAAAGATCATATCCTTTTTCAACGGCACTCAAATAGTATAGTTTTGAGCCATCTTTGGTAAGAATTACATCACTTAATGATGATGAATTTATTGTTAATCTTTCAATTCTGTCCTTCGCTTTTTCCAAATCAAACACAAGAGGTTTTACAGCTTCTTTTTCATCGTCCTTCTCTGATCCTTTTTTGTCTTCATCCGTTTTCTTAGCTCCATCCTTTTTTTCAAGCTCTTTTAATATCGAAAATTCAGCATCTGAAAGGTTAAATTTATCGTACGCTTCTTGCGTTAAAAACATTGCATAACAATCTGATTGAGATCCCCAACTACCATGGCTTCTCATCCCATCTCTACCTGATGACCATACGATAGCTTCTCCCCCCATCATCCATTTGGCATTGGAACATTCGTAACCTGTTTCTGTCAGATTTATCAATTGTTTGCCGTCTGAAGAAATCAAACCAACATCTTGGTTCCACCTGTTAAATGGCAAGTAGTTAACTAAAAACCACTTACTATCAGGTGACCATTCATAAGATTGATCTCCATCTGAATACGAGTAATTGTACTTTTTCTCTAAAACGGTTCTTGTTTTCTTAGAAGCGAGATTCATTACTCTTAAGACTACCCTTTCCTCTAAAAAAGCAATTTCTTTTCCATCCGGGGAGTAGGAAGGTTGAAACGTTTCACTGTTTGTATTAACAAGTGTTTCTTCCTTTAAAACGGATGAATTGTAAAAGTTAATTTCTTCATCTCGTGTCAGCGATACTTGATAGATATTCCAACTTTCATTTCGTTCTCCAGCAAACAGAATCGAACGGCCATCTGGACTAAAACTTACGTTTCTTTCCTCTTCAGGCGTGTTTGTAATTCTTCTCGACTTTGCATAATCCAGTGAAGACACAAAAATTTCACCTCTCGCTACAAAAGCAATTTCTTTTCCGTTCGGAGAATAAACGACGTCTGATACTTCACTTGTCACATCTATTAATTGTGTTTCGACAAAATCATTGTCCGCGTTTATTTGAACTGAAATCTTTTGCGGTTCATTTCCCTCTAAAATTGTATACAGTTCACCATCGTATCCAAATGCTAATACCCCATTATTAGATGAAGATAGAAACCGCACAGGATGCTTGTCTAGTTTTGTTACTTGCATTTTAGAAGCTCCTGAAATATCTTTCTTCCAAATATTGAAAGAACCGGACTCCTCAGATAAATAGTAAAATGATTTTTCATCTGCACTCCAGACTGGACTTCTATCCTCTCCATTAAAATCCGTTAGTTGCGTGTGCTCTTTTGTTGCTGGGTCATACATCCAAACATCCCTAGTTATGGCAGAAGTATGGTGTTTTCTCCAAATATTCTCATAGCCCTTTTTATCATGGTAAATCATTTTAGAATTATCTGAATTCCACGAAGCATCTTCAGCAGGAGTCGTCAATACTTGTTTTAACAATCCATTTTCATTTACAGAATATAATTCTGGTAGGACTCCAGTAGGAAACTGACTGTTGGTATTGGCATCTAATCTTGAAGATGTAAATAGAATAGAACCATCTGCTTTAAATGAATGTGGAATATCATTTGTTGAATGATACGTTAACCTTTTGGCAACACCACCTTTCGAGGGCATTACAAACACATCATAATTACCGTATCGGTTAGAAGCAAAGGCAATACTTTTACCATCTTCCGACCAAACAGCGCCATAATCATGATCTTGATGTGTAGTAATGGCTTTAGCTTCACCACCTGTCGAAGCAACCAAATATATATCGCCCTTATAATTAAACGCAATTGTTTTACCATCTGGAGAAATGCTAGGGTAGCGCATCCACAATGGGTTTTGAGAGATAGATACGGATGTTATCAGAAGGAATAAAAACAGAAACAGAAACTTCATATTGGGTTTTATATTTAATTCGAATACAATATAAAGCAATATTCCTGAGTAGCATTCCTAAGGCGTTAAAATGAGATGATAAAGTCTTTCATTTACATAGATATTACAACAATTAAGAAACCGATCAATCCAATTGTATCAAAAAAAACCTGTGAAGTTAACACCACAGGTTTTGATAGAAAAAAAATAATTTGGGGCTACTTCTCTAGTTAGCCGTGCAAAACACCCAATAATAGCCGTACGTGCTTCCAGGAACATGGACAACACCTATCCCAACTTCTTTGCTGGATTTGTTGAACATGTTATCATAATGTCCAGGACTGTGGTACCATTGTGAATATGTATCCACCGCTCTTTCATTGCCGGCAGCGATGTTTTCTGAATTGACAAAAGACGTTGTATGAAACTTCCGAATTCTATCAAACGTACCCCCTACTTCAATGAGATTTTCGCCTTTTCGATCTTGGCTGCCGTGTGAGAAGTAGTCTTGACTTCCCATATCGTAGGCGTGGTATCGAGCTGCGTTCGCCAAGCTTTCTGTCCAAACCAATGGTCCCATGCCCTTTTTTTTGCGTTCGGCGTTCACCAAGTCCAGCATCTTTTTTTCGCTTGTCTTGCTATGGGATAGAATCATTTCTGTTCCCAACGCCAAGCCGTAATACTGTCCATCTACATTATTGGATTCAGAAACGGATTCGATTCTTTCAACTTCCTTTACCTTATCCAATTTTGCAACAGGGCCGCTCTCAATCTCTACTTCCTCGTTATTTGGGAGGTCAACTTTTTCCCACTTCATTCTTTTTCGTTTGGAAACAAGCGCCTTACTCAACTGTCGGAGTTTGGCCTCTTTCAGTTCAGCAATAACCTCTTCAGCGTAAATATTTATTTCATTCTCTTTGTCTGTCCAATTCATTTTCTCTTCAAAATCTTTGTCCTTTATTCGTTCAAAACTCCTAGCATAACTAAGTGCTTTGGACAATTCATTGTATTTTTTTCGAGGTGATTCCTGAACTTGGGCTTTGTCAAAGTGAACGGCCATGGCATAATAATAGGGCGCTGAATTGTGCGGGAAAATTTTAATAAATCGTTCAGCGACGCTCAAGCATTTTTCATCCTTTGCTTCGTACAATTTATTCAAACGTTTGTAAGGGTAATTGAAGGAGAAAGTCAGGTACGGTAGTGTTAACAACAGGATGAGTGAGATAGATCTTCGCATGGCTTTTGGTTTTAAAGTTGTTGTTTTATCCCAAAAATTCGATTGAATGAAAAAGCTGATGCTGGAGAATACTTAAGAGGGAGAAGTAAACATCGATGATTTCGGTACAATAAACATTTTGAAACGCTGGTTATTATTATGAACGCATAATAAATTGCAATTATTGTACCAGTACTTACTTCTTTTTAGATTTCTCTAATTCATAGGCATACAGAAGTTTAGACAGCCTTGCTACAAATGGCCTAGCAACCTCCGTGTATTCGTATTCGCCATCATTGACGATATCATTTGCGTTGGTATACAAACTAACTGACATGAAAAATTCAACGCCGTCCGCTTCATTCTTAATGTGGGCAATTTCAGAAGTGAAACCATAAGAAAGTCCTAATTTACTTGTCGTTTTCGTTTTGTGCGTTGTCCCCTCCTCGCCTACTATTGCGTACTTTAAATCATTGTCATTTTTCCAATACCTTCGAGCAGGATACGATGGGATCACCTCTCTCGGATGCTTCTGCATGGATTCAATTAAGAATTCACGGTCTTCATTTCGCATTAAAAATTTCTGATCTCCAATTTCAGGGTACATCAAGTGAATAAGCATGTCATTTACTTCGGGCAAAGGCAATTCTAAGTTGTAGTTCAAATCGTAAGGGCCGGAAACGATATCTCCGTTTTCATCTTCGTGTTTTGATCCAAACAAACGGCTTTCTGTGAAAAAATAGTTCTTTAGCATCTCGTTGGTATCCAATACCGCCATAAGACTGGAACTTTTAAACTCTCCTTTGGAGTCGACTACTTTGCAGGAATTTGTCTTCAATTGATCCGCCCTCTCGCATCCTGTAAATGCTTTGTAAATATTCGTTCCGAAATAACCATTCTTTTCCAGTCGATCATTAATCAATTTTGGATTAAGCAGATGATAAAATGCAGAATAAAAGTTGTTGTCACTTAGCGCCATCATTTCCAGTATCATTTGACGAAAACGAATTGACTTTGATTGAGAAAGGGCAATGAATTTGTCGTTATTACACGAAACTTCCGATCCAAAAACTGGAATATCATCCAAAGAAATACCGGACTGCCGAAAATGTGACAACGTCAATAATGCAATAGGAAACTTCACCAAACTTGCAGGATAATAATACTGGTGTGTTCCAAAATGACTCGTCGAAAACTGAGGGACTGAATCGGAATGATCTACTTGTGTATAAACCAATTGCAACCTATACTTAGGATCTGTGACGATTTCTTTCGACAGTTTAAATTCTTCCGCGTGCTCAAGAATGTAATTTCTCAACGAGACAGAATCATTGATTTCCTGCCCAGAAGATAGAAAAGAACTAGAAAGAAAGAGTATTAAAAAGAGTTTATTTCTCTGCACGTTGTGAGATATAATAAATTATAACCGCTGGAACCATTGTAGCCAGGGAAACAATTACAACCCAAGGATCACGCCAAACAAAGAAGACGATCATCCAAACGGTGAATAGTATAAAAATGATTGGTGTAAATGGATACGCCCACGTTTTTACAGTGTCCTCATTACCCATTTTCCTTGCGCGCAGGATGAATACGCCAATAACGGTCAACAAAGCAAATATTGACAATGTTACTCCGACATATTGAATAATCATTTCAAAGGATCCCAAAAGAAGCATCCCCACGGCAAGAATCATAATTGTTACCAACGCCAAAATTGGCGCTCCACTTTCTGTTTGTTTTCCAAGCGCCTTAAACAGTTTATGGTCTTTACCCATTTCTTGAACAACGCGCGGCCCAGCAATAAACATTGCACTCAATCCTGAAATAAGTGCGACAGAGAACGCCGCACTAAAGATCAATCCCAAATTACCTCCTAAGATTTTCTTGGCTACAACATATCCCAAGTCTGGTTTTCCTGCTAGCTCTTCGAAATCGGCAACAAATAGAAAAACGAAATTAAGGAGCATGTAAATAATGGTCACGATAACTGTTCCAACGATAAGCGAATAGGGTAAATTTTTCTTTGGATTTTCGAGAGAGCCTACGATATACGAACTTGCATTCCAACCGCTATAGGCAAAGAACACCCAAACCAAAGATGTGGCAAATGTTCCGCTAAAAATGAGGTCTGAAGATTTATCTGTTGGTGCAAAACTGATGTTCGTTTCTGGATAATAATAAATGAAAGCAAATGGAAGAATGATAAACACGCCTATTAGCGCCAACTTTAAGTAGGTCACGTAATTTTGGAAGCGTCCGCCAAACTTAACGCCTCGGGCTTGAATTAGCACTACAATTAGAATCATAGAAATACCGACAGCTTTAATTATCGGCATTGAATCCGGATCATCAGCTGAGATTCCCAATAAAGGAACAAAGTAAGATCCTGCAGCGAGAGCTAGAGCAGCAATTGCAGCAGAAAATCCAACAATAATTGAAATCCATCCGCTTATAAAACCGAGCAAAGGATGGTAAAGGTCTGAAAGGAACGCGTACTCTCCTCCCGACTTTTTAATCGTTGTAGCTATCTCACCATATACTGTGGCCCCACAAAGTGCAATTATACCTCCGATGAACCAGATCAGCATAATCGTGAAAGCATCTGGAATAGCATCTGGAAAGACCTGATAGCCGAGCGCTGTAAATATTCCAGTACCAATCATGTTCGCTATGACCATGTTAACTGCTACTGAACGCGTATATTTTTTGTTTTGCATATTCATTTTTTCGAGTGCCTAAAGTACAAGAAAAACTGATAGCTTTTAAAACGGGTTTGTTCGCAAAAACCTAAATGCGAGTCAAATTGGAACGCTTAATAAATCACTAGCATCATTTAATATTCAATTGTTAACGAAAACTCTAAACATTTCTTTCTTTAAAAAGATTTCCACACATTTGTGCTACACTTAACCAATCGCAATGAACAAGTTAATCCTAATCCTTTTCGCCGGAATTTTGATCACTTCATGTGGATCTGAAGATTCTAAACCTACTGACAAGCCTGAATCAAACACACCTGAGAATACAGAAGATACTTTGGTCAAGGTTGAAAAAGTAAACCCTCAAGATGGGAAATTCAATGAATTCGCGCAATACATCGCAGGATATGAAGGCCCTGACAACAGTTCATTCAAGGGACTTGAGTCTTCTGCAAGTTGGAAATCGTACCAATCGAACTTGAATGCTGTTTGGACAAAAACAAACAACAAGCTTCCAACAATTAGAGACTGGACCAAACAAGAACTCGCTGATGTAAATACAGATGGAGGAACACTTTTCTATCCTTTCTCAGGCGCTGATTTCTTGCATGCAGACTTGTTCTTCCCCGACCATGACAACATTGCCATGATCGCTTTGGAGCCTGTTGGGAACTATCCAGATTTGGATCAAAAGCAAAAAGACGGAACGCATGGAAAATACTTGGGAAGCTTGAAGAAATCAATGAATGCAATATTGGGATTGAGCTTCTTTAGAACAATTGCAATGGCGGATGATTTCCAAACTGAAATGGATGGGACTTTGCACGTTTTGATGCACTTTATGGCAAGAACGGATCACGAAGTTTTGTTCCAAGAAAAAGTTGCAATTCAACCCAACGGTGAACTGTCCACAGATGTGACAAACATTACGGATTCAACGTACATTGGAAACAGGTATTATTTTAAGCGCAACGGCGAAGAAAAAGTAAGAACATTGACGTATTTCGCAGTGAACATTCAAAATATGGCGTACCATAGTCGCGGTGGTTTGGTTGCGAAGGGATTGGATACGAGATCTGATCTGGTGGCTTATTTCAAAGGATTGAACATCAAGTCTACTTATTTGAAATCTGCTTCTTATTTAATGCACAGACCAACCTTCAGCATTATTAGAAATTTAATTCTCGACGAATCGGAATATGTTCTTCAAGATGATTCTGGAATTCCAGTTAAGTTCTTTGATACCAGCTTGTGGGATTTAACGTTCTACGGGAACTTTGTAAAACCAATCTCATTGTTCTACGAAAGACCTCAAGATGATTTGGCATTAATCTTTGCTAACAAAGGAGCGAATGTTAAACCTTTGCCTTTCGGAATTGGTTACCAATACGTGAATGGAACGTCTAATTTAATGAAAGCGAAAAAGAAGTAATTCGAACCTAATGTTTTTCGAAAAAGTCCAATACGTTCGTGACTTCTGAATTCCAGTAGGTGTAGTTGTGTTGTGCCGTTGAATCCGTATGGAACTCAACCTTCACTTCTGGCTGGACAAAATCAATAAACTCTTTCATCAATTCGAAATGCTTGTAAGGAACAACATTGTCCTTCATTCCATGACCAATGTAAAGCGGCACGTTTAAGTTCTTCGAAAGCAGCAACTGTCTTGGGTTTTCAGGACCTTGCCACCGTTTTTCAAACTGCTTCATGACTCCAAAATAACCTATGTACAAATTGTCATTTGGGAACATAAATTGATCGTAATCCCCAGAAAGCGTTGCACATCCTGAAAATATTTCAGGCAAGTCCAAAGCCAAAAGCAATGCACCTCTCCCACCTGTCGACAATCCCATTACGAAGTTGTTTCCATCCTCTTTGAATAATCCAAAATCGGTTTGTAATTTGCCAATCACTGAATCTCTTAGCCATTTTCGTGTAGGATAATCCTTCCAAGCTGCCCTCGTTTCATCATAGTGTTGATCAGAATAGATGCTTTTTCCCATCTCTGGAAACACCAAAATATACCCTCGTTTCAAAGCTTCTTCGCAAAGCGTTGTACTATCGCACCAATCGGTTATTGGAAAATTCCAACCTTGCAAGACAAGAATAGTTCCATTCGCGGACCCTTCAGGTGATTTAATCTCGATATCAAACTCTAGATTCTTAAATGCAATTTTTAAAAGTGTATCGTTTACTTTGGGTTGGGCTTCAAACTGAGAGATATCTTCTTGAATTCCGTCCTCTTGATTCGACGTTGGTGACGATTCATTAGAACAAGCTGTGAATAGCATTAAAAATAAGATCGGAAAAGCGAATTTGAATTTCATGGAGAGCAAGTTAATGGTTTTTTTGGATATTGGATGTTGGATATTGGATCGGTCGTTCCTCCCTTTTGGATATTGGAATTTAGAGTTTAGATTGTTAGACACTTTTAGTTTATGAAACACGCTCTAAATTCCAATATCCAAAAGCCGAAGGCGATCCAAAAGCGCAGCGATCTAACATCCAATATCTAAAAGCCGAAGACGATCCAATATCCAGAAACTGTTACTTATTTCAAATCAAACATTATCTTGTTGAATCAACAAAAGATTATCTATGAGATTATTAATTCTAGCATCATTTGCAATAGTTCTTCAGGCCTGTGCTCAAGAAGGAGACAATTCCGCAGAAACGTCTGAAAGCAAGACGGATACGACTTCAACCGCTTTCGGACCTGTAATTAACACAGAGGGAATGTTATTGCAAACGCGCTTCAATCCGCCAAAAGGGTTTGAAAGAGAAGCTGTTGATTCTGGTTCGTTCGCACATTACTTGAGAAATCTTCCTTTGAAAGAAGCGGGAACTTTGGTGAAGTACTACGATGGCAGCTCTAAATCTAGTTATGTCTACGATGCCGTTGTTGACTTGGACATTGGAAAGAGAAACTTACACCAATGTGCCGATGCTGTAATGCGATTAAAGGCGGAATACTTGTGGGATTCAAAGCAATACGATAAAATTCATTTCAACTTCACGAATGGTTTTCGAGTTGATTATTCAGAATGGATGAAGGGCAAACGAATGGTTGTCAAGGGAAATAAAACGTATTGGGTAAATGGGGCCGCAAGAGCAAATAACTACCAAGATTTCTGGAAGTATATGGAACTTATTTTCAACTATGCTGGAACGCTTTCGTTGGATCGAGAAATGAAATCAAAACCTGTTGATCAAATGGAAATTGGAGATGTCTTTATTCTTGGCGGATCTCCTGGACATGCAGTCATTGTTGCTGATATGGTCGTAAATCCTAATACAGGTGAAAAGAAATTTTTGCTTGCTCAAAGTTATATGCCTGCTCAAGAAACTCAAATTTTGAAAAACCCTATTAATCCTACAAGTCCTTGGTATTCGGCCGATTTTGATGAAGTTTTGACTACTCCAGAGTGGACCTTTTACGCAAATCAATTGAAGGGTTGGGAATAATATGAAGATATGGAAGCGATACTATTATGAAAAATAGAAGTTAAGCTTTAAGTTTGAGTGAATTTGTTGGTTGCATGAAGTTATGTACAATTCAACATATATTCACATTTCACTTTGATAGATACTTTACATTATATCGCAATAGTTCAAGCACTCTTAATGGGTGTTGTTTTGCTCTCGATCCGGAGAGATGGAAAATTTGAATTCAAATATCTAGGGATATTATTACTTTGTCTCGGCCTTGCTGTATTAGGCGAAACATACAGCGATTATGCAAACGTTGATTTTACCCTGCTCTACCCTTTCCGATTTTTCTTCCTGATTCCGAATCTTGTATTCCTTCATGTAGAAAGCAAAATGGTGGACTCCATTTCATTAAAAAAGAGAGTTTCAAACCTTCTCGCTGGAGGAATTGAATTTGTATTCTTATGTGCGATTTTAATTTTAGTACAATTGAAAGTCATACATCCTGAGGGTGATTTCCTTTACTACTTCGATGAATTATACACCTACTTAACAGTTCTTTACGCGGTTATAATCCAAATCATTATTCTAAAGAAAATTGCCACCTACAATGGGAATTTATTCAAGTACTTTTCCACTATTCGCTATAAGTATTTGAATTGGCTAAAATGGGTTTGTATTATCATTATTACAACCGAAGTCTATTACATTCTTTTTTACATTTTCTCGTCTGATGTGGAGACGAATGATCTTTTCTATACCCCAGTAGCACTGTTAGAGTTGGGGCTTATTTTTTATGTAGGTACCGGTGCGTTGCTTCAATCCAACTTGCAGATTGAAATTCCGAAAGAACTATTAAGTGATAATCCTGACCCAAAAGAAGATTCGAAAACAAATGAAGTAACTGAAATCGAGCACAAGATTTTTGAAGACATCGAACAATTCATGCAATTAAACAAGCCCTTTTTAAATGCTGATCTCAACCTTAAATTATTATCTCAATTGATGGGGATTTCAGAGCGTCAAATCTCAAATGCTATCAATAAAAACACCGGTTCCAATTTTTATACGTTCATTAATCAATATAGAGTTCAAGAGGCAATCCTTATGCTGAAAAGTGAAGATCACGCGAAGTTTAGTATCGTCGGAATTGGAGAAGCAGCGGGCTTCAACTCCAAGTCATCATTTTACAATAACTTCAGAAAAGTCACTAACGTTTCCCCCTCTAGGTATTTACAAAACCCATCCTAAAACACGTTTTGGGACATCAAGATGTGCCAAGTACTCTAATAAAACGGCGTTATTTGAGTCAAACAATTAAAAACTCTTTATGCGCGTTTCAATTCTAATTTTACTCTTTCTTCTCGGATGCTATTTTAATACAACGGCGCAAAATCCAAACCCAAATGCAAGTTTAGATGCATTCATTCAAGGCGAAATGGCATCCGAAAAATTTCCAGGAGTTTCTGCGATTATTGTCAAGAACGGTGAAATTATCTGGATAGAATCGTATGGCTATGCCGATGTTGAAAATTCAGTTCTCGTTCAAGACACTACAGTATTCTTACTCGCTTCGATGTCTAAAGTCTTTACAGGAACCGCCGCAATGCAAGCTTTTGAATCCGGAATGATTGACCTCGACACGGATGTTAGCACTTATTTAACATGGCCATTGGAAATTCCAGGCTTTCAGAATGATCCTGTTACGATACGCCAGTTAATGACGCATTCGGCTTCAATAAACGACGGGGCAGCAATGGATTTATATTATGACTACCCCGACCCCACAATTTCTCTTGGCGATTGTATTCAACGCTATTTCTCCATCAGTGGTGCGGATTATGACCCTGTAGATAATTTTATTAATGCAGCGCCCGGAACGAATTACAGCTATTCAAATATGGGAACAGCATTGAATGGATTTGTGACGGAATCCGCTACGGGAATGCCGTTTGATGATTTCTGCGAAGACAACATTTTCGATCCATTGTGTATGGAAAAAACGGCGTGGCATTTTGCCGATTTTGACTCAAGTCACGTTGCGCGGCCCTATTCATATCAAGGAGGAAACTACGTGGCCTATCCTCATTATGGTTTTGCGGATTATCCCGATGGACAATTGCGCAGCAATGTAATGGATTTGGGCAATTTCATGATCGCCTATCTAAATGGAGGAACACTTGGAGCGAACTCTATACTAACTCAAGCATCCATTAATGAGATGTGGTCTCCTCAGGTCCCTTCATTGGAAGCGACTCAAGGATTGAATTGGTATCAGGAAGAACTATTCCACTCTGGAGGTTCAGCGATGCTTTGGGGACATAACGGAGGTGAAGATGGAGTTTCGACAGACATGTACTTGGATCCCGTTACCAACATCGGAATATGTATTCTAACAAATGGTGAAGGTGATGCCCTATTTATCTGCGACGAACTCTACGATTATGCGCTTAATTTAATTCCAACTTCAAGTATCGTTCCAAATTGCGTTGGGACAAATTCCATCGAAGAAGCACTATTAGTGGATCGTGAAATTGTAAAAGTTTTAGACTTCATGGGAAGAGAAACAACATTCAAGCCGAATACTCCTTTAATCATTACTTACAGTGATGGGAGCACCGAAAGAGTATTCCAAATCACTGAGCAGTAACGGTAATACTTAACATTAAAAGTACTCTTACAACAGCTTGGCTTAAATTCAATACCACCATGAAACAAATCGCAATCAATACATCTATCGTTTTTTTAGCGCTGTTCTTCCCCTTACTAGCAACCGCACAAGTGGAATACACAATGCCAGAAGAGACTTCCGAACATGAAGGTACTTGGCTGCAATGGCCTCACAACGGTCTTTATGGCCCAACGTATATTTCCGATGTGGAACAAACTTTTATCTCCATGGCAAACGCGCTGCAAAGTGGTGAAAAAGTCCATATCATTGCAACTGACAGCGCTGAATTGGCACGAATCATAAATGTATTGAACAATGCTGCCATCCCGTTAACGAACATCGATTTTTACGTACACCCGACGGATGACGTTTGGAGCAGGGACAACGGACCAATGTTTGTTTACAACCAAAACGATGACCTCACCATTATTGATTGGGGATTTAACGGTTGGGGATTCGATACACCTTATTCAAACTGTGATCTTATTCCACAAAGCGTTGGTTCAGATATTGGCGTACCCGTTATAAACCTAAACGGAGTCGTTCTTGAAGGAGGCGCAATTGAACATGACGGCGCTGGAACTATGATTGCGACGAGGAGTTCAATTACGCATTTTAGCCGGAACCCATCATTTACAGAACAACAAATCGAAGACAGTTTGACACGTTATATAGGAATTACTCAATTCATATGGCTGAATGGCGTTTACGGTTTGGAGATCACAGATATGCACATTGACGGCTTCGTGAAATTTGCAGATGAAAATACAATTGTGACAATGGACAGTCTGGATTTAATTTATTGGGAAGTTTCTGCAAGCGACATGAGTACTCTATATTCTGCTTCGAACACAAGTGGAACGGCATACAATTATGTTTACCTTCCATTGACTCAAAACAATGTCGTTACCACTTACAATGATGATTTAGGTTATAAAGGTTCTTACGTGAACTACTACATCGCAAATGATGTTGTTTTAGTACCAACCTACAACGATCCAATGGACGCCACTGCAATTTCAATTCTCGAAGGGTTCTACTCAAACAGAACTGTTGTTGGCGTGGATGTGCGGAATCTATATGCTTACGGAGGCATGATTCATTGCGTTACGCAACAGCAGCCAGTCCATTTGAATTCAGTGGGTATTCAAGAAATAAATGAAGGAAACAAAGAATTGATCGGAATATTCGATGTGTTAGGGAGGCCTACCAAACAGGAATTAAACTCTTTGCAAATACACCTCTATAGTGATGGCACTACTGAGAAAATATTCAAAGTTGAGTAGTGAATAATTCTTGCAATAAATAGGAATAAACTCGTTTGGTTGGTGAAATTAGCACCAATGTTAAAGAATTAGTGATAGGAAAGAGAACAACTTACGAGAAGTCCAATAGTATCAATCTCAATCGAAATTATGCGCACATGTACTTAAATCGGTTGCAACATGTACGTAACATGTATTAACTGTTGATCTTTCGGGAAAATAATTACTACCTTAATCGACTGAATTAATAGAGATCAAATCTCGTAAAACCATTATCATGAATAAAGCAAAAGAAAGTTTAGAAGCAAATATGGCTGCAATTTTAGAAAGCCTTCCTAAAGAGTTTCATGCGGACTTAGAAAAAGAAGTAGCAGCAACAACTGCGCCTCCAGCACCATTATCAGGAGAAGCTGAAGTAGCTGCAATTAAAGCTGAATTGGTAGCAAACCCAGACGTTAATGAGTCTGAAGCTGCAGCTGAATTGACAGACATTAAAGCTCCAGCAGCAATTGTACCTCCGACTGAAGCAGAATTGGAAAAACACAAAGCTGATATGCTTAAAGAAGCTGAGGCGTCAACACCAGCGAATTCAGAAGACTAAACGAACCAAAGTGCCACGAATTTATTCTGATGACAATCCATTAGAATCTTCAGTTTACGGTCACTTTTATAAAATACATCTCTACGGAGATTTAAAACCACCTTCAAAATTTGATGGTGGTTTTTTTATATGCCGCCCATTAAGTATTCTGTGCAACCTGAAAATAAACGATTGTAATAAATCATTGTTAACTTGTAACTCATTTAAAACGCGATAATGGTGAAGTTTTTTATCATTCTTTTCATGACTAATTGTGGTTTCTCTCTGCTTTCTCAAACCAAAAACCCCGAAGAGAGAGATAACCTCTCCGCTCATCAACTGGATTCACTCAAGTCCATATTTGGTTATGGAAAAACGGTTCCAGACGAGTATGCGCTTGCCTTTTACACCGCTTTATCGTACTTCCCTGAATTGGACAGTTCTGAAATCACGTTCAAAGAAGCGCGTATAAAAACAACCTTAAATGCTCGACCGACTTTCGCGTCGCTGTTGTTCAGAAAACGAACCAATCGGAAATATGTCATCCGAATCAACACACGAAATCAAGACAGTTTGATCTACTTAAAAGACGTTCCTTTTGAGGCTCACATTGGACTTTTTGGACATGAATTGACACATTTTTGGGATTATCGACAGCGATCGTTTGGTGGCGTTTTAAAGCGGCTTTTTTCATATTCAAGTTTAAAGGGAAAAGAAAAATTTGAAAAAGAAATCGATTCAATGACTGTTTCCATTGGACTAGGAAAGCAACTCCATGCTTGGTCAAACTATGTTTTAAACGAATCAAAGGGAAGCGCGAAATACAAGGCGTACAAAAAAATGGTCTATCTTGAACCAGAGGAAATCCTCAAACTCATTGAAGACCTTGAAAATTTGAAGTAGCACATCGTATTTGAGTTAAAATTCATGATTTTCAACATATTGACGTAACGATTCCAAAACGACTCGTTACTTTTTAGTAACATCTCTAACAATCAAAAACCAATTCTATGAAATTGATCCTTTCTTTAATTGCCTTATTAGCAGTAAATCTTTCTGTGCAAGCACAGATTGAATTCTCGATGAAAATTAAGAATACCAAGAACAAACCCATGTATAACGTTGAAGTAACTGCAAAAAATGGCAGCGTCGTTCTTGTACAAAAAACCAACGCAACGGGAGATGTGAATTTCACACTCAGCGAACCTGGGATGTACACATTTAGCTATTTGGACAAACCAGAAGCGGCAACTTATACAGTGAAAGCAGGATACAAAGGTTCTGCATCGAGATCTTCAACGTATGATCCGAAAGGAGTATTTAAAGTGACTCCGAAGCAAAACAGAGAAGGAATTGCATTTCAAACACTCCGTGGCACACACAATCAAGGAAAGCCGGGAGTAGCAAAAGTAGTTATGCAAATTAAAGAAATGGGAAGTTCAGGAACACCTGGCGTTTCAGTCCAAATTGTAGATTTTGTTGATAAAATCAAGTACGATGGAGTGAGTAATGGTTCAGGAAAAGCGACATTCTACTTAAAAATAAATAGAGAATATGAGGTTGATGTAGAGGAAATTGAAGCCGTTCAAAACGTTAAAGTTCCAGATTTCGCAAATGGTGAAATGCGACAGACAATCAATTATAAGAAAACGATTGTTCGAGAAACAGTCAACAACGATACCATTCATCAAAAAAACATCAGCCAAACAACGGGCACAACGAGACACATGCTTTTCGAGCTGAATCTAAAAGATTATGACGGAAATCCTTCTTCGGGAGAGCCCGTATACCTAGTTGCTCAAGACGGTTCTAGAACCTATGAAAGCATGACGAATGATAATGGATACGCTAAATTCATGCTTAAAAAAGGAACCAATTATGTAATGAATTTGAAGTATGAAGAAGGCGTTCATTTGGTTAAAGCCAGCGAAACAAGAGGCTTTGGTCAAGCAATGAGTACGCGACGATACAGAGGTTCCGCGGTAATCGAACAAATGATGGAAGACCGAAGACTGGAGGCCAAGGCTAACGAAAAAGGATTTGTAACTAGCTTTCGTGAAACACCAATTCGCAAAGCCGATCAACCTACCGATTATTTAAAACCAACGTCAAAAGGATTTAATTTGGATTTCGGAAATTCATCGGAAATGGGAACTCCAACAATTGCCGATAATAAATTATTTACCCAAGAAGGATTTTACTCTCCAAATTTCTATGCCTTAAACGCTTCCGACGGTAAATACCTATGGGGCGTTGAATTGGGTGAATCTGGAATTTCACCAGCTGTGTTCCACGACGGAGTTCTTCTTATCAACACGTATTCTTGCACGCTTTATGCCATTGATTCAGAAACGGGTGATTTGTTGTGGAGTAAATGGCTTGCTGGCACAATCTACTCTACTCCATCTGCTGATGACAACAGCGTCTATGCAGTTTATAACAACGGTGGAACAAATCCATTGGACAATGAAGAAAGCTTCGTTCTCGCTTCCTTTGACTTGAGAACGGGCAAGTTGAACTGGATGAATTGGATTGACAAAGAAGTAATTGCTTGTCCAGTTGTTGAGGGTACTGAAGTTCACGTCGCTTCTCACAGCGGTAATTATTACGTCTTCGATAAAAAGACGGGAGAACGAACATTGGATTCAAAAGATGTTCAAGCGGTGTCGTCTCCAACGATTACAGCCACTGAAATCTTTTTAACAGTGAAAAATGGACCACAAGAAAACGTTGTAGTTCTAGATCGCAAAACATTGAAGAAAAAGAAAATTTACAAAAAGGATATGAATCCGACTTTGATTTCTGAAAACCATAGTTCGTACAACGACATGAACTTCAACGGATCTCATCCGATTGTTTATAAAAACGAAGTTGTTGTTGTACTGGACAAGGACAAGATCACGGCATTTGATGCTAGAAATGAAACAGTTCTTTGGGAAAAAGCAGCACGTACAGATCCTGCTCAAATTCCAATTGTTGCTGACGGAAAAGTCATCGTGGGAACAATGGACGGAAAAGTAATGAGCTATGACATAAGAACTGGCACATCCACTATTTTAAGCGAAAGTGAGGAAAGTATAGACAGTCAGCCGATTTCGCACAAAGGAAAATTATATGTTGTTTCTGCCGGTGTTTTAATGGTTATCAAGGCTGTTCGCGATTTTGGACACAACCAATGGAATAAGGATTCTACACACAATCCGTATTGGAGGTAAAGTCAAACAAAAAAGGGCTGTTCTTTCGAACAGCCCTTCAACTATATTTTAAGTTTCTGTTACATCAACATTGAAACTGGATTCTCCATATAATTTTTGAATGTGTTCAAGAACATTGATCCGGTTGCACCATCAACAACACGATGATCACAAGACAATGTTACTTTCATTACATTACCAGGAACGACCTGACCGTCTTTTACAACAGGCACCTCGCTTATTCCACCTACGGCAAGAATACAGCTGTCTGGAGGATTTACAATCGCCGTGAATGCTTCAATTCCAAACATTCCCAAGTTGGAAATGGTAAATGTATTTCCTTCCCACTCTTGCGGTTGCAATTTCTTTGACTTCGCTTTCTTGGCAAGTTCTCTTACTTCAGATCCGATTTGTTGCATGTCCTTTCCATCCGCAAAGCGAACTACAGGAACCAACAATCCATCGTCAACAGCAACAGCAACACCAATGTGTACATGCTCGTTACGGCGAATAACTTCTCCAAGCCAAGCGCTGTTCACATTTGGATGCTCTCTAAGAGATAATGCAACGGCTTTAATCACCATATCATTGAATGAAACTTTCACTCCTTCCAATGAATTGATTTGCTTTCGAGCTGAAATCGCGTTATCCATATCCATCGCAATCGTTAAATAGAAATGCGGCGCTGTGAATTTACTTTCAGCAAGACGTTTCGCAATTGTCTTTCTCATTTGTGAAATCGGCTCATCCGTAAATGATTCCGTTCCAACAAATGCTCTTTTTCCGTTTGATGCACCAACGTAAGGCGTATAGTGATCAATATCTCTTTTTACAATTCTTCCGTTTTCCCCAGTTCCACCAACATTACTCAAGTCGATTCCTTTGTCGTTTGCCATTTTCTTAGCAAGCGGCGAAGCAAATACGCGTCCGTTTGTGTCAGCAACTACAGGAGCAACTGGTGCCGGCGCTGGCGTTGATACCGGTGCGGCAACAGCAGCAGGTTGAGCAACTTCTTTAGCAGGTGAAGGAACTTCTTCCTCTTTTTTAGGAGCAGGTGTCGCTTTTTCAGCTTCTGCTAAAAGCTTGTCAACATCTTCTCCTTTATCCCCGATGATTGCCAGAATAGAGTTAATTGGCGCCGTAGCTCCTTTTTCAACTCCAATGTACAACAGAACACCATCATAAAATGATTCGAATTCCATCGTTGCCTTGTCAGTTTCAATTTCTGCCAAAATTTCTCCCGATGCAACCTCATCCCCTACTTTTACAGTCCATTCAGCAACAACTCCTTCAGTCATTGTGTCGCTCAACTTCGGCATATATACAATTTCCGCCATATTCGATCTAATTTCTTAAGCTTAGTATTCTTTAATAAATGGGTAGTCTTTTTCCTTGTAGACATCCTCATACAAATCTTTTCCTTCTGGATACGGAGAATTTTCAGCGAATTCAATTGATTCCTTCACTTCGTTTCTTACCCACGCACCAATCTCTTCGATTTTCTTTTCAGACAACCATTTATTCTCCTTGATCACTTCTAAACAGTGGTCAATTGGATCTTGCGATTGCCATTCAGCTACCTCATCTTTCGATCTGTATTTCTGAGGATCTGACATCGAGTGTCCCTTGTATCTATATGTTCTGATATCCAACAATGTTGGTCCGTCCCCTTTTCTAGCTCTGTCAGCAGCTTCTTTAATTGCTTCGTGAACCGCTTCTGGAGACATTCCATTGACTGATCGAGAAGGCATTTCGTATGAATGACCAATTTTAGACAAATCAGTTACGTTTGTAGTACGTTCAACCGAAGTACCCATTGCGTAATTGTTATTTTCAATAATGAAGATTACTGGTAATTTCCAGATCATCGCCATGTTGAACGTTTCGTGCAATGCTCCCTGACGAACTGCGCCATCTCCCATTGATACAAATGCTACATTTCCTGTTTCGTTGTATTTCTCAGCGAATCCAACTCCAGCTCCCATCGCAATTTGTGCTCCAACGATTCCATGACCTCCCATAAAACCAACTTCTTTATCGAAGAAGTGCATTGAGCCACCTTTACCTTTGGAACATCCTGTTGTTCTGCCGTACAATTCAGCCATCAATGCTCGAGGATTCGTTCCCAATGCAATTGGATGACCATGATCGCGGTATGCTGTCATGTGCTTATCACCTTTAATACTACCACTTGCAGTTCCTGCAACAATGGCCTCTTGACCAATGTACAAGTGACAAAACCCACCAAATTTTTGTTGAATATATAGTTGACCTGTCTTTTCCTCAAACTTACGAATGAGTAACATATCAGTATACCATTTGATATACGTTTCCTTAGAAAACTTTGGCTTTCCGGCCGACTTCGCTTTACGCGTAGTTTTTGTTGGTTTTTGAGACTTAACCGCCATGTCGTTAATTTAAATAATAAGCAACGACAAATATATAAAATCTAAGCTGAAAATAATTGTTTTTATTCTGCACATCTCCCTTGCTAAATGTTAAATATCGCGCTTCAAGAGGTGTTTGATTTCTTCGAATGGAACCAAGAGTTCAGTTGGCCCACCAGAGTAAGGTGCAATCTCGTATGAATTGTAGTAGAAGAGCACCTCTCCTCCTTGAAATGTAAAGTTTTCATAAACAGAGAATTGGTCATTTTCAAACCAGAATCCGTAGTCATTTAAACTCTCTTTATCGGTCAATTCGAAAAGCTTTCGAAAGTGCGGTTCTGCGATTTTATTCAGTGCATTTACGTCAGTGAAAAAATCAGTTAATTTTAAAGCTTTCCCAGTACTTTTATCAAATTGAAAATAGTTGTTGTATCCATTTCCATGCGCTCCACCAGTATAGGCCCATCCAAATGCTGTCACCTCCGCAAAACTTGCATATTCATGGATTCCTACCGACATCTCCATTTCCCATGGTATTGACTCTTCCGCTTTATACAAGTTCCATTCGGCAGCCATTGAATCGAGCTGCGCGGCAAAGAAATGATGTTGAAGTGGATAGATCCCTGATTCTAGTAATGTTTCAGACGATACAATTCTTGCAATTAAACTATTTACAGAATCCTTATAAACACTGTCCATCAGGTTGGATGAAAACTGAGTTGAGTAATATGAGTAATCAATCGTTAAGGTTGCAGTATCAGAATGATCTGCTGAAAAAATATCTTGAGAAACTTTACCATCAACGATTCTTGGCTCGGGACCAATCGTTTCAGAAACTCGATCAAAAACACAAATTGGTGCCGTTTTACAGGAAGCAATTAATAGAATTCCAGTAAATAACATTCCTAAATATTTCAACTTCATACTCCAAATGCTAATGGCAACAATTCAGTCGCAGAATTAAATACGATTACAGAGCCGTTCTGACTGACCATAATAACGCGATATGCCTTTTGCTGTCTCATTTCTGTCTCAACCATTACCTGCCTGCACCCTCCACATGGCGAAAGAATCGTGTCAATGTCAACGAGATCGCCTTTTGCGATTACACAAAGCGTTTCAACCGTTTCGTTCGGATAGTTTGACCCTGCATAAAAAAGGGCAACACGCTCCGCACACAATCCAGAAGGATAAGCGATGTTTTCTTGATTGCTCCCCGAAACAATTTCGCCGTTGGACAGCAACAACGACGCTCCAACGCTGAACTTGCTATAAGGGGCGTACGCTGATTTCAGTATGTTTTCAGCTGCGACAACTAATTTTTGATCGGCTTCGTTTAATTCCTTCCAATCAGCAAGTTGCGTATATTCTATTGAGATTTTCTTTTCCATATTCTTAACCCAAAGAAAGTCAATTTTCACGATTTGTACATTGATTCGTTCAAAGAATCCCTTAATCTTTGATAGTTAAGCGAATCTCTGTATTTTTGCGGCCACATGAATCAATACAAAAAAGTAGCTTTTTATACACTTGGGTGCAAGCTCAACTTCTCCGAAACATCTACCATTGGTAGGGCATTCGAGGATGCTGGCTATGGCAAAGTAAAGTTTGACGACACCCCAGATATTTTTGTAATCAACACCTGTTCGGTTACAGAAAATGCGGATAAAAAATGCCGTCAATTGGTGAAGAAGGCCATGAAGATCAATCCAAATGCATTTGTTGCTATAATTGGTTGTTTCGCTCAATTAAAACCAACGTTGATCGCTGAAATCCCAGGAGTTGACATTGTTCTTGGGGCCAACGAGAAGTTCAATATTGTTGAGCACGTTGAATCGCTTGATAAGAATGAAGAGGCGTTAATTTCAAATGAAAGCATTAAGAATACAAAAGAATTTATCCCTGCTTTTTCATTGGGAGACAGAACACGTTCTTTCCTAAAGATTCAAGACGGCTGTGATTATTTCTGTACATTTTGCACGATTCCATTGGCGCGAGGGAAAAGCCGAAACGCTAGTATTGACAAGACTTTGGTGGAAGCCAAAAAGATTGCTCAAACGGAAGTTAAGGAAGTTGTACTGACAGGTGTGAACATTGGCGATTTCGGACAAGGAGGCGAAGAGAACTTTTTTGAATTGACGAAACGCTTGGATAAAGTAGGTGGAATTGATCGCTTTAGAATCTCTTCGATTGAACCGAATCTTTTGTCGGATGAAATCATTGAATTCTGTTTGACCAAATCAGAACGGTTTGTGCCACACTTTCATATTCCTTTGCAATCTGGAAGTGATAAGCTGTTGAAAGCAATGCGAAGAAAATACGAACGTTCGGTATTCGCGGATCGCGTAAAAGCAATTAAGAAGTTCAGTCCTGATGCTTGTATTGGTGTTGATGTAATTGTAGGTTTTCCGGGAGAAACAGATGAAGACTTCATGGAAACTGTTGATTTCATAAAAGACCTAGATGTTTCCTACTTGCACGTTTTCACGTATTCTGAACGCGCAAACACAGGAGCAATTAAACTTGGTGATCCCGTTCCTATGAACATCCGCAAGCAACGCAGCAAACAACTTCATATCTTATCGGACAAAAAGAAGCGCGCTTTTTACGAAACAAATATTGGAAAGTCAGGAATTGTACTTTTTGAGAATGAGGACAACGGCGGCGTGATGCATGGATTCACTGAAAACTATGTAAAAGTTAAGATTCCGTTCAATCCAAGTTTGAGCAATACCTTCCAAAAAGTGACGCTTGATGAAATTGATAGAGACGGTGTGATGAAGTGCACACCATTAGAAAATTAATGGCAAGAAAGTTGAAGTATTACTTTTATTGATACATTTGAATATGATTTTGAAAACAAACACAGCGTATTATTATTCTAGACACTAAGGTGAACTGGAAACGTTGTAGTATACATAACAATTGAAAAGCCCGGTTCTAAACAGAATCGGGCTTTTTTTATACACGAAAAAAATGAAACAAGAATTCAGCGAATACAAAGACGAAGACTTCCTGGTTTGGAAAACGCTTTTTGAAAGACAGCAGATTAACCTTTCTGATAAGGCCTGCAGCGACTATTTATTGGCTCTTGGAAACATGAGTGATGTGTTGAACGCCAACTCAATCCCAAAATTCACAGAGCTTAACGAGTGGTTTCAATCCACAACGGGCTGGGAAATTGTTCGCGTTCCAGGACTAATTCCCGTGGATGAATTCTTCAATTTTCTTGCACAAAAGAAGTTCTGCTCTTCAACGTGGTTAAGGACGATGGAGCAATTGGATTACCTGGAAGAACCCGACATGTTTCATGACATCTATGGACACACTCCTTTGCTGTCGAACGAGGTGTTTTCTGATTTCGCCCATGAATTCGGGAAGCTCGGAAAGTCATTCATAGGCAATGAAGAGAAGTTAATCATGTTGCAACGTTTGTACTGGTTTACGATTGAATTTGGATTGATTGAGCAAGATGGCTTGAAAATTTACGGGGCTGGAATTGCCTCTTCTTATGGGGAGTCAATTTCTTCACTTCAGGGCGGAACGGAAAAAATAGTATTTGACGTTGACACAATAATAAATCAACCTTTTAAGAACGATGAAGTTCAAAGTAAGTACTTTGTGATCGATAGCTTCGAGCAACTTTTTGATTCTGTCGTGCAGTTGACTAAAAACTGGAAATAATATCGAATCGATTGTTCGATTAGTTTAGTTTCAATGTACGCGTTCTTCAATTAACTAAAAACTGGAAAAAATATGAGTTGGAAAAAAAATGATGAAAACCTAGAAAAGCAGTTCGTCTTTAAGAATCAAACGGAATTGGCGGAAGCCGTTCTTGTGTTGGCGCGTCATTCAGATGAAATTGGTCATCATGCAGACTTGCAGATTCAATACAACAGACTTGATGTGAGCATTACAACGCATGATGCAGGCGGGTTGACTGAAAAGGATTATGCTTTGACAAAGGTGATTGACGGAATGTTTGAATCGTAGATCGTTCGAATGATCCAAAAGTCAAGCATGTCGAAAAATCGAATAAATATCTCAATTACTTTTACTTTATGAAAACATTACTGGTAGTGTGTTTTGTAACCCTTTCCGCATTGTCGCACGGACAAACTTACGAGGATACGATTAATTATAAAACAGGTTTAACGCGTTATTGTGACATAATCAAAATCACAAACTCTACGGTTAAGTATAAGTACAAGAATACTCCATCCGGAAGAGTCTTAACCACCAGTGCGCGAATCGCATTGTTAAAATCGTACACAGTAGATGGCGAAAGAAACAATCTAGAGCCTGCGTTTAATGCAGCAAACCTAGGTTATCATGACACTATTTATTTAAAAACAGGTGTTGTTCGGTTTGCGCGAATAGATAAAGAAACAAATTCGTCTATTCGTTATGAATTTGTAAATAAAAATGGAAAAATCACCAATACATTTACTCGTAAAAAATTACTGAATGGATACAAGGTTGGTGACAAGGACAGTAAAATTGCAAGCGACTTCTCCTCGAACAGTTCAATTTCAGATGAGAAACGAGAGAAGAAAAAAAAGATTGCTAAAATTGGATCAAGAATAGGGTTTGGGTTACTAGGCCTTGCTATAATAGCATCATTGGTAGCTTTAATATACAGTTTCTAGACTCACTTCGAAATCTTAACAAACAACTCTGCCCCTTGGCGCGGCTCAATTGAATTGTAACACTCCTCCATTTCCACAGAAGAAAATTGATCGAAATACGTCATATACTCTTCTTTAGAACCTCCATAAGGTGGCCCATCAGGGAACTCACGATTAAACAGAACTCCGACAACTTTTCCGTTTTCGGCAAGTAAATCTTCACATTTTGAGGCATAAGCGCTTCTTAAATCAGGATCAATCGCACAAAACATCGTTTGCTCGACAATAATGTCGAATTCACCGCTGAAAGCAAAAAAGTCTCCGAAAATGATATGCTCTTCTGGAAAAGTTGGAATGCGTTTTAATAAATTCAACAAGGGTTCTTCCGCAAGATCCATGGCATGAACGTTGTCAAATCCTAAGTTGAATAAGTATTCTACTTCGTGACCGTTTCCACAACCGGGAATTAATATGCGTAAAGATTTATCTTCAACTTGATCGAAATAGGCTTTAATTGGCGGAGATACTTCTCCTAAATCCCACCCCGTTGTTTCTTTCTCGTACCTTGACTCCCAAAAATTCTTAGACAGATGTTCCATTACATTTTCACTATTCGTTTTACAAACTTACTCTCTTTCGAGTGAATTGCAACGTAATAGATACCAGATTCAAATTCCGATAAATCAATCTTTTGATCGATGGTAGTATCAATCAACAACCTTCCTTCTGAATTAAAGACTTGAATCGCATACTCTTGATTGCCTTCAATGAATAAAATTCCAGTCGTTGGATTTGGATAAATCGAAACGGACAATCCTTCTTCAATCAATCCTAATTCGGCAGCATGAATAACGCCAACAGCATCGAGATCAAATCCTCCTGAATCGAAACTGGTTGGATACGGATCGTTGGTGATTGTTCCTTGTCCATCGTAGCGCGCATACGCCGGATCGAGTGTTCCAACAACATCAATTATTTTGACATGTGTTATTGCATTAACGTTCAATCCTGGAGTTAAGGCCAATTCTTCTAAGTCAAATGGAGTTCCGTAGCGCGCTCTGTACTTTCCTGCGAAATTGTTCACATAACGGCAATTTACCGTGTCGAAGTTTGTCAGTTGAACCTCTGTCTGAATTTCACTTGTTGATTCAAAACGATAAAAATTAGTACCATCAGAACTTACCTCGACAAAAGCCAATTCTATATAGTGATCTGTAAAACCATTTTCAAAAACAGCGAAGTCAGGTCCTACTCCATTATTGATTGGCGCTGGAAATGTCAGAACCACTGAACCGCCGTCTCCAAGTGACACAACTCCTGTTCCATCAGCTTGTCCTGTTGCATCCGAATCTATTCCATATGTCGCGTTTCCAACAGAAGGAACGGGTAAATTCATTGGTCCTCGCGTAACAACGGCATTGTTTGCCCATGTAACAAAAACAGATGAATCTTTATGAATTGCCGTTGACCCAAGAACTCCTGGTTCTGGCGCAAAACTTTGCCCCCAACTAAGGATCGGAAGGAAAAGGAAGAAATATTTAATCATAGAAAAGAACTTTTTTTGGATTCAATCCAACATGATAACTTGTTTCATAAACACCTACCGAATTGTACTTTCTGAGGTAACCGGTGTTCGTATAATTCATTGCGTCTGAAATATAAATCTTGTCATTAAAAGAATTGTAAGAGACGTTATAGAGCGTTACGACTTCAGACAAATCAATGAAGTTGGATGATTCGATTATTTCGCTACTTGCATTAAAAACACTCACCGAATTAGCATCAAATACAAGGAAATTCGAATTCATTGGTGAAATTCCATCAATGTCAAAAGCAAATGATTCTGCAAGAACATCCGTTGTTGAATTGACACGTTTCAATCTCGATGGAACCGCACCATAATCACCTCTGGAGATAACATACACATCACCTGAAGCATCCGAAACAACTTCCCCTGGATTAATTCCTACCGTGATCTTCATCAATTCAGCATTTGTAGCCAAGTCAATTACAGAGAGTGTTGAATCTACATTTGGGAAATTCAACCCGCCCGAATTCGCAACGTACAATTTACCATTCGCAACGGCCAATCCTTCGGGATTATTTCCAACTGGAATTCGAGATGTTACGGTCAATGAGCCTGTATCAATAACATCTACAAAACCGTCGTAGCAAGTCACGTAAGCATTTCCACCATAAAAAGCGATAGATCTTGGCTGCTTGGCCACTCCTCCACTTTCCATTTGAATTTGCTTAATAGAGGTGAAATCTGAGGCGGACAACACTTCGATTACACTGGATACATTTACGACGACATAAATTTTCCCTCCATAGCGCTTTATATCATTTCCAGTATCTCCAATTTGACGGTTTGTTCTCGTCACGAAATAAGAGTTATCAATCACTCCAGAAGAGAAATCGACCCATGAAATTGAGGAATTGTTTTGTTGATACAATCCTTCACAAAGAACCAAAGCGCCATTGGCTAAATTTGGTGCAGTAGCTGGACATTTCGTCTCGTCCTTTTTACAGGAAAAGAGAACAAATCCTATAACTAGTAGGCTAATTAAGCGCATAACTCAATGAGATTAAATAGTTTCTTCCGGGCATCACAAACGACCGCACATAGGCGTATGATTGATTAAAAACGTTCTTTACGTTTGCCTGTATTTTAAATTTGTTTTGCTTTTTCAATTGGAAAGTATAATGGACTGCGATGTCTGAAATCAAATACCCTTGAACTAAATTCGATTCCGTATTTTCATTCAAAGCATAGCGGCCTCCAGTGAAATTATTTGAAAATCTACAACCGAAATTCTTAATGGTCATTCCAACATCAAAGTTGGCCATGTGCTCAGGTGTATACGCAATTTGATCACCAAAATTCAAAGACCCTTCCGTAATATCAATTGCCTTTTGATACGTATAGTTGGCTGTCATTTTATAGTTGACCTTTTTTAATTTCCATTCGAATTCGGCAGAAACATCTCCTCCAAAAACATTTACATTCGTTACGTTCTGCATCGACCAAACGAATAAGTTCTTGGTTGGGATAGCAACGATCTTATTGTT
Organism: Crocinitomicaceae bacterium; assembly: GCA_047630755.1. Classification (GTDB taxonomy): domain Bacteria; phylum Bacteroidota; class Bacteroidia; order Flavobacteriales_D; family Crocinitomicaceae; genus UBA4466. The sequence continues at coordinate 185,223 of JBLHYG010000003.1, read as the reverse complement.
TACTCGGTTGTAATAAAGAGAAGTCCGAATGACCAAATCCTTTGTTATACTTTCAACAGGAATCATGCGGAGCATATAGATGAATTGATGCGCTGATTCTGGTAAAAGTTCAGCATTCCCGACGCTGTTGTAATACAACTCATTAAATGACGGCATTCTGAAAGAGTTCTTGTACGTTCCTGTATGCTGATACTGAAAATTTCTAACTTCTCTCGATTGATAACTAAAAAATGGATTCGCTTTGAATAGTTCACGGGAACTTGATCCAAGTCTTGTATTTTCATTCACATACTGACCAGAAACCATCAAGGTAAAATCTCCAATCGGAGTGTTCTTTACAAATGAAGTCACGGCTTTTGAATGAAAACGAATTGGATTGGACAAAGAAGAATCACTTGAAACGAGATTACTAACGGTCTGCTCTATTCCACCTCCGAAAATATAGTTTTGGAATTGTTGTCTTTGAAATTTCAATCCGAGAACGGCGTTTCTATTGAGGTAATCGACATTTATGTTTCCAGCAGTATTCAAATACGTCGGGTCGTTGTAATTCAAATTGTTTTGATTGACATTTCCGTAAATATTAAATCCTACCTTTTTATACATCCAATGGCCTCTCCCGTAAATGAGATGATCATTTGTCTCTAACCTCTCGTCGGCCGTTTCGTTGTAAAGAATAACCGCTCCTGGCAAGCCTTGCTGAATGATCGAGCCTTTGTAACCGACATAGAATCTTCGGCCTTCTTTCGTTTTGTATTGAACTTGTGCACCAAAATAAAGATCGCGATAATCGTTGTTTTTTCGTGCCCCTTCAACTTCCGTTAAACCATTCAAGAAGGTATAATTGTAATCTCCATCTGCTTGACGGAGACTTCCAAATGCTGAAAACATCCAATTTTTCCCTTTCAATATTGAACCGGAAACATAGGCGTCTTGTCTGTTGAAAGAACCGTATTTAACGGTTGCTCTTAGTGATGACTTTCTATCGTAATACCGACGAAATGAATTCAAACTAATAACATTCCCTGAAATCTGAGCTGATACGGGGAAAAACAGAGCGCCTTGCGAAACAGAATTGAGGTTCACAGAACTCACTCCATCGCTTTGAATTTGTCCTAAATTTACTTGTCCAGACTGTGAATTGTTAAGCATTACTCCGTCCAAAACAATACTCGTATGCCCGCTTCCCATTGAGTGGTAAGAAACTGTTTTCAGTCCTCCCAATCCGCCGTACGATTTTACATTTACACCTGGTAGCTTTGCTATCAAATCACCAGCATCATCAGCGGCAAGTTCTTCAATATCTTTTTTTCCAATTTCGAACTCAATCGGTCGAAGTTTTTTATAGGCTAAGGTCGGAATTGATATATAAATCTCGCTTATATCCTGACGTTTAATATGATCAAGATGAACGGCATTAGAATCAACTTTTGTCGTGTCAATTTGGCCAAAACCAAGAAACGGGAGCACTAGAAGCACTCCCGCAATAAAAATATTTTTCCTTAATGAAATCATTGTTTAATGAATCGATTCGTATACGAACCAGATGCATTAATAAGTTTGATTACATAAACACCGTTTGAATAGTTTGAAACATCCAATTGAGAAAACGAAACGTGATCTTCAGAATAAAGAACTTCTCCTGTCAATGAAGTAATTGTAAGAAATCCTTCTTCACCCTTGATCATTAATTGATCCGTTGCAGGATTTGGATACATTGAAACGTTGTTCAATTGGTTTTCATTAAAGCCTAAACCGTATTTCACACTAACATTGTCAACTGCGAAATAAGTAGGTGTATTGATAAAACCACCTGTTGTATCTGACGATTCAATTTTAAAGGTAACGGTTGAAACAGGAGCCGAAAAAGTTGTTAAATCAACCTTCAGCCAATCGTCGGAAATGTAATCTTGTGTATTATCAGCAAAACGAAAATCCGCTAAATACACTTCTGTTGAATCAAATATATTCCCGAATTCATCTGCGCCATACACCCAAACACGGTAAAAATCTTCTCCATTTGTTCCGTCAGGAATGTTTCCATGAACATCTCCACTTACTGATGCTCCGAATTGTTTACCGTATCCTCCAGTATCACCGTTCAGCATTGAAAGCGCAGCATACGTTGTATTGGCTATGTAAAACGAATCAATCGAAATATACGAAGTTGTAGCCGCTATATTTCCGTTGTAGTAAAGTACGGCGAACGTCTCTGAATTGTAAGCTCCAGATCCAGGATAAGCGCTGTATTGATTTCCGAAGCCTGATGTTACGACATCGCTCATGTTAGAAATTGAAAAATCTGACCAATACCCACCAAAGGAAGTATCATAAAAATTTGTAAGAATTACATCCCCACCAAGGAATTCAAATTCCCCACCAACTCCACCTGAGCCATTGTCAAATGAGTTTGGTGCTAATCCAAAAGATTCGAAATCGATTGTTTGTGCTTGCGCACTTGCTCCGATAATAAGAGCTGTTGCTAAAACGTAAAGTTTCTTCATCGTTAAAAAAATTAAATAAGTTAAACGTGAAAAAATCAGGTAAGAGAAAATGGTACTGCTCGCGATCAGTACTAAATCCGACTTTAATCTGAAGTCCTCTTTAATAATTGACCGGGGCAAGTATTCTGACTCATACCTTATCGATTTTGTCTTCCCAACCATCAGGTGACGGTCAGTGACTTGTTAAAATCGACTCTTAGTATTTACAGCTGCAGATACAGTTTCGGATTCACACCGAATTCCTTTTTTCATTCCCTAAGCAAGCCTAGAGAAACCAAAGTCGGGACGAAAGTACAACAATTATTATGATTGAAAGGTAGTTTTTCTACAATTGAGCTTTAGCAGGACCTCCTTCTGGAGTTGTTGCCCCTTCCTTCTTATTTTTATCTAAAGAATACGTGTATTGAAGCATTATAGTTCGTGGTTGTTCGATTTTCAATGGTCGCAACGAATAAACATTGTTCGTTATATTCGATCCAACAACGGCAATCTTATGATGGTCATTTAGATTGTATGAAACCCGAGCATCAAAGATCCAGTTCCCTTTTCTGTTTGCGAAATAAAAATCCATGTATTCAATGTCTTGAACATACACCAATCCGTCCGTCATTTCTTCAAATTCTTGGATTACGATATCCATGTTTTCAATTTTAGAAAAGTACTTAACACTTCCACCGATACTGAATTTCTTCTTAATTGTTACTTCAACATCAGCCTTTACATTGTGTAAGAATCTGTATTTTAAAATGCCTCTTGACGGCTCTAAAGATGTTGTGTTATAAGAATATTCCTTCTGATAAAACAAAGTGTCAGCACCATAAACGTAGTCAGGTGTTAATGAAGTAGGCACGATATAATTGTATCCCGTCATGAATACCATAGTGGCATTTTTTCCCAAATCAGCCTTTCCTGAGAAGGATAAATCAAGGCCTAAAACTCTTGATTCCCCTGTATTCAAAAATTTAAACCCTGCAAAACCTGGCACAGATGGATCTCCCCAAAAGCCAAACATATATTCAATCGTATTTTGATACTCTTGCCAGAATCCAGCGAGGTCTAGATAACCATAAACCCCACCAATTTTAATTCCTTGCTTCACGCCAATCTCGGCATTCCAACTGCTTTCAGGCTTTAAATCTGGGTTGGGAAACACTCCGAAATTCCCAATTCCCGTTCGGATATAGCGCTCAGTGATTGTAGGAAACCTGAACCCCTGTCCGTATGAAGCCCTCAAATAAGTTTCTTGATATATTTTCAAACTTGATCCTGCTCTAAAAATTGGTTTTAATGCTGTAATTGAATCGTTTAGTTGGAAATATTCAATTCGACCTCCAACGGATAAATTGAGGACTTTCTTGATTTTTTTCTCCAACTGTGTGTAAGCAGAAACATTTAAAAATTGATTGTTCGGACTTCCCGATCCGATGTACATATTTGCTTCAGAATTAATGAACTGGCCTGTAATTCCACCAATAAAATCAAAGTCAACCAAGGATTTGTACTGCTTTTTAAACATATAATCTCCATAAAAAGTCGTAGCCTTATTTGATTGATTGGCTGTCATTTGATTGTCCGAATGCAGCATTCGACCTCTAAATTGATGCTTCCCATTGGATTGTGTCATTAGGTTTAAAAACGGGTCTAAATGAAAAATCCATTGGTCCTGAAGGATAATGGCGCCAGGATAAGCTCGAAATAAGTTTGCAGAATCACCCAACCAGGCAAACGCTAAATTTGACTGAGAAATCATTGCGTTTCCATTAAGACCATAACTCATCCCGCGGTATTTTTTAGAACGGTGACGGATATTAAAATTCACCCTTGCCCTTTTACTTTGCATTTGAGAATTCGTGAAATTCGTTATTGAATCTGCATACTGAGAAGCTTGAATACTTGAATCTTCAACCGGAGGCCCGATGTATCCGTGGTCGTAATTTAGGTTTCCTCCTACAACGATATCCCAATTTTTCACTTTTCTTGAATGCAAGAAATTAGCGCCCGTAATAAGCGGTGAGTCGTCCCACCAAGTTGCACCTTCAACATTTGGCTTGGAATAAAAACCTGAATAAATATTAACTTTCGTCTTTGGTTTGTTCGATGGATATGCCGTTCGAATATGAATCGACCCTGACAAGGCAGAACTTCCCGAAAGCACCGATGCCGCTCCTTTTATCACTTCAATTTGATGAATATTCTCTACTGGAATGAATCCCCATTCTGGTCGACCTGCATCTCCCGAAAGCATCGGCATGTCATCAACAATTACTGCTACTTTCGAACCAACACCGAACGTAAATCCACTTCCACCTCTAATTTGAGGTTCGCCGTCCAAGATGTTCAATCCAGGCGTTTGGTCCAATGCAGTTTCAATACTTCTCGTGTTTTTATTCTCAATCATCTCAGGCTTAAGAATCTCCATCGAAACCGTTTGATCTTCTAAAGGCTTATCGAATTTCCCAACCATCACTGTTACGTCATCAATTTCTTGATAGATGAGTTGCAATTTAATGTTTCGAGTAACCGTGTCTCCTTCAGTGATATTAACAAAGAAAGTATCCGTAACCATTGAAGTGTATCTGCATATAATTCGACATTTACCCACAGGAAGTTTAAGGAAATAAAGTCCATTATCATCCGTATTGTCACCACGGGTGAAATCAGCACGGTAAATAACTGAAGCTCCCAGTAAAGGCTCGTCATTGTTATCTGTAACCAGTCCAGTTAAAGTTCCTTCTTGCGCATTGGTCGCAAACGATACAGCAATTGCAATTAAAAATAAGATGTTTCTCATAGCAGTAAAAAAGGGTCCTGACACTGTCAAGACCCTTCAAATTTAAGGTTTTTTAGAACTTAATTCTAATTCTTAAGAATTTCGAATTTGTATACTTTATTATCCGTTGCGATATGAACAAAATAAACACCTGGGTTCGCATCAAATGCAATGTTAGATTCAACACCACCAGTTTGAAGTACTTGTCCCATCATGTTGTATACAGTATAATCTCCATTCAACTCATCGATTGAAGAGATGATAATTGTATTTGAAGTATTGTCCATTGAAACAGCGATGTTACCTTGAGAAAGAGTATTCAATCCAACAAGAGGTTGTGCATCATTTCCGTTTAATACACCATCACCATCGCAATCCGCTGCATCCCAAAGTGCACTAGGAGTTACTTGGCTCGCCTCAACGTAATCACATACATCACAAACATCAGTACCGTCAGTAACCTCATCAGCGTTAATAACACCGTCACCATCTGAATCGATTGTCGACCAAGTGCTTACCGGGTTGTAAATCAACTCAACATCGTCAATTCTAACAATATCTCCAGCATCACCTCCACCAGCAATTTCATTTGTTGTAAATGTTACTAAAATGTAATCATTTGCACATGAAGCTCCCGAGTAATCGAATGCAACAGAAAATCTCATCCATCCATTTGTCGCAGGGTAATTAACAATCGCAGAAGCAACAACTTCTGCAGTAGATGCGGCATCTTCAGGATCTCTATAATCATAATCAGTATGAATCGATGCTTTCATTCTTGCATTTCCTGAACCTCCATTCGGAATGAAGTTTGCCCAAAATACAATTGAATCTGGCTTATCCGTCAAAACTTGAGAGAAATCAGTGTCTCCAGTTAATGTTTTATTATGATTTGAGGCTGCGGTAGGTGTTGCACTGTTCATTTGAATTTGTCCAAGCGTTACGTTTCCGTTCGCGATAATTCCAAAAGTACTTGTTGAAAATAACTCACATGAAGAAGTTCCAGCAGACCCAGGCCTAGCATCAGAAGACTCATCACATTGATCACTTGCAGCAAATGCAAAAGATCCAGCGGCAGTCAAAAAACTATTCCAGTTGTCTGGTTCGTCATCATTTGCCCAATTTTCCATGTCTCCGTTTCCAATCTGCTGTTGAGCAAACAAAGCTCCAGAAGTTAAGGTCAACGCAGTAATTAGTAATATTCTTTTCATATCAGTGGTTTATTATTTAGGCAAATATAGCATTAAACGTTTTCATTCAATACTTCAAAATGTTAATTGGTAACTCTATTTTGATAATTGACATGGAATTTGACCAACGCGGACAAAACCTGGCACGTTACTATGGTTAAGTAACTAGCTAAATCAATGATTATGAATGTAAAGCAGATTAACAACGTCAACGAGGCACTTCTCATTTTACGTCACTTCATAGACTTGAGTGCCAAACTCCTTCCATTTCTGGACGAGTTGGATCGAAAACGAAATCCAACGTATGCAGAATTGAATAGTAAGAATAAAATTATCGACGTCTATGAGAACTATAGTTTTGATACTTCAACATCAAAAAAACTATTGGGCTCCGATGTTTTGGACCTTATAAAAGAAACATTTGATTCAATTTCGGAGAAATCTATTGACTCAAAAAAACCAAGACGAAATTCTTCTTTGAGATTATTTTTAATGGAACATAGAAGATTGCAAGAGAATTGGTTTATTGTTAGTTCAAATTAATTCTTGATGCTTAAATTAGCCGAATGGCGAAAAGCAAGGATCCTGGTTTAGGTTCAAAATATGAAAATGAGGTTAAACGAATGATCAACGAAGATGGATCTTACAACATCATTCGTCATGGTTCTTTCAGTGGAGTGCGAGATTTCTATAAGTTTTTAATCGATATTTCTTGGAAACGTTTTTTCCTCTTCTCACTTCTAGCATACCTCTTTATAAATGCCATTTTTGCAAGTATTTACCTAGGTATCGGTTTGGATCAAATTTCTGGCCTAAAACCTGAAACAGCCAACTTCTTTGATGCTTATTTCTTTTCTGCTCAGACTTTAACTTCTGTCGGTTATGGACAAATGGCACCCATCGGACTTGGATCGAATATCGTTGCTACATTAGAATCCTTTATCGGTCTAATAAGTATTGCGTTAATTACCGGTCTGCTTTACGGACGGTTTTCAAAGCCATCGAGTAAACTTAAATTTTCGAAGAACATCCTTATTTCTCCTTTCGAAGGTGGAACAGCCGTCATGTTCAAAATGGTAAATCAGCGGAATTCAATTCTTTTGAATGCAAACGTTAAGACAATGTTGATTATCGATCAGGGGACTGAAAAGGGTCAGTTCAACAAGGTGTACAACAATTTAGAATTACAAATCAACCACGTTGACTTCTTTCCACTGACTTGGACGATCGTTCATAAAATTGATGAAAATTCTCCTTTGCTCGGAATGAGTATTCAAGAAATAAAGTTAAGAAACGCAGAGGTTATAGCCTTAGTAGAAGCTTTTGATGAAACCCATAGTCAAATGGTGACGGAAAGAAAATCATTTGGTTGTGATCAATGGCTCGATGGTGTGAAATTTTCTAAAAACTTCAAAACAAACACTGAGGGTAAAATCGAATTGTTCATTGATGACTTAGACACCTTGAATAAAGTCGAGGAATGAGTTCAATTTTAGTATTTTTGACCCAATGATTTCAGATTCAAATAACGTGAAAGTAGGCCTTCCAATTATGGAACAATTTTACACGATTCAAGGGGAGGGTTTTCACAGCGGAAAAGCGGCCTATTTTATACGAATAGCAGGATGTGACGTGGGTTGCGTTTGGTGCGACGTAAAGGATAGTTGGAACGCGGGTGACCATGAATACCAAACAGTTCAATCATTAATTGACAACGTTCTCGAAACCAAAACGAATTTTTGCGTTATCACGGGTGGAGAACCTTGTATGTACGATTTAAATGAACTTACCAACTTATTGAAAGAAAACGGAATTGAAGTGGCTTTAGAAACCTCAGGTTGTTATGAACTGAAAGGTCAAATCGATTGGTACTGCTTCTCTCCTAAAAAATTCAAAGCACCTGTGGAAAATGCTTACTTAAACGCCAATGAACTTAAGGTTATAATTAGCCATCCATCTGATTTTGAATGGGCAGAACAACATGCGGCGAAAGTTTCAAAAGAGTGTAAATTATACCTCCAACCGGAATGGTCGAAACAGGAACGGTTTTTGTCTAAGATCATTGACTATGTAAGGGAAAATCCGAATTGGAACATTTCTTTGCAGACACATAAATTCATGAACATACCTTAATTATGAAATACATATTTATTCTATTTACGCTTTTTTCATTCACTAATTGCGCTACATCGCAGGGCTACTCAACAGACAATAAAAAAGCCATTAAGTATTTTGAACTCGCTTTGAAAGCTCCACGTGAATCAAAAATTGAAGGAACGAACACACCAAATTTCCCGGCTGGATTGGAAATTCTAAAGAAGGCTTTAGACAAAGAACCCAATTTCTGGGAAGCGCATGTATTGGCAGGTGAATTCGAGGAGAACATGAATAATTATGAATCTGCGATTGACCATTATAAAAAAGCGTTAGCGATCAATCCCAACCACACAAGAACAGGAAGCACTTACTTTTACTTGGGCAATTTACAACATGCAACAGGTGATTATGACAATGCGATTCGAAACTTGGACCTCTTTATGAACAATAGAAGTGCGAGTCCAGAACTCCAAGCCGTGGCAAGTCAAACAAGACGTAACTGTATTTTTGCGCGCGATGCCATCCTAAACCCATTGCCTTTTGATCCTATTAATGCTGGACCTGGTATCAATACGGCGCAACCGGAATACTTCCCGACAATTACTGTCGATGGAAAAACAATTTTGTTTACTCGAAGAATTAAAGACGGCCGTGTGCGCCAATCCTTCAAGGAGCAGGAAGATTTCTTTGTTTCTCAATTGATCCAAGATCAATGGGCCACTGCTGTTCCAATGCCGACGAATGTGAACACAGTAAACAACGAAGGAGCTCCAACAATTTCTGCCGATGGAAGAACCTTGGTGTTTGTAGGATGCCCTGACGTAACTGGAGAGTACGGCGTAAATAGAAATGGACGCGGAAGTTGCGATTTATTTATCACACATCGTTTGGGAGCCAAATGGACGAATCCTGAAAACCTTCCAGGAATGCTAAACTCAATGCATTGGGAAACGCAACCCTCCTTATCTTCTGATGGAAAAACAATGTATTTTATTCGTGGTTTAAGAGGACGAAATGGATCGAATGATTCTGATATTTACGTTTCTTACAAAGATGAAAACGACAATTGGGGCAATCCTATTCGTTTACCGGATCACATTAATACGAAGGAAAAAGAGGAATCAGTTCTAATTCACCCCGACGGTAAAACGCTTTATTTCGCCTCTCGCGGGCATATAGGAATGGGAGGATCGGATTTATACGTTACAAGAATGGACGAACAAGGAAACTGGTCCATGCCTAAAAACCTAGGGTATCCAATCAACACGAAGTATGACGAGAATTCATTGATGGTTTCTCCAGAAGGTGAAGTTGCATTCTTTGCTTCCAATCGAGATGGTGGGTATGGCGATTTAGACATTTACTATTTCACAATGCCAGAGTCTATGCGTCCAACGAAAACATTGTATTTTGAAGGATTGGTTTATGACATAAAAACAAGAGAGCCGCTTCCTGGGAAATTTCAATTGATTGATTTAGCAACTGGAAAAGAAGTAATGTCAGCAAAGGCAGATCCTGTGACAGGTGAATTCGTTGTTCCGCTTCCGGTAAACAAAGAATACGCATTAAATGTTCAATACCCTGGATATGCATTCTTTACGCAAAACTTCGACATGGAGAATCCTGACAACTTGGAGGCTATTCATTTGGACGTTCCGATGGTACCTTTAAATGGTGAAAATAGCGAAGGAATTCCATTGGCAAACGTTTTCTTTGATGTGAACAAAGCGACCTTGCGGCCTAAATCCTTTGTTGAACTAAACAAATTGGTTGAATTCATGATGACCTATCCAAAGGTTAAAATCGAAATTGGCGGACATACAGATGTTCGTGGATCGAACAACCTTGTTCTATCTCAAAACAGAGCAAAAGCTGTTTATTCTTATTTGATTTCAAAGGAAGTTCCAGCTGAACGGATGACCTACAAAGGATACGGAAGTACAGTTCCAATTATTACAATGGCGGAAATTGAATTGCTGTCAACAGATAAAGCCAAAGAGAAGGCACACCAGGCAAACAGACGTACCGAATACAAAATATTGGCTGAATGATTCATTTAATTCGTTTAGCGCGACCGCTAAATTTGCTTATTATCGCCCTGACCATGTACGGTCTGGGTTGGTACTTCAATGATGCCGTTGAATATTCTGAAAACACCGACGTTCAAAGTGTTTACTTTTTCCTTCTTGTCTTTTCAACAGTCCTAATCGCTGCTGCCGGTAACATCATTAATGATTACTTCGATGTAAAAGCAGACAGGGTAAACAAACCCGAACGGCTTATTATCGGCAAGCACCTTAAACGACGTGTTGCTATTGTCGCACATTGGGGATTGAATTTCGTCGCATTTAGTATTGCCATTTTTTTGAGTTGGAAACTAGAGACCTACTGGTACGTTTTCATCCATTTGCTTTCAATTAATATCCTTTGGTACTATTCATCGTACTTCAAGCGTAAATTATTTACGGGAAATATTCTAATTGCTGGTCTAACGGCACTCGTTCCACTTCTGGTGGGACTTTACTTTTACCAGAGCCATCAGCTGTTGGAGAGTCCAACTCAGAACTATTTTATTTATCCTTTTGACAAATTTCGTGGCGATAAGTTCATTGTTTTTCTTTCTTTCGCCTTGGCGGGATTTGCCTTCTTATTGAACTTCGCGAGAGAAGTCGTAAAAGATATGGAAGACGTTGAAGGAGATCAATTAATTCGAGCAAAGACAGTTCCAATTGTTTTTGGATTCAAAAAATCGAAATTGGCTATTTCTGTAATTCTCTTTTCCGCTATTGCTGCAATTGCGTTTTTCTTCGTGCAATTCAAAGGAATCGAACCCATTGTCTTTCTTTTCGTTGGAATTTCGACCTTATTAATTATTATCGCGTTTGTTCTCTTGTTAAAAGCGAATGAAAAGTCGAACTATAAAATGATCAACGCTTGCATTAAACTGGCGATGGTCTTCGGTCTCCTCTCTCCTATTTACTGGAAACTTCTTATTATTTATGGATAAATTAAAGATTGTTCTTGGCTCAAAATCACCTCGGCGTCAATCATTGGTAAAAGAATTAGGGTTCGAAGTTGAAATTCGAATGAAGGAAGTCGAAGAAGTATATCCAGACACGTTGGCGTTGATTGATGTTCCTGAATTCTTGGCGAAGCTGAAGGCAGAACCTTTAAAATCGGGGTTAAAAGACAATGAGGTTCTTTTGACTTCTGATACTGTTGTTATTCACAACGGTAAGTTGTTAGGAAAACCCAAAGACCGCGAGAATTCCATTCAGATGCTAAAACGTTTGTCTGATTCATCGCATACGGTGGTTACAGGCGTGAGTCTTATTTCAACTAAAGCATCGCATTCCTTTTCATCACATACAGAAGTTTACTTCTCCGAGATTTCGGATGAAGATATCGTTGCTTACGTAGATCAATATGTACCTTTCGATAAGGCGGGTTCTTATGGTATTCAAGAATGGCTCGGATACATTGGCGTTGAAAAGATTGAAGGTTGCTATTATAACGTTATGGGACTTCCGCTTCACGATACGTACAAGGCGCTTAAGGCTAATTTCATTTAATTATGACTGAATGGGTTACGGTTTATAGGGAGCAGAATTTCACGAATGCGCATTTGATTAAATCATTTCTTGAATTTGAAGATATCAAGGTTCAATTGTTGGATGAACTAACGACTCAAACAGGCTCTATTTATTTTGCAGCTTCAGGCGGCGTTCGAATTCAAGTTAAAGAGTCTGACGTAGCGCAAGCAATGACAATCCTTAAAGAAAAGGGATATGGCAATCCTGACGTTGACAAATCGAATAGAGTGTTTGATACTCTTGGTAAGTATTCAAAGAAAATTCCTTTCTTGAAAGACATGAGAATTGAGGCAGCGGTTATCACACTCGCTGCAATCCTCTTCTCGATCATCTTTGCTATTTTCTTTGCCTTAACTAGAGATTCGAATGAGACGATCATTATGAAGTATTCATGGAGACTCGTAAACGCTGAACATAACGGTAAGGTCGTAATTGATAGCCCAACACGGCGCTTTGATGAAAGCCGCAAAACGACATTTGACAAAAGTAACACGCTTTATATTGGAGGGAATTTAATTGGTGATTGGGACGTTAATTGGACTGGAAGTGAAATCTCCATTAAAACTCAACCGGGACAAAAGGACGTGAAAAGTACAATTTACCAAACATTTGATTTGGACATGAAAGAAAATTTCATGGTCTTAAGCTCCTCAACCACTAGATTTACCTTTGCAAAGGATGGATTGAAAAGTAGATATTATCCATAATGAATATCCTGAATCTTTTTCTCGTACTTTTATCCTCTCATTCTTAAAACACCAAACGCCATCGTAGCACTCGACAAATACTTCACGCCGTTCAAAGCTTCAATAAGTGGCTTGGAAGTCCCTTCAAAATTTACGTATCCGTTTTTTTACGATCCAAACCCGTTAAGTGTAATTGCGGCTGAAGAGCTTCAAACTTACATTCAAAACGAAATGGATTGGGACCATGATTTTGGCTTGGATCCAGATTCAGAAACGGGCGCAGGAAAAATGTTCGGTGTTCTCGTGGTTCAAAATAAGGAAGGCGAATTGGGCTATTTATCAGCGTTTTCAGGAAAAATTGCCAATTCAAATTTGCACCTGGGCTTTGTTCCGCCAGTTTTTGACATGCTTGATCCGAATGGGTTCTTCGTTAGAGACATGGATGAACTAAGCGAGATTAACAGGGTTACAGCTGAGTTATTGAGCAATCCAGAAGTAGAGATTCGAAAAACGTTCGCTGATGAATGTATCACTCAGTCCAAAATAGAAATTGAAGCCCACCGAGAAGCAATGCGCGTTGCTAAGGCCGATCGAAAGATGCGTCGAATGGAAGGCGATATTGAAATGACAGGCGATGCTTTTAAAGTACTTGAAAAGGAACTTTCGAAGGAAAGCTTGATGTATAAGCATCAATTAAAAACCTTGACCGAAGATTGGAAAGATAAGATTGATGAAGCTCAGTCCAGCTTATCGGAAGTAATGAGGAAAATCAATTTTCTAAAAAAGGACCGCAAAAAGAAATCAAACAACTTACAGCAAAAACTCTTTAGTCAATATGATTTCTTGAATCAAAAGGGCAAGTTGAAAAACGTTGTGACCATTTTTAAAAATACAGCGGTTAAAGTTCCACCATCCGCGGCAGGTGAATGTGCTGCACCTAAGCTTTTGCAATTTGCGTATCAAAATGACTTAAAACCAATTGCGCTAGCGGAATTCTGGTGGGGACGCGCGCCAAAATCTGAAATTAGAAAACACGGATTCTTTTACCCGTCATGTCGTGGAAAATGCGAACCAATTCTCAATCACATGCTGGTTGGTCTTGATGTTGAAGACAATCCGTTGTTGAAAATACCAAAGGGACTTAAGGCGCCCGAGATCGTTTTTGAAGACGACGACATCTTGGTCATTAATAAACCGGAAGGAATGTTGTCCGTGAGAGGAAAGACGGATTTGCCTTCAGTACAAGATTGGGCGGATAGAAAATACCCCAACTCCGAAGGGCCAATGATTATACACCGCCTAGACATGGCAACATCTGGAATCCTCATCCTTTCAAAGACAAAAAAGGCCAATAAAGAAGTTCAGGCTCAATTTATACAGCGAACAATCAAGAAACGTTACGTTGCCATTTTGGAAGGAATTATTAAAGAAGACGAAGGCATCATTGATTTGCCGATGCGTCAAGATTTCAATGACCGGCCCAAACAGCTTGTTTGTTATGAAGATGGTAAACCTGCGAAAACACGATTCAAGGTCATTGAACGCGTAAACAATACGACCAGGGTTCACTTCTACCCTATTACAGGAAGGTCGCATCAACTTCGCGTTCATGCCGCGCATACTGATGGCTTGGGTTGTCCAATCGTCGGTGATGACTTATATGGAACGAAAGGCGTGCGATTGCATTTACATGCTGAGTACATTGAGTTCGATCATCCGATCAGTAAAAAACCATTAAAATTAAAGGTCAAAGCGGAATTTTAATTCAAGCTACCACGTATTCTTACGTGGTTCTATTCTGGTGATTCAATTATTTTTGTAAAAAAAACAAAATGATGAAATCCACTATTGCACTACTATTTGTGCTCTTTATTTTCAATGCACAAAGTCAAGAAGCAGAGGCATTTAATGCAAGCTTCGAATTTACGGACCAAGCAAAAACCAAAGGAGGAATCGGACAAGGTCTAATTGGTTACGACGGTGAATACACCTATACCATGGGATCTAAGGGCTTTGTTCTGAACGGCATTCCAATTGGAATAAAGTTTATTATCAACAAGTGGGACAAGGACATGAACCTTATTGAGGTTGGAGAAGTCCCAATGAAAACGAAAGATTACAAATTAGGTATTTACCGTCCAGGGGTTTTCAAAATTATTGGAAATAAGTTAATTCATATCATAGAATATAAAAATAAGAAGATCGCCAAAATGGAAGTTTTCATTACCGAATATGACAAAAATACGTTTGCGGTAAAGCACACTGAAAAGATTACTTCTTATGACTACAAGAACAAGATGGAATCTAATGTTACTGTCATTGCATCGCCTGGGAATCAAAGTGAGTTTGGAATAATGGCCCTCGTAGGTAACAGAAATGAGAGCAAGACAAAAGCGGAGATTTTCATCTTCAACGACGATTTGGAAAGTGTTTATGAGGAAGAATTGGAGTTTGACGCTCAAATTTATAGTCTTCGAATTATCAACGAAATAATTGATGAAAACAGTCTTTCATTTGTGGATATCAACAGCCCCGTTCGCGAGAAGAGAAGCGATGACGTTGAGCCTGATGTTGTAACGTTCCACATGTTGGGTAGAGAGACTGGTGATCATATCGTGATGCCAATTCAATTGGACGAAATTGAAAGAAACATCAGCGATTTTGAGTTTACATTTAATGATGCTGGTCAATTGTTTATTTCTGGTTTCTATGAGGCGATTGGGGAAAAGAACAATGACGTTGGTGGAGCTTTCACTCAGTTATATGATTTATCAAAGGAGGAATTGATTGACCAATCTACCCTCCCTTTCGGATTTGAATTTTTGACAGAAAATGCTTCTGATAAATCAAAAAAGAGAGCAGCGAAGAAAAGTGCAAAAGGAAAATCTTTTGATCCTTACCAGTACTTGGTTCGTCATGTAATTGCTAACGAAGATGGAAGCTCGACTTTGGTTGGTGAATGTTACCGATACTATACAACGACCACTACCGATTCGCAAGGAAGAACACGTACTACCCACCACTATGTTCATGGTGATTTAATTATCATGAGAACGAGTAAGGATGGAGAAATCGAATGGGTTGAACGTATGCAAAAGTACATTCACTCTACTGGGTCTGACATGGGTCAGTTTATTTTCCATGACAATGAGAAAACTTTTGAAATCATTTACGGTGGAGGCCGATCGTTGACAATTGCACAAATTGACAAAGAAGATGGATCATCTGAAAAAGAGGTTGTATTTACAAAAGAAGACCTTGATAAAATGGCTTTAATTATGAATAATGCGAATCAAATTGGCGATCATAGCTATACGATTCAAGCCAGAAGAGGAAAGAAAACTAAAATTCTAAAAGTAGAATTTGATCAAGAATAAGAATTGAAGATTCTGATTGGGAAAAATTGTGACGTTTTTCCCAATCGATTCTTTTCAATAACTCGTCTAAAAAAATTGTATTTCATATATTTACTCTTCAATTGATTTAACTTATGAAATACCTCCTTCCCATATTTGTTATTGTTTTAGCATTTTCATCCTGCAAAAAGAAGAAAGCCGAAGAACAGGCTGTTGCTGACGAAACAACTATTCAGAATTATATCGCTGAGAATGGCTTAAACGCTATACCTACGGGATCGGGACTTTACTATGTAATCGATGTTCAAGGAGCTGGATTGCCATGTACAAGTGAATCTACAGTTGTAGTTGCATACTCGGGTTACTTCTTAAGCGGAACTGTTTTCGATGAAAGTGAACCAACTGGTGTTGAATTTGGTTTAGCAAATGTTATTGCGGGCTGGACGGAAGGCATACCTTACTTCAAAGAAGGCGGAACAGGAAAGCTTTTGGTTCCTTCAGCATTGGGGTACGGACCCGATGGCAACAATACGATTCCAGCAAATTCTGTTTTGATTTTTGATATTGAATTGATTTCTGTCGTTCAATAAGCTCAATTCATTGCGACTCCTACTTGTTGGCGCTACGATTAACACTCAAGTTTACAATTCCTCTCCAAGTTGAACCTTTCAGCTAACCGTTCTATTAATTTCTTAGTTCCAAAATGTTCGAGGATCAATTCGCACATTTTATAATTCTCGCAAAGGGAACATCAGTTCAAGTAACGATGACTTGGCGGCTACAAATAGATTCAAATTTTCAAATCTAATACCATTGCGGCGCGTATTGGCCCACGCAACCCACTTTTGCTAGACCATTCTATTTAATTTGATAAGCCCAAGACTGATGCGCTGTGATAGTAATCTGAAAAGAAAAGTATAAAGCAAAAAAAAATCCACCCCGAAGGATGGATTTTTCAATTCATAGATATTTTTATAAATATCAGAGATTAGTCAACTTTAACGTTAGTTGCGTTCAATCCTTTTGGACTTTCTTCAACTTCGTAAGTTACTTTGTCTCCTTCTGTAATTTCGTCGATAAGATTGTTAGCGTGAACAAAAACATCTTTGCTTCCATCTTCTGGTGTAATAAATCCAAATCCTTTTGAATTATTAAAAAATTTTACTGTACCGTTACTCATAATATATTTGTTATTTGAACTCCAAAAGTACTAATTAATTCTTTAATGTTGATAAAAAATGAAAAGTTATGCAATATTTTTTTTTCGACAAACGTTAATTATCAGCGTATTAAACAATAAATACGCCCCATTAAAATCTACGAAATGACTTTTTTCAAGATTAAAAAACCGCTTCAATCACGCTTTGACACGGACTTTCAGCAATATTCGCTTCAATAATTCAAGGTCTTTCTCCTTTACTTGCCTCACATGGAATAAATGTTCTCCATCAAAGCAAGCATTTAGGAAATAATTACCGTAATTATTCTTCTCTTTTGTAACAAATCGAATGGTATGGACCCCCGTATTATGGTTTTCGCCATACAAAAAGAGTTCTTTATCCGAAAAATCAGAACACGACGACGGAACATAACCGAACTCATTTTCAGAGTTTAGGAAAAACTCAATCTTGAATTGCTTGAATTTTAAAACTCCACTCTTTCGAAGTTGAAAGGTTGAATCATTTCCGATTGCTTCTATAGACTGCTGAATATTATAGCCTAGCTCTTTATCCTCAGAATACGTATACTTTAAATCTACTGGCTTATCGAAAAAGAAGTGCTCTGTTTCCTCTGTAGCCCATTCAATAGGTTCTTCATTGCACGAAATAAGTACAACAAAAACACAAAGAAGATTAAGAATCTTAATCATCGATAGCGTGATTTAAAACTTCAAGATTATATCTTTAGTTTTCAACCTTGTTTCTACGAAATGTTTTATTCGTGACTGATCGATTTGTGAAATCGTATCCCTTGCTGTAAAGTATACAATGGCCGTCGACAGGCTTGAATTGGTCGAATCTATATACATCGTTGTTGGTGCATAAGAACACGATTCAAGATCGGGAAACAATGTCCGAAGCTCTTTCAGTAAACTTTGCCCCGTTGTAGGGATCTTATTTAAACTATCGAGAGACTCTTGCTTCATCATCAAGGCAACTTTCAAACGGCTAATCTCCTGCTCCTTCTGGGTAGAAATTTCATTTGCGCTATTCAGTTTTGAGAAATCATTTACCTTAAGTCCTTGTTTGATAATGATTTCGGCCTCTTCCAAGCTAAGGTCTTTGGCTTTTTCTCTTAAACGACTTATCGACTCTTTTTCCAATTCATTCCCTCCATAAACCAAAGTGATCTTCTTATTATCGGCATCAATCTTACTGCCCATAAGGTAATTCCCTTCCCAAATTTCAACTTTACTGACAAATTTGTCTGCATCCGATTTAAATTGCTCTTTTTGAACCAAAGTCACTCCCAAGTAGAAACTAGGTACAACAGTCAATAATGCAACAACAACAATCGCTATGTTCTTGTTTTTAATTTCTCTTGAAAGTAAAGTCGATTTTTTAGGCAGTTTTAGCAATTGAGAAACGACCATTGCCGAAAGCGCTATAAAAACCGAGTTGATTAAGAACAAATACAATGCTCCAAAGAAATAGCCCCAATTCGCAACGGACAAACCGTAACCTGCTGTGCAGAGGGGTGGCATAAGTGCCGTGGCAATTGCAACTCCAGGGATCACATTCCCTTTGTTCTTACTTGTTATTGCTACAATTCCGGCAAATCCACCAAATACGGCAATCAACACGTCGTAAATCGTTGGACTTGTCCTTGCCAATAATTCTGAATGCTCCGTATGAATTGGCGTCAACAGGAAATAAATTGTTGAAGCGACCAATCCCGCAGCAGAGGCAAATGCAATATTCTTTAAAGAACGCTTGAGCAAATCGAAATTGTAAGTGGCAATACTATAACCAACTCCATTGATCGGCCCCATTAAAGGCGATATAAGCATAGCACCGATTACGACGGCTGGCGAATTCATGTTCAACCCAACCGAAGCGACCAAAATAGCAAAGGTTAAAATCCAAAGATTCGTTCCTTTAAATACGACCCCAGATTCAATAGTATTGTGAATAACAGCGTGATCTTCCACCTCTCGATCGAGGCGTAAAGTTCGCATAACCGTATTTAATAATTTGTGCGCGTTCATTTGTTACATTCGTTGAGGTACGTTGATTCCAAGCAATGACATTCCAAGCCCGATAACCTTCGCTACATTCCGACTAAGAACCAAACGCATGTCTTTCAATTCTTCTTTCTCCTCAATTAATACAGGAATACTTTGAAAGAAGTTGTTGTATAATTTAACCAATTCAAACATATAATTGGCAATCAAAGCGGGCGAATGATTCTTTGCAGCATCATTTAGTGCATTTGGAAAACCAGCCAATTGTTTCAAAATTTCCTTTTCGATAGGCTGAAGCTCTACATTTTTCAATCCAATAGTTATCGGATCACCATTACTTTCTGCCTTCGCTAACAAAGACCGGATACGCGCATGGGCATATTGTATGTAAGGTCCTGTGTTTCCGTTCAACTCAATCGACTCTTGTGGATTGAAAACAATTCTCTTTTTAGGATCTACTTTAAGTAAGTAATACTTCAAGCCACCCATTCCGATCAATTCGAATAAAGCTTCTCGTTCTTCCTCGCTCATTCCATCTAAATGTCCACGTTCTTGCGTCATTTCACGGGCAGAATCTACGATACTTTCCATTAAGTCATCGGCGTCTACTACAGTACCTTCACGCGACTTCATACGTCCCATTCCTTTTGGTAGCTCAACCATTCCATACGACAAGTGAGAACAGTTCTCTGACCAATCGTACCCTAATTTCTTAAGGATTAGAAACAGAACAGAAAAGTGGTAATCTTGCTCGTTACCTACTGTATATATAATCCCTTGTAAATCAGGATAATCTTTAAATCGATCCACTGCCGTTCCGACATCTTGTGTCATGTAAACCGCTGTTCCGTCAGAGCGTAAAACCAATTTTTCATCCAATCCGTCTTCTGTTAGATCAATCCAAACAGAGCCGTCGTCTTTTCTAAAGAAAACGCCTTTGGCCAATCCTTCATCGACTAAATCTTTACCTAAAATAAAAGTATCCGATTCGTAATACAACTTGTCAAAATCAACTCCCATCGCTTTGTAAGTCGACTCAAATCCAGCGTATACCCAGCTGTTCATTGTTGTCCATAACAAATACGTTTGAGGATCACGGCCTTCCCAACGAATAAGCATTTCTTTTGCTTCTCGCAGAATCGACGTTTGGTTTTTAGCCAAATCTTTGATCTTGCCGTCTATTCCTTTTATTGCTTTTTCGTCCTTCCCTACTTTGGATTCATCCAAACGATTGAACTCAGCGCCAACTTCTTCGCTTGTTTCACTAAAATCCTCAGCGTTCCATTGCTCAATAATTACGTTCGCTTCAATCTGGAAGTGCTTATCGAATTCAACGTAATACTTTCCAACAAGTTTATCACCTTTGATTCCAGTATTTCCAGGTGTTTCACGTTCTCCCTTTTCATTCAGAGGTGAGAATTTCTGCCAAGCAAGCATACTCTTGCAAATATGAATTCCACGGTCGTTGATAATTTGCGTTTTAATCACCTTGTGCCCATTCGCTTTTAAGATTTCCGCAACGGAATACCCCAAGAAATTATTTCTCAAGTGGCCCAAATGCAATGGCTTGTTTGTGTTTGGCGAAGAATACTCAACCATAATCGTCGGCTTCGTATTCGGTTCACCATAACCGTACTTCTCAACTTTATCCATCTCGGATAAGGCAGAAATCCAGTAATCCGCATCGATTACAAAGTTCAAGAAACCACCGACAACAGAATAACTATCAATGTTGCTTACGTTTCCTTTAATGAACTCCCCTATCTTCTCTCCTGCTTCCGCTGGTGAACACTTTAATACTTTAACAAAAGGGAAAATCACAAGGGTTAAATCCCCTGCAACGTCCTTTCTTGTTTTTTGAAATTGAATGAGTTTTTCCTCAACCTGCATTCCAAACAACATTTCTGAATTACTCAGTAAAGCTTCTTTTATCTTTAATTCCATCTATTTCTCCAATTCTATTGTCGTCGCCTCAAGAACATCGAATGTTACTTCGGCCATTTTGTTAATTTTTTCATCGAGACATGGGTTGACTTCAACAAATTCCATACAAACCAACTTGTCCAATTTTGCTAATTCCGTCATGAAATAAGTTGCTTCAACGGGTGATAATCCGTGATCTACAGGCGTTCCAGTTCCATGAGAAGTTTCTTTTGGATCCATCGAATCCACGTCGAACGAAACGTAAATAATTTCGCAATCCTTCAATTGATCCAGTGTCTTTCGAAGAATTTCTTCCTTCCCGCTTTCCCTGATTTGATCAACCGTATGATTGGTAATGTTCAATCTTTCAATTATCTTATCCTCAGGTAATTCCGTGTCTCTAACCGAAATAAACACCAGGTCTTCGGGTGAAATTTTAGGGCCGTCAATTCCTGTTGATTTCAAAAGGTTCCACATGCGCTTCTCTTCTTCTCCAATCTCGTTGATTTTACATTCTACGTTATCCTCTCCAAGTGCAGTTGCCAAAGGCATTCCGTGCATATTTCCAGAAGGCGTAGTGTAAGGTGTGTGCAAATCTCCGTGCGCATCAATCCAAACAACCCCCAAACGTTTGTTCGGATGGGCTGCCTTGATCCCAGCGATTGTTCCGCCTGCCGATCCATGATCAGAAGCAATTATCAATGGGAACTTTTGAGCGTCCAAAAGGGCTTTAACATTTGAACTTACAGATTGAAATACGTGAACCAAGCCTTCAATTCGTTTCGCATACGGAAACTTTACACTGGTATCCAACAAATGATTCATGTGTTGCACATGATGAATTGGAAACTTGCTGAAGTAATGACTTTCTCGCTTTCTCGCAGCCGTCATAACCGCTTCTGGTCCTAAAGATGAACCTCTAGTTCCAGCGGTAATTTCAGACTTATTTATTAGTATTTCTATATCTCGTTTCATAGGCTCAAATTGCTAAGCAAAAATAGCATAATTCAATGGTCTACAATTCTATTTGCCGCTTCTATTTTAGTGATTTCCAATTTCTCATTTAAAAACTTATTATCATTAATTTTGCGCTTTGGTAACCTTTTGCCTGAATCTCGTTGAATAGATATATGAAAAATGCCCTTCAAATACGCTGCAAGTTCCTTTTCTTTTTATTGGCCACCTGCCTTATAAGCTCAAATACACACGCTCAAAAAACGAAAGAGTTCACTGGAATGTTGGAATACAGCATCAATCTGATGGATACCAACCTCAACGTTTCCAACAAAGTGAGTTCAATGGTTGTCTATACGAATGATACGATTTCTAGAATGGAAAACTTCACTGGGCAATTGGGTAAACAAGTCACGATCCGTCACATGGAAATGAACAAGTCGTATTTGTTGATTGAAGTTAATGACACTGCAAACTTTGCGATCAAGACCAATTTGAATGTTTCAGATTCACTAAAAAAAGCAACGCGGTATACCTTTAAAAAGAAAATGTTCAAGAAGAAAGTTCTTGGAATGAGAGCGAATCGCATGATGGTAGACCATCCTGATTTCAAAGAACCAATAGAGTTCTTGTACTTGAAAAAGTACTCACGAGAATACTTAAATAACTTCCCGAGCATCCCTGGATTGTTGGTTCAATACAGCATTTCAACGCCCAATGGAATTATGGATTACAAGCTGGAAAAATTCAGCGAATACGAAGTAGATCACGATCTATTTGGAATTCCTTCCAACTTCAAAAAGGTAACCATTGATGAATTCATGGACGAGATGCTGGAGATACGTAGTCTTACAAACGAGAACTAGTATCAATCTCAGAGTAATTTAAGGTATTTCCGATCTCTTTTTAAAAATCAAGTTCGACAACTAACATTTCGCTGTTTATACTTACATTTTCACGGCATCAAAGCCTTGATAATCCTCTCTATCTTCGTAAGATATGAGTGGTGATAATGAATACATAGAAAAGGGCGGCTCTGAGGAAATCGACAAACCAACGAAAAAAAAGCCTGCTGCGAATAAGAAATCGAGAAAGAAGAAAAATAAGCCTTCTGCTTTTGGTCAATTCTTTGATAAAATTGATCGCAAGAAAGTTAAGTCAACATTAGGCGTGATCAGTGTTTTGCTTGCGATATATATTGTTCTTGCGTGTTTCTCTTATTTGTTCACTTGGAAAGTTGACCAAGATAGAATAATGGACAAAGGCTTCTTCGAGTTTTTGTTTGATGGAAATGAAGAACCCGTTGCCAACTGGCTGGGAAAATTCGGAGCATGGATTTCTCATCTTCTTATTTATAAATGGTTTGGAATTGCATCCTTTGGGTTTGCATTGGTTCTATTTGTTGTTGGAATTAAAACCTTATTCAATTACACCCTTCTACCGATTGGAAAGACAGTCGCAGTTTCTGCCTTGTCAATTGTTTGGGTAAGTATGTTCCTCGGTTATTTCTCAAGCACCGTCAACTACCTAGGAGGAACGTTTGGGTTTCAAATTAACGAATGGCTTGCTCTTACACTTGGAAGCTTCGGTTCTATCATTCTAATTTCTTGTGTTGGGTATGTGTTTGCTTTGATTTTATTCAATGTGACATTCGCTAAGATTCTCGCCTTCTTTCGAAAAGATGACGTTGAAAAAACCGAAGAAGCTGCAGAAGATGGTCTTTCCGATATTATGACTGAAGAAGATTTGGCTGTTGGAAATACATTAGCTGAAGAAGAAACATCTCAGGATAACATTTCAGAGCGTGTTGATTTCATGAAGGATCAAGATGAAGAGATTGAAGAAGAGGAACCTGAATCTGAAATCATTGATTTGCCTCAAGATGTTCAGGAGGAATTAGAAATCACAGTTCCTGTTGAAGAAGAAACGATTGAAGAAGATGAAGACTTTTCGGTAACCGTAGCCGAAGTTCCAAAAGAAGACGAAGAAATGTCTAAATCGGAAATGAATGACATTCAAAAAGAATACGGCGATTACGATCCAAAACTTGACTTGTCAAGCTACAAGCTCCCTCCTATTGATTTACTGAGAGATTTTGGTAAATCAGCAACTGGAACGGTTGATAAAGCGGAATTAGAAGCGAACAAGAATAAGATTGTAACAACGCTTCAAGATTATAAGATTGAGATTAAGAAGATTATGGCGACTGTCGGTCCAACCGTAACGCTTTATGAAATTGTGCCTGCTGCTGGTGTTCGGATTTCTAAGATTAAAAACTTAGAGGATGATATCGCCTTGAGTTTGGCGGCATTGGGAATTCGAATTATTGCACCAATTCCGGGGAAAGGAACAATTGGTATTGAAGTACCGAACAGCAAACCTGAAATGGTAAGTATGCGTTCGCTGATTGCTTCCAAAAAATTCCAAGAATCTGATTTTGAATTGCCAGTCGTTATGGGGAAAACCATTACGAATGAAACGTATACGTTTGACTTAACAAAAATGCCTCACCTTTTGGTAGCAGGGGCAACGGGTCAAGGTAAATCCGTTGGATTGAATGCCATTTTGGTTTCTATCCTTTATAAGAAGCATCCAGCTCAAGTTAAATTCGTTCTTGTCGATCCGAAGAAAGTGGAGCTTACGCTTTACAATAAAATTGAACGTCACTTCTTGGCGAAATTACCGGGTGAAGAAGACGCGATAATCACGGATACAAGTAAGGTTGTCAACACGATGAACTCGCTTTGTATTGAAATGGATGAGCGTTATGAACTTTTGAAACAAGCTCAAGTAAGAACGATCAAGGAATACAATGTGAAATTCATTGCGCGGAAATTGAATCCAGAAAACGGACACCGTTATTTACCGTACATCGTTGTTTTAATTGATGAGTTCGCAGATTTAATTATGACGGCCGGAAAAGAAATTGAGCAACCAATTGCACGGATTGCCCAATTGGCCAGGGCGATTGGAATTCACTTAATTGTTGCGACACAACGGCCTTCTGTAAACGTAATTACGGGAATGATCAAAGCCAACTTCCCGGCTCGTATCGCATTTAGAGTATTGTCTAAAATTGATTCAAGAACAATCTTGGACGGTTCAGGTGCAGATCAATTGATAGGTCGTGGAGATATGCTTGTGAGTAATGGTCAGGAAACTGTACGACTGCAATGCGGGTTTGTTGATACGCCTGAAGTTGAAGAAATTTGCGCTTTCATTGGAGATCAACGTGGATACCCAGACGCGCTTATTTTACCTGAATACGTCGGTGAGGCGGCAGAAAATGCTGGCGAAGTAGCAAACGATGATTTGGATGTTTTGTTCCCCGATGCGGCACGAATTGTTGTGATGCATCAACAGGGCTCTGCGAGTTTGCTGCAACGTAAGTTAAAGTTGGGTTACAACAGAGCAGGGCGCATTGTAGATCAATTGGAAGGCGCAGGAATTATCGGCCCTTTTAAGGGAAGTAAAGCGCGTGATGTGCTTTACGCTGACGAGAATACGTTGGAGGAGTATTTGAATAGTAAGGGGATGGTTTAATTTTTTTTGGTTAGAAGTTCGGAGTGATGGGTAATGAATTGGCTTCGAGAAATCTAATTCATGGATTAAATGCTACTTTTAAGTGTAGACATTCTAGATAAGAGCAATGACAATTAAAATACATGCCATACAGAACAACGAATAACTATCTCAATTAGGATTATCTATGGATGATTTCCTTTTTTGTTTTCCCAACTGTTGTATACATCTTGGTGTCAGATCTTTCGTTACTCTGGTCGCTAATAATTTTCATGTGTGAGTTAATCGTTGTCATATTGCTAATCTTGAAATATAGATCAGCAACATTTGAATTGATTTTTAACAAAGAAAAAATTAAACTGTCGTATGAATACCGTGCTCATAGTGCTGAATTTGATTATAGTGAATTATCCGAAGTGCATTATCGAAAACCATATAGAGGGACACTAACATATTTGTTTTTAACCAGAACGGTGAACGATTGAAGGTTACAACAGACATTATAGAGCAAGGAGAATCATATGTTGAATTCATTATGTTTTTGAAACAAAAAAATGACTGCTTCAAAACATACGTTGAATCCAAAGGAATTAAAATGTACACAAGATTGCGACAAGAAATTTTAGGAGAAGAATATTGATTATCTAACACTCCCCAACAAATTGGCGCCATACTAGATTATAGCTTGGAGAGACCACTTTTCTTTAACACAAAAAACTTAGTAGAAGTCTGTATATTTTACAGAGTCAACCAATAACAGTAATTTCACCCAGAATAAAAAAGCAGTGAATAAAAACAACCTCCTATTAGCCCTACTTCTTCTTTGCTCAACATTTTGTTATGGGCAACCCGGGACGCATCGAATTGGTTGGGCTACATTTCATGACACCACCTTGTTCTCGAATAGCTTTATGGCTGAGTTAGAGAGTCAATTGAAAGAACAATTTGACAGGACTATTCAGCATCCTGGGGCCGTAGATGAATTTAATTTTATTATGGATGTTCATCAATCTGATTCATTGATCTTCGAACGTAATGGATATTCATTCATGGAGGTTAACATATCTGATTTACGGTCATTTTCCACGAGGGTAACGATCTGTTGGAAGTCGGATAGTATCTCTAACTTATCTCAAGTCCACACTTCGAAAGTGAATTCCAGAACAGTTGAATTTGCTTGGACAAATGATTTTCCGGTATTAGAGTATCAAAATGTAATTGTTCCACAAGTAAAAAAATCGAAAGGTCAGGACGGTTTTGAATTCGACTTAAACATCTATTTATATACGTTTCCCGATGTCTTTCTTACCTATACGTTCGTCAACGAACCTGATACAAGCACCTTGCAATTGATAAATCTGGAGTTTGAAAAAATCAATAAACGAAAACACATTTTTTACTTCTCGGGACTAAAAGAATACGGAGGGACGTACTCCATGATTGTCGACTTTGATTCCATCGATTATGACAACTTTGACCAAATTGAGATGGAAAAATATATCGAGTGCTTGATTGATATTCATAGAAGGATGAGTAAAACTAAAGTTGGGAAGGAAATCGAATCTGTGACCTTGATGTGATTAAGTTCCAACAATGACCTAGAAAATGAAAATATACTTACTCCTTCTAATAATTCTTATCTCATCTTGTGACAACAAGGTTGATCCTCAAGAAAAGGAATATAAAAAACAGCAAACTTCAGAGGCTGAACAAGTAAGAATTAAATATACCAAGTTCAACCCGAGTAGAATTGAAAACTATGAAGTCCAAGGCTTCGATATTGAAGAAGCCTATAGATTGGATTCAATCATACTACTTTCTGCTTATTCTCATGGTGATCTAGAAACATCGAGTACACCTGATAATTGGGGAGATCGATTGATAATGATAAAGAATGGTACGATCCATTTTCAATCAAAACCTGTGGGAGATCCCTATCAATACGAACCATTTTTCTATCGCAATTCAACAAACAACAAAATAATTATCATTTGCCAGCTTGGGAATGAAGAGAATTATGGTGGAGAAGTATTTGTACTTGAAGACGGAGAAATTGAATTCATGGGAAAAATCGAAATTGAAAATCCTCTTGAGACACCGGATAATACTGGTTTGATCGAAATCATTCGCGTATCAGAAATAGAGAATTCAATTTATTTGGATTTTGAATCCGACTCGTTAATTGATCTCACAAATGATGATTGGATTCATGTGAAAAACGATAGTATTCGGTACTTATTTGAAAATCATGCTTTTACTTTGATTGGGCTTTGAGAATAGCGATAAGACGCGCGCTAGTAAAGATTTTCTCTTCGGTTTATCGTTACTGCTGAACAAAACTATTTTTATATTCAAAAAAACCAAAATCATTCCCCCTCATTAAGGATCACTATCTTTGCACCCTTATTTAAAGTTTTGACAAAAAAGAGTATCATGATAAATCATTCGCTTAAAGACAATCTTCTATCCCTATCTATCGATAACATGGATTTTTCATACAGAATCCCCATTGAAAAAATAGGGAAAACAATCAGTTGGAAAATAGGAGAAAAAGGGACCGAGGGTATTGTTATGAAGAATGTTTCAAAATGGACACTTCAATTGTTTACAAAAAACGCCACTGACGACAAGTACGTTCAGCAGTTTAAAAGTATTGTCCAAGAACACGCTCCAAAAAACAGTATTGATTGGAAAGAGACGCAATTGGCCGTAACAATTCAAAATGAATACAATAGTCGCGTTGCTGTGAATACTAAAGCTTCTAAAAAACTGGAAGACAGTGAAATTCTTTCAATTTTGGAGAAAAAGTACAATCTAGGTTAGAAGGTCTATTTTGGAAACAACGCAACTCAAGTTAGAAGACACTTTACCCCTCACCTGCTCCCGCGCTGGAACGTGTTGTCATGGCAATTTAGTGCTCCTCAATCCATGGGAGTTGTTTTGCCTTGCCAAGGAGAAAAAAACGACGACTCGGGAATTCCGTGATCTTTATACGGAGTTCGGGGGAATTAAATTACGTTTCGATGGCAAAGCGGGTTGGAAAAGCAAACCAGCCTGTAGTCAATACGTTGAAGGTTTTGGATGCAGCGTGCATTTGGGCCGTCCATTGGCGTGCCGTTTGTTTCCAATTGGTCGACAAATCCACAGCAGCGAGGTTCAGTACATCTATCAAGGTGCTAAATTTCCTTGTTTGGATGGCTGTCCAGAAGTTGTAGAATTGCCTCATTTAAGTGTTGGCGAATACCTTAACGGGCAAGAAACCGAGCACTACGAAAAGGCACAAGATGCATATTTAGAGTTGATGCAAAACCTAGCGGACATGGCATTCGAGCTCTTCCTCGATACGGGATTGGCTGCATCTGGAGATACAAAAACCTTGTCGCTTTGGGAAATAATGGGCAACGAACTTCCAGAAGACTTGGCCATCCGAATTGGTAATGAATGGTTGAATTGTTTGACCGTTCCTGAAATATCAATTGAATGTGCAGATCCGATGGCCTTTGTTCAACAGCACACTGAATTGCTTCAAATCAAGTCGCAGGAAAAATTTGGTACGTTGAGTACAAATGAAGAATTTCACGAAGCTTCCGTGGTAATCATGGGCGTCGCTTTACTCATGGCTCAAGGAATCGGTGCAGACCGAAATGCTTTGGCGGAACTTTGGTGTGAAACGGCCAAGGTTTTTTTGAAGGGTAAATAGGGCGTGAATGTACTTTTGGCCTATCGACTAATCTATAGATAATGAAAAGCTTTGCTTAGAGGTTTCCAGAGTAGCTCACTCTAGAATTGGCAAAGCAAACTAACCATCCTCCTAAATTGCCTATTCCCTCTTGTTGGTTCCTAACTGTTGACTTTCGCGAACTTCTGTGACATTCAAAAAAAGATGTTCATACTGAGTAACCCACACAGCTTGCGCATTCAATAATTGTGCTTGGCACCCTTTAGACTAAGTGACTTCGAAAACTGAAGCTGTTTGACGCGTTTACGAGGAGTTCTTTAATTTTAAGTCATGTGGCTTAAAAGGGTAAGGACATTATTGCGGCACTAAAGGGCTCTTTTTGCTTACTTTTTTAGACCTTAAAAATAAATGAGAGGGAATTTTCAATTAATAGCGATGATTAAAAGACCAACTATAATATCAAATAAACCCAAGCGGGAGAGGTATTTCGGAACCTGATTCAGGCCTTTCTACTTTGTAATACTTCACCTCTTCAATTGGAAACAAAGGCTTTCCATCCATTACATATCCTTTGGGAATTTCCATAGGGAATAGGAAGTGAATTATATCTGTTGAGTTTAAATTCTCAATATTAAGACTCCAAAACCTACTTATTCGTCAAGATCCAAAGCTCCACCTCTTCAACAGAACCTTTAACAGACTTCTTTAATAATTTCTCCAATTGAAACCTCCCGCCTTCCGCGAGTTCCTTCTCGATTGGATGCTCTTTTGTTGCTTTCGTAAGTTGCGCTTCATTCGAGAAAATAAGCACAAGCTTTCCGTCGGGCAAAAGCCTCGATTTTGCTTCTGCGAAGAAATCTGAGAATAAATTTTTAGAGTAGTAAACAGCTTCATCAATTGAATCCTGATCAGTCGATTCCGGCAACCACGGTGGATTAAAAACAATCAGTTCCGTCTGTTTGTCCCACTTACCAAAAAGAGAACCAAAGTCGAGTTCTATCTTTCGAGACAACTTTGTATCGCCCATAAACTCTATTAATCCAACATAAGCATTCGGGTTGGTATCTGTCCCAAAAACCTTTTGAAAACCATGTTGTACCATTTGCAAAGAAAGTACTCCACTCCCAAATCCAACATTTATTGCAGTTTTCTTAGGCCCTGTGTACCGTTTCAGCCAATTGTCGAAAAGGATCAGGTGCTCGAAACTTTTTGGAAAGTAAGTTCCGTAATAAGGATGTATTTTATTTCGCAGGACAGGAATAGAAATCCCTTTTAGAAAAGACTCCCATGCACTATTCAGTTCTTGTACTTGAGGAAAAGTCAATATGAAATCGCTTGTTTCGGGATATAACTTCTCCAACCATCCGATACCTGGAGGGTTCTTTACCGCTAATTTATGGTCTTTAATTTCGATTAAAATAAGCTTTGACAGCTTGTTGTATTCTGACTGATACTCAATTTGTTCCTGAGGCGTCTCGTTCGGGAAATTTCGATCCAGATACATCTCTAACTCATGAAGAAGTGACAATCCATTATTGTAAAACTCCGTTATTAATATGGGATTCCCAGACTCTAACACTTCAAGTGCAAGCTTAATACTCGTTCCTCTTCTAAAAGGCTCTGCTTTTATTCCCGACGCAATAGGTTCTGGTTTCTTTAACTTTAAATCTGCAATCATCAATTGGTTTTCCTTTCGAACAAAGGTAGGCATCCTTTCTGCCGTTTCCTGCGACTTGTGTGGTTATTAAAAATTCATTTTATAACTATCGGATCGCTTTTTTAGCTTTAACGAAATGTAAGACCTTATTCAATTTTTATAAAAACCCAAGATGACCGAGATCGAATTGAAAACCCTTCTCATTGCTTTACATTCGAGAAAATATAAGGGTAAACCGAGCCATGAGATCATCATTAGCTTCGAATGCCACGTTGAAGATTTAAATGATATTGATCGATTCGTAACTTGTGTACAAACTCGACTAG
Source organism: Crocinitomicaceae bacterium (assembly GCA_047630755.1). Taxonomy (GTDB): domain Bacteria; phylum Bacteroidota; class Bacteroidia; order Flavobacteriales_D; family Crocinitomicaceae; genus UBA4466. The sequence continues at coordinate 153,782 of JBLHYG010000003.1, read as the reverse complement.
ACGAATTGAAAGCTGGAACGCTTGACATATTTGGTGTGGATGCGGATGCCAGCAGCGGTGAGTTTTTAATTCGTTGCAATGAAACCGTGAATATCGAGAACACCTATAATGAAATCCGTCCTATTCTGGACGACTATAGTTTCTTTGAGTATAGTTATGTCGTATTGAAAATACCGCAAAGTGAAGGCGGGTACGAGACGAAACTTGAGTATATTAAGGAAGCCAATGCACCTGAAGATAATGACCCAGAGCTACCTGTCCCAGCAGGAATTAAACCAATAGGATGTTTAGGACAACTCACTCTTCTACTTTCTATTGGCTTTACTTGCGTCCTACTTTTAATTTATAAAAGCATGTGACAGCACCAAGAACATATTTAACTTATTAAGCCTAAGTAGCTATCTCTTCTCGTTTGATGAAAAATGGAGTGAAAATCATTATTAACTTTAATCAGAAATCGTGATTCAAACCTGTTTGGTCATTGTTTAAAAACTCAAAAATGAGATTTAGAAAGGTAGCAGAAAAATATGTTTCAGCAATTGTATCGATGATTACTGATGTCGAACTTGGAAAGAAAAGGGAATATTATCAAATCCCATTGCAATTGGATTATCTAAAGGCTTTTGAGAAAATAAACACTGATGAAAACCAAGGATTAATTGTTCTGGAGAATGAAAATGCTGAAATTATCGGAACATTACAATTGACGACGGATAAAAAGAGAACAGAGGCCTTTTAGTTTTATGAAAACCTAGGTTTCAAACAATCACACGAAGGAATGAAAATGCATTTCAACTGAAAATAGTCAGCTCCCCCCTCCCTCACGAAGTAAGTAGGACTCATACTTCGGTTGATACATCTTGTGTGAAAATCATTTGTATCTTTAAATGAAAATCTTGGTTAAGACCCATCGCGAACTCCTAGCCTTAAAACACATTAACAATAATAATCAAAACAGTAAAATTCATTCCTTATTCTCGAGAATCTTTCTCCGTCAATTCCCTCAGAGAAATTCATTTAATCGAGTCTCGATAGACTGTTTGATAAGCTCATATAAAGAATTAATTACAATGTCATAATATGCATCGGTTCTTTTACAACATTATTTCAATCCTTTTTTTGCTTTTAAGCTTTTCAGATGCTGCAGTTTGTCAAACAAAAAAAACGGGTAAAAACATTATATCTGAGTTTTCAATTGATGAAATGTCTGAAGATCTAGAAGTGATTGATTTACGCATTGAACTATCTCGGCACAAAGGCGACCTGAAAAAACTAGCAAAAGCATACGAATTGAAGGGAGACTATCTTCATGAGCAAAAATTAGGAATCTCCGTTATTTACTATGAAAAGGCCCTCGATTTGTATACAAAGGTGTACGAAAAGGAAGGCGAACTTCGATTATTAAAGTTTCTATCAACAGAGTATATAAAAATCAGCGATCGTCAAAATGCACTGAAAAAAATGTACACCCTACTTGATATATATCAGGCAACGGATGATACTTTACGAATTGCACAAACGTACAGCGGAATAGGGTCTTTGTACGCTGATCTAAATGAAAATAGTGAAGCGCTAGAATACATGCAAAAGGCATTGGACTTAAGCATTCTTTTAAATCAGAAAAATGGGGAAGCCGCAATTAGAAATAACATAGCGGGAGTTTATAAGAGCCTAAACCTTATAGAGCGAGCATTTCAGAATGTTAGAATTGCGGAACGCTTAAACTTGAAGTCCGGCAATGCCTATTGGCTGAGTATAAATCATACAATGTATGCGGATTTGTATTCAGAATTAAATAAGATGGATTCAGTCAGATATTATCTTTTCAAATCATTTGAATATACTTCAAAAGAAGGAAGTATAAACGACAGTATAGATCTATTTAGGAAAACTGGAATTTACTATTTTAAAGTAGATAGTATTCAGAAGGCTTTGAACATGTTTAATCAAGGAATTTTGGCCAGTCGAAAATTGGGGAGCTTAAAATCGGAAGCCATTTTCACACACTGGATAAGTGAGGTATATGAAGTTAACGGAGAAATGGAATTGGCGCTATCATTTTTGCAAATACGCCATGATTTATTAGATTCTTTAGCAAAGAAGCAAAGCGGAAAGCGGATTGAGGAATACAAAGTTCTATACGAGGTAAAATCATTGGAATCAGACTTAAGCAATTCCAAAATGAGGGTGTATTTAGCTAGAAATGAAGCTATTCAAAGCCGGAATCGAATGTGTTGGGTTCTAGCAATCCTGTTTATGGTCATATTGGGTTCAATTGTGATTGCATATCAATTCCGGAAGCAAGTTCGAACAAATAGACACTTACTTGAATTAAACGTTAGAACATCTAATATTGAGACACCCAGTACTGATAAATATGCACAATCAAATTTATCAGACGGGAAAAAGGAAGAAATACTAAATCTCCTTGTGAACCTAATGGTAAGTGAACAAATTTACACTGATCAGGAAATCAAACTTGATACAGTTGCCAAAAAACTAGATGTTAGTCGGACCTACCTTTCACAAGTAATCAACGAAACATATTCTCAGAATTTCACAACGTATATTAATTCCTATCGCATAAACTTGGCGAAAACGTTTCTTCTATCAGATGAACATGACAAGTACTCCATCCAAGGAATAGCTGAAATTGTAGGTTTCAAATCAGTGAGCGCGTTCAACACATCATTCAAAAAAACAACTGGACTAGCACCTTCTTACTATCGACGCAATGGAAAAAAGGTGAAATAAGATCAGAAAGACTTCCTGATGTATACATTAGGGATCAAAAACGGCCTGTTTATAAGGTTTCGTGCATTCTTAACGATAGATTTAACGAGAACAATAAAACCATACTAAAATGAAAAATTATTTAATTCTCGTACTTATTATTCTCGGAGCAAGCAATGCGAACTCCCAATGGACTGAAGTTGTAACACCTTCTTCATATCACCTATATTGTGTAGAAACGGTTACTGATGATATCGTTTTCGCAGGAGGACACGGAGGTTCTTTGGTTAGAACTACAGATGCTGGAGCTAACTGGGAATCTATTTCCATCGGATCAGCTGATTGGATCAACGCAATTCACTTTTCGAGCGTAACAGATGGATGGATGGCTACGAGTTCAGGGGCTTCAAGTTCGGCTCATCTTCTTAAAACGACGGATGGTGGACTTAACTGGGTAAGTGCCCTTAGCACGGACGAATATACTTCCATGAGTTGGCCTTCTGCCTCAACAGGGTACGTTGGAACTTGGAGTGGAACGGTTGTTAAAACGATTGATGGAGGGCTAAACTGGTCAACTGTTACCTCACCTTCAACTTCTAATATACCTAAAATTCAATTTTTAGATGCTCAAAATGGATTTGCCGTTAGTACCGATTATTATATGCACAGAACCCAGGATGGCGGAGCTACTTGGGAGTCCTTCTACCACTCAGGAATTCGATCTGTGTTCTTTCAGGATGTCAACAATGGATTTTGCATTGATTCTTATGGCCGAATTGGAAAAACATCAGATGGAGGGGAAACGTTTACATATTGGCAAAGTACTTTTGTAGATTATAAATTACAAGATATGCATTTCAGCGGCCCATTGACAGGGTATGTTGTTGGAGGGCTTGATTGCGGAAATGGTTCTTGCGTAAATAAACCCGTTATTCTTACAACCAGTGATGGTGGAATCACTTGGATTAATGATACAAATCATCCACTTGTTGGACAGACAAAAGGACTTTATGAAATCGATTGCACTCCAAATGGAACTCCTTTTATAGCTGGGTCAAATTCAATTGTGCTGAAAAATGATGCCATCGCTGGACTGCCTGATTTGAATGGTGAAAACTCTGTAATCGTTAATCCCAACCCGAACGCAGGGCAGTTTTCTGTTAGCTTACCAAATAACACTCAAACTATCCGAATTCACTCAACGACAGGAAAACTAGTTTATGAGGAGCAAACGGGACAGCATAAAAAAGTGAATATAGACATCACAACAGTTGAAAAAGGAGTTTATTTTTTATCAATAGATTTCATTAATGGAACTTCTCAAAGAGAAAGGTTAATAGTTAATTAGTAGTTCGATTAAAAAGGTTTGAATTAGCTCAGGATTTTACATTTATGAAGTTCATAGCTCAAACAAATTAGGTGAATATCTATTGAAAACAGCATTGAGGAAACTTGGTGCTGTTTTTTTTGTGTGGAAATTGAATTAGAAAAACAATAGAGAAAACAAAAAATATTTGCTCTTTATTAGCTTAGAAATAGCATGTGACGCACAAGCATCAAGACACTATACAATAACTCATTTTAGGTAGCGTTCTTGGACGTATGAAAACTTTATTTTTAATCAGCACACTGCTATCACTAACGTTCAATGTTCTGGGTCAGCAGCGGCCGGTATTGGTTTTTGATTTAACCAATGGAACCGTTGATTCGATCACGGGAATTGCAGTGAACACCTCGCTAACGAAAGATAAAAATTCGTTTTTCCAAGGAACAGCTACAAATGGTCTCGCCCCTTTAGACATGCAAACGCCAACATCGAATGTCTTTCCGACTTCTTCTTTCACGATGGTCCGTCCAACCGATGAAGATTATTCGCTGGATCAATTTCCAATAAGTACCAGCGTGCTTCTTTCACGCATTGAAAATGGGCTCGACTTACCGAGTTGTTCGGGATCAATGATCAGCGAAAGGCATGTATTAACAGCCGCACATTGTATTGCTCCCATTTTTCCATCACTGGATAGCCTTATTGTTGATTCCTTGCGTGTTTCACCTGCCTTCAATAATGGACAACCGAACCCCATTTTTGGAACAAGTTTGGTCCATAAAATTTACATATTTCGTGATTGGGACATAACAGGTGACGATATAGCTGTGCTTGAACTGCAAGAGCCTCTTGGGATTCAAACAGGTTGGTTGAGCGTTGGGTTTAATCAAGACGAAGCGGAATTGGTCAGCCAACAGTATTATAAATTTAGCTACCCTCATTCCCCTTCGGATGGATTTAATGGAGACACACTTTACACCAATTTTGGAAGCATCAGTTTTGCTTCAGGGGATTACATTGGCATTGATGGTGCATCTGGCTATAATGGTCAAAGCGGTAGCTCAATAATCCAAACGGACAACGGAAACGACTATACTTCTTATGGGACATTAACGTGGTCGTCCCAGCTAAAACATGCGTATTTCAAAAACTGGCATTACTATTCCATTTTGGAAATAATTAAGGACGATCTTACCGCATCTGTCCAAGAATTAGATCAAAATGAAAGTAAAATCTATCCAAATCCGACAGATGGTCCTTTGCACATCAGTAGCTCAACACCATTGAAATCGATTGAAATTAGATCTATTGAAGGTAAATTAATTCGCAGGTTTGAGCCCCTAGAATTTATTGACATCTCTGAGCTTCATTCGGGCAACTATTTGGTCGTCTTAACTCGTGAAAACGGCCAACGTGTAACGAAGAAATTGGTGAAGCAATAAGGCCTACTTGGTACTATTATTTCGATTTGGTATTCTGTCCAAGAATATACCTCGCTCCTAGCCCAAATGAGTTCGCAGAAACATTTGCGTAAAAATTATGTCCTGTTAGGTTTGAGCTCGTATTGTGGGTAATCTCATAATTCAATACACCAACATAGGTATAGAGCATCCATTTCTTATTAATGAAGTATGTCAAACCTGGCGCGATATTAAGTCTTGCAGAAATCATGTTTGATCTATCTTCCATTATGACACCGGCAGATTCTGATTCTGATCGTGAATCTCCATACGCCGGAATAACCGAAGCTCCTAGCGTAAAATAGAGTTCATCAACAATTGGAAAGAAACGTGTGGCTCCAAATCGAACTGAGAAAACATGACTCGTCTGTTTTGAGAAATTCTCAAACCCAAATTGATTACTGTTCCTTTGAAACGTATAACCAAGTCCTCCTTCCAATAGGTACTTTTCAGAAATAAACTTCCCAAAATTAGGAGTGATAGAAAAGCTAGTTCTTTGCAATTTATAAACTTCATGAGGTGATTTACTAAAACTTACCCCTGCGCTCCCACCCAGAACATAAGACCCTTCAGTAAGTTGAGCAGAGGAATTCCAAGTGATGAATAGTGTTAAAATTAAACCGGTAAAAATAGATTTCATAAATTATTTTTTTCTTTGCTTAACGCCGATAATACGAATTTATTCTTGGCTTTTTTTTCATGCAGAAACGATCCTAATTGCGTTCATCTCTTTTTCTTACCTTTAAAACCAATCTTTGATAAACCTACTAATACTGGGTGACTTCAAAACTCTAATAACCGTTAATAAAATACAAAATTCATGTATAAATTAATCCTTCTTTTCGCGCTGTTTTCCTTTCAAGCAACGGCACAACCAGAGGTACAAGTTCTTCTCGAATTTGACAAACGTTTTGTAGAATGTGAGGATCAATGGGTTGCATTTCAAATGGATGAGGACAGCACCTTTACGTATGGATTTATATACATTGATTCGGAGGCGGGTCTAACACTTAACAGCGAAGGATCGTTTAAATTTGGAGCCGATGGCACTTTGGAAAACGAGAAAATAACTGGAGCGAGCATCAAAGTGCGGCTTGAACCGAATGATGTACATGTGGCAATACTACCCGAAAGTATGTTTGAAGATTTAGAAATTGAAAAAATACCTGACTGGTTAAAACACTATAAGACAGACGAAAATACTGCTGCACGACAATACAAATGGGGTTTTATGTACAACGGATGGGGTGAATGTAAAAGAGCGCTTCCGTTCTTAATGAAAGCCAAAGAGCTTGACCCAGGGTTTAAAAATGTGGCTGTCGAAATTGCTTTTTCGTACAACTGTTTAAAGGATTACGATAAGGCTATAGCAGTTTTAGAAACTGAACTAAAACTCAACCCTACAGATGCTTATGTGATTAAGGAATACATATATAGCGTTTGTAAAACGGATGCAATCGACAAAGCAGTAAACCAGTTTAACAGCTCAGTTAAAACTATTGATGATGATATTTATTGTGCAGAAAATTGCTTCAATATAATGCAATACTACTATTCAAAAGGAGATAAGAAGAACTTTAAAATCTGGCACAAAGAGTTGAAAAAGTGGCCGAACGAGAACAAGCAGATTGATGTTTATTCTGAAAAAATGAAGCAGGCTTTAAAATAATAATTCTAGGAACAACAGAAAATTAGGACATGAATTCGAATACTGAAATTTTAGATGAACCAACTCCTGAAGAAGAAGTTGTTACAACAGCAATTCCTTATGCAGGGGAAAAAACGGATCATTATAACGACAACAGCATTCTTTTGAAAGGACTGTTGGGGTTAATATTATGCGTTACACCCGGATCAATCATTGGATTAATATTCATAAAACTAAGCCTTGATCAGGCTAGAGAAGCTAGAAAATCAACGGAACTTACTCCTGGAAAGTATACTGAAAAATCATTGAAGAAAATCCGAGTCGACAGAACTTTCGCCTACATCGGGTTGGGATTGTTTATTTTTGAAATTCTATTTTTATTTGTTTACATGACCTTTGTTTGATCAATAAATGATTGAAGGAATTAGTGCTCTAAATACGCCAGTTAGAAATCACTAACGCTGTCGCCTTAGCACTTCAACAACATTAAATTGTTTTTTGACCGAGAAGTATTTGCCGAACTAATTTCGGATCGTATTCAAAAAATTTAAGACCGAGTCTATCGCTTAATTTTGAGGCCACTTCCATTGCTTCATTCTTAGATTCAAACTTCGTAATTACACGCTTTCCTTTTAAACGTTCCCCAAATAAAGTAACTGTTATGTAGCTATGCGAAATAGTGGATGAGTTAGACGTACTCGCATAAACTGTTCGAGATTCAATCAGAGGCATCGTCGTGACATATTTGTATTTATCAAGAGGGTATTTCTTTCCAATTTTAATAAATCCCAAAAACAAGCTGTAATCGTGAATAAAATTCTCAACAGAATCAATAATCACGATGTTCCGGTTCGTTATGATCCCCGTCGATATAAGCAGCAAAATTCCTCCGAATACAAACCAACCTGTCACAATAAGAGCGATAGAACCGACCAACATCATGTAAGAAATCATCTTGAAATTAGTGGGGAAGTTGTTCCCATTATTGTATTTCAGTGTAGCTGGTGAGTCAAGGGTTTCCATATCAATTTTCTAGTTTTTACTGTTGATTCTATGTCATGGGATCTCCAACCAGGATTTTTATCTTTAAATAAAAAAAGCAGTTTAGCTTTTGTCCACAAATCGCTTTAGCCTTGCAAAGATATTAATAAACTAACGAAAGCGTTAAGTGTCACTTTTTGTCAATCACATGAACAACAATCGTGTATTCATTTTTGACTTCTCCGCGAAAGATTTCCTGAATTGTAATGGTTGCCTCCCCCACTTTTGTGCCTTCAAAAATGAAAGAATTGGTTGCAGCATCGCCACCTGACATCCCTTCTACCTGTTTTTTATTGTATTCAAATTTCGTGTCGATTAACTGCAGCACACCATTGTCCTCTGCAAAGACTTTCACGCCTTTTCCAACCGAGCCATGGACATTCGCCGTATAGATTATTTTTTGTCCGAGTTTAATGACCTCTTTATCCTTAAGAGGAATCAGTTTAACAGTATCTTGATCTGCATCAGGGACTTTACTGCTCACCTTCTCAACTTTTACCTCGCCCTTTTCTCGAACAATAATTTCAACTTTGAACTCTTCTTTCAATTCGCCTCTAAAGCTTTTCTCTATCATTACAATGGATTTCCCAGCCTGCATTGCCTCAAAAACGTACGTTTTAGTAGCAGCGTCTCCTCCAGGTTGTTTTGCTTTTTTTCGATCGTTGTAAGCGAAGTGCGTACCACTTAATTTAAGAATACCGTCATTGTTTGACCAAACGTTCACTTGTATACCTACAGATCCGTGCACACTGGCACTGTAATAGATTTTCTGTCCAACTTCAACTTCAAGAGACGAATAAAGTGGTATAATTTGCTTCATGCCTTTTTCGGGTTTGAATGGCTTTGATTGTGCAAAAGTGGCACTCGAGAAACCAATAAAAAGGATAAGGACATGTGAGTTGAATCGTTTCATACTGCGAATTTTAAGGTGTAATACAGATATTAAGCCAAAACGAATTCTAGCACTAAACAGGTGTACGATTTGTCTTTCAGTCACTCTTTTTTTATGAACTTATCAAGTTGCAATCATGTTTGATTTGAGCAACGTAATAAAGCTTTGGAGGTGTTTTAATTCTTATCGTTAATTTCAAATGGCGGTATTCATTTGATGCTTCATCCTTTAATTTGATGTTTCCATAACTATAGATACAGACCAATTTTAATTTCGTTAATTCGTGTAAAACAATGTAAATAAGTACATTCAAAAACAAAATGATATAATTAATAGCCCTTCAGAAGCAATTACAAAACCTGAACATCAGAACATTGTTTCATAGTAAGGATTTGTTAATCTATATCACGATCAAGTAGCTTATTTCCAAAAATAGAAGTATACTTGTTTAACAATAATAGTAAATGATTGAACAAAATAGATTATGCTAGTTAAAAAAGAAGAAATCTCTTCTTGGGATTCTAAATACCGCTTAAAATTTATTAATTCTTTATCCGGATATAAAGGTGTTCATCTCATAGGTACAAAGGGAAAGAACGGCACTACCAATTTGGCCATCTTCAATTCTATCGTGCATATTAGCTCTGAGCCGGCTCGAATTGGATTCATTATGAGACCGCTCACCGTGCGAAGAGATACTTACGAGAACATTATCGAGACGGATTCTTTTACTATAAATCATATCCATAAATCGTTTTTAGAACAAGCACATTTTACCTCAGCCAAATTCAACTCCGATGAATCGGAATTTGATTTTTGCAATCTCAAGGAAGAATATTTAGAAAACTTCCACGCACCTTTTGTTGGTGAGAGTACAATTAAAATCGGGTTGATATTAATTGAAGATATCGAAATAAAAGAAAGTGGATGCCGTCTTATTGTTGGCGAAGTCCAAGTTATCAGCACCAAAGAGGAATATATTGAAGAAGATGGACAATTGGATTTAGAGAAAGCCAATGATGTTTCTGTTACCGGTTTGAATCAATATTCATCAGTAAAAAAATTGACAAACATTCCTTACGCTCGAAAAGAAGCGCTTCCGAACTTTAATCAAAAGAAGCGTCCAGACAATGTTGTTTTCGATGAAGAAAGTCAATCTTACAATGCCAACATTTTGCCTTATGGAACCAATATAGGAGCTCCAAGCATCAACACTAGTAGCGTTTCGGTATGGAAAAGTCGAGGAATTAATAGTTTCAATCATGTTCTTAAAAGTAAAATTGAGGGAATTAAAGATGAATATGAAGAGCTTGTTAAAACTTATGAGCTGAATGAATTGATCTACAATGCGAAGTATAGTTTTGAGCCAATCATAGGAGAAGTCTACCATTTATATGAGAAAGACAACACGGATGAAAATTTCTTATCAATAGTTCCTCCGCACACATGGAAAAGAAAACACCTTGGCTCGTTTAAGTTGAGCAGTGAAAAAGTTTGGAGTGAAATAAACGACTAAGATGACAGATTTAAAGAAACAAATTCGCCCCGAAATTCCGAGCATTACAAAAACAGAGAATTTCAACACAGAAGAAAAATTTCAAAATGAAGTTCTTCGCCCTATTATAAAGCTTCAACACGAGCTTATCGTGTGCTATTTTGAGCATCATCTTGGACAGAACAAGATAAAGATGAATGAACTCAGCACCATTCAAAAAAAGGAATTAACTCGAAAATTATTTAAAGGAGACACACGACTTAAAACCGAATTGCGCGGCTTTATCATTGGGTTGTTTACGGTTGAGGAATACAAGGAGTATTTGAGCTTGCCCTCGCAACTCAACAAAAGAATAAACAACATGATTCAACAGAGGGTTGATTCCTGCTATGTATAAAGGAGACGTTGTTTTGAAGATTTCAAGCCGATGATCTGTCTTCTCAAAAAGTTGAGTTTGATATGCACTACTTTATAGTGCTTATCCTGTCATTTTAGTACAATAAGAACTACTTTTATGTGTGTATATACTAGTTATAAGCAATGAAGAAAACACTCATGCCGGATAAAGGAGACAAATACATCCTAATTTTTATTCTTAGTTGTGGCTTGATTTCAATTCTTCCATTTTTAACATTGAATCAATACGAATTCGCCTATCCGTTCATGTGGACAATGCAATTTCTCTCAATCCCCTTTTCTGTTGTTTCGCTTTTACTAGGGTACATCTTTTTTACGAAAATATGGATCCCAAAACTTGAAAGAATTAATAAAAAAATGAATCGATATTTAGGTATCATTACATTTTCAGCTGTTGTATTTTTGGGATTGGTTTTTACAGCTTCTAATGGTGCTATATTCTGTAATTCATTTGTTGGAGAGCAGCACGAAATAGAATTAAACGTTCCAATTGTACGAGCCTACAATTCAAGCGCTGGACATGGAAATAGAGCTTATCACCATGTTGTATTTAAACATCCTTATCAAGACCGACTTGTGGATATTTATGTAAGGCAGCAATACGAAACAGGAGAAATATTGAATAAAACAATGTTCATTGGCTCATTCAACATGTTCTATTCGAAATAAGGTGGTTATAACACACGCTAAGCGTAAGCATAGATCTCGTTTTCAAAACACAAATCAGGTTTAAAATACTATACTTATCTTCGAAAAAACAATTTTACTCGGAAGCTATGCCTACGACTAGCGCCCGCCGTTATGTACAATGAAAAACATAAACTGAAGAAGCAGCTTGATCAAAGCATCTCGTTTTAACTGTAGATAAATTAGATCGCAAAAAATTATTAAAATAGGAATGATTCGAAATATCATATTGTTCATAGTTTTAGCACTACTCTCAGTGGGCTATTTCTTAGGGGCGCATTACTATGATGGTAATGACTATTATATTGACTTACTATTCCAGGTCCTGATTCTTTTATTTATTATTTTCAGGAAAAATTTTACTCGAAATAAGCATAGACGACTCTCTTCCAATGTAAAATCCACGCAATCCTATCTTTTCGGTAGTCTAGCAGTCCTTCATTTGATATTAGGAATAGTTCACATATATAGAGGAGATCGAATATTTGGTATTTACAATTCAAGCATTGGGTTTGCGGTATTGTTTATGATTGTCGCCTACATTAAACGAAAGAAGGAATTACTGATCACCCCCAAAAGTCTATTGTTTTTTGGTAATAATAAGTTAATCTTTGATAAGACGGATTTTTATCAGAAAGACGACGAAACTCTTACCATAACGACCATTGATCAGACCATCACTATTGACATCAATCATTTGACTCAATCTCAAAGAGATTCATTATTAAATGACTTGAAATCTGTTAAGATTAGTATATAACACACACTGCGCCCCAGTGCAAGTTCCCACTTCGGGAAATCATTCAAACTAAACAAAACTATTCTTATCTTCGAAAATCAAATCTAAGTTCAGAGCTGCACCGTTGCGCAGTGCGAGAACGTTATGCACAACTGTAAAGCTACATCGTGTTAGAAATAACTTCTACAAAAAACAGGATGGAACCCACCAGCCTAATATTGCCATTTCTGCCAATCCCAACTCAACTTGCGATATTCGCAATAAAAAAGGTTCCAGTTGTTTATTTCAATTCTGTCTTCATTCGATTCATGCATACTTTCGTAGTATAAATCAATAATTATGAAATCGGTTTTACTTTTATTATTAGTGTTAATTAGCAGTTGTACAATTACAAAACGTGTACATAGACCTGGTTTTCATGTTGAATGGCATAAAAATTATAAAGAATCTCGGTCAAAAAGTACAGACGAAACCCCGCAGCCAAATATTGAAAATATAACGGGATTTACAGACCCAACCACGGCTCAATACGCTGATCCCGATAAAACAGAGTCAAATAATCCGCCCATCGATGACGTAGTTTTAATCGGTGAATCGGACAACGAAATTAAAACCAATTTGACTAAAACCACAAAGAGCCCAACAGAAGATGTTTTAGAAAAAAATCGTAAGACACCAAAGTTTACTCTTTCAAAGAACACCATAAGAAAAAGGAGTTCTTCTTTTTCTCGGCTTACACAAAGTGAAAAAATATCAATCGTTGCACTGATTACTCTTTTGTTAGGTCTTGCATTAACAGCAGCTATTCTTCTTCACTTTTTTGGTCCATGGTTTATTGCGAAGACTGCAAGAATCATATTTATCATAATAGGCTTAGCTTTCCTACTTTATGCTTCCGTATCATCCGAGCAAGAGATAAATAAACCTGACCTACGTTTGTTCTATAGAATAATACATGAGTTTACTAAGTGGACAATGCGTATTATAGTAGGTTCTATATTAATTACTATTGTCGGTGGCATTATATACGCTTTTGTCCTATTAATAATAGTAATAATTCAATGGTGGATACCAATTGTTATAATTTTAGGCGCGCTTTTAGGATTATTCATTTTATATGGATTAGGCTATTTAATGCATCGAGGGAATGATAATGTCAACGGCATATTCTTAGCTTTTCTAATTCTTCTTTTAGTCGCTGGTTGTTGCTATATACTCACTTTTGCAGGACTTAGTGAAATATGGATATATTTAACCTTCTTGAGTTTGGGCCTTGCAGGTCTTGCCCTTCTTCTTTACTTCATTTACTCCCTAATTTCTCGATATATATGATGAAAATGAAGGTTCTTGACTGGATCGTTTAGAATATACTTTAATCCTTTTATAAAATTATACCGTTACTCATATTAGATTCTAGTTAATTCTGTTGGGATATGGCCAACAATTAGCGTGCTCTCTTTTAGGCTTCCCGAACTGACTTTACTAAATAGTATTCACCTAATTGAACCACCCAAAGGATTGTACCATTTAATAAGCGATATCTTATCAGGTTTTGTTCATTGATGCGCATAACATATAAGCATCAATGAACGTCAATTCTTCTTGACTTCATTGTACTTACTGTTGCACGTTCCTTTGGGAGCAAGTAAATTTAACCCTATGGGGATTGAATAGAAAGTCTTCAACTAAATGGTGTGTTTTCGATTCACAAAAACGTGTTTTCATTTTTCTAAGGCACAAATTAGTGTGACTTAAATCGCCTATATTTAGGAAAAAATAGGTTCGTTTTAAGAATGTTTTAGGTTTTTAGACGAACTGCCGTTATACCGAATTACAATTACTCCCGAAGCACTTGTGTTAATATTTAGGCCAGATTCTGAAATAAAATTTCCTGCCCACTCTACAAAAAATTGATCTTTATTTTTGTACCACAAGCTTCTTTCTTTTTTGTCCGTTTACGTGATCAAAAACAAGATAATATACTTGAGGTGCCATGTCATTCAGTGAAATTTTCAATTCGGTTGCTCCTACACCAATTTTAATTTCATCGATTAGTCTACCTTCAATGCTGAAGATTCTAATTGTTGAATTTGCTGTAAGCGGCTTATTAAAAGTTAATGTAGTCTCATCATTTGCCGGATTTGGAAATAACGAAAGAATAAAATCATCTTTAGTAATCAGATCTATTCCAATTCCGCCAATGCTCACGTTATATTGAATAATACATTCTCCATTCACAGTTAGTGTTACTGTGTAAACACCGTTCTGAGCATACAAATGGGTTGGACTTTGAGCTGTTGATGTATTTCCATCACCGAAATTCCACTCCCAGCTAGACGCACCAGTTGATGCGTCTATGAAATAAGCATTTAAAAGTGCTGATGACCAAGTGAAATCTGGAATAAGAACATTTGCCGTTACAAGCAACGAGTCGCTAGTGCACGATTTAATACCTATATCAAGGTCATAGAAATAATAATAGTAATCGCTCGGAGAGGTTGTTGATGAGCTACTTACTATAGACATCATTCCAGTAACGTCATAAGGATAGCTCGCGCCAGTAGTATTTCTATACAAATTCGCATCACTCAAACCCAAACTATATTGACCTTGTCCAGGTACGTCAAAGCCAAGGTCTATCCTACCTGCTCCAGTAAAAGGGATGTCAATATCTATAACTTCAATGGGAACACCAGTAGAGTTATAATTGTCCCACAAAGAAACAGTTCGAACTCCAACAGCACCTGAAAATACCCAAGCAGAATAAATTGTAAAAGCTGCACTGGCATCAAAATTAATTGCACCAATAAAACCAGTATTATGATTTCCTCCTGTTCCAATCGTAGTGTCCATTGCCCCAATGGAATAATGCGGATACTCTATTACATTTACGGCATAATACGAACTAGAAGACGCCGCTGCCGCTGCATAAAAATCAGTTCCTGTGCTCAATAAATTTCCAGATAAATCTGTCCAATGAATAAGGTCACTAGCGCTTGCCGTTAGTAAAATTGAATCGGTGACACACCCAAATCCATCTAACCCAATTGGTGAATCTGGAATGATTACTTCAATAAAACTTGAAATTGTCTGGGTGTCATTTCCAATAGTGTTTGATACTGTTAAAGATACGTTGTAGATTCCAGTGGCTCCATATATATGCATTGGGTTTTGAACCGTATCGGTTGACCCATCACCAAAATTCCAAAGCCAATCTTGAGGAATATCAGTTGAAAGGTCTTCGAATTGTATTTCGCCACTACAGGATACATAAACATTTGCATCAAAATTCGCAACAGGTGCAATTACAGGAATAGCACACGCAAGAGGCACATCAAAAGCTTCACTTTGATCAGTTCGACTTAAAGAGCTACCTTGACTTGCACTATATCCAAGGCCTCTTTTAGCAAATGTTTTCCAAATCAAACATTCATTCGCTCCTCCATTTTGAATTTGATCTGCGAGTAAGATCGCATCTCTACCATCAACAAATCCAGGAGAACATGGTTGTAATTTTAAGCCTTCAATGACTAATTGAAGCACCATGTTGTTGCCGCCTGTTCCAGAATCAATATTTGAGTCAAATCCATATTGATCAATAAATGCCCAATTCAAATCCCACAGCATGGTTGCCCATATAAAACCAACACCGTGGGGTTCTGAAATATATGCCACATCAGCTACTGAAGCATATGTGAAATTATTAATAGTAAAACTAGTATCATACGGTGTCGGTCGAATTCCATTACCGTTGATTGGTTGTCCAGTTACATAAGTGCCAATTGGTCTGTTAACAGGATTACTTGCCCCCATATCCATTGTTAGCATACAGGCGAAGAAGTCACTCCATCCTTCTCCCATTTGTTCTAAATTGTCTAAACAACCCGAATTTGAAGATCCACCAGTAAGCCGCGTAGATACGCCATGTCCATACTCGTGCAGTATTATGCCATTATCCAAATCGCCATCTTTTGGATAACCAATTCCACCACCATTGTTGATGGTAGCATTTACCACAGTGCCACCTGACAATTGTGCTTTAATACTATTCCCATCCGCTTGGGAAATCATAATAGATGGAATGGTAATAAAATTGCTTGTTCCGCCCATTTGAAAGGGGACACCAGCTACATTATTGGCTATAATTACAGCAATTGCACCTGCGTTTTGAGCTTCCACTATTTTGTTAACAAATGAACAATTTCCACGATCAATTAAAACGATTTTTCCAGAAATAGCACCTGAATTTGTAATTATTTCACAGCCATCGTTAATAGGAGCAGTGTTATCCGTAATTAAGACAACATCTGCCGTGATAGGAGTCGCTGGTAAACCTGGGCCAAAAACAGCATCAGCAGCTGAATAAGTTCCAGCAATTATCCCTGGAGAATTCACGTCCAAATAATTACTTATTGTACTTCCTGTGTATGACCATAAATACATTTGCATTCTTGGGTTATTTCCGTCTGAAGGAGTAGCAAAATTAGCATTATTGGTTCCGCCGCCGTCTTGCGCTTCAGCATATACATAATCGGATTCAAAGCCACCATTCCCGTAATTGTTTTCTTGGAAGTTACCGCTCGCTTCATCAAAACCATTTTGATGAAAAATATCATGTGCTCTATTACAAGTGTAAAAAAGATTTGTTAATGCTGGATCCTGATAATTGCTTGGGTTTTGACTCAAATTCAACGCAAAGTTAAAATCGAGTCCTATGCCCCCATCAGGACTATACCCGGGTGCATCGATGTCATTAACATCCTCGTACGCATACACATTATTACCTCGAGTAATTGTATATTCTTCGCCTGCGATACCGTTGTCATCATGCCATCCAAAAGGAGAGGCTGTAGAATTAAATGGACCAACTTCGAGACTTATCGCCCCATGATTTGGGCTTTCAATAGGCAGTGCAAATACATTATATTGATCTGTTCCAGGAGGCGGTATAGGCATCATAGGCGAAACGTAGGGGCTTGTTCTTTCAATTAAAGGTTCTTTCGCACCAAAATCACAACTTTTAACCCAATCCAAGCGATTCAGTTCTTCACCATTTTCTGCGTCAATAAAAATTTGCCACCAATGTTCCCCTGTTAATTCATAAATAGAAACAATCCAAACAAGTCGTACTTCTTCGCCTGCATCCCAAAAGTTTAACTGAACCGTAATATCTTCCTTACTTAAGCTACCTTTATCAAATTGAAATTCATTTGTCTCTTTAGCACTTAGTTCAATTCCTGACTCTCCTTTAATACCTATGTGTTCGGCAGCTTTTGTTATTGCAGTGAATGCGTTTATAGTTGGTAAATAGACCCCACGACTTTTCGCCTCAATATTCGCAATCAAACGATTTGAGACAAAAAGAACACTATCCTTTGCATCCATAGTAATATTTGCCACGCCATTTTGGATACGAATTCCATTTATTGTTTGCGCTATATGTAAATGTCTAACTCCAGTAGAGGAAGATGTATAGTTATCAGTAACAACCCAACTTTTAACATCATTTAATTCTAATCCTAGACTTTGATGATTTTTTTCGAGGTATTTTTGAGTCTTAATGATTAAATCCTCTTGATTTGACACGTCCTTCTGCGCTGAAGCTGAAATAGTAGCAAAAAGTGAAAATAAAACTAAAGTGTACTTAATCATAATTTAGCATGTTTAGGCGGCAAGGTAGTCTTAAATTCCCAGTGTGTGTGTGTGTGTGTGTGTGTGTGTGTGTGTGTGTGTGTGAAAAGGAAGGAATAATTATAACAAAAGCTAAAAAATCCATCAAGCATGCTTCAGCTGACGTTGGTTTGATCTTCACCGCTTACAATCTGAGACGAATAATGAATTTAATCGATCAAAATCAATTAAAAGAGTTCCTAAAAGGACTCGCTTTATTTGTTTTGACTTTATTGGGCTGTTTTAAGTTCACTAAACGAACTTTTCATTGCTCAGTATACTATTCTCATTTTTCTAAGGCACAAATTAGTGTGACTTAAATCGCTTATATTTAGGGAAAAATAGGTTCGTTTTAAGAATGTTTTAGGTTTTTAGACGAACTGACGTTAGCATTAATGAAAAGCATGACTCAAAAGCTGTCAATAGGAAACTATACAAAAATGATAAGGTCTGTAATATTCACCTTGTCGTTCAGTACTATTGTAATTTCCATTTGGGGCTCACTTTTAACCTACAAAATTATTGAGCAAAGTGCGAGTCGTGACATAGTTGCTTTTCTAATTCCGATTGTCCTATTCCCGCTAGCCATGTTTATTTATATCTGGCGAAATTCTTCGAGGGAGTTTTTATCTATTATAGATTCGGGATTGAAAAGTGAAAAGTACGGATTGATAGAACTCTCTTCTATAAAGTCCTATAAAGTCTCCATATTTAGAGCGGCTGAATCGTTAATAATTACATTAAACAATGGAACGAAATATGGTATTGGACCTTTACCACTTGATACAAAGGTAAAAGGAACTACATATGATAAATTTAAGACGGAGTTGCTGAGTTCGATTGCGATGGAAAATTCAAGCCGAATCACAAACGGTTTAGAGGAAATTGAAGTGGAAAAATCAAATCTAAAACCCGTATTTATAATTGGTATTTCAATCATTTTGATTGGAGCGATAATTATTGCAGCTGTTACAAAAAACTAATGCTAACTTAGGGCGGCTAAATGCTCCATACGGAGCTTATGCTTCGAGAGATCACTTATACGTTAACAATACTATTCTTAACTTCGAAATAACAATTTAACTTATGAAGCCTTACTACACATAGCTTCGGAATGTTAGTAACAATAAAAACCAACCATTAAATTCAAAAAGCCAATACTATCGAAAGCTCACTCTGGTCATCTAATTATAGAATTGACCGAGGATGGAACTTGGGAGAATTTTCCGGGGTTTGCGAAAGCATTTTGTAAAAACTTTGGTGCAAATAAATTATCCTATGTTGACGATCCAGTTGTTAGGTTCTGGGAAATTAAACTTAATGGATCAATTCTGAATTTAGCATACGACGACTACCCAAATGGAATGTCCCTTATGGCTATCGATTATGACGGTGATAAAGTTCTGCAAGGACTGTTTGTCAAATTACAGACAGAACAAGATAGCTTGGGAGGAATTTGAATATTTAAAGAAAACAAGTCATTGAAAAAGAAAAAAAGCGATATAAGAAATCAGATTCTAAAAAAAGTAAAGTACTATCGGAATACTAAAGGAATTATGTTTTTTGACGACGCCAACAATCATTTCAAAGGAAATATAGTTTTAGATAGTGACGAAATAGAAGTACTTCTAATCAAGTTAAATAAATCGAGAAAAATTCTTGTAACAACTAAATTCATCTATTTCTTCGATAAAAAAGTAACGACTAGAATTTTCGGACAAGATATTGATAGATTTGACTATCTGGAATTAATTAATTACGAAAAAACAATTGAAGGAAAATCTAAAATCACAAGAACGCTACTTCGATTTAAAATACATTTTCGAGTAGGAAATTATAGAATTGTTGGAAACAATAGTTCCTCTATCGAATTATCAATTTGGAAAACACGCTTTGCTGACTGTTTGAATGATTGCGTTAAGGCATTAAAGTTTGTAGGAAATAAATATGATGCAATATAAAAACCAGTTGCTAACACGTGCTAAAAAAATAGGGCAACAATTATGTTCGAGAAAAGCCCTACTTTTCATAGCTCCAGCCGTAAGTAATAATTACAATAACATGAAAAAATATAAACTCATTGGTCTTTTACTAGTAGCAGTTACTCTATTGGGTTTTAAACAAACCGACCCTTATTCCAAGATATCTAAGCATAATGTTTCTTTGGAATACCCTTCAAATTGGGACAAAATGGATGCGCCAGGTTATGCATTCATCCTAAAAGAAAGAGCAACTAGCGATCAACCTTCTGTGCTTACCAATTTTGCGGTAGAAATCGATGAGAACTACAATAACTTAAAAGAATATAGTACGTTCTGGAAAAACAAAATGTCAAAAAATGAGTATCTGTCTAATTGGAAACTTACATCAGAAAATAAAATCAAATACAAAAGCTATAAGGCTAAGGAATTCATCTGTACGTATGAAGTCGATTCATTTAAAGTGAAAACTAGAGTTATTATAGTGGTTGTTAATGATGAAATCATTAATCTAAATACAACGTCATCTTTAGAAAGTTTCAAGAATAAAAAAGAAATTACAGACCGAATCTATAACTCTGTGAAAATTATAAAATAGCTATTGCTAACACACAAAGCATGGGCTCTATTCTTCGTTTGATCAACTAAGTTCAGAAACATATGCGAAAGTTTGTCACTTCCTTTTAACTTCGGTAAAACAATTTTGGTTGAGAGTTATGCCTAAGCCAAGTGTCAGCGGTTAAATACAATCGACCATTACAAGCCATGATATTATTACTAATTACAAGTTGGAATGTTACAATGGCTATCGGAGCAATTATAGCTTTGGGTGGAGTGTATATTGGATTTATGTTTGTAGGTTTTTGTTTCCTCAGAATGGTTCTCATATTACGCTCAAAAGGTAAAATTTCAAAATCTAGTATTATTTTTCCTTGTTCTATTTATATTCGTTTCAATAAACTAGTAAAATCTGGTTCGAAAGACTTCCAACCTTACAGATGGTACATTCCACTGCTCAAAAAAATGCTGATAATTATTCCTTTGTGTATTATCATCGGATTGCTCATCATGACTATAGGTAAAAGCTTATAACACACGTAACCTTTGGGCAACTCCAATAAAGCAATAATGGAACAACATACCGATTACCTTGAAAACTTATAGGCTTGATTATCTAAATATTAACATTTCGAGTTTTGATCAAACTCTACCATTATTCAAGAAATCGTAGTTGTGCAACAGGCACGCACTAAACCCCAGTGCAAGTTCCCACTTCGAGAGATCATTCAAACTGAACAAAACTATACTCAAAAGCTTAATCGCTTTTTCTTATCTTCGAAAAAACAAATTTACATTTAGAACTGCACTGTTGGACAGCGCGAAACATTATCAATAATAGACAACCCTAATGAGAAAACAATTTTTAGCCATTCTATTAATCTCATTTACCAACTTGCTGTATAGTCAAGAGTTCATTGAAAACATCATTACTAAAGAACATAAAAATGTAACTGGAACTAAGGTCAGTCTTATACCAGCGATTGGCTTTACGAAAGCAGATAATTTCAATGGCTTTCAGCAAAACGAGAGCGGATCAAGTATTATGGTAGTTGAAATGCCTACATCCATATCAGCACTTAAAGTTACGTTTACCAAAGAGGCTCTTTTATCTCAGGGAATTGAGCTTGAAGAAATTAAAGAGCTTAAAATAAATGACCTAAGTGCCATCTTAATTACAGGATCACAAAGCGCAAATGGCGCTCTTTTTTCAAAAATAATTCTGGTTATTGGTAATGACAACGAAGTGGTATTAATAAACTGTGCCTATCCAAATGGTTTTACAGAAATAGGAAAGGAAATTACAAAATCAATTTTGTCAGTTGTTTATTTAGAAGACTTAGAAGTTGATCCTTTAGATGGAGTTGACTACACGGTTAACACAGATAGTACCGACCTAATTCTTGCAAAGAGTATAGCCAACAGCCTTATATACACGCATGACGGAAAATTCCCAACCGAATCTGGAAGTAAAGCTAATTTAATAATTGCCAAATCTCACTCAAGAGTATCAATTGAAGATCGCAAATTATTCGCGTTAAATCGAATCAAACAAACCCCTTTTGACATTGAAGAAATTGACAGTACAGTAGCATTATCAATAGATAGAATAACGGGCTACGGGGTATACGCAAAGGGAGTGAGCCAATCTAGCGGCATCAAGTATGAATTATATCAAGTAATTTTATTTAGTGATCACATGTATTATATCTTCTTCGGATCAACAGCTCTAGACGATAAAAAAACCTTGGAAGAGATGAGACTCATAGTGGAATCCTTCGAAAGGAAATAATTCAAGCGGTAGCACTACCCAAAATGCATCTTCGATTTATGCTTCACAAAACTATCCTAGTCAAAAACAACTTTCTTTAGTACAAAACTGATCACAGCTAAAAGACGAACGTCATTTTAGCCTGAACCTTCGAATCAATTACTCATAGAAGTATGCATGGTTAACAACGTTTAACGCATTTCACGCATTAATACGCATTCATTTTCTTCAACTATTCGTTAGACTTGTTCTTTACTCATTAAGAAAACCATGTTGAAAATCATATTTCCCCTTGCCATACTGCTTAGTACAGCTGCATTTTCCCAAAAGCATGAATTTAATATTGGATATCGTTTTGGTGTCGACATTGGTGGCGGAGATAAGTACAACAGTGTTTTATCAAGCTCCTATGACCATGGTGTAACACTTCAATTTAAGTATAGAATTTGGAGTAAAGCCAAATTGTATTTTATGTTTGGTTACGATCAATCATCAACTAGATACAACATTTATAATGATGTTTTTGGCAAGCCAGAAAGACCTTATCCCTTTAATAAAATAAACGTTAATCGTCATGGACTTCATTTCGGACTAAATAAAAAATTCGAGATTAATAAGTTCACATTTGACATTGGAATTAATTGTGCAACACGCAGCAGGATTTACAAAAAATTCACTTCAAGTGCTGAGGGAGGCTTCCATGATCCTGCTCCAATATATAGAAAATTCTCTTTTGAAACACAGCCCTATTTCAGAGATATTGGTCTTGAATATAGCGCCAATATCAGTTACAAACTCTTCGATCATTTCAGTTTAAATGCTGGAATTACACATTCAAGGGGACACTTCATGGAATATGAGTCTTACGCAACACTTATTGATGCCGATGGAGTATTGACAACCTCTCAACCTAAAACGTATTATGAAGCGAATAGCTTCCTTTATCTCAATGCGGGCATTATTTACAAGCTTTAAGTACACAACTTATGTAAAGGATTTACTTTCTAACCGCACCTAAAGACCTTACGGGCTCAATACTTTTTGTTCTTACTTAATTCTGAAAATTCCTTACTATCTTCGAAAAAAACAAGTCGTGGTGTAAAGCCTGAAAGTGTCGCGAAAAGTTATATCCAAGCAAAAACAAAAGAATGAATAGAATTCATCATATAGAAAATGAGATTTCAGAATTAAGAAATCAATTGCAGAATCATAAACTTTATAAAAACTTAAAGACCATAGATGACATCAGGGTTTTTATGGAGAATCACGTATTTGCTGTTTGGGACTTTATGTCACTTTTAAAATGCCTTCAAATAGAATTGACAAATGTTCAAATTCCTTGGGTTCCATCTAAAAACCCAACTCTTACTAGATTCATAAATGAAATCGTACACGGAGAAGAAAGTGACATCAATGAATTAGGAGAACCTAAAAGTCATTTTGAAATGTATTTGGATGCAATGACTCAAGCCAATGGAAAAACAAGCGAGATTAACAATTTCATAAAACTTATTGAATCTGGAAAATCAATTGAATACTCATTAGGCGAAATCAATATAGATAAAAGAGTAGCTGATTTCGTGAAATTTTCTTTTTCAATTATTGAAACCAACAAGGCTCACCTTGTAGCTTCTGCTTTCACATTTGGACGAGAAGATGTTATCCCAGATATGTTTATTGAAATTCTGAAATCTACTGATTCGGAAAATACGACATTTAGCAAGTTGACTTATTATCTTGAAAGACATATAGAATTAGATGGTGATGAACACGGACCACTATCTCTTAAGATGATTTCAGAACTATGCGGTAATGACGACCAAAAATGGAGTGACACGTTAACAGTCGCAAAGCAATCATTAGAAAAGAGAATTGGCCTTTGGGATGCAATTAATGATATAATTCTAAAACCAGAATATAACATGGTATAAAAGAGATTAAAACAACCTTCTATACAGACTGTTTATAGACAAAGATTTGGATGCGCCATACTTGAAAAATACCCAGAATAGCAAAAGCCGATTCCTCCATAAAGGAAAAACCGGCTTCAATGACTTTTTTTCTTACTCTTTTATAAAATGACTTCTAACGATTTCATTCTTCGTTTTAATATTTACGATGTAAGTACCACTAGCCAAACTTTCTACTGAGAAGGTTGAAGCTGTTTCCGTTTGCACTAAAGATCCATATATGTTGAAAACGTCAATAGATTCAATTGCACTCTCTGAATCTATCGTAATATGAGAAGACGCTGGATTTGGATAAATCTTTAAACTAAGGCTCTTGGTGCGGTTAAAACTTACTGTCTCAATATCTGAATAGCTAGTTTCTCCATCATAATCCGTTTGCTTTAAACGATAGTAGGACAAACCTAACAAGGGTGAATCATCAATTATTGAATAATTTAAAGTTTGAGTACTGTTTCCATTAGCACTTACTGTACTGATTGATTTATAGTTAACTCCATCAACAGACCGCTCAACATTAAAATAATCATTATTAATTTCAGAAGCCGTAATCCAGTTAAGCTCAACATGTGAATCTTTAGATTCTGCAGAGAAATCTGTTAACTCAATAGGTAAAACGATTGGAATCGTCCCATCACAAAGATCATCATTAGTTCCAACACCAGTGCTAAATCCAATAGCACCTAGGGTAGAAAACATTCTCCCCTCTAAATTTCCGTTTGCGGCCATACTGCAAGCGCCGTCATGCGCAATAACCGTTCCTTTCATAAAAGTAAAAGTTCCCAAATCTGTAGCGCCTTCGGAAATCCAAAAAACATTACAAAGTCGTGTTCCATTAATAAAAATCACTTTTGATTGGGCACCTACTGAAAATGCACCGTCAAACTTAAAAATAAATACAGGATCTGGATTGTTTTGACCATCTAGGGTTATAGTTCCTGCCAATGAGCCTGCCGATCCAATAGAATAAACTCCGGCATTTAGCGTTTCTCCACTTCCGAAAGTTGGAGCATGAGTCGTTACAGTATTTGGTATCAGCATAAGTTGAGTATAAGCGAAGTCTAAATCTATTTTGGCTTGTGCTGTAACAGCATCTGAATTGTACTTACTTCCAGCGTGAACTGAAGTACTAAAACCACTTATAACACCATTATCTGTGCCTATATGACCGATAAATCCTGACGTAGCCGTATTTGCCACATTGCCATCACTAGTAAATAGAGTAAAATTCCCAGCAGTTCCCAAAACATCGACAAAAGGAGAACAATTACCTTCACAAATTACTGGAACTGTTATAGGACCTGGAGGTCTAATTGCCACACTAGAATCTGAAACGGTTATCGCTCCTTCTGATGCTAACATTCGACCTTCTATCGCACTATTTACGCCAAGAGTAATGGCTCCAGGATGTGAAAGCAAAGTTCCTTTTACATCGCTATTTGCTCCAACAGATATAACTCCCTCAGCAATCCAAAAAACATTGCAGGCCCGTACTCCATTGCTTAAAACAATAGTTGAATTTGCTGCTACAGTAATGGCTCCCTCAAATTTCAATATAAAATAAGCATCAGTATCTCCTAACCCATCGAGCGTGAGCGTTCCTCCAACAGATCCCGCGCCACCGATTGAATAAACGCCGGGAGTAATAGTTTCACCACTGCCAAAAGCTGGAGCGTGAGTACCGGGATGGGTAACAAAAATCTTTTGAAGCTGTATGTAAACGCGAAGTAAGTCCCGCCTGGCATTAAAAGTTATACCATTAGCATTGTGTATTTCACCATTAAAATTTGGCGAAACAAATCCGTTTATGACGCCATCATTTGTACCCACATCACCTGTGAAAGTTCCAGAGTTTGTAGCTGCTCCGACTCCTGTATAGGCTTCAAAAGAATCAAGTGATCCTAATTCAAGATATTGACTAAATAAAAAAGTTTGTGAAAATAGAAGGGCCAAGGCCAATGTAAAATAATTTTTCATAATAGTTGTTTTAACTAATTTATAGCAAGACTTTTAGAGACTTATCTATTTAAATGTGTGTTTTGGATTTCTTATTCCTAATTGGGTAAAGAGATTTCATTAACCAACAGAAGTGGTTATGGAATAATTTAGAATGGAGAAATAAATGTAAGCGGAGCCAAACGAAGTTGTACATTTCTTCAGTTGGTATAATTATTAATTTGTTTATTCTGCGTAAAAATATATTGTCGGACGAATGACTTATAGTATTCACGGTTAATTAAGATACGATTTCTTGAGGTGTAGGTAACTCAAGTATTAAGTAATGAAAACGGCACGGGTGTGGCTTTCTTCCTTAGTAGTATTATTAGTTAATGTAAGCTAGTCATATAATACACCAATAAATAATAAAATCGTCCAAACTGTTAATTTGTACGTTAAACGTATAAATTAACCTGTTAAGCAGTATGTATAGTTGCAAATAAAGATCAATAACTCTAGAAATGATATTATCACCCTAGAAAAATATCCAAATCAATTCAGGAAATCTAAGTTGTGTAAAGCCACACTTCCTAAAATGTACGCTTCGTTTATGCTTCGAGAAACAAATTTCAATAAGAAAATCATGACTATCTTCGAAAACAAATCTAGTTTGAGAGTCCTTACGACTTCCCAGCTGAGAAAGGTTATTACCAATTACAATTAAAGTAGACAATGTATAAATCTGAGTATAAAATATCCAAAATGGACTGTCCATCCGAGGAGAATTTAATTCGAATGAAACTCAGTGAAAATGAAATTGAAAAGCTAGAATTTAACATCGCGGACAGAAAACTTACCGTTTATCATAGGACTGACGATAAAACAATAGAAATTGCTCTTGATCAACTTGACTTGGGATCTAAAAAATTATCTACTGATGATGTTGGAAGTGTAGAATTTGAAGATGATTCGAATCAACAAAAATCACTACTCTGGACTGTTCTTGCAATTAACTTCGTCTTCTTCGTCTTAGAAATTATTTTTGGTGTTCTCTCTAATTCCATGGGCTTAGTTGCAGATAGTTTAGACATGTTAGCTGACTCATCTGTTTACGGTCTAAGTCTTTTTGCCGTTGGCGCCACTTTGATTCGTAAAAAAAGAATTGCCAAAGCTGCGGGATATATGCAACTTCTACTTGCCTTCATAGGTTTTTATGAAGTAATAAGGCGGTTTGTAGGCCTGGAAGAAACACCAGACTTTAAGACCATGATCATCGTGTCAATATTTGCGCTTATTGCTAATGGAATCTGTTTGCGCTTATTGCAACAGTCCAAAAGTGAAGATGCTCATATGAAAGCCAGTATGATTTTCACTTCCAACGATATCATAATTAATCTTGGAGTAATAGCTGCTGGCCTATTAGTGTTTGTGCTTAATTCGAACTACCCTGACCTAATTATTGGAGCGATTGTATTTATGATCGTCTTTCGAGGTGCTTTTAGGATATTAAAGCTTGGAAAATAGAATGGCAACAACACGTCTTGCCCGCAATGCGGAGTTCTTTCTTTCAACAAATAAATTCATATGAAACCAGCAAGAATAAAAACAAATGGCGTGAAAATAATTTTTCGATTTGTTACTGTACTATTTCTTATTCTACTGATCAGTAAAATAACCGTACACATAAAATTTGAAGGACGAGGATGGTCAACATATTTCCTATACGTGTTATTCCTCCTTGTTTTCACTTTAAAAATGAAGACTACATGGTTTTTAGGTTTTCTCTATTCCATGTACGCCTTGTATTATTATTTTCTCATTCCTGATGCCTATCCAACAAATACGGAATTTACGCTCCCATTAGTTGAGCTTCTTTTTGGGAACGGAACTGGTTTTAGCACTTCTAGTCCTCTTGTCCCCTATCTTTTTATGATTCCATTTTTTTTCTATTTGACATATTCCCTTACCTACTCGACTTCATTTGCAATTAAGCTATATTCTTCTCTGCTTGAATTTAAGAAGCAAAAAACGTGAATTTAGGTGCATTCATCCTTCCTAGTTTTTCATTTTTGATATTCATTTATCCAGTTAAAACTATCATTAATGATCTCCTGCTTTTTTAATTCTAAAAATTCCAGATAAGCCACAGCGGCGGGAGAAAGCTTTTTTGATTTTAACCAGATTAAACGCCAGGTTGTATTCATTGGTAAACCTTTAACTGGAATAATTTGTAATTCTTGATTTTTCAATTCGTTTTTAATACCTATCAACGGCATAATAGAAAACCCAAGTCCGGCGAGAACGGCTTGTTTAACAGCCTCATTTGAAGTCAACTCAATTTTCTTACGAACCGGATAGCTGTTTTTAGAAATAAATTGAACCATCGCATTGCGCGTAGCCGAACCTTCTTCACGGTATATTAAAGGCAGGTCTTCAAATAGTGTTTTTTTTGAAGTCTCTTTTTTTAGTTTTATTTGTTTCCCACCAATCAAAAAAAGTTGGTTTTGCATAAGTTCAATAGAGCTTACGCTAAGCTTTTTTGGAAGCACTGAAACAAGTGCAAAATCAACCTCGTTAAGTTCCAAACTCCTTACCACCTTTGACTTATTTGTCACATCCATTATTAGTTCAACGCCTGTATGCTCCTGTATAAATTCCGATAAAAAATAAGGCATAACGTATTTACCAGTGGACGCAACGGAGATTTTGAGCTTTCCCGATAACTTCCCTTTGTAGGATAAGGTTTTGTAATTAATGGCATCTACTTCCTCTATAATTTTTTTGGCAGCCTTTGCGATCTCCATTCCAAAATCCGTCACATACAGTTTTCTTCCCACCACCTCAGTTAAAGGTATCGAAAATTGATCCTGAAAATTTTTTAACTGTATAGATATCGCTGGTTGGGTCAAATAAAGTTTTTCAGCTGTTCTAG
The DNA here is from genome assembly GCA_047630755.1 of Crocinitomicaceae bacterium. Lineage (GTDB taxonomy): Bacteria > Bacteroidota > Bacteroidia > Flavobacteriales_D > Crocinitomicaceae > UBA4466. The sequence goes on along the minus strand of JBLHYG010000003.1, from coordinate 124,528 downwards.
TAATACTCTTGCTTTGAGATATTTCTAAAAAAATCTTGAGTTGATGCAAAGTATAATTCATAAAATATTTTAATGTATTTCATTACAAATATAAATAAATATTAATGATTAAAATTTTCAACCTTTGCATCGTAAATCACAAAAAAATAAAAATTATGGAAAACAAAAACATCTCTAAATCTGAAAATCAACAACATGACATCACGTTGGTTAAAGGAGAATTCACCCCTTCGCAAGCGTCCGACGTAATTATGTCCCTGATAAACCAAAAAATAAATTATCATAAAATAGACAGACTTCAACATTGGGAGAGAAACCATGAGTTTGATCAAGAGCCAATAAACAATCGTATTAAAGAACTTGAGGAGGAAATGAAAACCGCTGCGGACTTTATTTCAAAAATGATGAAGGAGGGTAAGAATTTGGAAATAAATGGGACTCTCAAAATGACAGCCACGAAATAATATTCGAATCAAAAACAATAAATAATTTTAATATGGCTTTAAAAACCAATGTAGCCCCATCACCTATTTCCCCTGTTCCATCTAAAAAGAATGACCTTCCCTTCCTTTCCAAAATAGCTGCTCCTTTTCTTTGGCTAATGCTACTTTGCACAATCGGGTCACTTATCTATTACCAGATGAACAAGCCAAATTGGAGCTTGGGGGATATTTTCCGGATAAATGGTTTCACTCTGCTTATCTGGATCACGGTGATTTTTTTCAGTGCCATTGTAAGTAGTTATTCCAAGAGCTATCTAATGGGTTTTAGGTACCACCTTAAATTCACGCTTCTTTGTCTTGGCTTTACCTTATCCGTGATGGTATTTGTAATGTCCAATCACATTTTACCCTTTTTGTTGTCTTGGTTATTAATGGGCTTTTTTATGGCACGATTGATCGGAGTTGATTCCAAATGGGGCGAAGCGAGGGAAGCATCGAATTTTGCCCAAAAGTATTTTTTATTGGGAACAGCACTTCTAAGTACCGGAGTTTTATTGCTTTCTTTTCAAAGCAAGCACTTTACCCTCGATGGAATAATAAGCAATGTGGAAACCATACCTTCTCCCATTCTATTGGTCGCGGCATTATTTATTATCACTGCGGCTATTATACAATCTGCCATCTATCCTTTTCACCGCTGGTTGCTTTCAGCAATGACAGCTCCTACTCCAGCATCTGCACTTATGCACGCGGGCTTTGTAAATGGAGCAGGTATTTTGCTAACACTGCTCTCTGCGGTGTTAATTAATTCCAACACTCTAATATTGATATTTATCATAGGAGGACTAACGGCCATAATTGCCCAATTCACCAAACTCCTTCAAGTGAACGTGAAACAAAAACTTGTCTGTTCTACAATTGCACAAATGGGTTTTATGATCATGCAATGCGGTCTGGGCTTCTTTAATGCCGCTGTGGCCCACTTGATCTTGCATGGATTTTACAAAGCCTATCTTTTTCTATCCTCAGGAGAGAACATTGCCTTTAGCGCACCGAAAAAACCGCAGCGAATTAAAATCACACCTCTTCAAGCCATGGTCGCATTAATATTTGGTATAGCCGGAGCACTATTGTTCTCATTTCTTACGGGAAAAACAAACTTCACGGACAGCAGTATTTTCCTTACCCTTATTGTGGCCATTACAGTTGGACAAGCGACATATAATATTGTAAAGGAAAAAAACCTTTCTGTCGGACAAAAAACCTTTATTCCAATCCTACTTTTTATAGCTGGAATAGGACTGTACGCTTTATTGTATAATGGAGTAACCCTGTTAATGATGGAGATGCCGATGGTAGAAGTACCACAATCACTATCTGTCCTACAAATCGTTTTTGGAATCATCTTCCTGATTGGATTTTTTGTTATGAAACTGGGCGTTTATCGAAAAGTGCCTTGGATTTATGTAAAGCTTTTAAACTTATCGCAACCTCATAAAAAAACAGTTCTTACCTATAAAAATGTATCCAAATGATCAATGAAAGCCTTCAGAATAGAATTCAATCAGCTTCCCGAGTAGTTGGAACGACCTGGCCATTGTATTCTTTTGTAACCTCAAATCCATTATCCGGATATGAAAACACCCACTTTGAAAAAGCCATTCAAGATGCCGAAAATTTACTGGATGGAAGTGTTTTACCAGAGGCCTCTACTTTCCGTCAAGCTTGGGAACGTGGAGAAATAGACAAAAAGGAATTGGTGAACTTACTTGTCGAAAATGGAATGAACCAAACGCCCGAGCATTACCTCGAAAAACTGGATTCCTTCAAAAAAATAGAGGTTCAAAATACCAATTCCGAATTGGATCAGATTATGGTGAAATGGCTGATGTCCTTTATGGATGAGGGGCTAGCAGAATGGGAAATGCCGTATAAAGAGGATGGTTTTTATAAATCTTGGAGAATATTGGCCGTTTATGATTCAGAAATAAATGTCGATTACCTCTCTGACATCCCGCAAACCAGCGAAGAGGCTCTAATGCAGGTTTTAAAAAATCATACAGAACAGAAGCAGATTGAAATAATGGAATACCATTTGGCTGCATTACCGGGTTGGACGGGGTTTATTAAATACCGGAAAGAAACCAACTCCCTTTGGCAACAAGAGTATAACATTACGTTAGAAGATTACCTCGCGGTACGCTTGTGGCTTGCCAATCATTTTAAAGCTGAATTACTTCCCATAAACTTTAAAAAAGAGACGCAAGATAAAGTTTCAAGAATTCAATACATATGGTTAAAATCGTGGGAAAAGAGTTGGCAAAACAATTTGATAGAACGATTAAACAATCAACTTGAAAAAACGAGCGTTTCTAATGAACAAGAAATTCCAGATGCACAAATGGTATTTTGTATCGATACCCGATCAGAATTAATTCGAAGAAATGTAGAGTCAAAAGGGAATTATGAAACCTTTGGTTACGCAGGCTTTTTTGGAATTGCCATGGACTATAAGAATCTGAATGATGGCCTTTCAAGAAAATCTTGTCCTCCTATCGTTCCTTCTGGCTATAAGGTCTCAGAAATCGCACAGAAAGACAAAACAAAGCAGTTTGCCAATTATAAAAAACGAAACGAGAGAATAAGATTTACCGACTATTTTTTAAAGCGGATGAAAAACATGCTTCCCTCAGCATTCGGTTATGTTGAAGGCTCCGGTGTTTTTTATGGAATGTCCTTACTCTCAAGAACGCTTATTCCTGGATCACTTTACACGCTGAATCAAAAAAACAAACAATCCCACGAGAACAGTTGTGAACCTGAAATAAAGTACAACCAAATTGAAGCGGTTGAACCAGACATTTCATTAGAAGAGAAAACAGCAATTGTAAAGTCTGCTTTTGACCTTATGGGCTGGAGACGGTTTTCTCCACTGGTACTTTTTGTGGGGCATGGAAGCCATTCTGCAAACAATCCTTTTGGCTCTAGTCTTGATTGTGGAGCCTGTGCCGCCAGTCCCGGTAGGCATAACGCTAGGATGCTTGCAAAATTAGCCAATCACCCTCAAGTTAGAAAGGCATTGAACGACGATCACAACCTTGAAGTTCCAGAGCGAACTGTATTTCTTGGAGCAGAGCACAATACGACCACAGATGAAATCGTCTTGTTCGATTCTGATATTCCTGACTCCCATACAGAACAATTAGCGCGACTGAAAAAAGATTTGCGAAAAGTACAGGAAACCGCTACCCAAGAACGACTCGGAGGATTTAAAAAGAGTATTTCCACTGCACATAAAAAAACAAACAATTGGGCAGAAACAAGACCGGAATGGGGCTTGGCAAAAAATGCCGGGTTCATTGTAGGACCGCGTTCCCTAACCAAAAACATGAATTTGAATGGCCATTGCTTCCTTCATTCATACAACTGGGAACTTGACAAAAACGGTGCAGCTCTGGAGGGAATTATGCAAGGACCAATGGTGGTGACCCAGTGGATCAACAACCATTATTATTTTTCGACAGTCGATAATGAAAAATTCGGTGGAGGGTCTAAAATAACCCATAACGTAACCGGAAGGTTTGGCGTGGTTCAAGGCAATGGCGGAGATTTAAAAATAGGACTGCCCTTACAATCGGTGAATGAATCTGACGACAAAGTGTACCACCAACCTCTGCGATTATCCGTCTTAATACAGGCCCCGAAAGAAGTTATACAAGAAATTCTATTGAAGAATGAAAACCTCAAGACTCTTTTGGACAATGAATGGATCTATCTAATGGTAATGGACCCAATGGCGAATAACAACATTGAACGTTATCATAAAGGGATGAAATGGGTGTCCACACAAACGCAACAGATGGAACTTGCAGGATAAACTGATTAGGCAATGGATGTCTTGAAGTTAAATTCAAAATCATTCAGGCACCTCTACGAGATCGTTAAATGAAAGGGCGCTAAATTGTCCTTGATAAAAGCAAAGCTGGCAGCTATTGAAGTTAATAATGCAACTTTAGTAGTTGCCAGTTATAGTTCGATTGCACACCACATCCTATTTTTCATTGTCCTAAAACGCTAAGTCATTTAATAATTGCCTGACTCAATCATTAAAAGTTCCTATTCACAGTCGTGCGTTTTTATGTTTAATTAACCAAATAGATTCGTTTTTTGCCAGAGTAAATACATAATTTGTTTAACTTTATATTAAAATCATTAAACAAAATGGAAGCTCAGGAAATTTTATCGGCCTATTCAGAACATGTGATTGAACACAACGCGCGTCCCAACTCGATGGCAGCATTTGCCAAGAAGCTAGAAATTAGCGAATCTCACATTTATAAATATTATGCGAATTTCAAAAAGATGGAATCTGAAATCTTTAAGCATTTTATTGATAATGCGATTGAACTAGCAGACAAAAACGCAGAAAATTCAGAACATCAGGATTCAAGGGAATCGTTGCTTACGTTTTACTTTACCCTGACAGAAGTTTTAAAAGCGAACCGCTCACTCGTTGTATTTATGCTCCCTGGAGATCGTACTTCAATTTCACAATTACACCTTCTTAAATCTGCAAAATCTAGTTTTTTAAATTTCATAAAAAAGTTAGATCTAGAAACGCCAGCATTGTCTTTTATTCCCGATCATAAAATGAAGGACAAAGCACTGGAAACGGGTGCATGGATGCAATTCTGCTCTATCCTACTCTATTGGTTAAAGGACACTTCTCCAGACTTTGAAAAGACGGATGTTTTCATTGAAAAAAGCCTTAAATTATCTTTTGATTTAGCCGAATCGAACGTAATGGAAAGTATGGTAGATTTAGGAAAATTCATGTTTGGGAAATCATGAAATCATTAGATCACATTCCTCAGACAAAAATTCAACGTGCTAGTAAACTGTTGAAAATCGGTGCTCAAGTGAGTACAAATTACGTCAAATACCTTGGTAATCGCGTAGTTTCTAACGAAGAGAAATCTCGAAAAAAGTTAAACGAAGCGAATGCTACGGACATCTATGATGGATTATCAGAACTCAAAGGAAGTGCTCTGAAAATGGCACAGATGATGAGTATGGACGACGGAATTTTGCCAAAAGAATACGTGGAAAAGTTCTCCTTAGCGCAATTCAGGGTGCCACCGCTTTCAGGACCTTTGGCGCGCAAAACATTCAAAAGTGCAACTGATTCGTATCCTGAAGAAGTGTTTACCAAGTTTAAGACAGAAAGCAGCTATGCGGCAAGTGTTGGTCAAGTTCACGAAGCTTGGATCGACGAGAAGAAGTATGCCGTTAAGATTCAATACCCCGGTGTTGCAGAAAGTATCGTCAGCGATTTACGTTTGGTGAAACCGATTGCATTGCGCATGTTAAAGTTGAAAAAAGAAGATGTCGCCGACTACTTTAATGAGGTACAGGAAAAATTATTAGAAGAGACGAACTACATCCTTGAAAAAGAAAGCCTTATTGAATCTCGGTTGTTATCAAAACACTTGAAAAATATTGTCATTCCCGAAGTGAACGAATCCCTTTCAAGTCGAACGGTACTCACAATGGAATGGATGGATGGATTGCATTTGTCCGAATATGTTGAACAAGAATTAAATCAAGAAAAACGAAATCAGGTCGCACAGGCTTTGTGGGATTTTTTCCAATACCACATTCACGTGCATCAAAAAGTTCACGCAGACCCCCACCCTGGAAACTTTAAGGTGAATGAAAAGAATGAACTTGTCGTCTTGGATTTTGGATGCATGAAAGAAATTCCATTTGATTTCTATCAATCTTTCTTTAAACTCGCTGAAATCGAAAACATCAACAACGATTCAGTGTTTCTTGACGTACTTAAAGAGCTTCAATTGATTAACGATTCTGACACAGAAGAAGATATAGAAATAATCAAATCAACATTCAGAACATTGTTGACTATAATTAACAAGCCGTACCAGTTTGAAACATTCGATTTTAGCGATCCTGAGTATTTCAAGCAGTTGCTAATGCTCGGAAACGAACTCAAAGATGACAAAGCACTTAAGAATTTGAAAGGGAAAAGAGGTTCTCGTCATTTTCTTTACGTGAACCGTACTTTGATCGGATTGTTGGGATTGATGAATCAATTGCAGGCCGGAAATATTGTAGTTCAAAATTACAAAGCGCATGCTCCTGTACTGGTTGAGAACTAAATAAATGGATTTCAACTGAACGTCATTCAATCTAAGCGGTACTGATTGAAAAATTGATTCATGAAGATTTTTATCGTTTTAACCGTTGTTTTGGCTTTTTCACTTTCTTTTGATTCTTGCGCGCAAGGCGGTTGGAACATTGGATACATGCACATAGACTCCGTTTGCCCTTCTGACATTGGTAAGGACGTGAAGTTGGATTTTATTGGAAAACTAAAAATCAGTCCTGTCAATTCGAACCACATAAGAACGATTGTATCACCGCAGGACACAGCCAAAATTCAAATCAATAATGAAGACATTGAACTGGTTGAAGTAAGAACGATTTATTCAGATTGGGGATTTTATGATGAACAATATTTAGAATGTGCGAACTATTCAAGCAACCAAACGCTTAGAATCTACCATTCTGTCGTCGAAGATTTGAATGAAGATTCAATAAAAATCAGATTGTACGTCGAAGTGTATCGTAAGAACAAAAAAGGAAAACGCTACGATGCCCCTAAAAGATGGTGCAGAAGCTTATGGATTGCCAAGAATAAATTAAACGGACTCATGATTGAGAATTAACCTCCAATCAAACCATTTGAATACACTTACCAACACAACCGGTCCAAGTCCGTATTGATTCCGTAAATTTGCACTTTCACAACTGAATCAACACGGTCTAATGATAAAGCACACACTTAAAGACAAGATAGTATCTATCTCTATTGAAAATATAGATTTTTCGTACAGAATTCCAACGAAAAAGATGGGAAACACAACGGATTGGAGAATCGGAGAAAAATAAACCGAGGGTATTTTAGTGAAGAATGTTTCAACATGGACACTTCATTTATTCACAAAAGAAACGACTGAAGACAAGTATATTAAGGAGTTTAAAAGTATTGTTCAAGAGTACGCTCCAAGCAATACGATTAATTGGGAAGAGACTCAATTGGCTCTCAATCTTCAAAATGAATACAACTTGATGATTAAAACCAATGCTACCGTTGAGAAAAAAATGAACGAGGATGAGATTGTCTCAATTTTAAAAAAGAAGTACACACTTGATTAATATCGGAAGGTATTAATTATCAGAAGTTTGACCCTGCTTCAAAACGCTAGCCTAAATTTGGATCAACGATGCCTAGAATCGAACTTCAAACAACTATCAAAGCAGAAATTCAAATCGTATTTGACTTGTCTAGGAGCATTGATTTGCATAAAATATCAACAGAACATACGAATGAAACTGCAATAGCAGGGAAAACTAGCGGTTTAATTGGGCTGGGAGAAAGCGTTACTTGGAGGGCAAAACATTTTGGAATCTATCAAAAATTAAGCTCCAAAATAACGGAATTCAAAAGTCCCGTCTACTTTACCGACGAAATGGTGCGTGGAGCATTTAAAGAATTCAAACACGAACACCATTTTGAGGACCGTAACGGAAAAACTATAATGACCGATTACTTTGATTATGTCTCACCTCTTGGCCCAATTGGAAAAATAGCGGATAAAATCTTCCTGAAAAAGTACATGACGAAATTACTCAAGAAGCGAAATCAAACGATAAAAGAGTTTGCCGAATCTGAAAAGTGGAAAATCGTTTTGGACGGAGAATAATTTTAAAATCGGGAAATTCAATCAAATTATTTCGTCCAACTGAGTAGAAATAATAATCAAATCCTAAGATCTTTTCAATACTTATTGTACATTTGACTATAAGCAGTATGAAAAAATCAGAAGTATACAATTCAAATTCGCTTGATCACTTTTTTCAAGGGGCTTTCTCCGTTGACATCTTGTTGATTACGTACCATGATAAAAAACTGAAAATTCTACTTCAAGAAAAGAAGGAAATTCCTTTTCAAAATGGATGGGGATTGCCAGGTGAGCTTATTTCACCCAATGAGGACGTGGATGAGGCCATGGAAAAATTAATGACATCTCTTGTTGGTCAATCTGATTTTTACAAAAAACAATTAACCACTTTCTCTAATATAAATCGTCATCCACTAGGCCGTATCGTCACTTTTGCGTATTATGGATTAATACCCTTCGAACGTTTGAATCAAAACCTTTCAAGTGAGCTAAAATGGTGTGAAATTTCGAAACTGCCCAAGCTCATCCTCGATCATAATCATATTGTCGATAATGTTCTTCAACACTTTCGAGAAGGTCTGTTAAGCAACGCTGTCGTTTTTCATACCCTTCCGGATAAATTCATACTTTCAGATGTTATCCAAGTGTACGAGCAAGCTTTGAATGAAACATTTGACGTAAGGAATTTTCGAAAGAAAATATTATCGAGTGGAACGATAAGACCGCTGGGCGAATTCCAAAAAAGTAAGAGTCATGGAGGACGACCCGCAGAGCTTTACGAATTGAACACAAAGAAGAAAAAGATTGTAAAGGATCGAATTCGGTTTGATCTTTTCAATTGACACTGATTGTCAGCCAGGTAGAATAGAAATAAATAGAATTATAAAACGGCTGATACGTTATCGGCAAAAATAAATTTAGAATTATGATTAAGATTGGAATTAACGGATTTGGAAGAATTGGAAGATTAGTACTAAGAGTTGCGGCTCAACGAGACGATGTTCAAGTTGTCGCGATTAACGACTTACTAGACGTGGATTATTTGGCTTACATGCTGAAATTTGATTCCGTTCATGGCAGATTTGATGGAGATGTAGAAGTAAAAGACGGAAAACTAATTGTCAACGGAAAAGAGATAAGAGTTTCATCTGAACGAAATCCAGAGAACTTAAAATGGGATGAAGTAGCTACTGATTTCGTTATTGATTGCACAGGTATTTTTAAGACCCTTGAAACAGCACAACTTCATATTACTGGTGGAGCTAAGAAAGTAATTATTTCCGCACCTTCAGAAGATGCCCCTATGTTCGTTATGGGAGTAAATCATCTAGAGATGAAAGCTTCGGATACGATCATTTCAAATGCTTCATGTACAACAAACTGTTTGGCTCCAATTGCGAAGGTGTTGCACGACAACTTTGAAATTACTGACGGATTAATGACAACAATTCACGCCACAACAGCGACACAAAAAACAGTTGATGGACCATCTTCAAAAGATTGGAGAGGCGGTAGGTCTGCTTTGCACAATATTATTCCCTCATCTACAGGAGCAGCAAAAGCGGTTGGAAAAGTGATCCCTGCGTTGAACGGAAAGCTGACAGGAATGGCTTTCAGAGTTCCAACAATGGACGTTTCGGTCATCGATTTAACGGTGAACATCAAGAAGAGTGCGACTTATGAGGAAGTTTGTAAGGTGATGAAAGAAGCCTCTGAAAATGAATTAAAGGGAATTTTAGGATACACAGAAGAATTGGTTGTTTCTCAAGATTTTATTGGTGAAACGTGTACTTCCGTTTTCGATGCGAATGCCGGAATTGCGTTAACCGACAATTTCATAAAAGTAGTTTCATGGTACGACAACGAGTACGGGTATTCATCAAAAATTGTTGATTTAGCGGTATATTCAGCTTCATTGTAAATTTAAAGAAACACGCAAAGAATGGAAGAATTAACTCTAACGACACCAGCGCTATTGTTCTCCGCAATATCATTGATCATGCTGGCCTATACGAATCGGTTTTTAGCGTATGCCTCTGTGATCCGGAACTTACATGATAAATACCTTGAAAGGCAGGATGATTTATTAATTCTACAAATCAAAAATCTTAGATTAAGACTTAACCTAACCCGCTGGATGCAAATATTTGGCATTTCGAGCCTTCTTTGTTGCGTTCTCACGATGTTTCTTATTTATATAAATCAAGATTCAGTTGCTGTTTGGGTTTTTGGTTTTGCATTGCTTTTGCTCATCATTTCTTTGGCTCTTTTAATCAAGGAGATACATATTTCAGTTTATGCACTTAAACTTCATTTGAGTGATATGGAAGAGCATTTAAAGAAAAAATAAATCGTTAAAGATCAAAACCTTGCCGATTTAAATAAACTCCTGTAACGCAGTATTAACGGTGCAATGAAACCTTTTTCACTGATTATTTCTTAAATTGCACTTTTTGCAATGCAATTCTAGTTTATTAAAAAATACGCTGTTAGATTATGTGGAAAACTGTTCTTCTTTTACTTGCAACTTTGATTGCCGTTCCTGTATTTGCTTACTTGTATGACACCCCGCCAAATCTGGAACAATTGCGTGTTATGTGGCCAGTGGTTTACACTTATATTGGATTATCCGCAGCCTGCTTTATCGTCAGTAGCATTGTGGATAATTACAGTCAAGTTGATAAGTTGTGGAGTGTAGCACCCCTAATTTACGCTTGGGAAGTTGCCTATCTATCGCATTGGGATGAACGCATGATTTTGATCGCTAGTGTAATCAGCATCTGGGGAATCCGGCTCACATACAATTTTGGTCGCAGAGGAGGCTATTCATGGAAATTCTGGACCGGTGATGAAGATTACCGCTGGGCTGTTTTACGTGCAAAACCTGAATTCCAAGCCCCGTGGAAATGGATTTCATTCAACCTCTTTTTTATCTCTTTCTATCAAATGGGATTGGTTATGCTGATCATGTTCCCAATGATCAAAGGTGTAAATGGAACGGAGCTCTTTTGGGCGGATTACCTGCTGGCCCTGCTCGTTGTTGGTTTTGTAATCATGGAATATTTTGCAGATCATCAACAGTACAAATTTCAAACAGAAAAATACAGAAGAATCGATGCCAAAGAAGACTTGGGCGAATATAAACATGGATTTGTAAATACTGGCTTGTGGGGCATCATGCGCCATCCTAATTATGCTGCGGAACAAAGTGTTTGGATTGTGATCTATTTCTTTTCTGTCACTGCCACTGGAGTTTGGATCAATTGGTCTGTTGCAGGTGCTATTTTACTGGTTTTACTTTTCATAGGAAGTTCGAATTTCAGCGAAGAAATTTCAGCATCTAAATATCCAAAATACAAAGAGTATCAGAAGAAAGTAGCTCGTTTCATTCCATTTTTAAAGTAACTTGGAAAGTGATTGACTTGTGATTGTATCCAGTTCAAACTCACCATTGAAAACTCAAACCGAGTAAAACTGAATTGAGCCACAACGGATGTTCGTCCAAACTTAAAGCTATCTTGGAAAGCCTATGAACCCATTAACGTAGCAGTCAATAGTTATCTAAAAACCTTATTTCTAATCATAATAGATTCCTTGGAACAGAATTAACGGGAGTTTACATTGCCTGGATTCTAATTATTGCGGCGTTGTATTATCCTTGTTTAAAATACATGAATTACAAAATGAACAATAAGGACAAGAAATGGTTGAGTTATTTGTAAAACCTCATTCACCAGAATAACCAATACTTATTTTACGACATCTAGCTCCAAAGACCGCAAGATCTAACACATCAAACATCCATCACCAACTTATACCCCACCCCGCGAATATTCACGATCTTAATGCTTGGATCTGCTTCTAACTTCTTGCGCAATTTCGAAATGAAAACATCGAGCGTTCTTCCCACATAATCTCCCTCATCGCCCCAAACCAAATTCAGAATAACTTCACGTTCGACGGTACTATTCACCGTTTCGTAAAGTAACATCAACAAGTCCGCTTCCTTGCTCGTCAATTCAATTCGCTGCTCTTTCAAAATAAGTTCTGCCTTTCTCTTATCAAAATGATACATCCCCAATGCGATCAAATTGGGATTCACTTTTGACCTTTTCTTCTTCAGCACAAAGAACAATATGACTCCAACAAATAGCAATGATAGAAAAACGAATGGAAGGTAATTTGTATCTTCCAACGCTCCTCCAACGACTCCTTTAGGAAAAACCGTAAATCGAATACTATAACACCCTTTGGGAGGAATTCTCGTTGCGCAGGGAATCAAACTTGAATCTGCAACTGCCGTCTTTTGATAGCTGTAAACAATGTCTCCTGAAGTACATTCTTCCACCTCAACAATGTAATTTTGATCCAAATCAGACGCTTCCAAATTTTCATTAATGGATACCACTAACTTTTCAGGGTCGAATTGAAATTCAGTATCAAACTTGACGATATACTGATCCCCTACTTTTTCAATGGGCAATACAAGCGATGAGACATCACCAGAATTCAGTAAAACCTGGTGGCCGACCATTCGAAGTGAAGCCTTCATTTTTTGTTCATTATCAACCACTTGACCAATGGAATTCGACGGCACAAAAAGAAAGTAAACGAAAGCAACTAAGAATATTTTTGCGGGTTTAAGACTCATTTTACAAAGCTATTTGAATATGACTCAATAAGAAATGTTTTACACAAGATTTACACTATTTTACACTTCCCCCTGCAATTGACGGAGACTTCAACCTTACATTTGATTCAAATCAATCACTAAACGTATCAGATATGAAAAATAGTATTGTCATTACCGCTGTCATTCTTGCAACATTCAGCTTAACCGCTTTTGGTTGTATGAATATGGATAACGAGGAAGGTACAAGTATAAAAATTGCTTCGGGCGAATCGAAAGTTTGCAACAAGAAAAAAGAAATTAAGAAGAAACCTGACTTCATTTATGATGTGCAATCGAGGTTTCAAACTCGCATTTCAAAAACAAAGGTATTGGAAGCAAAATCAATAATTGACCTCCTGCCATCTGAAGCAACTGAAGGAATTGACGCTTTCAAAAATGTGAAGGTTGCAATAGTTCCTGTTAATGGAGATGAAATCATAGAAATGGGCGAAAATAAAACCCTCAACGCATCACAATTGGAGCTTTTACAATCCGTTGATTACGCTACAAACTTCTGTGTCAGAGCCGAATTCAAACACGAGAATCCAAATACAGGTGAGTTCGAAGATAACTACGTTGTCTATTACATGTCAATTGTTCCCGAAACCGTAGCGGTTTTTAAAAGTGGAAACAGCGTACTAATGGATTACTTCAGAAAGAACAGTAAAAAGGAAGTAGCGAAAATTGATACCGCTGAACTGAAACCGGGAAAGGTACATTTCACCATTACCAAGGAAGGAAAAATCACAAATATTAAACTTGCATCAACTTCTGGCTTTGACGCAATCGATGAAAAAATGATTTCTCTAATCAAAGCGATTCCAGGAGAGTGGGAACCCGCAATGAATTCAAAAGGAGAAAAGGTTGATCAAGAATTGGTCTACTCGTTTGGAATAATGGGCTGCTAATCCCTTTTAAACGCAGCTTGCAGACCGAAAGGTCTGCTTGTGTCTCAACCCTAATAATCAAATTGTGTCTTTGCGTCTACCTGCGCTGCCGCTTGTCTTCGAAAGTTGCACTTTTTTCTTGTGGTAAAAAAGAGAAAATCACAATCTAAAAGCCTACCAAGCCACATCTACTTAAACCGAACCCCACTCCTCCTTGTTTGAATCTGGAAACCCAGTCCCGCAGAGAAAATGATCTCATCCGTATTAAAAGGACCATCATGTAATCCCCCCATACTCGAGTTTAAATAACTCGTATTAGCGAAGAAATTAAAGTACTTCCAAACATAAAACTTAGCTCCAACGGACAATGCAAAAGACGGACTCACCACATTTCGAGAAGGCTCAAGCTCATCTATAGGATCAATTCCTATGTAATTTCCTTTACTCATAATTGTAATTCCAGGCTGAACACCCAAAGTTACATCCCAATTCGAAAATTGATCGTGGTTCAAATGGTAAAAAACGCCAAAATACGAGCGAACTCCATTGTTAATAAATGCGTCTTCCTCTACTCCAAACAAATGAAAATAAGTATCACTTCGAAGGCTCACATTTAAGTCAAAATGATATTCCGCAAATCCAGTCAAATAGAAATTCTTTGATTTCCGACTTAACATCGTAGAAGGAGAAAAAGTGGCAGAAGCTTCCAGAAGTCCTCGTTGTCTATAACCAGGCTCCATTAGATTTCGTTGCATAACCAATCCTGTTTCCTGACTGTATCCAAACGATGCAGAGCATACAAATACTATGACTAATAAACGCTTTACCATAAGTCCGCGATTTTATAATTGAGACCAATATGAAATAATAAATGCCCTTCGACGCTAGATCCGGCTTCTTCATGAAACTCTACCACGCCATCGTGAAAATGTCCACTTACTTCATTTCCAAGGTGCATCATGTATTGGCCCACAAATGAAATATCCCATCGTGGATTCAAATTCAAGTGAACCCCTGCACCGGCCTGTACCGCTGAACTCCATCTCTCCGTAAAATTTCCTCGATCAAAATTTGAAACCATGTAAGTGTAATCAAAGCAATGACCAGCAAGAATGTAGGGTCTGAGCCTTGGAAACGTTTTCCCTCCATAGGATTTCGATTTCATTTGGGACAAATCAGGATTTGTTAAGTAATAAATGACGCTCCAGCCTATATGATAATCCGTTCGGCTGGCGAAATTTCCAATATCACTTTTAATGTAATCGAAGAACCAATCGGAATTAACGCGATCCGCGAATTGAATTCGGAATTGACCACCTACTCCAAGTCCAGTACCTTCGTCGTGATGTGAATTAAATGTACTTACGGTGGATCTCACTCCCAAGGAAACGGTGCCTCCTCGGCTGCCTTTGTATTTCACCGCCGGTTCTTGGAGCTGCGATAAACTTAGAAAAGGCAAGAGAAACAATAATGTGATTGTTTTACTCATGCTTGGTTAGTATTGGTTGATTACTATTTAAACGTTTGTAAGAAACAAATTATTACTTCAAACAAAAAATGCAGCTCGAAAGCTGCATTTAATATTTAGTTACTGAATTTCTCAATGACTTCCTGAGTCACTCCAGTACTGGAGAATCCACCATCATGAAATAAATTCTGCATTGTAACATATTTCGTCAAATCAGAGAACATTGCTATACAATAATCTGCACAAGCCAAAGCTGATGCATTTCCTAATGGCGACATTTTTTCTGAGTAATTAATAAATTCATTGAATCCTTTCACACCACTTCCCGCTGTTGTCATTGTTGGTGATTGAGAAATTGTGTTGACACGAACATTGTCAGAAATACCGTAATGGTATCCGAAACTTCTCGCAATTGATTCTAAATACGACTTGTTATCCGCCATATCGTTATAATCTGGAAAAACGCGTTGAGCCGCAATATACGTTAGAGCTACAATTGACCCCCAATCATTCATTGCATTCAGTTTCTTAGTTGTTTGCATTACTTTGTGAAAAGACAACGCAGAAACATCCAGTCCTTTCATCGTCCAATCATAATTTTCATCCGTATAGTGTCTTCCTTTACGAACGTTAACCGACATTCCAATGGAGTGCAAAACGAAATCAATTTTACCTCCTAAAATTTCAACGGATTGAGAAACTAAGTTTTCTAAGTCTTCAACGCTCGTTGCATCTGCAGGAACAACAGTACTTCCAGTTGCCTCAGCAAGTTTATTGATTTCACCCATTCTCATTGCGATAGGTGCATTCGTTAAAACAAACGTCGCTCCTTCTTCATGAGCACGTTCTGCCACCTTCCAAGCTATCGACTGTTCGTTCAATGCCCCGAAGATTATTCCTCTTTTTCCTTTAAGTAAATTGTTCGCCATTATATAGTGCTTTAAGTATGCAAATTTAGAATAATTAAGTAGTTATTAGTCCATATCAATCACCAATCCATCGTAAGCAACGAATACGTTTTCAGGAAGCGAATTCTCAATTTCTTCCTGTGTTCCGAATAAGTGGGAAATGTGGGTCAAGTAGGCTCTCTCTGGTTGAATGTCTTCAATAAATGCTAAAGCTTGATCCAGATTGAAATGCGATATGTGCTCTTCCTTTCTTAAGGCATTTACAACCAAAATCTTTGATCCTCTTATTTTGTCGCGCTCTTCTGGAGCAACCGTCTTTGCATCTGTGATATAGGTGAAGTCCTTGAATCGATACCCAAAAACAGGCATTTTATGGTGCATCACTTGAATTGGAAGAACTGGAAACCCTTCAATAGTGAATGCTTCATTCTGAATTAGATTGATATTTACTTTCGGAATACCTGGGTAACTATTTGCAGAGAACACATAGTGAAATTCTTTGTGCAAAGCTTCTTGAACAGGCACGGAACAAAACACTTCCATATCTCTTTTCTCTGCAAAATTAAAAGCACGCACGTCATCCATTCCAGCAACATGGTCCTTGTGTTCATGCGTAAAGAGAATAGCTTTCAAGGTCTTCACTTTGCTTCTAAGCATCTGCTGCCTGAAATCCGGTCCTGTGTCTACAACATAATTTTCATTATTGGACGAGACCATTATTGAGCTTCTTAAACGATTGTCCTTAATGTCATCGGACGAACATACGCTACAAGAGCAAGCAATTACAGGAACTCCTTGTGATGTACCCGTTCCTAGAAATGTAATTTTTAAGTTATTATTCATTTGAATTCTAAAAATACATACTTAAATTATTATTCAAATACAGTGTTGTTACAAGCCTTTTGTTCGAAGGTTAAAACCTGCTTTCACTTTTGTGATAACAGGTTTTTTATGAAGAGTCCCCAACCCAGTATCATCAATAGCCCTCCGATTGGTGTAATTGGCCCTAAAAATTTTAGGGAAACTCCCATTGGGCCTTGCATTACCAAGAGGTAAATCGAAAGACTAAAAACTGAAACTCCTATTATCATCAATCGAATAACCCATTTGGAATTAATCAGCAATCGATCAGCATTAGCACCTAAAATTATCAATGCAAATCCATGATATATTTGGTAACGGACTCCTGTTTCAAACGACAAGACTTGACTGGCATCAACTACTTTTTTTAGACTATGAGCACCAAGTGCTCCTAAAATGATTCCAATCAAAATCAATACTGCACCGGTTACAACAATTTTCTTATTCATTTTTCAAATTTAATGTGAAGTCCAAAACTTGAGACCATCCCTTCCATTTCCCATATTCACCAATGGTTTCATTGTGCCATAGAAAAATGAAATTACCTCCGAAATTTTGAATTTCAGTGTATAGTTTTTGAATTCTACGCTTACTTTCTTTAGGAGTTAAGGACATATATTCCAAAAGAGTTCCATCCATATAAGCAAAGGGATGAAGCGTCAATTCGGTAACTTCATTTCGTTCCAAATCAAACCAATTGTGCGTTCTTGCAGTTCCGGATCGAAACCCAACATTCTCAGCGAATCCCATGGAATAATCATTGCGAATTCCTGCATCGATTAAGCCCCTGTATGAGTTTGGCAGTTGAAACCTCAAAAAATGCTGGCGTGAGCGAACAATGCTCGAACCCGTAATTGATTCCAAACCATCCATTTCTGCCCTCACCTGCGACGCACTGCGAAATGATCCGTAGGAGGGATGAATATTTACTTCCACCGATTGCGCAACTCTCTTAATTAACTTTCGATGTTTTATATTTCCAATCGGAACATTTCTGTCCTTAGAACCTTCGCTTGCTGTCAGCCAAAAAACCTTAGCTCCCGAAAACTGTTTCCCAACCTCAATTATTTTATCGAACGTATCGTAAGGATCTTTCTCTCCATTTTCGACAGATTTACGCTTCGCAATTCGCTTCGTATCAAGTTTGACAACATCCTTTAATTTTGATAAAGCTCTCCGTTTCCCAGACTTAAGCTTGAAAGCATAGGTATTATCTATATCGAAAGTCGGAATGATTTCAACTTTACTTTTCACCACTTCGACTTTCAATAAGTCTACAATGATATAGCTTGCCCATCTGTCACAAACCGCCAGTTCAACCCATTCGTATTTTTTCAAAATACTGTTCGAAAATGGAAACCGATCGTGGTCGTCATACGAGTCGCAGTTGTACTCTTCCATTCTCGTCAAAACGTAAAAAACAGAAGCTACAAGATCATGATTCCCGTTAAATGAAAGGCAATCAATAGATTCAGTTTTGACCTTGTCCAAGTTACCATTCCAAATTCCAGTCTCATTCAGCAAACCAGAAGGAGTCAACGAAATCCCATCAACGCTCTTTTGCTTTGAGTAATTTAATTTAGGCCCCTCAAAATCATTGAAAGCATCAATGGATTCAGCCAAAGTGTATTCCACCCCTCTCATTTTGAAAATAAAATCAAATGTGTATTGAATACGGGCTGATATGTCGTCAACAAGTACGAGAACCATTAATTATAAACTACTAATTGGGTTAATCATAAAGAATTCCTTCATCTACAAAGCTAAAGTAATTATTTGCAGTGATGATGAGGTGATCTAAAACTTGAATATCTATTAATCGACCAAACTTCACCAGCGACTTTGTAAGTTTTATATCTGAGGAACTTGGCTTTAATTGACCGCTGGGGTGGTTATGAGCTAAGATAACAGCACAAGCCTTGTGTTGCAGCGCTTGAGAAAAAATTATTTTTCCATCAGCTACAGTTCCAGAGACACCACCTTTTGACAACTGTTCATAAGCCAAAATATTATTCGCTCTATTCAAATACAAGACATAAAACTCTTCATGCTCCAAATCAGTAAAGAAAGGAACAAGAAAATTATAACTATCGCCTGAACACCTTACCGATGGTTTCCCCTTGGATTTTGTACGCCGTCTTCTTCGTGAAATTTCCATAACAGCCAAAATCTCTATTGCTCTAACCTCTCCGATTCCAGGGTATTTCTTCAAGTCGTTGACGGACCTTCGTGACAATGCTTCCAAATCGTTGTTTACATCTTCAAGAATAGAACGTGCTACTTGAACGGCACTCAATTCCTTCGTTCCGCTTCCCAATACTATTGCCAATAACTCTGCATCAGAAAGGGCGTTCTTGCCTTTTGTCAGCATTTTTTCTCGTGGACGGTCATCTTCCGCCCAATATTTAATAGGGGTTCTTTTCATGAATAGGTTCGGTTATAATTTTACTCCTCTCCATTTAAGTTATTGTTTTTATTTCGATTTTCCATCCTTTTTATGGTATGGTTATTGACAATCATTTTGTGTACAATTACACTCGAAATTAAATTATCTATAAAGTATCAGAAGTACCTTTGGATCAAAGAAAGATAACCCCTATGAAGCATCTAATTTTATCAATTCTAATTTCATTCTCCTTTGTTTCCAATGCCCAAAAGGATTCAACCTTCTCCCTTGACACCTATTTATCAGACAATCCGCATTTAGATGCTGCCGTCGACAGCATATTTTCAACATTAAATGACAATTCAATTGTCGCTCAGTTATTGATGCCTGCAGTAGGTAGACTTGGACAGCATGAGGACACCATAAAATCGTATATTGAAAGCCAATTAATCGGCGGCGTTTTGCTGTTAAACGGAACCAAGGAACAGTTCAAAGGCTGGACATCTACTTACGAGAAAATGAATTCTGAAATTGGTAATCTTCCTTTCCTCTATTCTGCCGATGCTGAACCGAGCTTAGTCAATCGAAAAATGATTGGATCTAAAAAAGTTCCAAGAGCAAACGCAATTAAAAGTTTAGAAGAAGTGACTTCGGTAGCAAAAACGATTTCAAATGACCTCAACGATGTTGGAGTCAATTATAATTTCTCTCCTGTTGTTGATGTTGCTAAAAATGCAACTGTGGGTTACAGAGGTTTTAATTACAAACCTGAAAATGTTATTCCGTTCTCAGCAGCGTTCATTGAGCAAACTCAAAAACAAAATATCGTAGCTACGGCAAAGCATTTCCCAGGCCATGGACTTATTACTGGCGACACGCACAAATCACTACAAATGATTGACGGCGAATTAAAAGAACTTAAAAACTATCCTCCACTAATTGATGGTGGTGTATTATCTGTCATGATCGCGCACATTGCAGTTAAAAACAATGAATTATTCGGGACTAGTGGACTTCCATCTACACTTTCTGAAAACATGGTCAAGAACCTTTTAAGAGACAGTTTAAATTTCAACGGATTGATTGTCACTGACGCAATGAACATGGGAGGTGTAGCCAAAGTTCCACAAGCTGCAATGAAAGCAATTGATGCCGGTTGTGATATAATTTTAATGCCATTAAACGTGCGGAAAGCGCATAAAAACATACTGGAAAAATATTTATCTGACGAGAAGTACAAGGTTAAAGTAGAAACGGCTACTAAAAGAGTTATCAGAATGAAAATCTGCCTTGGCTTAATCGAAATATACTAATTCATTAGCGCATTATTCAAGGTAGCTTGCTTTTCCGATAGTATCTGTTAACTTTGAGATAATGCCCATGTCACAATTACACAATATCATTCAAGACTTTAGCCCTATTGGGTTAGAGGAGATGGATAGTGGCACAAAATTAATGAACAGAGTTGATACGAAATTCGTCTTAAACGTTGATCATTTAATTGAAATTTTACCCCAGTTAAAAGAAGAATATCGAATTCTTGAAATTCAAGGAGTTCGTTTCCCATCTTACGAAAGCGAATATTTCGACGACAAAAAACTTACCTTCTACATTGATCACCATAGAAAGAAGGTAGACCGTTACAAAGTGAGATACCGAAAGTACATCGAATCTAACATTGCCTTTTTGGAGGTAAAACACAAGAAAAAAGGACGAACGGACAAACAAAGAATTAA
This sequence comes from Crocinitomicaceae bacterium, assembly GCA_047630755.1. Taxonomy (GTDB): domain Bacteria; phylum Bacteroidota; class Bacteroidia; order Flavobacteriales_D; family Crocinitomicaceae; genus UBA4466. The sequence goes on along the minus strand of JBLHYG010000003.1, from coordinate 103,401 downwards.
AGTTGATGACCTGCCTGGAAAGATGTCTAAGGAAGACCATGATTTTGTAAAAAGCACTGGAGTTCCATTGGATAATTTAGAATTGGTCTTGACAAATAAATTCAGTCGAATAACATTTGTTGGAATTAATCACAACGAACGATTGACTTTTGATTTCAACCTAAGCTTTTTCAAAGATGACAAGGAAATTGTTCTTACGAATCTTGTTATTGCCGAATTAAAACAAGCGAGAGTTATTAGAACCTCACCGTTTTACACTATTATGAAAGGATTACTTGTTCGCCCATTTAGAATAAGTAAATATTGTATTGGAATAATCGAACTTTATGGAAGAGAGAACGTAAAGTATAATCGATTCAAAAAGAAACTCTTAAAAATAAATAAACTACGAAATAATGTCGCTTAACATCCCTTCTCTTGCTTCTGTAAGTGAGCTTTTCAACCTATCTTGGTTCAACGATGACTTCTATACGCTCGTATTGAGGCTAGTGATCAACATGTTCTTCTTAACATTATTGATTCGTTTTTTATATTACCCGCATACGAAACGTAAAGACTACCTATTTACATACTATCTAATAGGAACGATTACATTCTTCGTTTGTTTTGGCCTGAAGAAGCTCGATATTGATACAGGAATGGGACTAGGCCTTTTTGCTATATTCGGAATTATACGTTATCGTACCGATCCAATTCCAATTAAGGAAATGACCTACTTATTCCTGATTATTGGTGTAAGTGTTGTCAACTCGCTTGCCTCAAACAAAATTAGTATGGCAGAAATGGCCTTAATTAATGGAACGTTAGTAGGAGTGACATTCGTTCTTGAACGGTTGTGGTTACTGAAGCACGAAACGAGAAAAACAATTGTCTACGAACGAATTGACTTGATCAGACCAGAGCAATATCAAGAGCTAAAAAACGATCTTGAAGAAAGAACTGGGTTGAAAATTAACCGAGTTGAAGTTGGAAAAATTAACTTCTTAGACGATACTGCTCAAATAAGAATATATTACTTCGCTGATGCGCAAGAATTCTCAGACTATAGTAATAACAACTAATATTGCCCGTTAATCTTGAGTCATGAAAAGACTCCGAATCTTATTGCTGCCGTTTGCCATCATTTACGGCCTTGTTGTTGCAATTCGTAACATCCTTTTCAATAAGGGAATCTTGTCAAGTTATACCATTCCTAGAAAATCAATTGTCGTTGGGAACTTGTCTGCTGGCGGAACGGGAAAAACGCCATTAGTAGATTACATCCTCAATCATTTTAAAGAATTGAACATCTCTACCTCTGCCCTTAGCCGTGGCTATGGAAGAAGTACGAAAGGAGTTCTCATAGGTAATTCAGAATCAACCAGCGAACAAATCGGAGACGAACCCCTACTCTATCAAAACCACCACGGAGACCAAGTCAATGTTGTTGTTGCTGAAAAACGACTAGCTGGCGTAGAACGAATTCTAAAAAACTTCCCTGAAAACAAACTGATTGTTCTTGACGATGCCTTTCAACACAGAGCAGTCACAGCAGGTTTAAGCATTTTAGTGACGCAATTCAATGACTTGTATTGCGACGACTTCATGCTTCCTGCAGGTAATTTACGAGAATTCAAAAGTGGAGCAAAAAGAGCTCATATCTTGGTAATTTCAAAATGTCCACCAAACTTGGACGATGAAGCGAAAAAAGTAATCATTGAACGAATTAACTTTCCAGGAAAACATGTTTTCTTTTCATCAATTGCTTACGGCGATCTTGTGCCCTTCAATTCTTCAGTAATTGCAAAGGCTACAACGATTTTATTGGTCACTGGAATTGGCAACCCTAAACCTCTGATCGACCAACTATCACGATTTAGTAAAGTCCAGCATTTAGCCTTTAAAGACCACCATGATTTTACCGCCTCTGATATTGAGCTAATTCATGATAAATTTGGTAAATTTGCTAGTGATGAGAAGATCATTGTCACTACCGAGAAGGACTTTATGCGATTGAAAAAGTTCGATGAAGTATTTGACGCTTCTCACGCTTGGTTTTATCAACCAATAAAAATTGAAATCGATCAACAAAAAATATTTAATAATCTACTAGAAGAGTATGTTGGAAAAATTTAAAGAAGCACACGATTACATTAAATCACAAACTTCCGTTGAGCCGTCAATAGGAATCATTCTTGGAACTGGGCTTGGTGGACTTGTCAACGAAATCGAAATCATCGATGAGATTGAATACAAAAACATTCCTCATTTCCCATTATCAACGGTTCAAAGTCATTCAGGAAAACTAATTTTCGGAAAACTAGGCGGAAAACAAGTAGTTGCAATGCAAGGACGTTTTCATTTTTACGAAGGATACACAATGAAAGAAGTGACCTTCCCTGTTCGAGTAATGAAATTCTTAGGAATTGAACGCTTGTTTGTGAGTAATGCTTCCGGTGGTGTGAATCCAGATTTTGAAATCGGTGATGTTATGATCCAAACAGATCACATAAACCTTTTCCCAGCGCATCCTCTTATTGGAAAAAACTTTGACGAATTAGGTCCTCGCTTTCCAGACATGAGTCAGCCTTACGATCACAAAATGATTGCACTGGCGAAAGAAATTGCAGCGGAATCAAACATTAAAGTCCAAACGGGAACTTACGCTGGATTAACAGGCCCAACTTTAGAAACTCCTGCAGAATACAGTTACGTTAGAGCTATAGGCGCTGACACAGTTGGTATGTCAACAGTTCCCGAAGTAATCGTTGCAAGGCACATGAGTATTCCTTGTTTTGCGATTTCAATTATTACAGACCTTGGAGTTCCAGGGAAAATACAAGAAGTTAGCGTTGAAGATGTTATTGCGGTTGCAGGAAAAGCTGAACCTTCAATGACAATAATTATGCGTGAACTAATAGCGAGAGTTTAGTTATGACCCCAGAAATTAGAGCAAAATACGAAGTAGTGATTGGGCTAGAAGTCCATGCACAAATGCTTACAAAAACGAAAGCGTATTCCAATGACGTGAATGAATTTGGAGCAATTCCGAACACAAACGTCAGTCCGATAACATTGGGACATCCAGGTACGCTTCCAAAAATGAACAAAAAGACGATTGAATATGCGATTCGTCTTGGAATTGCCTGTGGATGTGATATTACAGAGAATCAAAATTTCGACCGTAAAAATTACTTCTACCCAGATCTTCCGAAAGGATACCAAATAACACAAGACCATACGCCTATCTGTACAAATGGACAGATCTATATCAAAGACGAGAAAGAAGGTGAGAAACCGATCAAACTGACTCGAATTCACATGGAGGAAGATGCTGGAAAAAGCATGCACGACGTTGATCTTTATGACACTTTAGTGGATCTAAACAGAGCTGGTGTTCCTTTATTGGAAATCGTTTCAGAGCCAGACATGAGAACGTCTCAAGAAGCTTACGACTATCTAATGGAAGTAAGAAAGCTTGTTCGTTACCTTGACATCTGTGATGGAAACATGGAAGAAGGATCAATGAGATGTGATGCAAACATTTCAGTTATGCTTGTTGGTTCGAAGGAATTTGGAACTAAAGTCGAAGTGAAAAATATGAACTCGATGCGCAACGTTCAAAAGGCTATTGAATTTGAAATTGAACGTCAAATTGAAATGGTTGAGAATAACGAGACTATTTATATGGAAACACGCTCTTATGATGCGCTGAAGAATATTACAATTGGAATGCGTTCTAAAGAAGCGGCCAACGACTATCGTTTTTTCCCTGAACCAGATCTTCAGCCAATCACTGTTTTACCAGCTGACATTGAAATTATTCGAGCTGAAATGCCCGAGCTTCCAAGAGATCTTTTTATTAAATACACCAGCGATTATGGTCTTTCAGACTATGACGCTTACAACTTAACAGATTCGCGTGAAATCGCACTTTTCTATGAAAAGGTGATCTCATTTACTAAAAACTATAAAAGCGCAGCAAACTGGGTTATGGGTGATGTCAAATCCCATTTAAATCAAAATGGATTAGAAATTAGCGAATTCCCTATTGCAGCAGACCAATTGGCCGAACTAATTAAAATAGTAGATGAAGGTAAGGTTTCATCTACGGTTGCGTCTCAGAAGGTATTCCCCGAAATGTTAAAGTCGAATGAAAAGTCACCCCTTCAAATTGCAGAAGCTTTAAACTTGATTCAAGACTCAAATGAAGATTCAATTTTAACATTTATTGAAGAAGTGATAAAGCAACACCCTGATGAAGTTGAACGTTATAGAAATGGCGAAAAACAATTGATTGGTTTCCTTATGGGACAATTAATGCGTGCATCAAAGGGGAAAGCAGACCCGAAAGCGGCGAATCAATTAATGCGTCAAACATTAGAGAAATTATGATAAATAAGATTTTTGGTCTGTTCTTACTGTTGGCCTTGGTTTCTTGCGAAGAAACAATGCCGGAGTCGCAAAATGGACAGGACAGTGAAAAACTAGAAGACAATTTTACAATTGCTGGAAATATTAATGGTGGAGGAAACTTAACATTTCACTTGGAAGCTTTAACTGAACAAGGACCTGCTAAGATTGCAGAAGTGAAAGCGGATGGTAATGGAAAATTTAAAATGACGGGGAATCTTCCAGGAATGGGCTTGTACCAGCTAAGAATGGGGGAATCAAATGAGAAAATCATCCCGCTGACAATGGTTCCTAATGATAATTTAAATATTACTGCGACAGTAGATAATTTCATTGTTTCACCTGAACTTAGCGGTACAGATTGGGCTTCAACAATGTCAAAATACATGAAAATCTATTCTGATTTTCATTTTGCTCAAGTAAGCTTGATGGAACAGAAGGATGAAATTTCAAATCTTGAATTGACGAAAAGGTTTAAGGCCTTGAAAGTACCTGTTGACTCATTCGCTATCGCTGAAATGACAGCAAATCCAGGGAACGCTTTCAATATTGTACTCTCTGATGCTGCTACACCAAACATGGGATTTATCGATTGGGACCCAGAAAATATCGATGTTCTCAACAGAGTTTGTGATGCTTTCAATAAGAAATATCCAGAAACAGTAGCTACACTTTCTTTGTCGAACAAGACGTATCAAATCGAAATGAACTACAGACAGCATGTGAAGAATACTTCAGGTACACTTCCTGCTCCAGAAATTGCATTGAACAATCCAGACGGAGTAGAATTAAAGCTTTCTTCCTTAAAGGGTAAATATGTGTTGATTGACTTTTGGGCATCGTGGTGCGGACCGTGCAGAAGAGAAAGTCCAAACGTTGTGCGCCTTTACAATAAATACAAAGACAGAGGCTTTACCATATACTCAGTCTCTTTGGATGATAATATGGAAGCTTGGAAAGCAGCAATTAAATCTGACGGACTTGCTTGGCCAAATCACGTTAGCGATCTACTTAAATGGAATTCTCCTCTCCCTCAACTTTATGGTTTTACTGGGATTCCACATACCGTTCTTCTCAACAAAGAAGGAAATGTAATCGGTGTTGGATTGAGAGGTGAGAGTTTGGAACAAAAATTGAATGAGGTTTTCTCAAATTAAAATAATATGCGATTATTAACAGTACTAGTACTTTCTGTGATTCCTTTTCTTTCAGGAGCTCAAGGCATTTCAGTTGATTTAACAGGAATGATTTTCAATTCTGGAGAAGATTCAATTCATATCTCTCAGTTTTATGGAGATCACTATGAAGATATTCGAGGAACCAAATTTGATAAAGATGGAAACTTCAATCTTTCAGGTCAATTGGATAGCGAGGATTATTATGTATTAAGATTTGGAAACAACCACATTAATTTAATTCTTAGAGATAAGTCTGCTATTAAGGTTTATGGTGATGGCGCCAACATAACTCAATTCGTAAACATTTTAGGGTCTGAAGAATCTAAGAGCATGAACGAATACTTAGTCATTGAAAAGAATTGGAAACAAAAACTTGATTCGGCAAACACATTGGTTGCAAATGATCCTAGTAAACGAAGTGTTGTAAACAATCAAATGACGAAAGAATACAAAAGTTTCCAAGGTTTACAAAAGTCTTTTGTTTCGCGTCATGCAAATAGCCCAGCGCTTCTACCCGTTCTAAGTTCAATAGACATGAACAGTGATTTCGCAAGCTATGAAGCAATTGTAAATCAACTTTCAGTTGGATTTGGTGGATCGCCAACAGTAAAAGAATTAAAATTAAAATTTGATGTTATAAAAACCGAAAGGACTAAAAATGATCCAATGGCTCCTGGAAAACCTGCTCCTGATTTTACCGAAGCTTATGCAAACGGAGATTCTTTGTCTCTATCTGATTTAAAAGGAAGCGTAGTTCTTTTAGACTTCTGGGCTTCATGGTGCGGACCGTGTCGAAGAGAGAATCCAAACGTAGTGAAACTATATAAAAAGTACAAAGAGGATGGCTTCACGGTTCTAAGTGTTTCATTGGATAAAACAAAAGCACCTTGGTTGGCAGCAATCGAAAAGGATCAATTAATATGGCCGTATCATGTAAGTGACCTCGGAGGTTGGAACAGTAAAGTGCCCAAAATATACGGTGTAAGAGGAATTCCTTTTACAGTTCTTATCGATAAAAAAGGAAACATCATTCGTACAAAACTAAGAGGTCCAGAGCTTGAAACCGAATTAGCTCGTATATTTGGTCATTAATGACAAACAATTCAAAAAAAATCTATTTCGCTTCTGATTTTCACTTAGGCGCACCTGATTATGAATCAAGCTTGGTTCGAGAAAAGAAAATTGTTTCTTGGCTGAATCATATTGAAAAGGATGCAGCAGAGATTTTTCTCGTTGGTGATATTTTTGATTTTTGGTTTGAATACAAAAGAGCCATTCCTAGAGGTTTCGCAAGGTTACAAGGTAAAATTGCAGACCTAACCGATAAAGGAATCCCCGTTCATGTTTTTACAGGAAACCACGACATGTGGATTTTCGACTACCTTCCTAAAGAACTTGGCGTTAAATTGTACAGAGAACCAATCGAGCGTGAATTCTTCGGCAAGAAGTATTTCATTGGTCACGGCGACGGTTTAGGCCCCGGTGACAAAGGCTACAAATTCCTTAAGAAAGTATTCGCTAATAAATTTTGCCAATGGTGTTTCGCTCGCCTCCACCCTAACTTTGGAATTTGGCTGGCCGATAGATCATCGAAAACAAGCAGAGCTAAATCTGGAGATACGGATGAGAAATACCACGGAGACGAAAACGAATGGTTGTTTCAATTTTGCCTAGACACCTTAAAAACAACGCATTACGATAATTTCATCTTTGGTCACAGACATTTGCCTATTGAAAAGAAAGTTGGCGAAAATTCAACGTATTACAATTTAGGAGAGTGGATCAATTACTGCACCTACATGGTTGTTGATGAAGACTCTATTTCACTGGAAACTTGGAAATAATAGCTTTGGCCTCGACCAAGTTGAATAGATTAATCTACAAAATTCGTTTATCATCGCCTAAATGAAAAAAAGCAATTCTACTTCTTAATCGAACTCCAATTCTTGGAATTGCTCCAAAAGGACAATTGATGAAAACTCCATCACTTTTAAGTATTGAGAAACCAATTGTTCTCAATAAATAATCCTTAAAAGCTGACAAACGTCATTGAACCGTCTAAAATATCTTCATACCTTGTTGATATACTTATAGATTATGAACGAAATAAAAACCAATTGGACACGACCTGAATTTAAAGCATACTTAATGCTTTATGCTGCAAACGCGAATTTTTTCGAGTCGAAAGATGAAACCGATCTAATCCACAAAATTGTATCTGATGCTGATTATAAGATGATTCATCGTGAATTAGAAAAGGACAACGATTATCAGAGCATCCAAAAAATTCTACATAATATAGAGAAATTTAATTACTCAAAAGGTCAATTACATGAACTCATGGCTGACATCAAAACCTTATTTTTTGCGGATGGTGAATTTGATATTCAGGAAGAAAACATGTTACGCGCCCTGAAAAAACTAGTGAACTAGGAATTATTACATTCCTGGCATTGCCCCACCGGCACCTTTCATTTGCTTCATCATGTTGCGCATGTTCTTAGGATTGCTCATCATTTTCATCATCTTCTTCGTGTCAACAAATTGTTTCATCAATTTGTTCACCTCTTGGATGTTTGTTCCACTTCCTTTTGCAATTCTATTTTTACGCGTACCATTAATTAAATCAGGCTTTGATCTTTCTTCTGGTGTCATTGAGTAAATGATCGCTTCGATGTGTTTGAATGCGTCATCTTCAATTTCGACACCTTTCATTGCTTTCCCCATTCCAGGAATCATTCCCATCAAATCCTTAACGTTACCCATCTTCTTCACTTGTTGAAGTTGGCTTAAGAAATCGTTAAAGTCGAATTGATTTTTCTGAATTTTCTTTTGAAGTTGTCGCGCTTCTTCCTCGTTGAATTGTTCTTGAGCACGTTCAACAAGTGAGACAACATCTCCTTTTCCAAGGATTCTGTCTGCCATACGTGCAGGATAGAAAACATCAAGTGCATCCATCTTCTCCCCTGTACCAACAAACTTAATTGGCTTGTTAACAACAGATTTAATTGACAATGCAGCTCCACCTCTAGTATCACCATCCAATTTTGTTAGAACAACTCCATCAAAATTAATTCGCTCATCAAATGCCTTTGCCGTGTTAACAGCATCTTGACCTGTCATTGAATCAACAACAAATAAAGTTTCCGTTGGTTGAATTGCATTCTTAACGTCAGCAATTTCGGACATCATTTGCTCATCAACTGCCAAACGACCTGCGGTATCTATGATAACAACGTTAAATCCATTTGCCTTTGCATGCTGAACAGCTGCTTGAGCAATTTTAACGGGATTCTTTTCTTCTTTGTTTGAATATACTTCAACCCCCAATTGTTCACCTAAAACGTGCAATTGGTCAATCGCTGCAGGACGGTAAACATCACAAGCAGCCAATAATGGATTCTTTCCTTTCTTTGTTTTGAGGTAACTCGCAAGCTTCCCTGAGAAAGTCGTTTTACCCGATCCTTGAAGTCCAGACATCAAAACGATTCCAGGATTCCCTTTCACATTAATTTCAACTTCATTCCCTCCCATAAGCTCAACGAGCTGCTCATGACAGATTTTAATCATCAATTGCCCTGGAGAAATTGAAGTCAATACGTTTTCACCCATCGCCTTCTCCTTAACGGTAGTCGTAAATTCCTTCGCCGTTTTAAAGTTGACATCGGCATCTAACAATGCACGTCTCACCTCTTTTAGTGTCTCAGCAACATTAATCTCAGAAATTTGTCCTTGTCCTTTTAAGACTTTGAAAGCTCTTTCGAACTTATCCGTTAAATTTTCAAACATAGTTATATGGTATTCGGGCTACAAAACTACGAAAAAGGCTTCTCTTTCTATAGGTCTGCGGCTTACTTTTTTAGGATGAAGTTTGCTTATTATTCTGATTCAGCCAATTCACCTCCTTCAACTTTCGTCTCTGGATCAATTAGAGCTATTTTGATATTGAAATAACCGTAAACAATTGTCATCACTGGACTAATCAGATTAAAGAAACAATACATCCAGTATTCACCTGTCGCCACGCCTAGAACGGTTGATTGAGCTGCTCCACATGTATTCCAAGGAAAGAGAACAGATGTTACTGTTCCTGAATCTTCCAAGGTACGACTCAAATTTTCTGGTGCCAATCCTCTTTCACGATAGGTATCCGCGAACATTCTTCCCGGAACTACAATTGCCAAATATTGATCTGATGCCGTTGCATTAAAAAACACACAGGTTCCTGCTGTAGTCGCAATAAGGGATCCAGTCGATTTAGCCAAAGAAACTACAGCTGTTGTAATTCTTTGCAGCAGTCCACAAGCTTCCATAACGCCACCAAAAGCCATTGCACAGATGATTAACCAAATGGTATTCATCATTCCAGACATCCCTTTGGATCCGAATAACTTATGAATTCCACTGTATGTATCTGAATCGCTAATAAGTAACTCATGGTAATATTGCGAATCCATTGCTAATGACGGTATCATCGGCTGATATACTTCTTTTTCTGGAAACTCCTCTACCAATGCGGCAAACACCTCGTGATCTGCGCCTAAAAGAGAAACCTCTCCAAACATGGCATCTACAGCCGCTTTGTAAGAATCATAAACGTAATTCCCCGTATTCCCTCCTAATTCTTTAATCAAATCAGGTTGAAAAATTACTGCTACAACAGCCCCCATTATTGCACCAATGAATAAAGATGGGACAGCGTCTACTTTCTTAATAATTAAGAAAATAACAACTGCTGGAACAATAAATAAAACAGGTGAGATATAAAATTTCGATTCCAATAAGTCTAAAATCCCTTGAACCCCTTCTTCACTTGGCTTCGACTCAATTGTGAATCCCCAAATAAGAAAAATGACCAATGTGATTGCAATTGACGGAATTGTCGTTAAAGCCATATAACGGATGTGCGTAAACAAATCCGTTCCTGCCATAGCTGGAGCTAAGTTCGTCGTGTCCGAAAGGGGTGACATTTTATCACCAAAATAAGCCCCAGAAATAATGGCACCTGCCACTACTCCTTCATGAATTCCAAGCACAGAACCAATACCAAGCAAGGCCAATCCAACGGTTGCAATAGTGCTCCATGAGCTTCCGGTAGCTACTGCGACGATTGCGCTAATGGCACAAGCCGCAACTAAAAAGAAAGTAGGATTTAATATTTTCAATCCGTAATAAATCATGGATGGTATCACACCCGAAATCATCCAGGTTCCGGCTAAAGCACCAATCAATAAGAGAATAAGCAAGGCTGGAAGCGCTGATTTAATGCTCTTAACAATTCCACCTTGAAGTTCATTCCAAGAATAATTCAAACGAAACCCAATTACTGTTGCTACAGCTGCAGCGATTAATAAGGCAATCTGATTTGGTCCGTAAGTAGCGTCGTCATTATAAATTCGGACATTTATTATCAGCAAACCAATCAAGACTAAGATTGGAACTAGAGCAATTAAAAAACTTGGTTTGCGGTAAACTTTATCAGAAATCATAAATGGGAATTATTCTTTAGCGCCTTAAAAGTAAGGAAATTATGACCGTTTCTTCCCTTTTTTAGGATGGTAAAAAAGTAAGATCAAAACAGGCAACAAAGTCAAATCGGCTATCAACGCTACGAAAAGGGCTAGACAAAGCATAACGCCCAAATAGAATGTTCCCAAAAAGCTCGAAAACACCAACAATGCAAATCCTGAACACAGAATCAGCGTTGTAAGAATCATTGCTTTTCCTGTTGTCAAATAACTGCGTTTCAGCGCGTACATTTTAGTCCTGCCTTTCATGAGCTCGAACTTAAACTTCCCGAGAAGGTGTATGGTATCATCGACAGCAATCCCAAATGCAATGGTAAAAATAATAGCCGTTGATATTTTCAACTCGACTCCCAAGTACCCCATAACGCCTGCAATAAAAACGAGCGGAACAAGATTCGGAACAATGCTAATCAATAAGATGGATGCTGATCTGTAGATAAGCCCCATCAATAAGGCGACAATTAAAATTGAAACCAATAATCCCTTAACAAGACTTGTTGAAAGGTAACTGAGGTTTTTATCAATCAAATGCGCAGTACCCGTTATTTTATAATCAATTTTTCCATTCAATGTTTTGGTCTCCAAATACGCGCGCAAATGCTTATCCATTTCGGTGACTCTGATGTTCCCCAAATCTCCAATCGTTCCACTAATTCTGGTCATTTGCTCGGTTGAATCAACCATTAATCGATAAATGCCTTCGGCGCTCTTACTTTTAAAACCGCGTTTAAGATCTCGCCACTTACTGTTCTGTGTGGGCAATGCATAATACTCAGGCAATCCTGAATACATACTTCGGTGGCCAATTTTAATGGCAGTAACTAACGAGTTTTTAATTGTTAAACCGTATTCATTTTTCAAATAGCGCTCAACGGTATCGATCGTTCTTAGAACATCTTTATCCCAGACGTTAATTGATGTGTCCTTTATAGTTATCGCAAGTTCAACAGGTCGTATTCCACCATAATGGGAGTCCAAATAATTAAAATCTTGTTTTAATGGCTCACTGTCGCTCAAATCGTCCATCAATAAATTGTTCGTCTTAATCTGAAACAATCCATAAACGCAAATCCCCATTACAGCAGCACTAATTATCAAAACCCTCCCACGACGGCGCAGTGCAATGATGAACCATTTTTCCAATCTTTTTTTCCAGAAATGATCTTTTTTCTGTTTGCGAACACGCTCCGGTCCTGGAAAGAAAATGAACAACGCAGGCAAGGTGATAAACGTTAAAACAAAAGCAATTAGCACTCCAATTCCCATTACAACACCAAATACCTGAATGGGTTGAACGCGAACAAAAACCAAAGAGAAGAATCCAATTGAAGTCGTGACTGACGTTAACAACGTTGCCATTCCAACTTCTCGAACAGATAATTTTATTGCGTCCAAAGGTGTGTCCTCCGTCCTTAAAGCGTCCAAATAACGAGACACAAGGTGAATCACATCGGACATCGAAACAACAAACATTACAGATGGAAGAACGGTTAGAATGATATTAATGGGCTCTTTGAACAACCCCATCATACCTATTAACCAAAGCATTCCAGTGAAAATTACAACCTGGGGAATTAAAACTCCCCAAATCGATCTAAAAGCAATGACCAGAAATAGCATGACGAGAACAGCACTCAATGACAAAAACAATAGAATCTCTTTCAACATCTTATCGATGTAGTACTTCTGCCCGATAGTTCTTCCAGCGATTCGCATCCTCTGAAAATTATACTGATCCGCTTTAGCATTTATATTATCAATCAGTATATCACTTTTCTCCTTTGATAAAAAATCCTCGTGCTTTACAAACAAACAAATCGATTTCCCGTCTTCAGAAATAAAAGAATTAACAAGTTCGGGCTTGCTGAATATATTTATGGAATCTCTCTTTAAATCTAAGCTGTCGAAATCAATTAGTGGGCGCGATGAAACTTTTGCTCGAATAAAGAGCTCTTGCATATTTGTTATTGAAGCCACCGAATCGACATTATCGATTTCTTTCAATTCTTCCGTGAACTTATCAATCTTAATTAAAAAATCTTTGTCAAATACTCCTTTATCTCTCTGAATTGCCAAAAGAAGGAAGTCATTGTCCGATTGAAATTTCTGTCTGTACTCCAAAAAGAACTCTGTTTCAGGGTCACTTGTAGGATAAAATTTCTCGAAATCATAATCCAATTCAACCCTAGTAGCTTGATATACAAAGAAGAGTGTAAGAACTAAAAGTCCTCCTAATACTAATTTAGAATACTTTCTAAATGCTTTTTCACCAACGTTTTTCAATTCCCAATCGTTTTATGGATAGCAAATATACTTCTTTGCTGCATAGTTGGTGTCCATTCATCACATTAGCTTGGCTTGGACACCGAAAATTATTAAGTTTGAACAAATTAAATTATTATGAAAAAAATACTACTATCCACTTTTCTATTTGCGTCAATAGCTGTAAACGCTCAAATGACGTCCGCTAATGAACCTGCAATTGGAGAAACTTCTAACATGTTTTTATGTGATTCATTCACAGTTAACTTAGATGGTACTTCAGGTGCTGGAGTAACATGGGACTATACTTCTTTAGTTGGTTACCCAGGTGAAATTAGAGTTGTTGATGTTGTTGATCCAACTACTACTGCCTTTTCATCAAGTTACCCAAGCTCAACAAAAGCATTTCAAGTTGAGAATGCTTTAACAACGTATTTCACATCAAATGCCTCTGCTAGAACTTCTCAAGGTTTTCACTTCTACGAAGTATCTTTTGGAGATGTATTGGCAACCTACACAAATGATGAGCAAACGATGTTGACATACCCATTCGCTCTAGGAAACTCAGTTACTGATGATTATGATGGAATGGTTGATTATACGTACAATGGATTCCCAGTTAGTGAATCATTAGTTGGTACTTCTTATTCTTGGATTGATGGAAGTGGTACTTTAAATTTACCCGGAGGTGTTTCTTTATCAAATGTAATTCGTTACAAATCTATTGATACTGCAGAAACTACTGTTCCTTTACTTGGAGCTGCTGAGTTGATGAGAACACAATATGAGTATTACGATTACGCGGATCAAAATCTTCCAGTGTTTATTCACACAACAATTAGCTTGGCTTTACCAGGTGGAGGCGCTCCTTTGGCAACTATCACAATGGTTCTTTCAAAATACGAAGCAAATTACGCTTCGATTGATGACATCAATGAATTCACATTCAATGTATTCCCTAACCCTGCTACAGATATGATTTCAATTAAAGGAAACTTCTCTGCAGAAGCAACAGGATCAATCATTGACCAGAGCGGTAGAGTTTTAGAAACAATGAATGTTCAAAACGGACAATCAATTAATATTTCTGATTTAGCGACTGGATCTTACTTCTTCGCTATCGAAGACAACGGATTTATCACTACGAAAACAATCGTGAAGAAATAAGTACTTTCGATTTATAAAATAGAAGCCCTCTCGGTTCAACCGAGAGGGCTTTTTTAATGATTAGGGTGTTACGTTCGACAAGTTTCTTTGTTATATTCGTACAACGATTCGTCTATGAGAAAATTTTACTTGTTAATTGTCCTGTTTTTATCTTTCAATTCATCCGCTCAAATTAATGAGGGTTTGAATCCAGAGGAAAGAGCTTATCTATTTCATATTGTTAAAAAGAGCCCCATTCTGAATAACAATTTCGGGCGCTACTTCGATTACCAAGGACCAGAAATAACATTCCCAAACAGAACTATTAATTACGATTCAATAGAGATCTTAATTATCAACCAACCGGATTTACTTGTTATTCGTAAGGAGGAAATTGCAAAATCAGCGAAAGGACTTATCGCGGAAGCGGCAAATAAAATGGCAATTTGGGAACTAAACAAAGCCCTTTTAACAAAGCGATCAACTGCAGGGAAATTAAAGCAATATCAAAACGAATTCAACCGATTCAATAATTTTCTAAAAGAAGAACTTCCTGCTGGCGCGTATCGAATGAAGGACGGTGTGAATGAACCCCACCCTAAGATTTACACTATTATAAACCCCGGTTTATCGGCAGATGAAAAAGTAGCTCAAATCAATGCATTGCGCTTTTTAGCGATTGATGAGCAGTTGCTTACATTGAATGCAATCAACCACGCAGTTAACGCATATACGGAAGAACGCGCGCTAGAAATCTACCTTGACTTAGGCGGGAAAGTAGAACAGTTTTCAAACATATTGATTGCTGCTGGCGATGGAAGCGGTACTTCTGGACTTCTTGAAGAACGCGAAAAAGACGAACGCGGACGCTGGAATAAAGGGTTGCCAAAAGCTGTTGGTTTGTTTCCATATCAATTAACGATTGATCGAAAAGTGGTTAAACGAAAAACCATTGAAAAAATAGAAACTGGGAGAATGGCGGAAGAAGTCTTTTTCACTCCAGGAAACAACTTGCTTACCAATATCCACTTAGATGTTTGGGGATACAATTCAGAAAAACAAACGACCGTTGTTATTGAAAAAAATGGGTTGACTTATCACCTATTCGGTTCTGGTGAAACGCGTTTTCTTTCTCCAGATTCTTCTTTCGCAAATGGCGCAACATTCCAATCAATCATAAACGATTTAGAATTCAACAAGATTGCTGATTTGACTGATAAAATTTCAGGAAAGCGAGGATATGATTATTGGATTGAATACAACAAGAAGAAACAAGACGCGACAGAGATGAAGCTTCAGAAGAAAGAAAAAGAATATTCTGACTTAGGTTACACCCCCATATCTACGAATAAAAAAGCTTCAAGAAGTGTAAAGAAATCGAAGAGAAAAGCGATTAAATCGGGTGCTGGTGGTTTTGATGCTACACCTACGACGAACTCGCAAAAATCGGATAGAAAGAAACTTCAAAATCAAATCGTTCATTTATTTGGACTCTTTGAAGGGTACAAGGCCAAAATCAAACAATTAAAAATCGAGAAAGAAGAAGCAATTGATAAAAGAGCGATTCTAGAACGCAGGTTGGACGAGTTCAAACAGTGGATGGGCACAAATTGGGCAACTTACGAAGAGAAAGATGGCTTTTACATGTTTGAGGATTCAAGCACCTTCGATATTCTTACGCAAGAATTTCAATTCAAGCCAACAAATGAGGCTGAAGAATTTGAAGTTCGTTTGATTGCAATTCCAGAATCATGCCTTTCTAAATCAGCGGATGAAGTAATGCTTCACATTAATGTAATGGATGCAAAACCGAATTACGATGCGAGAATTAACTTAGAGTTGAATGATGTCTTTGCTTCCGATAAATGGGAGTTGCCGCGTTCCCTATTTTCCCTTGAGGACAGTGTTTCCGTCCAAGTGTTTTTTGAAGGACTATTGAATAAAAAGACAAAGTTTAGCATGACAGCCCGTGGTCAAGGAATTGGCAAATGGAACGGGAGTCACACAATCAAAGATTACAAGCCAGTGGAGCTTTCAAGCTATCCTGGAAACGCATCTAAAACGAAGATGGACTCGACTTTTTTAAGATTGCGTAAATCTGAAGTTGTAATTAGGCTAAATAGATCTATCAGTATGGAAATCAATTCATATACGGACCCAGTGAAGTCAAACATCACGCCTCCAAATTCGGAAATTGAAGTTGCAATGAAGAAATATGGATTGTCTAAAAATGAAGTTTTATCGGCGCTAAGAACAGGAGAGATAATGAAAGCATTGAAAGCAGAATTGAATGTTTTAGCGGGTCAGTATTTAACGCGTGAAGAAGCCAAAATTGTGATTGATCGATTTAACAAGGCTTGGGCAAAAACACGAATTAGCGTTGGACGAACTTCATTCAAGCTCTCCGGGTTGATTTAGAAAAAACTCGTCAGAGAAATTCACTAAAAAAACTTTATCAACGGCTCTCGTTAAAGCTGTGTACAACCAGCGATAATAGTCAGGACCTAAAATATCATCATTGATAAATCCTTGGTCAATAAATACGTTTTGCCATTGCCCCCCTTGTGATTTATGACACGTCACTGCATACGCATATTTCACCTGAAGTGCGTTAAAGTAGGGATCCTTTAAAATGGCCTCGTAGCGTTCTTTCTTGTTCTTTTTATGAATATAATCTTGTTCCACTTCGAAAAAGAGTTCTTTCATTCTATTTCTTGCCATTGAAGGCCCTTCACTTAACAAGGATTCTGTGTGGATGATCAACTCCACATCTCCTGCCTCTTCATAATCAACGAAATTGACAATTAATGTGGCAAACTCAAATCCGTACAGTTCTTCCATTTTCAAAATCCGCCGAACTGTAAACAATTCACCGTTTGCAATGAAGCCCATTTTCGAATCATCACCCATCCAAAAATAATTGTTCTTCACCACCATCAAGCAATCGCCGCTACAAAGCTTCTCTTCAAACCATAAAATCCGTCCTCGAATTTGCTGATTGTATTCGTTTGCCCTTTTGTTAGAACGCGTAATTAAGATCGTGTCCTCTACCCCATACTTGTTCATGCTTGATTCAAGCTCGTCCTGCAGCTCCAATCCATTCAATCGAATTAAGTCACCTCCTGGCTTTAAATCAAACTTTGGATAATCTACCCAATCTGTATTTCTTAGTAACGTGGCATTGCGCAAAACCTCAGAATCCTGCGCTTGCCTCAACACTTCTGTCAATTTAAAGAAAGAACAATTAATCGCAGGAAAATGATTTTCCAGGTATTCAATATTAAGAGCTGGTGAATGATCGCTTCCGACGGGTGCCAATTGACCTTCATCGCCCATCAATATTAACTTACAACCAGCCCCCGAATAAACAAACTCAAACAAGTCTTCAAGTAAATTTCGAGCGCCTACACTTCCGTCCGATTGCATTGAAAAATCCCCAATCATTGAAGCTTCGTCAACGATGAATACAGTGTTTTTAAATAAATTGGGTTGCAAACTGATTGGAGATCCCAAATCTGTCTTTGATTTTCTTCTATAAATTTGTTTGTGAATCGTAAAAGCGTCCGTCTTTGATTTTAAACTGAAAACTTTTGCTGCTCGTCCAGTCGGCGCCAAAAGTTTTACCTTCACTTTGTATTCTTGCAACGCTTGAACGAAGGCTCCCAAGACAGATGTTTTGCCCGTTCCGGCATATCCGGATAGAACAAAAAGCTCTTTTGTGTCTCTTTTTCGTAAAAAAGCTTCCAATTCCCAAAATAATTCGGATTGATGTTGCGTTGGAGTTAAACCAAATTTACTCTTTATTTTTTCCTGAAAGGGGCTTGTATTCATGGATTAAGGCTACTTCGATAAAGGTATTAAGATTTATGATAACGTTTCATTGATTGAATGGTAAAAAAAAACTATTGTATGACGTTTGGTGGAATTTAAAAAATAGTAGTTTTGTTAACGTCTTAAAATGTAAATAAGAAATTATGATCGACAATCTTTCTCTGTTTTTTAAAAAGTATTTCGTTCCAACTGTATTTGTTGTACTTGGAATTGCAATTATCGTTCTTGGTATAACCAAAGATCAAGGTGGAATATTTATGTTCTCAGCTGTTTTAATGTTTGGAGCAGGAGCTATCAGTATACTTTATAGCTTGGGAAGGCTAAAGCCACTTCTCGTGTACATAATAGGTGCTGTAATGGGCATCATTGCTGTTTTCACACTATACATGTCTTGGGACAGCGTTGCAACAACTCAGCGATACAATGAGAGTAGCATGAAATGTCAACTTAAGGCAAAACAAAACTTAACAGACATTTCATACATTCAAAAATCTTACAAAGAAAAGAATGGTGTTTATTTGAAAGATTGGGAGTCGCTTATTGAGTATGCTAAAACGGGAACTGTTCCTGAATACGTTTCTGAAGGTGTCGTTCCAAGTGTTCGTTTGAACGTTGAAGAAAGAGATTACTTGTATGGAGATGATCGTGCACTTGATAAGAACATGACAGAAGAAGAAGCTTACCGTCTTTCACTTTGGAAAGAAGGACCGAGATACAATCAATACTTTTCAAATTTCGTAAGAGACACAAATCAAGTGAGTCTTTTAAAATCAAAATTCGAAACACGTTCTTACCGTGAAGCAAGAATTAAAGATGAACTTGGAAATTTCTATGTTGACTCATTACCATTCATTCCTTACACAAATGGAAAAGACATTTGGAAAATGGAAGTTAGAGATTCTATCTTTTTCAATGACATGACTGGACCTTCAATCTTCATTTCAGGAACGCTTCCTTATGCAAAAGAAGAAGGGTCTGCTCGAAAAATCGTAATGACTCTTGGTAAACTTACTACATTCGAGCATACGGGGTCTTGGGAAACTGAGTAATCATGAGAGGAAGTCATCTCGCTATCGAGATAGCATCAAACGCAGTTCGATTTGTTTCAATGAGAAACGAAACGGTTCTCTCAAGGTTGGATCAAACAATTTCTGGTAAAACAGATTCTGAATCAAAAGAAGCGCTCAAAGCAATTTTCGAAGCAAACTCCTTTTTACAAGGTGATTTTGATGAAGTTACTGTGGCTTGGTGTATTGATAAATCATCCTTAGTTCCCAATGCTGTTTTTAATGAGTCTACTCCACTCGATATATTTCAATTGTGCTTTGGTAAAGACTCCGAAAAAGGCGAAATCGATTACAACCGAATTTCAGAACTAAGCGTAATCAACGTTTACGAAGTTCCAAACTGGATCAAATCATTTTTCGTTATTCGATTTCCGAGAGTTGTCATTCAACACGCTGGAACACATATCGTAAGAAAAGCTCTTAATGAAAATGCATTCAAATTAAAAGCTACCATTGTTTGCTTTGAAAACTACTTTCGCTTAACACTGGTGAAACACAATGCGCTTGAATTTTATTCCTCGTTTAGCTATCAATCCTCTGAAGACATTCTTTATCATTTAAACTTTGCCTTACAGCAAAAGGAGTTTACAAATGAGAAAGGTGCGATTGAATTGGTTGCGGCTGTAGGATCAGAATCCACTCTCATCGATTCCATAGAAAAAGGATTGTTGAAAATTGGAGACTTAAAGAAAATGGCGGTATCAAAAGACAATGATCATCTTGCTAAATCCCAAATACTGTGCGTATAATTAGAGGTAAATTCAAAACGAGATACTTTAGAATTCCCAAAAGCTTTCCTTCCCGCCCAACAACTGATTTTGCAAAAGAGGGCTTGTTCAATATTCTTGAACATCAATATTCCTTAGAAAATTTAAGAATCCTTGATCTCTGTGCAGGATCTGGAAATATATCGTTTGAGTTTTTATCAAGGGAAGCAGGAACAGTGATTGCAGTTGATAAGAACTTCAATTGCTACAAGCACATGAAAACGATGTCTCATAAATACGAGTGTGAGCAGGACATCACTGTAATAAAATCAGACTTGGTCAAGTTCTTGAATCAAACAAACGAAAAATTCGACCTGATTTTTGCAGATCCTCCTTATGCGTATGAAGAGCATGAAGAAATTGCAAATCTGGTTTTTGAACGTGAATTATTAGTCGAAGGTGGTCTCCTCATAATTGAGCATGGCAAACAAACATCTCTAAAAAACACAACTCATTTCAATTTTGAACGTATGTATGGAGGAGTACATTTTAGTTTCTTTCAAATAAATGATGATGATGCGTAAAATTGGTTTATTTCCTGGATCCTTTGACCCATTTACTAAGGGGCATGAAGTTGTAGTTAGAAAGAGTTTGTCTCTTTTTGATGAAGTTGTCATTGGCATTGGTGTGAACAGCCAAAAAACCTACATGTATGATCTCGACAAAAGAATCGAACACATAAACTCTTTATTTACATCAGAAGAAAATGTTCGAGTAGAGGCCTTTCAATCATTAACAGTTGATTTTTGTAAAGTTGTTGGAGCAAACCACATCATAAGAGGTTTAAGGGATTCTAAAGATTTCCAATACGAAAAACCAATCGCTCACATGAACAAAGACATTTCTGGAATTGAAACCGTATTCTTCTTAACAGATCAAAAATATTCGGCAATAAATTCCTCTATCATTCGTGAAATAGATAAGAACGGTGGTTCCATCAATGCGTTTGTAACCAACCCACATATCCTCGTTTAGATAGTATGGTACAATTAATGTACTTCACTTGCAACAACAATTAAGCGATATGCGAAATATCATACTTTTTTCATTTCTATTCGTTCTAAGCGGACTTAACGCGCAGACAGTTTCAATATCTGGACTGGCACCCGCTTATATTGGAAAAAAAATTCGTGTTTATAAAATTGAAGATTACTTAAGCAACAAGCAAACGTTGATTGGTAGCGCCACAATCGGAATTGACAGTTCGTTCAATATGACGATCAATTGTGATGAAATTCAAAAAATTGTTGTCAAATCGAATAATAACCGAGGATTCATATACATTCAACCGAAAGGAGATTACAGTATTTTCTTTCCTGAAAGAAATATCTACGAGCCAATCAAACCTTCTGGAAATGACGTGGAAGTTGGTTTTAACAGATTGGACAGCACAGATATTAATTATAAAATTTTAGGGTACCGACGTTGGGTTGATTACTTCGTCTCTGGTACTTTTCATTTGAGAAACAGAAAAGATACTTTGGGATATGTTGAGGCGTTCGACCGCTTTAAGGGAAGAGTGCAAAAAGCTTACGAAATCGATACAAGTGAAAACGCGAACTATCTTAAAACGTATATTAAATTTGACATTGCTGGATTGGAGAACATCAACAATGTTGCGGAAAGAAACCGTTATGAAAAACACGACTTCTTTATAAAATACCAACCCGTTGAATACAACAACGATGTGTACATGGAGTACATAACAAACTACTATAAAAAGATAGTACCTCAGCTGTCCAATACAACAAACGAGGCATTTTACCAAGGAATATTAAACAGTAGTCCTAGTATGGTTATGAATGCTTTAGGAAGGGAATACACACTGATCAACAGGAGAATTCGAGAAATTGTAATGATTCAGGCGCTCTCCGAAATATTCTATTCGAAAGATTATCCGCAGACAAACGTAATTACTATTCTCGATAGTGTTGTTCATTTCACGATGTTTAAAGAAAATACAATCATTGCCAAGAACATTCGGTACCGATTGATCAATCTTGTTCCTGGAGTAATTGCTCCTGACTTTGTTCTTTCCGCCGATGGATTGGAAACAAAAACACTTTTGGGTCTAAAAGGAAAGCATATTTACCTTCACTTTTTTGATCCAAACAGTAACGACAATATGAAGGAATTGGAGCTCGTTCGTGGGCTCAACGCCAAATATTCTAAATATGTTAAGTTCATTTCCATTTACAAACAGGAGTCTGAACTTTCGGAAGAAATACAAAAGAAGTTGGACGCTATGGAATGGGACATATACCCTACTTCTCCCACGAATTCAATTTGGGACAAGTACCAAGTCACAACTTTCCCGCATTATACTTTCCTCGATGCTACAGGATATGTTATTGGAAGCCCTGCACTGGGTCCAACGCCAAATGGAAACTATGAGACTATTGATCAAAGTTTTTTCCAGTTGAAAAAAGCTTGGGAATATGAAAATAAAGATGGCGGTGAATTGTACGACCGCAATCATTAAATCACTCCAATTTTAAGGTATGCTTGGAATCAATTGTTAATTTTGATCCAAATTAAATTCAATGCGATTCAATCTTTCTGAAATCAACGAACTCATTCGAGAAAGGCGTACCATTTATCCTGAACAATTCAGCGAACGCCAAGTACACAGAGAACAAATCGAAGTAATTCTGAACAACGCACAATGGGCCCCTACTCACGGTAACACGCAGCCTTGGCGTTTCAAAGTTTTCACGGATGAAGGAAGGCAAACGTTAAGCACATACTTAGGTCAAGCCTATTTGAATTTCACACCTGAAGAGAAACAGAACGATTTGAAATTGAAAAAATTGATTTCGCGTCCATTAAAATCTTCCGTTGTTATTGCAGTTTGCATGAAACGACAACCGGAGGAAAAAATTCTTGAAATAGAAGAAATTGAAGCTGTAGCCTGTGCCATTCAAAACATGCATTTAACATGCACGGCTTATGGATTGGGAGGTTTTTGGTCAACACCTAAATTAATCTACACGCAAGAAATGAATGATTTTCTGAACATTGGTGATAAAGACAAATGCTTGGGATTGTTTTATATCGGTTACCCAGCAATTGAATGGCCAAAAGCACATAGAAAACCACTCGAATACACGACAGAATGGAGAGGCGAGTAGATAATCCCGTAGACAATATTGTTGATTTGGGATTGGTGAATTATGTTCAACATCCATCGAACCCAGAATATATTGTTTACCGATTTGTGGATCCTGAAAGAGCGGCTTCCTTCGAGAAAGAATTGGAAGCTCAATCGATCTGGTTTGAAAAAGACATTGAAAATAAACGTGAAAAAGAATATATTTTATTCGGAGTTCACAGCAGAGATTTCAAGCGGACTGATAAAATCAATTTTAAAGTCGAAGGAAAGCATAAGAAACCACTAATTCCTTTTAAAGGATTCCGTTATTTCATTCTTATTGTGGGCTTGGGACTGTTGACACTTGCAATCATTGGTTACTGCAAACAACAGGAGAAGCTCTCTTTATACAATGATGACGGCGCTTCACTCAAAGAGTCAAAAAAATAAGAATAAAATGCGTTTATTAGCGTTGTAAACAAGATGAAAATTTATCTAATCTTACTGGCTCTCTTTTTCTATTCATCCTCGTTCTCTCAAGATGATGTTAATGGTATACCGTCCTATTTCGGAATCCAGATACGGCCTGTCTTTCCAACAAGTTTTATAGGCTCGCCTGAAACGTCTTTGAGCAAAGATGGATTCAATGTAAAGATCAACCAGAAAATGGGGTATTCATTTGGCGGAACGGTTCGAGTTGGACTCACAAAATTGATCGCGCTTGAAACTGGATTGAATTTTACGGAACGTAATTTTGATTTAGAGATGGAAGTTCCTGATTCAAATGCCTTCGCAACGAACTCCATGAGCTTTATAGAATATGATCTTCCGATTAACGGGCTCATTTATATCCAACTTGCTGAAAATTGGTATATGAACGCCTCAATAGGTTTTGCATTAACCTACAAGCCCACTGACGTAAGTATTTTCAATTCTCCAGGTGGAGAAAATACCTTCACAATTTTCGGGGTAAGAGGAAGTAAAGTAGGAATTGACGCCAACGCAAATGTCGGGTTTGAGTTTAGAACCAAGAAGAAGGGCTTTTTCTATTTGGGCGGCTCGGCCAGAGTTCCATTCTCGCCTGTATTTGATATTGTAGCAAATTACCAATGGCAAGGGAACTTAATTCAGGCGATTGGTGAAGTCGACGGTTCTTTTCTGGCTATCGATTTCAAATACTTCTTTCCAAATATTAAAAACAAGGGACCTCAATTCATAGAAGGACCAATTGAATAGTTTTCATAACTACCTTAGATTTTTTTAGATAGTATAAAGCTCCTACTCAGTTTGCAGAGAATGATTAATTTCGGGAACGATATTTGCATTCTTATTCGTCAAACACCTACAGATGAAACATTTTCGATATTTAATTCCAGCTGTACTCTTTATAGCACTGTTTACTGTGAGTTGCAGAAAAGCAGACAATATATCATCCACATCAAAAGTAGAAGGGAAAATTCTTGGGACGTGGACAATTGACAAAGTTGCCTTAGAAGACAACGGTAAACTATTCGAGACGGACATTACCGGTCAATACGATCAAGTGCAATTTAATTTCGCTGCGAACAATGAATTTTCTATCCTAGATCAATTGAAAAACGAGACGTATCCTGGTGTTTGGTATTTGGATGAAATTTGGACTTGGGATGAAGGAGATCAAGAGGAAAAGAAAACATATAGCTTGTATATGAACATCTATAATCCAGCTGACACTAGTTTGTTCACCTCGATGATGTGGACAGATTTAAAAATTTCGAGTGGAAAACTCATTGCAAAACACAAGCGATTGGTCGATGACGGAATGCACAAATATACGTACCGATTAAAGCGTTAATTACTTCTTTAGGCTCTTTTCACTGATCAAAGCTACGTGTAGTTTTATTTTCTCATCCTTCATGCTTGGCCATATAGGTCGAATCTGACCATCAACAGCATCTATATTCAAGTAATCACCAAAGAACATTTCCGCACTTGGAATGAATGGCTTTTTAGAAATCTTGGTATCCACAAATGTTTTCCCTCCGTCTCTTGACGTAGATAAATATACGTCTGTTTGCATATCGTCGTAATTTCTTCTGTCGTAGTAAACAAAGTACAAGTAACCCGAACTTTGATCAATTGTCATCCAAGTAAAGAACTGGTGCTTGTTAGAACCGTCTTGATTCACTCGAATTCGATCGCTCCAAGTTGCACCGCCATCCGTCGACTTTATGATCCATGAATCCGTATTGTCTTCTCCGTCCTTCTGATCACACCAATTCAAGTACAAATCCCCTCGATTGGGTCCATTACTTAAATCACATTTCAAAATTGGCAATCCATTTGCTCTATAGATCCCGGGGACCTCAAGTGTCCAACCTCCGAATTGCTCTTGAAGGACAATTTCGCTTTCCATCCATGTTGATCCTCCATCCAACGATTTTTGAAACACAAGTCCCATTGGGCCTGTCCAAGTGACATATATTTCGCCATTTGGTCCAACAGCGGGCACAGCACCTTCTACCGTATTGTCGTCATCAATGCAATCTCCACCGTGTTTGGAAATTCTCAAAGGTTCGCTCCACGTTAGACTCTGATCACTAGATTTAGAAAACATAATGAATGAGCTGTCTTCTTTAGACTTCGAATTGTACGCATCGAATTGCGTCCATGTCATGTAAATATCGTTCGTTTCCTGATTTATAACTGTCCACTGCTTGTCTTGAACTTTCGTGCCATTTGGCGTAGGAAATGTGCCATTATTGAATTGGGACGGTGTATTTGAATCAAGACTTGTCGGTTCTTTCGTTTGACAAACAATTCGATCCAAATGAGACGTTTCAACATAACTGGCCAAGTGAAAATAATAGATCTGACTTGTTGTATCAAACATCATAACTGGATCTCCATAAACGCCATAAGTGCTCTTTACATTTTGAGCATCCCAAGATTTCCCTCCATCAAACGATTCGTAAAACTCATCCAGAATTGCACCGGCGATAATGTGTTGATTGTTATTTGGATCAATGGCTATAGAAGGCTCAGTTTGGGCAGCAATATAAATAGAACCTTCAGGCTTTTCCAACACTACGACCTTGACCGAAGAACAAGCACCAATGATGAATGCAACAACTATAAGTCCGACTGTGTATCTCATTCGGTTCTTAGCCAATAGTTAAACAGTCTTTCAAGAACATCGTTTCCTTCAATTTTTGAATACTCATAACGAGGTTTTTCGTACTCTGTCATTTTCAAATCTGTCGAAAACAATTCATCTCCACGTGCAAATAAAATTTCCATTACATCTCCAGCGGACATTCCAGCAAAGAACGATTCTAGCGTTGATTTATTCACTCGGATTCCATTTGCTCCAATGATCTCATCATTCACACTCAACCCCGCTTCTTCAATTGGCGAGTTGCTTCTAATTGATCTTATTTCAACTTTCCCTCCTGATTCCGATAAAGAAACTCCTGCGTCTACCTTTGAAACACCTGCATAATTAACTTTCAATCCAATTGAAGAAAAGACCTCATCGTAGTTGGGAACTTTTGTCCCGTTAATGTAATCCGCGTAAAACTGATCCATATTCTCGCCCAAGAAATCTTCCAATTCTTTTTTGAATTCACTTTCGGAGAAACCTCTCCCCTTCTTTTCATAATATTCTTTGTAGACCTGCTGCATGAAATGATCCAAGCAATTTTTGCCATCGTATTTTTTGATGATTTTCGCATCCAAGAGCATAGCAACAACAGATCCTCTTGAATAATACGACATCGTAGTATTCCCACTATTTTCATTTGGACGGTACGCTTTAATCCAAGCATCAAAACTAGCATGTGCCACTGGCTGAACTCGTGTTCCGACGGATCCCTCAACATAATTCAAGCTTCCGAACATTCCATTTAAGAACTCTTCTTCTGACCAAATACCTGATCGAAGTAAAATCATTTTTTCGTAATACGAAGTGAATCCTTCCATTACCCAAAGCAATGATGTATAATTCTCAGCGTCATAATTGAATGGGCCTAATTCTACCGGTCTAATTCGTTTCACATTCCATAAATGGAAATATTCGTGGGCTACTAACTTTAAAAAGCCTTTGTAATCATTTTGATACCTCCAACGGTTCGTACTTAATACGGTTGAATTCACATGCTCCAATCCACCTTGTCCATCAACAACGTTGTGAATAATGAAGGTGTATTCCTCATTTGGATTTTGTCCAAAAATAGCCGTTGCCGTTTCAACAACTCGCGCCATATCCACTTTCAGTAATTCAATATCGTGATTCCCTCTGGCATAAATCGCAACGTTGTGTTTAATTCCCGCAGCCATAAATGAGAACGTTTCTTGATTTCCAATTTCCATTGGGCAGTCGACCAATTGATCGTAGTTCTCAAAATCAAAAAGAGTAGATTCACTGCTTGCCGCAGCGCCTTGAGATTGCTTTAAAGCCGTTGTAATTGTTGAGAATGATTCATGCGGAAAGACCTCTACTTGCCCCTTCTCTGCTTTATGTTCATTCACATACATAAATATTCCTGAACCCGAAACAAAACCATGCGTCATATCTAAAAAGCTTGTTCTAACGGTTAATTCGAAAGAGTACACTTCGTATTTAACAATTACTTTCTTCGCTTTTCCTTTCTTTACGCACCACGTATTTTTGTTCGTTTTAACAACTTCGATGGCATTCCCATTTCCGTCAAATGCTTTGACCAAGTTAACGTGTTTCGCAAATTCTCTCGCTAAATATGAACCAGGTGCCCAGATTGGCATTTTCACGTTTAACTCTTTTTCTTTGAACCCATCAAGCTCCATTTCTACATTGAAATAATGATTCTGAGGCTTCGGCATTTTCAAGTTGTATTTGATATTTTGAGCTTGAGTCAAAAAACATAGCATTGAAACTGCAATAATGGATAGGTATCTAAGCATAAATTCGTAATTTTCCACTAAGGTAATAAAAGAGTCGCTTGGATTGTAATTCGATCAACACCTAATTTACAAGAGGTATCGGGATCATTTTAAATAGAAATCACTCACTTACAACCACTTAATTCAATAAACTTAATTACTCAACACTAAAAAAATTAAATATGTTCAAATTCCTTACAGTAGTTACAATAAGTTTATTGGTGTTTAGCTGTAAACAAGAGCCAGAACCAGCGAGTAACGGTACAAATGGAAACAAGGATCTGGAAAATCAAATTGCTCAATTGGAATTGGACAATGCTCAAAAAGATTCGGTAATAAATGAATCGTTGGCCTTTTTCAATGAAATCAAATCGAATTTAGAATCAATCGGTGTGCGTAAAGATGAAATCCGAACGCTTTCCGAAAACCCAGAATTACAGCCCGAAGATAAAAATTGGATTTTGGAAGAAATTCGTCACATTAACTTTTTGCGGGAGGACAATGCCAATATGGTTAAGCGATTAAATGCTCAATTGGAGAAAAACGGATTGAAGATTAAGGAGTTGGAAATCATGGTTGAGTCTTTGGTGAAGGAAATCCAGTGGAAAGATGAACAGATTGAACGGCTTAATAGTGAATTGGCACTGTTGGATCAACAGTATTCTAAACTCTTCGATGCGTATCAAGACCAAGCAATGAAAATAGATGTGTTGACGCATAAAATCAATAAGGTCTACTATGCATACGGTTCTGAGAAGGAGCTGATGGAAAACAATATTATTGAAAAGAAGAATGGATTTATAGGAATTGGAAAGAAATTGAACCTAAGAAGTGATTTTAAAAGCGATTATTTCACTGAAGTTGATGCGGCTAAATCAACAGAATTCACTATTCGTGGGGAAAACGTTCGATTGATAACTGCGCACCCGTCCGCTTCGTTTAAACTAATAGAAAATGGCGGGACTTCAAAAATCGAAATTTTAGATGCTTCAGAGTTCTGGAAAATATCAAAGTATTTAGTAGTTATTGTTGACTAATGACAGAGGCAGAAAGAGAAGAAAAGGAAAGAATAAAAAGGGAAAAGATTCGGAAATTTGAGAGTCCACTTCCTTTTGTACTCATTTTACGAAATTTAATTTTTGGTAAAAAGAGACCTGATATGTACACTCGAATTGCATTTTTCGTTGGAACAATCATTTCTTTAATTTTCCTTCTTTGGAACATTATTACTTATTACGCATTGGCTTCAAGAGATTGGATTTATTCGCAAAAGGGAATTCCTGTTCAATCAATTATTGAAAACCGAGGTTTGGAATTGGAATTTGAAAGTGGTGATTTCTTAAACCGACTTCAAGTTGCAAGTGCGATTTCCATCATCTTATGGATTGTGTTTTTCGCTGGACTCGTTCTGCTATACCGCAAAAAGAAACTCTTTATTTACTTCACGATGGTTCCACTGGCTCTCTACCTTGGAATGAGCATATTCTACCTAAGCTTCACCTATTTCGCACAAGACACAACGATGTTCGATAAAATTGCTTTGCTTGTGTTGGGATTGATTTTAATCATGCATTCCTATTTAATGGGCAATGAACGCAAAGGTGGAAGCATTAGCTTTTTTGGTGAAAGTCAGGAAGAAGATGATTCAAATAGTTTTGAATAGCATCGGGATTCTGTTCATCGCGGCTTAGGACAACCGTGGCTTTCTTATAATACTCTTCTCGAAGAATCAAACGGTCTTCTACAAAAATCAGCAGTTCTTCTTCGGTCATCCCTACAATCAGAGGGCGCTGTTTCTTAGCATTTACAAGCCTGTGCGTTAATTCCTTTGCCGATCGTTCCATGTAGAACGTTGTACCGGTTTCATTGAGCAAATCCATATTGTTTCCAAAACACGGCATTCCACCGCCTGTTGCAAGAATGAAATCTTCTCTTAAATCGAGTGCTTCAATGTATTCTCGTTCAATTTCACGGAATTGAGACTCCCCATGTTCGGCAAAAATTTCACCAATGGATTTATTATAATGATTTTGAATTTCAATATCTGAATCTATAAAAGGAATATTTAGTCGGGCTGCGATTTTTTTTCCGAGGGTAGATTTACCGCACCCCATAAAACCGACAAGAATTATCCTTTTCATAAGTTCTAAGATAGTAAAAACAGCACAAAAAATGAAACTCTTAGGATGAACACCCTCTCCTATTCCACTTCAAAAACTTTCTTAACCGTTCCATCTGAGTACAAATAAAACAAAACAGTATTCGGTTTGAATTTGGTTTCCTGACCGTTAACATTAACGATTTTCAGAAGTTCTTTGGGTTGATTTGTAGCGTTGTCCAATTGTAAATCGTCAGTTCCAAGTGTCAAACCCCAGATCAGCGTTGCATATTCAGGATGATCGATAAAAGGGTTTCGGTTGTTTTGATAACTGTAATAGATGATGTCATTTCTGTTTCGTTCCCAATCATCAACAGGATCATCAAGATGCCATTGATAGAGATCGGAGAGTTTTGCATGAATGGGCGCAATTGTATTGTTATCTGACGGGATATAATCAATAATCTCTAAATCAGGCTCTCCATTTGCTCCCTCGTAACGCGTGGCCATATAGAACATCATTCGAGCGACGTCTCCTTTGACGTTATCATTTGGTTTCCACACCCATTCCGAAGTACTAAAATAACTTCCTGTCACGCCAGTTGGATCAATATATTCCGTTGTACATTCTGCGAACCACCTGTTTGCTCTGGCTGAGTTAACTGAAATGTCGCAAGGTCGCAAAGCATGCACATCCGTTCCCGGACCTGCAGCAGTTCCAAAATCTCCATGCGACTTGGCCCAAACGTGTTCCCTATTCCACCCTGCACCAGAATTGTATTCTAAATCGGCATCCAATGACCATCCAGAATAAAGAAGCAATACGTTGTTGGGGTTTAGAGTGTCTCGATCAGTTTCTTTGAGAATATCCCAAACATCTGTTCCGTTGCTTGAATAAGGAAACTCGATATGGTCTTTAATAATAAGGTTAAGCTCGGTTTTCAGACTGTCTCCAGAGAATCCTTGAGCCGAATCGTAGTATCCGGGGGGAATTTGTCCAAAGGAAATTGAAACAACAAGCAGCGAAATTGATAGTAAAAGTTCTCTCATTAAGTCCAAAGGTAATCAATTTGGAAGGAGCGACCTCGAAACAAAAAAAGGGAAATAACCATAACTACCCATCGCCTCAAGCAAAATACGCCCTGTTTTTTAACGAAGTCCAATCAAAAAGAAATACAAACCTCAGAATCTACTACTTTCGTCAAATGATTTTAGACTTACCATCCCCATTATGATAGATTTATCTCATGTTGAGAATCAAATTCGCTATGTCACAAATTTTCAGGACCTCGTTTCCACGCCTTTTCAAGGAGAAAATAATGCGAATTGTTGGACACGTGACTTAGTAGGTGATTTTTCTGAAATCGTTAACCAGATAGAACTAAGTGGAAATATTGCAGAACTTGGCACAGAGGAGCTTCGAGAACTTCAGTTAAGTGAACAAGGGCAGATTGCTCGTGAAGTTCTTTTAAATGACATGAAAGTCTTAAAAGAGCATGGCGCGTCTCCAATCCTGAATCTGATCAAGTACTATGAAAGAGATGATAGCTATCCGTTTTTTCCAACCGATGTTTATTCGTTTCATGTGGACCGTTCTCCTATTGCAACCGATACATTTTTATGTACTTATTATGGTGCGTCGAGTGAAATAGTACCAAATGCTCAAGCTACTCAAAAAGTACTTGTTTCTGAAATACGAAAGGAACTCAAAAAACTATACGATGGACCCGATGAAGGATTTGAATCCTTTTTAAGTGAGTATTTCTTTGATCTTCACTATCAAGCTCAACCCAACGCGAGCGTTATCAGCCTTGGGGTAGGTCATTTATGGAGGTTAGCGGTTGACCATCCTGAAAGTGAAGTTTTACCTTGTCTCCACCGCGCACCAAAAGAGAAAACAGGAGAAAGCCGGTTGCTACTGATTTGTTGAAATCATTCAAGTAATTTTTTCCGGATCATTAAAGGGAACATTGTCAAAATAGGGCAAGTGAAATGTTTGATTAGAATCGGCTATGGCTCGATAAAAGCCTTACACAAGGGGGGCTAATTTAAACAAGGCTATCTCTGATTCAATCTTGTTGAACACATTGATAGCCTTGGAATTGGATGTATTAATAAACTATAACTAAGACGCTATACGGCTTCATTAGCGTCACCAGCAATTGCTTTCAAGCCTTTGAATTCAAACTTTTTCTGTATTTAAGAAATGGTATTATCGAAAAAATAACACCCAAAAATATTAGTATATACATGCCGTAATTAGACAAAAAATGACCCAATCTAGATTGTATTAAACCAGGATTATTTCTATCATAAAGAATTGTGATTTTATCTCCCTCAGACTTCGTACTACCGATAAAAGGGACTCTTACAAGATCCACACTTCCAGAAAGTTCTTCTCCGTTTTCTAATTTAAATTTAACAGTTGCTGTCTCTTTGGTTTTTCGACCTGAGTGAGTAATGATTTCAATAATTCTACCTTCTGTTTTAACCCAATCTGGATTTTGTGAAAAACAATAACTGGCTGATAAAATCAAGGCCACAAAACAAAAGTATTTCATCAAGCGGATATTTTCTCTAGTGCCTTTGACATCTCTGCAAATGCTTTCTTTTGTGATCCGATTAGTAAAGCGTTCTTTATTCCTCCAGTAATTATTTCAAGTATATTTCTTCGACTTTTTTGACTTCTTCCAAAATATGCATTCATCATTTTATTCGGGATTATGTATGTCATTTCTAACACTCCTTCCTTACTGAAATACATTTTCATGCCATGCATAGAACTTTTCTTAATCATGACACACTTTTCCATTTGACCATTAGAATCTGTTCTAACATCCCAGCTATCATAAACTTCAGAGCATTTATAAGGGGATTCATTTTTTATGTATTCAAGAATTTTCCCTAATGAATTATACTCGCTTTTAATCTTAATCTGTTTTTCCATTTGTTTAGTAGTTTTAGTTTGTTTGCCATTTTTTATTTAGAGACATCTCTTTATTCTTTGCAGAATATTTCAAACACCCCTAAATAGGTTTCGCTCGGAAAATTTATTTCTAAGTTGATTGCAACCAAAAATATTGAAACTCGCTCGAAGCTAGATTTGCATAAGGGGTACAAAATAGGGTACGACTATTTATACCGCTGATTATCAAATGATAATTTTCACTTTCAACAAGATTGTACTAACTATATCTCGACAAGTACTCTTTGAGAATTATAGTACTGGTCAAGTTCAGCTTCTTCCTTAATCGTTGTTTCGCCTTTTTCACACTGTCTGGTGCGATACCTAAAACAGTTGCAATTTCTTTCTGACTAAAACCAATTTTTATCAAAACGATCAATCTAATATCTGATTTTGATAATTCAGAATGTTTTTGCTTAAGGTTCCACAAAAAATTAGGACTTAATTTTTCAAAATTTGATTTAAATTCAAACCATTCTGTTTCTGTTGATAAAGAAGACTCTATCAATTTGAAAACACTCGACAAATCTGCTTTTTCAATACTCTTTACCTCTAAATTATTATCTAATTTTTCATGAGCTAACATCAATTTCTGTTGATTTTCTGCGAGTTCATGTTTTAAATCCCCAGCATTCTTCACATTTTTTCGAATGATAACGGTAATGAAATAAGTAAAGCCAATAAACTCGATGATAGTTCCTAGTTTAAAATATAAAAATGGTGAGCCTGGTAAAAATGAAAAATGACTATCAAGAAGAGCAAGTGTTACAAAAAGAATAAAAAGTGAAAATGTTATCATATAGTATTTGGTCTCTACCTTCCTTCTTTTAAAGGATAGAATGATCATGCTGATTAGTACAACAAGCCAAAGTTGAGTGAAAATATTTTCAAGTGAATGCAGGTAACTGATCGAAGAGTTGTAAAACGAGAATTGGTAAATTGTAGTGGACCCGATCACCAATATCAATGCCTTTTTTATAAACGAATAATATTTAGGATTGGTGCCTTTAAATTTCAGGAAATATGCAGTAAATAGTACAATCGAAATTGTCCATATTCGAATGAAAATGAAAACTATGTGATCAATTGTCCCACTACTGAGTCCTAAATCAAACAAGGATCCTTCTACACTCAAATACATTAAACATGTCGAGAGGATATAAAACCAGTAGTAGTAATAAATTTTATTTCTAAGAACACTGAAGTGAAATATATTGATAATGAGCAGTCCTCCAACAAGAATAAAAAAAACAGCATTGATCCTTTTAGTGTGACTGATCGAATCTGTATACTCTTCAATATTCATTAACCGCGGCGTAGCCTGAACAATTCTTCCATCGCTTTCGGTATATACAAAGTAGGTCGCTTGTTCTTGGGGTTCAAGATCAATTTGAAAATTTGGTTTTGGATAGTTAAACGTTCGATGGTCTCGTCTTGTAAAGTCCTTTGAAGGATTCAGAACCATTAATTTATTTTTGGCTTTGTCTAACTTGTAAAATCTATAATTTCGATTAATTAAATCATTATTTACAATAATATAAGATGCCTGTTGATTTTTGTTTGTGATGTCAAGCTTTATCCATACGTTTCCTCTGTGGAATCCTAACTCCAAGTTGTCGTAAGTCTTGAAATCAAGTTCATTGAAATTTTTCACACCTTGTTCAGCATCAATTGCTGCTTCGAAGGAATAATCTAACTTTAATTTGGATGTGTTCGTGCATGAACTCAGACCAAATAGAGCGCTAGAGAAGATTAGGGAATAAAAAATTAGTTTAGAAAATTTCATGAAATCAAATGTGTTTTTTGACATCAAAATTCAAAGCAACTTATTCTTCTCTTTTAATGGTAAGAATGCTCTTGGTTTTCTGCAAAGTGTGCAAATTACTTAAAATATGCAGAATTGAGTATTTTCACTCAATTTAAGGCAAATATAGGATTTGATCTCTGCTTTCTATTTATCTGGAAATTTAGTGACAGGTTGCAATTTCCTTTCTTTTTATCGTCTACTTAAACTCGGGTTTAGATAGGAGAATTGGGATCTTTCAATTTTTATATAGTTATACTGACTTTCTAGTCACCTGTGAAAAAACAAAATTTTAACAGGTGACCGTATAGGTGACTAAAACTTTCAATTAGAATGAAAATTTTGTGCATTTCGGATTCGCACGAAAACGCTTATAATGAAGTGTATCAAATAATTTGGGGGTATTTACCAAAAAAGCCACTCTAAAAGAGTGGCTTTTTGTGATCCCTCTGGGGCTCGAACCCAGGGCCCACGCCTTAAAAGGGCGTTGCTCTACCAACTGAGCTAAGAGATCATTTACGCGTTAGCGAGTGCAAATATATGCATTGTATTTATTTAAACAAGGGATTGAAATTACTTTTTTCAATTTATTTTCGAAATAAATTTCTTTTGTTTTCATAATGAGTTATTTAGTCCAAATAAAGAGTGGGGCGATTAATGAAAACACGCTCCTGCTTTGCTCAAATGGCACATCTCTCGATCTCTTTCTTTACGGACACCTGAATAACACTCCATAATAAATTTCTTCTTTGTGTAGCTTCATATGGAATCAATTACTTCAACTTGAAATTTAATCCAAATCCGTAAAATGAAACTCAAAAAAAAATCCCTCTCGGTTCATCCAAGAGAGATTTAAAATTCAATAAAGAAAAAGTAAACTGAATTACTTAACAATCTTGTTTTTAACAGCGTACTTAACAACACCAACAACATTCTTAACTTTTAATTTTTTAATGATAAACAATCTATGGTTATCGATTGTCTTCTTGCTCTTACCCATTTTGTCAGCAATTTGTTGCGACGTCATTTCTTTGTAGATAAGTTTAATAACTTCAGTTTCGATCTTTGTCAAAGGCATCTTGGCTCTTCTTATTTGAGCCAATTCGTTTTGTCTTTTGATTTGTGCTTTTCGTTTAGGTGAGTTCATAACATGTTTATTTGCTGTACAAATATAACAGTGTTCTGAGTAGTTCTACTCAAAACGCCCTAAAACTTTGCGCACATGTTGCAACTTATTTTTAAAACAAACTAAAAATCAATTAGTTACAAGGTTTTTACGGGGAATTAATTTTGCGTACTTGTGCGTATTACTCCACAATTGAATTCAAATATTCTTGGCTATGATCTGTAATTATTTCTGTCCACATCGGCAAATGATCTGACATCTGGAACGTTTTCCACTGCTTGAAATAGTATTCTTTAAGTTCAGCGTCGTTTTCAGAGAACGCCTTTGCTTTTGCAACAGAAGCTTTGAATTTAATTATCTTTTCTTGACTTGGATTCGATTTACGCTGTTCTGCTGCCAAATCACGTTCCCTGCTTTTCAGTTGCTTCAATGCAGACAACACAACATTCGGCTTGTAATTTTCAAATTGATCCTCACGCATCACTGAATCGAAAAAATTAAAAACTCCTGCACTATCCTTTCCTGTTCCCAGTTTGAATACCTCTGATTTAGATCTAACACCAATCTGATCGTAAAATTTTGTTTGAAGCATATTAGACGCTGCAGGGTTTTCTCTAATCTGTTCTGGAATTTCAAATCCATTGTCCAATAACGCCTCCATTGTTTTGTGTTTCTGATCAACGATATTAAAATCACCAAGTAAAATCAATGTCTCCTTATCACTATCCGCTTTTTTCTTTAAAAACTTGGCAATCGCGTCAATCTCATTCACCCTTCTATCAAGTTTAACCCCAGAAGATGCGCCATAATAAATATGAACAGTACAAAGACTGAATTTTGACCATCCCGATTGAAAAGACACCAAAAATGGAGTTCTAGCAAATTGAATATCCCCTTTAATCCTACTGGTCGTTGGTAAAACAATCTCCCCTGCTACATTCTCAAAGCTAACTCTTCGCTTATCATAAATAAACGTCATTCGCTCACCGTTCCCTCCTGCCCCAGCCGTTGTGTCCGTTGTGATGAAATCCCAATTATCTCCCATTACGTACATTAATTGCCTTAATGCCTTAAGATTCTTATTGACTTCTTGAACTGCAATAAGATCAAATCCGCTTAGAACTTCAGCCAAATAAAAATAAGATTCTTTTAACCGAGGTCCATGTCCAAATTTATTAGAATCGAAGTCACGAATATTCCAAGTCGCGAGCAACATGTTCTTGTTCAGCTTCTTTTCAGGGACATGCTTTTGCAGGGCATTCTTAATCTCTAATAAGTTTGCTGCAACAAACCGTCTTTCTTCAATTTTTCTGAACGATTTTTTTAATCTGTAGTACCTCATAAGCGTCTTTTGAATAAGTGGGAATAGTCTTTGATAAAAGTCAGAACAATAATTGAAATTACCAATGCGCATATGTACTCGAATTTTAATGAAAATTACAACATTTGCGTAAAGCGGGATTAGAATTAGAAAAGCATCGATCAATAATTTTCCCTAACAGAGCTCCATTTCATAAGTAGTTCTACTCAATTCTCGCTTTCATCGAATTGATTTCAATAAAATTTAAGTCAAATTCAAAACAGAACCTATATATTAGAATATGAATGAAAAACTACTTCAAAACCCCATTCGGATTGCCATTACTGAAGACCACGCTTTACTTCGCGAAACGATCTGCACTTTGTTAAACAAAGAACCAAATTTTAATATCGTTTTGGAGGTTGGGAATGGACAAGAATTAATTGAAGGATTAAAGATTAAAGAAGTTGACCTCGTTATTCTTGATTTGGAAATGCCAATACTCAACGGTTCTGAGACATTAAAAGTAATTGGCAAAACGCACCCGGAAGTTAAAGTCTTGGTATTAAGCATGTATAGCGACAAAGCACGTGTACAAAAATGCTTTCAACTAGGAGCCAAAGGCTTTCTTTCCAAAGTTTGTGAATACCATGAACTCGTTACTGCAATTGATACCTTAAACGACGGAAGGGTATACTTAAACAACTCTTCATCAAACAAACTCTATCGCCAAATAAAATCATCGAAAAACAAACAAAAATTGAATTTCATTGATGATCCATTGACTGAAAGAGAAATGGAAATTTTGAATTTAATTTGCCATGAAAAAACGAATCGAGAAATTGCCGTTGAGTTAAACCTAAGCCATCGAACAGTTGAGAATCACTCTCTCAATATTCGAAAGAAAACAGGTGTTAACAACAGCATTGGTTTGATGACTTACGCTTTGAAACACAATCTTGTTTCCCTTTAATCGGCCAAACGAGAGCGTAAAGAACTGATTAGAACCACCGCATAAGTGATATTTAGAAAAATGTTAAAGATCCCGTGTATGATCCAATAATCGTTCATTCTGTCGCTTAATATTTCATTCGCAAAAACAAACAAGAATAAGGTTCCAGCGAAATAGATAAAATAGCCGTAAGTCAACCAAAAGAAGGATTTGAACAGTGCTCGTTTCCGGGATCCAAATAGAGAGTAATCACGAATAAAAGTAAAAAAGTAGACCATTAAGATGACTCCTTCTGCATTTCGTTGTAAAGAATTAAAACTATCCAAGCCTTGATAGAATAGAAGTACAATTCCTGAATACAATAGAAATAGAACAAATATGACGATCATCAATCTTTTCCACATTTGATTTGTGCTCAGCTGATAATAGATCAACGTAATCAATCCAAATTCAATGTAGGAGTACAAATGAAAAATGAACAAATTATTGATTTTCAATTCGAACAACCATACTCCTGCCCCTTCAAGGATCAATGTGGCAAATAAAAGCCAGCACAAAACTTTTAAAGTTCGATGTAACTTGAAATAAAAAATAGCTCCAATTACTACCGGAGCTATTATTGAAAATGTCGATATTAAATCTATGTTCAAGTCCACACTTAACTATTTAAGTCGTTCTCTTTTGAGCATCTGTTTGGACATGGAGAGGAAACATCAACGACAAGATCGGTTAAATCGCACTCCTCTTGGTCAGCCCCCACCAATACCAACTCCTTATTTCCATCGCCGTCAATTCCATAATAAATACGAATCCCCATGCATCCGCTCTGGTCGAGAAGATCATTCAAGATATCCTTTCCATAAAAATGCCCTTTAGTTTCTCCGGGGTTTTGCGCTCTATATTCTGCTGTCAGTGCTGATCCAGTTGAGAGAGAGATTTGCGCTCCCTCAGTTCCATTAAATGCCATAATATTCGTTTAGTTAGTAAGTTTAGTAATAAACGAAATGTAAGAGCAATTCCACCCGTGTGCAATTGATGAAATTACCTACGCCTCAAATTCTTTCATAAAACGAAAGCAATGTTTCACGCAA
The DNA here is from genome assembly GCA_047630755.1 of Crocinitomicaceae bacterium. Lineage (GTDB taxonomy): Bacteria > Bacteroidota > Bacteroidia > Flavobacteriales_D > Crocinitomicaceae > UBA4466. The sequence goes on along the minus strand of JBLHYG010000003.1, from coordinate 63,904 downwards.
AAGTCTTTTATGGTCAAGAGTTTAGCAGTTATTAGATCATTCTTGAATAGGGTTTTGATTTGCGCACATATTACATGAATTCAGGTATTAATAACGACACACCTGCGCACAATCACTTTATCAAATCTGTGCAATTTATTCAATTCAAACCAGAACAAAATCTCCATTATTGAGTTATATTCTTATCTTGATACTTATGAAAATAATTCTTACAATTCTTGCGATCTGCTTATTGAATAGCGCTTTCGCTCAAAATATTGATATTATTGGAACTTGGACAGGGTATGACGTTCAGACTTCCAATCCTAAGAAATTCGTTTTGGCCGATCCTGATTCATTCAAATCTGTTTTATCAATGAATTCAGATTCAACTTTTACGCTTATAACGAGTGGCTATGAAGTAGTCATGGGTAAATTCGCGACCGGACCAAATTACATCATTCTTTTTAAACTGGTAGGATTTGAAGACTACGAGCGCTATTGGGATATCCGATGGGTAAGTGGAAATGATCCTTACGATCAAACTCCGGAAATTGACATGCTTATTCCTACGATGGCGGAAGTTCTTCATAAAAAGAAAAATACCAAAGAGGTTTCACGGGTTTACGGACTGTTCAAGAAAACGGAATAGAAAATAAACCCGCGTGGTACGTTAATTGAAGCCTCAATTAACACGATTAGGATTGCTGAAGTGATCTGGGATCCATTGTTTGGTTTCCCTCTTTCCAATTGTTCCGATAATTATCGGTTGAAATACGGCCTGCCATCCTGCTTCTGAGACTCTCCTGATAAAATTTTTCCTAAGCTTCAAATTTATCCACACGGGTCCTTCTTTCGAAGTCGTTACGAGGACCAACTCAGTTGGCTGTAACGTGACGTGAAGATAACCATTCTAGAGAAATAGATTGTAGAGAAACCGTGAATTGTTGAATTAATCTTTTTAATTTGACTGCAATTAGTCCCAACAACAATAACGAGCTTGAGCATGAATAATATTTCCGTTTTCATTTTTTTCATGGCAGTTGTCCTTTTCGCCGCTCAAATCGTATTTGTTTTAATTGGACGAAAAAAAGACCAAGAACTTCAAGCTCAATCGAATTGGGCGGTAAAACTTATTCCGTTTTTTATTGGTCTGCAAGGATTTACGCTTTTTGCTTTGCCTTGGGCTAGCTGGGATGGGGCTGTCGATTTTCGGTTCTTTGATATGCTTGAAGGAGCTCTGGATCCGAGCTTTAAGGAAACTGTATTGATCTATTCTGAGCTATTATTTATTTGCTTCTCTTTGATGATAACAAGTTCATTGATTCAAATTGCATTCAAAGTCAATAAGAAAACCGTTGCGACCTACCTTTACGAAATACTGGTTTCTTGCTTTGCGATTTTACTCGGAGCACTATTAATGAAACACATTGAAACAAATTTCACGAAAGTAAATTGGCCCATGAACATTGGTGGCGCTCCATTAGAGATGCCGAACCTCATCAGTATTCGATACGGTCTCTATTTGATTTTCATTTTATCGGCGGCCAATATGATCGTACAGAGCTTGCTCTTCTTTAAGTCAACCAATAAAGTGAAAGCTGGTGTAGCACATGAGCAAGTAAAATCCAATTCAGAAATACTCGATGATTTGGATTAAAAGAAAGTTTACTCTTCGATTTTCTTTGGAGGATCTGTCGGTTCCACTGATTTCTTAGACTCTGAGGCAGGAGTTGGTTTTCTAACCTTATCGCGTAATGCAGATATTTCACCTTTCAAATAACTGATTTCTCTATCTCTTTTTCGTGTCTTCATAAAACCGAAAATCTTCGCGTAACCATAACCTCCGAACATACTTACGAGGATTAGTATTGTTACTGGAACTTTTACTTTCCCAAAAATTAAATTTAAATCAAACACCTTCCAATTAAGCAAAGCGAATATAAAAATCAATAAACCAATCACTCCCCAAAATATGTGATTCAACTTCTGCGTAAAGCTTAATTTTTGCCAGTAATCTTTCAATTTTTCTCTTTTTGTTTAAAATCAACTATTTGCTCTACGCCCTTAATATGAATATCGCGCTGAGGAAATGGTATATGCAAATTATGTTTCGTTAATTTTTTATACACTGATCGTCTTAAATCAGACTTAACGTTTTCAATTCTAAACGTTGAGCTCGACCAAAACATCATTTCAAATTCCAAAGCAGATTCACCAAATTCGGTAAAACGTACAAAAGGTACAGGTTTTTTTGCAATCAGTTCATGTTCAGACATAGATTCTTCCAAACAAGCGAAAACTTGTTCGACGTCGGAACCATAAGCAACACTTACATTGACAGTAAATCGAACGGATTCATTATCAATAGACCAGTTTACAACCTTCTCAGCTACGAATTTTGAATTTGGTATAATAATAGTCACATCATCACGCGTAAGAACTTCAGAGCTCCTTAAATTAATTTCTTCCACCTTCCCCACTACTCCATCTGCTTCAATAATGTCGCCAATTTTCAATGAACCTTCAAATAATAGAAAGAGTCCGGAAACTAAATCTTTGAAAATATTTTGAAGACCTAACCCCAAACCAACCAACAAGGCGGTTGATCCTAACATCAATCCCGTTATATCAGCACCCATTACATGCAAACTAATGAAAACACTTGCAAACCAACCCAGGTATTTCACAATTAAGAAAATTGTTATTCTTCTCTTCCTACCGATTTTATCAAGGATGAAATTTGGTTTGGTTATCGCTCTTCGCAAGATGGCAATGGAGAGCCATGTCGCAAGTAGAATACCAATACCGAATAGTATTTGACCAGCATGAATGAATTGGCCATCGAATATTTCTAATTCCCAATTCAATGCGGATCTTTCCTTAACCTTTTGAATTTTGAATAAATTTGAATCCCAGCTCATAAAAGTGTGTCATATTCGTTATGCAAATGTAATTAAAACAGATGGTTACGAAAGGCTTTGCTCTTCCAATTATTAAGAACTCGTCTGTTCATATTCCAACAAAAATTTAGCTATATTCGCTATCTTAACAAAGATAACATGGCAAATACATCAGATATCAAAAACGGATTGTGCATTAATCACAATGGGAAACTCGCTCAAATCATTGAATTTCAGCACGTAAAACCTGGAAAGGGTCCTGCATTCGTTAGAACTAAAATGAGAACAATTGAAACAGGTAAAGTCTTAGACTTCACCTTTTCAGCTGGTCACAAAATCGAAGTGGTTCGAATTGAAAATAGAGAATACCAATACTTGTATAAGGAGGGAGACTCTTTTGTATTTATGAATATCAAGGATTACGAGCAGGTAAATATCCCAACAGAGATGGTTGATAAGCCTGGATTCCTTCAAGAAGAAATGGTTTGTAATATCTTATTTCATGCTGAAGAAGAATTGCCGTTGGTTCTTGAATTGCCAATGCACATTGTTACGGAAATCACTTATACTGAACCTGGAATCAAAGGAGATACGGCTACAAACACCATGAAACCAGCAACGATCGCGTCAGGTGCTGAAATTCGTGTTCCCTTGTTTATCGATACAGGTGAAACAGTAAAAGTTGATACAAGAACTGGTGTGTACGTTGAACGGGTAAAAGTTTAATTTACTATATTGGGTTAATTAATAGGTACTAACCACCTGTTTACAACCTAATTTTTACATTATGTAAAAAGATAATTTTACCTATAATAGCAGCGGGATTTCTGCTATTATCATGTGGAGGAGGCGATCCTTGCGATGATTTGTCAACTGCGGAAAATGCTGCAAAGTGTTTCTGCGAGAAAACAACTGAAATGGAATCCCTTCGAAAGAAGGATGACAAGGAAGCTGGCAAGAAACTTCACGAAGAAATGGAGAAGTACGAAGATGAAATTCAAAAATTCATTGACGATGGAAAATACACTGAAAATGAGCTTGAAGCTGCAGCAGAATCAATTGATGGTTGTGACTTATAAGATCAAATAAAGACTATTTTAATGGACGGGATTATGGAAACATAGTCCCGTTTTTTCTTTCACCAAAAGATGACCTTGCCAAACGGAAAAAGAACAATTAGAAATGATGAACACTAAGCTCAATTATGAAACCGTTCAACCTAACGCATTGAGCAACGACGAATTCGTTCTGTTGTTTCTGCATGAAGCGCTTGGGAGCATCCGTCAGTGGAAGTCTTTCCCGCAGGATCTTTGCGATCGATTGGGTATGAACGGAATCGTATACGAACGCCAGGGACATGGAAGTTCTGATGCATTAGTAGGAACTCGAACTTCGACGTATTTACATGACTACGCTTTTGAAGAATTGCCTTATTTTATTGAAAATGTGGTTCCAAAGGAAAAGAAAATCATACTCGTCGGGCATTCCGATGGAGGAACCATTGCCTTGCTTTATGCGAGTCGTTTCCCGGATCGAATTGCTCGAATTGTAACAATGGCGGCTCATGTGATTAATGAACCTGAGACTGTTGCTGGAATCCAGCCTGCTATCGAAGCGTTTGAAAAAGGGAAATTGGACGGTCTTAAAAAATACCACGGCGAAAAAACAACCGACTTGTTCTATGCTTGGGCAAATACCTGGAAAGATGGAACATTTAAAAACTGGGACATCACCTCGGAAATAGCATCATCTGAAATCTCCGGATTGTTTATTCAAGGAGAAGAAGATCAATACGGCACGAGCAAACAGCTGCAACTTATCGAAGAAAATTTTGGAGGGAAATCTGAATCCCATTTACTTAAAAACTGTGGACATCATCCTCATTTGGAACAACCGGAAATAGTATTAGATTTGATTAAGGACTGGATAGCTATTTAATTTCGTTATTATTAGAACATGAGCGCGAATGAAGAAAAAATAATGGCATTTTGGCAATGGTTTGTGAAAAGCGAATCCATTATCAAAGATTGCATAGAGAACGAAACCGAAAAGAACCGAGAATATGTTGTAGAACAGCTGAACAACCTCATTCTAAACATCGGAGCGTTCGCTTGGGATATCGGTTTAGACGGGACCAATTCATGGTTTTTGACCATTTCTCCAAACAGTGATAGAGATCAATTTAAAGTCTCAAAAGAAATCATGGAATACGCGCCGACTCACATGAACTGGACATTTCATTCAAGCAAACCAGCCAAAAATTGGGACCGGATTTTCAAAATTCACAATCACAATCTTGACGTTGTCGACATTGATGCCAATCCATGGAACTACATTGTTTTTGAAGAGGAGGATGGTCGATTGGAACTTATTTTTGAGGCGAATAACATAACGCATATTGATGAAGAAACAGCACTTAGTGCCGCTCATGAATTCGTAACGCATGAATTGGGCGAAGCCTTGAAAATTGAAAGAATCGCTTCTGTGGAAATTGTTGTTTTATTGGAAAGTGAATACGATGATTCAAAAGAACCGATTTCTGAACTTAAAGACCACTTGACAGAATGATTATTCCGCGATAATCTCCGCGATTTCATCGAATGAATCTGCGTCCAGAATAATTCCCTCCGGCGATATTAGAATTTTCGTGGGAATTGCTGACACACCAAAATCTTTGGCTATTCCTGAAGTAAAGACAAAGTTCCCAACTTCAACAATGTGGTGCTTCCACTCTAGCCCATCTCTCGCTATCGCGTTCTTCCAATTATCATTGTTCTTTTCCAAGGCAATTGAAACAATCGTAATTTCACTTTTATGCTCCTTATAAAATTGCACCAAGTTTGGGTTTTCTCTTCGACAGGGTCCACACCAAGAGCCCCAAAAATCCAACAAAACATACTGTCCCTTTAGATCGGACAATTGAAATTTAGTTCCATCAACCAAAGTTGCTTTAAAATTGGGCGCTTGATCTCCTGTTGCGGCTGCCGTCATTTTGATGTAGACGTAATAGCCGATAAACAGAACAAGAATTGAAGTAATGGAGTACGAGAGAATTTTTCTTATCATCTTGGTTGCAAAGGTAAGATTAAGACGAGTAACTTAGGGAAAGTTTACACCAATTGGCTTACCAATTGTAAATCCGCATTTGTTTGATGTACAATTTACGTGTGTCTTTATCGAGCTTAAACTCCAAATCAAGCGCGAAATGGAAGTAACTTGTTTTGATATAATGGTTGCGCAAATACCTTCTCTTTATGTTTTCTAGTGTATTCGCCAGTTCTTGAATTTCGTCATTCGTCATGACCAATTTGCCGTTGTTCAAACTCGAATAATTGATAATATCAATTCCTCCTTCAGATTTCCCATAGGCAGCAGCAGTCTCATCCGGATAGCAAATAAACTGATCACATTGGATATCACCGTTTGGTTGAACCACGCTCTCATCTCCAAGTTGCGCATTCACGACAAAGCCCATGTATTCATTTCGGTACAAATTCGACGTTATGGCGACTCCATTTACCGCTTCATCTGGAAACGATCGATGCACCAAAATGCCCATTGCCACTGAACTGTGATCGATGTTGAACGCTTCCCGTTCCATAAATGCGTTGTACGACCAAAGACTCGACCACACTTTTCGAATCGCCTTGTCAATCGGTTTCTTTGGATTTCCAATTTCACCCGTTTTTGAAGTGTAGATTCCCGCTCCAGAAAAACCTTCCATATCTTCTGCATTTGTTGAAGATCGGAACCGCATCCTTCTAAAATTCCCGAGCCGAATGATCATTCGTTCGACATCGTTCAACAAGGAAGCACTGACTTCATTATTTAAAATAAGGCTCTGAATTGCTTCCAAATCTTTGCGGACTTCATCTTGCGAGCGCCTTCGGTTGTCTTTATCGAGTAAGGCGTTTATTGCCGTTTGAGCGCCAACAGTATTCACGTGCTTTTGATAAAAATAAAATGGAATTGCAAAAGCTGATTCAGGGGTTACAAAATCGAGCTTCTTACTGAACTTGTGTAATTCACCAAAATTGGCCGCCTTGTTTCCAACAGCTGTACTCAATCTTTCACGAAGTAAATTCACAGGCACCAATGAATCCAATTCCAAGTTTTTCTTTAAAACGATTCGTTCGCCGGGCTTCCACAATAATGAAAGGTCATAGTCGGATTCTGCAATGTAGAAGGTGTCTTGCTCCACTTTAAACTCAACAACCTTATTATCAAAGGCAAGCAGGCTTTTCGTATCAAAGGCTTTCGTATACGCACAAATTGGAATTTTCCGGTTCTGACCAAGAAGTGTGACATGACTCAAAGGCGTTTGAAATTCAGTAACAACAACGCCAGACACCATTGGAAAAACTTCCGGAATCGTGTTTAATATGATAATATCTGTCGGCAAAATATCTTTGAATTCCGATTCCCAATCGTTTATCACGCGCACTCTACCGAACGACTTCTGTTTTGAAATGGGTTGGTAAACTTGTCCGTCGTAAATTTCTTCTGGCGTGATAGTTGGCAGATTCGTCGTTGACTTAACGATTGAATTTACGTGAGACGTATTGAGCATCAGATAAAACCGGTCTGCGAAAAACACATCCTCTTTCACCGTCTTGAAAAACAGTTCAAGGTGCTTAATATTCATTCGGTCTGAAGGTCCGAGTTCAAAAGTAAATTTGTCTAATGCTTTGTAATAATTGATGTTCGCTAGTAAGAAACGACGTGATTTTTCGCCTGAATAAGACACATCGTTGAAATCACTTAAATCGCCTGAAAAGCCTAATTTATCCATGCAATACTCGTAATGGAAATCGAATTCCTTAGCAGAAATAAAGTGGAGTTTATCGTGCTTGTTATCGTAGACAACTTTTACGGAAGAGACTTGTCCATACTTCTGATAAAGAGGCGCTGAACTCCATTCGATAAATTGTTCTTGTGTTCTTAATTGAGGAACGTGATTTTGAGTATTGCCTGTGCAGCTAATTAGAAATAAAACCAAGAAACAAATTGACATTCTCATCCTTCCAAATATACTGTAAAGTACAGATGAGTGCAAAAACCGTTCATTTTATCGGGTAAAGGTCCAATTGTCTCCTTCCGACAAATTTTCGTCGTACCGATAGCCGTCCAAATCGTATCCTTTCAAGACTTCTGGATCCGTAATTTTATTGTCAACGATATACCTAGCCATCTTTCCTCTCGACTGCTTGGCGAAGACCATTATCGTTTTGTATTCTCCATTTTTAAAGTCCTTGAAACTTGGAGTTACAATTCTAGCTTTCACAGCTTTAAGATTGGCCGCTTTAAAGTATTCATTCGAAGCCAAGTTGACAATCACTTCCGATTCTTCTTCGTTGAGAACGGTCGAAATTTTACTTCCCCAATAGTTGTACAATCCTTTCTTCTTCGGAGTAATCGCCCAACTTGTTCCCATTTCCAATCGGTAAGGATAAATAACATCAAGTGGTTTTAAAATTCCGTAAAGTCCCGATAAAATCCGAACCGTTTCTTGCGTATAATTGAGTTCTTCCTTCGTCAAGGAAAGTGCATCAAAACCTCTATAAACCTCACCATTGAACATTCCGATGGCTTGAGCATTGTCATTATTTTGATCTGAAACAGATTTCCAGTTTTGATTTCTATCGAAGTTCAATTCGGACAGATCGGAAGACAAATGCATCATCTTACCAATCTTACGAGCGGAAAACTTGCTCATTTTATTCATTAAATATTCCGCGTCGTCCATAAAAATTGGCGTACTGATAGTATCAGTGTTCACCTTTTTAGTCATGTCGATTGCTTTCGCGGGAGATAATAGAACTTTCATTTTTCAATTGCTTTTAAACAAATATAGTAAGAGCTGTTTAAATTATTGATGCTAACCCAACACCAATAACGAGTAAAGAACCACTACGACTACGCTGACAAGATTCAAAACCAATCCCGTTTTTGCCATGTCGCTGATTTTCAATTCACCAGAAGAGAAGACAATCGCGTTTGGTGGCGTTCCAACAGGAAGCATAAATGCACAACTTGCTGCTAATGTGACTGGCATACAAAGTAAGATTGGGTCTATATGAGATTCCAATGCAAAGGTCGCAACGACTGGAATAAACACGGTCACCAATGCCATATTCGACATGATTTCAGTTCCAAAAATTGCTATCGTAACTAATATTCCAAGAAGCACGAACAAAGGTGCTGAGGCATAGCTTTCAAATACACTAGAAAGTTGCTGAATCACGCCATTAACGGCTAACATTTTGGCAAGAGCGAGACCACCTCCAAACAGGATTAAAATTCCCCACGGAAGTCGTTTTGTATCCGACCAAACTAATAATTTTTGATTTTTTTCGGAGCCGGGAAGAAAGAAAAGCACTATTGCACCGAGCACTGCGACGCCTTCATCTGTATATTTGACGCCTGTGTATTTTGTTAAAACAACTCTAAACGACCAAAGTAAAACCACGGCAAGGAACAATATTAAAACACGTATTTGGTTTTTCGTCCATGGAATTTTTTCTTCCCTCACATTATCAATTCTTTCCTTTCGCTCTTTCCCAAGAAGGAGGTAAAAGAAGAGGAATACAACAGTCAGCAATATAATACTCAACGGCAAACCTACTTTCATCCAATCCATAAATGAGATATCAACATAGAACGGTTTCACTTCCAATATTCCGGCCATCAAAATATTTGGTGGCGAGCCAACAAGAGTCGCAATCCCACCAATACTTGCACCATAGGCCACTGCCAACAAAAGAAACACTTTGAATCTCTTACTTCCCGACTTCGGTACTTTAGAGAGAACCGCGAGCGCCATTGGCAACATCATTAGTGCTGTAGCCGTGTTTGAAATCCACATACTTAGAAGGCCAGTACTCAATAAAAAACCAAGAATTATTCTCGACTTAGAAGTTCCAACAACTCGAATAATAGCTTCCGCGATTTGCTTGTGAACATCCCATTTCTCTAGGGCTAAAGACAATACAAAGCCACCGAAGAACAAATAAATATACTTATGACCATACGCCCCAGTTAAATGAGTCGTATTAAGAATTCCAAGTGGAATGGCGAAAATGAATGGAAACAGTGCCGTTACATAAATTGGAACAACTTCAAACAACCAAAAAACAACCATTAATCCTGCAACAGCGATAGCATACCAAAATTTGGTTTCATTCAGATCGGTTGCTTTATTGTCAACTGGAGCGAGTAATAGAATCATTGCAAAAACGAACAGGGTCGTTACAATAATCATTGTCTTTAAATTCATTTTTTCCATACGTGACCTAAAATAGCTTATTTATTGTCAATTATAAATTATTCATTGTCAATTGTCAATTGATATATTTGTAGCATGGAATTAATACGTCTCAATAAAGCCATTGCTGAAACTGGTTATTGTTCGCGAAGAGCGGCAGATCGACTCATTGAAGATGGGATTGTAAAAATCAATGGAAAACTGGCGGAATTGGGAACTAAGGTTTCTAACAAGGACGTAATCACCGTTGGCGAAGAAGTGATTACCAAAGAGGTTCGGAACATTTACCTCGCATTCAATAAGCCAATGGGAATTGAATGTACAACGGATGAAAATATTCCGAAGAACATCATTAGTTATATCAATTATCCAGAACGGATTTATCCAGTTGGTCGATTGGACAAGCCGAGTGAGGGACTTATTTTGATGACGAACGATGGAGACATTGTCAATAAAATTCTACGTTCTAGAAACAACCACGAAAAGGAATATGTTGTTGTTGTTGACAAAATAATTACACCAGAATTCCTGGATGGAATGAGCAACGGCGTTCCAATTCTGGAGCAAATCACCAAGAAATGCAAAGTTTCAAAGGTTGATCCGCGTTGTTTCAACATTGTTTTAACGCAAGGTTTAAACCGTCAGATTAGACGAATGACTGAGCACTTTGGATACGAAGTTAAAAAGCTAAGACGCGTTCGAATCATGAATATAGAATTGGGAAACCTACAAAAAGGTGAGTACCGCGATTTAACCGAAAAGGAATTTACTGAATTGAATGAATTGATTGGGGAATCTAGTAAGACGGTGGATTAGTTTAATCGAAAGCCAGTTTCGCAGGGCCCTAATAAATTACATTACGATTTGGTCGTTCAATAAACGAAAAAAGCCTCTCATTTCTGAAAGGCCTCTTTTTATACGAAACTAAATTCCTACTTATTTAGGCATAACAACCGTATCTATAACATGGATAACACCGTTACTGCCCATTACATCAGTTGCAGTAATTTCACTAACATTTCCATTTGAGTCTTTCAACCAAATTTTATTGTCTTTTTGCATTACTGTTATTACTTGACCATTTAATGTTTCTAATTCAACAGTACCATTACCTTTCTTTAAAGCGGCAACCACGTCCTTCGCGGTTAATTTTCCAGAAACTACATGATATGTCAAGATGTTTGCTAATGCTTTTTTGTTGTCTTTTTCCAATAGAGAAGCTAACGTTTCGGCATCAATTTTAGCAAAAGCATCGTTTGTCGGAGCAAAAACGGTAAATGGACCCTCTCCTTGTAATGCACTTACTAAATCAGCAGCTGTAAGAGCTGTTACTAAAGTTGTAAAATTTTCGTTACCAACGGCAACATCTACTATCGTTTCTTGAGCGCTACTATTTTTAGAAAAGGCTAAACACGAGATCAATGTTAAACTAAGGACTAATTTGTTCATAATATTTGTTTTAATTGTTTTTAATTTTCTTCAAATATATACTAAACATTTCATTTTGTTTAACTTTTACTTATTTATGTTAAACAATAATAATTACCCCTTGTTATATAAGCACTTAGGATTAATGTGAATTAAGCCAAATATCACCCCAAAACCCTATCCGGGTTCATCCTTCTAAAAATCACTAATGTTTTAACAACACGATTCTCAAAAGTTCAATCCCTTTTTCTCACCTTCGAAAAACAAATTACTGAACAATCAACCAGCGAAAAGCCGTTTAAATTCGCTCTAAAAAAAGTGATTGAACCCAACCGTGAAACCTCCTTGACTGACATCTTGAAGGTTGAAACCGTAATCAAATCGAATGACTGCTCTGTACAAAATTCGGGTTTGCAATCGGAAGCTGAGTCCTGAATAGTAATACGAATTTTCACTTTTAAAGGTCTCAGCAAGTGCAGCTCCTCCAGGTCTCAAATAGGCAATATCGGTAAAAGCACCCAACTGACAGAACGCCCATTTGTGCTTGAGAACCGTATGCAAATACTCCGCATTAAACGTTACCAACCCCGTACCTCTAGCAACGCGATCTCCGCTTCCTCTGACATTTACAAATCCATCTACAACAAATGGCGCAAAGGGGCTATTTCTGTTTGTTGAAATTCCAATTTGGTTCCGAAGCGCAAGATTTCCGCGTTTATTAATTGATTTAAAATACCGAAGATCGTTGGTGATTTTCACGAAACTTGCCTCCTCCATTTCAGGAGTCGCAATCACTTCAGAATGAATATGATTTGAAAGTCCATCGCGGCGTTCAAAATGCGTATTTATTCTGGAATAGGTAAACGTGTTTCGCACTTGGTACTTCATGAAATCAAATTGATCGCCGACCTCAAAGCTTTCATTTTGAAACATTATCGCTCGATCATTGTTCTTGTAGCGCTCGTACATAATCATTCCTCCCAAGGACGTCTTCCAATACCTGTTCAGCCAATAATAAAGCGCTGACGAAATATGGTAGTTATCGAAATCAAAACGAACCGATTCATCATTAAAATAGAGCGGCTCTATTGTTGAATATTTCCCAATGAACAACTCGTGGCCCGTTCGATTGTTTTTATGCCTTGGCGCCGTCTGAAAGAATTTGATAGAATGTCGGTCGTAATACTGATAAAGAACCCCGATCGTTTGCGCCCTTCCAAGGAAGTTAATGTCCGTTACGCCAATCGAAAAATTAAACTTGTTATTCGTGGTAATATCCGAAACAACGGGATAGACGTAGTGTGCCTCATCAATGATAAAGCAAAGTGTTGCGCTTGAATCTTCGTGCCAATCAATGCGGTGTTCCACATTAAAAAACAAGTTCAAATCCTTCAGGTATTGTTCATTTCTTGAAATGTTCTCAACTGAAATTGTATCTCCAACGTTAATATCCAATTGTTGATCCAAGTAGTCGGCTTTGGTGCGTGTTAAGTTCTCGTAAACAACACCGCGAATCGTTTGCCCTTCCGCTTGAAGAGACAGCAACACCATTGATATTGAGATTAAAAACTTCACTAATTTGTACTGAAGGTTTGTGTTCCCATGCTTCTTACCCAATTGTCTTCATCTACGCCCATATTGATATAGCTATACATTTCATTTGGAGAGAGAGATGGATTTTGAACGGGCGTAACATTCAAAATGACTTCGTTTAAATCGTAAAATTGCCAATTCTTCACTTCTGTGTACGTTCCACTGATGAAGTTCTCCGCTGAATCACTGATCAAGGAAAAGTAAATAACATTGCCTTCCGTTGGATCGTTCGACCAATCAAACGAAGGTGTGATTCCGTTTTCAGTTAACACAATATTATTCGATATTTCAACCGTTGGAAGGGAACTCGCAAGAACAACGATTGGATCACTAATGTGCAATTTGGAAGCTGTTGTATAGCAGACAATGAACCACTTTTCTGAATTAATTGCTGGCGATTTAAAATGCCCCATTCTGCCGTTGAATAAAGACGTGCTGTTTAAGCTCGATGCTTCGTAGTTTCCGTAATCATTAGGATCTAAACCTTTCCCTTTGAGTTCAAACAATTTTGCTTCAGAAGCACCATCGACATTGTAGTAAAAGATGGAAATAGGATGTTCTGAATCTCCCATGAACTCAGAATTATTTCCACCAGCACAGGCGATCAAATAATCCGTTGACAATTCAGAATTCTCATTCACAAAACGCTCCAAATCACTGGCGATTTTATCTTTCGAACAGGATGAAATTAAAACGAGTACTAAAACAAAAAGAGAAACTCTAGAAATCACTTTGTAATGTATTTAATCCCAAAATTGAAAGTGTTTCCAATGCCTGAATTGACTCCCCGAACAAAGTTAGTGTAAAGCAATTCTAATGTCAAATTTGAGGCAGGCTGGTATTTAATACCAGCACCAACGGATGAATAATTCATTGAAATCACCCAATCATTTGACTCTTGCGGAAAGATGTCATACGTGTGTCGAGTGACGTGTTGCGCTATTCCATACAACGTAAATTTTGGCGTTAAGAAATAACTTCCGATCACACTAACGGGCAAATCCATGTGAGTGATTTGTTCCTTGCTTCTTCTGATTCGAAACAATAAATCAACTTCAGTGAAGAGTTGAAAATCGCCCCACGTCTTTGTATAGAAAAATTGATTCCAAGAAATAAACCGGTTCCAATCCGACCAATACAAGTTTCCATTTCCAGAACCATCGGGATTTGAATACCCTTCTGGATGTTCGATTGTTGGAATTAAAAATGTTGATTGAATTGTAAAAGTGCTTACGTTTTTAAACGGTAAAATTTTAATTCGCGGTCCGATAGAAGTAATTCCAACCCGGGTGGAATCGTTGTTCTTAAAGTCAAAGGCTCTCCAAGTTCCAGAAAAAGTGGAATCGGTTGATGACGCCGAACTTTTTAAGTTAATGTCCAATCCTATATTTATCCGTTCGTTCTTGCTAACACCATACGTCACTTGCCAAAGTGAAGTAACAAACGTTTCTCTAAAGCCTGAATAATCAACGCCTTGCCAATTCGATTTCGTTTGCGTGTAAATTGTATTAAAACTGGTAATGTCCCAAGTTCCTTTACTTAATAAGCTTCCCGCTGTGAATCGTTGTAAGTCGAATTTTGGAACTGGAATTTCAGCCAAAAACAGATCCGTAAGCCCTTCTTCAAACGCGACGGAATCAATTTTATTCAAGGTCCAATCATAAGGGTAGTATTTGATTTTTCTCGATTCTAATTTCGTTTTTCGGTATCCATTGATGTAATCAACTTCGGACTTCCCGTCAATTTTAAAATCACTTCTGTACCAATTGAAAATTTCTGACAGGTAAACGTTTCCATCCTTTTCGTAAACGAAGTCGGTATCGTTCAAGGCTTTGGTGCTTTGCAGTTCTAACTGTTCTTCAATATTTATTGGTGTATAAGCAAAACTCCCGATTGGAGGACAACCTAGAGCACCACAAACAAGTACAAAATGATAACGTGGATCGCTGTATTTTTTTCTTAAAATGTTATTTTCAAGGTGATTAAGTGTCATACGCTCACCGGCAACGTTAAATTCCGTAACCGCAAAAAAACCATTTACATCTTGTGGGGATGAAATCGGGGCATGGGATACAACTTGTTTAATCACCATCAAATTGTAAGCATTGATCAACAAGGCTTTCGTTGCGTTTGTATCCAAGGTTTGTAGATCAACGTTTTCTACAAAGCCAAGCAATGCATTCAATTCACTGCTATTCCTCATAATCGCTGGATAATTAACCCTACCCTCATGCGTGTGCGTTTCAAGAAAAGAATTCGTTCGTTCAAAAAAGTTATGAATTGATAACTGAGAAGTCCCAATCAAAGGGATAATGAGAAGAATAGAGAGAAAAAATAATTTCATTTGTACTTAAGTATCTGTCGTTTTAATCATTCATTAAACCACTAAGACTCTTGTAATTGGAAATCATTACAATTTAAGTCTTCGCAGAAACCTGTATTCTTGGACTTCTACCATTTACATAAATAAAATACCACTGAACCTTTTCATTTTATGATAAAGGCTTATTTCGCAGTATCTTGTGGAGACAAACTACACACATGAAAAAAATATTTTACGCTCTAATTGCTGTTTGCACTGCAACGGCTTCATTTGCTCAAGGTCCAGTTTACAACCGATGCATGTCTCCTCAAGCTATTCAATATCAGGAAAACATCACACCGGGATATGTTCATGACGTCACTTCTGTATTTAACAATGCACACGCGTATGTTTCGAATCCTGAGGCAAAATCAAACAGTACTTATACAATCCCAGTTGTGGTTCATATCGTTTATGACATTGCGGCTCAAAATATCGATGATTCTGTCGTTTTTAATCAAATCCAGAGTTTAAATGACGATTACAACCGTCAAAATGCAGACACCGTGAACATGCGCTCAGATTTTGATATCGTTGCAGGAAATCCTAGTATCGAATTTAAACTGGCGCAAATTGATGAGTTCGGAAACCCAACTACTGGAATCACAAGAACGAACACTCCCCTCGCCTCTTTTGGTTCTCTTGCCATTGTCGGTGGAGATTTTAGTGATCTTGAAATGGTCAAAAGCACAGCTGATGGCGGACAAGACCCTTGGGATCAAACGCGTTATTTAAACATCTGGGTGTGCAATATGTCCGTAAACTTTTTAGGGCAGGAAATTACTGCACTTCTTGGATACGCAACGCCTCCTTCTAACTTACCAAACTGGCCTCCAGGTTCAACAAATGGAATTAGTGACGGCGTTGTCATTCAGTACCAAGCCTTTGGAAGCAACAACCCTAACATTTTAGATGCAGGTGGCGGACCGATTGAAGTTCTAGGAAGAACTACTTCACACGAAGTTGGGCATTACTTAGGATTGCGTCATATCTGGGGCGATGGAGATTGTACAGCAGAAGATGGAATTGACGACACACCGAACGCTGCAGATCAATCTCAACAAGATTGTGACCCTTCAAAAAACACATGTGTGGATAACATCCAAGGAATTGACTTACCAGACATGATTGAAAATTACATGGATTATTCATCTGAAGAATGTCAGAATAGCTTTACCCAAGGGCAAGTGAGTTTGATGCACGGCGTATTGGAAGATCAACGCTATGATTTGGTTCATGGAAATGCTGCTTCAATTGATGAAATAAAAGAATTGGCTTGGATGATTTCGCCAAATCCAACCGATGGAGAAATTACAATCAGTTCAGTTGATACATTTCAAAAAATTCAAATTATTTCTCTCGCAGGAAGAATTGTTAAACAAATTCAACCGACTGGAAATGAAACAACAATCGATTTACACAATCTTGAGAGCGGAATCTATTTCGTAACGATTGAATCGAATGGTGTTCATTCAAGCCAGCGCGTTGTCGTAAAATAAACAACACCTAACAAATGTTGAGCCCTCTTTTCTCTTGAGAATTGGGGGCTTTTTCTCGTTTTAAACCTGTAAATTTATTAAAAGCGCAATCAACGTGTTTCAATACCAAATTAAAATATGCTTCTCAAATTAGTTGCTTCATTTTTAGCCCTTACCATTCTTTTCTCTTGCAGTGAAACCAAAAAGCCTTCAAATGTTAGTTCAAAGGAGGAAGTCAAACCCATTGCAAAGAATGACATTCCCGTGTATGACACGATAGTATCTACTTATGGACAGGACCATATCATTACAAATGCGATTTCATTTGACACTACATTTTTAATTGATGGCAAACCACATACGCTACTTATCGAGCTTGAACTGAATGGAAACGACACTGTTTATATTGACGAAAGCTACCTCAAAGACAGCGTGGTAAGAACGAACCGCTACACAGGTCGAGATGTCAAATATCTTTTTCGCCTTTACGATTCTGAAGACAATGAACTCTGGAAAAAAGTATTTTACAAGAAGCAGTACATGAATAAGTTTGGAAGCCTAGTAGCTCAAAGTAATATAAGACTTCCTGAATTTGAAACCTATTTGCAACCGACCAATCAAATTGTTTTAACACAAGTTTTTGGAGTTCCAGGCAGCGATGTCGGGATTGAGGGAATCTTGTATTTCAATACAAATGGGGATAGTGAGATGAAATTCCACCGTTGGTGGGGAAGTTCCGGCAGTGAATGCGAAGTGAAATACTCTCAAGACAGCTCGTGCTTATTGACTTGTTCTGAAATTATAACATCCAAAGGGAAAAAGATTTCTTTAATTAGAGAAGGAGCAACAATTGCTGGGAACATGTTCATTGGCGAATCTCATGTTTTCGTTTCGTATGACTTTAATTCTAAAAGCACAGAACTTCAGGGCAGATTGTACAACACATCGGGGAAAATTGTCAAAGAGTTTGAGTTCGAAGGTTACAGTGGAGCCCTTTCTTATACTATTCCTGTGATTCACCTGAACAAATTTGGATTGTATTACTTTGTGGATGAACCCAACGAATGTTTTCATATTATTCCAGAAAACTCCCCTACTTCAATAAAAAAAGTTCCTTTTTCAAGCATTCGTCTAGCGCCTAAAACCAACATTCACGATTCAATTTTAGAGATTTCAACTGAAGTCAGCGAACACAGGTTTGGAATTAATGCTCGCGGAGAAATCGTTGCACATCAGATGAGATATTACGGAGATACCTGGAGTTTTTATGACGAAATAGAGTATTAACAGTTTGAAAAAACCTACTTATCAAGGAACAATAAACTTCCCTTTTACTTCAGACTTAATTCCTTCCGGGTGTATTGTATAGAAATAAACTCCCGACTCAAATTCAGAGGCATTCAACACGAAAAATTCAGCTGTTGTTTTATCTGACTTCACGAGAATTCCTGAGCTTGAATAAATATTCAATGTTAAAAGAGTGTTCGTTTCGTTATCAAAAAACAATTCAGATCCCTCACCAATTGGATTTGGTCGAAGCAAAGCGGTATTAAATCCTAAATCAATAACCTCAGCGCTTACGATCCATGAAAACCCAATTCCGCCGAGACTTAATCTATAAAAATTGATCTCGTTTTTCTCAGGATCAAGATGGGTAAAATCGTATTCGATTTGTGATTGAGAACTTCCGCAAATACCTTCAATACTTCCAATTTTAGTAAAGTCAACCGAATCGATTGAATGAAAAATTTCAACGCCATTGCATGTATTTCCTTGCTTGATCGCAAATGTCAAAAGCACCTTTCCGTTAAACTCAGAGGCCGAAAAATCGTTAATCACATCTTCGTTTTGAGACAAAGAAGTAAAGCATATCAACATAAAAAACAAGGCGGATGCAATTTTCATAACACGTAATTTAACGTATTGCATCCATCTTTCTTACAATAAAACTGTTAAAACTAAGCGTTGACCTTTGCATTGGCCTCCATCCAGCCACCGCCGTTCTCACATTCCAAGCCTTTTGAGGTAAAATACTGAGCAGCTTGCCCACTTCGTGCTCCACTCGCGCAACAGAACATAACAGGTGTTTCTAACGCCATTATTTCAGTCTCTCTTTTCTGCACTTCTTGCAAAGGAATATTAATTGATCCTGCAACATGTCCTCCTGCAAATTCAGCTTCTGTTCTTACATCTACTACTGTATATTTCATAATAATTGTCTTTAATTTCAAACAAAGTTAATCCATGGAATCGTTTTTCAATGTAACTAATGTCACTTATTAATCATTGAAGAAATCTGTTTTTAAAATAAAATCCTTTTTGTTGCTTACCTTTCGATTGATTCGACATCTATAGAAAAACAAGTGAATGATTAAAACCGAAAAACAGTCATTGGACGTAAACAAAGAACTGAGGACGCTCTACAAAAAGTGGCCAGATGTTAAGCGTTTTCTAAAGTCTAAAGGTTGTAATTCTACGGATGCCGAAGATATATTTCAGGAAGCATTGCTCATTTTTACTCGAAAAATGGAAGAGCCCGACTTCGAACTCACGGTTGATTCTTTTCATTATGTGAAGAATACATGCAAATTCATTTGGTACAACCAAAGTCGAAAGGAAGGAAAACACCGTCACAGTGAACTGCACGATAATTTTACAGAGGAGGAAGACGATGAATGGCTTCAAAAAGAATTGAAACTAAAAAGTATCGAAGACGCTTTATCACAAATAGGGAAACAGTGTCAGCAGATTCTTCAAATGTTTTATGGCTTGGGATTGAATATGGTTGATATCGCGAAGAAAGTTGGACTTCGCAATGATAAAGTTGCTAAAGCTCAAAAGTACCGATGCATCAACAAAGTGAAAGAAATTGTTTTGAACGATTCGAACAACCAACCCATTCATCAATAAAGCCAGAAATATGACTCCAAATATTACCAAAATAATAGATCAATATTTATCTGGCGAATTAAACGCAGAGGATAAAGCAGTCTTTGAAGAAAGGCTGGCAAGCAATAAAGAATTACAAGAGGAGGTTCGATTACAAGAATCAATTAACGAGGGTGCTAAAAGAGCATCGCAAAGGGCTCAGGTTCGCAAAGCAGGAAAGAAATACCACTATCAGAAACTATTGAAGTGGTCTGGAATGAGCGCTTTGGCTTTGGCACTAGCAACAGCAGCAACATTGTACTTGGTTAATCCTGTAACGTCTGATACCGATTCGAAGACCGATACCCCTGAAATTTCAGAACAATTAAAAGAAGCACTTTTTGAGTATGCTCAAATCGATAATTTACCGATTGAATATTTTCCGATTGCACAAGACGGAGGAGTCGTTCTTTCGAACAAAGGCGTAATGCTTTCCGTTCCAAAAGAGGCGTTTCTATTGAATGGAAAACCGTACAACGGACCTGTTGTCATTCAATACCAAGAGGCAATCAGTGGAAGCGATATCGTTAAGAGTGGATTGAGCACAATGGCGGGAGATCGCATGCTAGAAACGCAGGGAATGTTCGGCGTTGGTGGATTTACACCCGATGGACAACAATTGGAATTCAATCCAAAAGTTGGCGTTTACATTCAAACTCCCGTTGATGAGTACAAAGAAAAAATGCAATTGTTTGATGGCGTTAAATTAGCGAACGGAACAATAGATTGGCAAAACCCTGTTCCACTAGAAAAAATCCCAGTTCCTGTTGACATGAGTGAATTGAACTTCTACCCTGCGGGATACGAAGCATTTCTCGACTCTAAAAAATGGAAGCAGAACAAATGGAGCCGCGATAGTTTGTATTTGAGTTTGGAAAATTTCGATTATGAAAATAGCCTAGAACCAATTTACAGTGCTACCCAACAGACACCTAAAACGATTGACCCTCCACACATTAAAATCACACCTACTGAACGCGATTACTTGTATGGCGATAATCGACCCATTGATTCTCAAATGACAGCAGAGGAAGCGATTCGTCTCTCTCAATGGAAAGAAGGACCGCGGTATGATGAGTACTTCAAAAAAATGAACCCGAATGCCGATCCTGAGAAAGTATCGGTTAATCTAAAGTCGAATCCGAATTCTAGATCTCAAACTCGGGTTACGTATGTGAAAGAGCCTGAATCTATTGCTGCTTACAGCATAGTCTTAGGATATGCGGCAAGCGCAGTTGCAGTTGCTGCACCAAGTAGAGACTACCTTGCTCCTTCAAAAGTTCTCGCTTTCTGGAAAAAGGAATTCAACAACACGAATCTTGCCACACGGGAATTTGAAAAACGCGTTCAAGCCATTCATCAGAAATGTGGTAAAGCGAACATGATTATTGACAAATATACTTCTCAATTGCAAAAACCAATGTGGCAAATTGACAAGGAAGTAGCTGCAATGGGCTATCCTGAATTTGAAGAATTCGCTACTGAGAATATTGGCGTGATGGATGCGAATAATCCGCACATCAAAGGACTCAAAGCCTTTTACGAAAAGGGAATTGACAAATTGAAGAAGCAGAACAAAACATACCAAGACCTTGAGAAGAAACGCCAAGGGGATTGGGACAAAGACATGTCAAAGGAAAGGTCGAACGAACAGACTCGAAAGACAAAACGCACTGCGGAATCTTTGGATCAAGAATACAAGTTCAACATGAATAACGTAAAGAAGCACTTGGGTGGAAAGTCGCGCGGTTTCACGATTAAACATGGAAAAGGGCCTGTAATGAAAAATATCGATGCTTACGTTCGCGAGGCGACAATAGCCCGTCAAACAACAACGGTTATTGATCCAATTACAGGGAATAAAACAAAAATTAAATACAACAGCTTCAATTTTGTAGTTCCGAACGCGGATAAGTACTTGAAACTGTACACGTATGTTTTCCCTAATAAAATCAAAGCATTTCAGAGAATTCAAGGCAACAAAGGAAAGTTCGACTATAAATTAAACAACGATATGATTTACGATATCGCAGTGGTTGGAATCACCAAAGATGGATACGAATACTTCCAGAAAATGAGCATCAAAAAAGGAAGTTTGGGAATGGTTGATATGAAACGTGCGACTGAAGCCAAATTAGACGCCAGTGTGAAACAGTTGAACAATAAACGTACTACTCGACCAATGAAAATCGATGATGAAATGGATTGGCTGGTAAAAGAACAAAAGGATTATAAGGAACAAAAAATGAGAACGGACATGTTTGATTTTAGAAGCCAATTAAGAAGTGTGGCATTCCCTTGCTTCGGTCCAGTGGAGGTAGCTGACAATGATGATATAGCCATTGGAATACCAGGGCAATAACCTCATTATCCCTTCTCAAAAAACTGCCACAACGGTTCTTGCGGAACCGGAGCCAAAACTTTTATAGGTTCTTTTGAAGTTGGGTGGCTAAATTCTAAAATTCGAGCGTGCAAGTGAATTGAGGCATCTTTGTTTGAACGACGCGCGCCGTATTTCACATCGCCTTTGATGATGCATCCGATATTTGCCAATTGACAACGAATCTGATGGTGACGTCCCGTTTCAAGTTCAACTTCGAGCAAATGGTATTTATCCGAAGACGCTACCCATTTGTAATTCAAGATCGCTTTTTTCGAACCGTTCGTTTCTGTTTCGCTGGCGTATGATTTGTTTTGTTTTTCGTTTTTCTTTAGGAAATCCACAAGTTGACCGCTCTTGTTCGTTGGCATTTTTTCAACAACGGCCCAATACACTTTTCGGGTTTCGTGGTTTCTAAATTGTTCGTTCAATCTTGAAAGCCCTTTACTCGTTCGAGCAAAAACCAACGCACCGCTCGTTGGTCGGTCCAACCGATGCACAACACCGCAAAACACATTCCCAGGTTTGTTGAACTCTTCACGAATGTATTCCTTTACGTGTTCTGACAATGGCGTGTCTCCAGTTTTATCTCCTTGAACAATATCCGAAGCGCGTTTGTTGACAACGATGGTGTGGTTGTCGAGATGTAAAACCTCGATTTTTCGATGGTTCGATTGTTCGATATTTCGATTTACTTCGTTCATTTTCTTTTTTAACCGCGGAGGCGCAAAGGCACTATTTTTTTTTATTTTCTAATTGGGCGCAAGAATTTTATAAATAAAATTCAAAATGTTTCATCAATTCGTAATTTATAATTGTGAATTAATATTGTTCCTCCTCATTCGGAAAGTCTCCACTTCGAACATCATTGATATATTCTTTGAAAGACCCCGTCATTTGCTCATACAAGTTATTGTACTTACGCAAGAACCGCGGATTGAATTCATTATTAATTCCAAGCATGTCGTGAACAACTAAAACTTGACCATCAACTCCGCCACCTGCACCAATCCCAATAATCGGAATCGTTATTTCTTTGGCCACTTTCGTTGCTAAATCAGCTGGAATTTTCTCCAAAACGATCGCGAAACAACCTGCTGCTTCCAGCGCTTTTGCATCTTCAATCAATAGAGCCGCTTCGTCTTTTTCTTTCGCTCTTACAACGTACGTTCCAAACTTATAAATCGACTGAGGCGTTAATCCCAAGTGTCCCATAACGGGGATTCCTGCTGTAAGAATACGCGTGATTGATTCAAGAATTTCTTGTCCACCTTCCATTTTAACTGAGTGCGCGCCCGATTCTTTCATAATCCGAATTGCACTTGATAAAGCTTCTTTCGAGTTTCCTTGGTACGATCCAAACGGTAAATCAACAACGACAAGCGCCCTGTCTACTCCTCTAACAACAGAAGAAGCGTGGTAAATCATTTCATTCAAGGTAATTGGAAGCGTTGTCTCGTGCCCCGCCATTACGTTTGATGCTGAATCACCAACAAGGATTACATCAATTCCAGCATTATCAATAATACGCGCCATTGAAAAATCATACCCTGTTAACATGGTAATCTTCTCTCCTGCGTTCTTCATCTCCTGAAGTACGTGAGTGGTAACCTTCTTTACATCCTTGTGAACTGACATAATCTTCTCGTTTTTTGACCGAAATTACACAAAAGGGGTGGGAATAGAGTTATGAATTATGAGTTATACGGCTAGAGTTTTAGATAAGAGAGTTTTGAATCAAGAGTAATTTCTAAACGCAAATCCATCTAATATCCAAAAGCAAAGCGATCCAATATCCAAGATCTATTATTAATTTGTAAAAAAAACATTCGTGCAAATGATTGTATCGGAATTTATTCGTAATATTGCACCCCCAATTGGGGTATAGATAAAGAAATTAACAGAGATGGATTTTATAAAAGAACTTGAAAGTGAACTGATTGAAATGAACACACTTCCGGATTTCGGTAGCGGTGATACAGTTGATGTTTCATATAAGATTAAAGAGGGTGCTAAGGAACGTATTCAGCAGTTTCGAGGTGTTGTCCTTCAACGTAAAGGTTCAGGAAGAACTGAGTCGTTTACAGTTAGAAAAATGTCTGGAAATATTGGTGTTGAGCGTATCTTCCCAGTACATTCTCCATTCATTGAGAGTATCAAAATAACTAAGAAAGGTAGCGTTCGTAGAGCACGTATCTTCTACTTCAGAGAGAGAACAGGTAAATCTGCTCGTATCAAGGAGAAGAGAATGAACTAGGAGTTTCCTTCAAAATACATTTAAAGGCCTTTTATCACCGAAATACTCGGATTGATAAAAGGCTTTTTTATTTTTATACGTGTCGCAATTCAAAAAACGCAATCCAAATCGAACTTTTACGTTCGGCCTAATAGCAGTTCTTGCTTTGGTAATTGGATATGCAGTATACAACAAGACCCGTAATTCAACTACTTCTGAGCTAATTGGAATACGTGAACTCCCTCCGAGTTTTAAAAGCCATGGAATTGATATTTCAAGGTACCAAGGCGAAATTGATTGGTCCACATTTTTCGATGAAGCCAACGCAAAAATTTCATTTGTTTACTGCAAAGCCACAGAAGGCGTTTCACTTGTTGATGCCAAATACACGTCAAACAGAAACAAGTTGCGCGAATACAATAAAGCATTTGGCGTCTACCATTTTTTCAGGCCAAAGTTGGATGCAGAATCACAAGCAAAGCACTTCCTAAGCAATTATACGCCAAGAGGAAACGAACTCTCCCCTGTTCTTGATGTGGAAACGGAAAGTGTCTCAGACACAAAATTGATCAGCGGAATGAAAGTTTGGCTGGAGCTTGTCGAAAAGAAAACGGGAAAGCGGCCGGTCATTTACACTTCGTATCACTTCTACAAGACAAAATTCAAAAACCATTTTAAGAACTATCAATTTTGGATTGCGAATTACAGCCGTCGAAGCGAGCGAATGACAGACGATAGAATTATTCACTGGCAATACAGCGATAGAGGTGGAATACCTGGAATCAAAGGGCCTGTGGATTTAAATTTCTCGAAACAGGAGTTTAATTGATAATTGATAATTATGGGTTATGGGTTATGGGTTATGGGTTATGGGTTATGGGTTATGGCAAACAAGGAATTTTGATACCGAACCCCATCTTCACTCAATTCATAATTCCGAATTCTCTTTATAG
Source organism: Crocinitomicaceae bacterium (assembly GCA_047630755.1). Lineage (GTDB taxonomy): Bacteria > Bacteroidota > Bacteroidia > Flavobacteriales_D > Crocinitomicaceae > UBA4466. The sequence goes on along the minus strand of JBLHYG010000003.1, from coordinate 38,400 downwards.
CCCAACAATAACAAAGTCTGTTCTACGATTCAACGCTCTATTCGCCTCTGAATCGTTATCAACTTTAGGGTCCGTTTCGCCCAAACCTTTCGAGGACAATCTTCCCTTATCGATTCCAAGTGACGCCAAATAATCTTTGACCCCTTCCGCTCTATCCTCAGATAAGGTTAAGTTCTTTCCATCGTTACCAACGTCATCGGTATGACCATTAATAGAGATTTTAATCGTTGGATTTTCATCTAAAAAACGTGCGAACCCTCTTAAAATAAATTTGGCTTTGGTGTTTAGGTCAGCAGAGTTCGTTTGGTAGAGGATATCATTAATTGTATACGCCGAACCAACTTCAAGTTTCTTAACCGCTAAGTCGTTTCCACGAATAGTAACATTGTCCTCTTCGAATTCTTCTTTGGCAATCAATTTTGAATCGAACGCATGGCCTTCCTTTTTAACGGTCACCATAACGTCTTGTTTTTTATTGGTTTTCACAATGGCAGCATATTTTCCATCGTTTCCATTCACGTTCACTGAAGTAACTTCATCGCTTCCTTCGTACGTGATTTCAATAACAGCATCCTCAACTGGATCTCCATTTTCATCTGTTAAATCTCCTTTTAAAAGTGCAACGGATTGCGGCCGCGCTTCTTCATACAATTCGAATGAATAAATATTCCATCGACCGCCAAGGCGTGATGAGTAATACGCTACTTGACCATCAATCGATACAAACAACCCCAATTCATCTTCCGCCGTATTAATTGGGTATCCAATGTTCTTTGGCTCCGACCAAACGCCTTTTTCATCTTGACGAATGTAAAAAATGTCTAATCCTCCAATTCCAGGTCGGTCTTTGCTGCACTGCGAAACAAAATACAAAGTCTCACTATCTTGATGTAAAAACGGACTCTTGTCTTTACCTGCCGTATTAATTTCGTGAAACGGTCTTGGAAACCCCCAAGTTCCATCTTCTTCTCGTTTAACAATGAAGATGTCATTGTCCTCAGTTGTGGGCGTATTCGCTGTATAGTACAACGTTTTTCCATCTGCTGATAACGAAGGCTGGCCCTCCCAACCATCGGCCGAATTGATCTTATCGCCCAGATTCACTAACTCTGACCAAATAATTGTTTTTCCGTCGCGTCCTCCTATTGTGTAAACAGAGCTGTACAAATCACAATTACGATACGGCTGTGTACCGACCATTTCGTCTTTACAAGCACAAATAATTAGTTCCTTATTATCAACAGATAAAGTCGACGCACCGTAACTACTGATATCACTTTTATTAAATGGGCTAGGTAAAAAATCACCTCCGTCAAATTCAGACTTCATATTAGGTCGTTTGGACGAAGTAAACATCTCTCTCATGTCAGATTGCATAGCCCCCAAATCTCTCATATCAGCCTTTCTTGTGTAATAGATCAACTCATTGTCTGGTGAGATCATTGGGAAATATTCATCCGTTCCTGTACTCACATTCTTAACAATCCTCGGCTCGAAAGGCACCTCTTCCGTTTTTACTTTATTTTCATATTCCAACTCACCAATTACTTTTTTCACATTGGACATGCGCTTCGTATGGTCGTCTGAATATCTTTCTATGCTCTCGTGCTTGTACGCTTGAAATTGTTTCCAATAATTGATGGCTTCCTCAAAATTCTCTTGATTGTATTTAATAATTCCCAAATAATAAAAAATGTTGGAGTGGTAATCGCTGCACAAATCATAAGCAGTCAAGAACATCGCTTCTGCCTTTAACAACATTTTATCTCCTAAAGCAGGATTTGGGCTTTTGCTATACTCTTCTTCCGCCTTGAAATAAGCATACATTGCATATTCATAATAAACCATGGCATTCTCTTCGTTCAACTCGATGGCTTCGTTGAATTTCACAACCGCAGTTCTCGCATCTGGAGCTTCAGATCCGGCTTTAATTAATTTCAAGACCTTCTTTTCTGGGGGTTGACATGCTTCCGATTCTTCTTGCGCAAACGATGACAATCCTAATAGAACAGAAAGTAGAGAGATGTAATATTTAACCATAATGAACTTTTTAAACCTTTTGCTGGGTCAAAACAAATTCCGTACCCAATTAATTATATCGTGAAAACGGCCGAAAGGTTACAGCAATTGACAACCGTTTATCCATTATTTTCAGTGATCCATATATCTTGTTTAACAAAAGGTTTAAAAGTTTAATTACCTTCTGGCCTCAAACTATGAAAACATGAAAAGTACTCTTCTCACACTATTAGCGGTTTCATTAAGCTTAGCTACCTTCTCACAAAAACCTGATAAGGACGAAAAATCAGAATCCGGCATCTCCTCGTCAACGGTTTCAGGGCTTAAATTCAGATCAGTCGGACCGGCATTAACTTCCGGTAGAATTGCCGATATCGCGGTTGATCCAGACAACAATAATATATGGTACGTGGCAGCGGCTTCTGGCGGTGTTTGGAAAACAACCAATCACGGAACAACTTTTTCTCCTATTTTCGACAGCTACGGCTCCTATTCTATTGGATGCGTGACGATTGCTCCAACAAACTCCAATACGGTTTGGGTTGGAACTGGAGAAAACAACAACCAACGCGCAGTCGCATACGGAGATGGAGTATACAAATCACTCGATGGCGGAAAATCATTCAAAAACATGGGACTTAAAACTTCCGAACACATTGGGAAGATTATTGTTCACCCGACAAATGAGAATATTGTTTGGGTGGCTGCCTATGGACCTGTTTGGAGCAAAGGCGGAGAGCGTGGTGTTTACAAAACAACCGACGGAGGAACGACTTGGAAACTAACTTTAGAAATTTCTGAACACACTGGAATTGCTGAAATTGCTATTGACCCAACAAATCCAGACATCCTTTACGCTTCTGCACATCAAAGAAGACGAAGAGAATGGACGTATATCGGTGGTGGACCAGAATCGGGACTTCACAAATCGACAGACGGTGGAATCACATGGAAAGCTATTAATTCAGGCCTTCCGGAGGGAAATATGGGACGAATTGGAATTGCTGTGTCTCCCGTTGACGAAAACTACATTTATGCGATTATCGAAGCAAGAAACGAAAAAGGTGGGTTTTTTAGATCAACAAACAAAGGCGAGTCATGGTCTAAAATGTCGAGCTATAAAACAAGCGGAAACTATTACCAAGAAATTATTTGTGACCTGACGAACAAAGACAAAGTGTTTTCAATGAGCACGCGTCTGCATCACACAATCGATGGAGGAAAGACTTTCGTTCGAACTGGAGAAAAATACAAGCATGTCGATAACCATTGTATATGGATTGATCCTAAAGATGAAAACCACTGGATCGTTGGTTGCGACGGAGGAATTTATGAAACCTACAACCATGCAAAAGATTGGAAGTATTTCAACAACCTTCCTGTTACACAATTCTATAAAGTAGCGACAGATAACGACGCGCCATTTTACAATATTTACGGTGGAACGCAAGACAACTGGTCGTTGGGCGGACCTTCTGGAACGTTAAACAATACTGGAATTGTTAATTCTGATTGGTTCGTAACCAATGGAGGCGATGGATTTGAATCGGCAATTGACCCAACGGACCCAAACATTGCTTATGCGCAATCTCAATACGGAGGATTGATTCGATTTGATAAAGCCTCAGGAGAACGTGTTTCAATCAAACCAATGCCAGGAAGGGATGAATTGGCCTACCGTTGGAACTGGGATTCACCATTATTGATCTCGCCGCATGATCACAAAACATTGTATTTCTGCGCCAACAAAGTTTTCAAAAGCACAAACCGAGGAAACGACTGGCAAACTGTTTCTCCTGATTTATCTCAACAAATCGACAGAAACAAACTTCCAGTGATGGATCAAGTTTGGTCGATTGATGCAGTGATGAAAAACATGTCTACAACGATTTATGGAAACATCGTAGCCTTTGACGAATCTCCTTTAAAACAAGGATTGTTGTATGCAGGAACAGATGATGGATTGATTCAAACCTCTAAAGATGCCGGTGGAACTTGGTCCAATGTTAAGAGTTTTTCTGGAATTCCTGAAAACACTCGGGTAAACATGATCGTTGCGAGTTTGTACGATGAGAATACTGTTTTCGCGGTTTTCAATAACCATAGATCGGGCGACTTTAAACCGTATCTAATGAAAAGTACAAACCAAGGCAAGTCTTGGACGTCTATTGCTGGAAACCTTCCAGAAAGAGGATCTGTGTTTGCCTTTAGACAAGACCACGTTGATCCCAAACTTCTTATTGCTGGAACTGAGTTCGGTTGTTACTTCTCGAATGATGGTGGATTAAAATGGACGAAGTTAAATGGACTTCCAACAATTGCCGTTTATGACATCGAACTTCAAAAAAGAGAAAACGATATTGTGATTGCAACATTCGGACGAGGTTTCTACGTAATGGATGATTACTCGCCATTGAGATCATTGTCTAAAGATGTCCTTGCAAAAGACGCATACCTCTTCCCTATTAAAGACGCTGACCTGTTTGTGTATGCAAATCCAATTGGAGGAAGAGAAAATTCATCACAAGGCGCTTCAATGTACCGTGCTGACAACCCGAAATTCGGAGCAACATTCTCATTGTATCTTAAAAGTGGAGATGAATCACTTAAGTCGGTAAGGCAAAAAGAAGCGAACAAACTTGAAAAGGAAAAAGCAGCAGTTCCCTATCCATCATTTGATGAATTGAGGGAAGAAGAAATGGAGGGTAAATTAAAACTGATCTGGGTCATTAAAGATTCAGAAGGTGTTGAAATTAAAAGAATTTCATCTTCTCCATCGAAAGGATTAAGTCGTGTAACTTGGAACCTAAGAACAACGTCAACGGGAAAGGTTGGAATTAAAAATTATGGTGAAGTGAAGAGTTACGGATTCTTAGTTATTCCTGGCGAATATTCGGTTGAGATCTTCTCAGAAAAAGACGGCATTCTTAAGGAAGTAATCGCAAACACAAAATTCAATGTGGTTGGATTGAACAACCAAACCTTACTTGCGTCAAACAATGAAGAGTTGAAAGCGTTCCGAAAAGAAATGGCCGAAGTAAGACGCAGTGTGTCGGGAGCTGAAAACTTGATGAACGAAACTGGTGAGAAATTAAAACTCGTTGAAAATGCAGTTCGCAACTATCCCGGCGCTGATTTAAACCTTCTGAAGGATGTTGAGAAAATCAAAAATTTATTGCTTCTGTGTGATTTGATAATGAACGGCGACAAACTTAAGGCAAAGCATCAAGTTGAGGATATACCAAGTATTTCGGACAGGTTATGGACGGTATATTACCAATTGTACTCAAACACGACTGGCATTACAGCTACACAGAAATTGAACAAAGAAATCGCGTTGGAAGATTACACTGAGTTCAGAGTTAATTTGGACGCGGCTGTTGTTCAACTTTCAGGATTAGAATCAAAACTTGAAGCGGCTGGTGTTCCTTACATCAAAGGAAAAGACGAAAAATGGAAAAGTGAGGAGGAATAAGACCGATCATTGGATTTTTTGATCCTTCGATAAAATTTAAAGACTAGTATAAGCCCATTTCGATAAATCGGAATGGGCTTTTTTTTTTCGGCATGTGTTACTTTTTAAAAGTCAGCGCATTACACGCAAAACGGACTCCATGAAAACCCTATTTTTCTTTGCCTTCCTACTTTTTACTAGCCCTTCTTTTTCCTGCGGGAATGAATACGGACACAACCTAAACGGTGATATGATTTTCACCAATTTCTTCTATATGTCTAAAAAACATAGATCTTTCGATACCGAATATATCAAGGAGAAATTGGCCATAGCAGAAGCCAAACCTAATGCAAAGACCGATTTTAAAATTCAATCCAATATTGCGCTGTATTACATGAAATTGGGAGATGTGAAAAAAGCGCTTCAGATTTTAAAGCCCTTGTATGATAAGTATCCGAATGAGTATACAATTTCGGCCAATCTTGGAACAGCTTATGAATTGGACGGTCAATTGAACAAGGCTTTGCAATTAATCAAAAACGGATACGCGATCAATTCCGAATCTCACTTTGGAAGTGAATGGATTCATATAAAAATTCTTGAAGCAAAAATCAAAGAGAAATCGAATCCAGGATGGCTGAATACGCACCGAATAATAACAGTTGAAGAATTGAATAAAAAAAAACCTCAGAGAAAATTCCACCGCCCAATGGACAATCATTTGGAATACCAATTGCGAACGCGGGTGGCCTTCACACCTGCCCCAAATAAAGTGATGGCTAATCTATTGCAAACCTTGGCGGAATACAATATTAAATATGGAACATATGAGAATGCAATAATGGCTTATACCTATATATTAGAGTTTGCCTCAACCAAGCCGAAGAAACAAGAAATTTCAAAAGCAATTATCGCATTAAATAAAAGTCGAAGAGCGTCTGGGATAACTGAATTAAATTACCAATTCATACGCCTTATTGAAAGTGGTGAAATTGACCCTTCTCTTATGTTGTATGGAATTGGCGAGCTTGAAGAGGAACTTCAAGTGGTAGATGAAGCAGCATTTGAAACAAGAGATTCATTATCGAATATAAAACCAAGCAGTAAAGAGATCACAAAAAAGGAAAATGAAAAATCGGGATTACTTTTTGGAATTGTATTCGGAATTGTATTCGGAATTGTTGGTCTAGTTCTTGGAGTTGTGATTGCAATAATAGCAATGAAGAAAAGAAAAACTTAAAATTAAGTCGTACTTTTTTAAGTATTTTAGGTTATGTGTACATAATGAAGTTCTCATGAAAGAAACGGGGGACAAACTAGAATGGCTCGTTTCACTCCTTATTGATGATATTTCATAAGTAGTATACAGTAGTTTAGCGACGGGGGACGCCCTTTAAACGAAAAAAAAGACGCCCCTCGGTTTAGCCAAGGGGCGTCTTTCTTGTTAGACTGGTATACTTCCTCTTAACAATAGGATTTATTGTAAGTAATCGCATTCATTAACTTTCTAATTTTAAGTATATATACTACCCCCCCTCCTCTACACGTTTTTTCTCGTGTATGAATATGACAACACTAATTTTAACTCTATACTATGAATATTAAAACAAAAATTTCCTTTGGGATAGCAGTACTAATAGGCACATCAATACTATCTCTTAGCTCGTGTAAAAAGGACGAAGTAGTTCCTGCCCCAAACCCAATTGTGGAACCGGAAACATTTGGCTCAATCTATAGTTACCTAGATTCTGAACCAGTAGCTGTTCAAGAATTTGAAATGATAGCTGAAAACGGAGCTAGTTTTACCGCGTCAAAAGGATCTTCAATTACCATTCCTGCTAACGCTTTTATTACATATAATGGACTCCCAGTTACAGGGAACGTCACTATTACAGTAAAAGAGATATTCTCTCAAAAAGACATGTTGTTCACAAACATTCTTCCAGTAAGCTATGGCGAACCTCTTAATTCAGGTGGCGAATTCTTTCTTCTAGCCGCTCAAAACGGAGCAAGTTTGAGAGTCGCTGACGGTGTTTTTATTGATCTAAAAATCCCAGCGCAGGCGATAGACAACAATATGCAATTGTTTATGGCAGGTCAAAATGTAAATGCCGATAGTGTATTCTGGGGGCTCGCTGATACAACTTCTGGTTTTACATTTAATTCTCCAAACAATGAGTACGAATTGAACCTTGACTCGTTGGGATGGGGAAATATTGACGCCTTCTTGTCGAATGTAACTTACTTCGATATTCCATTCAATCTAACTGGTGTTTCAGGTCTAGACAATTCAAATACGAAAGCATTCGCGGTGTTCGAAAACCAAAATTCGGTTTGGCCAATCGCGCCATACACGGGGATCGATAATAATGTTATCGATTCGTATCATTTGGCAGATGTACCCATGAATGTTGTTGTAATCTCAGTTGTCAATGGCCAATTGTATTATGGATTGTTGAATGTAACTCCTCAACAAGGACTGTCCTATGACATTCCAATGAACGAAACAACATCAAACTATTTGGATCAGATTATTTCGAATCTTCCTTAAAAATAGTACTCCTAAAAAAAAACGGTCTCGGTTTAACCGAGACCGTTTTTCATATACTGGATTTTCAATAATTACACATCAATAAACATTGGGTTCTTCACCTTCGTTTTTGTTAGTGCTATCTCTAGAACTTCATCCATTTTTGTTACATAATGGAATGTCAATCCTTTCAAGTATTCTTCTTTGATTTCGTCAATGTCCTTCTTGTTTTTATCGCAAAGGATAATTTCTTTAATCTTCGCTCTTTTGGCAGCAAGAATCTTTTCTTTAATTCCACCCACTGGCAAAACGTCGCCTCTTAATGTAATCTCACCTGTCATCGCCAAGTTCTTCTTCACTTTACGTTGCGTGAAAACAGAAGCCAACGAAGTCAACATTGTGATTCCGGCGCTCGGCCCATCTTTTGGTGTTGCTCCTTCCGGAACGTGAACATGAATGTTGTGCTTGTCAAATACTTTTTGTTCCAAACCGATCAAATGGCTGTGGGATTTCAAATATTCCATCGCAATAACCGCAGATTCTTTCATTACATCTCCAAGGTTTCCTGTCAATGTGAGCTTTCCTTTTCCTTGCGTGATAGAAGATTCAATGAACAAAATATCACCTCCAACAGATGTCCAAGCCAAGCCTGTTACAACTCCAGCAACATCATTGTTGTCGTATTTCGTTCTACCTCTTCCCGCTCCAAGAATATCAAACAGATCATTAACACCAACTTTTACAACGAATTCTTCTTCCATGGCAATTTGACGCGCTCTGTTTCGAACAACTTTCGCAATCATCTTGTCAATTCCACGAACACCAGATTCATTGGTATATTCTTCTACCAACTTTTCAAGCGCTTTTTTATCAATTGAAATGTCTTTCTTGGTAATTCCATGCTCTTTAATTTGCTTTGGAATCAAGTGACGTTTCGCTATTTCTATCTTTTCTTCAACCGTATATCCATTGACCTCAATGATCTCCATACGATCTCTAAGTGGGCCTTGAATTGTCTGTAAACTGTTCGCTGTTGCAATGAACAAAACCTTTGAAAGGTCGTATTCAGTTTCGATATAATTGTCGTAGAAATCAGCGTTCTGCTCTGGATCTAAAACTTCCAACAAAGCGGAAGATGGATCTCCATGATTGCTTCTTCCTAACTTATCCACTTCATCCAATACAAAAACAGGATTGCTCGTTTCTGCCTTCTTAATGCTTTGCATCACACGGCCTGGCATTGCGCCAATGTATGTCTTTCTATGTCCTCTAATCTCAGATTCATCGTGCAAACCACCCAAAGACATACGAATGTATTTTCTTCCTAAAGCTTCTGCAATTGATTTTCCCAAAGATGTTTTACCAACACCTGGAGGGCCATAAAAACAAAGGATTGGAGATTTCATATTCCCCTTCAGTTTTAACACGGCCAAATATTCTAAAATTCGCTCCTTCACTTTTTCAAGACCGTAATGGTCCCGTTCCAAGATTTTTTCAGCGCGTTTTAAATCCAACTTGTCTTTTGAATATTCTCCCCATGGTAAATCAAGCATCAAGTCCAAATAATTCATTTGAACCGTATACTCTGCACCTTGAGGATTCATTCTCCCAAGCTTGTCTAATTCTTTGAAAAACAACTTATTTACAACGTCCGTCCATTTCTTTTGCTCACCACGAGCACGCATATCAGTAACATCTTGTTCTTGAGGATTGTCCCCCAATTCATCTTGAATGGTACGCATTTGCTGTTGCAAGAAATACTCACGCTGCTGCTTGTCCATGTCCAATCGAACTTTCGATTGAATCTCATTTCTCATTTCAAGCATTTGAGATTCTAAAGTCAAATGCTCTAGAACCTTCATAACTCTACTTCTCATGTCCAACTCTTCCAACATGTCCTGTTTCTTAGAAACGTCGGCGTTCATGTTCGATGAAATGAAATTCACCAAAAACGTTGGACTATCAATGTTTCCAATTGCGAAAGAGGCTTCCGTTGGAATGTTTGGACTTTCTTGAATAATTTGAAGCGCCAGTTCTTTAATCGATTTAAAAGCGACATCTAGTTCTTTATTCTCAGGATCAATTTTTTCCTCTTTCAACATTTTCACAGACGCCTTCATGTACGGCTCCGTTTCTGTTGGATTAAGAATTTCAAAACGCCGTTTGCCTTGGATAATCACCGTTGAAGTACCATCTGGCATTTTCAACATTCTGATTATCTGTGCAACAGTTCCTACGCTGTGAAGATCCGCAAACTCAGGTGCTTCTTCATCTTGATTCTTTTGAGAAACAACACCAATAATTTTTGATCCTGCATTCGCATCCCTAATCAATCGAATTGACTTATCTCTTCCTACTGTAATCGGAATTACGACTCCTGGAAACAGTACATTATTTCTTAAAGGTAAAATTGCCAATTCATCAGGGAAAGACTGTTTATTCATGTTCTCTTCCTCTTCAGCGGTAATTAGAGGAATAAATTCTCCATCTGATTCTCCGTCCGTAAATTGTAATATATTATTATCGAATAATTCGCTCATGTGCTTTTTTTATTGTCCGCCATTGTGTCATAACATCTAGACACTTTTTATAAAATTAATGACGATCTACTCAATTCAAAGGTTATGCCAAGGGCTTAGAACTGCTATTTTGTCCTAGTTTTTGTCAGAAATGTACTTAAGAATCGAGATTTCTGCCTTGGAAAGAGTTGTTCCACGACGATCCATCATGTTGTTTGCGCTTTCAAGGGCTTTATCAAAATTGTACTTTTCACCACCAGTACCCCAAGTGAATGATGGAATAAACTTTGCTGGAAATTCAGCTCCAAACACGTTACTAGAAACGCCAACAACCGTTGCTGTATTGAACATGGTATTGATTCCACATTTGGAATGATCGCCCATTGCGAGCCCCATAAACTGAACATCGGTTTGAATCAACCCCTGTTCTTGATAGGAATACGTTTTCACCTTTCCGTAGTTGTTTTTAAGATTTGAAGAATTCGTATCCGCTCCGATATTGCACCACTCTCCGATCAATGAATTCCCAAGAAAACCGTCGTGCCCCTTGTTGGAATACGCCTGAAAAATTACATTCGTCACTTCTCCTCCAACCTTGCAGAAAGGACCTAAAGTTGTCGGGCCATATACTTTCGTTCCCAATTTGAAAACAGCACTTTCGCACATTGCAATGGGGCCTCGAAGAAGAGAACCTTCCATAACCTCAGCGTTCTTACCAATATAAATCGGACCGGATTTGGTATTCAAAATTGCGGCTTCAACAGTCGCTCCTTCTTCCAGAAAAATCAAGTTTGGGTCCCCAATAATTGTATTCGTCGAAGACAATTGAACCGTTGTTCTTCCCTTAGTAATTAAGTCAAAGTCTTGCTTTAAGATTTCTCCATTTTTTTCAAACAGATCCCATCTCTTTTTCAAGACAATAGGCATATCCCCGGACAGAGGACGAAACGATCCAGTACCGTTCGCGCCTGCAATCCAACTTTCGCCAACCAATAAATCTTCACCAGGCTTTAATGCTCTAACCTGATCCACAATATTTTGATTTGGAATGACGCAGGCGTTAACTCTAATTACATCTTCCACTTTGGGAAATTTACTTTGCAAATACTCTTCAGTAGCAAAACTAATTTCAGCGTCAGGCATCAACAATTTCCATCGTTCAGCATTCGTCAAAATTCCCACTCTTAAATCGCCGACAGGTCGCGTTAAAGTTAATGGAGCAAATTCAAGGTGTTTTCCGTTATCGTCTAATTGGATTTTCATTCGGCTGTACTTGTGTTACGGTTTGAAATTGCGAGCATGCCAATAAAGGTAATGAAAGAGTTCAAAATTATGATTTCAAAGCCAAATTTGTATGCGCCAAAAATTCCGTAACCACCTTTTACAATTCCCGGTGAACCCGCTGAATAATACCACAGAAAAAAGGTGATGGCAATGGAGATTAACGCAATAATGGGAACAGCTTTATCGATAACAGATCGTTTTGTGATGATTCCAAAAAAGAAAATTCCGATAAGTGGACCGTACGTAAATGCAGCAAACGTCATTAACAATCCTAGAGCCGAAGCACTGGTCGTGTATTTCAATAGAATGACCACTCCAATAATTACAGCAGACATCAAAACGTGGACAATCTTTCTTGTTTTTTCATCCTTTCCCTTAGATTCATTATCCATTGCTTTATTGTCATCGAGAAGACTGGAATCATCCCCTGCCAGTGATTCATCAGATGCTTTCTTCTTTTTATTAACTCCCAAAAAGTCAATTGAGAAAGATGTTGTCAAGGAAGTTAATGCAGAATCGGCGCTTGAATATGCTGCTGCTATTAATCCGAGGAGAAATAATATTCCAATGAATTTTCCTGCACCGCTACTAAGAGCGACAGATGAAAAGAGTAAATCAGGACTTTCCGACACAATTCCATTCTTTTCAGCGTAGATATACAATAATGCTCCTAATGATAGAAAGATGAGATTCACGACAACCAGAACGGAAGCCATTGTAATCATGTTTTTTTGTGCATCTTTTAAGTTTCTGCAGCTTAAATTCTTCTGCATCATATCTTGGTCCAATCCTGTCATTCCAATTGTGATAAACACTCCGCCAAAGAAGTGTTTAAGAAAATGATTCTTGCTCATTATATCATCGAAAAAGAAGATCTTCGAATAACCACTTTCGGCTACTGTAGAAATAATCCCCTTGTTACTTGATAATTCCAATGCATCGCTAATGAACCAAACTGTTAGCAATACAGACCCCAGCATAAATGCAGTTTGTAAGGTATCCGTCCAAATAATAGTTTTAATCCCACCACGGCTTGTATATATCCAAATGAGAAGAACAGAGATCACAACTGTGAACTCAAATGGCACTCCCCATTCTTCAAACAAGACCGATTGCAAAACATTCGCGACCAATAACAACCTTACTGAAGCACCAAGAATTCTAGAAAACATAAAGAATGAAGCGCCCGTTTTGTAACTCCAAAAACCAAAACGTTCTCTTAAATACTCGTAAATGGACGTTAAATTAAGACGGTAATAGATCGGCAATAAAACATAAGCAACGATGAAGTACCCGAACAAATAGCCAAAAACCGCTTGCATATAACTGAATTGATTCCCGGCATCCCCAACCCACCCAGGCACAGAAATAAACGTTACTCCGCTCAGAGAAGCGCCAATCATTCCGAATGAAACAATGTACCAAGGGGATTTTCGTTCGCCCAAAAAGAAACTTGAATTGTCTGCTTTTCGGGATGTTAAAAAGGATATCGCGATTAATACTAGGAAGTAAATTACGATTACCGATATTATTAAAGTCTGTGTCATGTGGTTTTAGTCTTCGGTAAAATTAAGAAACGTTTGAAATTGATGATTCATTTTCTATCCATTTATGTTCTGTGTGCTTTGGGATGCAATCTAGATGGCCATTTACGAACATAACCTGCTGGAATAAAATCGTTTATACAAATCTCCAAAGAGGAAATACGCTCGGCAATTCAAAAACAAAACTTTAGAACAATTATTATTATTATTATTATTATTATTATTGTAGAATCCCCGAAGAAAGGTTAACAATAAGATTTACGGATTTCCACTTTACAATCTTAATAACTAGATAAAACCAATAGAATTGAGCGCTCAATCCTCTTAACTTTGTTAAAAAACAATAGAAATATCGATTAATTTAGAAATCTAGTTTTTAACCGGTTAACAAAAATTAGGTTCTTAATAAGTTTGTTTAAGCAGAGTTCTTCCATATTAAGCTAACTTTGCATTATAAGAATTAATGATTATGAGTATTCCAGTAGTAAAGTTTAACCCGAAAGATCAGCCAGAATTCTTTAAAGAAGTAAACGCTAGAGTAAATGCGTACTTCAAAGAAACAGGAAAATCTAGACATGCGAATTTCAATATGAAGTTCAAGACGTTTTTCATGCTTGCTTTATTTTTCACGCCTTTAGTTTTAATGTTAACAGGAGTTGTCACTTCATTGTGGGGTACAATTGGTATGTGGTCATTGATGGGATTAGGCATGTCAGGAATTGGACTTTCAATTATGCACGACGCGAATCACGGTTCTTATTCCAAGAGTCAATTCTGGAATAAAGTATGGGGATTCACATTGAATTTCGGCGGCGGTTTTCCTATGAATTGGAAAATTCAACACAACGTTCTGCATCATTCTTTTACAAATATTGAAGGTTGGGATGAGGATATCGAAAAAGGTGTAATGCGTTTCTCTCCAACTCAAAAAAGAAAAAAAATATTCAAATACCAAATCTTCTACGCACCTATCCTTTATGGGTTATTGACAACGTATTGGTTTGTTGCTAAGGATTACGAGCAATTGGTGAGATACAATAAGAAAGGTTTATTAGAAGCCCAAGGACTTACATTTAGAAGTGCCTTACTTCAAATCATTTTCCACAAACTTTGGTACATCGGTTTGATCATTGTGCTTCCGATATTATTGCTCCCATTGTTATGGTGGCAAGTGATCTTAGGATTCCTTTTGATGCAATTTATCTCAGGTTTAATTCTTGCACTTATCTTCCAACCCGCACATGTCATTGAAGAAACTGATTTCTACGTTCCTGATGAAAATATTAGCGTTGAAAACAGCTGGGCAATTCACCAAATGAAGACAACATCGAATTTTGCGAATGGGAGTTACATCTTCTCTTGGCTGATTGGCGGATTGAATTACCAAATTGAACATCATTTGTTTCCGAATGTGTGCCATGTGCATTACAGGAACTTGGCACCTATTGTAAAGGAGGTAGCTGATAAATACCATGTTCCTTATTACCATCACAAGACTTTCTTTGGAGCGCTGAGAAGCCACTTTAGAATGCTAAATGATCTTGGTACGGGTAAGTACGATAAAATGAGAAAAAAGGCGGCATAGTTAAGTAATTGCTTTCTAATTTTCCCGATCTTTCTTTTTAACGAAAAATGAATTTGTTACTTTCTTGGTGATTAGAATTCTATATTTGTAAACACAACAGAAAGAACCATGGAAAACATTTCTCAAATCCTATTTCAAATTGCTTTAATCGTAGTGCCAGCAGGCGCTGTATTAATGACAGCAATCTACTTTTTACGTCGAGAATCTGAAAAAGAAATTCGGTCAGTTCAGTTGGAACTTAAGAAAGAACGCCAAAAGTTTTTCTTGCCAAATCGAGTTGATGCCTACCAACGTGCTATTTTGCTAATGGAGAGAATTCATCCGAATAGTTTAGTAATGCGCCACAACAATCCAGGATTACCTGCTGCAGGCCTCCAAGTTAAACTTCTAGAATCAATCAGAGAAGAATACGAGCACAATTTGGCGCAGCAAATGTACATTTCGAATCCTACCTGGGATATGGTAAAGAAGTCAAAAGATGAAACGATGAAGATCGTCAATCTTGCTGGTCAAACAATGGGACCAACATCGAATGGAATGGATCTAATGACGAAAATTTTTGAAATCGTTGGTGAAGTTGGTGTACTTCCGACTGAAATAGCTGTTGATGCTTTGAAAAAAGAGCTTCAAGGGTTGTTTTGATTATTTAGATATTGGATATTGGATATTGGATATTGGATATTGGATATTGGATATTGGAAGTTAAATTTTTCAATCCGACAAACGTCTAAATTCTAATATCCAAAAGGCGTTAGCCGATCTAATATCTAAGGCCCCTAAATCAAGTCAATTACATTATCATCTACCTTAATCTGATCTCCAGGAATTAATTTTGCGCGCTTTCGCATTTCAATTTCTCCATTTCTGTAAACAACTCCTTCTTCAACGATTAGTTTTGCGTGACCGCCTGTTTGAGCAATCCCCTGCACTTTCAGCAATTGAATTAACTCAATGTAAGGCCCTTCTATCTTAAATTTTTCCTGCATGTTTCTTATAAATTTCAAATAATTCTTCTGCCGCTTGAAAAGAAGTGATCTCACCTCGATCCATTTTATTTTCAGATTGTTTTAAAGCTTCCATTAATTCTGGACTGTTATAAAAGCCACTTAGAATCATTTCCTTTAAAGTCTCTGAAAGCCACATTTTATCTTGTTCAATTCTGGACTTTTCAAAGTGCCCATTCAACTTCGTTTGATTTTCAAAAGAGTCAATTACTTCAAGTACTTTATTAACATTTTCTCCTGTAAGAGCACTGCAAGTAAAGACCTTCGGAATCCATTCATTGTGATTCGCTGGAAACAAATGAAGCGCGTTCTTGTATTCTCTACTTGCTATTTTCGCCTTCATTACGTTGTCCCCGTCAGCTTTCGTTATCACGAGTGCGTCCGCCATCTCCATGATACCCTTTTTGATTCCTTGGAGCTCATCTCCTGCCCCGGACAACATGAGTAATAAAAAGAAATCAACCATCGATTTCACAACCGTTTCAGATTGTCCAACGCCAACAGTTTCAATCAAAATAATATTAAAACCAGCCGCTTCGCAAAGCAAAATACTTTCTCGCGTTTTTCGAGCAACACCTCCTAATGTAGAGCCTGCAGCTGAAGGGCGAATAAAGACATTCTCTGTAACCGCCAAGTCATTCATTCTCGTCTTATCACCAAGGATGCTTCCACCTGAAACGGAACTTGAAGGATCAATCGCAAGAACGGCTACTTTCCTCCCTTCTTCAGCCAATAATTTCCCGAAAGATTCGATAAAAGTACTCTTCCCCACTCCAGGAACACCAGTAATTCCAACTCGAATTGATTGACCGCTTTTAGGCAAACACAATTGAACTAGTTTTTGCGCTTCAATGCCATGTTTTGGGTTTTCACTTTCGACTAAGGTAATACCCGAACTTAAAGCAGTAATATCTCCTTTTTCAATCCCAGCAAATAGCATTTCTGCAGTAAGATTGTTCATTCGATCTTTGCGCCTTTGAAGCCAATTGTCTAAATTCTTGTTATCCACAACTCAAATGTAAGAATACGAAGCGACATCTACGAGTGAAGACTATAATTCTGATAAAAGTTAAAGACAACTTCATTTTTTAAATCACGATAACATTAATTTAACTTAAGGCAAGTTTGTTAACCTCTCATTAATGAGTAATTTTCCGCTATGGAAAGTGTAGTTCTTGTAAATCAGCAAGATGAAGTTCTAGGATCAATGGAGAAAATGGAGGCCCATTACAGTGGTAGTCTGCATCGCGCATTTTCTGTGTTCATTTTTAATGATCAAAAAGAACTTCTTTTACAACAACGTGCTTACAGCAAATATCATTCTGGTGGATTATGGACCAACTCATGTTGCAGTCACCCGCGTATTGGAGAAACAACTTTGGATGCTGGAACACGAAGATTGAATGAAGAACTTGGTTTTACAACCGAACTGAATGAAGAGTTTAGTTTTATTTACAGAGCTGAATTGGATCAAGACATGATTGAACACGAATTGGATCATGTTTTAACTGGAACCTACAATGGAATCCTAGATTTCAATACCGATGAAGTTTGTGCAGTGAAATACATCTCGATGTCAGATCTAGAAACGGATATTGTTTCGAATCCAGAAAACTATACCGCTTGGTTTAAAATAATATTCAGCAAGGTTAAAGACTTGATTGGATAAACGGAATCAATGACAAAAATCGGATTACTTTCAGACACTCACGGATATCTCGACCCAAAGATTTATAAATACTTCGCTGAAGTCGATGAAATTTGGCATGCAGGCGATGTTGGCGATGTATCTGTTATCGATGAATTAAAAGAATTCAAACCTGTTCGTGGCGTTTATGGAAATATAGATTCCTCCGATGTACGGCTCGAGCTTCCTGAATTCCAACGGTTCAAATGTGAAGACGTTGATGTGTTAATGACGCACATTGGAGGGAAACCAGGGAAATATGTTCCAAGAGCCCACGATGAAATAAGTAAGAATCCTCCAAAGTTATTTATTTGCGGACATTCACACATTTTATTAGTAAAAAATGACCCCCGCTACAACATGCTCTGGATGAACCCTGGAGCTTGCGGTTTCAAAGGCTTTCATCAAGTAAAAACCCTGCTCCGATTTAGTATTAGCGGAGACCAAATTCACGACTTAGAAGTGATTGAATTGGGAAAAAGGATTTGAAATAAAATTTTTCCATTTACTTTGCGTTAAGTGATATACATGAAAACGATACTTTTTGCCATTTTAACGCTATCATTCGGCAGCATTTCTTATGCTCAGACTGGTGGACTCTCAGCATTCCCCTTTTTAGATTTAACTTTTAACGCAAGAGCCGCTGGCCTTGGAGGTGATTTTATATCCGTTAAAGATCAAGACATCAATACTGGAATTGCAAACCCATCTCTGCTAAATAAAGACATGGCCAACCAAATTGGATTCAACCAAGCCCTAATGGCTGGTGGAATTAATTTTGGAATGGTGAACTATGGATTCAATCTGAAAGAATACGGAACAATGTCTACTTATATTAAATATGTAAGTTACGGAACGTTCCAACGAACATCTATAAACGGAACAAATGAAGGTACCTTCTCTCCTTTCGAAATGGTTGCAGGTACAGGTTTTGGAAGACAATTGAACAAAAGAATATCGGTTGGCGCCAATGTAAATTTAATTTACTCTCAACTGGAAAGTTACAGCTCTTTTGGTGCTGGGATTGATTTGGCTGGAACTTTTCACAATGAAGAGAAAGAATTTTTAGTGACAGCTTTGGTTAAAAATGCGGGTGTTCAATTTAATTCTTACGCAGGAAATGAAAACAAGGCACCACTTCCTACCGAATTTCAAATGGCCGTTTCTTACAAATTGCCGCATGCTCCATTTCGTGTTTCGTTACTTGCGCATCATTTGAACAGATGGGACATCACGTACAATGATCCAACCTTAATTCCAACAATAGATCCACTTTCAGGAGACACAATTCCAGTACCGAGAGCGAATTTCCTTGAAAAATTTGCAAGACATTTTACATATCAAGTTGAAGCGCTTATTTCAGAGAATATTCACTTCAGAGTTGGTTTTGATTACCACCGTAGAAAAGAAATGGCTTTAGAACAACGTCCAGGGGTAGCTGGATTATCAATGGGATTGGGACTCTATTTTCGTAAATTCAGTTTAGATTACGGTTTTGTAATCTACTCAAGGGCAGGATATAATAATATGTTAACCCTTTCTACCAACATTTCAAAATGGCGTAAATAGCTCTTTATCAAGCATTAGTTAAACGGTTTAGTACTTTATTTGTATCAGTTATAAACTGTGTACTGTTGATTGTTTTATGTAACCTTTTTGGTCTAACTTGAGTACATTAGCAAAACCAAACAAATAATTATTATTATGAAAAGATTAGCAATTTTAGCTGGAGCACTTGCCATTACAGGTTCGGCAATGGCTCAGAGACCAGTTGACACTAACCCATTCTCATTAGAAGGTGGTTTGAGTATTAACTCTCTTAACAATACTTTTACTGCGCCTACTATCAAATTTCGTTACTTTGCTGCAGAAAATATTGCAATTAGACTTGGGATCACTTACGGATCTACAAACGATTTAACAAATGTTTACGGATTTAATGGGACAGGTGGAGAGACTGCAGATTCTACTGGTACAGTAGTTGACAAAACATCTCAAATGATGATTGCAATCGGTGGTTCATATCATTTTTCTCAACTTGAGAAATTAGATCCATACGTTGCATTGGATTTCATGATCGGATCAGGTGGTTCTTCAAGTGAATCGATAGATACTGATGGTGTTTCTTACGTTAATGGATTGAGCTCTAATTCTTCATCTAAATCTTCAGGAATTGGTGTTGGTGTTGCAGCAGGTTTTGATTACTACTTTGCTGAGAACGTATTTATCGGTGCTGAAATGGGAATGGCATTCTCTAATTGGAGCGATAAAGGTGGAGAAGCTTCTTCAACTTTTGGAGGAGTAACTACTTCAAGTACAACTCTTTCTTCAGGAAAAAGTTCTATGTTCGGAAATAGCGCGACAGCTGCTATACGCTTAGGATGGAGATTCTAAAAAATCTTAAACCTTATTTAAAAGCGTCTCGGTTTTACCGAGGCGCTTTTTTTATACCCAAACTTTCCAGAAATTCCATTAACTTTACTTTGTGTACAATCAAGACAAAATAGTTATTGCCATTGATGGTTATTCATCCTGTGGAAAAAGCACATTAGCTCGTGAATTGGCTAAGGAGTTACATTATGTCTTTATTGATTCTGGGGCAATGTACAGAGGAATCACTCTTTTCGCAATTCAAAACAACTACATTCATAACAATGATGTTGACCGAGGGGCAATAATCCGCAATCTAAACAAAGCTGAATTGTCGTTCAAACTTAATTCTGAATCCAAGAAACCTGAGATCTTCTTAAATGGTGTGAATGTAGAATCAATTATCAGAACCCCTAAGGTTGCCGCTTACGTTTCTCGTGTAGCAACAATTAAAGAGGTTCGTGAAAAATTGGTCAGTGAACAACGCAAGATGGGAACCAATGGCGGAATTGTAATGGATGGTAGGGATATTGGCTCTGTCGTTTTTCCCGAAGCCCAACTCAAACTATTCGTCACAGCAGATATTGATGAACGCGTAAGACGTCGATTTTCTGAATTAAAAGACAATGGAATTGAAACTACTGAAGAAGAAGTTAAAGCCAACCTTTTAGAGCGAGACAGAATTGACTCTACAAGATTAGAAAGCCCTTTAATTCAAGTCGATGATGCAGTTGTAATTGACAACACCAAACTCACTAAAAATGAGCAACTTCAGCTTGCTATCTCCCTCGTTGAAAGAAAAATAGGCACATTAGCGTAATTCCGTGTATAAATTAACAAGTAGTCAATTATTTCACTAAATTAGCGGAATAAGAAAATATATATACACACATGAGTTCAATTAGTAAGGTCACAGAAGATATCATCAATAGAAGCCCGTTTCTTAGAGAAGCAATGACAGAAAACTTAATTAACATTTCTGCATTGGCGCGTAAGATCAAGCCTGAAATTGAAAAGTCTACTGGAAAGGAGATCAAAGAAGGTGCGATTGTAATGGCAATCAAACGTATGACTCCAGGAGTTTACCATAAATTGGATGTGAAAATTAACAATGTAATCGGTGGAATTGGAGATTTCCTAGTCCGTAGTGATTTGGTTGATTTTACGTATGAAAACTCTGAGTCGTTAAGAGATGCTCAAAGCGTTCTTATTCAAACAATCAGACAAGACAAAGATTCTTTCTTCACGGTTTGTAAAGGTATTACTGAAACAACATATATCTTGAATGCAAAATATGCGGAGGAAGTGAAAGGAATCTTCACGAAAGAAAGACTTAAGGCTCACAATCAGGATTTATCTTCGATTACCGTTAAACTACCTGAAACAAATACGGAAACGTATGGTGTATATTATTACATCATGAAGCACCTGGCTTGGGAAGGGATTAATATCGAACAAGTTGTATCTACAGCAAATGAGTTTACTGCAATTGTGAATTCAAATGATATTGATGAAGCATTTAAGATTTTAATGCAACTTAAAAGAAACATCTAAGCAATAGCGTCACTTTTACATTTTTCTTCAGGACTGGCACCGCACAATCCACAAGATGCTCCTTCTTCTTGAAGCATTGGATTATTACTGGCACACGTACCTGCGAATTCACCGCCTTTTTTTGCCCAAATTTTGATGGCTATTCCACCAAATGCAAGCGCTAATAATAAGATAGATAATAGAACTTCTGCCATGACTTAAAACTTTAGTGCAAAGTTACTAATTTTTGTCAATCAATTCTCCAGTACCACTCTGAATATGTCCCAAAGAGGCTGGCATTCCAATATACCAGATATCTCCAGTTGAAGAAGTTTCCGCTTTAAAATTACTAGCTTCCGCGTTCACTTTCAAAGTACCCGGAGTTTTAGATATTATATGCAATGAGTCTTGAACGACCAAACCATAGGAATCGATGACACCATTGCTCCCCGCATTGAAATTTGCATAATTTGTTGATCCTGAAACAACCATGTTTCCCCACCCGTTAGAAATATTCGTTTTAATACTTGAATTATTTATCTTCAAGTTAAATGCTCCGGCACCTTGTACAATCGCAACTTCTAGAAATGGACACGTTAAGGTGTTTTGACAAACAAGTGGTTTTGTTCCTTGAAATTCAATTCTATTAACATTCACCAAATGAATCTCAACCGTCACGGACTTTTTATACGTTCTTAAAAAATTACATCGGTTATCGTTTGTAATCCTCAGTTCACCGTCAGTTATATTGGATCCTATAAAGTTTATCAAATTCTCTCCACCTGTCAAAACAACCTTTTCCACGGTATCTTGAACCAAGACATAATTTAAATGCGGCCCTAAAAATAGCCTTTCAAAAGAGGCCAATTCTATTTCAATAGTCGTTTCATCACCAACACCTTTGAAGCAAGGTCTGTCCTCTGCCTTTTTACAGGAAGCTAGGATAAAAACGAAAGCTATAAATAGGACTGTTATTCTCATTTGTTAATTGTATATCCAACCCCAAACTCTACATAATCGGCTCTGGCCCAATGCGATTTAAGCACTAAATTCAAGTTCAACCCTTTGTCAAAAACATAGCGCATCCCTACTCGATGGTAAAACATATCTTCCGGTCTAAATTTATCTCTAACATAATAGCCCATCCCAACAACCACATGAAAATGGTCCAATGGCATTAAATACCCTAGAAAAACACCCAATTGAAAAATTTCCGCTTGTGTTTTAGGCACATCTTCGTGATACACCATAACAGATTGCTTATGTATATAATCGAACGACAATTCAGCTCCTACGGCTCTTTTGAAGTAGCGACGAGCGACTAAGTTCAATCCATGAATAAAGTATTTCTTCCCTCCTACTGGATACTCTTCTTTCACAGAAACAAATCCTACAGTTCCAAACTGCCATTTCTTATCAAATTTCTGAAATTTTGGAATTGAATCCAAGTTGACTTTGCGAATTCTATAGCCGTAACCCAGACTGAAATAAGGCAAGTTTAAACCCAAATTAGGGACTTTGATTGCCGCATTTGAGAAGTGCGTCATATCAATAATAGAATTAATGGAATGGTTTCCAAATTCCACTTTATTCTCGAACCCTAAACTAACAAGGGCATTAAGCCGTGTACTAACTGCAATGCTCAAATTGTTTGATTCAGTATCGTAGATTTTACCTGCAACAGCCAATCCACACCCCATTCTTCCTGAAAAGGAATACCGTTTCGTTTTTATCAATGGAACAGATAGAAATCCATAGGCGCCGCCATAATTGCCCATCAATTCACGGTTTCCAACAGACCCGTAAAAAGCACTTACTCCATAAACAGGATTGTTATATGCTTTGTGCCAATCTTTTTCGCCATTTCCTTTAAACATGTAACTAACCTCAGTTGCAATTGTATGCTGCGTTGCGAGGTGTCCCATTACGCTTCGATGTGCGACTAGAAATCCGGCTTTACCCCTAACTTCTAACCAAGACTCTTTTTGTCCAAAAGAATGGACGGATACAAGTAATAATAGAAGTGTGGTAAGAAGTTTCATCTGGTCAAAAATAAGAAATCTCCATTAACTAATATGAACTTGAAATCAATTGAGTTTTCTTACTAATTTTGAAATAAAAAAAATGGACGAGCGATTGGTTGCATTTAAGCGGTTATTGGACATCATGGACGAACTTCGTGAAAAATGCCCATGGGACAAAAAACAAACGCTTGAATCACTTCGTCACCTTACCATTGAAGAAACCTACGAACTTGCCGACGCAATTATAGATAATGATTTGGAGGAACTAAAAGGCGAGATTGGTGACATTCTGCTACACATGGTTTTCTATTGTAAAATTGGACAAGAAAAAAATGCTTTTGACATCACGAGTGTTCTTGATGCCATTTGCGATAAACTCGTTCACCGTCATCCGCATATTTATGGAGACCTTGAAGTAACAACTGAGGAAGAAGTCAAACAAAACTGGGAAAAACTCAAATTAAAAGAAGGCAAGAACTCTGTTTTAGAAGGGGTTCCAAAATCTCTTCCTGCTTTAGTTAAAGCTGCTCGTATTCAAGAAAAAGTTAAAGGAATTGGATTTGAATGGGAAAAACGTGAAGATGTTTGGGGAAAGGTTGAGGAAGAAATGCAAGAACTTTCTGAAGAAGTAGAATCTGGAGCATCTCAAGAAAAAATTGAAGAAGAATTTGGAGACGTGATGTTCTCGTTGATTAATTACTCCCGCTTTATCAATGTAAACCCTGAGAATGCACTTTCGAAAACAAATAAAAAATTCATCAATCGGTTTCAATTGATGGAAACACTAATGAAAGATGCCAATGTTCCAATCGAAGATTCCAATTTAGAAACCATGGATATTTATTGGGAAAAGGCCAAAATTCAATTGCGGAACAAATAATCCTCACATCCTTATAAACCCTTAATTTCTAGTGCATTTCGATTGTGTAGTAATTCCAGTAATCGATCTCCTATTTCCCGTTCACTAAATAATTAATACGGTTCACATAGTTTAATGTTAAAGTTTCGTCGTAATTACACGAATATCGTATCTTCGGGCGGTACAAACTATGCATATGAAACTGTTAATAACACTCCTTCTCTCTGTTTCCTGTTTAGGAACAGTATTCTCCCAAG
The DNA here is from genome assembly GCA_047630755.1 of Crocinitomicaceae bacterium. GTDB lineage: Bacteria > Bacteroidota > Bacteroidia > Flavobacteriales_D > Crocinitomicaceae > UBA4466. Next base: position 13,731 of record JBLHYG010000003.1, on the reverse strand, counting down.
ATTTTAATATCCGTGGTGTCGTCTACAATGACGCTGATGGTGAGCCGTTCCCTGACCAAAAGGTTCGATTGCTTCGCTTAACGACGAACGCTGATGGAACAGTTGACACTACCTCTGCAGGTGGTGATTGGACGGATGGTGATGGGCTATTCTCCATTTCAAAATTACCGAAAGGGAACTACTTTCTTGAAATTGCTTCATTTGGATTTGTAACAATTAGTGAAACTATCAAGATCGATAAAGTAACTGGTAATAATGATTTTACTTTCTCCTTGGTGAAAGACAAAGGTGTTCAAGACATCGATGACATTACGGTTACGGCTCAACACATTCGAGATCAACGTGAGGTAAATACTGGAAAAACGCATTTGGATCAAGCAGGACTTGAGCGGGTACCTAGCCCTGGTGGTGAGAACGATATCCTTGCTGGAATCGGTATTACTCCTGGTGTAATTACAACTGGTGATCAAGGTGGACAACTTTATGTTCGTGGTGGTACACCCATTCAAAACAAAATTTTATTGGATGGAATGACAATTTACACTCCATTCCACTCTATTGGTTTCTTCTCAATTTTCGAAACGGAGCTTATTAAAAGTGCTGATATTTATACAGGTGGATTTGGTGCCGAGTTCGGAGGAAGAATCTCTTCTGTTATGGATATCCAATACCGAGATGGTAACTCGAAGAAATTTAGCGGAAAAGTTTCTGTTTCTCCGTTTATGGCAAAACTTGTTCTTGAAGGACCTCTAAGTAAGCCAAAAGATGGCCCTGGTGCTGTTACTTACATATTCTCAGCAAAACAGAGTTTAATCAATCAATCTTCGCAAACATTATATCCTAATATCAATAGAGATGAGCAGTCTGGAGAAAGTTCTGGAATGCCGTTTAACTTTACTGATTTATATGGAAAGGTTACTTTCAAAGGAGACGGACGATCTAAAGTAAGTGCATTCGGTTTCCACAATAGAGATGAAGTAAACTACGATATTGCAAATATTAATTGGCAACAAAGCGGTGGTGGACTAAACTTCCTTTTAGTTCCTTCTAGTGCACCTATCTTTATTAAAGGACATATTAACGGAAGTAGCTTCCAAACGAAATTCAGCGAAGCCCTATCGGCAGTTGACACATTGGAAAGATCTAGTCTTGTTGGTGGGTTTGATTTCGGATTGGACTTCACGTATTTCTTAAAAAACAATAGCGAGATCAACTACGGTTTAAACTTTGGTGGTTTTGCAACGGAATTTTTAACTTTTAACGAGGTGAATCGTAAGATTGAATTAAATAATTGGTCAACCGAGATTGGTGCATATTTCGATTACCGTTACGTTACAACAAGGTGGGTTGTTCAACCAAGTTTTAGAGTCCAAATGTATGCTTCTTATGAAGGAGGATTTTCACCAGAACCTCGTTTAGCCATTAAGTACAATGCTTCTGAAAAGGTTCGTTTTAAAGCGGCAGGTGGTCGCTACTCACAAAACTTTACATCGGCTTCATCGGATAGAGATGTTGTTAACTTATTCAACGGAGTTTTATCTGCCCCCGAAGATGTTCAAAGTACATTCGTTACTCAATACGGAAACGAAAAAAGTCCTGCAAATGGCATCCAATACGCATGGCATGCAGTTGGTGGAGTTGAAGTTGACTTAACAAAAAAATTAGGATTAAACATTGAAGGATATTACAAATATTTCTCTCAATTGAGTAACATCAATCAAAACAAACTTTACGATGATATTGCCCAATTCTCTCAAATAGATGATGTATTCAAGAAAGATTTTATTCTTGAAAACGGTGAATCATTCGGAGTTGATGTTCTTTTAAAATATTCGGAAGAGCGCATGTATCTTTGGGGTGTTTACTCTTATGGAAAATCTCAACGTTGGGATGGATTCCAATTCTACAGCCCAGTGTTTGATAGAAGACACAACGTTAACTTAGTTGGAACCTATTTGTTCGGTAAGAAAAAAGATCTTGAGGTAAGTGGAAGATGGAATTTAGGTTCTGGATTACCATTCACTCCTACAGTTGGATTCTATGAGACTCAAAACTTCTCAGACGGTGTTACAACGGACTACACTTCTGACAACACGGATTTCATGTCAACGATATTGGGAGAGTTCAACAGCGAACGTTTGCCTTACTACCACAGATTGGACATCTCAGTTAAGAAGAGATTCGAATTCAAAAACAAATCGAAAATCGAATTGGTTGCAAGTGTAACGAACGTTTATAACAGAAAGAACATCTTCTACGTAAACCGTGTAACTGGAAAGAAAATTTATCAATTCCCAATTTTACCAAGTATGGGGATTAGTTATAAGTGGTAATTCTTATTTGAATTAGAGGTTCTGAATTATAAGTTAGAAATTAGGAGTTATAAATTGACTCAATAGATATTAAAAAATCCCTTTCGATACAATCGAAAGGGATTTTTATTTGAATGCTATTTTAGTATTATCAACGAATTAACAAACTCCTAATTCATCACTCATAATTTCCTCTAAACCTACTTTTTCCAAGCCAAATAAGCTCTTGCGTTCAACTTTTCCGGTTTCGGGTTCTTTGTAACTGTATATGTTTTGTAGAAGTCACGCGTCACTTCAGGGAAGATTAGCTCTACCATACGACCTTTACGATTAATGGTAACCTTCTTTACGTCATCATCGAAGTACTTCAACCATTTGTCAAGTTCACCGTCTAACGCAACATCATTGACAGCCATGATTTCATCATCTAGGGAAATCTTAGCATTTTCTGCGGGACCGCCTGAAAAGATTGCTTTGACCACGAAGTGCTTTCCTGACTTCTGTGCCTTAAACCCCAATCGTGTTGCAGAGTAACTAATTGTTGGATTGAGATTCAATTCCAAACCAATATATTCGAGTGCATCGATGATAATTGATTCGAATGATTTTGTTCCATTCACATAATCCTTGAAGAACTTCTTCCAAGATTCTCCTGTAATTGCCTCTATCTCTGATTGATAATCTTCTGCTGAAATGCCTTTTCCTTGCAATGCATAATTGAAATACAATCGCTTCATTACCGCATCAAGATTGGACTTATGATCTGTTGCTTTAAGAATTCGAACATCCGTTACAAACGCCAACAAACAGCCTTCCGTGTAGATTGAAACCTTTCTCCCGGGCGCTCCTGGAACGTAACCATCAAGCCATGTATCAAAAGACGACTGTGCCACAGAATAATTAAAGCGTCCAAAATTATCAAAATGACGTTGCAGTTGACCGTTGAGTTCTAAAAAGTATTGCTCTTCAGTAAAAACGCCACTTTTCAAAAGAAATAAATCCCCTTGGTAGGTTGTCACACCTTCGCAAAGATAGCCCAGCTTCGAATAGTTTTCTTTCGTGAAATCGTACGGATACATTTCAATCGGTCGAATGGCTTTCACATTCCACGTATGGTAAAGCTCATGTGAACTTACGCCCAACAATTCTTTGTACAAATCTGTGAAGATTTCATACGAAGGACCAAGAGAAATTACGGTCGATTTAGAATGTTCCACACCATGATACGTTCGATACGGTAAAATGAGGTTTATAAAGTGGTATTCGTCCGTAGGAAATTCAACAAATTTTGCGATTTGACAATCCGTAAACGCTTGAAAATCCTTTAAAAGTCGTTCCCAATCGGGTTTCACTTCTCCGTTGAACCAAACAAAGAACTTTGTATCCTTTGACTTATACGTTTTGTATTGAAGCATTGAAGACGCAATAAATGGCGTATCCAACAACTCATCGATTCCACTCACCTTCCAAATTCCACCGGTCTCTTTCATTGAAGTTGCAACATCCCATTGTTTAGGAACATTTAGAACAACTTCTACTGCATCGTTATATGTTTCAGGATCGTACATGCAGCAATTCACTGGATTCACGTACAATTGATTCTTGTCTAAAAACGACGAACCTGCATTCATTTCAATCGCGTAATACTTATACTCCACCTTAATTGAATCGGTTTTCGAAGTATCGATTATCCAACTGTCCTTGTTCAATTTTTCGGCAGCAATGACCTTCTCTTGAGAATTGTAAACTTTTAAATTGTTTATATTCTTCGCAAAATTCCCCAATTCATAACGGCCTGGTCTCCAACTTGGCAATTGCAATGTTGTACTATCGCCTTTGGTTTCAAATTCTACAGAAATATGAATGTATTGTTGGTGCGGATTCTCAATCCCGAAAGTATAACGTGTCATTTGATGAAATTATTAATTGTAAAATTATTAATTCATAATTCTAAGCATACAACTCCTCTTGAAGTACTTGTACTTTTTCGTCTGTCAAGTAAGCGTCATAAGGCATCATCTTATCAATCGTTCCGTTTGGAGTAATTTCAATGATACGGTTCGCTACTGTATTTACTAACTCGTGATCATGAGATGTAAACAACATTGTTCCCGGGAAATCCTTCATTCCTTGGTTCAAGGCTTGAATCGATTCAAGGTCGAGGTGGTTTGTTGGCTCATCCATCAACAATAGGTTCGCTTTAGCAAACATCATTTTAGACAACATGCAACGTACTTTTTCACCCCCAGAAAGAACATTCGCCGTTTTCAACGCTTCCTCACCCGTAAATAACATACGGCCCAAGAACGTTCTTAAGTAAACTGCCTCTTTCTCTTCTTCCGTTTGTGCGTATTGACGCAACCAATCGATTAAAGGTAATTTCTCTTCGAAAAAGCTGTGGTTATCGTTTGGCAAATACGCTGAAGAAATTGTTGTTCCGAAAGTAAATTCTCCAGAATCGGCAGAATCGTTTCCACTTAAAATTTCAAAAAATGCAGTAAGTGCAACTGAACTCTGAGAAACAAATGCAATTTTATCTCCTTTGTTCACAATGAAATCTAGACCTTTAAAAAGCATTTCACCTTCCACGGATTTAGACAAGCCCGTGATATTTAATATTTGATTTCCTGCGTCGCGTTCTTGTGTGAATGTAATTCCAGGATATTTTCTACTTGAAGCCGTTATTTCCTCAATATCGAGGTTGGCGATCATTTTCTTTCTACTTGTCGCTTGTTTTGATTTCGCGGCATTCGCAGAGAATCGAGTAATGAAGTCTTGAAGCTCCTTTTTCTTTTCTTCTGCTTTCTTATTCTTATCAGAACGTTGTCTTAACGCCAATTGAGACGATTGGTACCAGAATGAATAGTTACCTGTAAAGATGCTCAACTTATTGAAATCGATATCACAAACGTGCGTGCAAACAGTATCCAAGAAGTGTCTATCGTGAGAAACAACGATTACTGTGTTTTTAAAATCCAAAAGGAAATCTTCTAACCATCCTACGGTTTTTAAATCCAAATCATTGGTAGGCTCATCCAGCACTAAGATATCCGGGTTTCCAAACAGGGCTTGCGCTAACAAAATTCGAACTTTAAGATCGTTCGAAATATCTGCCATTTTCATATAGTGCTTGTCCTCCCCTATTCCTAAATTGGAAAGTAAAGCGGCTGCATCAGTTTCAGCGTTCCACCCTTGTAAGTCAGCAAATTCACCTTCTAGTTCTGCAGTTCTCATTCCGTCTGCATCAGAAAAATCAGGCTTCGCATAAAGCGCATCTTTTTCAGTCATGATTTCATACAAACGTGTATGGCCCATGATTACAGTATTTAAAACTTCGTATTCATCGAACTTAAAGTGATCCTGACTCAAAACTGCAAGTCTTTTCCCTGGCTCGATAGAAACATGACCCGTTGTTGGATCTTGATCTCCTGTTAATATTTTTAGGAAGGTAGATTTACCTGCTCCATTCGCTCCAATTACACCATAGCAATTGCCATTAACGAACTTTACATTTACGTCATCAAACAAGACGCGTTTCCCAAATTGAAGTGATAAATTATTTACTGCTATCATATACGTTCAAATTTGGCGCAAAGGTAAAGGTTTTCTTACAGTAACGCCAGTTTACGCGCTTTGAATTCGATTTTCACGAACTTGTGAATTAGAATAAGGAAGGTAATAAATAGAAATGGAGCAGCCATCCTATCACTTCGTCGTAAAAATAACTAATCATAAATGTTAACCGATTGGCTCATAAACGTTTTACAACTTGAAAGTACCATAATCACTAGATACGCTCTTATATTAAATGAGAATCCAGCAACAGAAGTACCTTCCGCCTTCTTAGAATCATCATTTAAATTTTATGAATAGCCAAGAGAATTATATGCGCAATTTGGACAGGTTTCTATTTCTAGGCTACCTCATCCACTTTAAGTTCCTCGAATAAAGGAAAATAAACAGTCCTGAAAGTCCAAATCCGATTAAGGGGAAAAACATTGGGATATTGGCAACTGAAACGAAAAGGTAAATTGTTATTACCGATAACAGAGAATGTATAATATAGATGTGAAAGCCTAATCTCGCTCCTCTAAACATTAAATAAACACCGTAAGCACCAAACAAAGTAACCAATAAACTCATGATTGAAATAGCATAATGATTATCATTCAATTGCTCCCCCATCCTAGCTATCTTCTCTATTACTGGAACAAAATCATCCATCCCTTGGGCTTTCAGTTCTTGAATTGACTTAGCAAGCTCAACCTTAGCGAATTGCATTTCCTCTGCCGAACTCGGTCCAGAAGCCAACCCAAAACCATTGGTAAGAACACTGTATCCCATCGAGACAAAACTGAGAATACAAAGAACTGTTAAAAACGTAGGTCTTTTCCCTCTCACTTCTATTTCTCCGTTATCAATTACGTTCATGCTAATAGATTTATTTTAAAGTAATATGTTATTCAAAGCTCTTGACAAAGCCAATACTCGCTTTAATTAGTGGGTGAAGATAGACATCGTTCTTTACAAAAGGAACTACATTTCTATAAGCGGTTCTTAATGATTCAATTTGATCAGAGCTTTTTTCCGTTCTAAAATCCATGGCTTGAGCTGCATTTAGCAATTCAATTCCTTGAATAGAATAACAGTTTTCAATCACACGGTACAATTTCGTTGCCGCGTTAGACCCCATACTAACATGGTCTTCTTGGCCATTGCTAGAATCGATAGAATCTATACTTGCAGGTGCGCAAAGCTGTTTGTTTTGACTCACAATTGAAGCCGCTGTGTATTGTGGAATCATAAATCCAGAATTCAAACCAGGTTCAGCCACCAAAAATGCGGGAAGGCCTCTCGTACCTGAAATAAGCTTGTACACTCTCCGTTCAGAGATGCTTCCCAACTCAGCCAATGCTATTGCTAGAAAGTCCATAGAAAGGGCCAAAGGTTGCCCGTGAAAATTACCTGCTGAAACAACATCATCTTCATCGACAAAAACCGTTGGATTATCCGTTACGGCATTTATTTCACGCTCAATGATCGTTGCACAGTAATCGATAGCATCTTTCGAAGCTCCGTGCACTTGCGGAATGCATCTAAACGAATAAGGGTCTTGAACGTGTTCTTTCTCTCTCTCAATCATCTGGCTTCCATCCAAAATAGCACGCATTTCTTTTGCCGCTTGAATTTGTCCGTTTTGATTACGAATCTCATTCACATTTGCTTGAAATGGGTTCTTTCTGCCATCGTAAGCCTCAAGAGACAACGCACCGATAAGATTGAATTGATTCCAAAGCTTCATAGCATGCGATGCGGCATAGGAACCATACGCGCTCATAAATTGAGTTCCATTCAACAATGCAAGACCTTCTTTCGACCGAAGAATAATTGGTTCAAGCCCAAGAATTGCAAGAGCATCACTACTCGATCTTTTCTTTCCTTCATAATATACCTCACCTTCTCCCAGTAAAGGAAGAGACATGTGCGCCAAAGGAGCTAAATCACCTGAAGCCCCCAAACTTCCTTGTTGATAAACAACAGGGATAACGTTATTATTATAGAAATGAAGAAGGCGTTCAATAGTCTCCGATTGAGCACCAGAATTGCCGTGAGAAAGACCAATTGCTTTCAGAAGTAACATTCGTTTTACTATATGCGAAGGAACTTCTTCTCCTGCTCCACATGCATGTGATAAAACCAAGTTGCGTTGAAGTTGTTCCAAATCTTCAGGAGAAATTGCAGTATTACAAAGTGAACCAAATCCAGTATTAACACCGTAAATAAGCTTGCCCTTACTTTTTCCTTTTAAATCTAAGTACGCTCTGCATTTATCAATGGCCTCCTTTGCTTCATTGCTAACGACAACTTCGACTCCAGAGTCAAGAATTTCGTCCAATTGAGCCAATGATATTGTCTGATTATTAATTACAAATTTTTCCATTTTAAGCTTTCAATTGAGTTACGGCTTGATCAAAACTCAATTCAGTTTGTTCGCCGCTCTCCATGTTTTTAATCAAAAGGATTCCTTTATCTATCTCATCTTGCCCAATCAACGCTACATTTTTGACATTGCGATCATTGGCGTATTTCATTTGCTTTTTCATTTTGGCAGACGATGGATACAATTCAGATGAAATTCCTTCCGCTCTCATTTGCTTCACCAGTTTCAAACAGTGCTTCTCCTCTACTTCACCGAAATTGATAAACAAAAGATCAAGTGTATTGTCAACAGCCTCTGGGAACAAGTTCAATTCCGTGAGCACATCGTAAATCCGATCTGCTCCAAAAGAAATTCCAACTCCGGACATGTCTTTCATTCCAAAAATTCCTGTTAAATCGTCGTACCGTCCACCACCACAAATACTTCCCATGTTAACGCCATTGGCCTTCACTTCGAAAATAGCACCTGTGTAATAGTTCAATCCACGCGCCAAGGTAACATCAAACTCAACCTTTGCTCTTTTCAGACCAAGCTCTTCGACTTGATCCAGAACAAATTCCATTTCAGAAACCCCTTCAAGACCAATTTTACTCGATGCCAAATAGGACTTCATTTGTGAGAGTCGGCTTTTCGTATCGCCTGTTATATCAAACAATGGGTTTATTTTTTCGAGGGCTATTTCAGAAACACCTTTTTCAAGCAATTCTTTGACAACTCCGTCTTTACCTATTTTATCTAGTTTGTCTATTGCTACGGTAATTTGAATCAATTTGTCTGACTCGCCGCTTACTTCAGCAATTCCCGATAGTATTTTTCTATTGTTGATTTGAATCGTGAAATCAGGCAGGTTCAAATTCGTTAAGACTTCATCGAAAAGCAATACGAAATCAACTTCGTACAAAAGCGAATCACTTCCAACAACATCTGCATCGCATTGGTAAAACTCTTGATACCTTCCGTGTTGCGGTCGATCTGCTCTCCAAACAGGTTGGATTTGATAGCGCTTAAATGGAAAAGAAAGTTCGTTTTGGTGCTGTACTACAAACCGTGCAAACGGAACGGTTAAATCGTAGCGCAATGACTTTTCAGATATTTTAGACGTAATTTGATTTAACTGAACTCTCTGCTCACTCGATAATTTATCAAAGCTTAGTTCAGTTAACTCTTGGCTGACTTCACCATTTTTTGTTTTAGTGAAGTAATTTCCAGAACGGAGAATGTTAAATATCAACTGATCTCCTTCATCTCCGTATTTCCCTTTTAATGTCGTTGACAATTCAAAAGAAGGCGTCTCTATTGGTGAAAATCCGTAAATTTCAAATGACTTACGAATGGTATTGAAAATGTAAGTTCTTTTCGCTACTTCAGCCGGTAGAAAATCCCTTGTTCCTTTTGGTATGGACGGTTTTTGTGCCATTTAATTATTATTGGTCGGTAAAGGTAGTAATTATTCGATTTTTCGACGATTGGATTGTTCGATTGTTCGACGAATCAATAGTTAGATTAACTAGAGTTTGTCTTTCCCTAACCAGCGCAAAACATTTGAATACCAGATGTCATTTGATTCCTGTTGAGTTATGATGTCTATTTCGACAGCATAATCAATTACACGCCCTGGAAATGAACTCCCCACTCCTTCCATTTCTCCCAAAGGATATGGATCATCTAGTCCGGCCACTATTTGTGATGCTCCTACTCGATGCTTCAACAATTGAAGTGTGTAAGAATCATGAACTAAGGTATCAAAGAATAAGTTTTTATGTCCAAGTGAGCAACGTGGATCCTGTGCCTCTTTAAACAAATCAGGCCTTCCGTCGAAACCTTGCAATCTTCTTCCATAGTTTGCTTGTCCTAACATACAACCATGCGCGAAGCAGGTTCTAATATTTGGAAATTTATGCACGAAATCTTTTAAAGTATAAAAATGAAGTGTGTCTGCTGTTTGTGCCATCATCCAAACCAAATGGAAACGCCAGTATTCATCTTTTAACTTTACCATTTTTTGCCCGTCGTATGGATGTATTTCAATTGCCAAACCGTATTCATTTGCCAATTCGAAAATTGGAAGAACACTATCATCTGCTACAGAAACCCACTCTTCATCTTTATTCAAGAAGTGAGAAGGCAGACAAAGCAGTTTCATTTTCAACACATTTACGCAACGATCAATTTCTTTCAAGGCATCCTCGAGAAACACAGGTTGAACAACGAAACCGCATGTAAATTTATCCGGACGGCGTTCTTGAACACTTGCGTTGAAATCATTTTGCCAACGAATTGCATCAAGTGCATCGTTTCTTTCCCAACCATTGCAATAAATTTGAGACAGATTAAGCATCACACCATGATCAATATTATGCTTCGCCATCCACTCCAATTTCTCATTAAAGAAGAAGCTATCATCCGTAATTGGACGGGCCCAATCACCTTGACGCATGAACTTCTTATCGTCATCAATCCAAAACAGTTTCTTCTCCTTCATGAAACTTGGAATTTCCTTAGGTTCAGGTAGAATATGACCGTGTCCGTTAATTTTGATACTACTCATGGAATGCTTGCTCTTAATGATGAAAACTCAGATCGTTTATCGAAAGTAAAAGTACAAAAAAGCGTCAGCTTTTGATAGGGAAATCGACTATCTGATTGTTTGATCATTCGAATTTTTGACTATTCGATCACCCCTACGTGTCGCCAGACAAGGATCGTTTGGGTTTCAACAAATCCAACAAATTACTTTTGAATAAATCAAGACAAAGTTAGAAACAAAAAAAGGGCCTCGGTAAAACCAAGACCCTTCGAATTTATTGAGATTCTAAGACTAGTTGTTCACAACTATTCTTTTCACCATTTTACTTGTACTTGATTGGATAGTCATTGTATAAGAACCTCCAGCAGCACTAGACAAATCCAACTGGAATGTTCCAGCACTAACTTGTTTGTTCATCACAACTCTTCCAGAAATATCTGTAACAGTTACAGTGTGGTCTTCACCTGTGAAGTTTTTCATTTCAACATTGAATAAACCTTCACTTGGGTTTGGATAAACATTAACATTGTTATTGTCTAACTCATCAACTCCAAGTGTGATACAGAAGTTCGACGCTTCAGAACCACCATAGTTAACATTTTGCATTGAAGCATACGTTGTACCCCATTGTCCAGTAATTGAATAATCACCATCAACATCGCAGTTCGCTTCAGTTGAACCGTTCATTCCATCACCCCAATCATCATAGATAACGAAGTCATAACAACCAAGTGCTAAACACCATTGTTCTGTAGTAGTTGCATCACTTGGGTAAGCTCCTGCATCCGTTTGAGCAGTTCCTGTTTGTAGTGCACCTGGAACAATTGTTACTCCAGTGTTACCACCTGAATAAATTAAGTTAGCTCCTGCATCTTTTAATTCCCAGTATACTTCTTCTCCCCAACAATCCGTTGATAAGTTAAATGTAACGATTTGACCACCAGCCGTAAGCGTGTAGTTTGATGAACTCGCATCGTTTCCAGTATTTGGATCCGTATTTCCATTAGGAACACTTGTTGAAGCATTGAATACGTGCGTTCCTGAAGAAGCTATAAAAGGCAATGTTACATTTACAGAAGAACCTGTTGCTAAAGTACCCGTCCAAGCTTGAGTTTGATTCGTTCCACCATCGATATTATAATTTATAGTGAATGAAGATACTGCGTTCGATCCGAAGTTCTGAACTGTTACCTCTGGAGTAAATCCTTCAGCACAACTTGACCCCGTTGGAGAAATTATTGAACTAACACCAGTATCATCTGGATCTTGAGACAACTGACAAACAGTAGAAGTTGTTAAACCTAATCTACGTGGACAGACATCAAATACAGTACGCATTCTTGTTTTTTGATCGTCAGTAAAGATGTTCATACATGCATCGTTCGTATAATCCATATAGTTTTCAACCATATCTTGGATTCCATCACAAGTCGTTTGTACATTACAACTAAAGTTTGAACCTGAAGATTCAGGAGTATCATTACAGAAATCATTTCCACAATTAGAATCACCCCAAATGTGACGTAGTCCTAAGAAGTGACCTACTTCGTGTGTCATTGTTCTCCCTAAGTTGTAAGGCGCGCTATAAACTCCTGCTGGATAAATTTGTTGTGAACCAAAAGTACGGTAATCAGCAACAACACCATCAGTATTTGCATTACCGTTATTAGCGTTCATTCCTCCTAATCCTGAATTGTTTGGAAACTGAGCAAAACCAAGTAACCCTGAGTTACCATAGTTTACTGTCCACATATTCATGTACAATTCTGGATCCCATTGAGAGGCTGGCTTAATTGCGTCTACATCATTTATTCCAGAAAATGAAGCTACACCTTGCTGAACTCTATCGATACCATTTGTTGGCAATCCATTCGGATCAATTGCAGCCATACAGAATTCAACTTCGATATCAGCTCCATCAGGATGTGTATTTGATCCATTGGTACCTAACATTCTTCTGAAATCCTGATTCATCACTTCGATTTGTGAAAAAACTTGACCATCATCAATATTTTCTCCTGATCCTAAGGCATCACCGTTGTGAATTACGTGAACAACAACTGGAATTGTTAAAAGAACAGCTTTAGCTCCACCTAAGGCAGCTTGTTTCACTTTATATTCTTCGATTTTCTTCTGCAACCACGCTTCTTGTTGTTCCAAAGTTCCCATCCCTGGGTTGTTGGCTCTTAATGCAGCGTCAGCTTCCATTGTAGCACAACGTGTAAATCCGTTTGGACCTACTATTGATTTAGTGACTAAATTGTCTTGGTAAATTTCCTTAATCCCATATTGCAAATCTTGAGCACTCGCTCCAAAATGCATAGAAAATAAGGCAACTGCGCAAGCAGCCCTTAGAGAGTTTCGTTTCATAGTTTCATTGTTTTAGTTTTCGCCACGTAATGTACGAATAAGACCGTTCATATAAAAATCTAATTATTAACAATTTTTCTGGAATACGATAGACACTTTAATACATGAAAGCTACACATCAAAAAGAAAGAGGAGCCTAAACCCCTCTTTACTCTATTAATTAATTGATTGTAAATTTACTTCTTCACAACTCTTGATCTGTAAATTTGATCACCTAAAGCAATTTCTAAGTGGTAAACACCTCTTGCCATTTGAGATAAATCAACAACAACTTTTTCAGCTATCTCGTTGTACTCTGCAACAAGTCTACCTGACCCATCATACATTTTAACAGTATTTATTAAAGCACCTTGAGCATAAACGTTTACAAGTGTCAACGTTGGATTTGGATAAACTACAATATCTGCAGTTGTGATCTCAGGAAGGTCTAAACATTCCCCCACATTAATATCTTGCACCGCTGATCCAGCGCATCCATTGCTATCTGTATAATCATAAGTGATTGTATGCGTTCCAACCCCTGCAACCGAAGGATCGAAAGAACCTCCCGTTACACCTGTTCCGCTGTAAGAACCTCCCGC
>JBLHYG010000002.1:0-455141 GCA_047630755.1 Crocinitomicaceae bacterium | reverse complement strand
TGGATAAAACTGGAGCCATCTAACTTTATTTCTTTGTGATTTTTTAAGTTCGACGTTTCCATAAGAGATTAAATGATTGGATGACAGCCTATGACTCCAGTATTCTGTGTTGATCTGTAATGAATCATTGTTTGATGAGTCGTAATGGTCGATAACACCAATTGTGTCAAAATTAAAGTGCGTATTGATTGAACTCATCCAATAGTCTGACTTGGCTACTGTAGGCCATGAAACAGTGATTTCAGGTGACATACCATAATACTGAAGTAACCTGTTATTTATTGAGTCACATCGAACATCTATTTTCTTATGAGTATCAATAGGCTCAAAATTCCCCATAATAAAATCACCACTCCTAATTTGTGCTTGTACTGAACTACAAGTCAGGCATACAATTATCAGAATGTATTTACGAAGTTGAATTCTCACGGTTTAATAACTGTTTATAAAATGAATGTTACACTTATGAGAGTTGCTTAAATCGTTTCAATGTACTCATATATTGATTTATGCATTTAGCACAAGAAGAGGGTGTTTCTAGAGTGTTCATCATTGTATATAACAAATGGCTAAACACCATTGCGTTTATTTCCTTTATATCTATCCCATTTTTAAAAAAGAACTCCCACAAGATACAAATTTCAATCTTTTTTCCAATTAGCACATCTACTAAATTCCTCAGTGTTAAAAACCCTTTAACCGATAATAACCATTTACAAACGAAAGACATTCGACAGAAAACGACAAACAACCGTATAAAATTTAGATCGCTCCCAATCTTTGCAGTGTCGAACTCAATCAACAGTTGATACAGGACGCAAAAAACAATTAATGTTCAAAAACAAAACACATGAACGCATTGAGAAACAAAGTTAGTTTGATTGGACGCTTAGGAGCGGAGCCAGAAGTAGTAACCCTAGAATCAGGAGTAGCATTTGCACGATTCACACTTGCAACGAACGAGAGTTACAAGAGCAAGGACGGCACATGGAAAGAGAACACACAGTGGCACACCCTTAAAGCGTGGGGTAAAACAGCAGAGCACGTATCCAAAGTATTAAAGAAAGGACAAGAAATTGTAGCCGAGGGTAAATTAGTGAACGAGAACTACGAGACAAAAAAGGGTGAAAAACGCTACGGCTGTTCCATCGAAGTCAATGAGTTTCTAATTCTCTCACCCAAAACAGCTAATGCAAAATAACCTAGACCAAGCCTTCGATGAAATTTTCTCTTGCTGCACAGACAGTCACTTGAAAACATTAGACGAAGCACCTAACCACGGAGTCGTTGCGGAAAAACCGCCGCACGGCTCCATTTTTTTCACTACTAAACACATTAAAATGAACCACGTTAACCTAATCGGAAAATTGACCTCAGCACCACGATTCTACATCCTGCCAAGCGGAAGAAAAGTCGCACAATTTACAATGGCCACCAAAGAAACGTTCCTCGACGAAGAAGGAAACACTAAAAACAAAAGCCACTGGCACAGAATTTCAGCCTGGGGCCGATGGACACAAGTCCTTGAAGAACTCGGAACCGTTGGAATGGAAATGGCGATCGAAGGCAAACTCACAACACGTTTCTATCAAAAGAGCGGCGAAAAACGATTCATTTCTGAAGTTGAAGTGAACGACCTTATTATTATGTAGGTAATTCTGAATTAGAAATTATGAGTTATGAATTATCGGGTGCAAGTTCTATGATTCTAACTCATCACCTTTAATTTCTAATTCATAACTCCAAATTTATAATTTATCACCCCCCAAAAAACCACTTCAAAAATGGAAACACTAAAAAACCACGTTACACTAATCGGAAACCTTGGCTCAACGCCAGAAATCACAAACTTCGACAACGGAAACAAAATCGCTCGATTTAGACTTGCAACAAACAAATACACGATGAAAGACAAAAAGGCCAAAGTAGAATGGCACCGTGTATTTGCTTGGGGCAACATCGCAAAATTCATCGAGAACCACGCTGAAAAGGGCAAGCAACTTGCAATCCATGGACGTCTTGTCAATCGGACCTACTTGAACAAAGAAGGGAAACGCCGTAAGATTACTGAAGTGGAAATCAAACATGTGATAGGGTTATAATTCAACCTAACCTACGAAACTCTATGCATGTTGAAAAGGGTGTTTTGCCGGATTGGTGGAACACCCTTTTTTAGTTTTCGAATTCTTTTCAAGAACGAAAAAGGAAGATACCTCATTGCCATAGTGTTCAGTCTGGTTCGAATAGCACACTTTTTTAATGAAACATGATTAGTTTGAAATGTTTTATCATAAATCCAACAATCTAATGTCATTCGTACACGATAAAGTTTACAAAACAGGAGTAAAAATCACGAACGATCACGTTAATGTCTGAATTAGCTACGTTTGGAAACCCAACCTTTGAATTCTGAATTAAACATTTAGTTTTACTAGAGATTGAAATAAATAAATGCCTTTGAATATAACCGCTAAACGTCCTTTAATGACGCAACTACCTTCGGATTTTTCGCCCCCAGTTGGGGTGAAAGTATACCGTCAAAGGAGTGTGATTAATTGGTATGATAACAACATTTATCATATTTATGCTCTTCCTGAGGTGGAACACACTTTGGAGGATGCTAAAATGCAGATTGATTTAGTGAAAAAGCTTTTTGGAGACGAAAAAGTCAAGGTTTTATTGGACCTACGAAAGGCCTCACCGATCTCCTATAACGCTAGAAAATATTATGGAACTGAAGAAGGGAACGGAAACTTTGTCCGTACGTCAGTTCTTGTCAATTCTTCTTTTAATAAAGTTTTGGCAAATTTCTTCATGGGCACCATCAAAAAATCTTTGAAAACTAAGATGTTTCTTTCAGTGGAGGAAGCTGTTCTTTGGCTTAATAGGAAAGGATGAGTAGCAGTAACTTAAACATCATTTTAGATAAAATATACGATTTAGCGAATAATTCAGATAAAAATCCATCTCTCCTTTTAGGAGAAGATGAGGTTTTGAATAGCATAATAGGTGCGGTCAACTATCTGGAAGGAAAATGCCGTGAGCAAAAGAAACAAACAATTGCTAATAATAACTCTCGGCTTCTCGATATGCAAGAAGTATTAAATTCATATCTGTCAAGAGATTTTACACCTAGAGCAAAAATTAGTAACGATCAGGATGAAATTGATGCATTAGCACTTTCTGTCAATTATTTTGGGAAGGAAATGATGGATTCATTTGAGCGGCTTGAGAATCAACAGCTTTACCTTGAAGAATTCAATCAAATTCTAGAAGAAAAAGTCAAATTGAGAACAAGTGATCTAGAAAATACACAGAAGGAATTAGAATCAAGCCTTAAAAAAGAAAAGGAACTTGGTGAATTAAAATCGAGATTTGTTGCAACTGCTTCTCATCAATTCAGAACACCACTTTCTGTAATCCAGTCAAATTTTGGACTTTTGAACTTGTATGAAGGTCAGTTGGATGGTGAACTCAAACCTATTTTCAGTAAGATTTATAATCGAGTTTGTGGTCAGATTGAAAAAATGACAGGCTTAATGGATGAGGTGCTGATTTTGGAGAAAATTAACGAAGGAAATAAGAAACCCAATGCCAAACCAATTAATTTAATTGATTTGTGTAAAGAAGTATTGTTTAATTATAACCAGATCCAAAATGATTTTCGCAAAATGGAAATTATAGTAAATGGTGATTTTAGCCCTATTAACCTTGATCGTGAACAAGTTGAGAATGCGATTTCTAATTTGGTGTCAAATGCTTTTAAATATTCTCAAGGACATTCGCCTCCTTCTCTAACGATTGATTTTAATGAAGCGGAGATTCAAATTTCCATAAAGGATAATGGGATTGGAATTCCGAACAAGGAATTGAAGCATCTTTTCGAACCTTTTTATAGAGCCTCAAATGTTAGAGAGATCTCGGGCTCGGGATTGGGTATTACCATCTCAAAAGAATACATTGAAATGAACAATGGAAAAATTTCGGTAAAAAGTAAAGAAAATGATGGTACTGAGTTTATTGTTAAGTTTAAAAAGTAATTGTCCTGGACGCATTATACAATGCGCAAAACCTCTTCAAAATTTATTAAGTACTCCTCTTTGATATGTCTTATGGACAAAATCTGCCATTCTTCTTTTTTTGAGAATAAAAGGCATGAGTAAAAAATTAAAGAGTGTAACTTTTCAATAGTTAAACAGTCTTATTCAAAACGAACGTACATTTTGAAAACGATAACTCTACTTTTATTCCTTCTTTTATTCGGCTCAACTTCTTTTGGGCAAGTTTTAAAAGGAACTATTTCAGACGAACAAGGAACTTCATTGCCCTTTACTAAAGTTTGGATCAAGAACACAAGCTTTGGAACCATTGCAAATGGTAAAGGAGAATACCAACTTGAAGTGCAAAACCACGGTGCGCATGAAATTCGAATTTCTCAAATCGGTTATGTGCCTTTGGACACAATACTCACAGTAAGCGGAGACATTTTAAGATTCAATGTGGTTTTGAAAAGCAGCGTTCAAGATATCGGGGAAGTTAAAGTCACGTCTCTAAACAAACGCAAGAAGGGCAAGAACATCATGAAGCAAGTGATCGACCGCAGAAAGAGCTTTTTGGAAGGAGCAAACCGTTACGAATGCGAAACGTATTGCTTCACAACTTTGGACAAAAGAACGAAAGTAAGGGTGGATTCATTGATGGATTCAACAGCGCTGAGCATGTCCAAGATGAACATCACTGAATGGAATGGAGCATCGTATTTTCAATCGAAAAACCGCTACAAGGATGTCATAACTGGATTTATCGATTATACTGAAAAAGTAAAAAATACGGGAAGTGTATCGGTCTCTTTTAGCGATGACGAACTCGGCGAAGCAGGAGCAAACGTGGAGAGCAATCCTTACATTTTTGTAAATGGAATTAAAGACGCGGACATCAATATATTTAAAAGTCTAATCGACGCTCCGTCTATTTCGCAACAGCCAATTATCTCGCCATTAGCGTATAATGCGTTTGCTTACTACAATTTCTATTTGGAAGGTTCCTTCATGGAAGGAGACCAAATGATCTATGAAATTCGAGTTGATCCAATGTTCGAGCAGGAAGCTTTGTTTACGGGAACTCTATTCATTCGTTCTGTTTCTTTTGAGCCAAAAGGATACGAGTTGGCCGTCAATAAAGGGGCGATGGATTATTTCAAAGAAATGCGCATCATTTGTAATTATGAGAATGTTGACGGGCATGTTGTGCCATCGCAGCGTGAATTCGTTTACCTCGTGCAGGAACGTAATTTCAAGGATGGCAAGTTTTTTATCAATGGGAATTCAAAAGTGTCCCACTCCAATTACAAATTCGATTTCGACGACAGCAAGAAGCGATTCTGGTTGGAAACACAGGTGTATCAAGAAGAAGCATTCGACAGAGACCCAACCTACTGGGAAGGCGTTCGACCGTTTTATTTGGAGCAAGAGGAAATAGAGTTTATTCGAATTCAAGACAGTGTAATGAACCACCTGGAAAGCGAAGATTATCTTGCACAACGCGATAGCATTTACAATTCGTTGAATGTTTGGGATTTCCTTTTTAACGGAGTAGGATTTAGAAATACATTTAAAAAGCAGGAAATTTGGTTCGCGCCATTGCTCCAACAAGTAATTCCGTTTGGTGTTGGTGGATACCGTCACAGGCTCCAAATGAGCTATGAGAAGGAATTTGAAAATGGACAAGCAATTGACATTTCACCCGAAGCCGATTATGGATTCAATAATAGTGATTTGAAGGGGAGCTTGAACGTTGGATATACGTACAATCCGAAACGATTTTCACACTTGTCGTTGAGTGTTGGAGACACCTATGATTTCATCAATGGATACGAAAGTGTGCAAGGAACGTTGGCTCCTTCAAACAGGGTGCGCAACCAGAAAGTCAAAGTCGATCATCAATTTGAGATCGTCAATGGATTGTATTTCAGAACGAGTTTGGAATATTCGAAAAGACGCGCAATTGAAAATATTGAGTATCCAAAATGGGTAGACGTATTTGGAACTTTTCAGGAGCCTGTTGCCTTTGATGACTATTCAATTTTTCTTGTGGAAGGTGAATTCTCATACAGAATCAGACAGCAATACATCATGCGCGGCAACAAGAAAATCGTTACTGGTGACAAATGGCCTTTGTTGAAATTGAAGTACAGAAAAGGAATTCCAAATGTCTTCGATAGCCAATCCGACTTCGACTTTTTGCAAATTGGAATGAGTGATCGCGTCAGCTTAAACTCCTTGGGAAATTCTGAAATTGAAGTCGTGGCAGGTGCATTTTTGCGGAAAAGCAATCTTAGACCCATTGAAAACAAGTACTTCAGAACCTCCGATTTGTTCTTTTTCTCTGATCCAACGAAATCAATGCAAATGCTAGACACCTCATTGAACACTTCAAATCAATATTTTCAGGCAAACTTTATTCACCATTTCAATGGTTTCTTTTTGAATAAGATTTGGGGATTGAACAAGCTCGGTCTTGAAGAAACAGTTGGCGGAGGTTTATTGATGATCCCAGAATCGAATTTCAATCAAATCGAATTCTATGTTGGCTTGGAACGAATGCTGAGAATTAAGAAACAGCTTTTCAAAATTGGAGTGTACGCAGTTGCTTCAGATAACAATTTCGAGAAAGCCGCCGTTCGCTGGAAGGTGGGTGTGAATTTCTACGATTCGTTTCGTAAGAAGTGGGACTATTAATTTCATTTAATGTTTGTATCGGTTCAAACGTTTCGCAGCAGTTGAATACCGCGTAGCTGAACCAAATGCTGAGCCTCGAGCTCCAGAGGGATTTCGTCGCGTGTTTTCTAAATGATTCTTGATTTTTCCGTTCTTTTTAATCAAGTAAAAAGGACAAAGAATATTCATTTCGAAAGAAAAGGATTGTATTCTACAATTCATCCATCACATTCAACAGTTCAGTAACAATAATTTCCTTCCGGCCCAGTAGTCCAGTATGTTTGATTCATAATTAAAAATAAAGAACATTATGAAAAAATCAGTTGCACTATTAGCACTATGTATATCAGGAATTGCCTTTTCACAGCAACCAGAATTGGTAAATGGCTTTGACGGATTTGAAAATTGGGTACCGGCAGAAACAGGAGAACTTCCAGAATATTGGGATGGTTTCAACAAGGACATAATCTTCGGCGGTATGACCGTTGGAACGATTGAGTGCATTGAAAAAAGCAATACTGATCCTTACGAGGGAATGTATTCGGCAAAACTGACAAGCACATCTATTATGGGAGGACCTGCAGTTCCAGCAATTCTTACGGTTGGTGATTTTGTGGTAGATTGGAATGCACAAGATGGCGATGTGGAAGGTGGAGAGGCCTATACAGATTCGCCAACAGAGCTTTTTGGACAATTCAAATATGCACCATCAGGTCTTGATACAGGATTCGTTTCTGTTTGGTTTATGGAAAATGGAGTAGAAGTTGGACGCGGACGTTTCGATTTTACTGAAACTTCAGGCGGTTGGACTGCATTTTCGGTTGCTATTGGTTACGATGCTGGTGCCGCGCCAGACTCTATGAACGTCATGTTTTCATCTTCTAATAGTGATGCAAGCTCCATACCTGCTGGAACGGTTCTGGAAATTGATGCAATTGGATTTGGTAATTTCCTATCGATAGAAACGCTGAAACCGAAAAGCATGCGTTGTTTTCCAAACCCAACGACAGACAAAGTGACGATTGAATTGGAGAAATCGACGACTGGTGAGGTTCAAATTGTAGATCAGAAGGGTGCCGTGTTGAAGGTCGAACAATTTTCCGGAGATTCGATTTCTATTGATCTTTTAGAGTTCCCAGCAGGAATGTATCAATTGCTCGTGACGGACGAAACGGGAATGCTTTCAGAAACAATCGTTGTAGATTAAAAAAAGAACTTATTTTAAGACGATGAATCAAAGAAAACGAATCTCAAAAAAGGGACTAATAAATATGGGTATCATCCTACTTATTAGTGTAGGGTGTACCTTTTATTTTGCCGGAG
Organism: Crocinitomicaceae bacterium; assembly: GCA_047630755.1. Classification (GTDB taxonomy): domain Bacteria; phylum Bacteroidota; class Bacteroidia; order Flavobacteriales_D; family Crocinitomicaceae; genus UBA4466. Next base: position 447,102 of record JBLHYG010000002.1, on the reverse strand, counting down.
TTAACGGAGGTTGTAGCGCCATTCTTCTCAATGTTTTGTACGGTACAATCATTGGAACTTCCATCGCTTTCGGGAGTAGTATTATCACAAGAATAATCTTTAAAAATGACAGTGTTTATGAAAACCCTACCAAGTATTTTGTCATTGCCGTTCTTTCCGTAACCGCTTTTATTTTTGTTAATGTTCTCTTTGTTAATTATTTATGGTTTTACTTTACACAAGGAGTCACATTTTCACAATTGATTGGTCACCCCTTCGGGATCTATACGATTGGAAGTGAATTGATCATCGGAACAACAATTTACCTTGTAGCTTTGGCCCGCTATTTTGCGCGGGATTTGCAACGCTATTACAAGCGCGTTTCCGAAGTAGAAGGCCAATTATCAAAATACCGATATGATACCTTAAAGAATCAACTAAATCCGCACTTTTTGTTCAATGCACTGAATACTTTAAGTGGACTTATTTACATTGATGCCAATAAAGCAGACATGTTTACGCACCGATTGTCTAAGTTGTACCGCTATGTTTTGGATGTTCAAAAAGTAGAAGTCGTGCCGATTGAAACAGAATTGGACTTGGTCAATGATTTTTTGTACCTCAATAACATTCGTTTCGACGATCACATTAAAACGACCATTAACATTGAAGGTTCGAATGGTTTTGTCGTTCCAATGGCACTACAGTTATTACTGGAAAACGCGATAAAGCACAACGCCATAAGTGAATCACATCCATTGCAAATAGAAATTAAAACGGAGGGCAATTTTATTCTCGTTCGAAACAACATCCAATTGAAACGTGAAAAAGAACCTTCACACGAGCTTGGAATCAATAACCTCCGAGAGCGTTACGCTGCACTAACAGATGAAGCATTAAAAATCGAGGCAACTGAGACTCATTTTTCAGTTCACATTCCTATTCTCCAAAAACAAAACGTATGAAAGTTCTGATTGTTGAAGATGAATTGATTGCCTTTGAAAAATTAAAGATTTTATTGTCACGGGTTGCTCCTGAAATAAACATCATTGGCCATGCTAAATCGATTGATGAAGGAATTGAATTGATCGAAAACGCACCGGCTATTGATCTCGCTTTTTTTGACATTCAACTCGAAGACGGACTTAGTTTTTCGATTTTAGAACACGTAAAAAAGAAGTTTCCCGTCATATTTACAACTGCTTACGACAGTTATGCGATTCGCGCGTTTGACCATCACAGCATCGCCTATTTATTGAAACCAATTCAAAAAGCCGACTTGGAAAAAGCACTTGATAAGTTTAACTCGACCCAGCCCGGGTCCAATTATTCTGAATTGCTACTCCAAGCCATAAACGATGCACGCAAAGTAAATTACAAAGAACGATTTACGGTTAAAATTGGCGATAAGATTCGTTTGTTTGATATCAACGACATTGCCTGTTTTTTTAGTAGAGATAAAGGAAGCTTTTTGTGCACGAATGAAGGAAAACAGTATGTGATCGATTACCCTTTGGATCAATTAGAAACAATGGTAGATCCAAAAAAATACTTCCGCGTAAATCGAAAACACATAATTGGCATAGACGCCATTGATAAAATTATTCAACACAGTAACTCACGGTTAAAAGTAGTCCTGAAAACAACCATTGACGAAGATGTGATTGTAGCTAGAGAAAAAGTAAAAACATTCAAAAACTGGCTTGGGTGATTTACGCGCCCGGCTTAATTCGCCAATTTCTCCTTCATCGCCTGATACTCTTCAGTCATTTCCAACTGAGAATAAAGTGTTTTAAGAGCTTCCATTACCTTTCTCTCGTTTGGCTTTAGCACAAGTGCTTTTTCAAAGGCAGAAAGCGATTTCCGATATTCTATTTTTGCCAACTTCGAGATGTTTGAAGACTCTTCATAATCATCTGTAATAGTGGATTCTCTCAATAGATTTGAACCAACTTTGTAGTAATACGCGCCAATGCTGTATTGAGCATCGTAGTATTCAGAATTAAATGTCAAGGCCTTTTCGTAATCCGAAACAATATCTGACCCTGGCTTTTCCATTGATTCTTTCAACGATGCTCTCGTGAAGTACAATTCTGCATTCGACGGATCCAATGCAATCGACTCGTTGATCAATTGAAAAGCTCTTTCGAAATTTCCATCTTTCAAATTGTTGTTCAATTCAGTCGTCAATAATTGAATATTCTTTGGATACTTTACCCTTCCTTCTGCTAAACTGGCTTTTGCCATTTCTGGATGATCCGTTTTCGTGTATAAATATTGGATGATCGTATAGATCTTAGCGCCTCGGTAATCCATCTCAGCACATTGTTTATACATTTCGATGGCATCGTCATAGCGATCCATCTTTTCAAGAGTAAGACCACTGTTATAAATGGCCAATGAGTCCGTGAATCCAAGACTTTTAGCGGTTTGCTGACTCAAGTCGAAAAAAGACAGCGCATTGGCATAATCCTTTCCGTTGAAATTAAATACGCCTTCGTTTAAGAAAACGGCATTCATCATTTTTTGATTGCGCCAAATTTCTGTGGTATGGAGGACTTTATTATCCGTTAATTTTGCCTGCTCAAATGCCTTAACGGCCACTTGGAAGTACTTCAATTTTCCCTCCGAAGAAGTCGGTGTTCCAACCTTGGTAGCTAATGCATAATAAATCTTACCCTTTAAGAGCCAGGCTTTTGCTTTTTTAGAAAGGTTTTTTTGCTGAAACGCGAGATCAATGTCTTCTTTTGCTTCTTCCAATTCTTGGCTGTCGTAATGAATTTCAGCCATTGTTAACCGCGAATTCCTTTGAGCCTGAAGATTACTTGAGGCGAAAAGCACGAGCGAGAAAAGAAGTAAGGTTCTCATAATTAAAAAATTACATGTGGTTTTCACGGTCTTGAAATTAATCAATAAACATGAGGTGGAGCTTCTTTGCATCTATGTTGAGGAGAAATTAAACTGTTAATAATTCCGATAATCGTTCCAAAGCATACTGCGCAGTCCAATCACAACTGTGTAGTTCGTTTGCTTGTTTTGAACATCGTGAAAGAGTATGTTTTGGATGAACAATTTCAAAGGTCGTTTTCTCAAAATTGAATAGTTCACCGTCAATTGTGTTCTGAAGAAATTACGTTGAATTCCACTTCCAATAAAATGACCCAATTCAAACGGTCGATTAATGTAAGGCTGATAGATATCGGCTCCATAATTGAATCCATCTTTGTCACTTCCGTGGAAGGAATAGTTGGTAAAGAAATTTGCTCCCCACTTTTCTCTTTCCCATTTCAATTCAGCCAAAATTTCCGCAAAATTTGAACCGTATACATGTGCCAATGGCGTTCCCTGGTTTCCATAATTCAGTTCTTCTGAGATATGGGAATACGTAAATGGCCGTGAGAAATTGGTTTCTGCCCTGTAGAAAAATTTGTGGTTCCCTTTTTGGAAACGTCCTTTCACACCCAGCTGACCTCCGAATTTATTGGCCCACCAACCACTTCGAGCTTTTATTTCGGCAAGGAAAAATTCATCAATAATAAATTGAAAATAAGCAGTGTGTTGTTTCCATTTGGCAGACGCTTCAATTCCCAAAAGAACATTGTCTGATGATCCAATTGAATACTCTTGCGGTCTGTAAAAAACCATCGGGTTGAGGTATTCAGCGTCAAATCCACGATGAAGCAAGGTATCTTTTGGTTGGAAAACAACGGTTTCAAAAACCCCAATATTCAACCATTTTGCAGCGTTAAAAGAAATGTGATGGCTTGAAGCGAACTTACCTTCCCAATCCTTATGCTGTCCTTCTCGCATGAATTGATAGAGAATTGAATATTCCAATCTCCAGAACCGCGCCCGAATCATTGCAAATGGATACGGCTTGCCATAATCGTCCAAAAACATCGATCTTGATCCTTCGCCAATAAAATTGTGGTCCAGACCCGCTTGAAAATTGAAGATGTGGTTTGGCGTATAGCTTATTCGACTTCGAATGTCCGTGTAATAATTCGTTTTCCCTTTCTGCCATTGGAAGTAGGACTTCGGATTGTACAATGAATCCGTTTCATGCAATCCTTGTACCGCCGCAAGTCGAAAGAACCATTTCCCGTTGAGGTACGATTCAAATTCAGCACCAGCCCCAAGTTTGTATTGCCCAAGTTGATAATCTGTTGTCGTTGATTTTAAATAATTCCAATCGACGAGACCGTTGATTTCTGCGTAATTTCTATTTAATGGCGCCCTTTTTGGTTGAATTCGAATTGCAGGTTTAATGCTCGTATGTGTCTTTATTGAAAGGTCCAAAACCTTATCAGATGGGAGCTCTTCGAAAATTCGTCCAACGCCTCCAATGTTAGGGTTTACGGGCTGGGGTGGCATTATTACTCGCTCAGTCACCTTAAGCCCACCTTGAAATCCCTGACCGAAAGATCCGAATGATATGAAAAGTGCTATGTAAAAAATCCCTTTCATTAAAAGTCTGAATAATGATTGTTTAAACCCGTTCGGAGTCCGAAATTGAAAAACGATGTGTTCCTTTTGTCAGTGTGGGTAGTTCCTCGAACGGTCGCTGAAGTGAAAACCGTAAAGTTCAATTTTCGATTGATTCTATATCCTACTTCCACTGAAGTGTTAAGTACGGTAAACGATTCTGGATTGTACCAAATGGCATCTTTTGTAACCGGCAGTAAGCCAAGTTCATCATAGTCTTCTAAAAGGTAATAATTGAGGCTTAACTCCGCATAAAACCGTTTGAATTCATAATTGGAGCGCAACAAAACTTCTTGAAATCCATTTCCTCTTGAATGCCCAAGTGACATGTTGTAATGCGAATAACTCAATCGTTTATTGTCCGCTTCGTACAATCCCAAGGGAACATTGTTGTATTCGAATTGAATCATGAAATCCTGAAGTCCGAAAAAATTGTATCCTCGGTAGCCAAGTTGGAATCCTACTTTGTCAAACCTTGAACCGTTCAATGCGACTTGCCCATAAGCGCGATGTTTATCTGCTACTTGAACGCCAAGGTTCAATCCAATGATTGAATTCAATTCGCCCTTATTCATTAGCGCAAGCGAAGAAAGAGCCGGGATTGGATTGTAGAACATTGGATGTGAAGCGTGACTTGTAACAGAGTCGCCTCTATTCCAAATAGCGCCCTCAAAAAGGCTGATGTTGACTTTCTCGTTGGGTTGGTACGTGAAATAGTTCACGGAATACCCTTTCGCTTCGTAAAACGATTCCACGGAACTTGTTGCCGGCTTACGGATGAGATTCATTAGCCGAGAACGCATGTAGCTAAAACGAAATTTCGGAGATATTTGCCAATCTACCATGAAATAAGGAGAGCTGTACGAATGATCTGAAAGCAACAACGATCGATGACCGTCACCAATAAAATGCTGGTTGTTTCCAGTCGAAATCGTCAATTGTTTTATGGGCGTGTATACGATATTTCCAATCGCGTAGGCGTAATCGAATCCGTCGTCTTTAAATGCTTTCGTTCGTCCTGATCCTGGAATTACGGCATTTTGTGTAAGGTAATTGCTGTCTTTTGGATACAATTCGCCCAAAGCACTGAACACATCGGATTCGTATTGTGTAAAGCGCGCTTGGTTTTCATAGAATGAAGTCATGAACGAAAAGTTCTTGAAAAAATCTCCCTCGACGATAAATCCTCTGGTGTTTTGAAATAATTTTCTACCCGTTGTGTCAGCAAAATCCCTTCCTCTGGAGATGTCGAGCATTGGTGAAATTCCAATGTGAAAGTCTTTCCCATTCAGCTCGAAAAGGTGTTTTCTAAAAAGCGTGACAGTGAAATCGTAGTATTGTTTTGTTGAATCGATAATGGCGGGAACAATGTCAAATTCGCGCTCTGTCAAGGGAAAGAAGGAGCCGCCGTTATAAGGGTTTTCTAATTTATTGGCGAAGACATGATCTTTGTAAAAACTGTGCTGAGAAACAAAATTGGTTTGCCCAAATGCTGAGGCAATGAAGAAAATGAAGAGATATGTGAAAATGGACTTCATATAACAAATGACAACTTCCTGGTAAAAGGAATGTTAAGCGCAGTTATAAAATGAGAAGTCAGCCCCAAGGTTCAGTTTTTACCAAAGTTAAGGAAAATGAACTGATTTATTTTGAGAAGATGAACTGGGCTTAGTGCTGAACTATTATTTTCTCTTTAATCGTTGATATTCCCTTTTTTTCAATGATAACAAAGTAGATACCATCCTTAAGTTCTGCAACATTAAGGTTCATTTCATTATTGAATTGCTCAGCTAATATAGTACGTCCAGAAAGGTCTGCAATTGCAATCGAAGCGTCCATTAAATCTGCTTCCACGTTGAGTTGACTTGAACTAGGGTTGGGGTAAATGTTTGCTTCAATTTCGCTTAAATCATCTATTCCAAGTGTATAGCAAATTTCCAAATCTACTGAGTCTTGAAAGGGGTCCAGAGTCGTTCCAAGATAGTACCGGTAGGTTCCGCAGCCACTTGTGCTACTAGGGGAAAGGAAGACTGAAAGACCTAATACTTCATCGAACTCAACAGTTTGTTCAAAACTTGGAAGAGCTATCCAAAGGTCGGGGCTTGTGGAAAGATCAGCCCCAACTCCTCCGAAAACATCTGTAGTTTCACCGAATTGGATGTACTCCCAACCGGATGGATTGAGATTGAGCCGCAGTCGCGAAATAATCCAGTCTTGTTGGTTTTGGGTAAGATTGTTAAACAATAAATGAACGGTAAGTGAATTTTGTCCGTTAGAGTTGATTTGAATCGTTTCTCCCGAAAAATTATGTGTTAGAAAATCAGCTGGATTCACCGTTCCATTGTAGGCTCCGGATTCAATAGATTCAATATGGATACTGGTGATTTGTCCGTAGCTTGAACAAATGAAAGCAAAAAGCGAGAAGGTTAAACAAATAGATTTCATATTCATCAATGATTTATAATTATTCGTTCTGTTTTCAATCCAACAGTTCCATTTGTAATTTTAACGAAATAAATGCCGTTTTCAAATCTGCTTGTTGCCACAGAATGGTTGTTGATGAATGCTCCTGAATCAATCACTTGCCCTAAAGAATTGGCAATTGAATAGTTCAATTCTAAGGGGGATTCACTTGTGATTTTAAAATGGTCATTCGCTGGATTTGGTGCTATTTTCACTAACAATTCTGGTTTGTTAAGTGCATCAATTCCAACGGAGAAGCATATACTTATGTCTACTGAATCCGCAAATGGATCATTACAATCACCTACATAATAGCGATAAGTACCACAACCAGATTGATTTAGATTTGGGAAGATATGTGAACTGACCTTACCATATTCACCGGCGGCCAATCCAACGATATAAGTTTGCAAGCAAGGGCCTTCCCAAATGGACGAGTCCATATCTTCACCATCGATGCATTGACCACCAAAAGGATCTGATTCATGTCCCCAACAAAGGAAATCGTTCCAACTTGTATCTACTGAAATTCTTCTTCTGGAAACAATCCAATATGCCGAATCGGTTGTTTCATTCGTGAAGTGTAATTCATTGATCATTTCGGGTACGCCCGTTGGAGTTGTTTCGATCACTTCGCTCGCAAAGTTGTGTGTAAATAAATCGGGAAAAGGAACTGTTCCAATATATTGAGTTCCAACCATACTATTGTCTATTGTAATAGTAGGGGCTTGAGCATTAGAGAGAAATGCAGACAAGACGATGAGGCTTGAGAGAATTAATTTTCTTGTGTTGAGCATAGTTGAAATATTTATGAAGTTAGAGTTCATTTTTAATGTTCATCAAGATACGTAGAAGTGAAGTCAATGCCGTACAGCCTATTGCATGATTTCCCATCATATAAACGGGTAGGAAATCAATGTTAAAGAGGATTGGGTCCTGCTGTTAAAGGGTCGGAAAAAATACTGCTGGTTTAGCAATCAAACAATGTTTTGCTTTGCCCTGAAAGTAGAGCGCACAAAAAAACCGTCTTGGCAAAGCCGAGACGGTTTTAATATTTTGAGTTACGACTAGTGACGAATGATCACTTTTCGATTTACAGTTTTTACACCATTTGATTCTACAATTACGAAGTAGATTCCATTTCTATATTCAGAAACATCGAACGTTTTAGAACCTGTGATTTCCTTAGTTAAGATCAAGTTACCAAGAACATCCATAATTCTTACAGTTGCATCGTTAACACCGTCTGCTGTAACTTTAACGTAATCACTTGCAGGATTTGGAGCCACACTAACTGATAATGATGGAGCAATATCTTCAATTGAAAGAGGAGTTAAAATAACTTCTACATCCATTGAGTCAGTATATGGATTTATAGAATCTCCAATATAATATCTATATATAACTGTAGTTGGATCATTAAAACTAGGTGTAATATGCGAAGAAATAAATCCGTATTCACCATCCGATACTGTTACCGCTTGACTATTTTGCATGCTCCAAGGATCGGAATCCATTGTCAATCCATCAATACAAGTTCCACCGAATGTGTTAGACTCGTGTCCCCAACATAAAAAGTCAGTCCATGAAGTTGGTCTGTTAATTCTAGTTCTTGAAACAAACCAGTCTTTATCACTACCCGAATGATTTTCAACATGGATTTCATGTATATGATCAGTCTCGCCAGTAGCGTAAAATGTATAGACTCCACCTCCAGCGTAATCCGTTGTTCCTCCATCAACATACATTTCAACTTGAGCAGAAGCTAAGATTGAAAATCCGGCAATGGCAAATATAGAGAGTAATGTTTTTTTCATTCGATTTCTTTTCGTTCTAAACAAATATAACGATTAACACCATATCAGTCAAGCATGAAACAAGTATTGGGCCAAAATTGCTCGAAAAAGGAATAGAAGTATTGTAATCCTAAACTACACGATTTTGTTGAATGTTAGAATTGTGAAAGGTAAATTTAGAACGTTAGGAATCCAAGAGTTTTCTTTATGTTCTGGGGCGACATACTCTAAAAATACCTTACATTTGATTTACGGCAAGATTTTTGAAAACCTGCAAGTGAAAATCTAAATCAAATAAAAATGAAAAAATTATTATTACTGTTCGTTGGTGTATCTATCGCTCTAATGTCAAATGCACAAGAAGGTGACGACCATGGACTGACTTCTGGAAAGAAGGTAGCTTCTGTTAAACTGATGGACATGGAAGGAAATGAAGTGAACACTTCTGAACTTGGATTCGACGGACCAGTAGTTATTAGCTTTTGGGCAACTTGGTGTTCACCTTGTAAGAAAGAACTTAATACGATCCATGATTTATATATTGACTGGCAGGATGAAACAGGTGTAAATTTAGTGGCTGTTTCACTGGACGATGAAAGAACGAAGAACTCTGTTCCGATGTATGTTAATGGAAAAGGATGGGAATACTTGGTATTGATGGATCCAAATGGAAACTTCAAACGAGCAATGGGTGTAAACAACCCTCCTCATACGTTCTTATTAGACACTGACGGTACTATCGTATATTCTCACGCAGGTTTTTCACCTGGAGATGAAGAGAAACTATACAAAGAGATTCTAAAATTGACAGAAATGAATGCTGAGAAGGCTGATACCAAAAAGGCTTCTGCAGAGTAACCAATCTCTGAAAACATAAATTGCTATACTTGATGAAAAAAATTGCTATTTGCGCTTTTGCTGTGGTCTTCTCTTTTATGGGAAATGCCCAACAGATTAACAAAGGAGGATCGATCACTGGAAACATGGAGAGTACGTTTCAGTACTTGAATGAAGACACTTTAATTGATGCGGATCAACCACCTTCTAAAGGGTTATTGAATACATACATCAATGTGTTTTATACCAACGGTAATTTCAAGGCAGGAATGCGTCTTGAATCGTATTTACCGAGAATTCAAGGATATCCGAACCGTTTCGATGGAACTGGAATTGGAATGCGCTATCTAGGATATGAAAATGATTTCGTTGACATTACTGTAGGTTCGTTTTATGAGCAATTTGGATCAGGAATGATTTTTAGAGCCTACGAGGATAGACAATTGGGTTATGACAACTTAATGGACGGTGGACGTGTTATCGTTCGTCCAATGGACGGCGTGAAGATTAAGGGCGTTTATGGCAAACAACGTTTGTCGTTTCAAGAAGGAAGAATTGTTCATTCTGATGGGATTACAAGAGGTTTCGATGGAGAAATCAATTTTAATGCGGCTTTTGAAAAGTTGAAAACTAAAAAATTGAAAGTAACCCTTGGAGGATCGTTTATGAGTAAATACCAAGTGGATGATAGGGAAGATTTGATTCTTCCTGAAAACGTTGGCGCTTACGGCGGAAGATTGAAATTGAGATATGGTAAATTCACCTTAGATGGTGAGTACATAATCAAGGAACAAGATCCATCATCGGATAACAATTACAATTACAATTACGGTCATGCTGCCTTGTTTAACTTCGGTTATTCAAGAAAAGGACTTGGAATTATTCTTTCTGCGAAATCAGTTGATAATATGAGTTACCGTTCAGATAGAACGTCATCATTGCAAGATTTATTCATCAACTACCTTCCATCGATGAATAAAGTGCACACATACAATCTAGTAGCTTCATTATATCCATATGCTACACAACCTGTTGGAGAGATTGCCTTCCAAGGTGAAATTCTTTATACGATTAAAAGAGGGTCAAAGTTAGGTGGGAAATATGGGACTTCATTGAACTTGAATTACTCAACAGCTTACGGTCCAAATAGAGATGTTTCTGGTGTCAATCCTTTGGATTCAACAGGAGTTGCGTATTCAACAGGCCTGTTTGATATAAGTGATAGTGTTTACTGGCAAGACATCAACTTCAATATTACAAGAAAATTCAATAAGAAATTCAATTTAAAGTTGAGTTATTTCAACCTTGTATTGAATAATGACGTTGCTAAAGTAACGGGGAATGCTACCGGTTTGATTAAAACGAACATTGGAGTTGTTGAGGCTGGATACAAAATCAACAAGAAACACTCGTTGAGAGCAGAGCTTCAGGCGCTATTTTTAAATAAAGTAGAAGACAAGTATTCGGGGGAAAGGGTTACGAATGACAATGGTAATTGGGCAACAGTATTAGTTGAATACAATGTTTCTCCGAATTGGTTCTTTAGTATTATGGATCAATACAATTATGGAAATCCTGATGAAGCACTTCGATTGCATTATTTCTATGGATCATTTGGATACATTAAAGATGCAACAAGAATTACATTTGGTTACGGTAGACAACGTGCAGGATTGTTCTGTGTTGGCGGTGTTTGTCGATTCGTACCAGCTTCAAATGGATTAACAGTAGGATTTACTCAAAGCTTCTAAAAAACAAAACTATGAAGAAGATATTATTTATAACAGCAGTCGCACTTGGAGCATTGACATCATGTGATAAAGTGGAGAATCCTTATCCGCCTGCTGATCCAGTGGCAAATTGGGGGCTTTATCCGAACGGAGATTCGTTACACTATTACACGAACGTTTATACTGCTTTTGGCGCAAACGCAAATGTTGATCGTAATATCTTGATTGAAGATTTTACAGGACACACGTGTAATTTCTGTCCAGCAGCAGCAGCGGAAGCGGAAGATATTGAAAATGAAAATCCAGGACGTGTATTTGTTTCAAGCGTTCATGCTGGGCCAAATGGAACAGGAACGCTTCAAGTATTGAACCCAGGCGCAGGTTACAATACTATTTTCTATAATGAAACAACGCATGAATTAGGAAACTACTTCGGAAATCAATGGGCAGGATCTTTGTTTACGGGGAATCCTTTTGGAACAATAAGTAGAAATGAAGATGAGAATGGCAGCCCAATGCAAGGCCCGTCTACATGGGACCCTAGTGCAGTTGCACTTTTAACAGCGAATGATTTGAAAGTAAACCTTCAAGCTCAATTAAATTATTTTCCATCGACGAGAGGCGTGTTTTTACACGTAGAAGCGGATAATATTGGTGCTGTATCAAACGAATTGAGAATTGTTGTTCAATTGCACCAAGATTCGCTAATTGCTCCTCAAAAATTGGTTGACAATTCACAAGATCCTAATTACGTGCACCACGATATTCTCAGAGCTACGCTTGACAACAAAACGTTTGGTCAAGAATTGGACCTTGAACACATGGATGCTAATGGGAAGTATTACTTCAACTATGTTTATGAACTTCCTGCTGAATACGCAGCGGATAACGCTCATGTGTTGATTTACATCCGTGACGCCGTTACTGAAGAAATTTACCATGTGATTGAAAAGCATATCGATTAACAAAGTCGCTTTTGCTTTGGATAAAAGTTGAATTTCAAAAATAAGTATCCTGATATTCAGTGGGTTTACGGTATGTTTTCTTTTTTTAACAGGTTGAAATATAATATTTTAGAAGATTAATCGTTATATTGAAGAACAAACCATTCGAAATGTTAGAATTCACTAAAAAGATTCTTCGCGGAGTAAGCTTTGATGCGCAGCTCTTTCAAAAGGAGCTGTATAAGTCATTAAAAATGCTTTCAGACGTGGAAGAAATCAAAAGATTTCGGGAGTGGTGCATTATCGAATTCGGAACAAGGTATCCGATGATAATAAATAAAGCATTTGCTTCAATAACAACAAACTAAAATCTGCAAGGGACTTGAAAAAGTCCCTTTTTTTTGTCCTTGAATACGAACCAATACAAAAGGCATCAATAAGACCTTAGATTGCATAGGGCTAAACTCTAATCATTATCACGTCTATTTGTATATTGCAATTCTTAATTGAAACTTATGAATTCTCCTCAAAAAATTCTTTATCCTTTGATGGCTTGCCTTTTGGGCTTTATGAGCTCTTGCGGTACTCAGAAGGAAATAGTAGTGACAACCAATGATTTCAAGGTGAAGTCGGCTTTCTTACAAGAATACGTTTCTGGAACAGAAGGCGGGCGAGGTAAAGTAATGTTGTCGATTGAAGTTGAGTTGTTGAATTTGGAGCCTAAATCAATGGATAGCCTCGAATATAAGGGCGCTATGTACCCAATTAATGTTGAAAGCTTTATTCTCAATCTTAACCTTCGAAAAGGAAGGGAGCTCGTTGATGCTGATCCAATGCTATCAGCTACCAAAGCAGCGATCTACTACCATGAGGGTGAAAAAGTCCAAAAGTTTCTCGTCGACCCGATCGTAATAAAGGATCCAATATTTCTGCCCTAACGGCATTGAAAAGATCTTTGAGGATTTAATTTTAATTAAATCTTATGTCAAAAAGCAGCACCTTAAAAATAGTGCCTTTGTTTACCTGCGTTAACACTTGTCTTCAAAAGCTTGGCTTTTTCTTCAGTGGTTCAAAACAAACACAGCACATTATCCTTGACGTTTCAACATATCAAAAGCCAGTCTATTGACAGACGTGCTATCGCTTTTTTCTTTTTATTTCGTACTTGTATCCAAGTCCCAAAATAAAATCGGTGTCTGGACTTTCAATTTCAGGCTCAACGATATAATACAAATTCAATTCATGGCGCTTCTTGATTGGGTATTCAAGTCCCAAACGGAGGCGGTATTTATTGAAACGATGATTGCCTGTTACACTCGTTGAAGTGTACATTAATTGATCGTTGAAATGCAAGAAAAACTCTGCTGCAACATGAGGTTTCAGTTTGGTTTTCGGAAGATTATAACTCAATTTAATCCGAGTTCTGAAATTATCGTTGTTTAGATCTCCTCGATCCCAGGCATGCGTATATCGAAGCCGAGCATCCAATTTTAACTTGGTTTTCTTCATGAAAAATTCCAACAGATCCTTGAAATTAGCATCCAATCCGATTCTGTGGTATGTGTCCCCACCTAGCAATCCCGTTGTTGGTCTGTTTCCGAAACGATAGGCCATTCCCAATCCGATATGCTTTTTCAAATCGTATTTAACGTAAGGCGAAATGAATGATTTATTCACCGTTGAGGCATTATTTGCAAAGCGGCTTTCCAGCTGTAATCCCACATCTAGCTTTTTTGTAATCGGCATGCGAACATCAGCTCCCGTCCAAACGCCAAAATCGCTTTGGGCCGAAGAGAGTATTGGAAGAGCAACACCAACAACGAAAAGACTCTTTTTTAGAATTCGAATCATTTAATGATATATAGGTCGGCTGCCGTTACTACTTCTTTTTTATTCGCAATGTTGACGGTAGATTCAACCTGTGTAAGTGTTCCACCCAAGTTTAAAGTGTCTTCAGTAAACGCATAAACTGTGTAGTTTCCTCTGTTTAATCCAGTGAATGTATAGTTTCCATTTGCATCTGTTCTTACAGATTCGCTGTAGAATCCTTCTTCTCCATAAATGATGTAAACACGCTCATCGACCATTGGGCCTTCTGTAAAAGAAGTGCTTCCAGCTGATGCACCGCCACCTTGATTCTGAACATCAACTAAAATGTTGGAAGACAATTCGTCTGCATCGGTAACTTCTCCTGTCAAGGTGTTTGTGATCGTAATGATGTCATTGTTCAATGAAAATGTGAAATCAGCACTTGCAGCCGCATTCAACGCAGCCAACGTATTTGTTGCAACAATAGCGTTCGATTCTGAAAAATCAAAATCCACTTGGATACCTGTTCTCCCCGATAAATTTGGATCTTGCTGAACTCCATTTACCCATCTGAACCATACATAGTACAGCGTTCCGCCATTCGGAGTGTTTAACAAAAAATAATCACCTTCACTTATAGCACTCCCTTCCGGAAGAATTACTTGTGTGACTTCCTGTTCAGCTCCGCCTCCGTTGGATGAGTATGTTCTTCCTTGAACGGTCCCTGTAACCGCTGAGGTTCCACCAGATCCTTCAACCTTTGTGCAAGCCGTTAAGCTTACGAGTCCTCCTAAAACAATTGCAAATGCTACTTTATTCATAGTTGTTATTCAATATTTTGTTCTCGAAATTGAAGCTTCGAAATTTTGGTCTACTGTTGTATCATTAATTTTCCCTTCACAATTTTTCCGTCAAGATTGAAAGTGTAGTAATACATACCCGAAGCGAGATTGTCAATGTGAATTTGATGTCCTTTTCCAGAGATCTCTTCCACATGGTAAATGACCTGTCCTGAGAGATTCATAAGTTCCATTGTGCCCTTGGAAATGTATTCCTTAAAAGAGAAGTTAAAATCGTTGACAGCTGGGTTTGGGAATACTTGAACCAATTCGAGGTCTTTTTCCTCAACGCCCAAGTCTGGACAGGATCCGAACATGTTGGCGTCCATCCAGTTCACACGGTTTGTGATCCAATCCTTCATGTAGGCAATGTCTTCTTGAAATGAATTCCCGATGAAGTTGTTTGGCCAAATATACGTTCCATGAATTTGCCACCTGCTAAAGTTGCGCTGTTGGGCTTCATCAAGATATGCGGCGTAATTGTCGATTCGCTCAATGATTGAATCCGTATGCCATGCTCCTTGACGCATTTCGGTCCAACGGCAATTCAAGTTATGCGTATAGTTAGGGTCTTGTATTAGCTTTTCCCACCAGAAAGGATTTTGGTTTCCATCTCCACCGCACTGGTTGTAGAAATCGAGTTCCCAACCTGCTGTGTTTCCACCGTCGCAATAGTTTGCATTTCCAAAAGCAAGGTTGAAATCCCAAAGCGGGCCCGCGTATAATTTGCCGCCTTCACTTGCGCGAACTTTATGTATAAAACTACTGATACGATAGCCATCAACGTTTTTACTGATTTCATTGACAAGGAAAAAATCGATAAAGGACATTACATCGATGTAGGGCGCGTATCCCAAAACAGGATCCGCGAAATTAGGTCCATTTAAAGCGTTTTCAAAATCGGTAATGTACGTTTCGATGTAGTTCAATTGTGTAGCGTTTAAACTGTCAATTGAAGGGTCGTGGCATTGGAACTTAATTGTTTGGCCAGATCCGCTGTATGGAGGAATGGATGAAGTCCAAGCGACAACACCACCCGCGGTTAATTTATCCACTTTTAGAATGTAATCACCAGTCAGTTCATTTCCAGAAATGTCTTGAGGTTCCACATCGTTAGTTCCGACCTTACCGTCTTTCCGTTTGATTTTTTCCATGAAGACATAAACACCTTCATACACACCATTCAAAACAACTTCACACAATTGTGTTCTTGGAGAATACTCTTCTAAGTCCCAGCCCATATCATAAGCGAGAACATTTCGAATTAATGATTTATCCGAATAAGGCGCTTGTAACACCCAGTCATTGTCAAAGGCCATTCCGAAAATTGAGACATCATTTGTTTGACCGAGGTTGGTTCTTGTTTCGAGCCCCCATTGTTTTTTAGGAAAACCTTGAGACGAAGATCCTCTTAATTCAATTCCGATATCACCCGAGTACTCGTTGAAAGGGTCGGTAAAATAGTTCGTATTCCCTGGACCGTTGTAAATGATTCCCATGGTGGCATCAATCTTCGGCTCGTTCGGAATAGATGCTCCACCAGCGGTGTTTATGACAACGATTGGCAAATTGGATGAATCTAGAATTACAGGCTCGTCGCAGTTTATTGTCACGTCCATACACGATCCGCCGTTGTTTTGACAATCGTATCGATCCAATAAAACATGAACCGACCCATTGGCAATCGCTACAAAACTAACTGTGGATTGCAATCCGCAAGCATCATCATTGTACGCTAAAACGTTTGAGCCAGTATTGTCATAAACGGTTAACTGAGAGTCAAATGGACTGCTGCCACATGTTGAAACCGTATAGATGTTACCTTGCAGGATATCCAGACTGAAATATTCTCCTGAATTCATGCAGCTAACGTTTGTATTTCCTGGGCAGGACAATGCAACATTCTGAATGAAAGAATTGTTATAAGCGCATTGAGAAAATGAAAAGCTTGCGCTAAAAGAAATAAGAGAAATAAGTAGAAGACGCATCAAATTGATTTGAATCTACAATATAGTGAATTTTACTAGATCAGTTTAATCCTTGTAAGCCTCATAGAGCTGATCTATAAATCCAAAAGCGAACTTGTATAAATTGGCATCGGTAGACAAAAGGATAATGACATCGTTTTCTTCTGCTTTTGCCCTAATATCAATGTCCTTAACTTCAAGTGGAGTGGTGTAACTGTCTGGATAGATCTGTTTGTTATAATACCAGAATTCACCATCGCCAAACAAGTCACGTGAAAATCCGTAATTGAACATCCCCCAGAAGTAGCTGTCAGCAATAAAGGTAACAACTTGTTGCGTCTGAGATGTGTCCCAATCCCAGTGAAATTGAGGGTATCCCATTGGGTAAGTTGGCAGGTCAAAAAGAAGGTTCATTCCTTCTCCGATATCATAATCACCATCTCGGTTCACTTTGTCAACGACAACTTGATCCAAAACAAGATCGGGCATTTGTGCATTTCGAATTTCACCGATTTTTTGAAGCAATGAATCCGCAGCTAAGAACTCTCCGTATTTACTCCAGTGAATTCCTGCTTTCGCAAATAGTGGATACGGAGTTGATTTTTTCATATCCAAAAACCAAGACTTAAAATCAATGTAATTGACTTCTTTTTTTTCGAATTCAGATTTGTATGATTTGTAATTTGTCGGTGCATTTTTCTTAATTCCCTCGAACCATTCGTCCGGAATATACTCAGGATAATACGATCCTTTTCCAGGAGCAAATACAACGTATAAGTCCGTTCCGTTTTCTTTTAATTTGTCCTGAACAAACTTTAATTTCCGCGTCTTTTCTTGTATTTCTTTTTCGCCAATATAATCGATACCAAGGTGTGCTTTGATGTAGTTTCTTTCGTAGAGATAACTCTCTTTACCTAATAACACTCCTTTTGCTCTTGCGGTATAGAAAAAAGAATAATGACGTTGATTGTTCAGGCAGATAAATTCAGGACGAAAACCAAAATTGGTGTTTAGGTAGTTGGATGTGCTTTCTTGGTATTCAGAATTGTACCATGTTTCCCAGGTGAATTCTTTGTATTCGGTACTTGAAACGGCACCGTGAAGTGTCTTTTCATTGGCGAAATGCGTTTTGTGCTGAATTGCTGGAAGACAAAGCACGAGGACTATGATTCCAAAGACAACTTTCTTGATGGTATTTTGTTCTTTATTTGTCATCAAAATCTGAAATAAATAAAGGGATTAAAATCTTCTCCTGTAATAGAACCGACACATAAAGCGAATAGCACACAACCAACAAAGGAAAGGGTCAACCGAGTAATGAGGTTTACATTCACTTCTTTATAAATGAATGTCTCCAAAAAGCGCCCGACTCGCGTTAAACACGCAAAGGAAATGATTGCACCTATGAATAATAGTGCAACCGATTCATTCGTCATTTCGATCATGTCTATACCGTCCCAGGTGAACATTTTCGAAAGATAGACCAATGCAGTATCAAGGTCTTCAATCGTAAAGAACACCCAACCGATCATTACAACGAAAAAGGTGAAAAGGACACTTGGAATGGTGCCGGCTTTGTCCAGTAGTTTCTTTAAGAAAAGACGGTCTAGAATTAAGAAAAAGCCGTGAAATGCACCCCAAATAATAAAGTTCCATGATGCACCGTGCCACAGACCTGAAATCAGGAAGACCAACCATAGGTTAAAGAATAGCCTAAACTTTGAATCCACTTTACTCCCGCCGAGAGGAATGTAGAGGTAGTTTTTCATCCAATCGCCGAGGGTGATGTGCCACCTGCGCCAGAATTCAGTAATACTTTTGGAATTGTAGGGGTTATTGAAGTTTTCTGGAAATGTGAAACCCATCATTTTTCCCAAACCAATGGCCATGTCGGAGTATCCTGAGAAGTCAAAATAAATTTGGAAGGTGTAGGCCAGAATTCCAATCCAAGAGGCGATAAACGACAATTGATCCGCAGGCAATTCCATTACCTCTTTCGCTTGAGCACCAAGCACATTCGAAATAAGTACCTTCTTCGTAAGTCCGATACAGAACCGATAAAAACCGTAGAGTTTATCATCAATTACTTCGCGCCGTTCTGTGATTTGATCGGCAATAAAATTAAAGCGTACAATCGGCCCAGCAATCATTTGTGGGAAGGACATGATGTACAATAAATACTGGTTTAATTTGGCGAGTGGTTTGTGAACGCCCCGATAAACATCGACCGAATACGTTAAGGTTTGGAAGGTATAGAATGAGATCCCGATTGGCAAGACCACTGCTGTCCAACCCACGCGATGAACTCCGATCGCGTGAAGCATGTCGTTGAAATTCTCAACAAAAAAATTGGCGTATTTAAAATAGGCGAGAAGCCCGAGGTTCATTGTGAGCGAAAGAATAAGCAAAAGCCGCTTTCGTTTCTGATTGTCCGCGAGATAAAGTTGCTTTACGACGTAAAAATCAATGACTGTAGAAATAAGCAGGATGAAAACGAATTCCGGCGCGCCCCAAGCGTAAAATCCGATACTGGCCAATAGAATCCACCAATTTTTGAGCGAAGTATGTTTGCCCAGAAGGGAATAGACCACTAAAAAAGCGGGCAAGAAGTACAAAAGAAATAATGTGCTGCTAAATTCCATTTTTCCTCTGTGTGAGTTGGGGAATACTTTCTAAAACAGTCAAAGATAAGAGTTTACTCAAACTCGATAAGCACCGTTCCTTTTTCTACGACATCGTTGTTTGAAATGTTGATCTCTTTTACGATTCCAATTCCTTCCGCTTTCAAAACATTTTCCATTTTCATGGCTTCAAGAGACAGGATTTCATCACCAACTTCCAAAGAATCGCCTACTTTAACTGCAACGTTCACAATTCTTCCTGGCATTGGAGCTTGAAGTTCTTTAAGCTTCTTTACTTTTGGAATGTCTAATCCCATCGCTGCGATTAGGTCGTCTAATTCACCTTTCTTTTTGATTTCAAATACACGGTGATTGATTTTCAATTTCAAGTTATTACTTTCGGTATTTTCCTCTAAGATTTCACCAAAGAAGGTCTTTCCACCAAAATCAAGAGAGAAAAATTTTTCATCGTCCCATTTTAAAACGGCTCCTTCAGTTCCAACCGTTTCTTGTCCATCAATGTTCCAAATGCGATTTGCCATTTAATCATGTATTTGATACAAAAATAACAGAATCCTCGTCCGATGCTGTAGATTTTGCATTTCAATCCAATTTATTTGTCCAGATTTGTAAGGTAATAAATTAGTTAAGATTATGAGAAAGCTTGTTTTATATTCGATGGCGCTATTCATGGTAGCATGTGGGGTTAGGAAGGGGGATCCCTTGTACATGGGTGAAGGTTCTGAGTCACCAAATGACACAGAAGTAGTTGCTTTGGGTGAAGAGTTGATTATTCAAGGGCGGCCGGTATACAATCCTTCTGAAACACAGTTGACGGATTTGATTCACACGAAGTTGGAAGTAAATTTTGATTGGAAACAATCGCGAATGAATGGAATTGCGACAATTACAGCAAAACCTCATTTCCATGCAACACAGGAATTGATTCTCGATGCAAAAGGAATGGACATCAATAGTGTTAAGATGAATGGAGAAACGGTTGAGTTTGCCTATATCTTGGATGTTTTAAATATCCAATTGGATAAGGAATACACAAGAGACCAAGAATACACAGTTGTCATTGATTACGTTTCCAAGCCGGACGAAAGAACGACAGGAGGAAGCGCAGCGATCACTTCGGATAAAGGACTTTACTTCATTAACCCATTGGGAGAAGATAAGGATGTAATGCCACAAATTTGGACGCAAGGAGAAACGGAATCAAGTTCAGTTTGGTTCCCGACAATTGATTCGCCAAATGCTAAAACAACACAAGAGATTTTTATCACAGTAGAAGATAAGTTTATCACGCTTTCAAATGGAACTTTGATTTCAAGCACACCTATCGAAGGAGGAAAACGAGTTGACCATTGGAAACAAGTTCTCCCCCACGCACCGTATTTGTTTATGATGGGTGTCGGTGAATTTAAAATCGTTAAAGATTCATACACAAGAAAGGACGGATCGTTAATGGAAGTGAATTATATCGTAGAACCAGAATGGGAAGGGTCAGCGAAAGCGATTTTTGGAGAAACACCAGAAATGATCCGTTTCTTCTCTGAACTATTAGGCGTTGAATATCCTTGGGATAAGTACACGCAGATTGTTGTTCGAGATTACGTTTCTGGAGCGATGGAAAATACTGGAGCGGTTATTTTTGGAGATTATGCGTACAAAACTGACAGAGAATTATTGGATGAAAATGATCAATCAACGATTGCGCATGAATTGTTCCACCACTGGTTTGGAGATTTAGTAACAGCGGAGTCATGGTCAAATTTAACATTGAATGAATCTTTTGCGAATTACTCGCAGTACTTGTGGGATGAACACAGATATGGTGTTGACGAAGCAGATTATTACGCGGAAGTAGAGGCAGAAGGATACCGCCAATCGGCTTCTGTTCAAGGATACCACGATTTGGTTTGGTTCGATTTTGATGACAAGGAGCAAATGTTCGATGGGCATTCATACAACAAAGGAGGCCGAATCTTGCACATGCTTAGAAATTACCTTGGAGATGATGCATTTTTCGCTTCGTTGAAAAGGTACTTGACGGACAATCAATACCAAGCCGCTGAATTCCACGAATTAAGATTGGCATTTGAAGAAGTTACTGGAGAAGATTTGAACTGGTTTTTTAATCAATGGTATTTAGGATCGGGACATCCAACCTTGGTTTTCAATCAAGAAGTTGACACGAAGAATAACAAATTGTTAGTTAGCGTTGAGCAAAAGCAAAGTTTGGAACTTTCACCGATATATAAAATTCCTTTCCAGATTGCTGTTTTTGATGACAATGGAATACACATTCATAATGTTGTTATCGATGAATTGACAGAGGAATTCGAATTGCCATATACAGGAACGTTAAAAACATTCATTTACGATTACCAACAAGTAGTGTTAGCGGACAAGGAAATAAACAAGTCGCAAAATGAATACATCAATGAGTTTTACTTGGGCGAGCGCTATGCAGCAAGAAAGCAAGGTTTGATGGAAGGAACGAACGGTTTCAATCCAAAAGGTCAAAAAATGATCTTGGACGGACTGAAAGATAAGTTCTGGCACATCCGAGTTTTAGCATTGGGTAAAGCGGCTGAATTGGAAGGTGATTACGCCGTAAAAGGATTAGAGATCGTAAAAGGAATGATCGAGAATGATCCAAAATCGGATGTTAGAGTTGCTGCAATTGCTGCGATTGGGCAACTGATTGATGATGAAAAAGTACTTTCTGCTATCTACAACAAGCGCGCTCAAGAAGACCGTTCGTATTCAGTCATATCGATTGCGTTGAGTAGCTTGAGTGGAATTAATCCTGACGAAGCATTGAAAATTGCGGAAACTTTGGAGAGCGAAAAATCGTCAACGATTATTTATGTGATTTCACAAATCTATGCAGCGCATGGTGGTCCAGAGAAATTTGATTTCATGAAGACCGCTCTTGAAGGGGATGCTTTTGAAGGCTTTGATAAACTTGGAGTGATGAATTCATTGACCCTTTTTATCGCGCGTCACGACATTGCGATGGCAGAAAAGGCGTATCCTATTTATGAAGATCTTGCTGAAACAGGAGGCTTTTATATTATTATGTTTTTACCTCAAGCGCTTAGTTACTTGGATCAATATTTTGATGCGAAAATTGGTACTTTGCAAACGGAATTGCAAGAGCATGAAGACAATAAAGATGCATTGTATGCGGATCAAACACGGGTTAAGATTAAAGCATGCAAGGTGCAGAAAGAAAAATACATTGCACTCGCTGATAAGTTGAAGAAAGAAAGTGAATCTGCGCACTAGTTGCCATAAACACTGACCTTTCAAGGCTAAATATCGGTTTGCCTTTAAGTGCTTCTTGATTATTTTTTTGACGATTTTCTTGTCATTTATAAAATTGAAACTATATTTGATTAATTATTCGTCATTAATTTGATTAAAAAGTGATCAATGAAACATTTAAAAGTTGGAGACCAAGCACCTGAGTTTATTTCGAAAGATCAAAACGGAAATGAAGTGAAGTTATCGGATTATAAAGGACAACGATTTGTACTTTATTTCTATCCGAAAGACAACACTCCGGGGTGCACTACACAAGCCTGTAATATTCGCGATAATTACGGCTCGATTAAGGAAAACGGAATTAACATTTTCGGTGTCAGCGCAGACACAGAACAGAAGCATGTGAAGTTCATTGAAAAATTTGACCTTCCTTTTCCATTGCTTGCAGATGTTGATCATGAATTATTAAACCTATACGGTGTATGGGGAGAAAAGAAATTCATGGGCAAAACTTTCGATGGAATTCATAGAACCACCTTTGTGATGGACGCGTCACATAAGATTGTTGGGATCATTGAAAAGCCAAAGAACAAGAACCACTCAGACGAAATTTTAGAAATTTATAAAGATTGATTTTTAGAACGTAAATAGATTACGATCTACTCACCCATCTTTGTATCATACATTTTAACAACGCCGGACACAACCTCAAAACTGGAAGGCAAAAATTTAAAAAACAAACGATATGGCAGGAAAAGAAGTTAACGCAGAAAAATTAAAAGCATTACAGCTTACAATGGATAAGCTGGATAAGACGTACGGAAAGGGTACGGTAATGAAATTGGGAGATAGCGCAATTGAAGAGATTGACGTAATCCCTACAGGTTCTTTGACATTGGATTTAGCACTCGGTGTGGGTGGGTTCCCAAAAGGAAGAGTTGTTGAAATCTACGGGCCAGAATCATCAGGTAAAACAACATTGGCAATTCACGCAATCGCCGAAGTTCAAAAACAAGGTGGTATTGCTGCAATCGTAGATGCTGAGCACGCATTCGATCAATTGTATGCTAAAAGTTTGGGTGTGGATGTTGAGAATTTATTGATTTCACAACCAGACAATGGTGAGCAGGCATTGGAAATTGCAGACAACTTGATCCGCTCAGGAGCTATTGATTTATTAGTAATCGATTCTGTTGCCGCATTGACACCAAAAGCAGAGATTGAAGGTGAAATGGGAGATTCTCAAATGGGACTTCAAGCACGTTTAATGTCGAAAGCACTTCGTAAGCTTACGGGATCAATTAGCAAGGCAAACTGTTGTTGTATTTTCATTAACCAACTTCGTGAGAAAATTGGTGTAATGTTCGGAAACCCTGAAACAACATCTGGTGGAAATGCATTGAAATTCTATGCTTCAGTTCGTGTTGATATCCGTAGATCAAGTCAAATTAAAGACGGTGACGAAGTAATCGGAAACAGAACGAAAGTGAAGGTGGTAAAGAATAAAGTTGCGCCGCCATTTAGAAGAGCTGAATTCGATATCATGTATGGAAAAGGTATCTCGAAAGTGGGTGAAATCTTAGACTTAGGTGTTGATATGAACATCATCAACAAAAGTGGTTCTTGGTTCTCTTATGGAGAAACAAGACTTGGACAAGGAAGAGATGCGGTTAAAGCGATTATCAAAGATAATCCAGAATTGATGGAAGAGTTAGAACAAAAGATTAAAGATGCTCTTAAGCCATCAGGAGAGGTTGAACTGGTGGAGTAGGACAACTGCATGGTGCCTAAGGTAAACTTTGGTACAAGCATATCGTAGAGAAACGGCGTTTTAACTTAGGTTGAAATGCCGTTTTTCATTTGAATCAAATGATTACATCGAGCATTTGGATTGCTATTTCGGTAACTGGTTAATCCAATCATTAATCGACTCGTGTTTTTCTGATGCCTCGATAAGATCAAGTTCTGGATCGAAAATGTAAGTGGATGGTTTGCCATTGAATTGAACCTTTATTTTACACTTCACCCAACAATTCTTGATGCCATTTTTTGGTGCTATTACATCGTTCAGATAATGTGCGAATTGAAGAATCAATTGGGGAGAATTACACATTTGCTCTATTTCGTCAGGGAAAAGATGGTCTGCAGCATTAATTTCATGAACAATTTTTTTGTCCGTGTCGAAAATCGCAAACTGAACTTCTTCTACTTCGCGGTATTGTATTTTCATTCGCCAAGAAAAGCGCTGAGCCTCACCCGTCCAATCTGTATACCCAGGAATGAAATAGTGCCGCAAAGGCATTACTAAATGGAACAGAACATAAGCGCCAATTAGTATTAGACCGGACTTCTTTAAGGGAGTCCCCGCTAATTTGGAAATTGGTGAAGTGATTAATTTTCGTCTTTGAAGCCAACCGTATAGTTTTTCCTGATCCATGAAAAGTAAAAGAGCAGCGATCATGAAAAATGGGAAAATGAAAATGTCGTTAAACACGTAACTGTTCAGTAAGTTGAAAAGCACAGCCAAAATGATTGCAACGAATCTTGTTTTCTTTATTAAAAGGAGCCCACCAATCAGTAAGTCGAAAGCTATTCCGCCATATGCGAAAAGATATTTCATCCAGTCAGCTCGAAAGAGGTCAGTCCCGGTTCTGTTCGCTGCTGCGTGCAATACTTCTTCTACTGGATGAAAATCAAGCCAATAGGGGTTTAATTTAACGATGCCGCCAAAGAAATAAACAAGAATTATGTGAAATTGTAACAGTCGATAGGACCATTGAGGAACAGTGCCCCGTTTTCGCTTTTTATTCAGAGAAAAAGCCCCGTCAGCAGGAAGAAAAATCATTATAAAACTAATCAAACAAAGGAGGTACAAATGATTATTGTACAAAACGGGATCCAGAAAAAAGAAGTACGAAAAACCAAGAGCAAAGACTGCCATGGCCCAACGGTACATTACTCCAAGAGTGATTAGAATGGCGGAGATAAATAGAACGCCCATTAACAATTTAAGGGTTCCCATTTCTGGTAAAGGAAGGTTTAAGAATTCATAATGAAAGATTCGATCGTGGGCATAGAAACTCTCCACAATTTTAATTTCATTGAAACGTTTTAAATCCCATAAAATAATCAATCCGAAAAAAATTCGAAATAGACCAAGCCCTTGAGGTTGTGTAGGTTGATTAAGGTAGTTTAAAATCTTCATTGCTTAAAAGTAGAAATAAAATTGATTTGTGAAAATGCAATAGTTGTATTGAATACAATTAAATAGGAATTTCACCTATTGCGCAAGTAATCTGGATGCAGCGCAACAAATAGAATTGAATGCAATATTTGATTTATGATTAGAATCCTTCCCGTACTATTCTGCTTGATACTAAATCAGGCATTTACTCAAGAAAAAGAGGAATTAGAAATTACGACATTTTTGATTCAGTTAAGTGCAGAATCCTGTGATGTTGAATTGGATCATGTCCATGCATATACCGAAACAATTGATGCAGTCAAAGGAGTAAGAATCATTGATGCAAACGGAATTCCAAGTCACAAAACAGGAACTTTTCCTAACCAAGGAAATCCAAATACGATTGCACCACAAAAAGCACATTATGAAATTCCTCTTGTGCCAGCTATAAGTAAAGAGAAGATTTCTGCTAAGGGAAAACGCATTGGAGTTCTTTTCAGCGGTGTTGAAATAGATCCATTTACCAATGAATTTTTTCAAGGGCAAAAGGGGGCGAACCGTGACTGGAATATCACAACGCTTACATCGACGTACGATCTTGGTTTGGATTGCAACAACGCACATGTTCAACCCGGTGGGAAATACCATTACCATGGCACGCCAAATGCGTACTTAGATGATTTGGGAGTTGATGGATCGGGAATGATCAAAATTGGCTATGCCGCCGATGGTTATCCAATCTATTACAAGTTTGGATACAACGCTGATGGCGAAATAGTTGCCTTAGAAAGTAGTTATGGTTTGAAAGAGGGCGATCGACCAGGTGATGGAAAGCACGCTCCAAACGGAAGCTATGACGGAACCTATTTTCAAGATTACGAATACAAAGAAGTGCTATCTGCACTGGACGAATGCAATGGTATAATTGGAAAAACACCTGAAAGTGAAAGCGAGTATTATTATGTGGTTACAGATAATTTTCCATCATCGCCACTTTGTTTTTCAGCAACGCCTAGCGAAGATTTCGTGAATCGAAGAATGCCACAAGGAAATGGTAGACCTGAAAAGGTTCAAGGGCCTGGAAATGATAGTAGACCTGGTGGCCAACCGAATTTTGATGCGGTATTGCAAGAATTGGATGCAAACGGTGATGGACAGATTTCTAAAGCAGAGGCGAAAGGGCCAATGGCAGATCATTTTGATCAAATTGATAAGAATGGGGATGGGTTCATAACGAAAGAAGAGCTCCAGAATGAGCGACCTCCAAGGTAAAATCTGATTGTAATTGGTTTAGCAATTTAGAATTCAAATTTTGAACGGCATCATTTATGTCTCAAAACCATTTAACGCTAATTCTTTAAAGCGTTTGGCATACAGCGTTTTAAACTAAACTGTCACAAACTGTCACGGTTCAGATGAAGAGAAAACATACTCATTCTTGTATTTTTACTGATTCTATTAAAAGATTGTCTCACCTAATCACTATTCACGGGAAAGACTTCTAGTTACACTATGATGATAACCTTACAAAACAATGCTTAAAATAATTTATTCGTTAGCCGTTTTAGTTGTATTCCAACTCCCCTCTTTCGCACAACACAACAATGAATTTTTTAATGACGGAGCTTTGGTTCACATTGAAGCTGGAGCAGAAGTTCATGTTTGGGGAGATGTTCATATGGAAGGTGCTTCTGCAGTTTTAGAGAACAACGGCCTTTTAAAGACACAAGGGAACTCTTACTCAGATAATCTTTTTCAACAGAGCGGAACGGGAACGTATAGAATCGAAAATTCAGATGTTAACACAGGTGAACGACAATTCGTTTCTGGAAGTTATGCAGTTCGTGGTGGAACGGCTCAAATCGGCGTTAATGACGGATCGTTTTACGTTCTTGAATTGGCGAATGACCAAGGGATCGTTTATTTGGATGGTTCTGGAAACATCTGTGATGTAAGAGGAAGTGTAAATTTTTCAACAGGAGGTATTCAAAATAGAATTATTACGCATGATGTAGGTATTACTGGCGGGTTGGTTTATCCAGGAAATGGAGCGGCTTATGATGCCATTTTTGGATTAATGAACTCAGCAACTGGACTCGGCAACTTATCCAACAATACTGTTTCATTAAACGGAAACTCAAGCAATATTGATGCAGGATACATCCAAGGTAAGATGAGAAGAAGCATAAGCCCGGCCGGTGGATTATATCCATTTGTTTTAGGTCTGGAGCCAGCAGGATTTGGAGCGCAAAGAGGAATGCAATATATGCGTATGAATTTTACGGCAAACTCTTATGATGTTGTAACGGGGTATTTTCAAACCGGACTAGACAATAGCTTTGCAGCGGCTCTTGAATGCTCAGGGTATTTAATAGACTACTGGGGAGGAACAGATCATGGACAGTGGGTCATGAATGACATTACTGGAGCAGGATCTGGGACGTATGAGGTACAAGTTTGGCCACAAGATGATAATTTTCCAGCCAAATCAGTTTGGATGGTTACGAAAGACAATGCCATTGACGGTACTGCAAATGACTGTGGACCTACACCTGTAGGATTGGATCGAAATGGTTTTGATGGATTTAGCCAGTTTGGTGTTGCGGCTGCAGATGTCATTGTACTTCCAATTGAATTGCTAAATATAACCGCTCAGGGGATTGAAGATCATATTGATGTGATTTGGAATGTTGCATCAGAATCAGATTTAAGCCATTATGAGCTCGAACGTTCTGAAGATGGTATTACTTTCGAATTTATTGAGTCTTTGGATGCCGTAGGAACAACCACGATCCTTCAAACGTATAGCTATTCAGATTTTGATGTTCGCTTTTTTCAGGACTATTATTACCGTGTAAAAAGTGTTGACATTGATGGAGAATTCGATTATACGCCAGTCGTTGCAGCAAGCCTTAGTACACAAGGTTTAGAATTTGGAGAAGGAGCAATTAATATCTATCCAAACCCTACTCTTAATGATGCTTTCGTCAGTATTTTTTCAAATTCGGAAAGAGAAATTCAAATGACTGCATACAATACAATCGGGCAACGCATTCAACAACGCGAATTAGATTTAGAGAATGGAAATACGGTGATTCAATTGCAATCAAACAATTGGGCAGATGGTATGTATTATATTGAATTTAAGGATGTAAACACCAATCAAATTATTACAAAACGACTGATCAAACAATAAATTATGAAAAAAATAGTATTCGTATCGATCTTACTTTCTTCAGGGCACTTCGTGTCTGCACAAAATGTTGGAATCGGAACAGCGGCTCCTAGTGAGAAGCTTCATGTAGTCGGTGGCGCAAGAATAACGAACCTTTCTGGTGTTGGAAACCGTTTGGTGTCTAGTTCACCAACAGGCGTACTCGGAAACATTACTGATGGTACTGCAGGACAATTTTTAACAACAAATGGTGCTGGGAACTATACATGGGCCACTTCAGCTGCTCCAGTTCCTACAACAGCACAAAATGGATTGTATTACAATGGTGTGAACACTAGTATTCAACTAGGTGGGCCATTAACGGAAAACACAACAATCACTCAAGGAAATTTTGGGATGAATTGGAACTTGAATGGTACCGGTGATTTTAGAATTCAATCGAACACTCAGGCCAACCAATTTTTTGTGGACGCTTCAACCAACCGTATTGGTATTCGTACAGCGGCACCGACAAGTATGTTACAAATGGTCAATAACGGAGTAAATGTTGGCGCCAATGCTATGGCTTCTTTCGAGAACGCGGGATTTGAAGGAGTTTCAATTGATGGATACAACTACGATGTTACAAATGGTTACAATGCTATTGAAGGGATTGTTTCTTACAGCGGAACAGCTTATAATGCTGCTGGTGTGTTTGGACTGGCTATTGATAATACTTTAATAAATTCAGCAATAGGAGTTAGAGGCACCATTAATGGTAGAGACGGATTTGGTGTTTTGGGAACAAGAGCAAATGGTGCTGGAGCAGGTTGGGCAGGTCTTTTTATTGAGGATCTTGGATATACCGGTTTTTTTGGAGCAGCATCTGATGCAAGAACAAAAAAAGATATCAATCCAATCAACGGAGCTTTGGCGATTGTGAATCAATTAAACCCAGTGACGTATTTTTTCGACCTTGAGAAGTTCCCAAACATGGGATTGAATAGAGAAATGGAATACGGTTTTATTGCGCAAGAAGTAAGAGAGATTCTTCCAGAAATTACGCGAGTGAAAAATTTACCGACCAACGGAACTGTTGAAGTAAGTCCGAACTCACCTGTCGAAAATAAGAACGAGTTATTTGTTATGATTGACTATACAAGAGTAATTCCAATTCTTACTAAAGCTGTTCAAGAACAACAAGCGATCATTGAAACTCAAAATGAAAAAATTGAGCTGCTACAAAAGCAAATGGAAGAAATCAAGACCTTGCTAGAACAACAATAGGGTAAATAAAAATATAGCGGTTTCGATCTGGACAGTCAAATGCTTAAATTGGATGTTCAATAGGTCTTTTGTAAGTTTAGGATGTAAAATTTAATGACTATCATTACATCTAATGAGAGGGCTGCTAACTTCCATTTTTCTAGCGTATTTAACCTTTTTTTCCATTGGTCAAGAAGATCGTGATCGGTTGCTAAAATCTGCCGATTTCAAAGCTTCTAGCTTGGTCAATAAGTCCCATGCCGAAAGAACTATAATACTCACCCCTTTCTACGAATGGGGGCTTCGCTATCTGGATTCTAACATAATTTTCAATCAACTAAATAAGGTTGAACGTCTTGCTAAAAAACATCGAGATAGAGGTTTAGAACTCGAAGCCAAACTTATGGTTGCGCACTATTATTTGTGTCGCCCGAAATTTTCAAAGAAGACAGTAATTTCTAAACTGGAAAAGCTTGATAAAATTGCCAAAGAGGAAAACGTGGTTTGGCTTGAAATTCGAATTCAAAATATACTTGGAAATTATCACTTTTTTAACTTAAAAGAATATGAGATTGGGTTTGAATACTATGAACGAACACGCTATTTATTAAAGAATACAACTGCTAAAAAATTCCCTTTAAAAGCGGCTTGTTTGCATCAGATTGGGAATGCTCACTTCTATTTTCACGATTATACGCAAGCTTTAAACCTGTATAAAGAGACCCTAAAGGCGTATCGAAAAAGGGAAAATGACTACGTGTACGTTCAAAGCATGAACACCATTGGGTTGTGCTACAGGGAATTAAACAATCTTGAGTCTTCTTCCTCCTATTTTAATTCACTCCTAAATTATTCAAAAAATACTAAAAACAGGGTTTGGCAAAGTGTTTCCATTGGGAATTTAGCGGCCAATAATGTCGCAGAAGGAAACTACAGTAGCGCCTCTGAAAGAATAGAAACCGCACTTGAAATAGATGAAAAAGAATCCAATTGGATTATTGCTATCGATCACTTGCTCATTCTTGGTGAAATTAAATTACACCTTAAAGAATTTGAGGAGGCAAAAAAAATTGAAGAACGAATTAACGCATACATGATTCTTTTGAAGGAGCCTCACCCAAGAAAAGCAACTCTGTTTCCATTCCTGGCCAAAGTTGCCATTTATAAATCGAACCCTGAATTGGCTAGTTTATACATGGATTCTGCATTTACAATAAATGATAGTTTATCGAAAACGTTTAATGGAATAAAGGTGTCTCGAGCAATGCAAAAAGTACTTTTGGAACAAACGAATAATGAAGCGAAGTTTGAAAAACTAAAGCAGGAGAAAGAACTTTGGATAAGAAATGGAATTATCATTTTACTCATCATCATTGTCGCGATCATATTCTTGATATTCCGCCAGAATCGTCTGAAAGCAAAAAATAGCGAGCTAGCAATCCACTTACAAAGACAGGCAACAATAATTGAACTTGAACATTTAAAAAGTACAGTAATTGAAAAAAATGAGCTAGTCGATTCTATAAAGAAGGAATTGAATCAATCCAATGAAAAATTATTGACTTCTATTGCGGATAGTAACTCCAACGTTAACAATGAAGCACATGAAATTATTCTTGAACAATTGCGTAATTCTAGTCTACTTACAGATCAAAGTTGGAGAGAATTTGTGCTGCTTTTTGAAGAAGTACACATCGATTATTTAAACCGATTAAATAAAAAATGGTCCAACCTTACACCCTCAGAAATGAGATTATTGGTTCTTTCTAGGTTGAACTTAGGAAATGCAGAAATGGCTTCAATGCTAGGTGTTGGAACGAACGCTATTCGGCAAGTAAAAAGTCGATTGAGAAAGAAGTTGGATTTGAACCAAGAAACTGACTTTTATCATATAGCCAAAAGTGTTTAGCTCAAGTCAATCGATTTAAAACTTCATTTTTGTGGTGTTTTGAATTCGTCTAAAGAAGGAATTTCATTTATCACTATTGACACCAATGATTTCGAGAGGGTTTTTTCAGTTATTATTAATATTGACAATAATCATGTGTTGAAGTGGACTCGTCAGCAAATAAATGTCACATAAAAAAGGCGCTTTGGATCGTCCAAAGCGCCTTCAGATCGATGATTTGAGATTATTCTTTCACAAATCGAATCGTTTCAACTCTTAAGTCGCTACTTAATCGAATTAAGTAAGTTCCTCGAGCCAATCCATCC
Organism: Crocinitomicaceae bacterium; assembly: GCA_047630755.1. GTDB lineage: Bacteria > Bacteroidota > Bacteroidia > Flavobacteriales_D > Crocinitomicaceae > UBA4466. The sequence goes on along the minus strand of JBLHYG010000002.1, from coordinate 414,535 downwards.
AATGTGATTTTTGATGTTTCATTTGAACGAACATCAAACTCTCTTAGCATTTCACCTGATGTAGAGAAAATTGTTGCAACAGCCCCTGCACCATGTTCAGCAACTTCCAAATTAACGAAGTCGTTGGTTGTTGGGTTAGGATACACCGATGAAGGTGATAATCCGTCAAGTGCAACGATATCATAGTTTGATTCACGTCTAGAGTCGGGAGGTCCGATTACACAATCTGTTCTTTCAACATATTTAGTGATGATTTCGGTGGCAGCGCCTTCTTTAATTGTGAGTTGTAAACGGTATAATTTACCGATTACCATTCCTGTTGCCGAGATTCCATTTGAAGCAGGTAATGATCCTGTTGTATATCCGCCGCCAGAAGGAATTTGAAGAATTGGTGATCCGATAGTGGTTAAATTGGAAGTACTCACCTCAATCAGTTCAAATTTGTATTCACTGTAGCAAAGGGAGTTTCCAGCAAATGCGCTAAAAGAAATGGTGTTTGAACAATAACCATTTACAGTAACTCCTAATCCACCTTTGGTCAAGTGGTTTCTTGATTCATGCGGGCTCAAAGTCATTTCCGCATCCATTTCCGATATGCGCAACCACAGTTGTTCAGTTGACCAGTCTGGACCAACTCCAAATGTTACCATGTACAATTTATTTTGTTGGAAGTTGTACAAAGCGCTTAAGTCAATCTCATCAGGTGCATTCTCAATGGTCCAAGTTGTGGGATAAACGGTAGTAATGACTGTCCAAGTACCTAAATTAAATTCTGAAATTTCTATGAAATATCTGTCTTCACAAGTTGTACCTGACACATCAATTTTAATATTTGAGTTATCGCAAAAGTGACTCACGTCTACTGTCCAACCTTGGTAACCTGTTTCAGTAAATGTGTGATCAGGAGCGATAAACTCAGCATCTGCAACTGAAGTTGTACAGTTGTCACAGTTCATTACAGCAACGTTCGAATATCCAAATCCAATAATTTCGATGTCGGCATCCGTGTTGTCAAAGTTTCCAACTTGTCTGATGTATGCCGGAGGATTGAATCCACCATTGTTCGAGTAGGCGCTGTACATATCTGGACACATAAATCCAATACCAGTAGAATACGAAACGTAAACACCGTCAGTAAAGAAACCGATAATATCATCCATTCCATCACCATTTGCATCTGCAATTCTTATTTCGTGTAAATCAGCTCCATTCGGAAATGCATCGCCATAGTCAGCTTCGTCAACAACTCCAATTTCTCTTCCGTCCATATTCCATCCGCTTGCTTTTGTAAACGCTTCTCCTGATAGCCAGTTTGAAGACGAGAAACTTGAACCAGTTGAAATTCCAACCGCAATTGCATCATGACCAAAACTAATAATGTCATCTTTCCCATCACCGTTAAAATCACCTACCATTCTTGGGTATTTTCTTTGCTCAGATCCTGAGCCACCGTATGTAAATCCTGATGTCCATGTAGATGTTGAGAATGAAGATCCAGTAGATAATCCAACTGTAACATAATTGTGTCCGAACCCAACAACGTCGTCTTTACCATCGCCGTTGAAATCACCAATCATTTTTGGGTATTTGTTTAAGTCATTCATACCTGCAGTTTGAGCTGTAAATGCTGCTCCTCCAGTCCAACCAGCTGTTGAGAATGAAGTTCCACTTGACAAAGCAACCGCATGAGCTGTATAACCAAATCCAACGATATCATCTTTCCCATCACCGTTGAAGTCACCAATCATTCTTTGAACAACATTACGATCAGTATAGCCTTGTGTATATGTGAATCCCGAATACGATGAAAAAGGGGATGTTGAAAATGAAGAGCCATTTGAAACACCAACTTGAGTTGCAGAATATCCAAAGACGATAATATCATCTTTACCATCACCAGTGAAATCACCAATCATTCGTGGGTAATCTTTTTGTGTCGCTCCACCATTTCCATAAACAAATCCTGAAGACCAGTTTGAATGATTAAAATTTGAACCTGTTGAAAGTCCAACAACAACGTTGCTGTTTGCAAAGCCAATAACGTCATCTTTATCATCACCATTGAAATCACCAATCATTCTTGGCCATTTGTTTTGACCACCATATCCAGAAGTTGGGAAGGCTGTAGACCATGTATTACTTCCACAGAAATTGTGATCTGTTTGTCCGTTCTGGAAGCAATCAGTTACTTCTACCTCTTTCAATGCAGGGTAACCACAAGCAGTAACGGCAGGAGAAGTAGTTACTTGAACGTTTCCATCTTGAAAAGCAGGAGTTGTAGATATACTAGTCGTTCCTTGTCCACTGTTGATTGCCCAGCCGGCTGGAACCGACCAGTTCAAAGTGACACCAGGAATACTGCTCCCTAGTGTATATGTTGCTGCTCCGGGAGCATTGATTTCCGACAATCCAGAAATACTCGGAAAATTCTTTCTTGGGTTTAAAGTAAAGGTTTCTTGTGTTCCAAAACATTCAACGATTGTTCCTGATCCATCGTCACGGTAACCTTTTACTGTTAATACCAAGTTTCCTGGACTAACCCAGTTGTTTGGTGTCGGTTTGATTTTAATAGTGCTAGAAGAGGTATAGCTTCCAATAGGAATTCCATTGGTTACAACATACGTTCCTGTAGAATATGAAACGGAGTACTTGTAGAATTTAGTGCCCGTATACCCATCGGCATCTGAACAGAAGAAGAAATAATTGTCAACAGATATTGGATCTAACGAGATAGTAACCTCTGAGCCTTCACAAGGGTTATAATTCCCTCCTTCAACTGTGAACTGCGCCATGCTGGGGAAACTGCACAGCATAATGAGCATTGCTGCCCAAATACTTTTTTTCATAATTTGAATTTTAAATTAAAAAATAGATTTAAGCGTAATTCTATTGAAAAAAAAGCTAAGAATTATTACCGTTAAATAAATCCAGTAAAAGTTCATTTTAGATTAAGTAGATGTACTTAAAAAATAATTGCAACATTTACGGAAGGTTTAACGATCAATCCATTAATAATTAGATGTGTAGGTTGTTTTTGAGTGAAAAGCTTGAAATTAGGTGCAAAAACATAGTAAAATTCAATTGCACATTTAATGAGTAACGACTAAAACTTCAATACGCGATTTCGATACAATCCGGCTTCAACTTGATCGACCATTTTTTTTATGTCCAATTCTTTTCCTAAAAATAATTCTATTTTCAGCGCTTCTTCTTTTGGAGATTCGATGACATCAGCATACGCAACTTTTAAAACCTCAATTCCCGGTTCGTTATCTAACAGAGCGTCTAGTTTTTTCAATTCTGCCTCAAATGATTTTCGAACGCCTTCTTTCGCTGTAAGCTTATCTCTTTTCAGCATCACATTTTGCGAGGCAAGAACCTCATCGATATTACGCGTCATAAAAACAACCTTGTAGCGGTATTCCTTCGGAAGAAATTTGAGCATTTGAGCGACAACCTTAATCACTTTATCTTCTGCCTCGCCCATCCAACTGTTGTCTTTGTGAAGCGATTTCGTTTTTTCAAACTCAAAGTAACCTTTTGGATTGCTTTCGTCTTCTTTTCGTTTTCCGTCAGTAAGAGGAGGGATTCCTCCAGCGTGCAACATCTGCATCATCATTGACGTCCCCGATCTTGGCAAGCCAGAAACAATCGTGATTTCCGGAAACTTTGAAGTATCTGTGGTGTCTTTAACTGTTGATTGTTTCTGAATAATATTTTCATGAGCAATTGCCGCTCTGGTCATTGAAGGACGTAACTTTTCGGCAACGGCAAAGGCTTGTTTTGCATTTTCCAGATCCCCCATTTTCTCCAGAGCTTGCCCAATTGTGTAATGAGCATCTGGAAAGTTCCGAACCAATTCTATTGCTGTTAAGGCATGATCAAGTGCCTCTTCAGGACGGTCTAATTTTAACAAGACTGAAGAAAGAGCATGTCGGTATTTGGCATGATTTGGCTTGTCGGCTGCTGCTTTTTCAAAATGCACTAGCGCTTTTTCAAATTCCTGAAGTTTCAGGTGCATTTTACCCAGTTCAAAATAGGTAATCCCTTTCATTACTGGCCGTTGGTTCAATTCCTCTAAGATTTTTTTGGCTTTCTCAACCATCCCTTCACCCATTAGAATCTTTGCTTCTGCAAGTCTTGTCCTTACTGCTGCTTTGGGATCTTTTTGCCTCAAATCTTCAAGGTAAATCCGTGCTTCTTTGTATTTTTTCTGAATGATGGAAATGTGAACAAGATCCACTAAATATGGAACGGTATTTACGTCTTCTTTCATAAGTTCAACCAAAACTTTTTCGCACTCAGGATACTCTTGTTTCCCCATGTATACACGCGCTAAATTGAATCGAAGGTCGCATTTTGTCTCGTGAATCGCCTTTTCTATATTGGTGTCCGGCCTGTCGATATATCCCAACTCGATCAACTGTTCCATGGCTTCCTGTTGGCTCAAAGGATCAATGCTCACGTCTTTGTTGAGTTCAGCAAAATCGCCGGGTTGGGTTTCCCAAGACTCAATAGTCTTCGTCTTTGGCAGCGTGTCAAAAGCGTCCGTTATAACACTTCCGTCCATATCCTTTCCAATGGGCAAGTCATAATAATTCAATAGCGTCGGTGCAATATCGAGTAAGGATGTTCCATAAATGGTTTCTCCTTTTTTTACACCTGGTCCTTTCATAACGAACATCCCAAATTCTCGATGCTCTAGAGCCGGCGCTGCATGAATATCTGGTTTAACCAACACCCTGTTATTATCTGAAACGTATCCATGATCCGACATAACAATTACCAAAGCATCTTCACCAGCAAGTTCAAGAGTGCGTTCAAGCATCATGTCTTGGTACAAATAGGCTCCTGTTACAGCTTCTTTGTAAATGTCGAATTGCTTTTCGGGAATTGCTGGAATTCTAGGAGGGTGAAAATTGATAAAGGCATGGCAGAAATGATCGATCATGTCGTAGTAAACGGCCGTAAAACCCCAATCTGTATTTTCCATTGCCCATGTTGAGGCTGCATGGACACTGGTATTGTGTGCAAGTATTTTTGATAGAACACTTAAGCTCTTTTCGTCTTTTTCTTCTATTTCGGCCGCTTTTGGAATAAAAGGAAAAATATGCGCTGCTGTAAGTTCTTGTGGATGAACTCTCAAGTCTTTAATTTCGTTGTTCAATGATTTGGGGTGAACACTATCCTTTGCAAGAGGCCAGGGCTTGTCGAACGTTGCTGTTGGTTTTGGAAATAAATCAGATACGACTGTTCCATTAATAGGCTCAGCGGGGTGACTTGGCCACCAACCAATCAAATTGGACTTCATCCCTTGATTGTGAAAGATGTTCCAAAGGGCCTTCACTTTTCGTTGCGCAACGGTTACCGGTCGAACAAGTTGATTTTCTGTATCAATTTCAATAAACCCAAGAACACCATGTTTATCTGGAGTTTTTCCTGTGGCTACAGACGTCCATAGCATCGGAGAATAGGGTGGGTTCATTGTGCTCATGTTTCCCCGAACACCATCTTTAATTAATCCCGCTAATGCAGGTAGCTTTCCTTCGGCTAATAGGGGGTCAATGATTTCCCAATCTGCAGCATCCCAGCCAATGAGTATAACTTTTTTCATTTCGTGGGTTTTTCATTTTTCTTGTCACGTACTTTTCGCCAAGCACGAAGTCCTTTATCTCCATAAGCAAGTAAACCAAGCGAACCTTCTTTGGGAATTTCGTAAGTGACCTTGTTTTTGGATTGTTTTTTTTCTGTCATAGCTATTTTCAAAGATAGAAGTTATTTCGTATTTTGCGGATTCTAACTGTATTGGTTATGATATGATTAGAGCTAGTTTAACTTAATTACTCACTATGAAAAACGACAAGAAATCGCTTCAAAAGCGATTGGCAAAGTATGGTATGCTTGCTGTTGCAATTACAGGAGCGGAGAGTGCTGAAGCAACGATCATTTACACTGACGAGACTCCTGATTTTGCGGGAGGAATTGGCAGTCAGTATTTCTTAGACTTAAATAACGATGGAACGGATGATTTTAGAATTTGGCACAATGGAAGCAGCAATTTATATATTTCTCCATTAACAGCATCAAATGAAGTCTTAGGCTCTGGTGGAGCAACATTTGCTTACCCATTTGCATTATCTTCTGGTGCTACTATTAGTTCTGGTGCAGGAGCATTCTTCAACAATGGATTTGGAGGAGGATTCCAATCAATGAATTACGGTTCATGTAGTTTCGGAAATTGGTGTACAGTTTCAGACAGATACATTGGTGTTCGATTCGCAATTGGTGCGAATATACATTACGGATGGGTTCGTTTGGATGTCAATGGAACCGGAAGCGCTTGGACAGTTAAGGATTACGCCTATGAAGATATTATTGGAGGCCCAATAGATGCTGGAGATATGTTTGCGATCGGCACTGCTACACCGGCAACTTCTATTGTTGGAACAGATATCGCGGATAACAATAATGGTACGGATTTACAGATTGATTTTAATGCAGGTGCAGATGAAACTACTCTTAGTGAATACAGATTAATTGTTGTGAAATCGGCATTGGTAGGTACATTTGATCAACTGGCGGCGGAAGCTTTGCCAGCAGCAAATTACACTGCAGTTGCACCAATTGGCTCTCCATCATACACTGAAATTTTAACGGGTACTTCAATTGATTCGGACGGAGATTTATTGGTAATTAACGAACCGTATCAAATATTTATTCTCAATGTAGCCGATGGTGTAAATGCAACAGTAAACGCGTTATCAACGGGTGGAGTTGATGTAACGTTGAACATCACTGTTAATGCAGCACAAGGAATTGTAGGAACAGATGTTAGTGATAACGGAAACGCATCAGACATTCAAGTTGACTTTAACGCAGCTCTTTCGGAAGGAGGAATTATGGAATACAGAGTGATGGCGGTTAAAACTGCTTCGGTTGGAACGTTTGGTTTAGGCGCAGCTCAGGCTGTAGCGGCAACTGCTTATGAAGCTGTTGCTCCGACAGGAGGCCCGTACATAACTGTTTTCAACCCAGCAACAACGGATACAGATGGAGATGCAATTGTATTGTCAGAACCGTACACTTTCTTTATTCTAAGCATGTCGGATACGATCAATGCAAATATTGATAGCTTAAGCTATTCGGCAACAGATCTTACACTTGGCCTTACTGCTCAAGCTGCTTCTGGAATTATTGGTTCGGATATTGACGACAACGCAAATGGACTTGATCTTCAAGTTGATTTTGCTGCAGCATCAAGTGAAGTGGGAATCTTAGCATATAGAATAATTGCGGTTAAAGAAAGTGCGGCTGGAGCATTCACAATGAATGACGGCTTGGCTCTTCCTTCAACAGCATGGATGTTCACGAATCCTACTGGAGCTTCTAATTATACAATTGTATTTGAAGCAGCAAAAACAGATTCTGATGGAGATTTAATTGTTGAAAATCAACCCTATACAATTTTTGTTTTGAGTTTTGCAAATTCGGTTGATGCAACAATTAGCTCAATGACAAGTTCTGCAAATACGGTGACGCTAATTAGTTCCATCGGTCTTGAAGAAAACACTTTGGATGCAATTTCAGCTTTCTCTGATGGAGATCAAGTTGTTATTAATACACCTTCAGCATTACTTTCTTCAAACATTGAAGTTTCATTGGTGTCCATACAAGGTCAAATCATTGAAACGACTAAATTGAAAGATTCCAAAACTACAATTGGAACAAACGGACTTGTTAATGGCGTTTATTTTGTGCGAATCACAAACAATGCTGGAACCGAGAAAACAATAAAACTTTACCTATAATTTTTTAAAATAAACAATATCAGAATGAAAAAACAATTACAAATATTGACTCTTGCGTTTCTTGCAATTTTCGGATCAAATTCGATAAATGCTCAAACGATAACAACTTTCCCCTATGCGGAGGACTTTGAGTCATTTACAACTTGTGGTACAGGTTGTGGTCAAGCCTGCCCCCTTGTTGGAGGAACAAATGCTTGGACAAATGACTTAGGTGATAACCTTGACTGGTTAGTAGATGTTGGCGGAACTTCGTCATCAAATACAGGACCAACAGCAAATGGTGGAGCGGATCATAATCCAGGGACGTCATCAGGTAATTATTTATATATTGAGTCGTCTTGTAGCGGTACTGGTTACCCAAACATGACAGCCAACATATGGTCTCCGGCAATTGATTTAACGGGAACCAATGATGTTCAATTTGAATTTTGGTACCATATGTACGGGACATCGATGGGTTCAATGCACGTTGATATTAGTAGTGATGCTGGTGTAACTTGGACGAACGACATTATTCCATCTTGGACAGATGACATAGATTTATGGCAACTACAATCTGTTAGTTTGGGAGCTTACGTTGGACAAACTGTTATTGTTCGTATTCGCCATATTACAGGAACAAGTTTTGGAAGTGATGCTGCAATTGATGATGTAAACATTTATGATTTACTTCAAGAAGATGCTGGAATTTCTGCTTTCGTGAATCCTTCATTTCCTACTTGTGTCTTCAACGATTCAGTAAGTGTTGAATTAACGAACTATGGAACAGATACATTGACTTCTGTTGATATTGATTGGATTTGGAATGCTACTCCTGGTGCTCAAGTAAACTGGACAGGATCTGTTGCTCCTGGAGCATCAACAACGGTTTATTTAGGAAATGTTGCTTATACAAATGGTGATGTTCTTATCGCTCAAACAAGCTTACCAAATGGTGTAGTTGAATTGCCTTCAGGAAATGGAAACGATCAATCATCAATTACAGTGAGCACTGGATTGAATGGTGCCTATACAGTTGGAGCAACGGGTGTTTATCCAACGTTTGCGGCTGCGATTTCAGATCTTAACACATTCGGTGTTTGTGGCCCAGTTGTATTTGACGTTGAAGACGGAACATACATTGAACAAATTGTATTGACGGAAGTAATTGGCATGAGCGCTACGAATACGGTAACCTTTCAAGGGTTAAATTCTGATCCTACACTTGCAATATTAGAATTTGCAGGTACTGGATCTGGTGACAACTATGTTGTTTCAATGGATGGTGGTGATAACTACCACTTCAATAACCTTACTTTATCAGCTACCGGAACTTCATTTGGAACAGTTATTCTAATGTCGAGTGGTTCAACAAACAACTCATGGATGAACACTGTCATTATGGGAGATACAAATGTTTCAACAACTTCAACGAATATGGCGTTGGTGTACTCTCCATCTGGAGGTTCAATTGATTCAATGAATGTTTTCGATAACAATGTGTTCCAAAATGGATCATATGTAATGTACTATTATGGTGATGGAACAGGAGATCTTGAGAGTGGAACGAGTATTACAAACAATACAATGTCCGGTTTTTATTACCGTGGTGTGCACATGTATTATCAAAACGATATGGTAATTAGTGGAAACACATTTACTCCTGATGTAGATTACACAGGTGCCATTTATAGAATTTACATGGTATATGCAGATGGTGCTTTGAGAGTTGACAACAACGATATTCAAGGAATGAATTATGGATACGGTATCTATATGTCAAACTGTGATGCGTTAAATACAAACAGAGGATATGTATACAATAACTTCATCCATGTTGGCGATACTGCAACTACTAGTACTTCTTATGGTCTTTACTTAACGGCTTCAAGCAACCAAGTGATGACAAACAATAGTGTGAACATCGAATCAAATGGAACTTCATCAAGAGCGATTTATGCTACTGGTGGAAATCAAAACTATGTATTGAACAATATCTTTAGCAATACAGGACCAGGATACGGAATGTATTACCTTTCAGGAATTACAAGTTCTGAAAACAATAACGTTTATGTTCCAAATGGAATTCCATTCTATTTTGGTGGTGACGTGGCAGATATCAATACATGGCAAGGTCTTACATCATTTGACTATGCCTCAGATACTTTAGATCCAATGTTTGCTTCTCAAGAAGATTTGCATTCATGTCAAGGTCTGTCAATTGACGGAGGAGCACTTCCAGATACTATGGTTATGTATGACATCGACGGTCAAATTAGAGACATGAACACTCCAGATATTGGGGCTGACGAATTCCTTGGATTGGATAACTTAGCGTTTGCTTCTGATACAATTTGGAAATGTACAGAGGAGGCCTTGGTTTTAGGTGGGTGGGAGCCTACAGACGATGCGATCTCTTACTTATGGAATACGACTGAGGCTTCACCAACAATTACCGTTACAAGTGAAGGTACTTATAGTGTCTTGGTAACGACAGTATGTGGGTCTGCGAATCCATCAACAGTTGTGATGAACATTCCTGATGCAGTAGCTGGATTTACAACAATTCACTCGTTCATGACAGTAGCGTTGACAAGTACATCTACAGGAACAATTGATTCTTACCTATGGGATTTCGGTGATGGTAATACATCAACGGATTTGAACCCTACGCACTTGTATGCAGATACAGGAGCCTACATTGTTACATTAACAGTAACTGGTCCATGTGGAACGGATGAGATGACGGAATCAATTTGGTCGAACACAATTGGAGTTGAAGATTTAGCGATTTTCAAATCATTGGATGTTTATCCAAACCCTAACAATGGAAACTTTACTGTTGAACTTAATACTGAAGAAGGAACGGAAGTTTCACTTAAACTTACAGACATCAAAGGAAGCCTTGTTTGGACTTCAGATGCTGGAATAGTGAACGGTTCTTACATTGAAAATGTTCAAGTTTCAAACCAACCAGAGGGAATGTATTTCCTTTCTGTTACTGTTGGAGAGAATACTGCAGTTAGAAAACTTATAATAGAGTAAGATCTATTTAGTCCTATACTGAAGCCTTGTTCTAATTCGTTGGAACAAGGCTTTTTTCGTTTGTCGCTCTTATTCGCTATTTTTATATTCATATTTAATCAACTATGAAACTTTTTTTCGCGCTACTTCTTTTTGGATTTTTTTGTAATGTCGAATCGTTAAAAGCACAGCCCAATTTACCAGATGAAGTTCCCCCTTTTTCGGTTTCTATAAATGGCACGCCCAATGAAGGTTACTTGTTTTTCTCTCCAATTGACATGACCAATGCCTTGACAAATTACCCTTCAACGGTTATGATTCTAGATGAAGAAGGTGAACTGTTATTCTACTTACCAGTGGCAGATGAAAGTGCGCCACCTTATACGAGAAAAGCAGTAGGAAATTTTCAACTTCACGAAGATGGTCGAATGTCATTTACCGACGGACTGTTTGCGCCAGGGAGTATTTATATTATGGACAGCACATTTCATATTGTAGACACATTGAATTGCACTCCACAATACACTTTGGACGGCCATGATTTTGTGATTACCCAAGACGGACATTATCATTTACTCGCTATGGAGCAAAGAACACTTGACGCCAGCGCTCTAATTACGGAAGGCGGACAATTTGGAAGTGCAAACTGCATCGTTACTGGGCACATTATTCAAGAATTTGATGAAAACAAGGTGTTGGTCGGTGAATGGAAATCATTGGATCATTTTGCCTTATCGGATATCTATTCGTACTACTTTACCGATCCTCTTTCAATGGACCACGCGCACATAAATTCATTGTTTGTTGATTACGAAGGAAACTACATCACCTCTTCTCGGTCGTTGAATGAAGTAACAAGAATCGACCGACAAACTGGACAGATCATTTGGAGACTTGGAGGAAAAAACAATGAATTTTCTTTTTTGATTGATACGCTTCAATTTACGAGTCAACATGATGCGCAATATTATTCAGACGGCAGAGTAGTTCTTTTTGACAATGCCACGAATTCAATACCAGATTTTGTTTCTAGAATGCTCGTTTATGATTTGGACAATGTTAATATGACAGTTACTCCATCGCTTAGTTTTCAGCATCCTTTAAATTTCCCAAGTGGTTTTATGGGAAGTTCACGGATGCTAGGTTCTGATAATTTCATTATCTCCTGGGGAGGCGGGTTCGATTACAGCTTAGGAACTTCAATTCAAGAATTTGATAATTTATGGAATGAAGTATTGGGTGTCGATCTTGAAGATGGATTTGTTTCATACCGTGCATTGAAATCTGAAATCCCATGGACAATCAATCGGCCAATTATAGATTGTGATGCGGGTTCGATGGAACTCTCAACACTTGAAACGTATGATTCGTATTATTGGAGCACAGGAGATACAACAGCGAGTATTGTTGTTAGTAACCCAGGAACCTACCAAGTTTGGACAACGGCAGGAGATGGGTATTTAAGTTCAGAAATCGTTGAAGTAACAGATATGAACGATTTATGCCAAGCATTTAATAGTTTGAATGAGATTGAAGGCCAATTGTTTAGTGTTTATCCTGTCCCAACGAGTGATTTTATCACCATCAATTGGAAAGAATATTCTGGGAATTCTTTGATTGAGATCTACGATCCTCTTGGACGACGCATTTATACTGAGGAAGTACAAATGAACGGTTTAAGTCATGTTGTAGATGTACGAGAAATCGGATCGGGAGCGTACTATCTGAAGATTACCAATGCAAACAACGGATTGACAGATACGAAGCGCATTAGTATCAATTAAGATCCGTGGCAGTTCAACTGTAACGAAAGAACCCTTCAGTAAATAATTACCACCGAACGCATTCGTATTTAATATCCTTCACCATTAAACCGTATGTTTGAATGGACTAAAAACAACACGATGAAAACGATCTTATTTATACTCTGTGCTATTTCCTTTAATGGTTATTCTCAACTAGAAACAGTTAGTATTTCTCCTTACTGGATGGTATCGAACGAATTTCTCGGCTCAAACTATAGCGTTTCGAATGTTCAATTTAGCGGAGCCTCTGGTTCGTATGGTCAATTTGACGCGTCTGGAACAACCATCGGTCTCAACAAGGGAATGATACTCACTACGGGAACAGTTTTGGATACAGGTTCTGGGCCTCATGGGCCGAATGACTCGGCAGGATCAGGTCAGGATAACAGCGCTCCGGGTTATCAATTATTAAGCAATTTAATTGACTCTGTATCAACATTTGATGCTGCAATTTTAGAGTTTGATTTTGTTCCATCGGTAGATTCAATTTCAATGAGTTATGTTTTTGGTTCGGAAGAGTACCCTGAATATGTAGGTTCTACATTCAATGATGTTTTCGGAATATTTATCTCTGGCCCCGGAATTGTTAACATTGAAAATTTAGCCGTTTTACCAAATGGAGGAGGTTTGGTTTTAATTGAAAACGTGAACAATGGAACATCAAATGCTGGACCTTGTTATAATTGTGCGTATTACGTAAACAATGGCAATGGAAGTCAAGCGCCATTCAACGGATCAAATACATATATACAATACGATGGCCATACGGTCAAATTGCCTGCTAGAAAAACAGGTCTTCAAATAGGGGAAACGTACCATATAATCATTGCAATTGCGGATGCTGCGGATGGACTTCTTGATTCAGGCCTTTTTATTGAGAGCTGTGAAACGTGCAATTATAATGTTGGAATAGACGCGCCTGTTTCTGAAGAGATCAAGCTTTATCCGAACCCAGCAAATCAAACACTTCATATTGAAAAAACGAATAGCGAAAATGGAACGCTTCATATTTATGATATGAATGGAACACTTGTTTGCCAAGAATCTATTTTAGGAGCGAAATCAAGTATTGATATTACCGATTTAAAAAATGGAATGTATATGGTTACATTTCAATCGGGGAGTGGCTTGTTGAGGTCTAAGTTGGTGGTGGAGTAATCTACAATTAGACCTTCATAAGGACCACGGAGCGGTTAAACTAATGCAAACTTGTCAATTGTTTCAACGACTGTGAATGGACTTCCTCGAATACAGATACGAAGCAATCATAATCACTGCGTAGATTGATAAAATGACTATCAATTGGAATTTATTCTCATGGTATTCAAACCAGAAAATAGACACGGCTGCAATGAACAGTCCAATCATTGCAATAACAGTAAAGATAGGTCGGCTTTTGGTTTCTTTTCTTTTGACAAAGTTCGCATACGCCATCAAGAAGGATACAATTATAAATGTAATACTTCCGAACTCAAGCAGGGATTGTAAGCCGCCCGAAATGATAAGAATAAAGGCAAATAAACCCATTATGATAATTGCGTTTTTTGGGATGTGCGTCTTGATTCGTTTGGCGAAAACTTTTGGGAAATAGCCATCATCAGCAATTCGTGCCATTAATCTTGAGGCTCCGAAGAGTGTTCCACTAATCGCGCTTGAAGTGGCTAAGAGAGCTCCAAGAATCACAAGAAACAATCCAAGTTTACCCAATATTTGTTCGGCCCCAGCCGCCAACGCGTATTCTTGATCCTGAATAATAAGTTCTTTCGGAATCGAAGCCAAAGCCCCGATGGACAGAACAACGTACAAAAGAGTAGCTAGTATGATTGAAGAATAAATAGCTCTTGGAATATTTTTCTTAGGGTTGTCCATTTCATTGTAGGCATGAATTACCAATTGAAAACCTTCATACGCCACAAATGTGAGGGAAGCAACAATCACAATACTTGAAAGCGTTGTGCTTTCTTCAAAGATCGGCTTCATCTTTTCAATACTCCCTTTGCCAGCCAGTAGTCCAGAGATAAAAAGTAAAACGACCAACTTGGTGTAAACCATTATGTCTTCGATCTTTCCCATTCCTTTAACGCTGAAAATGTTGACCATTGCGAACAAAAGAATGATTCCCATGGCGACCAATTTAATAAGCCCAGAAGAGGAGTCAAATGGTAAAACGCTAACCAAATAGGAGGAAAATGTATAGGCGTACAATGAAAGTGTACTTATGTAACCAAATACAATAAGCCACCCAATCGCGGATGATGCAAATTTGGATTTAGGAAACGTTTTTTTGTAAAACGCATAAGTCGCTCCTTCGTCTTCATAAAGACCTGCTAACTTTACGTAAGAATATGCGGCAAAGAGAGCAAGAATTCCACCAATTAATATGGCGATCGGCGTAGCATTGCCAATGTGGTCAACGGAAATCCCCAAAATTGCAAAGATACCTCCACCGACCATACCTCCCAAGGCAATCGCGATGAGTTCCATTAAACCGAGCTCCTTTTTATTCATAAAGGGAAAGTCTCTCTTTTGTACTTTGAAGTTCGTCCTGAAGCTTTTCAATGCGGCCGAGTAGGTTGATGATAATATCTATCCCTTCAGAATTGATATTCAATTCGTTTTTTAATCGAATGAACCTTTCCAATTCAACGATGTCCTCTTCGTAAACAAACAGATTGCTTTCAACTTCTTCAACAACGATCAGATCGTGCTGATTTAACTCAATAATAAACGCTTCATCAATCGAATAATGAATGCAAATTTCAGAGATTAGTATTTGTTTTTTTTCACTCATAGCGCTCTAAGTTTTGCGATTTCTTCAAATAATTCCTTCTCTTTTTCGGATACGTTTTGCGGAGTTTCAATGGTGTACGTGACAACAAGATTACCGAATTGCGTCTCTTTCTTATAGTGTGGCATCCCTTTGCCTTTAAGGTTTACTTTCGATCCGTTTTTGGTTTCAGGTTTTATTTTAAGCTTAACCTTTCCTGTCAACGTTTCGATCGTAATTTCTCCTCCAAGCACGGCCGTGAATAAATCCAAATCATAATTCAGATATAAATCGTTTCCGTTTCTTTTAAAGTTCGTATTGTTTATGATTTTAAAGTCGATGTACAAATCCCCTTTTGGTCCGCCATTCAACCCATCACCTCCGTATCCTTTGATTTTTATTGTCTGACCGTCTTTCACACCCGCGGGAATGGTCATGCGAATACTTTTTTCGCCTATTTTAAGCGTTCTTTTATCTTCTTTGAGAACGTCTGTTAAATTCAACGTAAGCTCCGTTCTATAATCCTGACCTCGATATTTAACATTCCCCTGAGACCGGCTTGAACCCCCAAACATTGACTCAAAAAAGTCAGAGTAATCGCCTTGGTTGAAGTCCCCCTGAGAACCCTGACTTGATCTGGATCTACTCGACTGTTGTTTCTGTTGTTTCTCTATTTCGTCGGCATGTTTCCAATTTTCACCATGTTTGTCGTACTTGGTTCTGTTTTCTGGATTGCTTAGAACTTCGTTCGCTTCATTGATTTCCTTAAATTTCTGTTCGGCCGTCTTGTCGTTAGCGTTGAGATCAGGATGGTATTTCCGAGCAAGCTTTCGATATGCTTTCTTTATTTGAGGTTGCGTGGCTTTTTTTGCAATCCCTAATATTTTATAATAGTCTATATATGCCATAATTGTTTGTTCTAAAAGCTTTAATAACTGATTATAATTTTGGTCGTGAGCCTAATTTTGATCACCCTTGAACCAACGCCCAAAGTTCTTTTTGTTTTTTAATGTGGATGGTTCTTTTATCGACAGAAATTAAAGATAGATCTTTTAGCACCTTCAAACTTCTTGATAAGCTCTCTTTGGATGTTCCAATTAGATTGGCCAAATCTTCTCGCGGTATGTTCACTCCTTCAGATTTTGATTTGCCTGAATTAAATCGATGGTCCAGAACCATTAGGAAAATTCCCAGCCGCAAAACTTGGGATTTTTGAGCCAAAATCGAAATGAAATTTGCCATTACACCAAATTCATGCGCCATATTAACGATGACCGCATCTTTTAATTTGGGGATTTCATGAAGAAGACGGTTAAAATTTTCGCCGCTAATAAATTTCACTTCCATATCTGTTAAAGCGGAACATGAATCTTGATACCTTTCCTGAGACAACAATGCGTGATAGCCAAGAAGGTCGCCGTCCTTATAAATGTAGAAAATCTGTTCTTGATCAAAAGCAGATTTGTATTTTTTTGCCTTGCCTTTTTGAATGTAAAATACGCCTGTGGGAACGCCGTCCTCATAGAAAAGCTTGTCGCCTTTGGAGAAGTTGATGTCTTCAAATGTAGACGTGACTTTATGAATTTCATCTTTATCGAGCGCGTCTAAGAGGAAATCACTCTTAAAATCAAAATTGATATAAAAATCCTTGCTTAACATTTGTTAATTTTAATTAAGTCACTTGTTCTTTATAAAGTTAGGAATTGATTTTATTATTTTACTCCAAAATGAGTAAAATCCACTATAGATGGTCTTCCTTTTTCAAAATTGATAAAAATTCAAATTATTCGAGAATAATGGAACGCAGATTAGTCCTTTATCAAGGTCATTTCACACACTGGACATTTTCCTTCATCGGCATATTTTTTATCACCTTCACATTCCATTGGACAGTAATATTCTTTTGTTGAAACAGACGTTCCATCCTCATTATTTCCTTCTTTAGCATCACCTGAGCAGCTGGAAAGGGATACAAGTCCGACCGTTGTCATAAGTGCTAATACAAAGATTGATTTTTTCATGCTATTTTATTTAAATGTTAATGATTGTGATTGTGAATTTGATTTGGTTTTTTTGAAATAACTTGTGTTGTTTTCTTTTGAATTGTATCTTTTGTCTCTCCGCATTTTAACATTTTGTCACCATAATATGGGTTGAGAATTTGAGCTTGTTTGCTTAACCAATACGCGCCGTCATTGTCATTCGCCATTGGACAATATTGAATGAGATATTGTTCTTCGTAGAGTTCATAGGCCTGTGCAACGCGAATTATGGTATTAGAGAGTTCATCGAAGGAGTCGCGTTGTTGCTCAACATCGTTATTGTTTTTTATCAATTTCAAAACTGACATTAAATTCTCCTGCTCTGTCATCCAAAACATGTGTTGCTTGTCGCTCACCAATTTCATGTCTACATTCTGAATCGCTGAAATCATTTTGTCACTACTTAATGAAGCCGACGATGGATCAGACTTTACAAGATTGGTTGTAATGATTAGATATTCATTTATCACACGCTCCAATTGCTTTTTAAATGCGGCTGGTGTTTCTTCTGAAAAATTTGGGGTTAAAAAAGTTTCATTTTGTCCATTCAGTAGGTTTCGATTCATCATACTAGAACGATTGTTAAGTTGCGCAGAAGCGTCTATCACAAATGCACCGTTCGTTACTACTTCATCGCCAGAATACAAGCCTTCCATAACGATATAATTATCACCAATCGATTCACCTATCAGAACTTCCCTGAATTCAAAAGTGGGCATTTCGAAATTTTGCAACTTTACATACGCTACGGATCTTTCCCCTGTCCAAAGCACAGCCGTTTTGGGAACTGTTAGTTTGGCGGATTCGATGCCTTGATTTGACACTTTTAAATTTCCAGTAATGAACATGTCCGGTTTCATTTGCTTTTTGGAGTTGTCCAGTTTTAATCGAATGGCCGCAGTACGCGTCTTCGGGTTAATAATTGGGTCAATAAAAACAACTTCGGAAGTGAACTTTTTCCCAGGCAATGAAGTTGTTGTAAATTCAATTTCATCACCCAATTTCACATTATTTAAATCACTCTCATACACATCGAAAATAGCCCATAACTTATCCAGATTTTGCAATTCAAAAAGTACTTCGCCTTGGTTTAAATAATCGCCAACTGAAACTTTCTTTTTGGAAACGATGCCTGAATAATCTGCATAAATGTCGAAGTATTCCTTAACGGACTTTGTTTTTAGTATATCATTGATTTCCTTGTTTGAAATTTTCCAATACCTCATTTTATTCTTTGCAGCCTCCAACAGATAGGGGTTGGAATCCTTTAACTTATCTGCTTCTAATAATTCTCTTTGCGCTGTGATTAAATCGGGTGAATAGATTTTGGCTATTCTGCTCCCGGTGGAAATACGATCTCCCGTAAAACTCACATATAATTTCTCGATTCTTCCCGGGATATGAGAAACAATGCTGGAAAGAGTTGTTTCATCAGATGTTATTTTGCCAGACAAGGTTAATTCACCACTTGAATTTTCAGAATTACCCAGTAGTGTCGTTTGAATATTTGAAATTTTCATGGCATCTAAGCTCATTTTAAAAATGAGAGGGTCACCCCCTGAATCTGCATCTAATGGAATCAGATCCATTCCACAAATCGGACATTGACCGGGCTCCGATTTACGAATTTGAGGGTGCATCGAGCATGTCCAAATTTGATCTTCATTTGAAAGAGGTTCTTTGGCAGATGTTGGGCCGGATAAACTAAAGATCAAATATCCAATCAAAATACCCAGAACGGCTGTTATCGAGGGAGTTATAAATTTCTTTGTCATGGCCTAATTATTTATAGTTATTGTTTTTAATCGGAGTGCATTCGTAATCACTGATACAGAACTGAAACTCATTGCAAGTGCGGCAATCATCGGTGACAAAAGAATTCCAAAGGCAGGATACAGTATCCCTGCAGCAACTGGAATTCCAATTATATTGTAGAATAGGGCGAAGAACAAGTTTTGTCGAATGTTAGTCATTACTTTTTCGCTGAGTGTTCGGGCTTTCACAATGTTCATTAGATCACCCTTCACAAGCGTTATCGAAGCGCTTTCAATCGCAACGTCACTTCCCGTTCCCATGGCAATACCAACATCTGAAAGGGCCAAGGCAGGAGCGTCGTTTATGCCATCACCAACCATCGCAACTTTTTTACCATCATTCTTAAGTTGATCCACACGATTCAACTTGTCTTGTGGAAGGCAACTGAATTCATAATCTTGGATGCCAACTTCTTCTGCGACAGCTCGTGCCGTATACTCATTGTCTCCAGTCATCATTATAACATGAATTCCTTTGTTTCTAAGCAGTTGAATTGCTTTAATGCTGGATGTTTTTATAGCATCTGAAATAACAATAAACCCAACAAACAAGCCGTTGATCGCAACTAAGGGAACCGTTTTTCCTTTTAATTGCTCCTTTTTTATCTGCGCGTTGAATTCTTCAGAAATTGTAATTCGGTTTTCCTCCAGCAATTTGTGGTTGCCAATAAGAATCTGTTGATCATTATAATTGGCCTGAACACCTTTGCCTGTGAAAGATTGAAATTTTTCAACCTTCATTGGTTTTAGTCCTTGTTTCGACGCGAATTCAACGGTTGCTCTTGCCAAAGGATGCTCGCTGAGTTGATTCACTGAAGCTACTGAAATAATAAGCTCATTGAGTAAATCGATGTCTTTTGAAACAAACTTCTCAACAGATGGTTTTCCTTCCGTAATCGTTCCTGTTTTGTCAATTATGAGGGTGTCAATTTTGTTCATTTTCTCTAATGACTCTGCATCTTTAATGAGAATTCCTGATTGAGCACCTTTCCCAACTCCAACCATAATTGACATCGGGGTTGCCAATCCAAGAGCACAAGGACAAGCAATAATCAACACTGCAATCGCATTGACGAAGGCATAAACGAATTTAGGTTCAGGTCCGAAAATAAACCAAACTGCAAATGTTATGATGGATACTAAAATCACAATAGGCACGAAGTACCCGCTAATCGTATCTGCCAATTTTTGGATAGGAGCTCGACTCCTACTGGCATTATTAACCATGTGAATGATTTGCGAAAGCAACGTGTCTCCTCCAATTTTTTCGGCTTTCATAATGAAAGATTGCGTTCCATTAATTGTGCCTGATGAAACACTTGCTCCTTTAATTTTATCAACAGGGATTGGTTCTCCTGAAATCATGGATTCATCAATTGAACTTTCACCATCTACAAGTATTCCGTCTACTGGAATTTTTGAACCAGGTTTTACACGCAATAGATCACCGATTGCAATATCTTCCACCGAAACTTCTATTTCTACACCATTTTCTATTTTGAATGCAGTGTTCGGTGCCATCTTCAATAATTCTTTAATCGCCGAATTTGTTCTGCTATGAGCGCGCGCTTCCAGTAATTGTCCAAGTAAAACGAGGGTAAGAATTACAGTGGCAGCTTCAAAATAGATGTGAACAGAACCATCAGGCGATTTAAACTGATCGGGAAAGCTGCTGGGTATAAGCATTCCAATCAAACTAAATGACCAAGCGACTCCAGCGCCAATTCCGATTAAGGTAAACATGTTTAAACTGCGCCGAACGATTGATGAATAGGCTCTTTCGAAGAACATCCAAGTGGCGTAAAAAACAACAGGTAATGAAAGCACGAACTGCGTCCAATTCCAATAGAGCTTCGGCATTATTTTATGAAGTGAATTGTTTGGAATCATTTCTACCATCGCAATGGAAAAAATGGGAAGTGTAAAAAGGCAAGCAATCCAGAATTTCTTGAGCAAATTTTTATACGATGAATCTTCTTCGCCTTCTTTCGATTCAATAGCAACCAAATCCATTCCGCAAACTGGGCAGGCCATGGGCTTATCGTATGTTTTATCGCCCTCACAATGCATAGGGCAATAATAGACTCCCGAACTACTCTTGACAACTGTTTTTTTCGTTGGCTTTATATCTTCCTTCGAATGATAAATGCCATATTTTGAGTCTTTCAAAGCAGCTTTGAATACGTCCATGTCGATATGTTTGGACATTGTAATCTCAGCTTCTTTTGTCTCAAGGTCAATCACTACAGATTCCACGTTGTCAATTTCTGAAAGCGCTTTTTGCACATGGGATTTGCAGCCATTACATGTCATTTCCGATACTATGTATGTATGTGTCATGTTGTTTTTTTTATACAAAAATCGAACATTTCAATTCGAAGCTTGTGTACAATTCAGGTTATATTGTATCTAATTTTTTTCGTTTTCCATTCATTCTAAATTCGGACGGTGTCATTCCAGTGGTTTGTTTGAATTGTCTAGAAAGGTGCTGAGAACTGCTGTAGTTTAAGTCGTTCGCAATTTCGCTCAAAGTCAATTCGCCATAGGTTAGTAGTTCTTTCGTTCTTTCAATTTTCTGTTTGATAATATAATGTTCAATGGTTTGTCCTTCCGTTTGCGAGAATAGCTTGCTGATGTATGAGTAGTTGCATCCTAATTCGCGCGATATGAGGTTGGAGTAATTCTCATTCGAAAGTTCAATCGATTGTTCATGCAGAACGCCGATGACGGTTTGCTTAACGCGCTCAATTAATTTAGACTCTCTGCTATTGAGAATCTCAAACCCATTGTCAATCAAAGTTTCTGAAAGGTTTTTTAAATCAGAATCATTGAGGTCTTCGTCGAAGTGAATTTGGCCCAGTTCTACTTTTTGAAATGGAATATTCAATCGAATCAATTCATTCTTTACCACTAATATACAGCGGTCACAAACCATATTTTTAATCGTTAAATTCAATCCTTCTTTTTTATTAATAATCGGTGTATTTGTCAATATTCGCTTTGGCAATTAACGCCATCATTTCAGCATTCTTAACCTTCAACTGGTAGTTCAAGAATTGATTTTGAATCTGTAACAATTCATCAAAGCCACGACCGCTTGTGCTATAATTCGACAATAGGATTTGGTAAACACTCCTTGTCGTCTCAATCTGTCCATTGTTTAATTCTATATCGATCAACGCGTTTTCGTATTCCGCTTTGAACTGAATTAAAAGACTCAAAATATGCGTTTCAAGGGCCTCTTTTTGATACTCCAGTGCACTCTGTTTTAAAACCTCTTCTTGATGCTTTGCTTTATAGCTTTTTCGGTAGAGTGGAATACTAAAAGCAATTTTTGGAACTAAAATGTCGCGCCCATTGAACTCAGGATTCATATCTGTTCTTTCAGAAACGATTGAATAGTCCATCCCAATTCCAAACTTTGGAGCGCCCATATTTTGATTCACCAATTGTTGATTTTGAGAAACTTCAATCTCCCAATCCAATTTTAAAATCAGGGGGTAATGTGTTTGAATTTTAGTTCTAAATGCTTCCAGATCAAAGACCAATGCGGCTGACAAATCACTTTTTTCCGGCGTGATTTCGGTTTCCCAGGGCTGAAAAGTAACAGCATTGATTTCAGCGTAGAATTGCTTTTTCGAATTACTCAATTTTTTCAGTGATTGTTTTAAATCATCGATTTTCAATTGAATTCGTAGCACATTGGCAATGGAAGCTGATCCTCCTTCAACCATGGATGTAGCGACACTTTTTAGCGCTTCAAACTGAAGAATATTGTCTTCGATTATTTTTCCTTTTTCCTCTAGAAACTGCAGTTTGTAATAGGCAATCTTGAGTTTGTTGAATAGTTCCAGTCGTTGAGCCGCGATACGCTCATATTTGGCTTTTGACATACTTAGAACCACATCCTCCTTTGCTTTGAAAGTTCCAAACCACGGAAACATTTGACTTGCACTGATCATCATTACTTGAGGCCCTAATCGCGTTTCTGGTCGGAGAAGAGGGACTCCTACCCCCAACGTTGGGTCGGGCAATTGACTTACTTGATCCACCTTTTGCAATTCTGCTTCATACTCTAGTTGAAGAGCTTTCAATTCCAAATTGTTTTCAACTGCAAGATGAAACAGTGAATCCAATGATTGAGCATGGGCATTTTCCAATAGTAGAAAAAGGACACCGAGAATTAATAGTTTTCGAATCATCATAGTTCGGATGTTAATGAACCGTTGATCTCAGGTTCGTTCGTAATTTGTTCTGTACCACCTTTAAACCGATACCATTTGAGACTGGATTCTTTCCACAAGCAATACAGTACCGGTACGGTAAACATTGTGATCACATTGAGTGCCATTCCTCCGAAGGAGGGTATCGCCATCGGCAGCATGATATCTGACCCCTTTCCAGTCGATGAAAGCACAGGCAGCAAAGCGAGAATGGTTGTGGCTGTTGTCATCATTGCTGGCTTAACACGTCTCAGTCCACCTTCCACAACAGCATTTCGAATTCCTTCAACGGATTGGGGATTGTTCTTTTTAAAGCTTTGTTTAAGAAATGTGCCTACTAAAACGCCGTCATCTGTGGCAATTCCAAACAAGGCTAAAAACCCTACCCAGACCGCGACGCTGAGGTTTATTGTATGCATTTGAAATAAGTCACGCATGTTCGTTCCAAACAATTCGAAATTCATAAACCAATCTTGTCCGTAAAGCCAAATCATAATAAAGCCGCCTGCAAATGCGATAAAGACACCTGTGAATACAAACAATGAAGTCATCACCGATTTAAAGTGGAAGTACAAGATCAGAAAGATCAGGATCAAAGAAATGGGTAAAACAATGGAAAGCCTTTTGTTTGATCTCAATTGCTGTTCGTAGTTCCCCGCAAATTTGTAAGTTATTCCTGTTGGAATTTTTAGTTCTCCGGATGCAATTTTTGAATCGATGTATTCCTGCGCTTTGTTTACAACATCAACTTCAGAAAACCCGTCCTCTTTATCAAATAATACAAATCCAATTAAAAAATTATCTTCACTTTTAATGGACATCGGACCTTGTTCGTATTTGATATCAATCAAACCACCCAATGGAACTTGTGTGCCATCAGGAGAACTTATATAAATGGCTTTGATTTTCTCAGGGTTATTTCTCAATTCAAGAGGATACCTTAATCGAATTCCATAGCGCTCGCGTCCTTCAACGGTATTGGTCATCACCATACCTCCAATTGCGACTTGAATTTGGTTTTGAACTTCAATGACTGTCAAACCATGACGCATAATTTCTTCCCGTTTAAGATCCAATAATAAATAAGGTTTTCCAACAATACGGTCCGCGAAAACCGCTGATTTTTTAACGCCATCAACGTTTTTTAGGAGCTTTTCAAGTTTTAAACCAAATTCCTCTATGTCCTTGAGGTTTGAGCCCTTAACCTTTATTCCTATTGGTGCTCTCATTCCTGTTTGAAGCATCACTAGTCGCGTTTCAATCGGTTGTAACTTTGGAGATGAAGTTAATCCTGGAATCTTGGTGGCTTTAACAATTTCGTCCCAAATATCATTCGGTGATTTAATGTGATCTCGCCATTGTCTGAAGTACTTTCCATTTTTATCTGGAATCAATTCTCCTTTACTGTTTCTAACATACTGATCCTTTTTATTCACCTTGAATCGTATTCTGTGACCGTCTTCGTCCGTTTTGTACTCCGACTTGTAAGAAATTATATTTTCATACATCGACATAGGAGCGGGATCCAATGAACTCGAAACACGGCCAGCTTTACCAACCACAACATCTACTTCTGGAATTGCGGTAACGGACATGTCAAGCATTCTAAGGTTGGCCTCGTTCATTTCCATGCCTGCATGAGGCATAGAAGTTGGCATCAAGAGGAATGAACCTTCATTTAATGAAGGCATGAATTCTTGTCCGGTGTTTTTAAAGACACTATATCCGCCAAATAATAAGAGAATTATAACACCAATAAAAAGGTACTTCGTTCGAAGGAAAAACCGAAGAATGTGTTCGTAAAAATGAATGATTAAATAAAAGAATCCGATGAGTAGACCAATCGTTATTATTATAAATAAGAAGTTTGTGAATTGACTTTTTTCGACACCAAGAGGCATCCAAATACGAGCCAATAGCCATGCAACGACTAGGGCATATGAAATGTTCTTTCCGTAATCGAATCGTTTGTTCCAAAGTTCTGATTGTACTCCATTTGAATAGGTTGAAATTGCACCGCCAAGCCCTACAATTAGTCCAAAAAATCCGAAAAATGAATAGGAGGTGAAAAGAAGAACAATAGACAAAAGGATTAAAGAGGAATTTGAGAGGTATGCTGAGATTTTACCTTTACTTTTTAGTCTGAATAATTGTTCAGCCAATGGAGGGATAACTGTGATCGCCAAAAGAATGGAGGAAAGGAGGGCGAAACTTTTAGTAAAAGCCAATGGTCGAAACAATTTGCCTTCAGAAGCTTCCATTGTAAAGACGGGGAGAAAACTAACAATGGTTGTTGATACAGCGGTGATTACGGCTGAAGCAACGTCGATGGTTGCTATATAAATAGTTGTTTTAAGCGGTTGATCGGGAGGCGCGATCTTCATTTGTGCAACCATGCTTTCAGTGAGGACGATTCCCATATCTACCATTGTACCAACTGCGATTGCTATTCCAGATAGGGCTACAATATTGGCATCGATACCGAAATAGCGCATCGCGATAAAACACATTAATACGGCTACCGGAAGCGATGCACTAATCAGTAGTGACGATTTAAGGTGTAACAACATTAATATCACGACAATAATTGTGATAAGTACTTCCAATGTCAGCGCTTCTTCAAGTGTCCCTATAGTTTCTTTAATTAATTCGGTTCTATCGTAAAATGGAACAATCGTGACTTTTGAAACCGTGCCGTCTGCTAACGTTTTACTGGGCATTCCAGCTTTCAATTCATCAATCTGAAGTTTGACGTTATTTATAACTTCAAGTGGATTTGCACCGTAGCGTGCTACTACAACGCCACCAACCGAAGGCGCTCCTGATTTGTCCAATATTCCACGACGTGTTGCAGGCCCTAAATGAACGGTGGCGATATCCTTAACCCGCACAGGAACATTGTCAACAACTTTGATTACACTCGATTCAATATCCTCGATAGATTTAACATATCCCAATCCTCGAACGTAATATTCAACAAGATTTATTTCAAGTGTTTGTGCTCCAATATCAAGATTGCTTTCCTTGATGGACTTCATCACCTGATTTAAAGAAACGCCATAAACACGGAGTTTTTCAGGATCGACATCTACCTGATATTCTTTTACGAATCCGCCTATTGAAGCCACTTCTGAAACGCCGCTCGCTGACTGCAATCCAGGTGTTACGTAGAAATCTTGAATCGATCTTAAGTCTTGTTGATCCCATCCTCCAGTTGCATTGCCCTGTTTATCCCGACCTTCAAGAGTGTACCAATAAACTTGACCTAGCGCTGTTGCATCAGGACCAAGAGTCGGTTGTACTCCTTCTGGGACGGTATTTGCTGGAAGTGAATTTAATTTTTCCAGTATGCGACTTCGGCTCCAATAGAATTCAATGTCTTCTTCAAAAATTAAGTAGATACTGGAAAAACCAAACATTGAATTACTCCGAACGCTTTTAACTCCTGGAACACCAAGTAATGCTGAAGTTAAGGGAGAAGTGATTTGATCTTCAACATCTTGAGGAGACCTTCCCATCCATTTGGTGAAAATTATTTGTTGGTTCTCTCCAATATCTGGAATTGCATCAACAGACACGGGGTCTCTTGGAATTGATTTAATCCCAGTGTCGAAAGGAGCCGTTGCTAGGCCCCAAACGATAAACATTAACAACAGAATCCAAGCTGCTAGTTTATTATCAAGAAAAAATTTGACTACGGACTTAATCATCGATGGGTTGTTTTATAATTTAGAAAGTTCTTCTTCGATGCGCTCTTCATCGCCTTCATTGTAGGCATTTTGTTGCCAAATAATTTTTCCTTCTGAATCAAGTAAAAATACGAATGGTGCATTGTTGACTCCCATGGCCCTTTTCAAATCTCCATTCAAATCCAGAAAGATATCGAACTCCCACCCGTTGGTATTTGCCACAAGAGGTACGCGATTTGAACTCTTAGCATCATCAACAGAAACAGCAACTACCTTTATATTGAATTGCTCTTTCCAGTCGTCAAAATAGTCGTATTGAATCGTTGTTAGTCCTGTTGAGGTATGCGTGCACCATGTGGCCCAAAATACTAACAGTATGGGTTGGCCTGATGCAAATACTTCATCGGAGTTAACATTGTCGCCATCTATACTTGTTAATTGAGTGGATGGGATATCGTTTTGCGAAAACGTTATGTTGACGATCGAAATGAACATCAACAGAGGTATGAATGATTTCATGTTTTCTTATTGAGAAGAATATAATAATTGATCTATAAATCCAGAAAGGATTTATTCAAGGCGAATTGGGAGAACTGCGGTGAATAGCTAAAGGACAATTATTTCTAAAAATGAGAAAGAAAAACTAAAAGCCTTAATTACACCGAGTTTCAAAGAAGAAAATCAAATTAAGAAAGACTGATGAAGTACAATTTTGTTTGCCTCAATTAAGGGGGGAGAATAGCCAATAAACTCACGTTTGGCTGGGGATTGAAGAAAAACAGTCTCAACAACCTTTTCTGGGATTACAGCATTGTTAATGAAAACAGGAGAATGCACCAAATGCTTGACAAAATCATCGTCGAGTTGAAAACTATCATGTTCGTTGGTGCAGCACACTTCTGAAAAAGTCTCTTGATCCGTGTTAATCACTTTTGACTTCATCCCACAAGAAAGTTCTTGGGGAAAGAATGAAATCTTAGACTCCATCAGTTCGCCTCCACAGAAATGAGAATCGAATTTAAGACCGACTGTACCGACGAGTACAATTAGTATTAAAAATCCAGATGTCATTTTCTTGAGCATACTCAAATATACTTAAATTAATTCTTGAATTCAATGACTTTGATCATGCTTGATTGAAAACGTGAGATTATAAGATAGAGAAAGATCAAAAAAAGGAAGCGGGACAAGTTCAAACGCTAACATCAGAGTTGATATTGAGCTTTGTCTAAATATTCAATCACTAAACCTTTAAGACATGGGCTGCAAACAGTGCGGAGAGGGATTAGCAGGGAAGCGAGAGGGAGCAATTTAAATCGATGAATACAAGGCATTTACATTGGATGAAAGACAGCAAATTCTTGATTTTTTAAATTCGTCACAGCTCCAGTTTTATTTAGAACAATTATAAATACCACTTTTATGGTATTGTGAGAAAGGGGGCTCTGTTGTTTCTTTGTCGTAGAAAAAAGAGAGATATGAAGAATTTATTTATTGTAATCGCAATCGGAAGTATTGCATTTGTAAGTTGTAAGAAAAAAGGGTGCACAGACCCAACAGCTTCGAATTATAATTCAGAAGCGCAAAAAGACGATGGAAACTGCACGTACGGTCCCATTGTACCATATATTATTCCAAGCACGTTTTCCTTTACAGACGATTCAGGAAATTCAACAGTTAGTTTTAGCGGCCAAACGGAACGATTGGACCAGTTAAGTGAAATGGTAACGCTTATGAAAACAGGGAATGCTACAACACTGGATGCGCAAATTTTGAAGGACATGTTTGCCAATACTAATGGTGATGGAAATGGTAATTTCTCTTTTACTTCTACAAAACAACTAAAGGATAAGTGCTTTACAATTGATCAATCATTGTTTGAGACGTTTATGGATAACATTGCTACGGCAAGTGTTGATAATGCAACGACAGCTGCTGATGGACAAGCGGGAACATTAACATCGGGAACATCTACGTATTTGTTTGACGCCAACGGTGTAGAACAAGTTCAAGTAATTGAAAAGGGGTTGATGGGTGCAGTATTCTTGAATCAAGCATTGAACACGTATTTCGGAGCAGGAAAAATGGACGTTGATAATACGACTGCTGTTGATGCAGGCGCAGGAAAATATTACACTGAAATGGAGCACCACTGGGATGAAGCTTTCGGTTACTTTGGAGTAAGTATTGACTTCCCAACTACAGTTCCAGACAGGTTTTGGGGTAAGTACTGTAACAATCAAGACGCTTCAATCAATTGCAATGCAGATATGATGGATCAATTCCTCTTAGGAAGAGCTGCAATTACAGGAAATGTTTTAGAGGATAGAAATGCTGCAATTGCTGCCATTCGCACTGAGTGGGAAGATGTTTCTGCATACCAAGCGATGAATTACCTTGATGATGCCGTTGGTTTTTTTGGTTCGGACGATGCAAAGTTTTTACATGTTCTTTCTGAGGCATACGCTTTTGCCTGGAACTTAAGATATGCACCAGTTGAAACGAGAAGAATGAACACTACTGAACATGCAGCTCTAATGGCAATGTTTAATACGAACTTCTGGACAATGACGGTAGCAGACATCAATGCAATTAAGAATACAATAGACGCTAAATACTAAGAAACTGAATATGAGATTGAAGAATTCAAAGAAGTATATGTTTTTAATAGTTGCCTGCTTCTCTATGGCTTCTAGCTGTAAAAAGCCACCTGTTGAAGTTCCTGATTTTGACAAAGCGGAATTATTAGACAACGTGGCGTCGAACTTAATTGTTCCTTCGCTGAATGATTTCGACAGCAAACTTAATGTGCTAAAAGCGAGTTTTGATGTTTTTGAGGCAGATAGAACTTTAGCGAATTTGGAAGTGGTTAGAACAGATTGGAAAGCTGCTTATTCAGCGTGGCAATCGACTAAAATTTACGATTTCGGACCTGTTTACGATAATGGATTCAAAAGAGCAACGGGAACTTTTCCTTCGGATACGACACTGATTCAAGATAACATTTTTAATGGAGGCTATAATTTAGCATCAGCCTCAAACATAGATGCAATAGGTCTTTCGGCTTTGGATTATCTATTGTATCAAGCAACTGCATTGAATGATTTCGTAAACAAAGAGAGCTACACCGTTTATACTTCAGAGTTGATCAGCAAAATGGTAAGTGAATCATTGATCGTAAAGTCGAGTTGGACGAGCTATAAAGGAACATTTGTAGCTTCTACAGGTACAGAAACAACATCTGCATTTTCATTGTTGATTAATGAGTTTAATAAAGACTATGAACTCTCTAAGAATGCCAAACTTGGGATTCCTTTGGGAAAACAAAGTCTTGGAATTCAATTGCCAGAATACATTGAAGCACGGAATAGCGCTTATTCACTTGACTTACTAAGACAAAGCATGGTTAGTCTTCAAGGATTGTATAATGGAGATATTAATTCACCGTCAGGTTCAGGAGTTGGATTTCAGGAGTATTTAATTCAGTTGGAGCGTGCTGATTTGGCCAATGATATTAATTCAAAGTTCAATTCAATTATTTCAAAAATTGATTCTTTTCAAAACAGTTTAGAAGTTGAAATGGGATCAAATGAAGCCGAGCTTGATGCATTGTATAACTTAATTCATCAACAAGTTGTTAGTCTTAAAACGGATATGACCTCCGCATTTGGAGTATTGATTACCTATCAAGATAATGACGGCGATTGATTCAATAGCGACGAGGATCGCCTCTCTCAATAAGAATACAAGCATTGCTCCATTGGTTATTTTCAGAATAATTTTTGGGGCTTTGATGCTTTTTGGAATCTCTCGTTTTCTCTATAAAGGTTGGGTTCAACAATTGTATATAGATCCGCAATATCATTTTGGGTATTACGGTTTTGAATGGGTAAAACCTCTTGAAGGGGACTTAATGTACCTACCATTTGTTTTAATGGTAATCGCTTCGTTATTTATAATTTTGGGTTTTCTGTATAGATACAGCGCTTTCGTTTTTTTCATTTGCTTTACTTACGTTGAACTCTTAGATAAATCCAATTATCTGAATCACTATTATTTCGTGAGTCTAATGAGTTTCTTAATGATACTCGTTCCGGCAAACAGGTATTTTTCCATTGATGCGAAACTTTGGCCTCAAATAAAACGAACGGTAACACTGCAATGGCATACAGGAATATTGAAGTTTCAATTGGCGGTCGTTTATATTTTTGCGGGAATTGCAAAAATCAACTCGGATTGGTTACTAGATGCACAACCTTTGCGAACTTGGCTTCAGGCCCATCATAATATTCCAATCGTAGGCGGTCTTTTTCAAGAGGAATGGACGGCTTATGTTTTCAGTTGGTTCGGTTGTGGATATGACCTTTTTATCGTGTTCTTTTTGTTGAGTAATAGATACAGAAAGTACGCCTATTTGTTCGTAGTGGTCTTTCATATTCTCACCTGGTATTTATTTCCAATCGGGGTCTTCCCTTGGGTGATGATTTTTAGCACTTTGATCTTTTTCTCAATTGAATTCCATGAACGCATACTTAACAGTTTATTGAAGGTATTTAAACAGCCCTCATTCCTTTTTGACTCAACACCATCCATTCGAAAAAGAAAAGTGACTGTTTACTTCATATCCATTTATGTTGTAATTCAATTGCTCGTTCCAATGCGATTCATCCTGTATCCAGGAGATTTATTTTGGAATGAAGAAGGGTTTCGGTTTTCATGGAGAGTAATGCTTATGCACAAAGAAGGGCATGCAACATTTTACTTGGTCGATTCAAAAACGGGCAGAGAATCTGAGATCAACAATGCCGAATTTTTGACCCGAACGCAAGAAGACCAAATGGCTACTCAGCCCGATATGATTTTGCAGTATGCTCAAATCTTAAAGAAGCATTACAACGGAAAAACATTGCACTATGGCGATCACGTTTTTAACATAAAAAACCCCGAAATTCACGCCGAAATTTATGTGAGTCTCAATGGAAGACGTTCGCAATTATTTGTCGATAAAAAGCATGATTTAGCTTCGTTTTCTTACAACCTTAAACACAGAGATTGGATAGAACCATTTAAAAAATGAAATTACTGATCACCATATTTTCTATCCTGTTCGTTACTGTTTCGAATGCTCAATCTATTGAAGGGGTAATTGTGGATACCGATGGCGAGTACATTCCATCTGTTAAACTTATTAATAGAACGAGTGGTGCGTTTAAATTGGCCGGGTTGGATGGGGAATTTCAGATTAAGGCGAATGTTAATGACACCATTTATTTTTATGCAAGAGGATTTGATACGACAACTCTGATTGTATCGGCGAAAAATCTGGGCGCTAGAAGTTTAAAAATCAGATTATTGAATTCCGTGCAAGAGCTTTCTGAAGCACACGTAATTAGAAACCGATTGGCGGAGTTTGATGTGGGTTATTTACCTCCAATTAGCGGAGTTCAAATTACAACTGGAACAAATTCAGTTATAGAGTTGTCGAAGTTGAACGGAGCAAAATCAACAGCAAATCCAAGAGAGATATTTGCTAAAGTACCCGGTTTAAATATTTGGGAAAGTGACGGCTCGGGAATTCAAATTGGAATTGGTGGAAGAGGATTAAGTCCCAATCGTGCGGCAAACTTTAATACGAGGCAAAATGGTTAT
Organism: Crocinitomicaceae bacterium; assembly: GCA_047630755.1. Classification (GTDB taxonomy): domain Bacteria; phylum Bacteroidota; class Bacteroidia; order Flavobacteriales_D; family Crocinitomicaceae; genus UBA4466. The sequence goes on along the minus strand of JBLHYG010000002.1, from coordinate 381,735 downwards.
GATATTAGTGCCGATGCTCTAGGATATCCTGAAAGCTATTATACACCGCCTATTGAAGCGTTAAAGTCGATTCAAATTATCCGGGGTTCCGCATCGCTTCAGTTTGGAACACAGTTTGGGGGATTGTTAAACTTTATGATTAAAGACCCTCCCGGGAATACTCCATTCGAATTGACGACTCGAAACACAGCAGGAACTTATGGGTATTTAGCTTCTTTTAATCGAATTGCAGGAAGTGCAAAGCGGTTTTATTATCAAGCCTATTACCAGTACAAAACGGGCGACGGATATAGGGACAATAGTGAGTTTAGTCAACAGCAATTATTTGCCCAGATCGGTTATCATATTACTGAAAATGTTAAGGTTCGATTGGAGTATACCCACATGGACTATTTGGCCCATCAGGCTGGAGGATTGACAGATTTACAATTCAACGAAGATCCAAAAGTAAGTCTACGTGAGAGAAATTGGTTCAACGTTAATTGGAATATTTTGGCCTTGCATTACGATCACGAATTTTCGAATAAAGCACATTTTAACGTGCGTGCGTTTGGAATGAAATCGGGAAGAAATACATTGGGCTTCTTAGGTAAAATAACACAAGCAGATCACAATGGAGTTCGCGATATGATTTCAGGGAAATTCCAGAACGCAGGAGTGGAAGCGCGGTTCCTAAGGCGGTATACCGTTTTTAAAGATACGAGCAAACCTGATATAAGAGCGGCATTTTTAGTTGGAGGTCGTTATTACCGAGGGAATTCAACGGCTGAGCAGGGACTTGCTACGGATGGCAATGATGCCGATTTCACTTTTCAAAACAGTTTGGATTTAGAGAATTCATCGTATAGTTTCCCCTCTGAAAACTTAGCTGTTTTTGCGGAAAATATTTTCTTTCTAGGGAAGCGATGGACACTTAACTTCGGGATGCGTTTAGAGAATATATCAAGCAGTTCTGAAGGGTATTACAAGCAGTACGTTGTCCACCCAATAAACAATGATACGATTGCCATTTACACCAATAATGATTCTAAAAGTGTTAAGCGAGTGGTTCCTTTGTTTGGAGGTGGAGGGGCATACAAAGTTGGTAAACGCTCTAAAGTCTATGCTAATTTCACACAAAACTATCGCGCTATAAATTTCACAGATATACGAATTACCAACCCCAATATCGTAATTGATAGTTTAATCAAAGACGAATATGGCTATACAGCCGAATTGGGATTTAGAGGTTTGCACAAGGAATACTTGATCTATGATTTGGCAGGGTTCTACATCTTTTACGGCGACAAAATTGGGCTCGCGCCCAAGGCAGGAACAGCTCAGAAAGAAAGAACCAATATTGGAGATGCGCAGAACTACGGAATTGAACTGTTTACAGAAATAGATTTTGTGAAAATGAAAAATGATTCTTCCGATCATTCTCTTTCGTTATTTGTTAATGGCGCATTCATTAATGCGAATTACATTCGATCCCAAGAAACCAATTTTATCGATAAAAAAGTGGAGTATGTCAGCTCATTTATATTTAAGTCTGGCGTTAAGTACCGCTATAAAGGGTGGAGTTTCCAACTTCAAGGCTCGTATAATTCGGAGCAATTTTCAGATGCTTCCAATTCGGTCATTCCTTCGGGCGATGCGGTAATTGGCTTAATTCCTGCCTATTTCGTTATGGATTTCTCAACGCGATACACTATGAAAAAGCGATTTCAATTGGAGTTGAGTATAAACAACGTAACGAATGCTTCTTATTTTACTCGCAGAGCTTCAGGGTATCCCGGACCTGGTATATTGCCTTCCGATGGGATAGGTGCTTACTTTACACTTCAGTATCAGTTTAGAGCTACATCGAAGTGAATTGCTATTGAAATAATTGGCTTCGGTTAATTTTGAAGAACAGTGTATTATTTGAAAGAGAATCATCAAAAAAGAAACGGGACAAACTCAAATAAATTGAACTTGTCCCGTTTTGTACCTCGGGCGGGAATCGAACCCGCACGCCCGAAGGCACTGGATTTTGAATCCAGCGCGTCTACCAGTTCCGCCACCGAGGCATTTGATAAGCTCTTTATATTGGTAGAGCGACCGCAAAGTTATCCTTTTTATTGAAATGGAAAGTACCTTTTTAAAATTTCGTCATTTTTTTCGTAGTTGAGACGCCATTTAATTCAATTTCAATGAAGTAGACTCCAACTGATAAAGTCTCCAGTCCGATCAGTTTTATGCTGTTTTCCGTCCAATCCGAAGGTTTGATATTTTGAAGCATCAAACTTCTACCCGATTGATCCAGTATTTGAATGGTGCAATCTTCATTCGGAGCGTCAGCAACACTAAGAGTTAAATCAGCGTGAAACGGATTTGGAAAGCTTTCAATGGAAATCGTGTTGGCAATTTCATCAACACCCGTAAAGCTGCATCCATTGAGTGTTCCAGGCACATTGTCATCCAACCAAACCAAGCGCCGCGTGATCCAATCTTTTAACCGTTGAACCTCCTCAGCATACGTCTGAGCTGGAGCTTGTACTTCTGGTGTCCCAGTAGCCGCGCCCATATTCCCCCAAGTTAAATAATGCCATTGCTGACTTTCATCGACAACCAAGGCAACAGAATCGACCATAGCGTGCAAGTACGATTCACTCAAAACATTTCTTCTCAAGTCCTCATAACGACAGCGCATTTCATCTTCAAAAAGAGGGTCTTCAAACATGCGAACAAACCAGCCGGGTGAATTCACATCAGGATTGCAATCGTTTACTTTGTACGCCCATTCCGAACCGTCCGTTGCGCTGTACATACAATCCCACATGTCTTTCCACGCCCAATCAAAATCCCAAACAGGCCCAGCCTTCAGTTTTCCGATGCTTCCATCAGCGTGGTCTTTCTCTTTGTTGAAATAACGACTCTTCTTAAATCCATCGCCGTTTCTTGCCAATTCATTTACGATAAAGTAATCCAACCACGATCGTGTACTAATGTACTTTCTAAATCCATTAATCGGATCGGCAAAATTAGGCCCATACAACGACGTTTCAAATTGATCAATGTAATCTTGAATAAAAACGGATTGGGCTCCAGCAATATTAGCAACCTTTGGGTAAACATGAACCATGTGAACATCAAAGCCAGGATGATCAATTGGGCTGTTTGCCAATTGCCATGAATTTGTATTGTCCCAATAATCAACCTTTAAAATATAACCGCCCGTGATATCCGGAGCCGTCACTTCCCAAGGGAATAAATCTGCAACATCCACGCGGTTTGCATCTCGTTTAATCTTCTCAGTCAGCAAATAAATTCCCTTGTACTCTCCATTTAAAACAACATCGACCAATTTGCTCCGAGGAGCATAGTGACCGATTTCATCAAACAATCGATTCGGAACTATATTTCGCGCAAACGATTTGTCGTTGTAATTCGCCACCAAAAGCCAATCGTGTTCCGCAGGCATGCCTATTAATGAAGAGTCAATTTGATTTCCAAAATTATCTTGCAACTTGAGAGAATACGGTTTTTGTGGAAGGCTCGCCGAGTAATTTCCACGACGCTCAATTCCAATTTTACCATCGTATTCATTCAAAGGATCTGTCATGTAATTCCTTACACCCGGCCCATTGTAAATAATTCCCATATCGGCTACTATTTTAGGATCATCTGGAATCGATTGTCCATTTGTATTGATCACCACAATTGGTAAATCCGACTCTGCGAATTGAAAATAATCTGCAGGACTTGCTCCGAATGTCACCGACCACGTATTTAGAACACCTTCATCAGCTCCATAATTATCATTAATTCGTAAGAACCAAGTTCCGTTCGGATTTTGCCCATTATTGACTGAACCCATTTGTCCCATTGGCTTAAATGTCCCGTTGAAAGGAGTAGTTCCGGTTGCTATTGAATTGGCAGCATCCCAACGCAGACAGGTCACCTGCATATCATCACCACCCCCACCAATGGAAGAAAACAACCCTACTTCCGTTCCGTCTGGAGCGATTAAAGTAATTGTTAAGTCACTTACATAGGTGTGATTCAAATCAATACAAATTTCCTCTAAGCCAAACGCCGTTGTGTTAATTGCAGTGGGAAGTCCAGATACGACAAGCGGAATATCAATGGTTTGGTTGTCCAAAATTGGGCCTGTTCCCCCATTGAAAGTCTGAGAGAATCCGAATGAGCCTAAAAACAATCCAAGTGCGGCAAGAAGAAATTTCATAAATGTTTTGGTAAGATTCAATGTGAATTTAGTGAAAATAGAGCCGTTTATGGACTTAATTCTTAACATTGTGCTATGTCTAAAATTCTGATTAAAAATATTAAAGGTCTCGTTCAATACGGTGAAAACCTTCCTTCCGTGCGAAAAGGAAAAGAGATGAAGGAACTTCCGATTTTGGAGAATGCTTTTTTGGCGCTTGAAGATGGAGTAATAGTCGCTTATGGTTTGATGTCTGATTGGGGTGGAATTGATGATTGGCGCGATTTAGAGGTGATTGATGCCGATGGGAAATATGTTTTGCCAGCATTTTGCGATTCACATACACATACGGTTTTCGCCAAGTCGCGCGAAGAGGAATTTGTGGATCGAATTAACGGGCTGAGTTATGAAGAAATAGCAATAAAAGGAGGTGGAATTTTAAATTCAGCAAGACGTTTGGCCGAAATGTCGGAAGATGAGCTGTTTGATCAAGCCCTTGAAAGAGTTGAACGTTTGATGTCGTATGGAACTGGAGCGCTCGAAATTAAATCGGGTTACGGTCTTTCTGTTGAAGCGGAAATAAAAATGCTTCGTGTCATCAAGAGATTGAAGGCTGAATGTTCAATTGAGATCAAAGCAACATTTCTTGGAGCGCACGCGTTTCCGCCAGAATATAAAGAAAATCACAGAGGGTATATTGATTTAATTATCAATGAAATGCTCCCGAGAATTAAAGAAGAAGGACTTGCGGATTACATCGATGTGTTTTGTGAAAGAAACTATTTTTCAGTTGAAGAAATGGCCGAAATTTTAGAAGCTGGAATAGCGATTGGATTAAAACCAAAAGTGCACGTGAATCAATTCTCAGCGATGGGAGGTGTTGCCAAGGCAGTTGAATTAAATGCACTATCTGTAGATCATTTGGAGGAAATTTCCGACGAGGACATTGAAGCATTAAAAGGTTCCAATACGATGAGCACGATTTTGCCAAGTTGCTCTCACTTTCTTTCGATTCCGTTTGGAGATGCACGTCGCCTGATGGAAAACGATCTACCCGTTGCATTGGCCAGTGATTTCAACCCCGGTTCAACGCCGAGTGGAAACTTGAGTTTCGTTTGGTCATTGGCTTGTGTTAAAATGAAAATGACACCTGAAGAAGCATTAAACGCACTTACGATCAATGCCGCTTATGCCATGGAATTGTCGGATTCGCACGGTACAATTTCCTTAGGAAAATCGACACCAATCATTATTACAAAGCAAATTCCAAGTTTAGCATATATACCTTATTCTTTCGGTGACCAATTGATTGAAAGACTTATTTCATAGTATTGTTAACGAATAATAAAGTTCTAGTAGAGTGAAGTAAAATATGAATATAAATTCCTACCTTGACTCTAATGAAAAACCTCGTCTTATTTTTTCTTTTGCCGTTTTTTGGAACAGCGCAAACCATTGATAATAATCATGAGTTGCTTTGGGAAATTACGGGCAACGGTGCCAAAATATCTTACCTTTTCGGAACGATGCATACCAATGACAAAAGGGTATACAATCTTTCGGACAGCACATTTATTGCGCTTGATAAGGCGGAGGTGATTTCTCTTGAAGTCGATATGTTTTCGCTTTTTGATCGGGCCGACACCCGTCTGGAAGAAGTGAAATTCAAATTCGATAGGGAAGGAAAGCCGTATACCTCAAATAAAGAAGCGTCAGAGACGAACTATGGGAATGAGGACGGTATGCCGCATCCTTTAGACGCCTTTTTTCAGCAGTACTGCCACAATTCTGGAAAAATATTCATCCCATTAGAAACTGTAGAATTTCAAGAGAATCTATTATCGGAGAGTGATTTTAGACCAAACTGGAGACGTTTGGGAATAGAATCAATATTGACAGACCCAGAAGACATTTTGCAACTGTATTTGGCAGGCGACATCTATTTATTAGACAGCAAAGTGAAACGATCCATGAATGTTTTCCCAAACCTATACGATGAGGTTATCGTGAAAAGAAACTTTGGAATGGCAGAAAAGCTCGATTCATTGATTCAGACTCATTCTGTGTTCTGCGGAATCGGAGCAGGCCATTTGGCAGGTACAGCTGGCGTTATCAATTTATTGAAAAGAAAAGGGTATTCGGTTCGAAAAGTGGTGGCAAGTTTCGATGAAAATGAGACGGAAGCAGAAAAAAACATCAAAGAATTCCGAGACTATACTTATGACAATGATACTTTAGGATTTCACGCCTTGTTCCCTGGAAAGCCAATTCAAAAAGAGGATTATTTCGCCCCTGATGACCAGCTTTTGAACTTGATTTATCGTGATTTGGGTCAAGGAAATTCTTATGAAATTGAAGTGTACAAACGAAATGCTGATCCAGATTCAGAACCTTTAGAGCTAGAAACGCTTGCAGAAATCCATATTGCCAGCCCTTCAGAAAGTTCAATGGAAAAGATTACGCTAGACGAAGGAGGAGAAGCCTATCAAGGATTGGGTCAAAACTACAGGGAGGGAATCCATTGGGTGCGCGTAATTGCATCCGAAGATACTTTTATCGTCATCAAAGCGTATGGAGGAAACAAGTTTATGAACTCCCCTCGAGCCTTTCGTTTCTTTGATAATGTTTGGATAGATTGATCCTTAAATAATGGCTTTTGTTTCGTGATATTGGTAGTCTTTATAGAAATCATGTGCCCATTCCTTTAATCGCGTTTGCATTTCATCGCTTAGCTTAATATCATTATTGGTTGTTTCCCGAACATCTTTTTTATAAATGTGCTCATAAAACAAGCATGCGGAGATAAACGTTCCCTTCCAATTGGGATGCGCTCCATCGCTGTCGTAAAGGTTGACCTTGTTCTTTAAATCCTTCCACATCAATCCAACTGGAATTGTAGAAGCGTTAATTTCATTTTCTAGTTTAGAATATTGATTGTAGATTGAATCGGTCATCAAATTGGATCCTTTGTATCCCCAAGTCGAGAAGAGGTAAATCTGAGTCGCTGGATTCATCCGCATCAATCGCCCTCCCCACTTTTTACCGTACCGCATAAATTTTTTGGTTTCTGTCAACGGACCTGTGCTGTATTCCTGAAGAATTACCTTGTCCCACTTTTTGGAAATCAATTTTAGCCATGTCTTTGAATCGCTCCAATGCATGTTTAAATGATACTTTCCTTTAGCAGCCCTTGTAACATACGTTGTCTTTGTACCTTTCATCCCAGTTGAAAGATTGCGTAAATGATAATCAACGCCACCGTTTCTATACGTGTAACTGTTCCCGATAAAAAGGATGCTTTCATATTGATCCTCCTTTGCCTCAACCTTCTTTACAGCAGTATCACAACCCACAAGTAAAAAGGCAACGAACAATGTGATGATTAAGGGCTTCAAGAGCATTAGGTGTTTCATGAGAACCAAAATACGATTTTTCAATTTAGATAGTTGGAATTTGGATGTTGGATCGCTGCGCTTTTGGACTTATCCAACATTCAACATTCAACATTCAACATTCAACATTCAACATTCAACATCGAACATCGAACATCCAAAAGCCGGAGGCGATCCAACATCCATTATCTACTCTCCTAAAAAAACGCAAAAATCAAACTTATCTAGCGAATAAACTTTCAATTTCTTACCTTTGAGAAAACGCATCGAATGATTGAAAGACTTCAAAAACCTTCTTTAAAAGCCAAACTGGCTGAGAGTAAATTACTTCTAATTCGAGGCCCGAAAGGAACAGGAAAGCAATCATTAATTGAAAGCATCCTAAACGAATCGAACACCTCGTTTTGCACCTTAAATTGTGATGATAAAAAAGAACGAAAGAATATTGAATCAAACGGTTATCTCGCTCAATTAACAGAAACCGTTATCGTTTTGAGAGAAGCACAACACCTTTCGAAACTCAGAGACATCATTGAAGATGTTCTTATGGGCAAGATCAAAAACACGTTGGTCGTTTGTTGTTCTTACAAGCCAATCGTCGATGAAGAATTAATTGAAGCTTTGGAAATTGAAGGAATGCTTTTCAATTTTTACGCGCCTTCGTTCAATGAGTCCGCAACGCATTTTGGCTTGGCTCAAGAAAGTGAACTTCTTGAAGAGCGACTGATTTATGGAAATTATCCAGCGGTTTTAAGTGACTTGGAAAATGCTGAATCTACACTTCGTGAAATGATCAGCGAGATTATAAACACACAATTGGGAGCGAAAGATAGAGTCAACAAAGGCGATAAATTAATGCGTATGCTGCAGTTGTTGGCGTTCAATGTTGGCGAGCCGATTTCGTACAATGACATTGGCGAAAGATGCGGATTGGACAACGAAACCGTTGAGAGATACATTCAATTGTTTGAAGACGCTTTCGTTTTAATTAAGCTTCCGTCGTTTTTTAATGACAACCGATACGAATTAAAGAAAACGCACTGTGTCTACTTTCAAGATAACGGAATTCGCAACGCTTTGATAAGCAATTTCAATTCAACTTCTTTGCGAAATGACATGAATGATCTTTGGAGAAACTATATGATTTCAGAAAGAATCAAATGGATTCGGATGAACAATCTGAAAAAGAAGGTCTACTTCTGGAGAACACATACCCGTCAGCAAATGGATTTTGTTGAGGTAGGAACAGATCAAACAATCGCGTACAAATCGGATCCAAAAATGATCGGTTGGGAAAAACGTAAGAATGTAAAGATTCCTAAATCGTTTACCGAATTCTACCCGAATGTAAAGACATCGATCTTGAACAAAACAACATATTGGAACTTTTTGACACGCAAAGTATAAATGACATTTGTAGAAAAAATAGCGCATTATATCCGGGAAGAGAAAGTTCCGATGGAGCATTTGACAATTGTTTTGCCTTCCGAAAGGGTGAAGAAATACTTGTCGTCCGCCTTGTATTTGGAATTCGGGAAGCCTGTTCTTGCACCAACTATGATTACCATGAATCAGTGGGTGAAGTCCTATTCTGAATACGTTGTAATCGACAACACGAGAGCGCTTATTCAGCTTTTTGAAATTCAATTGAAAGTCGCGGAAACCGAAGAAGACAGATCTTTTGATGAATTTATTTCTTGGGGAAACACACTTTTGGCTGATTTCAACGAAATTGATCGTTACCTGCTCGATGCAAAACAGATTTTCAGAAACTTGGCAGATATCAAAGAAATTGAAAACTGGAGTTTTGGAGAAGAGAACCTTACGTCAAGTCAAATCCGATTCATGGAATTCTGGGACCGTCTTCCTGGGTTTTATTTCGATCTAGACAAACAACTTACCGAAAGAGGTCAGTGTTATATGGGGCGCGCCTATAAATTCCTAACGGAAAACATTGATTTACTTTTCAAAGAAGATGAGAACCATCAGTATTTATTCGCAGGATTTAACGCGCTATCGCCTTCCGAAACGAGTATTATTAAACAAATCGAGAATTACGGTCGTGCCCATATTCTTATTGATGCCGATGCTTTTTACCTGAACAAGAAATCGCACGAAGCTGGCTTGTTCTTAAGGCAATTGTCGGCAAATTTGGACAACAAGCAAATGGATTTTGTTCAAGATGTTCTTCAAACAAAACCACTTAAAGTTGAATTGATTGAATGTGCTCAGAACACAGGTCAAGTCAAAGTCGCATCAACGTTATTGGCCAAAATGTCACAGGAAGAAATTGGTGAAACGCTGTTGCTTTTAGCGGATGAAACCTTGATAACTTCTGTCGTTAAAAACTTGCCGAAACAGGTCGGAAAAGCCAACATTACCTTGGGACTTCCGATTCGAAATACTTCCGTAAAAACGTGGGTTGAAATTCTTTTCTCGATTCAGGAGAACAAGAGAAGGTTTAAAACACAGGCGGTATATTTCAATGATCTTCAAAATTTATGGAGCCATCCGTTTGTTCTAGCGAGTTTGTCTCAGGAAGAAAAAGAAACACTTCTCAACGTAGAAGAGGAAATCGTGCGTTACAATCGAATTTTTATCAATGCATCCAAGGTTCAAATTGGGGAAAATGCCAAGCGAATTTTGGATGGAGTAACTGAGGATTGGGAGGATGATTGGGTAAAAGCAACCCAGTTGATTCGTCGCTTGAATCGAATGATTTATAAAAATTTGGATGAAGAATTTGCTTTCGAACGCGCTGTTCTTGAATGTTTTGATCAAGCCTTAATCGAATTTGAAAACCTTGTTGTTGAAGGGATTCCTCCAATGAAAATCAAGAGTTTTAAGTTATTGTTCAATCAACATTGGTCGCAGAAAAGTATTGCATACCATGGAAATCCGTTGAAAGGACTTCAGATTATGGGGCTTCTTGAAACGCGTGGCTTGGATTTTAAGCGCGTCATTGCTTTGGGAATGAATGAAGGGCATTTGCCACCAACGAACCCGATTCAGACGATGATTCCAATGGATTTGCGTCGGTACAACGGAATGCCCACTCCACGGGACAAACAAGGAATTTTCGCACATCACTTTTACCGACTTTTACACCATTGCGAAGAGTTGTATGTGACGTATTGCAGCGCAGATGAATCGATCGGAAGCAACGAACCGAGCCGGTATTTAATGCAGATGGAAATGGAACTCGCTCAAATAAACGAGAACATTTCGATAGAGAAAAAGATGTACGCTTTGGACACACCCAAAGAATTGATGGTAAAGGAAATCGTTAAGACTCCAGAGATTTTAAACAGATTGGATGATTTGTTTTCAGCTTCGACATCGGCTTCCATGCTTAAAAAATACTTGACCTGTCCACTTGATTTTTATTTCAGATACGTAATGGATTTCGGAGAAGAGGATTCCGTTGAGGAAGAAATTGAACACAGCACCTTCGGAACATTTATCCACGATACGTTAGAAGAACTTTATACGCCTTTTGCCCGCTTCGATAAGGAAGGGATTAAGAACATGCCTGCGCCAAAGAACATTACATCGTTTGATGTAGAAGCCATGTTGAAACGCTATCCTTTGATTCTTGAAAAGCAATTCATGATTCATTTTAACAATGATAAGCAGGCCTTTACAAAAGGAAAGAATTTGCTGTCGTACCAAATGGCAATGGAGCTTACAGAGCGTTTTCTCAAGTCGGAAGTCAAGTTTCTTTCAGAACAAACAGAACCAGTTTTCATTGAAGCGCTCGAGCGTGAATACGTTTCTGCCATAGAAGTGACCGTAAATGGGGAGCAGAAAAAAGTACGGTTGAGAGGATTTATTGACCGCATTGATTCAATCGGGAACCGCGTTCGAATTATCGATTATAAATCTGGAAAAGTAAAACCGGATGACGTCGGACTGAGAGTAAAAGACATTACCGAAGAGTTTATCGTCGAGTCGATTGGAAACAAAAAACACGTTCTCCAATTGATGCTTTACGCCTTCTTGTACCATCAGAATGAAAACGTATTGGCCGATCCATGCATTATTTCATTCGTCTCTGGAAACAACGAACCGTTCAATATTGATCTAAAAAAGAACACCTTGGATGCTGTCGTTGAAGATTTTCCGCGCTACATCGAAATGATTTTAAACGGCATTTACGATACGGAGGTTCCGTTTACACATCAAGCCAAAGAGATGTTCTCTTACTGCCAGTATTGCGATTGAAATATCTAAATCAGTTGAAGTGCTTAATCGAAAATATTAAACCACATTTGTTTCAAATCAATGAATAACAATCAGATGAAAAACAGAATTAAATTAAAAGCACCTACGATCAAGGCATTATAGTCAAAGTGAAGTTAATGACTGAAGTTCAAGGAATGCGTTACCAAGAGCTTGGGGCTTATGAGAAATTGGAGAAATAAGGTTTGAAATTCTTTTCCGTCAATTTTACCCACCGCAATTACTATTATAATAATCAAGTAATTCTTTCATTGCTTCAACCTCCATCATTAATTTGTTGAGTTCGAATTTTTGACCAATCGCCTTGCACCTTAACATGTCTGAAAAGGTTTTTGGTGAAGCTCTGAACATGACCTCAACCCTGCCTGGTTTTTTTTGAGATAAGTAGTAATGATGGCTTGAACCTCCTCTCAATGGTCCTCTGTAAAGAGTAACGGCGTCTGTTACATGAACAGTTTCTAAGAGCACGTATTTACTTCCAGGTCCTCTAAATTGATTTAAAGTAATGGTTTCACCATTAATACTGTAAGTAACTTCCTTAACTATTTTCGCATAGTAACCCTTGTACTTTTTTGCACCGCTTTTCTTGTAATTAATGTAATTTGAATATGCTGAGAAAGAGATACTACATTCGTCATCCTCACCAACAACAATGGTTTCTCCAGAGACAAGTTCAATTGTCACGTTTGAAACTTTAGTCGTTTCGTCAGTTTGAGAATATGCAATTGAAGATAATCCTAGAAACAGGACCAATAAAAACTTAGCGTTCATATATGTGTTGTTTTGTAATTCGTTCTAAAGTATGAATTTAAGCAATTGTTACATAGAAAAGTGGAGAGCAAAAAAAAACCTGAAAAGAACTCTTTTACGAAGATCTTTTCAGGTACCTGCAAGGAAAATAAAACCAAAATATTGAACAAACCAGAATGTCAATATTTACTCTAAAGACGGTAGCGTTTAAATAAAGGTTGGGTAAAAGATGAAAAAAAGCCATTACAAAAAAATTGCAATGGCTTTTAAAGTCTAATTTATTTCTGTATCCTAGTACAGCTCTAGCTTAAGTGCTGTTCTGTAATCTTTAATGTCTTCGCGATTTATTTTGTGTTCCGCGTTTCTTAAAAGAGTCAATAGGTACATGAAGTTCTCATTTTCTTCAATTTCGATTGGGTATTCATTCTCTTCTTCATCCTCCTCATATTGAGCTTGAACGGCGAAAGATTTCTTTTCTCCCAAATACTCGTAAGCCAATCTCAATACTTTAGTAACTAAAGGATCTTGTTCTTTAAGAGCAAATTCGCGAAGTTCCTTAAGATCTTCGATTAAATTTTTTGCCTTAATACCATCCTTTTCTACATTCGTGATGATAGCCTCTAACTTCTCATTTGCTGGTGCAAGTTTCATATTCAAATTTTTCAGGATTCTTCCCTATTCTACAAATGTAAACAACTTGGATTAGAAATCCAGATATGCAACAAAACATTTTGAAAAACAACAAGTGGATAAGTTAAAAGAGAAAGGAATTAGTATTTTTGTATAAACACGCCTGTACACTCTATGGAATTAATACTCAAAGGAATTGTAACCGGATTTATTCTGAGCATCATGATCGGCCCAGTGTTTTTTGTGTTACTTGAAACGAGTATTACGAAAGGAGTAAAGGCCGCAATCGCTTTAGATCTTGGAGTTCTTGTCAATGATATTGTATACGTACTTATTGCTTTTGTTTTTTATAACCAAGTTGCCGAACTAACAAAAGGTGATGATGCTTCTACTTTAAAGCTTATTGGCGGTGTTTTATTCGTCATTTATGGAGTGGTGAATTTCTTCAAAAAAGTAAAAGAGACGAAAGTTGATCCTGTAGATGTCATCGGAACTGCGAAAGGTTATTTTCTTCTCGGGTTAAAAGGGTTCTTGCTCAATCTAGCCAATCCTATGGTTATTTTTTATTGGTTCAGTGTTTTGACATTGGGCGCTGAGAATGGAGGATCTAAATCTTCATTACTCGCATTTGTTGGAATCATACTTTTTACATTCTTCTCAATTGATTTATTGAAAATAATTGGAGCTAAAAAATTAAGGCCTTTGGTGACAAGAAAGCTGTTAGTTGCCCTAAATAAACTGATTGGAACCGTTTTTGTTGGTTTCGGTATCGTACTGATAGTTCAAGGTGTCTTGGGCTTGTTAGTAACGAAGTAAGTAATTACAGTTATAGATTAAAAACCATTCGATTGAAATTAACATTCTTCACAATAGCATTCATTTTTTCTTTTAACTCATCGGGTCAAATCGAGATTAATAAAGAAAACCAAACCAAGACCAAACGTACGTTTTGGGACTTCAATAAACTTCAGGTGCAGTCGAGAGGGAAAAATTTCGTAGATGGACAGGGAGAAACAGATGAAAAGCACGGTAAATGGACGTATTATGATCGTTTGGGTGAAATTGAAGAGGTAAGAAATTACTATCGAGACGGACTTTACGGTTCAACGATCCTTTATTATCCAAACGGACAAAAACGCCAAGAAGGGTATTTTAAATACAATAGACAAGATAGTGTTTATACGGAATGGTATGAAAACGGGAAGGTGAAGACAGAAGGTAATTACCGACTGAATTTCCCTGTTGGTAAATGGAATTATTATTACCGCGATGGGCGAATGAAGTCAGTTGAAGAGGTCAAAGGAGAAGACAATTATTTGTGGGAATTTTACTTGCCAGATTCTTTGCACACGCAGATTATTAAGGAAGGCAGCGGTGAGCTTGTTACGTTTTATACAACAGGTAAGGTTAAGGAATGGTACAATTATAAAGACGGATTAAAAAATGGCAAATTCGAAGAATTGAGCATTTATGGATACCCAACCTTGACGGGTGAATTTCACGACGGACATAAAAATGGAACGTGGGAGTTTTTCTATTACACTGGCGATAAAGAAAAGATCAGTAATTATGTGGATGATGTCCTTCACGGAGACTACAAATACTATTATGACAACGGAGAATTAAATGTTTCCGGAGACTATAAAAACGGCGAGAAAACCGGTGAGTGGACGTGGTACACTAATAAAGGTACCCGAGACATGCAAGGGGAATTCAAAAACGATGAGCAACACGGCGATTGGACGTATTGGCACCCAACAGGTGAAATTGCCTACCATGCACATTATAAAGAAGGGCTTAAATCAGGTCAATGGACTTACCTCTATAAAGATGGAAGCAAGCACCGCGAAGGAACTTTTGATAAAGACTTGAAGAACGGAACGTGGCAAACGTGGTACGAAGACGGAACGCTTCTCATGGAGGGCGATTACTTAAACGGTGAGGAAGAAGGCGAATGGAACAACTATTGGGATGACGGCGCTTTAAAGAATAAAGCAACGTTCAATACAGGCCGTCTAAATGGAGAATGGGAATCGTATTTCCCAAATGGAAAGGAACTTTCGATCGGGAAGTACAAAGACGATATGAAGGTTGGTGAATGGAGCGATTATTTCAGCAACGGTAAGTTGAAAGACATCAGAACCTACAAACTGTTCCGGATTAAGCGAAAGTTCAATGATAATATCTTGAGTGATCACGTTGTGATGGAAAGTAAACTGCACGGACACTCTGAGTCGTATTCAGAAGCGGACAAAAAACTGACGGAATTAGGAAATTATAAAAACGGTGAAAAAGACGGGGAGTGGATTGCATACCATCCTGGAGGCAGAACACCAGCTGTAATTTCTCATTACAAAGAAGGAAAACTTCACGGTGTAATGAATATATTAAGCAGACGTGGAAAAGTGATGCAAACCATTGAATACAAGGATGGTTTAAAGCACGGAAAGTTCATTGTCTTCGGTAAAAGAGGCAAAGTTCTTAAAGAAATGAAGTATTCCGAAGGAATGAGAGTCATCGAAGGTCAAACGGGTGGAAATGGTTCATTCTCGCCTGGATAACGCATCAAGTATCTCCAAAACGAAATAAGCTATTTCATAGCGCTTTTTTTATTAATCAATACTTTAAACTAATATCTTTCAAAAATTACTGAAAGTTTAATAAATTGTTTTAACTTAGGTAGAAGGTTTTACCAAATTGACCGATTATGAAAGTTGTTATTGCAGGAGGAAGTGGGTTTTTAGGAAGGGAACTCGCAGATCATTTCAAAGAAGAGCACGAAGTTGTAATTTTCACCCGAGGTGCTTCTAAGGTGTTGGACAATATCAAATTCGTTCAATGGGACGGCAGCACGATCGGAGATTGGTCAAACGAGATGGAAGGCGTTAAACTATTAATAAACCTCACTGGAAAATCAGTTGATTGCCGCTATACCGATGAAAATAAGCAAGAGATTATTCGTTCAAGAGTAGAATCAACACTTATTTTGGGACAGGTTGTTGAAACCTTGAAATCGCCACCACGCGTCTGGTTGAATTCCAGTACAGCAACAATTTACCGCTATTCCGAGGACAAAGAAATGGATGAAGAAAACGGTGAAATTGGCAACGATTTTTCAATGAATGTCGCGAAAGCTTGGGAAGAAGCATTTTACACATCCAATACGCCAAAAACAAGGAAAGTTGCTTTACGGATCTCGCTTGTTTTGGGGAAATCTGGAGGCGTGTATCCTGTACTTCGCAGACTCGCAAAATTTGGTTTGGCTGGAAAAATGGGAACCGGGAAACAACGCTTTTCATGGATTCACATCGACGACCTTCTTCGAGCGATCGATCTTATCATTGAGAACGAAGACATTGAAGGGCCAGTGAATTGTACCGCCCCCGTAATCCCAACGAATGGCGAATTTATGAAAGGTTTACGAAGTTCTTTAAACGTCCCAATTGGAATTCCGCAACCCAAAATAATGCTCAAAATTGGCGGATTCATCATTCGAACCGAAAGTGAATTGATTCTAAAAAGCCGATGGGTAATTCCAAAGAAATTGCAAGACCACGGGTTCAATTTTTTGTATTCTGACCCAGAAAGCGCCCTAAAGAATTTGTCTTAAAATAATTCTTTCGCGTTCTCACTAAAGAGTCGGACAGCGATCGCAAGTAGGATGATTCCGAATACTTTTTTCAAGATAGCAATTCCACCTTCCCCAAGAATTTTTTCAATAACACGTGTAAGTTTCAAGACAGCGAAAACAATAATAATATTGATTAAAATCGCGATCATGATATTGATTTCAGCATACTCAGCGCGCAATGAAATAATCGATGTCATACTTCCTGCCCCAGCTATAATGGGAAAAGCCAACGGAACAATACTCGCAGTTTTTCCAGAAACTTCATC
This sequence comes from Crocinitomicaceae bacterium, assembly GCA_047630755.1. GTDB lineage: Bacteria > Bacteroidota > Bacteroidia > Flavobacteriales_D > Crocinitomicaceae > UBA4466. Next base: position 364,635 of record JBLHYG010000002.1, on the reverse strand, counting down.
TCTAAACAAGCGCACTCCCATGATCATTTCCAAAGCCATAGCAAACAATATAATTGAACCGGCCACGGCAAATGACTGCACGTTTACACCGAACAAGCTCAAGATACCTTCACCCAAAATCAGGAAACTGATCATGATTACCAAGGATACCAAACTCGTCCTTAATGCGTGAATTTCACCGGACTGCTCCTTTAGTTTAATAATAATTGGAATTGACCCTACGATATCTACAACCGCAAAGAGAACCATAGTCGCTTTAAACATTTCGACCCAATCGAACACAGAGAAAAATGAACCCATATTGTTAACTTAAGATGGCACCTCGGACAACAGTAGGTAAATACGTTTGTTCCAAATACCTGATTTTACCTTCGAGAGACTCCACAGTATCGGTTTCATTCAAACCACAATGAAACTGTGCAATTATTTCTCCTTTATCAAACTCCTCATTCACGTAATGAATGGTAATTCCTGATTTATTTTCTCGATTCGCAATTACTGCAACATGAACATTTCGTCCGTGCATTCCTTTTCCCCCATAATTTGGCAATAAGGCAGGGTGCAAATTGATCATTCGGTTTGAATAAGCTTGAATTAATTCAGCTGGGATCAATCTTAAATAACCCGCTAAAATAACCCAATCAACTTTTTCCTCTTTACACACGGAGGTCAAGAAATTTCCATCCGCGACCTGAGCGTTTGTGTAATTCAGGGTTTTAACGCCCAGTTCCGCAGCAGATTCTAAAACTTTTGCATCTGCTTTATTGCTCAAAACAAAAGCCACCTCAATTGATGAATCATTCTTGAAAAAATGAATCAAATTGACGGCGTTACTTCCTGTCCCAGAGGCGAATATGGCAATACGCGTTTTTATCATGGGGCAAAGTTAGAAATATGAATGATATGCGAATACTCAAAATTAAAATTCGATCTAAAAAAGAATAGATTTGGATAATAAACGGCAATCAATTTTGTAAAAAAAAAGCCAGCTAGAGTGAACTAACTGGCTTCATTTAAAATTTGCGTAAAAGATTTATTGCTTCGTTATCTTTTTGATCGTTACGATTTTATCACCGTTCATTGCGTTTAGAATATAGATTCCATTGTCCAAATGATTAAGATCTAAAGTCTCTGCTGGGTTTTCGAATGAAGCAACGATTTCTCCACTGATTGAGAAAATATCAATCTTGTCAATAGCATAATCCGATTTTAACGTGATTTCGCCAACAAATGGATTCGGATAAACACTTGAGTTCAAATCAAGTTCAGCAACAGATGCATTTAAAAAAGTGTTTTCGAAATACGTAATGTTTGAATACTGTTCGCCTACCATTAAGTCAAAGTCACCATCGCCATCCATATCACCAAAACAGGGTAAAGCATAGTCCGGAATAGCGACCAAGCCGAATGCATTTGTGACTGGCGTAGCAAAACTTGGAGCTGAAGAAGTTCCTGTGTTTTCGTAATAGCTAAATGCTCCATTATCTATACCTGTCAATAAATCCAAATCACCATCTTGGTCTAAATCGGCCAATGAAGGAACAGCAATATAACCGCCTACTTCAGGGGTGTAGTTAAATGGGTTGAGAACAGGAGCGGCGAATGCTGGAGCTATAGCAGTCCCTGTGTTTTCAAAGTACTGAATGTTGCCTTCGTATTCGCCAACAATTAGATCCAAGTCCCCATCTCCGTCTAAATCTATAATTTCTGGGATAGCAAAATCAACTGTTGCAGTTAAACCGAATGAATTCATAACGGGTGCAGCGAAGGCAGGGGCGCTTGCAGTTCCTGTATTTTCAAAGTATTGCATGTTGCCATAGTACTCTCCAAAAATAAGGTCCATGTCACCATCATTGTCCATGTCTGCAGCCGATGGTATGGCAAATTGAACAAGAGTTGTTAAGCCAAATGGGTTTTGAATTGAAGTAGAGAATGCAGGTGCGATAGCTGTTCCCGTATTTTCAAAATATTCAATTATTCCATAATAACCAGCTTGTAGAATGTCCAAATCGCCATCGTTATCAAGGTCTACGAGTTCAATAAACCCAGTCCCTCCTGGTGTTGGTGTGATTCCAAATGGATTTTGAACTGGAGTAGAAAACGTTTGTGCGTTCGCCGAATTGGAAAATACCAATCCAAAAACAACCGCAGCCGATCCTAAAATCCCTTTTAATTGATGCTTTGATACAACACCTGTCAATTGTTCAATTAGGGCTTTGATTTTCATTTTCAATCGGTGAATAAACGATTCCGATTGATCTTTTGTAAGCAAAGCGACCTTTAACTCTTTTGCGAGTCGGCCGAGCTGCCTTGTTTTTCGAGAGTAATGTACTTGTTTCATAAGGTTGTGGTATTGGTTATTGTATTTCTGTTGTAGCCCATTGTATTGATTCGGGCTTCATAATTCCAATTTTGTATTCTTAAAAACCTATTGTTTTGTTATCTTTTTGATCGTTACAATTCTATCACCGCTCATAGCGTTTAGAATATAGATTCCATTGTCCAAATGATTAAGGTCTAAGGTCTCCGCAGGGTTTTCAAATGAAGCAACGATTTCTCCACTGATTGAAAAAATATCAATCTTGTCAACATCATAATCCGATTTTAGCGTGATTTCATCTATAAATGGATTGGGATAAACACTTGAGTTCAGATCAAGTTCAGCAACAGATGCATTTTCAAAAGTGTTTTCGAAATACGTCATGCCCCCATATTGTTCACCAACGAACAAGTCATAGTCGCCATCATTATCCATATCACCAAAACACGGGAATGCATAATCTGGCACTGCAACCAATCCAAATGGGTTGATTACACCTGCCGCAAAAATTGGAGCTGATGAAGTTCCCGTATTTTCGAAATAATCGAGGTTCCCGTATTGTTCACCTACCATTAAATCCAAATCACCATCCTGGTCTAAATCGGCTACCGTTGGGAAACCATTATAGCTGCCAGGATTTGGAGCGAAATTAAAAGGGTTTTGAACTGGCGCAGCAAATGCAGGAGCACTTGCAGTTCCTGTATTTTCAAAATATTGGATGTTGCCATAGTACTCAGAAATCAATAAATCGGTATCTCCATCTCCGTCCATATCCGCAGCTTCAGGAATTGAAAATTGATACACTTGGGTTAAACCAAATGGATTTGCAACAGGAGCAGCGAAAGCCGGAGCACTTGCCGTTCCTGTGTTTTCAAAAAATTGCGTATTTCCATAATACTCTCCAACGAAAAGATCCATGTCCCCATCATCATCAATATCAACAGCAGTTGGAATTGCAATGTAGTAACCGGAAGTTAGCCCAAATGGGTTTTGAATCGATGTGGAAAAAGCGGGAACAGTTGCCGTCCCTGTATTTTCAAAATATTCAATAACGCCATAATAGCCCGCTTGAAGGATGTCTAGATCACCATCGCCATCGAGATCTACAAGTTCAATAAGTCCTACACCTCCAGGTGTCGGTGTAATCCCAAATGGATTTTGAATTGGAGTAGTAAACGTTTGCGCGTTCGCCGAATTGGAAAATGTTAATCCAAAAACAACGGCAGCTGATCCTAAAATTCCTTTTAATTGATGTTTTGATACAACACCTGCCAATTGTTCAATTAGGGCTTTGATTTTTATTTTCAATCGTTCGATAAACGACTCTGATTGATCTTTTGAATGTAAAGCCACCTTTAACTCTTTTGCGAGTCGGCCAAGTTGCCTTGTTTTTCGTGAGTAATGTACTTGTTTCATAAGATAGAGGTATTCGTTATTTAATTTCTGTTTTTGCCCAGTATGTTGATTCAGGTGTCATCAGTCCAGTTTTGTATTCCGGACGAATTGTATTCATTATGTTGGGTCGTTTTTTGTCTCCTAAAATGTGAATGTCATAAATTTCATCCAACGATGTTTGATAGGTCAGTTTCCCTGCTAAACTTGCAGTCGGAAGGTGAACAATTACAATACCAGCCTCATTGGCAGCATCTGCAAAGTCTAATTTGGCAAATGTTGAAGAGTTCTTTCTCAATTTGGAAAGCCCAATAAATAAGTAATCTTTATACAAATCCATTCCTCGGACAAATCCATCTATTTTTAGAACAACTTCGTAACTCTTTTCTTCCGTATTCACTCGAATTAATTCACCCGTAGCGGAAAGAAGTACATACAATTCGCCATTATAAATTCGCGGAGAATGAGGCATACCCAAACCTTCCAGAATGATTTCGTTGGTTTCTATGTCAATGATCACACCTGTCGTTGTCACTTTTTCTCTCCAGCTTTGGAATGAATTGCCAGTACCAAAGGCCGTAGCGTATTTGGGTTTGCCGTTCAACAGTGCCATTCCATTCAAGTGACATCGATCTTCAGATATTATTTTATCGATAAATTTTGGTTTCCAATATGGCGTAAAATTATAATCATCGTCCACTTTGATAATGCACGAAAACAATGTGTTGACAGCATAAATCTCGTTGTTGTCGCCAAAACTTAAATCATGAATATCAAGAGGCCCCGTATGATAACTAATCCTTGGCATGTACAAAGCATCGTATTTATTGGGTGCTTTCGGATAGGATTCTGCAAGATTTTTGGAATTTGAAAAAACAATAACTTCATCCTTGCAAGCGATAGCGAGCTTGTCTTTTTTAGGATCAACTGCAATACCCATTGGTTTTTCAAAAGTACGCGGGAGTTGAATCAACGAATCTTCATCTTTAGCTGAAATAAAAACAAGTTTTCCAGCTTGATAAGTTGTGATTGCAATCGAACATTCTAGTTTGAATAGAATCTCTGGAACTTGCGAAGAATACGTGCAAGTAAAAGGAGCTAGCGGATTAGTGGACATATAATACAGTGGTATATTTTCAGATCTAAAGATAGGACGAAAAATTGTATGCGTATTTAATAATTAAGAGGATTAACAAAAAAAAGGATTGTTTTAACTGCGATCAGTTGATTAAATCGGGTTTTCATTAATTTTACCTGTTACCAATTGAGCCAATACCACTTATAGAAATGCATGAAAATTATAGTCCTATTTATCGTTAGTTCAATTTCGAGCGTCTTGTTCTCCCAAAATACGGAAGCGATAAATGATATTTTAGATCAAACAAGAGTTAGGATTGATCAAATTTACCCGGAGCAATCAAAATCTACATCTTTAATTTCTTCCACTTTTTCAAAAGAAGGGATTTCAAAAGACGGAAACCTCAAGGATCTCACTGTTCTAAAAATTTATTACATCTACACAAAATACCGTCAAAGTGCTTCCTTTAATCAGCGCGCACTAGATAAAAAGCGATTGGCTCAATTGAATGAATTGCTTCCCGGTGTTTTATCAAATCCATATATAGATTGGGCGATTGTAGAGCAAACGGGGTGTTCAAAGCCAAAAGAAGGAAGCAGTTATTTTCACGGATTCGTACTCGTTCATCAACCAATAAGTTCGGAAGAAGAGCGATTGAGAGAAATTAAAGAATTGGAAGCGTTTTTAGCGAATCCAAACGGAAAATTTGCAAAAACGGAATTGGATCCATTAAAGAAGAAGCTCAATTTAGAGGAAGCCCCTGAACTTATTGCTAAAAGTGAAGTAAGCCGGTCAACCAGAGAAGCAGAATTTGCACAAGGTCCGTATGCATTGCACAAGTATTTGAAAGAAAATGTAAGTCCAATTGGAGATATTACGCTAAGGCGCGACGATGAGTGGGTAAAGACTAAGATAGAAATAGGCGAAAAAGGGGATATTATTGAAATAACCTTCCTTGGTGATTACAAAACGTACATTAAAGATGAGGTGCGGTCAGCATTACTCAATATGCCCAACTGGAGTCCTGAGATTAAAAACGGTGACTCAATTAATTCGTCTGTAAATCTTGAAATCCGAGTTTCCTATTCTAGAGCTGTCAACGGAATGTACACGCGAAACGGAAAGAAGCCTAATTTCACTGAATATGAAATGATGACACCAATAGAATCAGTGGTGCTTTCAGAAGAAGACGAACAGAAAATGGAAATCCTGGAATCTTCGCCTTTGTATTTAAACCTCAATTTGTTAGACAAGGTTGAAAAGGTGGCAGTTGTAATGGATGTCACGGCAAGCATGAACAGTAATTTAGCGGGGCTCAGTTGGTGGATTTACAATAACACAGACACGCTTCGGATTCCTAGTTATACCTTCTTTAATGATGGAGATAATAGGAAAGACAGCAAAAAGAAGATAGGAGAAATAGGAGGTATTTATCAAGCCAATTTTGCGGGACGCGTTGCACCAACAATTATAGAAGCGATGTATTCTGGGAATGGAGGGGATTCTCAAGAAAATGATGTGGAAGCTGTTTTATATGCACAGCAATCCACACCGGCAGCAGATGCAATTTTATTAATTGCCGACAACAACTCTGAAGTGCGCGATATGGCCTTATTAAAAGATGTACAAAAAAAAGTGCACGTAATAATTTGCGGAAAGCCCAAAGCAATTCGAATTAATTATTTAGACATTGCTCAAGCCACTGGAGGCGATATAATCGTAAATGGACGAAGAATCAAACTCAATAATATTGGAGTTGGTGGTCAGGTTCAAATTGTCAATTCCACCTATTTTTTAACGTCGAAAGGATTTGAAATCGGAACGGAGAAATGATCCTAAAAGGAATAATTATATTTACAGTTCAAGCTAGAACTTAATTATATATGACTGATTCAAAACATCCATTTATTCAATACTCAGGTAAATCGTACTCATCCGAAGAAATGATTGAACGCTCAAAGTCCTTCTACGAATGGGCGGACAAAAGACGTTCTGTTCGAGAATTCTCTTCGAAGCCTGTTCCCAAAGAAGTGATGGAGAATATTTTGATGACCGCTTCAAGTGCGCCATCTGGAGCTCACAAGCAACCTTGGACGTTTTGTCTTATTTCAAATGCAACGTTAAAATCAAAAATTAGAGAATTAGCCGAAGAAGAGGAACGGAAATCGTATGAAGGAAGAATGAGTGAGGTTTGGTTGAAGGACCTTGAGCCACTTGGGACAGATTCCGTAAAGGAATTTATAGACATCGCTCCATGGATAGTTATCGTCATGAAACGGCCGTATGAGATCACCGAAGACGGAGGAAAACATCAAAATTATTACGTTGCTGAGTCGGTTGGTCTTGCTTCTGGATTCTTATTAATGGCAATTCACAACGCTGGATTGGTCGCTTTAACACATACACCGAGTCCAATGAATTTTATTGCAAAGGCCTTGGAACGCCCTGAAAATGAGAGGACTTTCTTATTAATTCCTGTCGGATATGCCGCCGAAGATGCGCAAGTACCAGATTTGACTAGAAAATCCAATTCTGATGTCATTGAATATTATGACTAATAATTTTGTCTTTTCATAATTTGTGACTTTCTTTGCGGCTGAATTAACCCTTAAAAAAAGAACAAATGTCAGACGTAAATTCAAAAGTAGTATCTATAATCGTAGATAAATTGGGTGTTGATGAAAGCGAAGTAGCAAACGAATCTAGCTTTACAAACGATCTAGGAGCTGATTCTTTGGATACAGTTGAATTGATCATGGAATTTGAAAAAGAATTCAATATTGCGATTCCAGATGATCAAGCTGAGAACATCCAAACAGTTGGAGATGCTATTAAATACATCGAAGAGAACGCTAACTAATTAGTTACGATAATATTTTTTGAACTAACGGCTCAATTATGGAATTGAAAAGAGTGGTTGTCACTGGACTAGGCGCACTTACCCCAATCGGAAACAATGTTGAAGAATATTGGGAAAGCTTATTAAACGGAAAAAGTGGAGCAGCTCCAATTACCCATTTTGACGCGTCGTTATTCAAAACCAAATTTGCTTGTGAGATCAAGAACTTTAATGTTGAAGATCACCTCGACCGAAAGGAAGCAAGGAAAATGGATCAATTTTCACAGTATGCCATGGTTTCTTCAAAAGAAGCTGTGGCCGACTCTGGAATTCTAGATGCTAATCCAAATCTTGACCGTATTGGTGTTATTTGGGGATCTGGAATTGGTGGATTGAAAACTTTTCAAGAGGAAGTAACTAACTTCGTACAAGGAGATGGAACACCTCGATTTAACCCCTTCTTTATTCCTAAAATGATCGCAGATATTGCTGCAGGTCTAATTTCAATTGAATACGGATTCCGCGGACCTAACTATGTTACGGTTTCGGCATGTGCTTCGTCCACAAACGCAATTATTGATGCTTTCAATTACATTCGTTTAGGAAAAGTTGATGCTGTTGTAACGGGTGGATCAGAAGCGGCAATTAATGAGCCTGGTGTTGGAGGCTTCAATGCTCTTAGAGCGTTATCAACACGAAATGATTCTCCGGAAACAGCATCGCGTCCATTTGATTTGGACCGTGAAGGTTTTGTTTTGGGTGAAGGAAGTGGAGCACTTATTCTTGAAGAATATGAGCACGCAAAAGCTCGTGGAGCTAAAATATATGCGGAAGTTATCGGTGGCGGTATGTCAGGTGATGCTTACCACATGACTGCACCTCATCCTGATGGAATTGGTGCAAGAAATACGATGTTAGCCGCCTTAGAAGATGCAGAAATTGTTGCTTCTCAAGTGGACTATGTCAATGTTCACGGAACATCAACTCCTCTGGGAGATGTCGCTGAGGTTAAAGCAATTCAACAAGTATTTGGTGAAGACGCTTACAAGATGAATATCAGTTCGACAAAATCAATGACGGGTCACTTGCTTGGTGCTGCTGGCGCTATTGAAGCAATTGCTTGTATATTGGCTGTTAAAAATGATATTGTTCCACCAACGATTAATCACTTTACAGACGATCCTGAGCTAGACAATAAAATGAATTTTACATTCAACAAAGCTCAGAAACGCACAGTGAATGTTGCCCTTTCAAACACATTTGGATTTGGAGGTCATAACACGAGCGTTATCGTTAAAAAGTACAACGGTCAATAGTTGTTAGCGCTATTTCCATTATTTTCTCGCAAAAGATCAAAAGATGAACTGAATCTAATTCGGTTTGTAGAGAAAAGTTTTGGATACACCCCTAAAAATCTAGATTTTTTTAAAACAGCCTTGACGCACAAGTCAATAGCCCACAACAACGGTGAAATTTCAAACGAACGTCTCGAGTTTTTAGGAGATGCAATTTTGGATTCTGTCATTGCCGAAATGCTGTTCAATAAATATCCAGAAGAAGACGAAGGATACTTGACGAAGATTAAATCCAAAGTAGTCAGCAGAAGAACATTGAGCGTCATAGGACATGAAATGGGCATACGCAACTTTTTGGACTACAATAGAGGCAGATCAATAAAATTGGAGACCATCGAAGGGAATGCCTTTGAAGCGTTGATAGGGGCTCTTTATTTGGACGGTGGGTATGAAGCCACGAAAAAGAGTCTAAACACACACATTTTAAAGAAATACATCGATTTAAATCATATTCTTGAAGAAGAGATTGATTTCAAATCGAGACTCTTTATTTGGAGCCAGAAAAATAGATTGCCTATTGTTTTTGACGTTCTTGAGGAAGAAAATCAAGGGGTAAATTGGAATTATCTTGTCGTCGTTATTATCAATGAGCAAGAGTTTGGACGAGGTTCTGGAACTTCAAAAAAGAAAGCAGAACAAGCTGCGGCGAAAGAAACGCTCGAGCTGATGGGGGAACTTTGATTCGATTGCTGGATCAGTCGCAAGCTCCTTTTTGGATCGCTTCGCTTTTAGAGCGGCTAGCGCCTTTTGGATATTAGAACTTAGATATTAGACATCTTTTTCTTCTTATTAAAATCTAATTATCAAGCAATCGAACGATCGTCCCCAGTTCATAATCATAATCCGAAATAAGCGGATCAATCGTTCCCAAAATACTTTTGATTTCCTGAAACGTAGAATCTAAATCTCGATAATAGTTGAGGACTTCGTTCGAGCTCGCACTACTTCCGTTTTGATGGCACCATGACAGAAAATCATCTTCCTCCTCATATATTGAAAGCTCTCGAAGAACCATGTAGAATGAAATACGCTGGTTATTTTTATTTAAATAGAGGTATTCATCATCGATGAGAAGCTTCCAGAATTTTCTTCCAATATGAAGTTCAATTTCTCGTAATTCTTTACTGAAATGAGGTTTCACTTTAACGCGAATGTTAAATTTGACAATTAATTCTTGAAGCTGTTGTGCCTTACTCACTGTTATTTATTGAATTGTGAGTGGAAGATACAAAACTATTAGTTGGATAAAAAAATTAGAAATTGTTTCAATAATTCATCGGTAGAATCACTTCGGAGAGAGTAGTAAAACCGCGAATAACCACCATCAATGATTATTTTTCCTGCTCCCAAGCTTCCCGATGAAATTAATGGTTGATCTTGGACCCAGGCTTCAACTTTTAAGCGATAATCCAATGGGAATGCCGCAGTTGTTTCACCAGCTGGAATGGTGTCTAATTCTTGTAAATGGAGGTTTCCATCCCGTGTTGGTTCTGCATTTGTCTGCTGGTAATTCCCAAAAGTTTCCTTTTTATAAATTTGATGCGTGACTTGGTTGGATTGTGCTTGCAAAGGCCAATTGTCAGATCCGGAGTAAAGTCCACCACCTTTTCGGATAAAGTCTTCAATTCGATCGATGTCTTGGTGGTTAAAATTGCTTGTTGAACTGGAAAAGAGCATTATTACCTTAAAGCCTACCAACGATTCAGGTAAACTATCCGCTAGACTGAAGGTTGAATCGGGCAAGCAAAGAGACGAATAATTCCCAAGGACTAAAACCTTCTTCTCTTGTGAAAAGGAAACCAAGCTGAATAAAAGGAAGAAAAAGATCAATCGCATGATAACTTATACACGCTTCATTTCATTCGGTTCATTTTATTCTGCTTGAATAATTTTTGTAACTTTCTAAGTATGTACTTCTTTAAATCATTAATAACAGTGTCATTGACTATGGCCGTTTTTGCACTGGTTGGATTTAATTCTGCCGAGGAAAAAGAAAAGAAAGCACCTAAAGTCAAAAGCATAGAATTCGGTAAAATTAAAGTCAACGGAAAGCTTTTTGAAAAGGATATTGTGATTGAAGGTTACGATGTCAGAACCCGAAAGAAGGGCCCATCAAAAGAGTATAGAGCAGAATACAACCACACTCCATTGACGCACTATGAAGATATTCCATGGGATTGTAAAGTTCTCGTTATTGGTATAGGAATGTCGGAAAGATTACCCGTCACAGATGAGTTTAAAGCGCTTGCAAAGAAGAAGGGGGTTACATTGATACTTATGCGCACGCCAGAAGCAGTTGACTATTACAACAAGAATTTTTCAAAGGATATGAACGCCATTTTTCATATTACGTGTTAAATGGAAAACTTCATTCATAAATGAAATAGTCCTACAAGATTGCGTAAAACCCCATCTGGGCCTTTGACTTCAACTTCAATCACTACTTTATCGCCCTCTTTAATTGTTTTGATAAGATCACCTGCTGCTGCCAAACTTGCGTGCCTTTCATCCATTCCGACACCAATTACAGATTCACCATTTACTAAAAAAGTCCATTTTAGAATCACAAATTCAGCATTCAAAGGGACTTCTGGTGAGTACTTTACCTGAACCAACCTTGATTCAACAGACCCTTTTCTGCCACTTTTAGCGGCGCCCCAATAAACTGATGGGTCTGGTAGATTCGCAACTCGATAATCAAATTTTTTCACCAGAATTGTCGTGTCCTGATAGTTTAGTGAAACATCAATCCTAGCCACTCTTCCTTTGCCAGGAACAACTACAAATTCGTTGGATTCTACCCAATAAGCGGTGTCGCAATTACTACAACGAATGGTAGGATTTCCTCCGTTGTTGTTTGTTACGGCAACAGCAATTCTATTCTTGTATCCTCGATGAAGCACATTGTGTTCAATGAGTTCAATGGCTGCTTCAGGCTCCTGTCCAAAGGAGGAAAAAGCTGTGAGGAGAATAATTATTAAACTTAGTTTCATACCGTAAATTTATTGATTCTTTTCTTTAACTTATATAGAAACCGATCACTATGCAACACATTGAACTTGGGCAATTGGGAGAAGACCTTGCGACTCAATATTTAACACAGAAGAAATTCGAAATTCTTGAACGCAATTACAAATGGGGAAAGTCAGAAATTGACATTGTTTGTAAACACGATAATTTTCTCGTCGTTGTGGAAGTGAAAACCAGGCAAACCGCCGTTTATGGTCAACCGTTCGAGGCAGTAACAAAATCCAAACAACGGCAAATAATTAAAGTGACCAATCGGTATATTCAAGAAAACGATGTTGAATTGGAAGTCCGATTTGATATTGTTTCGATTGTCAAGAATCAATACCAAACTAAAATTGATCACATAGAATCCGCTTTTTACCCATTGAGATAGATTTCCTTCTTCGAAGAATCAAAGCATCAAATAATCGAACAATCAAATAATCGAACCATCGAACCATCGAACCGCCGAAATCCCTACCTTTGCACAAATTATTATGCTCGCGATGAACACAAGAAAAACAAAAAAAACCGGTAACGATTCCAAAAAAGGTGCGTTAAAAGGTAGAACTAGAACGAACAAAGGCGCTAAGGCGGCTAGTAAGTCTGGAACAAGAACGACAGGGAAAACAGCAGGCAAAGACTCAGGTAAGAGTGCTGAAAAACCGAAGACGGCTAAAGGACAAGGACGTTTTGCAGACTTTAAAGACAGAGTGAAAAAGGGAGATCCTTTACCAAGCTTTAGCGATGAAGTTCGATTGAATAAATACCTTTCCAATGCTGGAATCTGCTCAAGAAGAGATGCGGATGTTTTGATCAAAACTGGAGTAGTAACCGTAAATGGTGAATCCATTACAGAAATGGGCTATAAAGTAAAGCCAACGGATGTTGTTAAATACGACGGAGGATCAATCAAAGCTCAAAATAAGAGATACGTATTATTGAATAAGCCGAAAGGATTCATCACAACAATGGATGATCCGCAAGGAAGAAAAACAGTGATGACCCTGGTTCATAAAGCATGCAAGGAACGAATTTATCCTGTTGGTAGATTGGATAAAGATACAACGGGTTTAATGTTGTTCACCAATGATGGTGACATGGCTAAGAAGCTTACGCACCCGCTTCATAAAGCGTCTAAAATTTATCAAGTAGAGTTGAATAAAAAAGTGACTTCTATTGATTTAAAGAGGTTGATCGAAGGAATTAAATTGGAAGATGGAACTATCAAATACGATGCTGCGGAATTCATTAATGAAGAAGACGCGCGCTTGGTTGGGGTTGAATTGCACTCAGGTAAAAATCAAATTGTTCGAAGAACGTTTGAAGCATTAGGATATAAAGTAACGAAATTGGATCGTGTGACTTTTTCTGGATTGACGAAGAAAGACCTTCCAAGAGGAATGTACCGTCATTTGACGGAGAAGGAAGTTTCATTTTTGAAAATGGTAAAAGCAGTAGATAAGAAAAAATAGAATTGATGAGGATAGTCTTTGCAGTATTGATGATCGTTTTGCCATTGGTGTCCAATGCGCAGCACAATAGAAACAAAAACAAGGATTCTAAAGCCAAAGGAACATTGTTTGGGTATTGGGGTTACAATAGGTCGGGTTATACGCAAAGCAATATAAACTTTGTTGGAGTCGATTACGACTTTACACTTGACGGTGTTAAAGCATCTGATAATCCTTCTGTAATCACTGGTTCTCAATACTTGAAACTGTCCAACTTAACCGTTCCTCAGTTCAATGCTAGAATTGGATATTATTTCAAAGACCATTGGGCAATCTCAATTGGTTACGATCACATGAAATATGTCATGGATGATGCGAACGAAGTTTTTTTAAGCGGAACCCTTGGTCCAAATGCGGATCCAGTAACGGGTTGGGCTGGAGATTATAATTCTGAACCCGTTGTTACCAATAGAAATTATTTCCATTATGAAAACTCGGATGGGATGAACTATCTGCGTCTTGAATTAACGCGTACCGATCACTTAGCCAAATTTGGGAACAACGATCAATTTGTTCTTTCTTCTAATTTGGGAATTGCGGCAGGCGGTATTTTATCGTTTAACGATTTTCGTTTTGGTGGTGATTATGACATGAGAACAATCAGCATGTCAGGCTATGGAGTTTCTTTGCACGCCAATTTAAGAGCTGAATTCCTTAGGCATTTCTTTGTTCAATCAGGCTTTTCAGGTGGTTTTATGCATCAAGTAAGAGTTAAAACAAGACCGAATAATTCTCAAACCTATGCACGGCATTCTTACGGTTATGGGGAATGGAACACAGTAATAGGATTCCTGTTCTATATCCGCCCAAAGAACGGTTGCGACAGCTGCCCGGTTTGGTAATATTTATTGCTGCTCCAAATCGGTCTTTAATTACTGTACTTCGGCCAATGAGCCTGTCGAAATGCCGAGATGTTCACTCCACAAAAAAGAGGATTATGAATGTCAAATCCATAATCCCCAATTTAACTACTTTTTACCGTCGAATCTAAAGTCGATCTTGTAATAGAAAAGTGGTAAGAAACCCAATTGATATCTTTCTACTACTGGTTCTGCACTTGAATCAAACAGATTAGGAGCATAAGACAATCCAAGTAAATTTTGGCGAGCTGTAACGTTTACCAAATCCAAACCAATTTCGTGGGTTACTTTCTTCGCGTTGAACTTCCAGTTGATTTTAGCATCAATTCTATAATATACTGGGAACTGTCTTGAATTGAACCCCTCGTCCAAATAAATCAATTCTTGAAATGTATTCGTTGCTGCGGTATCTACAGTTCCGTATAATTTTCCTCCAGCGACAGTTGCTTTAAATCCTAATGAGACCGATTGCTTTTCTCCAACTTTCCATTCTTTACCGGCCAACAAGTTGAACACATAGTTTCCGTTGTAAGAAGTGCTGCGCTCAATGTTGTCACTCGCAACATACGTTGAGTTAAAAACAGTTCCTGATAACATAAAGAAGAATGATTTATCAAAGTACTTCTGAAGTGTAATCTCAGCACCGTAATTTGTACCTGTTCCTGTATTCTGCAAATCCTGTGGGAAAAATCTTTGGAACCCACTACCCATGTTGATTAATGAGAACGCAGACGGAGCGACAGTCACTGGGATGTTGTATAAATGCTGGTAATACGCTTCCATTTTAAGATTCAAACTCTTTTTGAATGCTTTTTCATAACCAACACCTGTATGTAAGCTCCTAGAAAAGTCCATATCCATGTTCTCATACACTTTCTCCCCATCCGCATCTTCTTGATGGTATAAGTAAGTATACATTGGTTGTGTCATACTATGCATTCCTGCACCGGCGGAAATAGCTTGTCCGTTTTTCATTTTTAATTTCCAACCGATTCTAGGTTCTGCAATACTCATGTTGATTTTGTCATTCCCTATAAACGAGAAGAATTGATTGTGTATTCCTGCAGTGAATGCCATTTTCTCAGTCATTCTCCATTTCCATTGCACAAACGGTTGAACAAGCATAGATGCTCCTTCGTAATCCCATCTTTCATCCCAAACGTGTGTAGAAGGGTCCATTGTATGACCAGCCTCCAAAACAGAATCATGCATGTTGTAGAAATATGCATCTACATTGATTCCTGCCTTGATCAAGTGTTTTTTATTGATCTTATGGTTAACACTAAAGAACCCAGATCCTTTTGATATTTTAAATGCATATGCCATCAAGTCGTAACGACCATTATGGACCACAATTGAATCACCATCAATAATGTGGCCCGTCCTGTCAATAAAATCATGATTCGACTTTTGTTGCTCATAAGAATAAGCAAGGGTTGCAGTTAAGAACGTTTTTTCATTCAATGGTTTCTTATAGGTCAATCCCGTAACCGCCATAGCTGTTCCGAAGAACTGATCTCTATCGCCTTCACCGTATAGTTCAGATGTTTCTTCGGTTCGGTCTCCATTAGCCAATTGTTCAGCTAATGTTCCCGGATTTTCAATTTCAATTGCGATATCGCTTGCACCACCGATAGCGAACAAAGAAAGAGCGCCACCATTTTTCAGTTTCCAATTCAATTTAAAGGCACCGTCGCCATAAGTAGGGACTGCATCCGTTCCTATTTTAATTCCTAACGAACTGAATAGACTCAATGTAGAATAACGTCCCATCACTAAATAACTCGACTTTCCGTCCTTACTCATTGGTCCTTCTGCCATCAATTCAGTTCCCAAGAAACCAAACTGTCCTGTAAATTCATGTTTGGAGTCATTTCCTTTTCTCAACTTTAAATCGAAAACACCTGAAGTAGAGTTCCCATACTCAGCGGGAAAAGCACTCATGAAGAAGTCAGAGTTTGCAAGGATCTTGTTGTTCAAAATAGAAACGGGTCCACCTGTACTTCCAGAGATCGAGAAGTGAGATGGATTTGGAATATCAACTCCTTCAACTCTCCAGACAACGCCTAGGGGTGAATTTCCTCTAATTACAATATCGTTTCTTGAATCATCAGCACCGCCAACTCCAGCGAAGTTAGATGCCATTCTCGCAGGGTCTGAACGTGAACCAGGATAGCGATCGGTTTCAGAAACGCTGAATTGCTGAGATGAGATTAGTGCGAGTTCATTGATAACTTCACCTTTCTTTCGGCCAGTTACAACTACGGCTTCCTGTTCAATGAAACTTTCCGTCATTGGAATTTGTACAATCGTTTCTTTTCCAGAGTTGACTTCTATTGTAATCGTTTTAGCATCATACATTAGTATGGTTGTCGTCAATTCGTGTTTACCAACGGGGATGTTTGGAATTTTGAATTCACCATCAAAATCTGTCACAGCCCGGCACTTCTTTGTTGAGTCCGAAGTGAAAATTTGCACTTTTACTCCAACTAGTGGGAATTGGCTCTCAGAGTCAAATACTTTCCCTCTCACTGTTTGTGTCGGTTGCTGAGCAAACGCGCTGCTAACTCCAAGGCAAAGTAGTATTAAAATCGTTTTCATTTGTAGAAGTTTAATCATTAATAGTAATGTAAACCTAGAGCTAATTGTTTCGGAGGGAGTATCAATTTGCGCAATTCAAAAGTTGTTAGTTGCGGAATTCACAAGTGTACTATTTTGGAAAATTACTTTTTGGAACTTACCTTTTTTTGGTATTCAGATTCTGTCCATTCTTTAAGATAGACATAGGTAAAATCCATGTAATTAAGAGCGTTGAAGTGAAAGTTTCGAATGTAAGAATTCGTAATCCCTATGTCGCCTGTATACCAAAGTGGAATGAAAGGTGGGTCTTGAAGTAGCGCTAATTCTGCTTTCGCGAAGTATTTCAATTGATCCGACTTTTTCTTAGTTCCCGTTGCACGTTCAAAAAACTCATCAAAAACAGGGTTCTTGTAACGGCTCTTGTTAACGCGAGAAGGTTCATTTGGATCATCTGGAACATTTTTGCCGTAATAATTCACTAAGAACGATTCCGGACTTGGATAATCGGCGCTCCATCCCAATCTGAAGATGTCGCCGTTTCCAGACTCACCATCCTTAATTAATTGTTCGAACGTAGAGCCATCAATATTGACGTTAATGTTAAGAACCTTAGCAATTTGCTTTGAGAATTCATCAGCAACAGCTGAATGTGTATCGTTGATGTTGTATCTCAATTCAACAGATCCAAATCCTTCTCCATCTGGATAACCTGCTTCTGCAAGTAATTGTCTCGCCTTGACAGGATCGAAAGAATAACCTGCTTTTTTAATGCTTTTAAAATCGTATCCTTTAATTGCTTTTGAAATTGGTGGTGTCATTCCATAATCTCCAATGTCGTAATATTGATTCCGGAGAATTTCACGTCCAATTAACTGCTTGTCAACGGCATAGTTGAACGCTTTACGAACTTTAGGATCTTTAAACCTTTCATCTTGTAGATTGAAATAGTAGTAGTTTGTTTCGAGTAAGGGGTTATTCGCCAGAATTAACTTAGGTGGTTTTGAATTAAAGTCTTCAATTCGACCTTCAAGCATTCTTGTAATTCGACTTGTTGGAAGCCCTAAGATCAGATCAATTTGTCCAGTTTCGAACATTTCCAATTGCTCCATCTTCCGGCTTTGGAAAATAAATTCCAAGCTGTCCAAATACGGAAGTGCGTTTCCTTTTGTGTCTTTTAAATAATAATCTTTATTCTTAATTAAGATCAATGATGCCTGATCTCCTCCTTTATATTTGCTGTACAAGAAAGGTCCGGTTCCAACAACGTCCGATTCATTTCCAGATTCCACTATTCTTTTTGAAATAATGGCCGAATTTACATTGGCCAATTTGTAAAGGAAATTGTGGTCACTTCGCGTCAGCTTGAATGTAATTTTATTCCCTTTAGCCGTGATTCCACTAATTTTACTTGATTTCTTCTGAAAGTAATTGTCTGCTCCGACAACAATTGACTTACAGACCATTGAGTAAGTAGCACATTCTCTACCTTTCTCATCTGCTGAACAACCTAGTTCAAAGCTTTTTAAAACATCTTTTGCCGTTAAGATTCGATCTTCATCGGACTTGAATGCTTTGTGGGGATGAAATTTTACATTTTCTCGTAAAGTGAATGTATAGACCTTTCCATCTTCGCTTTCTGTCCATGACTTGGCCAAACGAGGTACAATTTTAGTTGTTTTACTATCCATACCAACAAGTCCTTCCGTAATCTGGCTTAGAACAGTAGCTGAATAGTAATCCATTACTTTCCTAGGAATGTAAGTGGTCGGCTCATTATCAAGAGCCATGGTAATTTTTCCGCCTGCATGTTTGAACTGTTTCTTTTCAGGCTCAGAACACGAGCTAATAATTACCAGAAGCAAAGAAAAAAGTAAAATACGTTTCATCTAGTTCAGTCAATTGGTTTTTTAGTATTACAAGGATACTAAAAATCTGCTAAACGGGTCGTTAGAAATATATTATGAAGGAAGTCCATGAACAAAATGGTACTTCTTCTGAATAGATTGGATTTCTAGACAAACATTTGCTCAATATTTTTGGTTGAAAACGTGTGTATAAATTAAAAAGGTATTATATTTGTTCGTTGAATTAGAGCTAAGTATGTCTGATCAGGGTGTATTTTGCCAGATTAGAACACTGTTCACACGGAAAGCATAATATGAAGAATTTTTTATTTGTACTGGTATCTTGCCTCTTGAGCGTTTCATCAATGGCCGCACTTTCTGTAGAAGGAACCTATCAAGGGAAGAACTTGTATGTTCAAAACCCGATGGATGATGAAGGATTTGGTTATTGTGCAACGAAGGTGACTGTTAATGGTGACATTATGCCAGGCGGAACAAGTATGGGGGCGTTTGAAATCGACTTCTCCATGTTTAACATCGAAATAGGGGAGCCTGTCTTTATTGTTATTGAGCACAATGACGGTTGTAAACCAAAAATTTTAAATCCCGAGGTTCTTTTGCCGAGATCTACTTACAATGTTGTTGACATGAAAGTTTCGGATGACGGAAAATTTACTTGGAAGACAACAGATGAGCAAGGTAAGCTACCATTTGTTGTTGAGCAATACAGGTGGAACAAATGGGTTGCTGTTGGTGAAGTCGCAGGAAAAGGTTCAGGAGGAGAAAACTCATATGAATTTCAGGTATCACCTCACTCTGGAGAAAATACAGTAAGAATTGTACAAACGGATCATTCTGGAACAAAACGTCCTTCTGAAGAAAAGAAATTTACGTCGAGTTCTCCTACTGTAATAAAGACTCCAGCTAAAGTAAAGAATGAAATCAAGTTTTTGGCAAACTCTGCCCCGATCGAAACGAGATACGAAATTTACGATGCTTATGGTAATATCGTTAAGAAAGGTGTAGGTTCTTCTGTGAACTGTTCAAACCTTCTTAGAGGTGTTTATTACATCAACTTTGATAATGTAAACGAGAAGTTCATTAAGAACTAATCCAGATATAAACAAAATTGAACCCTCTCTCATATCGGTTAACCGAAACGAGAGGGGGTTTTTTATGCTATGATAAAACGAATTGAACATCTCGGAATCGCCGTAGACAACTTGGAAACTGCGTTGCCAATATTTGAAGCTTTATTAGGTTCAAAGGTTTATAAAGAGGAAATAGTTGAGTCTGAAGGCGTAAGAACTGCTTTTTTGAAAGTAGGTGAATCGAAGATTGAATTGCTCGAAGCAACAAATGAAGATTCGGCTATCGCAAAATTCCTAACCAAAAACAAAGGGGGCTTTCATCATATTGCTTTTGAAGTCGATAATATAGAGGAAGAATTAATACGCCTTGATTCTGAAGGCTTTCAGCTTATTCACGCGACTCCAAAATCTGGTGCGGACAATAAAAGGATTGCTTTTTTACATCCTAAGTCAACCAAAGGTTTGTTGGTAGAGTTGTGTCAGGAAAAAACATCTTGAATATCTAACCCGCCTGTTAAGTGAAGTGCATGTAATCCTGATTTTTTAGCACCTTCAATGTGTTGAATGGAATCATCTATAAATAAGGTTTCTTGCTTATTCAATTTATGCTGTTCACATACGTAATCAAAGATTTCTAGATTTGGTTTACGCATTCCGACCATGTGTGAGAAGTAGATTGTCTCAAAAACGGATTCTATCGGTGTGTCAGAGACTTTGTCCCATGTCCGCAAGGCAGCGTCGATGTGAATGGAGTTCGTGTTGCTAAGAAGGAATATGCGGTATTTCGTAGAAAGGTTCTGTAAAAGCTCAATTCGACCCTTTGGAATGTCCAACAACATTGCGTTCCAGGCGTGAACTACCTTATTTGGACTAATTCCACTTGGTAACAGTTCCAAAAGGCCATTGATGAAGTGTTGAGGGGATATTTTTCCCGTTTCAATGTCATCGAATAAGTTGGATTGACTTGCTTGAGAATACAATGCCTCAAAATTGTCAATCCCCAATTTTTTGAATGCCTCAATCGTTACCTCATAATCGATGTTAATGATTACTCCTCCAAAGTCGAAAATGATATTGTGTATTTTTTCATTTATCACGGATCAAAGAAACAAATCATTTCGATTGGAAGAAACTTATGGACATAAAAAAAGCCTTCGCTCCATTTTCATGGTGCGAAGGCTTCAATATATTTTTGTTGGTCGCTTATTTAGTCAAAGCAGCGTGCAAGTCAAATTTAACCATTGGGCTGATTCCTTCTCCAGTTTCTGGGTCTGGCATCAATAGCATAATTCCCAATGAAGATAAATCAAGTTCGAATGAACTTTTAATTGAGGCTCCATTTTCGTCAGCAGAAATTTTAGCAGGAACAGTTTTCTTCAACTCCTGTCCTAAAATATCCAATGTCAATTCTAGATTACCATCAGAATAATCTCCTAAAGTTACGCCAACATTTGGAAATGCAGGTGTATTGAAGGCTAAGTTTACTGGGTGTTCTTCATCTGGCATTGTTCCCGTTAGGTGACCTGCAAGGTACGTAGCTTTAGGCTCAGCTAAATCAGTGCTTGCAATTGTATTCATGTCAATTTTGAAAGAACCAGAAGATAATTTGTCACCTTCCATTGTCATTGAACCTTCGCTAATTGAAACAGTTCCTTGATGCTCAGCATGAGCCCAGGTTAGTGTTGAGTTTGCGGCGTCAAGTGTATATGTTACAGCTTCAACTTTAACTTCCTCTTCTTCATTTTCGTCAGCTTCTGCTGAACACGAAACAGCTGTCAATGCAACTGCAGCCATCATTAAAAATCCTATCTTTTTCATAGCGTTTTTGTTTTTTGTTTCGGCAAATGTACGAAATAAGTACCATGGTAACTAAACGGATGAAGTTTATTTTTTATTATTGCTTTGAAAGATGAAATAAGTACCTTCGATTAATATGAAATTATACCTAAAAAACGATCAATTTATAGATACCAATTCTCCATTGGATATATCTATATCGCTCACTAATGACGCTAGAAACCCAAGGGCTTGGTATGTTGATGTACCAAGATTTGAACCGGTTAGAACGGAAAATTATATTGGTTCTGTAAAAGAAGGTGGTGCTGTAAATTTCAGGGATATTTATTTTAATCCGCATGGACATGGAACACACACAGAGTGTTTGGGACACATAACAGAAGAAGTTCATTCTATCAATGATATATTGAAAAATTACTTTTTCGAGGCTACATTGGTTTCAATTTTACCAAAACGCGTTGAACAAGCAAATGGAGATATTGATTTTATCATTACTCCGGGTCAAATGAGGAAGATCAATTTTCAAGGGGAAGCCTTGATAATTAGAACAATGCCAAACGATAGAGTAAAAACAACCAAGAACTATTCTGAATCGAACCCACCGTACTTGGATGAGGAATGCGTTAAAGTTTTATTGGAAAACGGGATTGAACATTTATTGATTGATTTGCCTTCTGTTGACCGTGAGAATGATGGTGGGGCTTTGGCATTTCACCATGCATTTTGGGAAGTGCCGCAAGCACCGAACTTCAAAAGAACGATTACTGAACTTATTTATGTCGACAATGTAATTAAGGATGGAAAGTACATTTTAAGCTTTCAAGTAGCGCCTTTCAATAATGATGCGGCCCCTAGTCGCCCAGTTCTATACGCCATAAAATAAAAAAAAGCGCTAATCTCCATCAGCGCTTTTCCTATTCAATAGTAGTAAGTTATCTTATCGTAGTAGTGTAACAACAATTTCTTCCGTAGTAAAGAAGAATTAAACCTTAATGTAAAACCAGAAACAAAAAAAATCAGGAATTTTCTTTAAGCCTTGTGCCGAAGCACTACTTTAAAATCAGAAGTTTTAAGAACTGTTATACTCTTTAATCAAACTAGAAAATGAAACTGCCTCTCCAAGCAGCATAACTTCTGATATTTCAAAGCGAAACTAAAAGAAAATTTCCTGACATTTCTCCTTATTTCTTATCAGTAAGTATACCAACTTTATTCTGATTGAAAGGTGGTCAATGAATATCGACTAGGTATAATTGAACAAATACCCCTTTTCATTGATTTTTTGTTTTACAAATTCTCTAATTTCTTGAAAAACAGCTCTCTCTTGGCTGGGGACAATGGAACTTCAGCACCGTTTTTCATAACAACTGCACCGCCATTCTTCTTATCATACCTGTCGACATAACTAATATTAATAAGATGAGATTGCTGAACACGAAGGAAATTGTATCCTGACAATAGGATTTCATACTCCTTTAATGTTTTTGAAACAAGTATCTTTTTATCGTCCAATAGGAAGAAAGAGGTATAGTTTCTATCTGCCTCGCATCTGATAATTTGATCAAGCTCCACAACATGAACACTTTCTTGAGTTTTCAAAACCAACCTTCGTTTCTCATTAGGAAGAATGTTTTTCTGTAAGGCATCAAATTGTGTATGGCCACTATTTTCCTCAACAACAGCGAGCGCTTTCTCCAATGCCGCTTTTAATTCGGTTGTATCAACTGGTTTTAAAAGGTAATCCAAAGCACTGAATTTGATTGCT
Organism: Crocinitomicaceae bacterium; assembly: GCA_047630755.1. Lineage (GTDB taxonomy): Bacteria > Bacteroidota > Bacteroidia > Flavobacteriales_D > Crocinitomicaceae > UBA4466. Next base: position 341,191 of record JBLHYG010000002.1, on the reverse strand, counting down.
TTAATCGCAAACTCCTCGTGAGCAGTAATGAAAATAACCTCGAAATTTTTGTTTTCAATGGAACGGATCACATCAAACCCAGTTCCATCTGGCATTTGAATATCTATAAATACGATATCCGGATTGTGCGTTTCGATCGCCTTAATTCCAGACTGAACGTTTTCCCCTTCAGGAATCGTTTGGACATCAAAGCCAAAGGAGTCAATCATTTTAGCAATTAAATCTCTTGTACGATTTTCATCATCAATAATTAGAACCTTCTTCATAGTTATTCGTTTTTAATTTTAACGATTTGCGTCCGTGGTGTATGGCAGTGAAATTAACACTTTTGTGCCAGTTTCCAATTCCTTATTATAGTCTTCTACGACTAACGATCCGTCTGTCTTGTACTTCTTATTTAGGTTTTCAATTCGATCTCGTGTGATCTCCATTGCCATACTTTTATGAGCAGAGCTTTTCTTATTGACGCTGGATCCCTTCCTTCCGATGCCATTGTCAACGATAGAAATAATTAACATGCCTTCATTTTTTGTGAAAGTGACAGATATAAACCCGCCTTCAACAGTATGCAATTGTCCGTGTTCAATTGCGTTTTCAATAAACGGTTGCGTAATCATTGGTGGAATGTTCGCGCTTTCATCATACAAATCGAAATTCGCATCAATTGAGTATTCAAAACGCTCTTGGAATCTTAACTTCTGCATTGATAAATACTTTTCTAAAATCTCAATTTCAGTGCGTATCGGAATGTGTTCCTTCGGTGAATTCTCCAGAATAAGTCGCATGAGTCTGGAGAAGTTGACCAAGAATTTTGAGGAGTTTTCCGTGTCATTGTCGAAGATATAACTTTGTATAACCGACATTGCGTTGAAGACAAAGTGAGGGTTCATCTGAGTCCTTAACAGCGTTTGGGACATTTCCGCCTCCTTTTGTTGCTGCTTAATTTTTGTCTGATTCCAACGGTAAAATATAATGAGCCCAGCCATCACGATAATGATAATGAAAGCGATAATAATGTACATCTGAAAATTATTTCTCAGTTGACTATTTTCAAGTCGGGTTGCAGTAACTTCTTTTTGGCTCTTTTGTCTGATAAGGGAATCTTTTAACGACGAATTTATTTTTTCACGCTGTGCTGAATTATATGATTCACTTAATTCTGCAATTTTGGTGGCGGCTTGCAATATGGTATTGCTATCTATATAGTTGAGATACAACTCCATATACTTAAGTGACTCGGCCGTATTATCGATGTCCTTATAAACATCAGCAATCACCCTGTAGGTATTGTAAATTTGGTTTTTTGCTCCGTATTGTTCTCTAATTTCTACAGATCTATTCAAGTAATTTAAGGCAGTGGCATACTTTCCCCGTTCCTTAAAAACAGTACCAACATTATGGTAAACTCCAGCCATTTTTTCTCTATTGCTTGTGGATTCGTAATAGATTAAGGATTGATTGAAATTATTTGAAGCCTTCGTATAATTCTCCTGTTTTTGGTAGACCATACCAAGAATATTGTGTGTTTCCCCCAAACCATTTAAATCGTTCAATTCTGTTAGGTACAGGATGGAGCGCTGTGAATTTGCTATCGCTTTTTCAAATTGTTTTTTATCCAACTGAACGGATGCCAAATTGGTTAAGGCCAGTGCCATTTGACGTTTGTCGTGTATTTGCCTTGAATGTTCTAAAGATTTCCTGAAATTTTTCTCGGCATCTTTAAGGTTATAAATCTGCTTTTGAGAATAACCAATTTCGCGACAATATTTCGCCAAAAGAAGGTGGTTGTTGATTTCCTCAGCAAGTTGGCGGCTGACAAAATTCTTGGCAACACTTAATTCAATTTGGCCGAAGAATTCATAAACTTCTGCCTTAACGTTGAAGGCTTGAGAAAGTACTGCTTTATCCCCACTTCTTCTTCCAGTACTAATTGCTTTATCCGAATAATAGAGAGCCGAATCTTTTTGATTGGAATTCATATAATTCAACCCTAAATAGCGATACGCTTCAGATTGCTTGGAGACATCACGCAAATGCAAAGCCTTCTTCAATGAAAGTTTTAGGTAAAATTTGGCCGTTTCATATTCCTGTTGGTTGCTGTGGTAATAGCCTAGATGTCGGTACACCTTGAATTGAATTGCTGGGCTTTTCAATTTATTTAAAAAGGGTTGACACGCCAGAATCGTATTGTGGTATTCATCTAAATCACCCAATAATAGCGCAACTTCGGCATTGTAGAATAGCGCTCCAAAGCGAATCGAGTCCTCAAAATTTCGACTTTCCTTAACAATCACGGAACGAATTGAATCCGCGCGATCAATATTGTTTTCCTTGTAGTATTGCCCCAAAGCCATGATTCGACTAAAGCGCTTTTTTTTGTTTTTTTCAGCAGCTATGGATCGAATAATCTGTTGTTCGTGAGAGTCTTGCCCAAACAAATCTGATCCAGTCAAAAGAAGGATAAGAAGGGTGGAGAGAATGATAAAGAGAGGCTTACGCAACATAGTAAGTAAAAATAACATTTTAGACGGGATTAAGTTCGAACGGCCGCGCCTTTTAGATCGTTTCACTGTTAGATCGTTCGTTCCTCACTTTTGGATGTTGGATCAGTCGCAAGCTCCTTTTTAGATCTTAAACGGCTTTCCTTTGAGAATCTGAATTAAAATTGATGAAACATTATTAATTTTTTTTCAAAAAAATCTAGCGCCAAAACCAACAACTTAAAATAGTGCCATCGTGACTTTGTGGTTAAAATCTCCACACAGCAACATCAAAGCAAAACAGAAAATGATTTCTCAACAGTTGAAAAATATACCTAGCACAACAAGTTTCCGTCAAACTATGGTGGTTCACATTTGTGTGAATCTTGTGTCAAAACCAAAATCTTCCTAGCAACCTTTACGACTCTTTGCGGTTAAAAATTAAACCTAGCACAACAAGTCTCCGTCAAACTATGGTGATTGACATTTGTGTGAATCTTGTGTTAAAACCAAATTCTTCCTAGCGACCTTTGCGACTTTGCGGTTAAAAATTAAACCTAGCACAACAAGTCTTCGTCAAACTATGGTGATACACATTTATGTGAATCTTGTGTCAAAACCAAATTCTTCCTAGCGATCTTTACGACTTAGCGGTTAAAAATTAAACCTAGCACAACAAGTCTCCGTCAAACTATGGTGATACACATTTATGTGAATCTTGTGTCAAAACCAAATTCTTCCTAGCGACCTTTGCGACTTTGCGGTTAAAAATTAAACATAGCACAGCAAGTTTCCGTCAAACTATGGTGATTCACATTTGCGTAAATCTTGTGTCAAAACCAAATTCTTCCTAGCGACCTTTGCGGTTAAAAATTAAACCTAGCAAAACAAGTCTCCGTCAAACTATGGTGATACACATTTGTGTGAATATTGTGTCAAAACCAAATTCTTCCTAGCGACCTTTGCGGTTAAAAATTAAACCTAGCACAGCAAGTTTCCGTCAAGCCAAGGTGATTGACATTTATGTGAATCTTGTGTCAAAACCAATACTCTAAAATAGTGCCTTTGTGTCCTTGTGGTAAAAATCTAAACACTGCCTGCCTATACTACCGCTTGGCTATCAAAAGCTATCGCTTTTTCTTTTACCTTTGCGGCTTCAAAGTCAAGGTGCAATTATGGATTACAATTTTAGAGAGATAGAGTCAAAATGGAGATCGTTTTGGGCAGAGAATAAAACCTTCAAGGCTGAGGATCACTCAGAAAAACCCAAGTTTTATGTGTTGGACATGTTCCCATACCCTTCTGGAGCTGGACTTCACGTAGGTCATCCACTCGGTTATATCGCATCTGATATTTATTCTAGGTACAAGCGTTTGCAAGGATTCAATGTTCTGCATCCGATGGGTTACGATTCATTTGGATTGCCTGCGGAACAATATGCGATTCAAACAGGACAACATCCCGCGATAACGACGATAACGAACATCGACGGAGGAACAGACAAAGAAGGAAATGTAATTTCTGGATACAGAAAACAGTTGGACATCATGGGATTCTCATTCGATTGGGACCGCGAAGTCAGAACGTCTTCTCCAGAATATTACAAATGGACACAATGGATTTTCAAGCAATTATTCGATTGCTGGTACAACAATACAAGCGACAAAGCAGAACGAATTGCAGATTTGATTTCAACATTTGAAACAGAGGGGAATTCGACAGTTAATGCAACACACGATTACGAAGGAACATTCTCAGCGGAAGACTGGAATGCAATGAACGAAGCGGAGAAGAGCAAAACGCTCATGAGTTATCGTTTGACATATTTAGCGGATTCATGGGTGAACTGGTGTCCTGCTTTGGGAACTGTTTTGGCCAATGATGAAGTTGTAAATGGAGTTTCTGAAAGAGGAGGACATCCTGTTGTTCAGAAATTGATGCGCCAATGGTCGATGCGAATTAAAGCATACGCAGAGCGGCTATTGACAGGTTTGGATACGGTAGACTGGACAGATTCAATCAAAGATCAGCAACGCAACTGGATCGGGAAATCGCAAGGAGCTTCGGTTCATTTCAAAGTTGACGGTTCCGACCACGATGTTGAAGTATTTACAACAAGAGCCGATACAATTTACGGCGTTTCGTTCATGGTTTTAGCACCTGAACATCCATTTGTAAATGAAATCACCACGCCTGAATTCGCGGATGGAGTAGCAGAATATAAGAAACAAGCATCGTTGAAGTCGGAGAGAGACCGCCAAGCCGATGTAAAGAATATTACGGGTCAAAATACGGGAGCGTTTGCCATTCACCCATTCACAGGTGATAAAGTTCAGATTTGGATTGGCGATTACGTCCTGGCATCCTACGGAACTGGAGCTGTAATGGCCGTTCCATGTGGAGATCAAAGAGATTGGGATTTCGCGAAGCATTTCGGAATTGAGATCATTAACATATTTGAAGACAAAGACATTAGCGAAGAGGCGTATTCTGAAAAGGATGCTGTAATCGCAAATTCGGATTTCTTGAATGGATTGAACGTAAAGAAAGCGGGGAAACTTGCGATTTACGAGATTGAGAAAAGAGGATTTGGAAAAGGAAAAACGCAATACCGTTTGAGAGATGCCGTTTTCTCAAGACAACGCTATTGGGGCGAGCCATTTCCTGTTTATTATAAGGACGAAATTCCACATTTGGTTTCAGATGAAAGCTTGCCAATCACGCTACCGGAAGTAGATAAATATTTACCGACAGAAGATGGAGAGCCGCCTTTAGCCCGCGCTGAAAAAGGCGCTTGGAACCATTCTGAAGGCGATAGAATGGAATTCAATACAATGCCTGGTTGGGCAGGGAGTTCTTGGTATTTCCTTAGATATATGGATCCAACGAATGATAACGAGTTCGTGGCAAAAGACAAAGTGGATTATTGGAAGAACGTCGATTTATACATCGGTGGTTCTGAACACGCAACAGGTCACTTGTTGTATTCTCGTTTCTGGACAAAGTTCTTGTACGATTTGGACTTGATTCCTTTTGAGGAGCCGTTCCAGAAGATGATCAATCAAGGGATGATCTTGGGGAGAAGTAGTTTTGTTTATAGTGTTGGAAAGAATCATGGATTGATGGCTGCTGATGATCCCCGACCAGTACTTTCTTTTGATGCGCTTCCTGATTTACTTGTATCCAAGTCGGTTTATGACAAATTATATGGATATAGAGGTGAGGATGACTATGATGAATTAGCTGAAGAATATATTGTACAGATTAGAGCAAAGTCAATTGAGCAAAATACTTTACTAGCAAATAAGTATCCCGATCATTACGTAAATGTCGAGTATGAAGAGTTTTACCGTGCTAGTCACGTTAATATTTCAATAGTTGAAAATGACATTTTAAATATTGAAGCCTTCAAAAAATCTAGAGATGAATTTACGAATGCAATATTCATCACCGAAGAAAACGGAGATTACATCTGTGGTCACGAAGTAGAAAAGATGTCAAAGTCTAAATACAACGTGCAAACTCCAGATGAATTGGTAGAACGCTATGGAGCAGATACACTTCGAATGTACGAAATGTTCTTAGGGCCGCTTGAACAAAGCAAGCCATGGGATACACAAGGAATTAGTGGCGTTCACAATTTCTTGAAAAAGCTATGGCGTTTGTTCCACGATCAAGATGGAAATGTGAGTTTAAGTGAAGGCGATGCAGATCCAAAAGCATTGAAAACCTTGCACAAAACGATCAAGAAAATTGGAGACGATTTGGATCGATTCTCTTTCAATACCGGAGTTTCAAACTTCATGATTTGCGTGAACGAATTAACGGATCAAAAGTGCAACAACAAAGCCATCCTTCAAGAATTGGTTGTGTTGATTTCACCGTATGCACCACACGTCGCAGAAGAGCTTTGGGTCAAGCTAGGAAATGAAGCAGGAACATTAAGCTACACCGCTTTCCCTGAATTCAACGAAGCAAACTTGATTGAAGCGAATCATTCGTACCCCGTTTCATTCAACGGTAAAATGCGTTTCAAAATAGAACTTCCAACGGCCATGTCGAAAGAAGATGTCGAGAAAGAAGTATTGGCGCACGAAGTCGCGCAAAAATGGTTGGAAGGGAATGCGCCTAAGAAGGTGATTGTTGTTCATGGGAGGATTGTGAATATTGTGGTTTAGAGCAGTCGCAAGCTTCTTTTTGGATCGTTTCACTTTTGGATCGCTTCACTCCTGGATCGTTTCACTCTTGGATCGGCTAAAGCCTTTTAGATTTTAGACGTTTTTTATTTTAGAAAATCGATTAAGTTTTTTGAAACACTCTGAATTTTTTGAAAAAAATTCTAGCGCCAAAACCAACATCTTAAAATAGTGCCTTTGCGTCTCTGTGGTTAAAAGCTGTCGCAAGCTCCTTTGGATCGTTGCACTCTTGGATCGCTTCGCTTTTAGATCGGCTAAAGCCTTTTAGATATTAGATTTTAGACGTTTTTTTAAGAAAGTCGATTAAGTTTTATGAAACACCCTGAATTTTTTCTCAAAAAATTCTAGTGCCAAACCCAACACCTTAAAAAATAGTGCCTTTGCGTCTTGGTGGTAAAAAAACTACGCACAGCACAAACACAACAAAGAAAACTGCCGTGTTTCGATCCAACAAATAGTTACTTTTTCTAGAAACGGACATTCTAATAGTAATCAAATCAATTACTAATATGAAACTCTATAAAACACTTCTCCTTTGCTTATTGGGCCTAAGCCTAAACGCACAAAGCCCCAACGCACCCGTAACCGTAACCGTGACCGACCCTGATGGTGTCATTATCCCAAACGATAAAATTGTCTTCATAGGGCAAAAAACGAAGAGGAAGATTGTCGGGATCACAAATGCAAAAGGAAAGTTCGTAGTTCAATTACCCGCAGGCGACACCTACGACATTAAGATAAGCGCAATCGGAGACGATATGGATTACAACTCAGTCGAAATCCCAACAATTCCAGCAAATGCAGAGTTCCAAGACATGGAAATAGCAATTACCTATTGGATGGGCGATTCCTTTATTCTATCCGACCTCCATTTTGAAACGGGGAAATCAACAATTAAGTCAGGAAGCTATTCTTCATTAGATGAATTGGTAGATTACATGAAACGTAAAAAAAACATCAAAATACTCGTTGGGGGACATACAGACAACGTTGGATCAGCAGAAGGAAATTTGACATTGTCTAAGAACCGGGCGCTTGCAGTGAAAGCGTATTTAGTAAAAAAAGGCATTTCAGCTGGACGTGTAAGAACTGAAGGATACGGAATGAATCAACCGGTTGCGGATAACTCGACTTCTATTGGTAGAGCAGAAAATCGTAGAACTGAAGTTCAGATTATCGAGTAAATATCGGATTGTTGTTTTTGAGGGAATAACTCTTTTGTTTTCTGGGTATTAACGGTGGTTTTATATCTTTGTGGTCTATTAACTATTTACTTTTATGAAAAACCTCACCTTACTATTTACTTTTTTTCTGAGTATATCTATCGGATATAGTCAGTATTGCGTTCCGGCTTACGGGAATGCATGTACCTCCGGGGATTACATCGAATCCTTTTCTTTCAACTTAATTAGCAATACCGGAACAGGATGTGCAAATCCAGGAACGAATAATTACACGGATTATTCTGCTACAATTTCAGATTCTGTTCAGCAAGGCCAAGGATATACAATATCATGTTCGCCAGGTCCAAGTTGGGGGCAATATTTTGCAGTTTGGATTGATTTTAATCAAGATGGAGATTTTGATGAATTGAATGAATTTTTTGATATAGGATACGCTGCAGCCGGTGCAACTGTTGCTACTCCAGTGATGATTCCAAATGGTGTTCCAGGTGGAGCGACTCGATTACGAGTGTTGTGTCATTTCGGTACGGGTGCAATTAACCAACCAGATGCTTGTGCAGCGCAAAGTTGGGGTGAATGTGAAGATTATACCGTTGTAGTTGGTTCACCACCTCCTTATGATATGTCTACTCAATCAATTGACGCACCTTCTACAGGATGTGGTTTGGGAATGGAAACAGTTACAGCAACGTTTCAGAACAATGGTTCAGTTACAGCTGACACCATGATTCTTTGTTATAATGTAAACGGAGGTGCTTGGATGTGCGATACATTGAACAGTCTTGGATTACTTTCGCAAGCGACTTATAGCCATGATTTCACTGACCTTTTAGATTTAACGATTTCAGGCGATTATTTCATTAATGTTTCAGTTTCACAATTTGGAGATTCTACTGCTATTAATGATACAATTTTTGGATACATGGTTACGAGTGTTCCTACAATTTCAAGTCTTCCTTACTCTGAAAATTTTGAATCAGGAACAGGCGGATGGGTTCCAACTGGAGCTTTGAGCACTTGGGAACATGGCGTAGCAAATGAAACAAACATATTTGGAAATGGAGGCTGTGCAATTGGAGACTCTATGGTTTGGGCGACTGGACTTACAACTCCATATAACAATAACGAAGTTTCATATTTAGAATCTCCTTGTGTTGATTTTTCAACGTTACTAGAAGATCCAGTTATAACATTCGATCATATTTTTCAAGTTGAGGGTACATTTGAAAACCACTGGGTGGAAGTATCAATTGACGGAGGAACAGTTTGGACAGTTCTTGGATCTCAAGGATCAGGTTTAAACTGGTACAACCAAACCGCGAATTGGGATGGTGTTAGTTATACAAATCCTGGAGACTGGAGAAAAGCAAGCCATGTTTTAACAGGTACTGCTGGACAATTAGATACTAGAATTAGATTTGCATTTACAGCTGACGGATCAGTTCAACAAGAAGGGATCGCTATTGATAATATTAATATTGCTGCTGTATTCCCTATTATAGACGTGCAAGCGTCTACTTTAGAAGCTCCTTTAAGCAGTTGTGGACTTTCGAATGCCGAAATAGTTATGGGATCATTTATTAATACCGGTCTGGATACATTGATTGGTTTTGATGTTTGCTATAGCATTAATGGTGGTGCTCTTGTTTGTGAAACAGTTGCAGATACACTTTTACCTTCGGGGACTTATAATCATTCATTTGTAACTACGGCTGACTTTTCAGTTGTAGGTGGTTATATTGTAGACTTGTCTATTTCTTCGGCTTTGGATATTGATTCATGTAATAATGTTATAGCGGTTAATGTTCAAAACAAGCCTATTATTAGTTCATACCCGTATTTAGAAACGTTTGAAAATGGCCAAGGTGGCTGGGAAGCTGATAACACAGTTAATGGAACATGGGAATTTGGAACGCCTGCGAAAACCGTAATTACCGGAGCAGCTTCAGGAGTTAACGCATGGACCACTGGTGGTTTAGGTACAGGGTTTTATAATGTAAATGAGAATTCTTATGTTACCGGTCCTTGTTTCGATTTCACAAACTTAGATACGGGATCTTTCGTCGCAATGAAAGTATGGTGGGAGTCAGAGAATTCTTGGGATGGTGCAAACCTTCAAATTTCAACAGATACGGCTGCTACTTGGCAGAATATTGGTTTAGTTGGAGCACCAAATAACTGGTACAATGACAATTCAATTAGTGGTGCACCCGGTGGATCACAAGAGGGATGGACTGGTGACATTAATAACAACGGTTCTGGTGAATGGGTAATTGCTAAACATTCTTTAGATACTGCTCTAATTGGGCTGGAACATGTTGAGTTTAGAATTGCCTTCGGTTCAGATGGTTCAGTCACTCGTGATGGATTTGCCTTTGATAATTTTGCAATTGGTGTTCCACCAACAGTGAATATCGGAGCTGACTATGTTGGATGTGCTAATTATGAAATCGACCTAGGTCTTCCAGGAACTTATGAGTGGTTTGCTGAAGATACTTCAGTATTCAATTCAACTTTTATTTCAACGGATGATATTGGAGTATTTACAAATATATTTAGCTCAGACACAACTTATAATGCAATTGTGATTTATACAGACTCCTTGGGTCTATGTGCTTCTGATACTGCAATGTTAACACTTAACCCAGCTCCGTATGATGTGCTCTCAGATGTCACGATTTGTCCTTATGATTCCGCATGGTACAACGTCAATGCACAACCACATTATACGTATGCTTGGAACAACGGTTCTTTGGTTGACTCTTCTTTGTTCATTTATACAGCTGGAGGTCCAGTATCTGTAACTGTTACTGATACTATTTCGGGTTGTGCGAGCTCTGCAGATGCAATGATATTCCAAACGCCATCGATTAATCTTTCAGATACTCTTGTTTGTGGAGATTCAGTTTTAATGGATGCTTCTAACTTTTATTCAGATTATGCGTGGAGTACAGGTGATTCAACAAGTACAACTATGGTAACATCATCTGGATACGTTACTGTTTATGTAACAGACGGAATCGGATGCATGACTTCTGACTCGGCAAATGTAACATTGAGTCCAATCCCAACAGTAGCAATAACAGGAGAAGTTGATACAATTTGTATTAATGGAGCGTTCACTCTCGATGCTGGAAACGGATTCGCTAATTACGATTGGTCTACCGGTGGAACAGCACAAGCTGAACCTATTACAGGAGCAGGACTTGGTCTAGGGGATCATATTGTTACTGTGATGATCACGGATGCCAACGGATGTACGGCAACTGATACAACCAACATAAATGTAGATGGATGTGCGAGTATCGAAGAATTGGATTTGTCATTCAGCATATTCCCGAACCCATCAACGGGAATTTTTAATTACGAAGTTGAAGGAGATCTTTCACAGGCGACTATGGAAGTAATCGACATTCTTGGTAAAGTAATTATTAAGGACCAAACACTGAAGACACAAGGAACGATTGACCTTTCGAAAGTAGAAACAGGAACGTATTTATTGAGAATTGTTCAAGCGGATCGAATTTCAACAATTCGATTGGTGAAGATTCAATAATCGAACTTAACGAAATAAAAGCGCCTCTTGGAATTCTCCTTGAGGCGCTTTTTCGTTTATGGAACTACCGATTAATCCAGTTAGATCCGAAGACGGCATAAGTCCAATAGTCACAATTATCTTCACGTCCAGTAACGCTTCAGAGTCATTAACCTAAACTTTGGCATATCATTTGTATTTATCACTTCATTATAAAACGATTTGCTATGAGAAAGTTGATATATGTTTTTGGATTATTTGCCGTGTTTGTAGGGATGACAAGTTCTAGCTTAGTGAGCTATCCTTATATATCTAACACCGCATTTCAGCAAGGAGAGAAATTGAGATATCGGGTAACCTACGGATTTGTTGATGCAGGTGAAGCGATTATCGAGGTGAAATCTACCACACACAAGAGAGATGGGCGTGAACTGCACCATGTTAAAGGAACAGGGAGAACACTGGGTGGCTTCAATTCGTTTTACAAGGTGTATGATACTTACGAAAGTTTTATCGATAAGAAATCAATGATGCCATGGATCTTCAAGAGACATGTGAACGAAGGAGGATATACAATTAATCAACGTTACGATTTTGAGCAAAACAAGCAAAAAGTAAACAACGGTACGAAGGATTATACCGTGTCAATGGGGATTCAGGATATGTTGTCTTCATTTTACAAAGCAAGAACTCTGGATTTCAAGGGAATGAAGAAAGGTAAAATTTTCTCCTTTAAATGCTTCATGGACAACGAAGTTTTCACCTTGAAGATCAAGTATATGGGGGAAGAGGAAATTAGAATTAGAAAAGGGAAATTTAAATGTTACAAATTTGTGCCAGTGGTTCAAACGGGAAGGTATTTCGAACATGAAGATGATGTACAGTTCTGGGTAACAGCAGATAAGAATAGAATACCAGTTTTGGTAAAAGCAAAGATACCGGTTGGTACGGTTAAAATGCACCTCGTTGAATGGAATGGTTTGAAGAATGAGTTGAGTAGCAAGGTGACAAAGTAAACTGTACGAATTGTTAAAGTGAAGGAGTGCTAGTTTAGTGCTCCTTTTTTTGTTTAGTGAAAACATTGAAAATTGTCAGTTGAATAAATAAGGACTACAGATTAAATATTAGGTATTTATCCACGTTTTTTTATAACTATTTTGGGAGCATGAAAAATACTTTAACACTTCTACTAATACTATTACTTCAGAATAGTACTTATGCTCAACATGGCGGGATCATGAACAATTGGCACTTTGGTTGGTTTGCTTCATTGGAATTTACAACTGGCGCGCCCGTTGTTACTACAGGCTCTTCTATGATTAGTATTGAAGGTTGTGTGTCATATTCAGACGGTCAAGGGAATTTACTTTTTTATTCCAACGGTGGATCGAACGATGGGTCAATGTTACCAGCGCCAGGAGGGGTTTGGAATAAGAACCATCAAATGATGCCCAATGGAGCATTTAACCATACGATGGGGAGTATGAGTGCGGCTCAATCTTCTTTGGTTATTCCAAAATCAGGAACTGAATATTATCTGTTTACTATGGGAGCTGGAAATGGTACAAACCTTAGGTATTGTATTGTTGATATGGCGCTTGATGGGGGATTGGGAGATGTTACGAATATGGCGACTATATTACTGGATGATCCTGGTACGAATTTACATGAAGGTTTGGTCGGTACACGTCATGCGAATGGAATTGATTATTGGTTAACCGTCCACGGAATAGGGAATGAGTATTTCACTTATTTGGTGAATGCTTCTGGAATTAGTGCACCTTTAATTCAAACGATTGGTAGTGCTAGTGGATGGTCTTCACTGAAGTTTAGTGTCCAGGGAGATAAGCTCTTAACTTCTCAAGAATTATTTGATTTTGACAATAGCACAGGAACACTATCGAATCCATATTTATTTTCTGATGGTGATTTGGGTCATGCTTTTTCATCTTCGGGCCGTTATGTTTATCGAATCCAACCTGCAACAATTGAACAATACGATATTACAGTGAGTAATATTCAGGCAAGCGAAGTTACCGTTGGAGCAAGTGGACCTTTTTATTCTGGAACCATGCAGCTTGGACCAGACTTGAAGTTGTATGTTGCGAATCTGAATCATGCCTATTTGTCTGTATTTAACGAACCTAATTTACCTGGAGCGGCATGTAGTTTTGTTGCAGATCAGGTTGATCTTGTAGGGGTGGATTCTAAACTTGGGTTGCCAAATTTTATTGATAGTGAACTGGCTACTACGAATTCTATTGAAGAATTTGAGGATGTAGAAGTCAATGTGTTTCCAAATCCGACGCATGGAGATGTTTCAATAAGTACACCTGTTGGGACAGCAATTGAAACGATTGAGGTCATAAGTATTTCGGGACAATACGTTGCCGAGTATACTTATGCAGAGAACCTTAGTTTGGATGTTGATCAGGGAACGTATATTCTTATTTTCAAAGCAAATGGAGTTCCAGTGTCCAGAACTAGAGTCGTACTTAAGTAAGGTTTTCTCTTGTATTCACACGCAAATAAATTTAGGCCTTGAATGCATTTATAAGTTGATCCAAATTCTATTTGCTAAATTACAATCTGATTTTAATGCCATTATGAAAAAGAAATTTGTTGATTTCATAGTTACTACATTCACCGTTGCTTCGGCCGCACTATTGATCGTAATGCTATTTCTTGATTTAGTGCATTATGATGCTGAAGGTTATGGATCATTTGTTTTAGACGCCTATCAGTTGGGTTATTTTTGGCCTAGTGGACATGCCGCTCAAAACCACCAAATACTATGGTTGGCACCGGGATTAATTGTCGCAGCATTACTGCTTCTGTTTCCGGTAATTCTCAATATTCTGGGAAAGAAAGCGACGCTGTTTTTCTGGGGGAATGTTGGGATTCTAGTGACTGTAATTGCTGTTCAATTATGGGGAAAGGAGCATGCAACCGATAAAATGTATAGTGCTATTTATTACCTGCCTAGTGAGGAATTTCAAGCAGCATTTTATTTTCCTTTTTACGGTTTAGGATTCGCGGTTCTTGCTGCCTTGATTTATACGTTCTATGGAAGAAACTTGAGAGTTAGCTCAACGAAGACTTCTGAAGAGGTAATTGATGGGTTTTAGAGGAACGTTCATTGCAGTCTCCTTTAGATATTAGAATTTAGACGTCCATTTTTCGAAACTTCAACGTCTAAAATCTAAAAGACCGATCTAACGCCTAATATCCAAAAGGCGTGTTAGCCCCGATAAAAATTAATCATTCAGCTTAAGAACGGCTAAAAATGCCTCTTGCGGAATCTGAACGCTACCTACCTGACGCATCCGTTTTTTACCTGCTTTTTGCTTTTCAAGAAGTTTACGTTTACGCGATATATCACCACCATAACACTTCGCGGTAACATCTTTTCTAAGGGCTTTAATAGTCTCTCTCGAGATAATCTTCGCACCAATAGCAGCTTGAATTGGAATCTCGAACTGTTGTCTAGGAATTAACTCCTTCAACTTGATACAAATTCGTTTTCCTAAATCGAAGGCATTGCTTCTGTGAACTAAAGCAGATAATGCATCAATTTGATCTCCATTGAGAAGGATCTCCATTTTAATCAAGTCTGATGCTCTGTATCCAATTGGATGGTAGTCAAATGACGCATATCCTCTTGAAACCGTTTTTAAACGATCGTAGAAATCAAATACTATCTCACCCATTGGCATTTCGAAAGAAAGTTCGACACGATCCTGTGTTAAGTATACTTGGTTCGTCAATTCACCTCTTTTTTCAATACAAAGAGTCATGATTTGTCCTACGTACTCCGATTTGGTAATAACCTGAGCTCTGATATAAGGTTCCTCAATCAATTCCATTCCAGAAGGATCAGGAAGTTCAGAAGGATTATTTACAATAATTGCAGTTTCAGGATCCCTACGCATAAAAGCTTTATACGACACGTTGGGTACAGTTGTAATAACTGTCATGTTGAACTCACGCTCCAAACGTTCCTGGATAATTTCCATGTGAAGCATTCCTAAGAACCCACAACGGAAACCAAAGCCTAAGGCTGCAGATGATTCCGGTTCAAAAACCAAAGAAGAATCATTCAATTGCAGTTTTTCCATCGAGTAACGCAACTCCTCGTAATCTTCAGTATCAACAGGATAAACACCCGAAAACACCATTGGTTTTACATCCTCAAAACCTTGAATCGCTTTTTCACAAGGGTTATCTAGTGTTGTAATCGTATCACCTACTTTGACTTCAGCGGCTTTTTTAATTCCAGAAATGATGTATCCAACATCTCCAGCTCGAACTTCTTTTTTAGCAACAAGATCCATTTTCAGGATCCCAATTTCTTCGGCTCCGTAGCTTTTTCCAGTATTAAAGAATTTAATTTTATCACCTTTTCTAATAACTCCGTTACGAACACGGTAATAGGCGATAATTCCTCTAAATGGATTGAATACAGAATCGAAGATCATTGCTTCCAATGGTGCGTTTTCATCTCCACTTGGAGCAGGAACGCGATCAATAACGGCATCTAAAATATCTTGAACACCAAGTCCAGTTTTACCTGAAGCTTGAATAACTTCGCTAGGATCACAGCCAATCAATTCAACGATTTGATCTGTAACTTCTTCAGGGTTCGCACCAGGAAGATCCATTTTGTTTAGAATTGGAATGATTTCAAGATCATGCTCCAATGCCAAATATAAATTTGAAATAGTTTGAGCTTCAATTCCTTGAGCTGCATCAACAATTAGAAGAGCACCTTCACAAGCCGCAATAGATCGGGAAACTTCGTACGAAAAATCTACGTGACCGGGTGTGTCAATTAAATTCAAAATGAAATCTTCACCGTTGTGGTTGTAGTTCATTTGAATCGCGTGACTTTTAATTGTAATACCACGTTCGCGCTCGATGTCCATGTCATCAAGAGCCTGATTTTGCATCTCACGGTCTGATATTGTACCAGTAGTTTGCAATAGACGATCTGCAAGGGTACTCTTCCCGTGGTCAATGTGTGCAATGATGCAAAAATTTCGAATGTTTTTCATACCTGATTATAAGGGCTGTAATTGACTTGTAGCCTACAAAAATACGTCAAATTAATGGATTAAATAGACATTGTGTGAAGATTGAAGCTTGTCATAAAACAAAAGGTCTATAAAACATGAACGGGAATGACTGGCGTCATTCCCGAACAAAAACCTAAACTACTACTACTTATGAAAACTAACTTCTACTTAGTTGATTAAGTACTTTCAAATTGTGTGCCAACTTTCAGTTTTTAATGCAACTTGTATTGTTATTAGTTAAAACGACAATTGCATTGGGATATTATATTGAGGATTGAGTTTTAACGTATTTTATCAATTGAGATTGAAATAAGAAAAAGCGCAAGCTTTTGATAGGGAATCCACAGATGACCAAGCGCAAGCTTTTGATAGGGAATCCACAGATGACCAACTCGAATCTTTTGATAGGGAATCGTCAGATGAACAACCGTAAAATTTTATCGAAAACAAAAGGTCTATAAAACATGAACGGGAATGACTGGCGTCATTCCCGAACAAAAACCTAAACTACTACTACTTATGAAAACTAACTTCTACTTAGTTGATTATGTACATTCAAATTGTGTGCCAACTTTTTTGTGTTTCATCAACTCGTGTCGTTATCTATTAAACGTTGTTGCTTCCAAAAAATTACACCTAAATTCGTTTTTTAACATTTGTTTTCAAATGGAAATCAGGTATTTACGGGTTTTTAGACGCTAAGTCAGGCAGCTAACATGTTGATATTCACCTCCGTTAAATAGATATGCATGCACAGCAAAAGTAAAGTGTTATTTTCATGAAATAAAATGATTTTAACATTTGAAAAACTGGAATTAGAGCGCTTATCTTAATCCTTATTTTTTTAAAAATTAATGGAAAGGAAGCGATATGACACCGCTGTCAGTTAATTATTCTGAACAACGCCACAATGGCAAGTTTAATGACACAAAAAAGGCCAAGCCAATACTTGACCTTTTTGAATTTGGGTTGTATTACGGTACGTAATTATCAGCGTCTGTCCATTGAAAGGAAATAAGGGTGATCAAGTCAGCAACAGAGCTGTTAAATGCCGTCTTGAACCGGACACTATCGATCCACCACCTTCTCCTTCGTTCAACGATTAACATTAGTAACTTGAATCAAATAGTTGTTAAAGCAGGTTGAGTTGCTCGTCTAGTGAGATACCTCAGTGGTTATTGCATTCGAAGCGCTTTAGAAAAAAACGTATGCTATTGAAATCTGCAGTTCAACTGCTTGATAGTTTTTAGCAAAAAAAAGTCCGTATCGGATAAACCGATACGGACTTTTATATTTTGAATTAAGAATTACTTAATTACAACTCTTTCAACTAAAGAACCAATTCCGTTAGATACTTTAACAAGGTAAATTCCAGATCCAAAAGATCCTAAATCAACAGTTGTCGCAGCAGAAACAGATGTAGTGTAAACCGCTTGTCCAGCTAGGTTAGTGATCTCAATTGCGTTAGCATCACCGTTGTTGTTTGTAATAGTGATTTTACCTTGAGATGGGTTAGGGAATACCTTAACACCTTCAAGAGTATTAACATTAACATCTAAAGAAGCATCAAAGTTAGCTCTGATATAAGGAGCAAGATTCCAACCAGAGTAATAGTTAATAGCATTTGCAGCTCCAAAAGGTCCGTATGCGAAAGTAGAGAAATCATCATCTTCTTGAGATGCATCCGTTCCTCCAAAGTACATAGCTTCCGATCCAGTTGTACCATCAACTTTAAGTACATCAATCATATATCCTTTTCCAGCTTCTAATAAAGATGGTGTTGGGAATGTAATTGTTGTAATAGATGATCCAATTTCACTTGATATAACAGTGTGATCTGTTTCATTGTTATATGTTAAAGGATCTTGGATAGAACCACTTGCATCCATTTCCTGAACTCTAGCAAGAACGTATAAATCAGCAGTAGTTCCAGTTGCGAAGTTTATATCAAGACCATAGATCATTTGATCTACCTCTGGGTAGTAAACATTACCCCAAGAGTGAGATGAATTCGCATTTGTTGGATCAGCAGCAGCTGGATTAAATCCAAAAGTACCTGTTGTTCCGTAGTCGTGTGCCATTAGGTTATTGTTAACCTGAAGCGAAGATGCAACAAACATATCGTTTGTAGTAACCATATCAGCAGGGATGCTGAAAGTAGGAGTGTAAGTACCATTCGCAGCTGGAGTAAATCCAGTGTTGAACCATATTGTATCAGAAACACCAGGAACAGTAACTACTGTTTGCATTGAAGTTGAAACAATAGATGAACCATCAGAAACATCACAAGTAACATCAACAGTTTGTGGTAAACCACCTTGGTTTTCAACAATAACACCAGCGATCATTTCACGAACTTGTGTCAATGGAGTCATTGAATATTCGTAATCATTTACGATATCACCGTGCCAACCTGAAGTTAATGCAACATCATTATCTGGAAGGGTAACGATAGAAACATCATCAACCATCCAAGCGTAATCCCAACCACCAATGAATCTGAATCCAATATAAGCTGTTGGAGAACCACCTACAACACTAGAAACGTTTGCCGAAACAATTTCTGGATTTGCTGAAGCAGTATTTACTGCTTGTCCAGTTAAAACAGGAAATTCAGTCCAGTTTATACCGTCAGTACTAGCAATAACGTAACAAGCTCCTGCATAGTGTGAATATAAAGATTCGAACTCAACTGCTACTGTCAATTGTCCCACTAAATTGATAGGTGTATTGAAGTAAACATCAGAGTTTTGCGCACTTGTTCCGTCACCTTGTAGGTCAGAATCAAACAGTGCAAATCCATCTGCAGCAGTAGTAGATGTTAGTGTCCCATAAGTTGAAGAAAAGGATCCAGTAGGACCTGCGGTACCGATAGACCAAGTAGCACTTGGTGTAGAATTATCTGTAAATGACCATTCACTTGGAGTTCCAAATGTGTTTGGTCCCCAAAGAATTGCCTTGTCTGAAGCAACTTGGGTAGGTTTTTTACTTGATTTAATTACAGGAGATTGAATTTTTCCGACTGCCTCAGCAGGTGTTGCAGTTTGTGCAGTGGCAACACTGACAAGCGACAACGATAAGATTGATAAGTAAATTTTTTTCATATATATATACAGTTATTTGTTGGTGAAAGTACGAAGAGCTTTTAATGTGAGTTCCTCGTACCCTTATGAAAGACGTAATGAATGAGACAAAGGTTGAGACAAAGGTGAATTATCCACTAATATCTTTTTTGTTATAAACCTTTTGCGAAAATGCGAGTAGAAATAAAGCGATTGTGGTTATAGCAATAATTCCAAAATAGTTGACCGTATAATTGGGGTCGTCAGTTGCGATTTTCAAGTAATGGAATGGTGAAATATAGCCGATCCATTCAACCGAACTAGCGGCTTTTGACATGGCATCTAGAAAATAGGACCCAAAAATAATTCCAACGACCATTCCCATAAAATTCTTTTTAGGCTTGAAGAACATGGATAGGAGAACGCCTGTGCATGTAAAGAAAAGGATTAGAAATAATCCATGCGTATGCATAATAAAGAATGTTGTCCAATCGACTTTACCTTCACTAAATAGTACAAATCCTAAGATTGCAGTAATTGATTGAATCAAATTGATGATCAATGTTAAGGTCACTAAAGACATCATTTTAGTCATGAAAATCGTTTTCCTTGAAATTGGTTTTGTCATCAAGAATTCAGAAGTGCCTTCTTTTTCTTCTTTTGAGATAATTGTGGCTCCAGTCGAAGCTGTGAATATTCCGACCAAGAGAATGATGTATATTCCGTAATACGTTCCGTAGAATCCAATGATACTGCTCCACGTTTGCGCATCTACTCCTAATCCTTTGCTTAATTCTTTTGGTAATTTCTCCATCAATTTTGTGATGTCCTCTCCCATCTCAGCCATTGATGGGAAGATTGCCACAATCAAGAAGGTGAAACCAATAACTATCAGCGACCACGTAATTAGATTCTTTCTATTGCGTTTTAGTTCCTTAGTATATAAATTTTTATTGATCATCTTAGCGTTCGTAATAATTCATGAATATTGATTCTAAATCGGGTTCTTCCATTACAGCATCAACAAGGTCTAGCGAGGCCATCCAATCGATTAGAATGTTGATTGGACCAACATATTCAAATGTGAATTTAAGGTTGTGCCAATGTTCGTTTTGAACGCCTTCGGGTAGCACAAGATCTTGGGGCCTTTCCTTAAAGACAAAGCGCACCTTTTTCATTTGTTTTTTCATCAAAATATTGATGTCTTCGATTGCTGTGATCTCACCGTTTCGTATAACAGCGGCTTTATCGCACATTCTTTGAATTTCCGACAGGATGTGAGAACTAAAGAAAATGGTGACTCCCTTTTTATTTTGCTCTTCGAGCAATTCAAAAAATCGATTTTGCATTAAAGGATCTAATCCAGAAGTGGGCTCATCTAAAATGAGCAATTTCGGATTGTGCAATACGCTTTGAATAATGGCGCATTTCTTTTTGTTTCCAAAAGATAAATCTGTGATTAGTTTGTCCAAATCCAATTCGAAATGTTCAGCCAATCGTTCTATTTCTGCGTGGTTCACATCGCCATAGAACCTCGAGTCGTATTCTAGTAATTCTCTGGACGACATTTCATCATAGTAATGAACTTCAGACGGCAGGTATCCAATGCTCTTTCGAATGAGGTGACCTTGACTTTCGATATCCATCCCAAGCATTTTTCCTGAGCCTGATGTAGGAATTAATAATCCAAGTAAGGCCCGAATAAATGTTGATTTACCAGCTCCGTTTGGGCCAATAAAGCCAAATACTTCACCTTCTTCTACTTCAAGGGAAACATCTTTGATTCCCATGTTCGACCCGTAGTATTTACTTAGCTTATTTGTTTGTATTGCGAACATAATTTAGTTTTTAGCGTTCATCGCCTGACTTTGCAGACAGATATTATCATCTAATAATTCGAAAAAGAGTTTCTCGTTTTTTCCAGCGAATAGTGATTCGCCCTTTTGTATTCGGAGCTCGAGTTCTTCGTTGTGGTTGAATTTCATGAATTGAAGGAGTTGCTCTCCAGTTTTCATTAAGTAAAAGGCCAATCGATCCGGTGGTATATCTTTGCGAAAGGATCCATTATTAATCTCAGGTTGAATAAGGGTTTTCATTCCAGCCAGCCCTTGTTGGTATAGTGCGTTGTACATTGGCTTTATGGTTGGTGAATTCATGTTTTCCATGAGATGGTAACCAAAATTGCTCAGTAGCGGGCATTCTTTATCGAATTGTAAGCCTTCAGAGTACATTGCGCGCCAAAAGTCCCAAAATGTTTCAAAGTCTTCCCGCTTGACATGACTGATATAGCCCATTTTAATCTCAAAGCAATGCTGCATGAGGTATTTGAATAGATCTTCTTTGTTTTCAAAATATTGATAGAAACTTCCCTTGGCCAAGCCCAGAACTTTTAAAACGCTGCTTATTGATGCATCATCATATTTGTGAATAGTAAACTCACGGTAGAATGCGTTTTCAATGCGATGGCGTTTCTCAGAATGTAAATTTAAAAATGTTTGTTTCGGCATAAATGTGACTGTATGGTCATAAATGTACGAATTATTTTGAATTGTGACTGCGTGGTCATAAAATGGATCGTTCGATTTTTTGAATGTTCGATTATTCGAAGCTTGGCTTCATGCTTCGACCTTTAGGGTTGGCTTGATGGCCAGGCTTATTGATTGTTGGATGTTAATAGCGTTTGTGAAATGAGATCGAATCGAAAGATCGAAAAATCAAACCTTCGAATGATCGCCCTATACGATCTCCATTTTTTTCAATAGGAAAGAAGCATTCATGTTTTGACAAATTCCTTTCTTAAAGGTATAATCGAAGAACAATTCATCGTTTACAATTTCAGCATCGAAGTAATAATTTCGAATTTGGGGAAGGGTATCTGCGAGTTTACAAAGACTTAAATCATGCGTTGCGATTAATCCAGTTGATTTTGAACCAACGAGTTTTTCTACAAATTTTTGGGATCCTTCCGCCTTGTCTTTACTGTTCGTTCCTTTTAATATTTCATCAAGGATAATAAAGTAGGTGTCTGTTTTTATCGCGTCGACAATGAATTTTAATCGTTTCAATT
This sequence comes from Crocinitomicaceae bacterium, assembly GCA_047630755.1. Lineage (GTDB taxonomy): Bacteria > Bacteroidota > Bacteroidia > Flavobacteriales_D > Crocinitomicaceae > UBA4466. The sequence goes on along the minus strand of JBLHYG010000002.1, from coordinate 318,592 downwards.
CGGAGAAGAAATAGGATTCGTCATTCATTAATGAATCGGAAGTTCGCATACTAGAGATCAACTTAACCGGGCGGTATTTGAATGATTTCGCGCAAACAGGAAGTCCATTGTTGGCCATAACTAGATTGACGGCAACAGTTCTTAGGAATGTACTTTTTCCTGCCATATTGGCTCCTGTTATAATAAAGAAATCTTCTGTACTTACTTCGATTGAATTGGTGACAATCGAATTTGGACTTAAAAGTGGATGACCAATATCCTGCGCCATTAATTGCTGTTTATGGTCAGAAACGATTTCAGGATAAATGTAATTGGGGTGATTGAAGCGGTAATTTCCAAGAGAATTAATGGCGTCAAAGCGTTCAATTGCCTCAAACCAATCGCCCATGGCTCCGTCGAATTCTTTTAACCATTTTTCGATTTTAAATGAATAACGTAAATCCAAGAGCAGGAATGCACTGGAAACGAAACCGTAAAGAAGGTTGTTTCGATTGGCTAAATGCGTTATTTCTTGGGCTAAATTTTCAAGATGCTCCGAAGCTTTAATATCCTTTGATTGAATTTCATTTTTCCATTTGATCAGCAATTCACTTTCGAAATCTTCATTCTCAATCAATTTTAGAAGTTTCGAGTATTGCGCAAGGGTATCATTGATTTTACTTGTGATATTGTAGAGCGCAGTTACTTTTTTGAAGTAGACTCCTGAAATTGTGAATCCAAGAAACATCCAGCCAATAAGTGCGCCAATCGGAACTAAATCCAGCACATAAGTTGTGAATAAAGCTAAAGATAAGGTGGAGAATAGAATTGGGAACCAATTTAAAAATGGAGGAACAAAAGTTTTGTAATTTTTCACCCATTTCAAAATGTCTTGGGATTGAATATCAGATTCAATTAAGGAAGCGACCACAGTGTATTTTTGTCTCCATTCGATTTTTGATCCGAGTTCTTCCGTTGCTTGTTGTTTTTCCGCTATCTGATCAATCGTGTTGGAATTCAACCAATCCGCAAGGTGTTTTTCTCCGTTAGGCGTTGCCGTTCTATTGATGATCTGAAACAACGAGCCTTGTCCGAAAAGGTCTATGTCTTGATTGAAATCATGTTCTTCAAAAATATACTGATCGCCCGTTTTCAGTTCTGAAATGTCACCATCCAAAACTGCAAGTTCAAGTTGGTTAATTTTCAGCATACTATTCAAATAACGCTGTTTGTTTTTAAGGTCTGAAAAGCGAGTCACTAAAAAGAAGAATAGAAAAAGTCCCACCGCCGAAGAAATAGAGATCATCATGAAATTTCCGTAGAAGAAATATACAGCTGCAATGATTGCAAAAAACACCCCTAAGCGAAGCATTGAAAAGGCAATTAACCTTTTTCTTAAGGCGGCAATTGAGGTTTGAAGTTCGTTGGCTTTGTTGTGGTAATATTCTTTTGGCAAGGCGATTCTAATTTAGGACTCAAAAATAGTCAAAACCTTGCTAGTCTTGACGATGTATCCTTCCAACGTTCGTTAATTATTGCCTAATTGCTATTAGCAATAGAATTTAAAGGGTAGTGAAGTAGTTTGACTGCTGCGAAAACGTCTTACATGCTTTTGGGGAGGTTACCTGCACAGCTAGCACGTTTGTAGATTTGTTCTTGGGCCCCTTCGGACTTAGTAACTTTAAAAATTGGAGCTGTTTGACATCTCGGTATAGCCGAGAGTGGAGTTCTTCAATTTTAAGTTCTGTGGCCTAAAAAGGTAAGTACAATCTGCTGTGCTAAAGAGCGTTTTTGCTTACTTTTTTAGCTCTTCAAAAAAGTGAGAAATAAAAAAACTACTGCTGAACAATTCAAGTGCTCTTGAGTTAGGAAGGCACGATGCAATATTTCGACAGCGGTTGCGCTAGTACAGAACAAAAAAAGGGCCATCGTAGAAAATACGACAGCCCAATTACTAATTCTATTTCAGAATACCAGTGTCTACTGAACAATTAATTTTTTTGTAGCAACAATTGATTCATTTGTAAACGAAACGAAATACGTTCCAGCTTCCAAGTTTAAATCAGACTTTTGCAATGTAAGAACAGCTCCTGCTTCTAAGTTTAAATCATTTGTATAAACAACTTGTCCGGCAAGGTTTAAAATAGAAACTGATCCAGATGCAGTGTTTTCACTCAACGTAATGTTGATTTCACCGTTTGTTGGGTTAGGGAATACTTTTATTTCCTTGTTCGCTGTTAACTGAGTGATTCCAGCAGTACTACCTCCGTTTGCACCGGCAGCGCTTCCTGTAAGAATTTCACTGTTGTCGTCAGTTCCTGTTGAAACGAACGCAGTAATGTCACAATTGTCAATAACATAATTCGTTGATGAATTGTCAAATGAGAAAGTCATTGTTACTAAACTACCTTGCGTTGTAGTTCCAGTTAATGCTTCACCCCATTGTCCGTTTTGAAGGTTTGCTCTCATTACATGCGTGTGATTATAATCCGCTGCAGTTCCAGCTCCAGACTGAGTTGTAATAATATCATCTTCAGTCATGATAACAGTTACATATGCAGCATCCGTAACGTCAGCAGTAAAATACATTTCAACAGTTACATCAACCATATCAGTTACTGCGTCGTAAGTTGAAGACAATCCAACATTTACTGGAGAAGAAATCATATTAATGTCTGCAGCACGAGCAGCCCAATCACCTGTAGATGATTTTCTACTTCCGCCGTATTTTGTTCTGTTTATATGACCAGTTGGCATTGCTCGACCGTCTCCGTTTCCGTAATATGGATTTGTATAGAATGCATCAGAGAAAGGGTTTGTTAAATCCAATCCGCCGTTATACGGTCCTGTTAGACTTGAATTCGTAGGTGAATAACCAATTCCAAAAACGGTACCTGGATTTGCAGTTAAGATACCAGCCAAGGCTGTGTGCCCATTTGGACAAGCAGGGCAGTTTGTACCTGTGAACTCTTCAATTATCACATTTCGATTTGAAGGTGTAGTTGAAACAAGTGTTTGTGCATACGAACCTATTGATAGGGCTCCCATGGCAAAAAGAGTAATTGTTTTTTTCATAATTTGGGTTTTTAAGTTTTGATAAATATCTAAGATATTATATCTGCTCAAAGTTAGTTGATTAAATCGAGCAAACCACGGGATTGCAAGGGTTGCGCGATTAGATTTAAATTACTAAATAACAGAGTGTTAAATTATGTAAGTGTTTAATTAAAGGTTTGAAGGAGCGCGTTTTGTTGAAATTTTAAAATTGGATCGATTGATGTGGTATTTAAATAGTGAAAGTGAATAAAAGAAGTACCGTCGATGAACTCTTAATTGTTCTCTAAAAAACCTGTGAAGTTATCTTCACAGGTTTTGAATTGATTGCATTTTCTTAATCTGTCAATTTTTTTATGGAACGAGAAATGATTGTCAGTTTACTATTTTGTTATTACTTCAAATTGAATTAGAAATAAAATTAGACCAACAGCTATTCCAATGAAACCGACAGGAGTAGTGTATTTAACAATTTTCTCATAGGCCGAATCACCAAACTTATCGAATTTGGCACCCGCACTTCCTTTTTCTTTCGCCTTGTTAAGTACATACTTGTCAATTAGGCTATATCCTTGCATAAATCCTAAAACAATACATATCGGTGAATAAAGTAAAACGGCCATCATTGGAAGGAATGACATTAGCTTGGCATAAGCGAAAAGGTCCCAATATGCTATACCATAACGTCCAAGCCCGAAGAAATTAAAGAGTCCTATTAATAATAGACCAACTCCGACCCAACCGGAAATAGGTTTTAGTTTGTCAAGTTGTTCTGCAGCCTCAGGTTTTTTAGCGATAATAAAGTTAGAAATTGCTGCGAGACCGGCTATAATTAATGCTAACGCGGATATTGTAAAATTCATAGTGGTTGATTTATAGTGATTGAAGTGTAAAATAGTTGATTTTGATGATGTTATAAGGTTTTTAATGGCGTATTTATGAACAAAGCATTCTTCATGAATGAATTTTTCTTCAATGGTGACTTGTATTTATTACATTCAAATTATTTTGATAACTCTGCCCATATTGGTCCAACTAAAAATGAATGTAGTCTCTACTTGTTACTTTAAAAAAAGCGACGTTTCTTTGAACTATGAATGCGGCATTAACTAATAATTATTCACTCTTTGGTCTTGAGACTGAACGGCTGCTTTTTAGAAAGTTAACCTGGGATGATTTCGATGCATGGACAAATCTCTTCGGCTCAAAAGATGTCGCGGTATTTCTTGGCCTCGACCCGAAACTTTCGAAGAAAGAGCTAACCCAAATATGGTTTGACAAAACATTCAATCGCTACGAGAAAAATTTGGGTAGTATGAACGCCTTGATCGATAAGAAATCAAATCGATTAATCGGACAAAGCGGAATATTGGTTCAAACAATTGAAGATGAGCAACGCTTAGAAGTTAGCTATTCTATTCTGCCTGAATTCTGGCGGCAAGGATTCGCTTTTGAAGCTGCACGTGCTTGTAAAAATAATGCATTTGAAAAAGGATGGTCCGAAAACCTAATATCTGTTATTGAACCTACGAATATTGGGTCTGAGCGCGTCGCAGTCAAAAATGGAATGCGTTTAGAGAAAACCGTCCTCGAATTACACAATGCTCCATTCAATGTATTTTCGATTCAGAAAGAAGAATGGTTGAGTGATCGTTTCCGTGACTGATTATCATGGTTTCCAGGATGTATTAGTAGGCACAAAAAAAGCCGTCACTAAATAGTAACGGCTTTCATATTTTCAAGGAAATTCTAAAGTCCCAACAAAACTTCCACTGGATCTTTCGCTCCAAACAGCATTCTTTCAGGATTCTCTAGCATCTCTTTCACTTTTACCAAGAAGCTAACAGATTCCTTACCGTCAATGATTCTGTGATCATACGATAAGGCAACATACATGATTGGACGAATAACAACTTCACCATCAATAGCTACCGGTCGTTGCACGATATTATGCATTCCCAAAATAGCAGCTTGTGGAGGGTTGATAATCGGAGTTGAAAGCATCGAGCCGAAGACACCACCATTTGTTATTGTAAAGGTTCCACCAGTCATTTCATCTGGAGTAATTTTCCCGTCTCTAGCTTTAATCGCTAAACGTTTAATTTCTCTTTCGATTTCAGCCAAAGACATGCGTTCAGCATTACGAACAACGGGAACCATCAATCCTTTTGGAGATGAAACGGCAATTCCGATATCTGCATAATCGTGAAGGATCATTTCTTTTCCGTCCACTTGTGCATTTACAGAAGGGTATAAGTTCAATGCCTCAGTCACCGCTTTCGTGAAGAAGGACATAAATCCTAGGTTTACTTCGTGGTGATCAGCAAATGCTTTTTTGTATTTCGTACGAAGATCCATGATTGGTTTCATGTCAACCTCGTTGAATGTTGTAAGCATGGCCGTTTCGTTTTTCACTGCAACCAAACGCTCAGCGATTTTACGACGCATCATCGACATTTTTTCAGGACGTTGATCTCTAGTTCCACCCCAACCCTGAGATGCAGTTGAATCAAATCCAGCAGACAATCCAGCAAGAACATCTTGTTTGGTGATTCTTCCGCCTTTTCCTGTTCCATTCACTTGATTCGAAGAAACTCCGTTTTCCGCCATGATTTTCGCGGCAGCAATGGAAGGTGTTCCCGCAGCATACGATGATTTATCAACCGGATCTGGACTTGGCGCAGCAGCCTTCGCTGGTTCCGCTTTCTTTTCTTCAACAGGTGCAGCCACTACCGCAGCAGGTGCGCTATCCGTTGATGATTCAAACCCAGCAGGCTTTTCAGCCGACGTATCAATTAAGCAAACAACTGAACCAACGGCAACGGCATCACCGTCTTCGGCTTTAAGAGTAATAGTTCCGCTTTCTTCTGCAGGAAGTTCCAGCGTTGCTTTATCAGAATCTATTTCTGCAATCGCTTGATCTTTTTCTACGTAATCTCCATCAGATACCAACCAAGCAGCAATCTCAACTTCAGAGATCGATTCTCCTGGACTCGGTACTTTCATTTCTAATATTGACATAATTCTTAAATTATGAATTGTTTAATTAGGAGTTATGAATTGCTTCGTTCCTTTTTAAAAACTCGTTTATAATTTCTCTAACACTAAATCGGAACAATTAATAACTCATCATTCCTAATTTCTAATTCAACTAAGCCTTAACTTTGGTTTTCGCGTATGAAAACAATTCGCCATACAAACGTTCCAATCTTCTTTTGTGCAAATCGTGTGATCCTTCAGCGGAAGCAGCGGATGGTTTTCTGCAAACACCGATAAGGTTCAACTCTCTCAATTCCATTGCCATGTATGTCCATGCTCCCATATTTGAAGGCTCTTCTTGTGCCCACAAAATGTTCGTAGCATTTTTATATTTCGCTAAAATCGCATCGATTTGTGTTTTTGGAAACGGATACAATTGCTCTACTCGAACAAATGCCATGTTTTGCGCTTCAAACTCTTCTGCTTTTTCCGTTGCTTCGTAGTAGAATTTACCAGAACAAAGCACAACCGTATCAACGTCTGCCACTTTTGCTTTTGGATCATCTAGAACTTCTTGGAAGCTTCCTTTCGACATTTCGTCCAACGATGAAGTTGCTCTTGGGTGTCGTAAAAGCATTTTTGGAGAGAACACAACCAATGGTTTTCTGAACTCTCTTTTCATTTGTCTTCTCAAAACGTGGAAGTGATTCGCTGGAGTTGAGGTATTCACAACTTGAATATTCAAATCCGCACATTGCTGCAAGAAACGTTCGATTCTTCCGCTTGAGTGCTCGGCTCCTTGTCCTTCGTAACCGTGAGGAAGTAGCATTACCAATCCACTTTGAGTTGACCATTTGTCTTCACCAGCGGTGATAAATTGATCGACCATAATTTGGGCTCCATTGTAGAAATCTCCAAATTGTGCTTCCCAAATAGTTAAACCATTTGGAGTCGCCAATGAGTATCCGTATTCAAATCCAAGCACGCCGTACTCCGACAAGAATGAATTGTATATTGTAAATGGTGCTTGTGTCTCCGAAAGCAAATTCAACGTAATGATTTCTTCCTCTGAGTCTTCCGTTTTTACAACAGCATGACGATGGGAGAATGTTCCACGCTCAACATCTTGTCCTGAAACTCGAACGGGATGCCCTTCGTCTAGCAAAGAAGCGTAAGCCAACATTTCTGCAGCTCCCCAATCCATTTTGCCTTCTTGAATTCCTTCCAAACGCTCTTTAAAAATTTTTGAAATTTTTCTGAAGTATTTCTTCCCTTCTGGAAGCGTAGAGAGCTTTTTACCAAGATCTGCTAACTTTTTCTTAGGCACTCCGGTTTCGGGAGAAGTAATGAAATCTTCTTCAGTTCCAGATCTAAATCCTTCCCAAGAATCACTTAAGAAATCATAGACAAGTGCTTTTTCACGCTTTCTTGATTCTGTGAATTCGTTTTCTAAGTATTCGTTATAATCATCAGAAACTTTCTTCGCTTCATCATTTGTCATAACACCTTCCGCTAACAACTGACTTAAATAGATGTCTCTTGGATTCGGGTGTTTTGCAATTAAATTGTACAAATTCGGCTGCGTAAACTTAGGTTCATCACCTTCATTGTGGCCGTATTTTCTATATCCTAATAAGTCGATAAAAATGTCGTCACCAAAGTGCTGACGGTATTCCATGGCCATTTCCATCACCTGAACAACAGCTTCTACGTCGTCTGCATTGACATGGAAAACTGGACATCGCGTTGTTTTTGCAACATCCGTACAGTATGTGGACGAACGTCCGTCTTTATAATTCGTTGTAAATCCAACTTGGTTGTTTGTAACGATATGAATAGTTCCACCCGTTTTGTATCCGTCCAATTGGGCCATTTGTATAACCTCATAAACAACACCTTGACCAGCAATTGCAGCATCTCCGTGAATCAATACAGGGCAAATTTTCTTGAAGTCGTTGCCTAAAGCGTCTTCTACTTTCGCTCTTGTCATTCCTTCAACAACAGGATTTACAGCTTCTAAGTGAGACGGGTTAGGGGATAGAGTTAGTGTTAGGTCTTTTCCATTTTCTGATTTCACAAAAGAGGTGAAACCTTGGTGGTACTTAACGTCACCGTCAAAACGCTCGTCAATTTCAAATTCTTTTCCTTCAAATTCAGAGAAGATATCACGCGGTCTTTTTTCAAAAACATTAGTCAATGTGTTCAAACGACCACGGTGTGCCATTCCAACAACGAATTGCTCAACGCCATTGTCTGCTCCTTTTTGAACCAAAGCATCAAGTGCTGGAACCAGAACCTCAAGCCCTTCGACTGAGAATCTTTTTTGTCCAACAAATTTCTTCCCTAGGAAAGATTCGAATCCTGCTGTGATTGCAAGTTTTCTATAGATTTCTTTTTTCTTGGTTACGTCATACTTAGGTCTGTTCTTCAGCTCAATATGATTTTTGAACCAATTAATAGGAGCGGGCTCTCTCATGTAAGTGTACTCAATACCAATGGATTGGCAGTAGTTGTCTTCTAGATCGGCGATAATTGCACGGAGCGTTGTCGCTCCAGTTCCAATCTCTTCACCGGCTTGGAAAACTATATCCAAATCCGATTCCTCCAGACCGAAGTTCTCGATTGCCAAAGTTGGTGTATATGTTCTTCGGTCTCTAACCGGGTTCGTTTTCGTGAACAAATGTCCACGCTCACGGTATCCGTTAATCAAGTTAATTACCTTAAATTCTTTTTGGAAATTCTCTGGAACTCCTCCTCCTTCTTCAAAATTGGTTTGTGCGAAATCGAAGCCTTCAAAAAATTTTTGCCAGCCGATATCTACACTCTGAGGCTCTTTTAAGTACTGTTTGTACAAATGGTCAATCGCATTTACATCTGCGTTCCCAACGTATGATATTTTATCCATTTTTCTTGTGCAAGTTTATGGAAGACCAAATTTAGACATTTTGAACACTTAGTACTAGTCAAATGAAGAAAATTGGGAGGAAATGTGTGATTATTTTAAAATTGTTTTGAATTGATTGACTCAATTGCCTCGTACGAATATATATGATAGCGTTTTTGATTCTTGAGTATTTAGAATGGTTAAGGCCCACGATTTTCAAGGATTAGGTTTTTCGCTATTTAAATAAATTAAGATAGTCTTGGAAGACGTAGAATTTACCTCTCTTAGCTCCGGTGATTTCTTGAATGATTTTTAGGGATTCCAATTCATCGATGAGTTTATAAACGGAGGGCATAGATAGACCTGTTAAATCTTTCGCCTTTTGTGCACCAATCATTGGGCGGCTGAACAAATAGTTGGTGATAATTAGAGCGTTATTGGCTCGACTACCTAGCTTTTGTATTTTGGTTTCAACGTCCTTTTGTAGTTTGAGAATTTGATCAAATGTGTTAATTCCACTTTTTGTTGTTTCAATTATTCCAACAAGGAAAAATTTGAACCATTGATTGATGTCATTCTTTTCACGAGCGCGCATCAAATTGTCGTAGTATAAAGTTCTATTCCGTTCAAAGAAATCTGAAAGGTATAGAATTGGTTTTTTCAATATTCCTTTTTCTACAAGATAAAGTGTAATCATTAAACGACCAACACGGCCGTTTCCATCAAGAAATGGGTGAATCGTTTCAAATTGGTAATGTATCAATGCAATTTTAAGAAGATCAGGGAAATAATACTCTTCATTATGGGCAAAATTTTCTAGATCTCCCATAAATTCAGAAATCGAATTATGTATTGGAGGAACAAATGTAGCGTCATTTATGGATGCTCCTCCAATCCAATTTTGACTGATTCTAAATTCTCCAGGTAGTTTACGCTCCCCTCTTACGCCTTGCATTAACGTTTGATGAGTTTTCTTTATTAATCGGGAAGAAAATGGTAGTTCTTCTAAACTTTCGATTGCTTCATTAAGTGCTGAAATATAATTTTGAACTTCTTCCCAATCATCTCTCTTCTCTTCCTTTACATCCACTTTATCAAGTAGAGCTTCTTCAATATTTGTTTTAGTTCCTTCGATTTTACTGGATTGCGTAGCCTCTTTCAAAACGTGCATGCTAATGAATAAGTCAATATTAGGGATGTATTCTGAGTACATATCTAGTCGACCTATTTGACGGTCTGCTTGACTTAATAAATTCAGAACGTCCATATCTTCGATTAACCATTGTCTATTTATTTTTTCTGGCTGAAAACTTTTATAGGAGCCTTGAGTTATTAATTGACCGGCCTGAAACTTTTTCATGATTATCTATTTTTTATTTAAATAAAGGTACACGCTAATTAACAATAATCAAAAAAACTTAATTAGTAACGAGCATTAATAATAATTATCTTTAAATACTTAATTAGCGAGAGGGGTTATTAAGTGAGAAATGAATATTGGAGAGCTAATTAAATTTTTTAGGAAAACTTAGTTAGTTATTCTGTTTAGTAAGAGTAATGTTTTTAATAAAATTGAGACTATTTGTAAACGGATCTCAAATATATCTTATATGCCTCTCTCTTAACAATCAACGCACTCATTTTATTTATAAAATCGGGATCGCTGGTAAGAGATAAAAAATCCTGTTGTGGAATATCAATTTGATATAAAAGCTGCAAGGTTTGACTTTCACCAATTGTCATCAGTTCTCCTAATTTTTCTCCAACGGCATCAATAAGCTCTAAATAGGAGAGAGGGTTTGCGCTGAAGTCAGAACTAAAATCAATTCCACTTGTTCCAAAATCCTTTGCAATTTGATGTTGCGTTTTTAGAACAAAATCAGAGGATTTAAATTCAGTTTCTAATTGAGATATGGAAAGTGCGGTTTTCATCGGTTTTCGAACAATCAAATAATCGGAAAATCGACCTTTAACATTCAGGTTCAACCTGACGGTACCATTGCGTTTCTCCTTCTTCATCGGTAAGCATAAAACCACAATCGTCTAGATCGAGCACATACAATACTTGCGGTTTGCTCATGAAATAGACAGCGTGTTTTCCGTTTTTTGAAGTAACACCCAACTTTACATCTTTCGGATTGGCCGCAGATGAATAAAACCATTCTTTTTCACCTTCGGCATTTTGACGCATCGTCATGTATTCTTCAACTCCAGTTTCCGTTGAACGAAAACGATGTGTAGGAAGTTTGTCAACTGCTTCGATATTGTTTTTTTCAATAGCCGCTTCTTTTGCCGCTTTTTCCTTGGCTTCATCTTTTGAGTCGTCTTGAACGGGCTCAGAACAATTCACTAATAAAAATCCTGCGACTATAAATAGGTATACTGCTTTCATAATTGTCTTTTCAGTTATTCAATCAAACTGTAAATTACACAATTAATTGATACCACTCCCAGCGCCGAATTCTTTTTCGGAAGCAACGAAACTCAATTCACCATTTTCGTTTTCAGCCATTAAAATCATTCCTTGAGATTCAACTCCACGAATAGTTCTTGGAGGTAAATTCATCAAAACAGTGACTTGTTTTCCAATCACTTCTTCAGGTGAATAATGCTTTGCAATTCCAGAAACAATCGTTCTTTTGTCCAAACCTGTATCAACTAGTAGTTTCAATAGCTTGTCTGCTTTCTTTACTTTTTCAGCTTCTAAAATAGTCCCCAAACGGATGTCCATTTTAGTGAATTCATCAAATGACGTTTCGTCTTTTTGAGGCTCAAACGTTGTTTCTACGGTTTTAGTCGCTTCTAATTTCGCGATTTCTAATTCTACCATTTCATCTTCAATTTTCGGGAATAAGATAGACGGTTTGTTCGTCAGATGTCCCTCAGAGATTAAACTAGAATTACCTGCTTGGCTCCAATCAGCTGTATGGAAATCAAGGAACTCAGATAGTTTTGCAGCTGTAGCTGGCAAGAAAGGTTGTAGAACAATACTTAAGTTTGCTGTAATCTGAAGTGCAATGTTCATGATTGTTGCAACACGCTCAGCATTTGCTGGATCTTTCACCATTTTCCATGGCTCCGTTTCCGCTAAATATTCGTTTCCAAGTCGGGCCAGTTTCATTGCCTCAGCTTGAGCTTCTCTCAATTTATAGTCGTAAACTAGCTTTGAAATATTGACAGGAATTGCTTCCATTTGTGCAATAACATCTTTATCAGAATCGGTTAATTCACCGAGAGCTGGAACACTTCCATCGTAATACTTCTGTGTAAGAACCAAAGCTCTATTTACAAAGTTTCCAAGGATATTTGCCAATTCACTATTGATACGCGTTTGGTATTCTTTCCAAGTGAATTCGCTGTCTTTTGTTTCAGGCGCAATGGATGTCAAAACGTATTTTAATTCATCAATTTTATCTGGGTATGCCTCAATGTATTCGTGCAACCAAACCGCCCAATTTCTTGACGTGGAAAATTTATCTCCTTCTAAATTCAAGAATTCGTAAGCAGGAACGTTGTCCGGAAGAATAAGTCCTTCATGCGCTTTCAGTAATATCGGGAAAATAATTGCGTGAAATACGATGTTATCTTTTCCAATAAAGTGGATTAATTTACGATCTCCTGTCCAGTAATCTTTCCAATCTTTATTGTTGTCAAGTGCCCATTGTTTCGTCGCAGAAATGTACCCAATCGGAGCATCCAACCAAACATAAAGTACTTTTCCATCGCCTCCTTCAACAGGAACTTTTACGCCCCAATCCAAATCACGCGTCATTGCTCTAGGTCGCAGTCCGTTGTCGATCCAAGACATGCATTGTCCGGTAACCTGATTTCTCCATTTCGAAGCATCGTGATGCGGAACGCCGTCCAAAGTTCCCTCTTTGATCCATTCTTTCAACCAGTCCTCGTGTCGCTCCATGGGTAAATACCAGTGAGAAGTCGTTCTCATTACGGGCGTTTTTCCACTTAAGGTCGATTTTGGATTAATCAATTCCGTTGGACTCAACGCCGAACCGCAGTTCTCACATTGATCTCCATACGCATTGGCGTGCTTACAATTCGGACAATCTCCTGTAATGTATCTATCCGCAAGGAATTGGTCGTATTCTTCGTCGTAATATTGTTCGCTCGTATCTTTCGTAAAGTGGCCTTTTTCATCCAGTACTTTAAAGAAGTCTTGCGCAGTTTCATGATGAATTTTAGAAGACGTTCTATGAAAAATATCGAATGAGATATCGAAATCTTTGAAAGCATCACCAATAATTTTGTTGTACTTGTCGACAATCGCTTTGGGCGTCGTTCCTTCCGATTTAGCACGCAATGTGATTGCTGCACCGTGTTCATCACTACCGCAAATGAATGCGACATCGTGGTCGTTCATGCGTAGAAATCTCGTAAAAATATCTGAGGGAAGGTAGACTCCTGCTACGTGTCCTAAATGAAGGGGTCCATTTGCATACGGCAAGGCCGCACAAACGGTGTATTTATCTTTTGACATTCTGAAATGATAGAATTTATGAGGCGAAGGTAAGCATTTCGAGTGTTCGATTGTTCGATTGTCCGATTTTTAGATAACGCATTGGTTGTGCCTTACTTTTGGACAGAATTTGGACGTTAGAATTCAGACGACTCGTAACGTCTAATATCTAAAAGGCGCCAGCCGCTCTAAAACCTATTTACTAATCTGCGTGCGAACAACTTCTCCGTTACTGAGTGTTCCTACAAGAATGTAATTGCCTGGAAGAAAATCAGAAAGGTTCAATGTTACTTTAGATGCAGAAACATGTTTTGTTGATTGAATCAATTGTCCTGTGACCGTTAAAATAGCTACTTTTTCAATGAATTCAGAACCGGAGTATTCAATGTTTATTTCATCTACAAAAGGAACAGGGTAAACATTTAAAGGCTTATTGAGAAGTTCGCTTTCATCCAATCCTGCAGACGTAGAATCAATTTCAATAAGGAAATAAAGACTGGAAGGAGCGTGTAGATCATTCCAAAGTCCAGTATTATTTCCATTCAGACGCCATGTTAGGTAGTTTTGATCGCCACCAGAGTTGTCCGGTTCAGGAGGTGTTACACCCCAAGCTGAAAATGCTCCACCTACTGGCGCACCGCTAAAATTTCCAAGCCAAAAATCGGTACCGGTTCCGTCACCGTTACCGTCCCAAACCCAGTTTCCTTCATTATATTTATCTGTTCCACCTAACCAAATTGAAGAAGCTCCAAAAACGTCAATCGTTCCATTTGGATTGGTGCCGGGATCTGTAGACAACCATTGAAAAATACTATCGTGCTCGAGTTGACTTTCAATTGAAGCCAAGTAACCTCCTCGGGCAACAGCGCAAACAGTAGCGTCTTCCCAACTTAATGTTTCTTTGATCAACTCATACGTGTGACCATTATAAGTGTGTGATATTAAACTTGGAGTTGCCGAGCATTGCGCTTCGGTTTGAAACGACAATAGGAGAGTTGTCAGTGGCAGTATTAATTTTAACATAATCTGTAGTTTGAATTTAGAATAGTGAGGAAGGTAGCTAAATTCGATGGCCTATATTAAGTGAAAAGTCGCGAGGCTTGAAAAGCTAGATGGATTGAAGGAAGGTTGGTCATTCTTCCCTTTTGGATATTGGATATTAGAAGTTAGAAGTTAGAAGTTGGATGATGCAGGATCGTCTAAATTCTAATATCTAAAAAGACGGTAATGTTTATATGCTGCCCTTTATATCAAGAATTGTAAAGTTCACTAATTCTACTCTTATAGGTTTGACCAATCGGAATCTTATTCTCGTTAATATGAACCTGATTTCCTTCAATGAATTTTATCTTATCTATTGCAACTATAAACGATTTATGAATTCTTAAAAAGTTAGCGTCTGTTAGAATGGATTCGTAATGAGATATTTTTTCATGACTTACAATCATTTCCTCCTTCAAAAATAATTTGGTGTAGTTGCCATAAGCCTCTATATATAACAAGTCGCTCAAGTCAATTTGATGGTGTTTTTTATCCCCTTTAATGAAGAATCGAGTGGAGGTTGATTCGGTAGAGACTTCTTTAACAGTTGTTTTTGGAGTTTCAGTTTGTGAGACTTTGTTTACAGCTTTCACCAAACGATCGAAACTAAATGGCTTTAAAATATAGTCTACTACATTTAACTCAAATCCTTCTACAGCATGTTCTTTATAGGCTGTAGTAACAATCGTTTTCGGAGGATTTGTTAAGGTTTTCAGAAAATCCAAGCCTCTTAATTTCGGCATGTTAATGTCTAAAAACATAAAGTCAACCGTATTTTCATTTAAATACTGCATCGCTTCCATAGCGTTATAGCAGTTCTTTTCCAATTGAAGATGCGGAATCATGCTACAGAATTCTTCTATTACGTCATGTGCCAATGGCTCGTCATCAATAATTATATATTTAAGCATCTTTAGCGATTTTTAATTTTGTTTTATAGACACAGTCTGTCGCATCCACAGAGTACTCATGTTTTCCTTTATACAATAAAGAAAGTCTTTTTTTAAGGTTATTCAATCCGATACCGGTTGATTCATTTTCAGTGTTAGGTTCAAAATTATTCTCGATGTCAAAATAGATGAATTTACTGTCTTCATATAAATCTATATGAATAAACGCATTTTCAGAAAGTGATTCTATGCCGTGCTTAAAAGCGTTTTCTAATAGTAGTATAAATAGCAGTGGAGCAACTTTCAAGCTTGTGTCAACGGAATGATTAAATGAGATTTCGACCGATTTTTTATATCGAATTTTGTGCAATTCAATATAGTTTTCTAAATAGGTGATTTCGTCCAAAAGTTTTACGGTTTCTTTTTCCCCTTCATAAATAGTATACCGCATCATGTCAGATAGTTTCAAAATCACCTCAGGAGCTTGGTCTGATTTTGTTATTGTCAACGCGTATAAATTATTTAAGGTATTAAAGAAAAAATGGGGATTGATCTGTGACCGTAATAAACTTAATTCTGCTTCGCGTTTTCCTGATTTTAAGTTTTGAATCCATTTCCATTGTTCATAGATCCATAAGCCTATACCGAGAAAGATAGGGATAGGGATGAATAAAGGGATTATAAAAAAGTCATCCCTCATTTCTAGATAATCGTAAAGATTATCTGAAAATAGGCGGATATATGTCCATACCAGAAGAAGAGGCACGAAATATAATACGATTAACTTCCAGTATTTGATAATAAAGGAAGGGAATAGTAGATACACAAACCCGACCCAAAACGTTAGTAATAATGTTATAGTTATAGGGTTGTCGTCGTAACCCATTGCACCGTCTAAATTCACCAATACAACCAAGTATAGGATCAAGGCTACTATTTTTAAAACAACTCTTTTTATCTTCTTTAAAATACCACTCATTCTTCAAAATTACTGTTGTTATTCTATACAAAACAACAATATTGATATACGCTACTCAAATTTGGACAAACAATGTTCTTTTTTAGTCGAACCGTTGTTGGGATCATTTGAAGCTACGTGTAAGGTAATTATTCCTTGGTTCATCATCTATTTTTTTCACGCCCAAACTTTGATGCGTTATTTGTTCCTCAATCAATTGGAAATGATTCAAATCATTAAAAAGATAAAGCGATGAAACGAACAAAGAGAAAGGATGTTAGAATTAAAGTTATGAGTAAGTTCCCTCTAGTGGTAGGGTTGATTATTGGATTCAGTTCCTTTATAGGAAACGCTCAAAGTCAAGTAGAAATCTCGGGTCAGGTAAAGGACCAGGAAACAAAGGAAAATCTACTTTACTCTAAAGTCGCTTTGTTAAATGATATGGACAGTATTATTAGCGGAGGTATTACTGACGAGAAAGGCTTCTTTAAAATCCCCGTTAATCGTGGACAATATAAACTCGTTATTAGTTCATATGGTTACCATAATGATACCATTTCAACTGGCGTGGTTAGAGAAGATAACTTTTTGGGTGTCTTTAAATTGAATAAAAATGTTTTGAATATTGCTGAAATGGAGGTTCTTGCAAGTACACGAACAGAAGGGTTGGATAAAGATGTTCAGGTAGTTACTGAAACGCTTAGAAAAGGAGCTACTGCTGCGAAAGATGTCCTTGATAAGATCGCAGGAATCTCTTACGATGATTATTCTGGAACTTTAAAAGTGGACGGTGATGAGAAAATCATGATACTAGTAAACGGAGTTGAAAAAAGTCAGGAATACATTCAAAACTTGAATCCAGAAAGATTATTGAAAGTTGAAATAACTCGAGATCCTGGAGGACGCTATGGATTGGAGGGATATACGGCAATACTCAATGTCATTTTGAAGACCAACTATACGGGAACTGAGGTTTACATGGAGGAAATGCAGCTTGTGGATATCGACACAGAAAGAAAGAACCTTCAAATCTTAATTGGAGCCTTTGGAGGAACATACAATTACACGAGAGACAATTTGAATATCTATGCTGGTCTTCGTCTTCAACGCAAGCAATTTGAAATTACTACAGAGTCCAAAACAGAATATGCAGATGGCTTGGTGGTTTTAGAAAATGCAGAGACAACTGATCCAAATGCACTCATTCTTGATTACGCTGCCCGTTACAACTTAGGTTTTGATTACCGCATCAATCCAAAACATATCATCAGTTTTGAGAGTAATATTGAGGCGCTGCCAATGAGTAATGAAACGTCAAGTTTTAATTATTTAACTCAAGTGTACTCAAATGATTCATTGACCGATCAATATAAGTTTAGCTCTAATGCAAAGAGTAAAACATGGGACACTTATAATTCATTATTCTACGTTGGAGAATTTAATAAATCCAATAAATTGAATATAAACTATACGTATTCGAATTACAGAGATGTTGTTAACAATACTACGTGGCAAGAAGGAGCTTATACAAGAGAAGAGACGGGTGTGAATAAAAAACAATACTCTAGATTCTATGCTGAATTCGATCATGTGTTCTCACCGAAAATGAACATTCAATTCGGCTATGGAAATACGTGGAGAGAATTGAACAATGTATACGACATCAGTCAAACGGACTTATCAACAGGGGAAACATTTACTTTTTCCAATGATTTCCAATTGACAGACATGCGCCATAAGCTCTATTCGAACTTTATGTGGAAAATGACCAACAAATTGGGGATGAGAGTTGGTGTTGCCACAGAAACATCTTCTCCGAGAGTTGCCGGTCAACAGCCTAATTATCAAATTTTTCAACCTCTTTTTGATTTGAAGTATGATATTTCAAAGAAGGTCAATGTTAAATTCAAATACCGCGTTTCTAGCGATTACCCTACAATAGCACAAACGAATCCATTCGTAAGCCAAGTAAACCCTAGAATTACATCGACTGGAAATCCATTTCTGAAACCATCAACGACGCATCGGTTCTCTCTTCGTCTTAATATACTGCGTGGTCTGGTTGCATTTGAGCCTTACTTGCATTATTCAACGAATACGATTGCCACAATTGGTGATTTGGGTCCTGACAATATTTTCGATTATAGATTTGAAAATGTTGATATGTATCAAAGGATGGGAGGAAAGCTAAACTTCAAGAAGTACATCAAAAAAATAAGTTTCCTGGTAAAAAGTAATGTGGAAGTATTTCAAGCAACAATGGAGTCAACGAGTGGAGTAAATAGCTTTATAGATTGGAAAGCAGATGTTAACCTAATGTACATTTTTCCAAAGTCTGGGGCAATCCTTGGAATGAAATATCAACACGAACAGACCAAACGCATTAGTGGATTGGGATATAACAAAGGAGGTATTGATTTTTGGATGTTGATGTACAAACAGCCTCTTTTAAAGAAAAAAGCGAGTGTAATGTTCGGCTATTTTCTACCTATAACACTTGGAGCAAATTTCAACCAAGGAGCACATGTAGCAACAACGGGATTCACCATGCAAACCGACAATAATGTGTCATTAGTGAAGAACATGTTCATTCTTGAGTTTAGCTATCGATTTAGTAAGGGTAAAAAAGTGAAGAAAGAACAAAAAAATATTGATCAAGAATCTGAAGGAGGAGGAGGTGGTCTCTTATAAAAGAGAACCGTTCTTCAAGTAACAGCTGCGGAATATGGCGCTTGCAAGAAGATTGATCTAAGACACTGTATACAATTATTAAAGCCTTCCAGTCCCAATTTCATGGGAATGGAAGGCTTTTCTGTTTGCTATTAGAATGATCGATACACGGTGGTTCTGCTGAGGCGGAGAACATCAATATTTATATACACGATTCAAATCAGTACAAACAAAGCTCTTTTTTGGTCAAACCATCATTGAGATCATTAAAAGATGCGTGTAAAGTAATTCCTCCCTAGTTCATCATCTATTTTTTTAAAGCCCAGACTTTGAGGCAATATTTGTCCTGTAAACAATTGGAAATAAAACAAATAACTAAAAACAAAAAATATGAAAAAGATCATTTTTATCGTCGCAATTTTAATCTCTAACATTAGTCTTGGAGCAGGAGTTCAACCATTAAAGCAAGAAATCACAGAGAAGTTAATAATCGATTTGAGTATGGTAGAGTTGGATGAAAACCAACAAGATTTTGTCCTTGTAAGTTTTTATATCTGTAATGATGAAATAGAGATTACTGAGATATCAGGTACTCAGAAACAATTGATTGAGAAAGTTAAAAGCAAATTGCCTAAGCTGAAAATTGAGCAAACGTACGATGAAGGAACGGTTTATCAGTACAAATTTACATTCGAGAAGAAGTAATTAAATTTCTAAAAAAAAGAAGGTTATGAAAGCAGCAGTATGTACAAAATATGGTGAGCCGGATTTCTTACAAGTAACAGAAGTAGCAAAGCCAACACCAAAAGAAAATCAAATATTAGTTAAGATCCATGCTTCCTCAGTTACATCAGGAGACGCAAGAATTAGAAGAGCTGATCCATTTGTAATTCGACTTATTTTCGGATTTAAACGACCAAGAAAATCCATATTGGGAGTGGTTGTTGCTGGAGAAGTTGAATCTGTTGGAACTGAAGTAACAAAGTTCAAAGTTGGAGACAAAGTATTTGGAACAACAGGAATGTCATTTGGCGCGCATGCTCAGTACCAATGCATCAGCGAAGAAGGAACTTTAGCATTGATTCCAGAAAAAATGACTTACAATGAAGCCGCGGCAATTCCATTCGGTGCGACAGCTGCACTTCATTTTCTAAGAAAAGGAAATGTTAAAGCTAGGCAGAAAGTTCTGATTTATGGAGCTTCTGGAGCTTTGGGGACTATGGCAGTTCAATTGGCGAAAGAACTTGAGGCTGAGGTTACAGCAGTTTGCAGCGATAAAAACGGAACACTTGTAAAGGTTCTTGGAGCCGATCATGTTATCGATTATAAGAGCGAGGATTTCACAAAAAATGGTTTGAAGTACGATGTTATTTTTGATACTGTGGGAAAAAGTTCTTTCTCGGCAAGTTTAAAATCTCTTACAAAATCAGGAACAATGTTACTGGCAAGCGCTAGTATGGGACAAATGTTAAGAGGTGCATTCACTTCAATGTTTGGAAGTAAAAAAGTGATCTCAGGAGTAATTAAAGAGACGGCTGAAGATATGCAGTTCTTCAAGAAGTTAATTGAAGCAGACAAGTTGAAAGCTGTTATTGACACTGTTTATTCGCTCGAAGAAATTAGAGAAGCACATGCACATGTCGATGCAGGACACAAAAAAGGAAACGTGATTATCAGTATTAATCACGTTTTATAAAAACGGGCGTGATTTTATTCTTCGTTTCGAGGATAGTGGACCATGCCTAAAGTTTTCAGCTCACGTTTCTCTTTTTCAACTACTTGATAACATTTGTTTCGTTTTTTAAACGATGCAATAATTTATTCTTTTCCACAAATTGAGTAGAATCACTATCTCGGCTGCGCTCGATTAGCGATCATTGCTCAATTAGCATTCGTTGCTCGACTAGCGGTTGTTGACCTATTATGGTCGTTGATCGAGCGTAGCCGAGATCAACACAACCTACTCATCTTCATTAACCAATACCCGAATCCCTTCTGAATGCGAAGTGAACTCTGGCGCATACATGCATTGAATCGTTGAAATACCATTGGAGAAGTCACCGAAATGACTCACGCGTAGATCGTATTCAAAAACATAAGTTCCCTTACTCAAGTATTCAATAAAGAAGTTCGTTGCTGCGTCTTTCGTGCTTTCGTAATACCCCAAACCATCTTGATACTTGTAACGAGAGAAAACATTTATAGGCTCGAATCCCGCTGCGCGCATGTCTTTTAGATGCACATATTCCATGTCTCTGTCACTTCGAAGTTCAATTCGAACTCTAACTTTATCGCCAGGTTTCAATTGTGTTTCGTCCGTTATTGGAGACATAACAGGCCCGCTATCGGTATTCTGAACTAGGAATAGTTTCTTGCTCAATTTCAATGGCGTTTCGTGCGGTGTGATTTTGTCGAGGTCTTCAAAATACTGCCAGTACATCGCTCCCCAACTTACGCCTTCTGTAGTTCTGGTTATACTAACGTTCCCCATTTCAGGTTCAACTTCAGTTCCAGACCATGATGTTTTGAAATATCCAGTTCCCGCTTCCACTTTCGCACCCAATGCTTCAGGGTCAATTACGGAACCGTTTATTTTGATCTCTACTTGTTCGTCGTTGGCAAGAATATCAGTTCCGCGAAGTAGAAGTGCATAACATGCTTCGGCTGTTGCTTTTGTCGTTTTCCAATCCGTTGTTTGTTTTTGTTTCAGCAACCAAACCTTCATGTCTTCAACAGATCGTTGGTCATTTGTTACTTCGTCAAACGCTTCGATCAACAAAGCCTGCGTTTCAATGGGTGCTTGGTACCAGTAATACCCTCTCACATTGTCTTTCCAATACATTCCGAGTTCTTCATGTTGAATCGCTCGTTCCTTAATGGAGGCCATTATTTGTTCAGGAATCAAATCAACTTCATAACGTTTGGCCTGAAGTGCGATCATTCCTTCGTTGTAAATGTTGAATTTCATCCAATATGCAGCCGCCTGATCTTGATAATAATCAAAAGCAACTTTCACTTCCTTGCTCATCGGCACATCTTTGAAATAACTTCTCGCATATAAATACTGCACTTGAAGGTTTGAAATGTGTTGCTCTGTTAAGTAATTCTTATCGTGTGTTTTGGCCCAATTGTAGTCGTCAACAATTCGATTGTCCAAATAGCGAACCCCATTTTGAACCATGCTCCAAACGGATCGGTCTTCGCGAATGTTTTTCACACCCAAGTTATCCAAGTGGCCCATTCCAGTCACAATATGTTGGGTAATGTATCGACTCTCTTTCATTCCTGGGAACCACGGCCAGCCTCCATTGGAAACTTGCATTTTCTCTAGTTTTCGAACCGCTTTGCTAAGTTGATTGTCCATTTTGTTGAGGTCGAACAACAACGCAATTCGTTTCTTGCGCTCGCCTTCGTTTTTAGCATCGAGTACCCAAGGCGTCTCTTCGAGCATCAATGATTTCAATTCTTGATTCTTCTCAAGGTTCGATAAAAAGGCATCTGGACTGCTTTCTTTCCAACTTTCAAATACGCGTTTGATTTTTGGACTCGAGTTCACAATATTTGACGCTAGCGCATTTGAATAATACCGTGTAAAAGTCTGTTCGGCACATTCATACGGATATTCCATCATGTACGGGATCGCTTGAACAGCATACCATGCAGGATTCGAAGTGTATTCTAGCGTCAATTTATGGTGTTTGATGCTTTCAGAACCACCGCTGTTCACCAATTTATCGAAAGTGAAATTCTTCGTTCCGATTCCTCTAGATGGCAACGGTATGGATTCCGTCACTAACATTCTGTTGGATAAAACAGGAATTGCCATTTCTTCCCCGTCCGTATAATTTCCAGATTTTGCGACTACTCGATACGTAACTGCTCCGATTCCAAATGGGACTTCAATGTTCCATGAAACCGCATCACTTTGGCCCTTTTTTGCGGAGAAAGGTACAATAGAACTGTCCATGTTGAACAATGAATCGATTGGTTTCATTGACAAGGCATCGAAAAGCATCAATTGCGCTGAACCGTTTAAGTCCTCTTTTGCCAAGTTGGATATTTTTGCGATGAATGTCATTTTGTCTCCTTCTCTAAAGAAACGTGGTGCATTTGGAACAACCATCAGTTCTTTTTGAGTGACAATTTCTTCTTGGATGTACCCGATTTTTAAATCTTGAGTATGCGCCATTCCTAGAAATTTCCATTTCGTTAGGGCCTCTGGAATGGTGAATTTGATAATAACCGCTCCGTTCGCATCCGTTTCCAATTGAGGATAGAAAAAAGCCGTTTCATTCATGTTTGTCCGTGCCTTTATTGCTCCGAGACCTTTTTGTCCTTCGCCTCCGCCAAAGTCACCTCCAGAAGGCATAACACTGGATTCATCGAAAACTTGGTCTTTGTCCATTTTATAGCCGGCTGTCATTGTTTGTCGATTCGCACTTTTTCCTTCTGCACGGCTTTCAGATTTAGGTGGAGCTGCCATTGGTGAATCCATAACTTCTTCTTCGCTCCATTCATAAATAGCTCCAGTAGAATTTGCCGAGTAATCCAATGAATAAAATCCGTTATAGTTGCCATATCTATGTGTATTATAACCCCACCAATTCAATTGATCATAAGTTCGCGATGGAGAAGAAAGGTATTCGTTCCAATAGTTTCGATGCAGCTGTGATTGCTTAGAAGTAAAGCAGTTACTAGTCCAATTTTTCTCTGAATAATTAGAATTGTAAACGCTCATGTGAATCGAGTTTGCAGCAAACGCATCGAGTGAGGCGTCGTACATTGTAGCCAACATCTCAGCCGCCACTTTCTCTCCTTTCGGTCCTGTAATTTTTACTTTCCATTCTTCTTTCGATCCCGGTAGAAGCTTGTTTCTGAACGTTTCAAATTCCAATTTGAGATCTTTGTTGGAGTAGGGAACATAAATGGCACTTTTTGAGGTATGCGACCGTCCGTATTTAACGGAGGTAAAATGAACCATAATGTTACCGCGGTACTTCTCTAGAATTGGAATTGATATTTTTTGCTGAGAAGAACTTAAGGTGATTAATTTCTTACTGATGATTTTTCCTTTGTGCTCAATTTCATACAACACTGAAAGGTCTTTGGCCGCAGAGTAAATAATGAATTCCGCATTTTCTCCAGGTTCGCAATGAACTTTCAAGGGGATGAATGACCAAATTTCATTGGTAGGATTGGTTTTTTCAGATGTATCAATCAGTCGAATGTATTGCGTTTCCGTAACTGTTTCGCCAAACGCATCAATGGATTCAATGTCGATAACATACCTTCCTGGTTTCCACGTTTTCAAAGATGTAAAATCAACCGTATCTCTTTTATCGGTATCAAATGAAGTGGAGTAAACTTCGTCGCCTCTTTTAAAGTCTTTCACTTCTACTTTTTCGTCATAAGCATCGTGCGGAAAGAGCTTTTGATAATCTGATTTTGTAAATTTTTGAATGTCTGGTTTTTCCCAAAGGGCTGTTCTAAAAAGTCCTTTAGGTTCAATCAATCGCGTAATTTTCACGGTTCCTTTTGCTCCAACATCTTGACCGTTTAAGTTGGTCGTTCGGATTGGAAATTCATTGTTTCCATTGCGCTCCAATGTTTCGGGAATTGGCATTGAAACATTCATGCAATTGTATCCGACTTGAACCCACTGAGATGAACTGTGCGTTTCACCATTGACATCTGTAACATCCGCCGTTATTTGATACGAATATGTTGGGTAGAATGATTTTTTAATAGAAGGGTCTTCTTTGGCTTTAAATTCAATGATAAATTCACCGTTCTCATCTGTTTTTGTTTCTCCGTGGGCAACTTCAATGGAAGCCGAATAAGGATAATATCCCCAACGGTACCACGACCATGAAGGGAAATTCGCAGACCGAACAACGCGGTAGTTTACTTCAGCTCCGTCAATATTTGATCCAGCATACGCTTTTCCTGTTCCTGTTATTTTAATGTCTTGTCCAATTTTAAAAACGCCTTCAATTGGAGGAAATTTAACTTCGAACTTTGGCCGCTTGTATTCCTCAACAGAAATGTATTTCACTCCAGTTTTGGTTTGGATTCTCATACTCCCGTTTAAAACGCCAGAAGGTGCAGTAAACGAGCCGCTGAAAGTTCCGTATTCATTGGAAGTGACATCGAGTGAAGCGATTTTTTGAGAATTGTTGTCATAAAATTCAACCGTTGATTTTTTATTTTTTTCCAAAGTGTGCACATCTTTGTTGTGGTACAAATTGATTCCTTTGAAATAAATCGTTTGCCCGGGACGGTAAATCGCTCGATCCGTGAAAATGTTGGTTGTACTCCGTCCTTCGTTTCGTGGATTGTATCTGTATTGATACACCTGACTTGTATTGTTGTAATGATCTGAGCCGTGCATCAAATCGACATAAAAATAACGGTAATCCGATTGAGATTTAACGGTGAACATTCCAAATTCATCGGTTCTGTACGATTCTTTCTTGATCAATCTGTCATTACGAGTAGTGTAGTTGTACTTCTGGATATAAACGGTCCCCTTAACATCCTTAATTGGCTTGCCTGTTTCTCGATCGGTAACGATTACATCCACAGTTTGATTCTCATTTCTTCGATACGTATAACTCAGATTCGTGGACCAGTATGAGCCCGTCGCAATTGCATTCGAATCCAATCGGAAATCTTTGTTGTACGACGCGATAATTACATATTGTCCGAAATCTTTAGGTTCAATCAGGATTTCCGTCCTGTGGTTCTGGAAATCTCCTGGACTTTCTAATTCCTGCGTCCATTCTGCAACGAGAGGCTTTTTTAATAGGTCTTCGATGTGATTCGTTCCATGCAGTTCTTGGTTCATGTAATATTCCCAACTCACCTTTACCTTTTTGAAGTAAAGCTTTTTAATATTGGTATAACTAATGAGCATTTTCCCATTTGAATTAGGCGCGTATGAATCTTCTGTTGTAAAGTTCAGTGCTTTGAATTCAATACTTGCTTTAAGGGCTTCACATTGACGCGCACCGAGTGATTTCGGGAAACTTTTAATCGCGTCATTGCAAATTTCTATTGCCTTTTTCTTGTCCCAACGAAATTCTTCATTCGTTCCATCGTAAGCATTTCCAAGTCCTTGATAGAATTTCGCGCTTAAGAATTGTATTTCAGAATACACTTCGTGGCTCTTGTTTTGAGTTGCCAAAAGTTCCAAGGCCTTGATGTATGAATCCTCCTTGGTTTCTTCAACAGAATGATTTCTGGCAAAAGCGAGTCTTTTCAAATTCAAATCAACGCGGGCTTCCGGATTTTTATCATTTAAATGAAATCGCGTTAATTCCTTGAGAATGATAACCGCTTTTCGAGCGTTCGATCTTGCATCCTCAGAATCGGTAGATGTCGCTAAGAAAGTCGCGTTCGTATTGAAATACGATGTTCCTTTAACGATGAATTTGTTTTCAGGCCTTGTTAATTCCGTCTCCGAGCTCTTGAAAAAATCCAAAGCCATGTGTGCAAGGAAATCGTAAAGTGTAGGGCGTTGTTCTAAATCATTTCCATAGCCGGATAAGATTTCAGAAAAATCTTGAATGTTCGCTTTTTGAGAACTATCACTCACGGTCAATGAAAGCATGTAGTGACGGCTTACTTCATCCGAAATTTTACTTAAATCCCAAGTCCGAATGTCTTTGTTCTCAAAATCAACTGTTTCTGTTCGGTTTACGATTCTCCATCGGTTTTGCTCATAATAGCCCCAATAGGTTTGCGCTGTAACAGAATGTATGATTTGTTTTAAAGGGAATTCAGAGTTCTGGGCGAGTTCATTTAATTCCGCAATAGCAAGAACAAAATCGTCTTCTTCCAAGTACGAGTTGTACTTCATTTTGTGGATGACCGATTTTACAACTTGGGGCGCATTGCCCTCTTCCTTCGCAAAGCTGTAGATTTCTTCAACCACGTCCAAGGCAGAAGCATAGAGGCCAAGGCCTTGAAGTGAATCGACTTTTTTCCAAGCATCTGCGTAATCCTCGTCAAACGTGAATGATAGAGGAGCGACGTTATTTATTGGAATTGAATTATCATCAACGCTCGATGACTCCGAGGTTTCTTTGGGTTCCGTCGAGTTTTTTTCACACGACGGTGACATTAAAAACAAGGAAAAGACGATTGCCGAAAGGCTATAGTAAATGTGATTTTTCATTAAATGTGATTGGCGATCTAAAAATACAATTTATAGACGACTGTACAGATAAGAAAAGATTCAGTTCAAATTTAAGAGGCTCTAATTCAAAGAGATCTCCTTTTCAACGAAGCGAATGTCAAATTTTTCAAGTTCTTCCAATATTGGAGTATATACCTCCTTTTGAACGGGAAGCGTCACACCTTTTGATTTCAACGTACCATTTAGAATCATTTTTGCGCAAATCGCGGCAGGCAATCCAACGGTATTTGACATTGAAGTATATACTTGATCTTCACCGATATTGACCATGTGAGAAGTGATTTGACTCTTTTCTCCATTCAATTCATATTGGAATTCATGGACCATTACAAGCATGTCTTTGTCTCCATCTTCAAGCGACAATTTATCAACTAAGATCTTCTGAAGCACTTGCGCTGGTGAAGCACTCTCAATTCCAACAATTGGTTCATCTTCGAAAAGACCTAGCCATCTAAATCGCTCAAAGGACTCCATTCTTTCTTCTCTGATAAATTCTTTGAACTTGTCTTCAACAGGTTTACTTTCGTCGTAAGGAAGAAATGAATTTATAAATGTACGAGGCGTTAAATTTTCAGTGTTCACCATCGTATATGTGTCGTCAGTCATTCCCAATTCAATGAAAATGTCCCATGCTTTGCAATACCCTGGTCGGCGGAGTGTTCCTCTAAATATTGTTGGAATATCTTCTATTCCGTATGTCTCTCTGTATGAAAGGGAATCTCGGTTTGCGTACCCAACGAAGTCTCCGTAGCCTTCTATCGAAATGTCATCCAATCGACCAAAAAGACGGTTGTAAGGAATGTATTTGTATTGACCATTACGAATAAAGCTTGCAGCTCCGCCTTGTCCAGCTAAAACTACATTTCTTGGGTTCCAAGTGAATTTATAATTCCAAGGATTGTTGTCGCTTTCTGGAGCAATTAACCCTCCAGTAAATGATTTGAAACTTGTTAGTTTTCCTCCACGCTCCTTTATTTCATGAATGATTTTCATAGCGCTCATGTGATCAATTCCTGGGTCTACACCGATCTCATTCATAATTACAATTCCAGCTTGCTTTGCTTTCGCATCCAAATTGCGCATTTCTTGCGATATGTAAGAAGGCGTAATAAGATTCGTTTTAAGTTCGATACAATCTTCTGCAATCGGCACATGGAATCGAGCGGGTAGCATTGAAATCACCAAATCAGCTTTCTCCATTTGTGGAAGTCTCTGTGAACGATCTGTCGCATTAAAAGACAATGCTTCGCCGTTAACGTGGCCAGCAATTTTTAAACGAACCATCTCAATGTCTTGATCTACAATACTCACTTTCCAGTCGTTTTCAACTGAGTTTTCTAATAGATATCGAATAAGTGAAGATGATGAAAGTCCGGCACCAAGAACAAGAATGTTTTTCATAAAGATATTGTCGTTGATCAAATGTAGAGAATGAAATCCTCGATTCAAAGTGTTAAATAAAATACTTTTGAACCTAGTCGTTGTGAAAAATTAAATCTAAAAACACCAATTCTTGTAATCTCATCGGGGTTAGCTCCTTAATTACAATTGAACGAACTATTCATGATAGTGAAATAGGAATGAAAATAATTGAAAATAATGTTAACTTAGTTCACATTCATTGCAAGAAAATAAATACTACCTACTATGGAACCAAATGCATTATTGACAAATACTTTACTGAATTTTGCCAAAAAACTTGAGACTAAAAATATAGTCAGCGCGGAGACTGGAATTAAAATAAGAAGCTTTATTCGACGAAATGAAGATCCTTCTTATTGGCAGATTTTTCTAGTAATTAGTGCACTTTTTGGAGCCCTATTTGCCTCAGCGGGTATATTTTCTATCATTTCGCACAATTGGTACGATATGCCAAAGCATTTAAAAGGCATTTTCAGTGTAATACCAGTTTTAGTGGCCTTATACTTTTATTATTTGGCCATTTTTAAACACAAGGATTCCAAGACTTGGGTGGAGACGAGCTCACTATTTTTAATGCTGATGATTGGGGCTTCTATGGCACTTGTCAGTCAAACTTACGAGATAGAAGGTGATTTCCTTAAGTTTATTAAAGTATGGTTGGCATTAACAATACCCTTGTTTTATGTGGCACGCGCTTCAGCGATTTCAGGATTTTACTTGGTCTTAGCTTTGCCTCTTCTTGCTGATGATAGTCCAATAAGATGGTTTATTGGTGGAGAAGCTGAGAGTGGATCGCAGTGGTTTTGGCTTTATATTTTGGCTTTCATTCCTCATTTTTACTTGGCGTTGGATAAAAAATCAACAAAGCAAAGTATTCGAATTGTCTACATGTCTTATGTTTTCTTTACCATCTTGACTATTGGATTGATTGCTACAGTAAAAAGTAACTATATTTTATGGGCCTTAACTGCAGGGGTTGGGTTCTACCTTTTCGGGAAACAATACATGAGAGACAATATGTATATGGCCATGCGTCCTTTCTCTTGGTTGTCTCAATTGGGTATTGTTACTGTATTAATTGCCATTTCAAACAAATGGTCAATGATCATTGCGTTCGGTTCGGATTCGTTCATGCACATGGATAGATGGGAAGGTGAAGAATGGTATTATTTCCTTTTGCTTCTTGTCGTAATGGGAGGGATCTACTTCAACTTCTTTAGAGCCAAAGAGAAATTTGGAGAGGTGAATTACTTGATTGTTTTTGCACCATTTTTCGTAATGTTCTGTATGATATTTGATGATTTCATCGATTCATGGTGGTGGATGTCTTTGTTCATTAATTTCTACATTTTATACATTGGAATTACGACTATGATTCACGGAAGTTCTAGTGGAAATGTTGTGAAGGTATTCGCTGGACTACTTGTCGTAGCTGTTTTGTTAGGTATTAGATATTTCGATACAGATTTGGGTTACATCGCTAAAGGAATTGTATTCTTGATGGTCGGTGGAATGTTCTTTGTGATCAACCTTTTGGTAAAAGATAAGGTAGAAGACATCGAGCGTCACAAAAAGCTTTCTGAATGAAGAATAAGAAAATATTCTTTTTTGTCTTTGCGCTTGCAATCATCATGGTGCCAATCTATGTGATTGTAAGCTCGGAAGACATCTTAACGAATGGTGCCTATTATAAGTTTAAACCTCAGGCTTACGATCCGATGGATCCTTTTAGAGGGAAATATTTGAGGGTGAATTATGAAACCCGAAATATTCCAACCCTCGATAAATTCGAAGCAGGAGACGACGCCTATGTATTGATTGGTGTTGATCCAGAAGGATATGCTTATTTTAAAGAGGCTTTTAAAAAACCGCCTAAAAAAGGAGATTATCTTAATTCTAAGATAGATTATGTTGAGGGAAGAGAGGAGTTTCGCGAGGGTTTCGCTAGTAGAAACAGTAACACCATCGGTCCGGATGATAAAGGAAGTTATAAATCCATTGTATCAATTAAGCCACCGGCAAACATGTGTAAATACTTTATTAATGAAGATTACGCAATGCCCGCTGAGAGAGCCTTTCAGAAACAACGTGAGCATGTCCATATAGGCGTTCGAATCATGGATGGAGAGGCTAGAATAGTGGATATTTATATTAAGGGGAAGCCAATTTTGGACTACCTCAGAGGAAAATAATAGTTAAATCAGAATCGTGGGAATACAAGCCGCAAGTTTAGCTTGCGCCTCTAGAAGTGGAATTTTCAATTCATCTGCTTCCTCTTGTTCCTCTAATTTCTTAATTTTGTTGGAAACAACACTAATATATGGGTAGAGCATTTGAATATCGACGCGCGGCAAAGGAAAAACGATGGGATAAAATGTCGAAATTGTTTCCCAAGCTTGGAAAAGCGATAACCATGGCAGCCAAAGAAGGCGGGACGGATCCAGATACGAACGCTACTCTGCGCACGGCAATTAAAAATGCCAAAGGGCAAAATATGCCGAAGGACAATATCGAAGCGGCGATCAAACGCGCAGATGCTAAGGATGCTGAAACATTTTCTGAAATGGATTATGAAGGAAAAGGTCCTCATGGCGTTTTGGTTTATGTTGAATGTGCCACAGATAATCCAACCAGAACGATTGCTAATGTGAAGTCATATTTCAATAAAGCTGGTGGAAGTGTTGTTCCAAACGGTTCGCTTGAATTCATGTTTAATCGAAAATCTGTATTTGAATTTGAAAAAACAGACGATATTGATGTTGAAGAAATGGAACTTGAGTTAATAGATGCGGGTTTAGAAGAAATCGAATTGGAAGATGATAAAGTCTTTTTGTATGGGGATTATACTTCATTCGGTTCTATTTCAACAGGACTTGAAGAGATGAATGTTGATGTTGTAAAATCGAATCTTCAAAGAATTTCAACGCAACCTGTTGAGTTTACTGAAGAACAACTGGTGGACATTGAAAAGATGCTGGATAAAATTGAAGACGATGATGATATCCAACAAGTCTTTACAAATATTGCCTAAAATAAAGAGGATCAGGTATAATAAAAATGATTTTTGGGAGTTCTTCTTCCAGAAGAACGAAAATCAAGATATAAAATGGTAAGAGGATTTAAAATAGCAGCGATTGCATCATTGGTCATGGTGGTAGTCTTCTCATGCTCAACCGAGAAGAACACTTTCATTAATCGCAATTACCATAGCTTAACGGCTCATTATAACGGATATTACAATGCGAATGAACTGATTGACCAGTCTATGATTTCGTACCAACAAGGGCGCATTGAGGACTATTACACGTTGATCCCTATTGATCCTGTTCCCGGAGACGAGGAGGTAGTGGGAATGTTCCCTGCCATTGATACAGCAATCGCTAAATGCAAAAAAGTAATTGTAAATCACAGTATGCCAGGCAACGAGCGTCCTTCGAGAAAAAAGGAAGAACACAACCGTTGGATTGATGAAAACTGGACAACAATTGGGATCGCATCGTATTACCGTCGTGATTATGAAGGAGCAATGAAAAGCTTTCAATTCGTTCGTAAATTCTACAAAAATGACCCTTCATTATACGTTGGAGAGCTTTGGATGGCGAAAACGAACATGGCCCAAGGGAACTTAACCGAAGCGAAATTTAATCTTGACAATTTAGATAAAGCGATTCTTGAAGAAAAAGAGCGAAAGGGGGAGAAGAGCTCGAAAAGTAAAAAACCAGGTAAAAAGAAGAAGAAAAGTAAAAAGGACGAAATTGCTAAATTCCCCAAGACAATTCGATTTGAATTGGAAAAGACGAAAGCTGAATTGGCTTTGTTACAAGACAACAAAGAAGATGCGATAAGCTATTTAAAGGAAGCTTTAAATCAAGCACGTATGGGTGATAATAAAGCAAGAGTTCATTTTGTGCTCGGACAGATGTATCAGGAGACTGGAGATTTAAACCAAGCGAAATTTCATTATACGAAGGTGGTTAAAAGTAAGGCAGGGTATGAAATGAATTTCAATGCCCGCTTGAAAAGAGCATTCTTAGGATCTGGAGATAAGGTGAAGAAGGAATTGAACAAAATGCTTCGCGATTCTAAAAATGCAGAGTATAAGGATCAAATTTATTTTGCTCTTGCTGAGATCGAATTCAAGGAGAATGACGAAAAACAAGCAATTGATTACTTGCACAAATCAGCGTTCTATTCTACAACAAATACACGTCAGAAGGGAATGGCGTATGAAAGATTAGCGGATTTAAGCTTCACGAAGCGTCAATATGTTCCTGCTCAAAAATATTATGATTCTTGCGCCTCTGTAATTAAAGATACGTATCCAAATGCTGAAGCAATTCGCAATAAAGCGAGTAATCTAGCGAAATTAGTAATAGCTGTTGAAACGTGTGAACGTGAAGATAGTCTGCAAAGAATCGCAGCATTGCCTGAAAAGGATCGTGAGAAATTCCTTGAAGACGTTATTAAAAAAATTAAGGACGACGAAGCTGCTCGTAAAAAAAGAGACGCTGAAAGGTTAAGAGAGTTGCAAGACAATGAGGCCTTGTTTGAAGCGGGTGGGAATGGCGCCAAATGGTATTGGAATAATAACAAAGCCAGATCAGAAGGGTATCAAGACTTTAAGCGGTTATGGGGCCAGCGTGATAATGAGGACAACTGGCGACGCTCGGAAAAAATTCCGGAAGCTCAATTTGGAGTGCCGAATGAGGAGTTGCTTGATTCGCTTCCGCGAGAAGTAGAAGACACATTGACGGTAGAGAATTTATTAAAATGGATTCCATTGGATGAAGATGCGATGGCGAACTCAAACCGCAAGTTGATGGAAGGTCATTACAATGCTGGAGTTATTTACAAAGAGCAACTGAATGAATCTAAATTGGCTGAAGATCAATTTCAAGCGGCATTAGCGAAGGGTTTGCAGTCGGATCCCCACGATATTTTAAGTTCATTCCAATTGTACAAACTCTCGGTGAACAACAATTCTGTTATGGCTGAGAAACAGAAAAACTACATTGTAGACAATTATCCTCTCAGTGATTATGCCAATTATTTAAGCGATCCAGAATTCTTTATTAAAAAGAAAGAAAGAGATGCTGCATCTGTTAAGGTATACATTTCTGAAGTTGATAAATACTCAAGGGGGCGTTACCTCGACGTTTTGAACAATGCTACCAGAGTAATTAGTGAGGAAAATAATAATATCTACAGATCGAAGTACATGTTGTTGAAAGCAATGTGTCTTGGTCAAATGGAGAGAGATAAGAACATTTTATTACCGGTTTTAGAGCAACTAGTTGCTGAATATCCTGAAACTGAAGAGGCGACTCGAGCGACAGAAATGATCGGGATTATTCAAAATGGTTATTCTCTAAACGAAGCAGTTGATTTCATTAACAAATCTGGTTATAGATATAATGATCAAGTTAAAGTTAAGGTAATTGTCTTTCTAGATGAGAAAACAAGTTCTACGAGTGCAAAAACTAGAATTTCAAACTTCAATAGAGAATACTTTAGCCGTGATGGTTTAAAAGTTGACCCAAAGATTTTTGGGAAAGATCAAAGTATAATTATCATTGATGATTTCGATGATGACATGAAAGCTGCGTCCTACGTAAGAGCCTTCAAAGCAACTAAAAAGCACCTTTTAGATATTAGTGAGGCCAAGCTTTTCATTATTACAAAAGATAATCTTAGAACACTTTTTGAGAGCATGAGTCTTAAAGAATACGAGGATTTTTATTTAGAATACTATTAATTTGAAGTTATGAAGAAGAAGGGAACAGTGTCGTTTGATAGTCCGGATAAATTAAATGTAATTGTAGAAGGATCGAAAGTGATTGGTGATATGATCACTGAATCTAATCTGCGTATCGATGGGGAAGTAGTTGGAAATGTTTCTGCCTCATCCAAGGTGGTAATTGGAGTAACTGGTAAGATCACAGGAAATCTTGCATGTGGTGCTGCCGATATTGAAGGCAACATTGATGGAATTCTTAAAGTTGATGGATTGTTGTCTCTAAGGTCAACATCATCTATTACAGGCGAGATCACAACCGCGAAGTTGGAAGTTGAAGAAGGGGCGAAATTCTCTGGAAATTGTGTAATGAGTAATCAGAAGAGCAAGTCGACGACGGCATCGAAAACGATAAAGGAAGATACGTTAGAAGATAATTTGGTCTACTAAATGTCTGACGAGAAAAAGCCAAGTGGACCGCCGAGATATGTTCGTTTATCTGGAATAGGTGCCCAGATGGCCGCGACCATCTTCTTAGGTGCAATTCTTGGCAGGTACTTGGATGATACATATCCCTCAGACAAAAAATGGTTTACAATTGGAATCACGCTCTTTGCAGTTGCTATTTCATTGTACAATGTTTTACGTCAAGTAAACAAACTCAATTCCGACGATGATTAAAAAAGCCATAGGCTTTATACTACTTTTAACTGCGTTGTTAGGGTTTGCGTTTGTAATTCATGCTTTACTTCAACACGATTTAAAGATTGGCGCTTTCGAAAGTCATATTGTTATTAATTATTGTTTCAATTATTTTTTCACAATTGCATTCTTTATTGTTTTGTTGGTTTATGAGAGAAGAAAGTCGGACCTATTAGGGTTTGTGTTTCTAGCTGCAAGTACGATTAAATTGATACTATTTCTAATTATCTTATATCCATACATTAAGGAGGGGGAGGGACTTAGGAGTGTAGAGTTTGCTTCCTTCTTTGTCCCTTATGGGATTAGTGTTGTCATAGAAATTCTCTATCTGTTGCGTATTCTAAATTCTAAAGACGCACAACTTGGCTAAAAGCGAGCTTAATTATCTGCTTGAATTTGAGCACAAATCACATGTTTTTTATAAACAGACAAGATATAGACCAATTCGTTTAAAAGTTTTACCCAAATTAGTTTCACCTATATTAATATTATACGTACTTTTGCCCCAAAATTAGTGGTCAATAGATCGTGAGATATGCATAGATTATTTAAGTTTTTACTAGTTCTAGTTCTTATCAGTCCTTTTGCTGTTATAGCTAACCCTGAAGGTGAACATGGCGAACCAACGGAAGAACTCACTCCTGAAGAACAGAGAGGAAGAAACAATGAGTTCGTAAAGCACCATACTCAAGATTCGCATGATTTTGGGATTCTTACAATTGAGTCAGAAGATAAGTATTACGGCTTTGGGCTTCCTGTTATTCTATATGATGAAGGAATGCATTTCTTTATGTCAGGAGCTTTTGATCATGGTCATAAAGTTGTTGCATCAAATGGAAAGTATTTTAAGTTAAATACACATGATGGGAAGATCTACAGTTGCGATGAGCATGGAGCTGTTCTTTTCAGTGAAGTGAAAGGTAAAAACGGTGAAGTGACTGTTGCTGCTATCATGCCGTGGGATTTCTCAATCACAAAAAATGTGGTGACTGTTTTCTTAATGTGTCTTTTAATGTTCTTCTTATTTAGAAGTGTTGCGAAATCATATAAGTCAGGCTTGGCTCCATCAGGAGCTGCAAAGTTCTTTGAACCAATCATTTTGTTTATTCGTGATGATATTGCAATTCCAAACATTGGAGAAAAGCAGCACAAGAAATACATGGTTTACCTACTAACGGTATTCTTCTTTATCTGGTTTCTAAACTTAGCCGGAATGACACCGCTAGGAATTAACGTTACAGGTAACTTGGCAATTACTGCCGCTTTAGCATTGTTCACATTCGTTATTACAACGTTTACAGGTAATAAGAATTATTGGATGCACATCTTCTGGATGCCAGGAGTGCCAATTCCAATGAAAATCATTTTAATACCAATTGAATTGATTGGTATGGTGGTTAAACCATTTGCATTAATGATTCGTTTGTACGCAAATATGTTCGCAGGACACGTTGTACTTGGAGCTTTAATTGGTGTAGTATACTTTTTTGATTCAATATTCGCTCAAGGGGCATTCGTAGGATTAACGTTCTTTATGAATATCATTGAGCTTTTAGTTGCCTTGTTACAGGCATATATTTTCACGATGCTTACGGCGTTGTACTTCGGTTCAGCGTCTGCAACTGCAGAGCATCACTAGTTTGTATTTAATAACCCTTAAATAAAGTAAGATGGAAGAAGTAACATTAATAGCAGGAGCAATCAAATTGATTGGTGCTGGATTAGTAGTAATCGGAGTAGGTCTTGGTATTGGTAGAATCGGTGGATCTGCAATGGATGCAATCGCTCGTCAGCCAGAAGCTACAAACAAAATTCAAACAGCAATGTTGATCGCAGCAGCGCTTATTGAAGGAATTGGATTCGCAGCGTTATTCGCAGTAGGATAAACCAATTATTTTTTATCTCAATGCCGCAACGATTGGTTGCGGCTGAGAGAATTTTAGAGTTAAGAAAAGAAAAAAGGGATGAAATTATTAGAAGATTTTTCGTTTGGGTTGTTCATGTGGCAAACAATATTGTTTTTAGCACTATTGTTCTTGCTGAGAAAGTTTGCATGGAAACCTATTCTGAACGCGGTAAATGAGCGTGAAGAAAAAATTTCGGATTCATTAGTGCAAGCTGAGAAGGCTCAAGAAGAGTTGAAGCAAATGCAAGCGCAGAATGAAGACTTATTGAAGGACGCTCGTGCAGAAAGAGATGGATTAATCAAAGAGGCTAAAGAGACAGCAACTAAGATGATTTCTGATGCAAAAGACGCTGCTAAAGAAGAAGGAAGCAAAATGTTAGCTTCTGCTCAAGAATCAATCAATGCTGAGAAAGTTGCTGCAATTATGGAGTTGAAAACTACCGTTGCTGCATTCTCAATTGAAATTGCTGAGAAAATTGTTCGCAGTGAGTTGTCATCAGAAGATAAGCAGAAAGCTTTAGCTGATAAAATGGCTGAAGACATTAACTTGAATTAAGCATCAGATGAAAAGTACTAAAGTAGCATCAAGATACGCGAAAGCATTACTGGAATTAGCCGTTGAACAAAACAAGGTTGACTCAGTACTTGGTGATATGCACTTTTTGCTTCAAACCAACACAGAAGAGAAGGATTTCCGAACGCTTATTGAGAGCCCGTTAATTAAGGCTGACAAAAAAGTTTCAATTTTTAAATTGATTTTTGAACAATTTGAAGATGTAACAATCTCTTTCGTTGAGTTGATCACTAAAAATGGTCGTGAAGCAATTTTGCCATATATCGCTGAAGAGTTTGACGCGCAGGTGAAAGCTTATAAAGGAATTGTTCCAATGACATTAACGTCGGCGCATCCCTTACATGAGGAAACAAAGCAAACAATACTGGATAAAATTCAAGGTTCAATAAAAGGAACATTGGAAGTAACAGAAGAAATAGACGCGTCTTTAATAGGAGGATTCGTGGTGAAAATGGGAGACATGCAAATCGATGCTTCTGTTTTGAACCAATTTAATAATTTAAAACAACGTCTAGCACGTTAATTTATAATTGCTCACCGAGCTAGTCGAAGTGAGCCAATTTAATATCTATACAAGATGGCAGATGTAAAACCAGCAGAAGTTTCTGCAATATTAAGAGAGCAATTATCAGGATTCCGTTCAGAAGCTGAGTTGCAAGAAGTGGGTACTGTACTTCAGATTGGAGATGGTATTGCTCGTATTTATGGACTTGGAGGAGTTCAATACGGTGAGTTAATTGAGTTCGATGGTGGACTTCAAGGAATCGCTTTGAACTTGGAGGAAGACAACGTTGGTGCTGTACTTCTTGGAAAATCTACTAAAGTAAAAGAAGGAGACACTGTAAAGCGTCTTGGTCGTATTGCTTCGGTTAAGGTTGGAGAAGGAATGGTTGGACGTGTAGTTGATACTCTTGGTTTTCCAATCGATGGTAAAGGACCAATTGAAGGTGAATTGTACGAAATGCCAATCGAGCGTAAAGCTCCTGGTGTACTTTTCCGTCAGCCGGTAAACGAACCTCTTCAAACTGGAATTAAAGCAATTGATGCAATGATTCCTGTTGGTCGTGGACAGCGTGAGCTTGTTATTGGTGACCGTCAAACTGGTAAAACAACAGTTTGTATTGATACAATTATTAACCAAAAAGAATTCCACGATAGAGGAGAAACAGTTTTCTGTATCTATGTTGCAATTGGTCAAAAAGGATCAACTGTTGCTGGAATCGTTAAGAAATTAGAAGATGCTGGTGCAATGGCTTATACAGTTGTTGTTGCGGCAAACGCTTCTGATTCTGCTCCAATTCAATTCTACGCTCCAATGACTGGTGCTGCGATTGGTGAGTTCTTTAGAGATACTGGTCGTCCGGCATTAATCGTTTTTGATGATTTGTCTAAGCAAGCAGTAGCATACCGTGAGGTGTCACTTCTTCTTCGTCGCCCTCCAGGACGTGAGGCGTACCCAGGAGATGTATTTTACCTTCACTCAAGATTATTAGAGCGTTCTGCGAAAATTATCGCTGATGATGAGATCGCAAAACAAATGAATGACCTTCCTCCATCATTGAAAGATATGGTTAAAGGTGGTGGTTCATTAACTGCTCTTCCAATTATTGAAACGCAAGCAGGTGATGTTTCTGCATATATTCCGACAAACGTAATTTCGATTACTGATGGTCAAATCTTCTTAGAAGGTGACTTGTTTAACGCAGGTATTCGTCCAGCGATTAACGTAGGGATTTCAGTATCACGTGTAGGTGGAAATGCACAAATTAAGTCAATGAAAAAGGTTGCAGGGACATTGAAGCTTGATCAAGCACAATACCGTGAGCTAGAAGCATTCGCTAAGTTTGGATCCGATTTGGATGCATCAACAAAATCTGTACTTGATAAAGGTTCAAGAAACGTTGAGATCTTAAAGCAAATGGAAGGTGATCCTTACCCAGTAGAGAAGCAAGTTGCTATTATCTATGTTGGTTCTAAAGGATTAATTCAAAATGTTCCAGTTGAAAAAGTTAAAGAATTCGAAAATGAATATTTGGATTACTTAGACGCGAAACATAGAGATACATTGGATGCACTTAAAGCAGGGAAATACACTTCAGCAGAAACGGATGTGTTAGAAACTGTTGCAAAAGAGCTTTCAGCGAAATACTAGAGAATTATGAATTAGGAGTTATGAGTTAGGAATTAATACTTCCGAACTCATAATTCATAATTATAAAAGATGGCAAATCTTAAAGAAATAAAAAACAGAATAACCTCAATTTCATCTACAATGCAGATTACTTCTGCGATGAAAATGGTTTCTGCTTCAAAATTGAAGCGAGCGCAAGATGCTATTACGCAAATGCGCCCTTATGCTGAGAAATTGCAAGAAATTTTGGGGAACCTTAGTGCTACATTGGATCTTTCTGAGAATGCTTTTGCAGATCAAAGAGAGGTTAAAAATGTAATCATTGTTGGTGTAACTTCGAATAGAGGTTTATGTGGTGGTTTCAACAACAACATCATCAAGAAAGCGAATGTGCTTATCGCTGGTGAATATGCTGATTGTAACATTAAGTTAATTGCTGTTGGTAAGAAGGTGAATGATTCTTTCAAGAAATCAGCGAACTTTACACGCCCAGATGGTATTGGAGAAGCAGAAGAAATGTTCAATGATTTAACATTTGAACGCAGTTCTGTTTTGGCTCAGTATTTAATGGATGAATTTCAAGCTGGAAACGTAGATAAAGTTGTTATCGTTTATAACAAGTTTAAAAACGCAGCGGTTCAAGAAGTTATGGATGAGCAATTCTTGCCAATTATTCCAACAGTAGCGGAAGCGGGTTCTTCAACAGGTGATTACTTGTTTGAACCGTCTAAAGTTGAAATTGTTGAGGATTTATTGCCGA
This sequence comes from Crocinitomicaceae bacterium, assembly GCA_047630755.1. Taxonomy (GTDB): domain Bacteria; phylum Bacteroidota; class Bacteroidia; order Flavobacteriales_D; family Crocinitomicaceae; genus UBA4466. Next base: position 278,234 of record JBLHYG010000002.1, on the reverse strand, counting down.
AGTCATTGAAAGTTCAATTGTTCAAAGCGTTATTAGATTCATACGCATCTGAGCATGGAGCTAGAATGACAGCAATGCATAAGGCAACTGACAACGCAGGTGAAATGAAGCGTGATTTAACACTTCAATACAACAAAGCACGTCAAGCTGCAATTACAAATGAGATTCTTGAAATCGTTGGTGGTGCAGAAGCATTGAACGGTTAGTAGAAATATACTTTTATTGAAAGGCCTCTTGATTTATTCGAGAGGCCTTTTTTTGTGATTAACTTTCTAGTAGTAAGTCAATGATGTGTTTTCTGATAAATGCACTATTGTGGATTTATATATCTTTACAGCACCAAATCAACATGGAAACACACTGCTTATTTCTCGTTCTGCTGCCCTTAGTTGCATTTTTATATGCTGCCGTAGGTCACGGAGGTGCAAGCGGTTATTTAGCCCTTATGGCCCTGTTTGAGTTCGCCCCAGACGAGATGAAATCCACAGGCCTTCTTCTTAACTTATTTGTAGCCGCGATTTCCTTTTATCATTTTTGGCGAAGTGGCTATTTTAAGGGCAAACTGTTCATCGTTTTTGCGGTTGGTTCCATTCCACTTTCGTTTTTGGGTGGAATACTTGAAGTTGATGTGAAAACCTATAAAATCATCCTTGGGGTTCTTCTGATTTTTGCGATTCTTAAAATGCTCGACGTTTTTGGAAAGGAGTCTAAAGAGATTAAAAAGGTCGGTTGGATCGCAGGGATTTCAACGGGTGCTGCAATCGGTTTCTTTTCTGGTTTGATTGGAATAGGTGGGGGGATAATCTTGAGTCCCGTTATTCTATTGTTCAAATGGGGACGGATGAAAGAAGCGGCAGCCGTGTCTGCTTTGTTTATTTGGGTGAATTCTGCCGCTGGAATGGCGGGTCAATTCAAATCGGGAATTCAATTGAATACAGATATATGGCTTTTTGTTGGCTTGGCAGTTATTGGTGGCTTTGCAGGAAGTTGGGTCGGAAGTAAGAAAATGAACAATCAGGCGCTTCGGTATTTATTGGCATTCGTTCTGGTTCTCGCTAGCGTTAAACTTGTGTTTACTTAACCGACTTTAAAATGTTTGCTAACTTTAATCTACCCAACAACAACCCAATGCGTATTCTACTGCTTTTTCTTCTTTGCACCTTTCAATTAAATTCACAAGTCGTTGATCGCTATAACTATGTTCAACGTCCAACGGAAACGTCGGTTACGATTGCATGGAGAACAGTTTCAACTTCTGTCGGAACAATTAATTGGGGGGTGACAGCGGGGAATTTGAGCAATTCCTTATCTGAATCGAGTTCAACGTCAAAACACTATTTTGACATTGCTGGATTGACACCAAATACACTTTACTATTACCAAACGTCAACGGATCAAGGATATACATCGAATGTTGATCATTTCTATACAGCGAAAACGGATACGTCAACGAAATTCTCCTTTTTGCACTATGGAGATTGTGGATACAACAACGGTGTCCAAGGTGAAATTGCGCAATTAATGGAAGCCGATAGTGCGGAATTTGGCGTTGTCGCAGGAGATGTTGATCAAGGCGTTGGTGATAATTACGATGAAGTCTTTTTTGGAGTGTATGAAGACCTATTGAAGCAGGCCTGTCATTATACTGCAATTGGAAATCACGATACGTACGCCGATAACGCAGCTACGTACTTGGATGATTTTTACTTACCGACAAACAATCCTCAATCGAGTGAACGCTATTATTCATTTACGTGGGGAAATGCGAAATTCATTTGCATGGATTCGAATATTCCGTACACGACAGGAACAGATCAATACGACTGGCTTGTTGATGAATTGACGTGCAACCAAAGTCAATGGTTATTTGTGTTTTTCCACCACCCGCCGTGGACGAATGCTTGGAGTGCAGATTATTTCTTGCCATTTTCAACGTACTTTTTGTACCAAGGAAATATCGATATGAGAACGGAATTGGTTCCCTTGTTCGAAGATTACAGTGTTGATTTTGTTCTGAACGGACATTCTCATTGTTACCAACGCGGTGAAATGAATGGAGTGAAATATATCATTTCTGGCGGCGCTGGATCGGCGGCGATTGATTTCAACACGAACAGCAATTCGCCCAACATTGATACGGAAATTTATACGAATCAATACGTACGTTTTAATGTGGATGGTGATACCGTTCGCTATGTTTCCATTGATAATTCTGGAGTAACCATTGACTCTGTAACAGCGATAAAACCAAACGTTGTTCAGCCTGCACCGGTTGTTACGTACTTGGGCGGTGAATTGTGGTCAACCCAAGGAGAAACGTATACGTGGTTCTTGGATGGAGTTCAAATTTTGGGTGTTACGACGCAGAGTTTTGTGCCTACTCAGCTGGGAACGTACCATGTTGAAATCACGACAGCATCTGGATGTACAATCAGTTCGGATCCTTTCATTTTGAACAATGTGAATGTTGATTCGATAGAGGACGTTGAATTTAAAGTATATCCAAATCCTACAAATGGAAAAATAACGATTGCCTCGAATTCTGTTCTTTCGAATGGAATGGAAATTCAAATTACGAATGCAATGGGGAAAGTCGTTTTCAAAGATGTAATCGACGGAAATGATTCTGATCCCTATACCGTTGATTTGTCAGCTGCGCCAAAAGGAATGTACTTCTTAAGTGCACGAAGCAGTACAAAGACGTTCACAAAGTTGATCGTTCTACAGTAGAATAGATTTATTGAACCACGAGTTTTTTAACCGCTGTTCGGCCCTGGTTGTCTTCAAATGAGATGAAGTAGATTCCTGCCATTTGATTCGATAAATCAATCTTATTTCCTTTCAACGTACTTTGAACAATCAATTGGCCAATTGAATTTTGAACCGTATACGCTAAGTTCGATCCTGAAGAATTGCTCACGTTCACAATTCCAGATGTTGGATTTGGATAGATTTCCACCGTAAATGATTCTAAATCTTCAACCGCCAATGGCAAATCGTACGTGTAGAATTCATATTCCGCCCTTTCCGGATTCAACATTGTAGCATTTGCGTTGTTTGCGCGGATGTAGAATTTCGCTTGATTGCCACCAAACCACCATGGGAAAGCGCCTGTGTAATTTCCATCTCCAGAAGTGACATCTCCATTTGTTCCATCATCATACATTGGGATTGAAACGAATTTTGAATTGTAAAAGCTTTTCGTCGCCATTAATTCAACTGTTGTAGCGTTGCTAACTTGCGCCGTCACGTAATTCGTACCTGCTCCAGCTGGTGGTAAAACGACTGGGGTTCCAATTGTTGGTGGCACTTCCTGCATTGGCGCTAACGATTCCAAATACGGTTTTCTCAAATCAATCGATGATACAATTCCTCCAGCTGAAAAGACGAATGGGATTACTAATTCGTCCGTGACATTGCTGTAATATTCTGTCATTCCAAAAAATGAATTCGGATCAGAAGAAGCGGCAGGTGCGCCCAAAGTTTGAACGGTATTGGCGTAATTCTCAATGGCTGTGGCATCCAAACTTTCGTTGAGAATTGTTCTTAAATGCGCCGTGTAGATTTTACCGTAATGAGACGTTGGGTCTCCCGTCAGAGCTTGTGTCAATGGATACCACCATGAATTGTATCCGTTGTAAGGATCGTACTCATAAAGCTCGGTAGGGTTCGGGTTAGCGCCTAATAACGCACCTAAGAAACTTTCAGAAACGTCCCATGGAATCATTTGAAACAAGCCATCTCCAGTTTGATACATGTAGTAATTGTGCTGGTACAATCCGTTGTAAGTGTCCAAGTTTAAGAGCGCTTGATTTACGGCAAAGGCCCAAAGAACGCGATCAATGTTTAAGACAGTATCCAGTTCATTCGGTGAATTGTTGAGTACATTAATAAGGTTCACGAATTCTTCCCAGCCTTTATCAGATTTCAAGGTGTAATGATTGTAGTACAAAGTCGTGTCGCTTCCCAACCAATTTAAATCGGAGTTTCCCGTTGGTCCGGGTTGTCCGTATTGTTGGATTGGATCGCACTTAAAAAGAACACCGTCATTTTCACCGAAGTGCTTGTTCAAAAACTGCCGATCAATGGATTCTGTATTGATGTACAAACCCAAATAATTGCCTTGAACGTTGAGTTGCATTAAGTTTGCTTCTGGTGTTGGAAGGTACCTTCTGTAAATGTTATAAGATGAAATCTCTTTTACAAATGTCGGATCAAACATTCCATTCGCCAATTTCACTTTATTGTAGCCCAACAATGTTTGGCCCGGAACAGAATCGTTGAAATCTAAATTGTAGGGAACTTTTTTATTTCCTTGACCTGCAGGAATGGCGTAGGTTGAATTTCCTTTGTAGCGAACCATCACGTTTGGAAGAATTAAACCTCCATCCAATTGAACGGAAGCGGGCAATCTAATTCCTGAATTTGTATACCAATTGGCATCCAAAATACTGTCGTAATTGGCATCGTAAAACGTAACGTCCATTGTCCTCATGATCGCTGGATCCATTAATCCGCCCGGAGCGTCGTAAAGCACTTGAGGATCGTAAATAATCTGTGCCGAACATAGGTTAGAAATAAGAAGGGAAAGTAGTAGTATGCCTTTATTCATAAATGGATTGTTTGAAACGCCTTATTTTCAGCAGTGTGCAAGATACGAAACTTTAATTTGATCAATTATTAATTGAGAATTAACCTATGTTTCATAGAATTATCAATTGTGAATTCCCCCCATAGAATGTTTTCGGGATTTGGGTCATTAATCACATGGGTTATTCTCTTTGAAGCCCAACTGACTCAATTAAATCTCCAACAAGCGTAGCATATTCGGTGCTATATTCACCCAAAACTTTATACTCCCAAACGACATCATTTTTGAGAATAATTTTCAGCATGCAGTGTTTTTTACCATACCACATATAACGTTGAATAGGAGCAATTTTATCCATTAACCCCCACCAAATTTTTACTGGAGCATATTCAATTTCAATAACATTTGAATTGTTGAATGATCTGTACTCCCAATAATCTATTGCTTTAATTTCGAAATGATTGTCGAGCAATTTGATTTTCGGAAACTTCTTATCATCAAACTCTGGTTGTTGAGTACTTTTCACATCTGGCTATTCAATGACTTATAACGTTTTGCAGCTACGCACAGTGCGGGCTTCAAGGTTGTTTTCTCGAAGGTAGGAATAGATTTGTTAATCCAAAAGTGATTCTCTAGAAGAAACAACTCCGCTTTATGTGTAGGACGTGTTATAGGTTCTTTCTTAACTAATCTCATGGATTATTATCCCGTTAAGTTCAATTTATTAATCGATTTCTGTTTTCTAAAACAAGTGTGACCATAGTGGCTATTAATGTTGATGTAAATACGGACTGTTCAAAATTAATCATCTCAAAAACTAGTGTTTAATAAGGACCTTGCCGGTATTGTTAATAGGTATAAAATGTATATTTGTACCAACCACTATTGATATCTGATACATGGACACGAAAGAGTACTACACTAAATTAAATTTTCAGAAGAATAATACATTTGTCGAGACAGTAGAAAACAATATTCTATTAGGGCTTTCCCATGATTTGATTATTAGCCTTGCTGACTGGAACAAAGTTATCACTGGACATGATCCAAGTAATTTACTTAAAAATGCAATTGAGCAAGTAGATATAGCGTGTATTCATATTTTGGAAGGAATGTATAGGTCCGGTTTTGCCGCTTTGCGGCTATCAATGGAGATGGTTGCCGGGACAGTGTATTTCTCATCTTACAACTTGGAGTATGAGGAATGGCTTAAGGGAGGCTATGATCTTAATTGGTCGACAATAATGAATGACGAGAACGGTATATTATCCCGAAGATTCGCTAATGCGTATTTTCCAGAATGTAGTGATATAATTGGAAGGTATCTTACACGATCTAAAAAGATGTATCGGGAATTATCAGAAATGGTTCATGGTAATAGCAGTACTTGGAGTTTTGAGAATCCATCAATAATGCATCGACCTAACTTGGTTACTAAGTTTATTGAAGTCTTAAATGAGTTCATTGTTGTTGTGAATTTTGAACTCTGTGTGCGTTTTCTCGATAAATTGCCACCGGAATCGATAGAAATAATAGAGACACATGTTTCAGATAGTCTTGGAACAGAAGAAATAATAAGAACTAAAATTGGAGGATCGGTATGAGTAACTTTTATTATAGAACTGAGAGTATTAAAAGAAATGATTTGATTTCACTCTTTGTAGAAGGTCAAATGGAAAGAAGTATTATAGACACTTTTAAAACCAAATCTCATGCGGTTCTAGAAGGAAGTCGTGGTTCAGGGAAGTCTTTTCTTATGAAGGTCGCTCAAGCCGAACTTTCAGAGAATTACAATGAGGATAAGATTTTGCCCGTATACATTACTTTTATGCAAAGTACTTTAATTCATAGTCCAACAGCGAATCAATTTCACTTTTGGATGATGGCGAAAATTATCCGTGAGACACTAAAGGCGTTGAGAAAAAACGGTCTAACGGTCAGTAGTTACGCAAATTCACTTTTAGGAGATTTTGAAGACAATAAATTACAGAAATTAATTTCTGATTTTGAGTCGTCATATAAATCGCCAGATCAAAGAATTGATTCTTCTGAAATTCCAGAATTAAGTGATTTAAATGATGCAATCGAAGAGATTTGTGAGGAAAATGGGGTTAAATATATATCATACTTTTTTGATGAATCGGCCCATGTGTTTAGACCAGAACAGCAGCGCCAATTCTTTACTCTATTCAGAGATTTCAAGTCGCCCTATATTTCTTGTAACGCTGCAGTTTACCCTGGGGTAACGCATTACGGCGACAGTTTTGAAATGGCGCATGATGCCAAATACCTCAGAATAGAAAGAGATATTAAATCTGATACATACCTGTCTGACATGAAGGATATGGTGCTAAAACAGGGTGGAGCCGAATGGCAAAGAAAGATTGAAACTCAAATGTCGTTGTTCAATACATTGGCTATGTGTGCCGGAGGAAATCCACGATTACTTCTGAAAACTTTAGATGATTGTGAAAAAATAAACACTAGTACTGTTAATACGGTTATTAGAACCTTTTATCGTTCAGAAATTTGGAACGAACACACTCAATTGGGGGAAAAATACAAAGGACATAAAGCTCTAATTGATTGGGGGAGGAAGTTTATTGAAGATAAGGTTATTCCTACAATTTCAAAAAAGAATAGTGAAAGATTAGAACGAAGTAATCAAGAGAGTAGTTTATACTTTTGGATTCATAAAGACGTACCAGAACAGATTAAAGAAGCACTTAGGTTATTATGTTATACTGGAATTATTAGAAAATACGATTCAGGTGTGAAAGCAACGAAATCGGCTATTGGAGATCGTTATGAAGTTAAGTTTGGATGTTTATTAGCACAAGAGTCAAGTCCAACAAATGTTTCCAAATCAATAATCGATAATTTGAAATTAGATTTTTTCACCGAGTATGGAAGTGGAAATTCGGCGTATTCAGATTTATCAGTTAATGACTTAGCAGACTTTTCTAATCAGGAATTCTTAGATAATCTTCGGGAACAGCTTAAAAAACTGGTCTCGAGACTAGATTTGACTAATTGGCAAAAAGGGAAGTTAGCAGAGATTAATATAATAACCGTTGGAGAATTATTGAATACAGAAGAAGATTATTTAATCGACAAATTACATAATATTGGGCCGGTTAGAGCGCGTATAATCAAAAATTCTGCAACTGCTGAATTACTGGAATCTATTTCGGGATAAGTTAATTCTAAGTATTGATTTTTTACGTTCAAATTTACCTTGACTGGAATATACTGAATAATGATTCCTTGGTAAACCCTACAATGAAATACATTACCTATAACTCATATATATGCTCATAAAAATAACACATAGGCTACCATATCACCATGTTATGCACTCTTATTTGCACTATTGTGAAACGAATTCTTCAAGAAGTCATTCGATCAATTTCTAAACTACTTTAAGAGCAAATTGAATTGCACAGATGAACAGAAGTTACCGAACTCTAATTTAATCTGCACTTAGTCGAAATAGTCATTATTCTTGAGAAGGTTCTTTTTATTGGATTTTACCCAAGCGCGGAATGCGTCTCGTTCCACAACCTTCACAATCATTTTCATTTTGTAATGTCCTTCTCCGCAAATTTTGTTGCACATCAAAACATAATTGAATTTCGGATCATGTTTTTTGATGCGCATTTCCTCAGTTGTGAACGCAGGTGTGTATTTAAATCGAGTCGTCATCCCTGGAACGGCGTTCATTTGAGCCCTGAAGTGAGGGAAGTAAGCGGAATGAATAACATCTTTGGCTCGGATGGAAAATTCGTGCTCTATGTCTTTTCCCAAGTACAAAGTGTCTTTTATGAGGAAATCATCCATGGCAAATTTGTCGAAGGATGTATCTCGATTCGTTTTCATTTGCTGAAGAAGTCTTTCTAGGTTTTTAGAACGGGCTTGCTTCGTCATCATTTGTTCTAAAATCTCTGGCCTCCCATCAAGTTTTTCGACCTGAATATAGGTTGAATCGTATCCGCCAATCTCTTTTTGAAGTCTAGCGATACTTGTTTCTAAAGTTCGATCGTTAAGTATTCCAAGATCGTTTTCAGGTTGAACGAGTTTGTAATCGAATTTTGGAAATTCATTGTCGGCTCCTGCATAGTGCGCTGTCCAATGAAATTGTTGACCGTACAATTCAATTTTAATTGAATGTTTAATCTCTTCAGGAGTTTTCATGTTCCATTCTTCATCAGACATGCCATGATGATTTGATTTTTTCTCCTCTGTACAAGAAGTTACCAATAGTAATATAAAGAGGATGGATATAATTTTCATGGCATTAAATGTACTTAATTGAACTTTGATTGTGTGCTACGCGAAGAACCAATAATCCTCTCCTGCAATCAATCTCCAAGCTTTTAGCTGCGTTTCAATTTCTTTTTGTCCGTCTGGACTCGCAACCGCAATAATGATCTGAGGATCGTTTAAATCTTTGATCTTTTCGAACCCTTCCATGCGAATGCCGTAGATGTCTTTGCCAATCTTTTTCTCGTTGTCGCAAACCCAATTCAAATTTGATTCTTGATCTAGAATCAGCTTTGCCAAATCTTTCCCGTTTTTTCCAGCGCCCCAAAGTGCCAATGGTCGATTTGAATCTCTTTCGATGGAGAAGAAATAATGGATTTTAAGATCAAAAAAGCGATGGTCCTTGTAGACATCCCAATTTCTAGAGATCCGATCTGGACGGTCTCGCCAAAGGTGTAAAACGGCATCCAATCCAACGATTTTCAATCCGCCTTGGTAAAAACGAAAGCACAAATCGTAGTCTTCTGGAAAGGTGTTGGGTTCAAATCCTCCGATTTTATCGAAGTCATCGCGATGTGCCAACCAACAATTCGAAGCAATCACACTTTCGCGGTAGATGTTTTCGGCATGGCTGTTTGTTTTTGAAACTTCGGTTAACCAATTGGCATAGCGCTTGAATCCATCGCCAACTTCAGCATTGTCCATAAAGTATTCGGCGCCTCCAGTAACAACAGCTCCTTTTCCATGTTTGATCCATTCGTCGTGCATCAGGCTTAACTTGGAAACGGGCATTTTATCGTCCGAATCCATGCGGTGAATAAGAGTGCCCGATGTTTTAGAATAGCCAAAACGAAGCGCCTCAAGCAATCCCGGATTTGGATTGGTAAACACTTTAATTCTAGAATCCACTGTTGCGTATTCTTCTAAAACTTGAAGAGATTTGTCATTCGACTGATCGTTAACGGCAATTAATTCCCAGTTTTGGAAGGATTGATTTAAAACCGATTCAATCGTTGCGCCTACGTATTTCTCCGTGTCTTTGACCGGCATAACGATAGAGATTTGAGCCTTTGTCAAGTGTTGAGGTTAAAAGTGATTTTGAATATTGGGGAATTCTCTACAAGTGACATTTGTATTTCTCCAGACAATTGCTCTGTGAGTGTTTCAATTAATTCCATCCCGAATGATTCTTCCGTTTTGGGCGCTACCCATTCACCAGTATCTCCATAGTTCAATTCGTAATCAGTATTCTCACCCTTTTTAATTGAAATTGAGATCGTTGCTTCTGAACGATTTTTAAGTCCGTGCTTTAATGAATTAGAAAGCAATTCGTTAAAAATTAAAGCCAATGGAATCAACGCTTCATTGTTTTCTTTTTGAAGTTCAGATTGAATGGATAACACGATTTGTTTTTCAGGACTGTACGAGTGAATCATGTCTTCACCAATTGTACGGATGTATTCTTCAAAGTCAATTTTGGCCAAAGAATCTTGTTTGTAGATTTTCTCGTGAAGCAGGGCAATCGACTTTATACGGCTTGTTGCTTCTCCAAATTGTAAATCTAATTTTTCGTCTTTGATGTTGTTTGCCTGTAAACGAAGCAAGCTGGTAATGAGCTGCAAATTGTTCTTTACCCTGTGGTGTACTTCTTTTAAGAGTAGGCTCTTTTCCTCGTTGGTCGATTTCAAAATAGTATTTGAAGCCCTGAGTTCTTCAATTATTTCGTTTTCATTTGCGTTGCTCATCCGTATAAAGAAGGCGATTTGAATAATAATGAAAATGACAGCGGACACAAGCGAGGTAATGCGAATTTGTTCTAAGTTGTCCAAGGCTATCGAATGTTCTGTGAAGATGTCTAACTCGACAACGATGATTCCAGTTAGTTGCACAATTAGAAAGAAAAGCGCATAACCCCATTCTTTTTTTAAGTCATATACGATGAAGCACGCGACGATTACGGTCATTGATCCAATATGTGCATAGGCATCAGGTCCTATTCTTGCGGCGTATAAAAAACCAAATAAAAATACAGAACTAAAGGTGATGAACCGCGACGTGTTAAAGCCAATCCAGTGATGGCAAGCGATGGACACGAGAATTAAAAAAGCCCATATAAAATGGAAAGAAGCAGAGATAACATCATTTTCATACGTCAAGAAAAATTGAGGAACTGCCGTAGCAAACCCAATCAAATTGATGATATTGAAAAAGCGTCTTATTCTCTTTTGATAGAAAGAATGATCATCACGAATACCAATATTTGCTAAGGTTTTAAAAACCGACATGTAGTAGTTTATTTGTTTTCGGCGGTTTTAGTATCCTAAGACAATCCTGAAATTTTACCGTCATTGTCAATGCTCATTCCTTCTGACGCAGGCGTCGCTGGAAGTCCAGGCATCCGCATCATTTTACCAAGGATAGGAATGATAAATCCGGCTCCAGCTGCAAATTCAAATTCACGAACTGTGATTCTAAAGTTGGTTGGACGGCCAAGTAAGTGATCGTTATCAGAGAAAGATTTCTGTGTTTTCGCCATACAAATTGGCAAGTCATTCAATCCAAGATTGTCAATTTTTGCTAAATCAGTAAGCGCTTGTTTTGAGTAATCAACACCGTCTGCTCCGTAGATTTCAGTTGCAATCGTTTCGATTTTATCTTTGATTGAAATATTCCAATTGTAAAGAGGAACAAAATTATTTTTTCCAGATTCTACTTCGCCAACAACGGCTTTAGCAAGTTCGGTCATTCCAGCCCCTCCTTCAGCCCATCCTTTCGCAACAATAGCGTTAACGCCCATTTCTTTGCACTTGGCCTGAACCAATAGAACTTCTTCGTTTGTGTCGGTTGGAAATGCATTGATTGCCACCACTGGATTCAATCCGAACTTCTTAATGTTTTCGATGTGCTTTTCAAGATTTGCAAACCCCGCAGAAACACGTTCTACTGCTGGTGTATTGTACTCTTCTTTCGGTGCTCCTCCGTGATGTCTCAGGGCTCTAATTGTAGCTACAAGAACTACAGCTTCTGGTTTTAATCCACCGGAAACACATTTGATGTCTAGGAATTTTTCAGCACCTAAATCCGCGCCGAAACCTGCTTCGGTAACAACGTATTCAGAAAGTGAAAGACCTGTCTTTGTTGCAATAATTGTATTTGTTCCTTGCGCAATATTCGCGAATGGTCCACCGTGAATAATCGCTGGATTCCCTTCCATTGTTTGCACAAGGTTTGGCATAATAGCGTCTTTCAAAAGAATCGCCATTGCATTTTCAGCTTTCAAATCACGTGCATAGATTGGTTTTTTATCGAATGTCAATCCGACATAAATATTACCCAACCGCTCTTTCAAATCTTTGAAATTTTCAGCCATACACAGAATCGCCATTACCTCAGAAGCTGGAGTAATGTTGAAACCATCTTGTCTTGGAATTCCATTTGCCGTGCCTCCCAAACCAATCGTGATGTCTCTTAACGATCGATCATTCATATCCATTACACGTTTCCATCCAATGGTTCTTGGGTCAATATCAATACTTCTTGTTCGGCTTTGAATGTTATTATCGATCAAGGCAGAAAGTAAATTGTTTGCTTTTTCAATTGCGGAGAAATCACCTGTGAAGTGCAAGTTGATGTCTTCCATAGGAACGACTTGAGAGTAACCACCACCGGCTGCACCGCCTTTAATTCCAAAAACAGGACCCAAAGAAGGCTCTCTTAGAACGACCGTAGTTTTCTTGCCAATCTTGTTCATTCCTTCCGTTAATCCAATAGAAGTTGTCGTTTTGCCTTCTCCTGCTGGAGTTGGCGTCATCGCTGTAACTAGGACCAAGTGGTTGTTCTTAATCTTGCTTTCATCAATAAGTTTTAAAGGCAATTTCGCTTTGTATTTTCCATACAATTCAAGATCATCCGCGCTGATATCAATTTTAGCTGCGATCTTTTCAATATGCGTCATTACGCATGCTTGTGCGATTTCAATATCTGATGCTACCTTTTTACTCATAAGATGTTTTTTTTTAAGTCGTGGTTCTCGACTACAATATACGGTCTTATGGGAAAATGGTTCTAAAAGTGTGAAATAATCACAGGATTGGTGGATTCTGTCACAGTTTTAAAATTAGATGGTAAAAACAACAGGCCAATTTTGATTAGACATTCATCATTCCAAAGTAAATACAATAGGTAAAAGAACACGGGTACGAACTAGGTTCTCTTCATGCATCCCTGGAATCCATTTTGGCATTGATCTAATCAGGCGTTTGGCTTCACGATCAATTTCTTTGCTTATCCCTTTTTCAACTTTAATATTGGATATTAAACCGCTTGTTTCAATAACAAAACTCAAATAGACCCTGCCTTCATCTTCTAACGCAATAGCTATTTCAGGATATACCATATTATCGATAAGCCACTTTTGCATTTCTGCAGCTCCGCTCGGAAATTGTGCTGCATTATCAGGGAAATCATAGATTTCGGCTTCCTGTATCGGCTGTGGATATGGTCTTATCGGTGGTTTTGGGTTTGGAACCGGAGTTACAGTGTGGATTGTAGAATGGATGGCTTCAAGTAAAAGTTTATCGGTAGCGTAATCACTGGGTTTGAATCTGTAACCATTTACATTGATTTTTTCAAGACGATTGAAGTGACTCAGGCCCGTTAAACTTGTTAACCCTTTGCCATTTTTAATGTTGATTTCCGTCACCAAAGAGGCTTCAGATTTTTCAATGCGTCCGTTGTGATTTAGATCTATGATTTGATTTTGTGTGAATGCTTGTTCAAGAAGCGAATCCTTAATATAAACGATCGGGTCATTTTGCCTGCGACCAGAAATAACGTTGACTGTTGTAATCAGCTTATGATCTTTGCTGTAATATTTTATCGTTCCTTGGCTTAAAACGAAGTTTTTAAATGTTCCTTCTTCGATGCAAAAGGGAATTGATTTCATGACGGGCATTTCCATTGACATTCCCCAACCAGTTTTGTTTGATTCTTTCCGCACCATTTTGCACTTTTCAAAAGTGTAATTGGCTTCAAATTGATTGGCCCCACTTACTGGACATCCACGCTTAGAATCTGAGTACTGTATATAATGTTGCGCTCCATGTGAGAATGTATAATTGTATCCGCTAATAAATCCATTGTCATGGTATCCGATATTTATCGGCAGTTTTCGTTGAATCCGTTGTTCTCGAAGTTTGCCCTTAAACTCCAGGTTTTTTAAGTTTCCGTTCACCCCATAGGTAACAATCGAGTCTCCAATAATTACGGTTGAATCTTGCCCGATGGATTGGTATGAAATCAAAGAAAGAAAGGAAATGAATACGTAGGCTTTAATTGACATGATGTTGCGTGTAGTTTTGCCAGAATTTATCAAATTTCATGCCTGTCACGAATTCAGGGTTTTACCAAAATAAAAGAGGTGCTTCCGAAGAAACACCTCTCATTAAGATCGACATACATATTAGATGTATTACTACCTAACCATAACTACTTTAACTGTACACTTAATAGTACTCGTATCTTAATTTTTTAATCTTTTAACGATTGGATTTTTCAGGGTTAAAAGGCCCGTGATAAATCCTAATATTTAAATGTCTTGTGATTCGAAAATTAATTAACAATCTAAGTAAGAGACCGGTAATTGTGATTTTTCGAGTTTACACAACGCAAGATAGTTACTTTCAATATCAATTGCTAAATAGAAATACAGAACATTGTGAAAATGTCTTGTTTTGGCAGTGCAGACTTCCAATTCTAAAAGGTTCTATTTTAACCTTCTTCGCTCTCGTATGTTAACTTAAATGAGCCGATAAAATCATCAATAACTTGTTCGCTTGCATAGCTTTAAGCCCTCTAATTGTTCTGTAAAAATTCGGTTAATTCTGAAGGCTCAGCTCTATTTCGGTAATCTGCATCTAAGAACGTATAGAGTATCTTTCCGTTTTCAGCGATGATAAATGTTGCCGCTAAGGGAAGTTCGTTTGATGCGTCTCCATTATAGCCGTTCATGTCAAATGATTGATTGTACATGCCAGCTACTTCATCTGTGAGTTTAAATACGATTCCATATTCTTTGGCAATTTTATTTCCAATATCACTTAAAACTTCAAATTCTAACGCGTTTTTTTCCGCTGTACTGATCGATTTGTCTGGCAATTCAGGCGTTAAGGCGATTAACGTAGCTCCACTTGCTTTAAAATTTGGTAACTCTTGCTGTAATTGGTGCAAGGTTAAATTACAATAAGGACACCAACCACCTCGGTACCAAGTCAAAACGACCTTCCCCTTTTTTAAATAGTCGTTCAGTTCTACGGGATTTCCTAGGGCATTTTTTAGTGTAAAATTTGGAGCTTTTTCTCCTACTTGTTTTGCCTTACTGATTACCCCACTATTTTTAACTGAATCAATTCCTTCTTTATAAGCTCTTTTTTTATTGTCGTCTGCTTTCAACTCAAAATTTGCTTTCTTTTCATCCAATTTTGATTTAAGCGATGTTTCGTTTTGTGCTTTCATTTTATTCTTTTTTTTAAAATCTTTATTTGTTATTTCGGTATTGAATTTAATATTGGACCACGTAACATACGTCCATGCGGCGCTATCGATATCCGCATTCCATGTAGATTTTTTGTATTTGCGTTTTGATGGAATTAGAATACCCTCTACTTTTTCATATTCAAGCTTCATTAGATTCGGGATTTCCATTTTCCCAAAGTCAGCTACGGTAAAAAGAAATTGATCTACTAACAATGTTTTCTTATTGATGTAAAGTTGGTAGATGTCAGTAGGGTTATCATCCGCAGAATTAAACGTTATTTTCACTAAATCATAAGCTTGGTTGTCTATGGTTTCCTCCCCTAGATATTCATACTCCAATCCAAGGTCCAATAATTTTTGGAACATGGTAAACCAGTAAAAATTAGTAGGCCTATTAAAAGCAACTCTTTTCAAAAGACTTTCATCCTCTAGGACTTCACCGTTGTGTTTTAACCAAAATTCGTTTCCATCAAAACCTTGTTCGATTCGTCCTTCAAGTTGGGGGAATGTTCTTTCATGATGCATATAATTACCGTAGGACAACTCTCCTGCAAAAATGTATTTCTCTTTCGAAATATCAGTTTGGCCATCTGGCGTTTGATAGGTATATGTGTATGTTACGTTTTCCTTTTCTATAAGTTTATTGTAATCGCCTACCTTTTGCACCATAGTGTAAACCAGCTCATGCCCCTTGTTTTTAAATTTGTTTGTATTTGCTTCTGCTGGTTCATCCCCATTATTGCAGGACGTAAAAGAAAAAGCCAAAATTATACCCACTATTGAATTCAATTTCATAAGATTTTTAAATTTTTGATTTTGTTGTTGTCTCGTTATAACGGGCTAATGTTTTTAAAGGTCATTTCGATGTAGTCACTTATTTCTTTTTCATCATTAACCCGCGAAGCTGAGGCCAAACCGTTTTTAGCTAGTAACAAAAAATTGGCTTCTCTCAACACTGTTTCTTCATTTTTGATTGAATTCATTTGTAATTTTTCAATGAATAGACCCTTCAGGTTATTCATGAATTCAGTCATTTGATGGTTTATTAATTCATCCTCCTTTTCAAAAAAATCAAGATATGTGGTTGTAACCAAACAGCCTTTTTGATTTCCTTTCCTGTTACAAATATCAACGGAATCATAGAAAAATTTCTTTATATCTTCAACTCCATTTGTTGCGTTTTTGAAATCTTCGAATATTCCTTTTGTTCTTTCTTTATACGCTTTTAAGCTTTCAAGGAAAAGACCGTGTTTACTGCCAAAACTAGAATAGATGGAAAATTTATTGATGCCCATTTTGTCTTCGAGCATTTGCATGGAAGTATTTTCATAACCATTGGACCAAAACAATTGCATTGCTTTTTCAATAACCTCTCCTTCGATATAATTCTTTTTTCTAGCCATGAATTCGCCCTATTGAATACAAAACTAAACAATCGTTTAGAAATGAATGTTGTTTTTAACAATTTTTCAAAGAAAGAATAATTATTCAGGAGCTATTCTTGGTAGTTTCGATAAATGAAATCCACGGTATTAATCATTTTTATTATTTGCAGCACTGTCGTTTATTCGCAGACAGACAATAGATTGCCTTCAAAACAGTTCGTAGTGTTTGAAGGCTCAAAAGCGGACATGATAAAAAGAGTTTCAATTTCAATAGATGATGTTCCCAATGTAAGAATGTATAATGCTCACGAAAATAACTCTAGTTTATTAAGTCAATTGGACTCCCTTAAAATTCCCGTTTCAATTTTTATCAACGAAGGCCTAATTTATAGAGGTGATACGATTTCTAATATTCAACTCTTAGAGTCGTGGATAAAAAAAGACATCGTGACATGCGGCAATCATACATTTGGACACTCAAGGTATTCAGAATCGAGTTTGGAGGAGTTCACACAAGATATTGAAAACGGACTGCTTTTATCTGATTCCATTTCAAGAAAGTACAACAAGAAGATTTCCTATTTTCGATTTCCGTACAATGATCTTGGAAAAGACTCCGTACAGCATGAAACCATGAACTCTTATTTTTTGCAACATAATTGTACAATTGCACCTTTTACAATTGAAAGTTCGGACTGGATGTTTAATTATGTGTATTCGCACTATTTGAAAATAGGAGACAGTGCAAGAGCGAAAGAAGTTGGTCAACTATATATAAGTGAAACATTAAAACTTTTTGACTTCTACGATTCACTTTCAGTAGCCCAATATCAACGACATGTGAATCAAATGTATTTGTGCCACGATAACAGGATTAATACAGATTATTTGGGGCAATTAATAAACGAATTAAAACGGCGAGACTATTCCTTTATTTCAATGGATGAAACCCTGAAAGATCCCGTTTACAATCAGGACAATTTCTATTACAAAAAGTGGGGGATATCTTGGTTGTATCGCTGGATGAAAGATTCTGATGCACGAAAAAAAGCGATGCGTCGCGAACCCGATTTAAACGAAATCTCTGATTTGTATAATCGTATCCTAGAGAAAAAAAGTGAGTAGAAGCCCTTTTACATCATTGAGATTTTACCAAACCTTCGGCAAAACCGCTTTCCGATTCTTCGGATAATCTTCAAAATTCTCTTGGTACCATTCATGGTGATTCAGCGCTCTAGGAACTAAATTACAAAACGTCCAAACAGCAAAAGTAACGGCGGGAACACTCCAAGCGACAACCGCAAACCCAACCCACTCAATAATCTCACCAAAGTGATTCGGACAAGAAATGTACTTGAACAGCCAACGCCTTGGAATTTGATACCCTTCTTGTTTTTTACGCAATGCGATAAGTCTCGAGTCCGTTCCTTGATTGATGTACATTCCCAAAAAGAACAGTGCAAGCCCCACAACAATGTTTACTGTTATTCCAGTTGCGTCTTCAGGAGCGAGATAGCCTAAATAATAGCCGTTTAAGAATCCATTCATCCCGTTGAAAAACAAGGCGCTGAAGATAATTGTCAAGGGCATCTTTTTACCTCTGGTTCTCAATCGAAAAGGGAAGATGATCGTTCTGTTAAAATAATGCAAGGTCCAAAGTCCAACGACTAACAAAGTCAGCCAATCTTTTTCTCTTGGGCCAATAAACGTTAGAATAGGAAAGAGAAGAAAGGCCGGTAATTCCATCCAGAACCATCCCCAATGGTTTGAAATCATCTTACCCCATTTATCATTTGCATGACGTCCGTATGGCGCTCTGACTTTTAGAATAACCAAAGTAAGGAAGATAATTACGGCCAGAATGATCCAGGCGTAATTTAGCAAATAGAAGTTTTCAAGGTTCATGCGTCAATATTACCAAAAAAGAACTTGATTTTCTCCTGATCTCCTTTTTTGTAAGCATTTAGCGGAGCAGATAGTGTTTGCAAGTACCATTTTACGATTCCTGCGAAAGGGATAGTGGCAATGCGCTGAATCGCTGGAACAGATGCTCGAAAACGTTTGAAGTATGTTTCAACGGAATCACTTCGGAAGTGAATTAAATTCTCTAAAACGTCACTATCTTGATAATAACCGCAATGGAAATTCTGCCGTGCAAATGCAAATTTGTGGAAATTGATTTTTCCCATTCCAAAAGAGTCAAAAGCGTTTGTTAGAAATTCTTTATAGGTTAATTGACATTGCTTTCCACCAGCGAGATTGAAGATTTGATGGTTCAAAACACTTTGTTTGTCAAGTGCGCAAACAAACCCGTTCGCCGTGTCTTTCACCGTTGCAATTTCCATTTTCGTTTCAAGAGGAACATCAAACATAATTCCAGAAACTTTATGGTTTCCAATGCCCATTATTGCGCTCAATCTAAAAATGCTCCAATTCAATTTACTTGACATGATGATCGCTTCGGCGTCAACTTTGGTTTTGGAATAATTGTCGTGTTCAAGACCTTTTGGCGGGTCAGTTACTTTGATGTCCGGTCCTTTGATTCGATCTCCATAAATGGCAACTGATGAGCTGAAAAGCAAAAATGCATTCGGAGATTCTGATTCCATGGCTCGAACGACGTTTTCCGTTCCGCCAACATTAACGCGGGTTACCAATGCGTCATTCGAATTTTCAACGGTTGGAATAAGCGCGGCCAAGTGAATAACAACATCTTGACCTTTAACGGCCTTTT
The DNA here is from genome assembly GCA_047630755.1 of Crocinitomicaceae bacterium. Taxonomy (GTDB): domain Bacteria; phylum Bacteroidota; class Bacteroidia; order Flavobacteriales_D; family Crocinitomicaceae; genus UBA4466. Next base: position 258,727 of record JBLHYG010000002.1, on the reverse strand, counting down.
TGACGGAATCGAGATTCGTGATATCGCCAAAATGAACGGTCAACTTATTTCCAAATGCCTTCAGCTTCTTTCTGTTCGTTTTTGAATCTCGAACCAAAACCGATAGCTGATCCAGGCGATTTTCGGCTTGCATTTGTTTCAGAAGCTGTAAGCCAATAGCTCCAGTACCTCCAGTAATTAATACTTTTTGTTGACTCATATTAGAGGTTCTTATCTCGACTTTGATCGATTAACGAATTAGCACGGTTCATCGAGCGTAGTCGAGATGAACAATTGATAGTTAATCGAGCGCAGTTAAGATGGCAGTATCTAAAGCGTTTCGTTAAGCCATTTGTAGAATTCCGTGTGCCAGATTAAACTGTTTTGATAATCCAAAACCCAATGGTTTTCCTCCGGGAAGTACAACAATCGACTTTTAATTCCTTGCAATTGCGCCGCTTGAAATGCTTCCAATCCTTGTCCGATCGGTACGCGGAAATCAATACCACCTTGAATAATTAAAATTGGAGACGTCCAGTCTTGAACACGCTCCGATGGATTAAAGATCGTATGACTTGCATGCGCATCTTTGTTTCCTTTGTCCCAATAAGAACCGCCAAGATCCCAATTCAAAAAGAAAAGTTCTTCCGTCGTTCCGTACATACTTTTCCAGTTGTAAATTCCATCGTGAGAAACGAATGTTTTAAATCTGTCTTCGTGAATTGCAGAAAGATAAAACGCTGAATAACCACCGTAACTCGCTCCGATACATCCCAATCGCTCGTTGTCCACGTAAGATTCTTTCGAAATGTCATCAATCGCAGAAAGGTAATCGTCCATGTTTTGACCGCCGTAATTTTTTGAAATTTGCTCGTTCCATTCAACTCCATAACCGGGCATTCCACGTCTGTTTGGAGCAATGATAATATACCCGTGAGCTGCCATTAATTGGAAGTTCCATCGGTAGGAATAGAATTGGCTCAATGCACCTTGAGGTCCACCTTGGCAATAAAGAAGTGTTGGGTATTTTTTTGTTGGATCGAAATCCGGAGGGTAAATTACCCAAGAATGTAAATCTGCTCCGTCTGTTGCTTTTGTAATTCTTCTTTCGACCTTTCCAAGTTTTAATCCTTTGTAGAGCGCATCATTTTCATGCGATAATTGTGTCATTTTACCAGAAGTCAAATCTACTGAATACAATTCCGTTGCGTGATTCATGTCACCACGTCCAACTACCATCGTGTTTTTTACGTGACCAACAATTCCTCTAATATCAAACTGACCAGTTGTAATTTGTTTTGGCTGTGGTGCCATCAACGAAAATTTGTTTGCCGATTTTGGAAGTGTCATTTCAAACAAATGAACCGTTCCTTTAACAGCGGCAGTGAAAAAGATTTTCTTCCCGTCGTTGCTCCATGTAAAACCATTTACGGTTCCATCCCAATGTGCCGTTAAGTTGATTTTCTTGCCATCCAAAATGATAATAATGTCTTTTTTGTCTGATTCATAACCATCGCGCTCCATTTGACAATATCCTAGAACTCCAGTAGATGAATAAGCAGGTTCTGTATCGTATCCTTTGTTGTCTTCCGTTAAATTCGTTGTTTGACTTGTCGCCAAATCGTATTTGTAGATATCCGTGTTGGTGCTCACCGCGTATTCTGTTCCGTGTAATTTCTTTGTCACGTAAAGCAGACTTTTTCCATCGGGTGACCAAATGTAATCTTCACCACCACCAAAGGGTTTTTGCGGGCAATCAAAGGGTTCATTTGTCATGATGTCCATTTTATTTGAACCATCAACGTTTGAAATCATTACGTGGCTGTATTTTCCATCTTCCCATGTGTCCCAATGTCTGTAATTCAGCTCGTTGTAGATCATCATGTTGGATTGCTTTAACTCCGGATAGAAATCTGTTCCATTAACGTCTCTGATTTTAATGTCCTCAATCGAAATTTTAAGCTTTCCATCGGGCGATATATTGTCATCGATAATGAGTCCGTCACTCGTTGAAACCTCTTTCTTTCCAGACCCGTCCAAAGCCATTGTAAAGTATTTCGTACTTCTTTTGTCGGAAGCGATATCTACTTTGGAAACAGAATAAACGATATTTTCGGCACTTACGCTCACTCCAGAAACGCGGTTCAATTCAATCAATTTTTCTGGGGTCATGTAATTCTGACCGAATGAAGTCAAGCTTAAGAATAGCAATGAAGCTAAAGTCAAATGTTTTCTCATAATAAAATTATATAGGCGCTTAAAGGTAATCAAGAAATGACAAATAGGGTTACCGTTTGTAATCTTACTCAATGATTTAGGGGTTCCTTCTTGTCAATTTTTAGCGGTTAAGGTATAAATACGAATTCGTAAAGCAATGTAAAAGATTGTAAAACAAAGCCAATTTGTATTAAATGGCGTTACTTATTGGCCGAGACCTGTTATACTTACCATTCAATTCAACAATGCAATTCAACTATTCAATGAAAATTTTCTTCTCAACTTTTTTCCTACTATTATCCTTATCCGCTTACAATCAAACAGTAACCGTTGAGGTAACTGTGAATCCTGATGTTGCGGCAGATGGTTTAGGGAAGGCCGTCATCTTCTCAATGTCCGATTCATCCATGGTAAAAGGAAATTATATGGACAGTTCTTTCTACACGACGGATATAAAAGCGGCGTTGAATGATACGTTTTATATGAAGTTGATTGTTCCTGAGTATTTAGATACCTCAATTTTATTTATAGTGACGGGTGATTTGATTCAGCTCGGCACTGTCAAAATGCAGAAAAACCTTTCGTTGGATGCTGTCGAAGTGATTTACAAGAAACCGATGTTTGAAAGAACGATGAACGGAATTAAAGTAAATGTAGATGGAACGAGCTTGGCGCAATTGAACACCTTGTTTGATGTTATGAAGGCAGCACCTCGATTGACTTCTCCAGATGATGAATCCATCGAGATTATTGGAAAAGGATCGCCATTGATTTTAATAGATCGACAGGCGATTATCACGAATGAAGAATTGAAAGCGATTCCTGCCGCTCAAGTGGATCGTATAGAAATTATAACCAACCCTTCTGCGAAATACAAAGCGCAGGGAAGTGGAGGTGGAGTCATTGAAGTGTACACCAAGAATTTCTCATTGGAGGGATATCAAGCAAATCTTCGTGCCGTTGGAGGAATAAGCACGCAAATTAGACCAACAAGTGCAGGCCATCTTGGGTTTAGTTTCAAGAAAAAGAAGTTTTCAATTAATAGCCATTTTGGAATTAACTTCCAGTCTTCCAATTCATTTGGAGATGGATACGCCACGTCAACGGATGCTACAAACCGAGGGTATGAATCAGAATTTTATGGAGACAATTCAAACATTTGGCGGTATTACAATGTTAAAACGGCTTATGCTATAAATGAATCACAACGGATAACGCTTGGAGTTAATGGATATGGGAGTAGTCGTAAATCAACAAATTCGGGATTAACAAATTACTTTACGGAGGACACCATAACTTTGGTTAAATCGAAGGAAACGGAGAATTCTTCACAATGGCTCAGGAATACCGTATTCTTGAATTATACTTGGGAGACAGATACAATGGGAAGCTCTTTTGAAGTCAACCTGAATTATTTGGTCAAGAAGGACAATCAAGATCAGATTAATTTGAGTGAAATTCGAGACCCGATCAATGGGACGACGGATCGATACGATGTTAAAGCCTTTTCTAAAAACCAACCGAATATTGGTGAATTGCGTGTGAATTACGAACATTATTTTGACACGACAGGATGGATCGTTAGCGCTGGTGGCGATTATGGACTATTGATTAACGGAAAACGTTTTGATCAATCAAACTTAGTAGGCGAGGAGTGGGTTCTGGACAATCAATTTTCAAATTCGTACGATTATCGAGAAGATATAATTGGAGGATTCGCTGAGGTGAGCAAACAATGGAAGAAGATTGGATTTCGAGTTGGATTGCGAACAGAGTACACGAAATTATACGGGTTTAGTGAATCGCTCGACACCAAGTTTATGGATTCGAATTACCTTGCTTTCTTTCCGAATATTGGCATGTTGTGGGAGCCAAACGACAAACTGGGTGTGACACTTTATTACGATAAAGGAATTGATCGGCCGCAATTTTCTAACTACGATCCATTTGTGAAAGTTCAAGACAGCCTTAATATTGAATATGGAAATCCAAACTTGAGACCTTCTTACGAACATTCGATTGGGTTGGAATTGGACCTTTTTTATAAATATAATTTGTCGGTGACATACAACAGAACTGAAGAGCCTGTGAGTGATTTGAATTTTATTCGAGACGGAAGTTTCATTTCAGAAGTCACGCCTTCAAACGCCAATTATGAAGAGTCTTGGGATTTGAGTTTGAGCATCCCAGTTGAGTTGAAATGGATGACTGGATGGACAAGTTTTTGGGTGTCCAGAAACAAATATGAGTTTACTGAGGAGTTCAACAGAGAGACATTTTTCAATACTACTTTTGGATTGTATTCTTACATAACGTTTAATCTTCCTGCTAAATTCGCGATTATGAACCGTCTTTCAATATCCAAATGGGGTGGAGATGCAATGGTTTCAGGTATCAATACACGTTGGGGGCTGAGACTGACAAAGAAGTTTGAAGAAAGTAAATTCCAATGTTTTGCAGAAGTGGCGAATATTGCTCCAAGACGCCAAGAGTACTTTAGAACGTTTAGTAATTACGAATCCTACGGATCGAACCAAAATCAATTTACAACGTTTAAACTAGGCTTCTCGCACAAGTTCGGTCGTTTGAAAGCACCAGCCAACATTAAGGAATCATCTTCCGGGCAATCGGGAAGAATTTAGTCGAGTAGATCTCTGTTTTCACTGGTTGCTTTGCCATTGGAAGCTGCGCTGTCAGTTGGAGGATCAATTGTTCCATCCACGATCTTATTGATTGTAGGCTGAATGATCCAAACGCCAATAAAAGAAAACCAGAAGAGGAAAAAATGTCCGATATAATCACTAGAATGAGCTTCTTTGCCAAGTTCAATTGATTTAAACGATTTGGCGTTAAACCAAAGTGCATAAATCATGGCAAAAATGGACAGGAAATGCATTGGAATAATGATACCTAACCATTTGAACATAGATGGGTCTGGTTCAGTATCATTTGCTACGTGAACAGACATTTCAGAAAAAAGACTACTCATCCAAATGCTAAAGAACAGGAAGTAACCAATAGCTATTGCCATGAGTATTTTAAACAGTCCAAGCCTCATTCCTGCACTTTTAGGAACGTATTTGTGAAGTCCAACCCCCACAGATACAATCCATCCGAACGTTCCAAAAGTTCCAATTATTAAGAGAAGCGGAAACCATTTAAAGACCTTGAACGTTTCAACAAAATCTTCAGGGCCATTACTTACCGCTACTTTGGTCATCATAGAACCCATAAATATCATATTCACAATAAAGGGTAGTACAAATAGTATCAAGAACAATTGCCAATGTTTTGCACGCAGGAAGAATTTAATCATGATTCTCTAAATTTTTCTTTCGTTGCTTCCGCAAGAAAAGGATCTGCTAGGGCGCGATCCACCAATTCTTGAGATTTGTTTTTGCTGAATATTAATTTGAATGTTTCGAAAACAGTTAAGCTCTCTGGGTTGGATTCAATCAAGGTCATTTCATCGCCGTTTTCAACCATTCCAGGTTTTAGAACACGGAGATAGCATCCACTTCGTTGGTAGGCCACAAATTGCTTAATCGTTTCTTTTGAGTTGAACCGAATATTGAGCTTGAAACACGGTTGGCGCGGCTCTGAAACCTGCACTTTGGCTTCACCAAGGTCAAAAATATCGCCAATCCTGATTTTTTGCTCATCCAAGCCCTTAATAGTAAGGTTTTCACCAAACATTCCATAGCTCCATTCCAAGTAGGGATACCTGGCTTGCCAATCCGGATAGTGATCTGAGGAGAATATGTAACACGCCTTGTCTACTCCACCATGGTACTTCCTGTCAATTACGGAATCGTCCACAACATCTTCAGTTCCAAGATAGATAGGTTCATCAACAGGGTTTTTGAAAATTCCAGTAGTCACCTCCTCCTTGTTCCAGACGACAGTTCGAGAGTTACCGATATTTGTAGAGACTACTTTCATCGTGTATAATTGTGAATTACAAATTCAATTTTACCACGGAACTTTTCCAGTAGCATTCGTTGGTTGCTACCACAATATAGTGATTAGTTCAATATTTTTTAAAAATCCATTTCGGAAGGAGACGAATAGGCGATGCTTGGCTCGCTTTTCCAACGGGAGATTTCTTTTACTTATTCCGGAGTACAGGTGCGATTTCGCCAATCCAATTAATTTGATCCTCAGTATCTGGAACGTTTAAAGTTCTCTTCTCACTTATAAGATCAAAAACCTCCTCAAATTTGACTCCTTTCTTTATCAGAAGACTGGCTATTACTAGAGAGGTTCTGCCAATCCCCATTCTGCAATGCACAACAATTTTTTTATTGTGATTTAGTCTTTCCTCGATATTTGCAATTAGAGCAATAAAATCTTTTAAATTATCTGGAAGCCCTCTGTCTTGGATCGGGAAACGAATAAACTCAATTCCCAATCTTTCGCATGTGTTCTGTTCTAGCTCAACTTCAAGCTCACTTTCTTCGTACTGTTTCAATAATGAAACGACTACATTAACGCCATGTTGGTTTAGTTTTTTCACTTCGTCTTCCAGCCAATCATTGCCTTTCGGCCTAGCCATCATTCCAATATTACCGACTTCTAAATGGTCGATCCAATATATTCTCATACAATAAGTTTTTTGTGTAAATGAAACCTTTGCGATTGCAGTGGTTCGTTTCAAGTTGGAGTATTTCATTTTAAAAGAGACTTTTAGAGCTCTTCTATTATTTGTTGACTACCTTGTTTTCATTATGGCTGTTAAGCAATCTATTTCATCTCTTCGCTCCATGTTTGGATTAAAATGTCCAAGATGCCGTAAGGGAAAATTGTTCACGCGTAAAGGCTTATTCGTCTATCGAGATATTCTTAAAATGCCTGAAAACTGCGAGGTATGCGATCAGAAATTTGAAATAGAACCCGGTTTTTGGATAGGCGCCATGTGGATCAGTTATCCATTTGTTGTTGCCATTGAAATGCCCTTTCTCATCCTCGCCTTATTTGCAGACGCAAATCATGTTTGGATGTACTTCGCTCTGATGATTGTCGCCTTTTTAATTACGTGGCCATTTCTATTGCGCATCGGAAGATCAGCGTGGATTCACGTTTCTATTCGCTACGATAAAAATCTCTAATTAAAAATCAAATTGAATATCAAGATTGTGTCCGTCAAGTAATGTGATATGATCTTCAATTTCAAATTCAGAGGGTTTGAAATTTTCATTGCGAAGGTTCGTTTGATTCTGGCGTTGTATGCTTCGCGCAAATCTCCGAATACTTTCTTTAGAGTCCAATATTAAGCCTGGAACGCGAACACTAGTTCCATCATCATCTTTTGCAACCATTGTAAAGTAGGAAGAATTACAATGGTTGATTTCCCCAGTTCTGATGTCTTCAGCTTCAACACGAAGTCCAACAACCATAGACGAATTTCCCGTATAATTTATAGAAGCTTTAAGGTGAAGCAATTGGCCAACATCAACAGGGTTAACGAAATCAACCTTGTTGACAGAAGCTGTGACGCAGTAATAACCAGAATGTTTGGAAGCACATGAGAACGCAACTTGATCCATTAAACTTAGAATATAGCCTCCGTGGATTTTTCCGCTAAAATTAGAATGACTGGGCGTCATAAGTAAACTCATGCCCACTTGCGACTCTTTGCTGGTCTTAAATTTTTTCATTTGAATTCATTCCTAAATTTCGAATGCAAGTTAAAGTTAATCTTGGATTTATAGAAGATCCTCGAGAATTAGTTTGTTCCTATCTCTCAATGAAGATTTCAATACGAGACTGAAATATTTTTGTCAATTCACTAGAATGAAGGGTTAATGCAAAATAGGATACGCATGTCCTTTTCGAACTCTATATTTTACAACATAACCCAAGCTGAATTCATGGCTTACGCCAGCCCCATTTGAAAGCTTATTTATGGTTCTGTCGTTGGCATAAGCAATTCTAAAATGGTCATCAATATCCCATCCTAATTGAGCTGAGTATGTATCTTTTCCGCGATAACCAATGCCGAACATTAATTTGTTAAAAAGAACTATTCTAGCATTCAACTCCAGCGCTTGAAAACCATTGCTCAATCGGTATATGCCCTCGAGGTATACCTCCATAGTGCGTGAAAGGATAAAGATGTTCCGAAAATGAGCGTAGTAATGTGGTGTTAAATTCATTCCAATGGAGTCACTATTAAAATTAAGAGCGAAGAGCTGCGTCGCTCCAACTCCAGCTAAAATGGTTTTTCCTTGATAAGCCACACCCGTATTAAAATTCAATGTGTTCGATCTCGATTCAATTGGAAACAACGGAGATGAAAAAACAGTTCTGTTATAGCTCGGCCCTACTCCAATGGAAATACGTCGAGAACCTACGATGTGCTGATAGCTATAATTGGCTTGAACTTCCTGAAATTCACTAGACCCAACTGTACCACTCGTGATGTTGCCACCAACTCCATGGTGCCTTCCTATTCGTGCGTTATAATTGGCAAATAGGACACGTTCATTGCCACTAAGGCTTGGCCATTGATTGCGATAAGAGAGTATTGCCTGTTGCTTATTTACCAAGCCAACTGTCGCTGGATTTATTTCAGAATAGTTATTCCAGAACATAGATGAAACGTGTTCTTGCTGAGCATTTGATTCAAAGCTGAGGAAGATGATCGTGCAAAACAAAAGGATTTTCATAGACTTGATTGTAGTATTAAAACAATGGAGTACTATCGAAAAGGTACAATTTATTTTTCGGTCTTATCGTTCGTGATTTTCTTCTGAATGGGTTCTGTAATCTTTAACGTATCTTCTATTCAAATTCTTCTAAACCGTTATGAGGCCTTGTGAATTCACTAGAAATTCGGTGTACTAATGTTTCGAAAGGACAAGTTTCGAACCCTGTATTTCATTACATATCCCAAAGTGAATTCGTGACTTCCTCCTGAAACTCCATTGCTCAGCTTGCTTACGCTGGCGTCATAGGCATAAGCAACTCTAAATCGATTGTCGATGTCCCATCCAACTTGTGCCATAAGATTGTTTCTTCCGCCGATGCCACCACCAAACATAAACTTGTCATAAAGAACAACTCGAGCATTCAATTTGGCAGAATGAAAACCATCAGCAGTTTGATAGACTCCATCTAAGAAGATATCTAGGTTTCTACCAATTTGAAATATTTTTCTAAAATGCGCGAAAAAATTTGGTTTGAGATCGGTCGCACCGCCCCCTTCTGAAGACGCGATATTAAACAATTGAGTTACTCCAATTCCGGCCAATATTGTACTTCCTTGATAAGCAATTCCAGTATTGAAATTCAAGCTGTTCGTTTTTGAAATGGGTGGTCCCCAAACTTCAGAAACTGCAGATCTATTGTAACTTGGAGACACACCAATTGAAATTCTTCGGGAATTCTTCATAACATGATGGTAGCTATAATTGACTTGAACTTCTTGATGTTGAGTTCCCCAATAGCGTCTGCTGCTGGTAAGATTGAGGCCAACACCATGACGTCTTCCAATCCTGCCGTCATAATTTGCGAAGAGAGTTCGCCTATTTCCAGAAAGGCTAGGCCATTCATTGCGATAGCTTAGAATTCCCTTGTGCTGATACTCTAATCCACTGACAGCAGGATTGAATTGAGTATAATTATTCCAAAACATTGAAGGCGAATGTTCGTCTTGTGCATTAGAAACAAAACTTAAAATTAGAATCGATAGTAGTGTAATTGTTTTCATAATTTAAAAGTTGGGTAATGGAAATGATGGTGGAAGTTGTGATGTAAATTTGTGAGGAACTATAAATCCGACTGAAAATTCTTGAGGCTGATAAAACCTCCCGTCTTTTCCTTTGATTTTGTTGAAGTCAATTGAATAGGCAATACGGTATCGATTTCTTCCCCGTTTCCGTTTAAAATCCAAACCTGCATTCATGGCAACAACATTCGATGATCTGTACGTAATACCGAGCCAATACTGATCCTTAAAACGCGTTCTTACGTTGACTTCTGCCGTTGAATAATTCGAATTCGTTTTACCATATGTTTCAAAGAAGAGCTTAAACAGACGGCTTACGTTCCACTTGTATCTGAAATGTGCAAAATAGGTTGATTTGTGATCTGCCTCGAAAGCCAAACCTGTATCCAGTCTAGGTTGATAAAGCCCCGTGATTCCCAAACCTGCGAAAATGTTGTTGCCTTTGTAAGCAATTCCTACATTCAGGTTTAAGTTGTGCATTGAATTGTCTGGAATAAAGGGATCGGGTGCTGTAGTCGGTGGGATCCAAACGATATCAGATTTTGAAAGTCGGAATCCAGGAGAAATTCCAATGGAGATCTTTTTGGTTTGACTCAAGTGGAATTGATAGTTGTAATTCAGCTGAATCTTATGGTATTGGTTATGGAAATACCGCGTGTATTGATAGTTGACCCCAATTCCGTGGTGTCGATTGTAAAGCGCATTGTAATTCGATAGTGACGTTATATTTCTTGAATCAGAAATGAGTGGAGGTAGAATAAATGTAGTTCTGAAATCATGTGCATTCTCCATTCCACTAGTCGCTGGATTTACGAATGGCAAATTATTCCAGAACATTGTGGTAGAATAAAACTGCTGAGAGTTCGCACTTAAAGCAAGAGTCACCGTTAAAATTAGTAGTAAAGCCTTCATTGGGTTGTGTGTACTATTTAAAACAACCGAGAAGCTATAAAAGTTACAGTTTGGGAATCACTAAAGGTGGTATCGAAGACCAATATTAGCACCAAATGATGAAGTATACGTTTTCAAAAAGTGGGATGGAATGTCGTCAGTTCCCTTGAAAACATTGATGATTCCATTGTTGTAATAAACGCCTATGCTGAAATCAAGTAATTGATTTATTGAATAGACTCCATCGAGGCCAAAACGAATGCCAACGTTTCCTTTTTTAAAGCCGTTCGCAAGAATATTTCGGTCTTCTTTGTCCCATTTTTCTTCAAGGCTCGTGCGGTAACTCCCAAATATTCCAGCACTTGCTTCCAATCTACTCTTTCCTAAAGTAAATAGTGGATGTGCATAAGAAAGTTGCAGGGTTTGATAATTTAAAACGAGTGATTTTTCAATATAATTTGCTCCGGCAAAATCCTCATAACATTGAGATTCTTGGTTGTTGATTAACAACTTCGCTTCTAAATTAGCACCGCTTCTCAGTTGTCGGATTACTGAAAGATTGAGACCTATTTTGGTGTGGGAAATATTTGTTATTGGACTTTCATTGCTCATTCCTCGGAGACTTACAGCATTAAGCATGTTTGAGCGTTGCATATTTATAGATGCTCCTACAGACCAGGGGCCTCGAGTTGGTTTTCCATTCAAGCGTTCGAAGTTTAAATCTCTTTCAAAACGAGAGGACGCATTCAATGGAAGTGTGGCCAGACGAAGCGATTGATCAGTTGCCTTTTGGGACGGATTAACTTTAGTAGACGTCAATTCTGGAACAGGTTCGCTTCTCGCGATTTGAACGGATGGAATGACACGTAGAGGTTCTAAAACAGTTTGAGAAATAGTGACAACTGTATTGGGCTTTGAATCAAACGATTGAAACAAGCTAGGAATTGCTAAATTAGAATTAGAAGTATTAATTGAAGTGGATTGAACTTGAGAAGAAGCGGCAAGATCACGATCTACAATTTGCAAATCACTTAATAAGTAAGGAATAAGGATAAACACGGCAGCAATTGAAGCAGCTCTCATCCAGAATAGGCGAGAAGTATTACTTACCGGCGCATTAACGGCCAAGCCAGCACTGATGTTCTCCCAAACTTCAGCTTTTGGTTTTAAGTCTATACTCTCTGAATTAGACGTGTACCAGAATTCCGACCAATTCCCAATTCTAGAATTAATCTTCTCCCAAACATCGTCTTTTAACCCTTCGGCAGACGATTGAGAGAAACGGCTTTTATACCACCTCTTTAACCAATCTTCCGACATAAAATTCAATTTCTTCTAGGGTTAATGACTTCAATAAAACTTCTTTTAAATATCTTTTTGCCTTAAACAATTGCGATTTCGACGTTCCATCTGAAATGCCCAATAATTCACCTATTTCTTTGTGAGTGTATTCTTCTAAAAAGTACAAGTTCAAGATTGTTCTGTATCCAACCGGCAATTCATTCGTGATTTCAAAAAACGTTCTCGAATTTAATTCATTCTCAAAATCTGAATCGCTGTAAATTTCTGTGATATCAATTTCTTGTTCTTCGAAAGAGGTCATTATTTTTGACCAGTGATCGCGTCTTATGTTGTCAATACAAGAATTGACTATTACTCTTCTAATCCATCCTCCAAGACTTCCTGATGGCTGATATTTATGAAGGTTTTGAAATACTTTTATAAATCCATCTTGCAGAAAATCATTGGCAGTATCAGTATCTGGCGCATACATGCAACAGACCTTGAACATGTCTTGAGAGAAAATGTCATACATTTCCTTAAAAGCCTCATTGTTCCCCGATAAACAGGCTTTTAATAATTTTCTATGTTCTAACTTCCCCAATCTTATTCAAAATTAACGGATAGTGAAGCGCCAATTTGCGAGTGGACCTCATTGTACATACTAGAATTGGAATTGTTCGAAATTTTAATTCCGTTTTGTCCATTTATAATTGAATTGTTAGCGGCATTCCAGTAACTAGGGTTCAACTTGTTGAATAAAATTGATGGGTCAATTGCAATCGTGATTTCTCCCGGCATGTCCTTATCAATTGAGATTGGGTTTGAGCTGTTCTCAACCATTTGATTCAATAAGAACTCGTTGTAATTCAATTCCAGGACAACTTTTTTCACTGTATTGTTTGCTAAAGTATACGTTCCTTTCAATTCAATTGAGTTAATTCCGCCTCCAATTTTAGAAGTCAGCAGAAAACTTTCATAAGTTCCTTGAGGAATTGAAAATGTACTAATGTTCTTGCTTACATTTTCGGTGAGCAGGTACTGACCATTTAAGGTTTCCGATAAATTAATGTTCTCTGCTTGGATTCTGTTTCCGCTCAAAACAAGAGATTCCATGTTGACAATGACGGTATCTATGCGCAATACATTCACTCCGAAATAAACCGAAGTGTTAACGGATTCAATTTGAATTTTGGTTGCAACAGTTTCTTTCCACTGCTTCTTATCGCACGACGACATCGTAAGGATCGCGAATGATAAAATGGCGAGAAATAGAAATTTATTTTTCATGGTAGTAAGTTGTATAAACTACAACGACTTTAGAGTTAGTTATGGTTGCCTGAGGCAATTACTTAGCAAGTTAGCGAATTTGAAATTGTTAGAGAAATTAAGGGGCATAAAAAAAGACCCAATAGAATTGGGCCTTTAATATGCTCTCGTTCATATAGTCACTGGCCACGTTCAAATGGCGCTACCTAACCTAAACTATACTAATAGAACTAACTAGACGTGAGCAGTATTTTGATATTGTTTTTTACTTGTTTCATCAGAGTAAATTGTAATTACGATAATTCTAAAAATGAGTCATGCGATAAGGAGTATGGAGCTGCAGAAATATCTGGATTTTCAGGATTCAATTTTACTAGATATGTCCCAACTTTCCCCGCTAGGTCTTCACCGCACCGCACGTTTGCTGAAAGAAAACTTCCGAGCGCAAAGACAAGGTAAATTACGGGCTTCATAATTAGGGTGTAGTTAATAGTTAACATATTGTAGCAGGATTCGTGAAAAATGCAACGACCTTACATAAGTACTAACGTCGATTGAAAGAAATAGGGTTGTCTGAGAAAAAATAAAAAAGAGATTTCTTTTCTATTCAGCGAATACAAATAAAAATAAACCGTACAGGACGATTCCAATAGAAGAAAGTACTATTGCTTTTTCCGAAGAGTTAATTGCTCGATTTGTCTGAAACATAAACGTGAAACAAATATCAATTAACTTGTACATATTAAATGTAAGTCGAAGAGTTATGGTCTTACTTCTATAACGGGGCTTTGTTTAAAAAGGGTTGCCTGAAAAATAAAAAAGCCCTTATTGACCATGTCAGTAAGGGCTAGAGTTGAATCGTATTTTCTAAGAAACGGGTTTGTCCTTGTCATGTTCGATTGAGTATGAGAACTGAACAGTTTGGTCTGCCCCTGGCTTTACAGTCAATTCCCACGTTATTTTTCCCGTTGTTTTATTGAATGTAGCTCCTCCATCATCCACAAGTAAAATCATGATCTCCTCATTTTTTGTAACCGGAATTTGATCCTCCAAAGTTAAGTTGATTTCGCCTTTCGTACTGTTTTTTATTTTGATTTCAAAGGTGTATGTCTTCCTAATATTCTTACCCAGGTTTCTTTTGTCTTGTTCTTCACCGATCTTTTTTCGAGAGGAAACAATTCCTTGATCACGGCCCATTGTAACCTCCATAGTATCAGATAAAATAGACGGATCAATCTGAGTGCTTCCCACAATTGTTTGATTGAAGTAAATGTTCGCTTTTCCAGGCAACAAACTTAGATTTTCCCAATCTCCAATTCTAGCAAGTAAAAATGCGTTTTTGTTGGCTCTTGGTAGCATGTAATGTGAGAAGACTGCATCTACTTTCTCTGTCGTAACAACCATCAATTTTTGACTTCCATCTGCCTTGATCGAGTAGGGAAGTTTTACTTCGAACTCAACGTTTGAAAAATTTTGACTGATACTGGCCATGCTCTGAAGTGAAATAAATTGCTGGTTGAAATTTATAGTTTCATTGTTCTTTATGGCTTCATTTTGATAGCCAGATTGTGCTTGTTTTAAGTCGGCCTCTGAAGTGAAAACCTCCGACATCTGATTTTGAGCTTGAAAATTCACATTTACATCTCCGGGAGCGGCCTGAACTTTATTCCTTTTGTAGGTTGTGTAATCCAATCTCCAAACACCCGTTGTAGGTTTCGTCGAAAAGCAATTTTGATTGTATGTTGAAAGCGTAAGGCGTACGTTTTTCCAATCTTCACCTGAACTTTGGTAAACGCTCGCTTTGTATGTGATAGACATCGGATCGACTGTATTGTCCGCTCTTAAATCGTAAGCGGGAATCCAACCTGCATTCGGGACCAAATAGTTCACATTGATCTTTCCACTCGTCGCAACATCTGAATACGTTGTCACCAAAATATGATGTCTAGTGCGTGCTGGCCTTACAGGTTGCTTTATGTTTCTTGAGTAATTATTCAATTCGTTCAATCGGTTTTGGAATTTGCCTTCTCTGGTTTTTGAATAATGTTGTTTCTTTTTCCAAGTATGAATCAGTTCGTTGATTTCATCGAGTTTTACGCGGTAAAAGTCAACGATGTTTCTAAACTCAGGCAAAGTGTCACTAATCCCACCTGATTTAATTAATTGATTTTCAGTAACCATTCTCTTTTCTTCGTTCAAATTGTTGAGCTTGGACTGAATGCGTTCTCTCTCGAAACTGATGAAGAGCAAAGTGTCGTTTAGCCAATTGATTTCCTTTTGAATTTTTTCGGGAACAATCACTGGAGGATTGGCTAGAGGCGCAACGTATTCCGTTTGGTACTGAACATCTAGAATTAAAAAATTCCCGTCTGCCGTGGCTTGTAAATGACTTTGATTGAGAAAAGGTGAAACATCTTTTATGATGACTTCATTGACACCTTTTTTAATTGAAATGGTCTGCGATTCTCGAAAGACTTGTGCTCCGCTTAAAAAAACGGTTGCCTTTTTTATGTCTGTGCTTAACGTATCTGCTGCGAAAGTTAGATTGCTGACAAATAACGCTGCAATAATTATTAGAGTTGATTTCATTTGAATTTATTTGGAACCTAGTACACCTCATTCGAAGTCGGGTTCAAAAATAATTCACGATTTATACCCCATACGTAGTATGGTTTTTTTTGATTGAGTTTTTATCTGGAAATCTACCTGTGGTTTATGGGATAATTACCCGCATGAAAACGGATCTTTTGAAAAGGTTTTGCAAATAGATCATTTTCACATTCATTCTATGTTCTCATACGTTCTTGGCTGTTCATTAAGATGTTTTGTGAATGAATACCAACTGATACAGGAATCTAAATCATGGGATAAGAATACATCATTAAAATAAAGAGCAAAAAAACGCCTCCAAAGTTTAACTGAGGAGGCGTTTAAATATATAAAGTGTTTATATTCTAGTGTGGGTGTCCTTCTCCACCGTGGTGGTCTCCGTGACCCTCGCAAGATGCTTTGTCTTTACAACATTTCTTGTCACCGTGTCCTACAAACTCACCAGCCTCGTTGTACATAGACATGCACATTTCAGTTGCTTCATCTGAACATCCTTCTTTTTCACAGTATGTACGACATTCTTCCTTCGTCATTTCTGAACACTTTGAAAGGTCACATTTCATACCTTCCATGTGACACTTCTTAGCATCCCAATCACCTTTACATGCTTTAGTATCACTATCGCAAGATTTTTTCTTTGCACAACATTCTTTCTTTTCTCCAGAACATACAGCAGCATCACCACCCTCATTTGAATCACCAACAGCCAACATTGGAGCGATTACTAATCCAATAAGACATGTTAATTTAATCAAGATGTTCATTGAAGGACCAGAAGTATCTTTGAAAGGATCACCAACTGTATCTCCAGTTACTGCAGCTTTATGAGCTTCAGAACCTTTGTAAGACATTTCACCATCGATCATGACACCAGCTTCAAAAGATTTCTTAGCGTTATCCCATGCACCACCAGCGTTGTTTTGGAAGATTGCCCAAAGAACACCAGAAACAGTTACACCAGCCATATAAGCTCCAAGTGCCTCCGCTCCCATTGTAAACCCAATAATGATTGGAGAAACAATTGTGATTAATCCAGGAAGCATCATTTCTTTCAATGCCGCCTTAGTCGAAATATCAACACACTTATCGTATTCTGGTTCAGCTTTGTATTCCATGATTCCAGGAATGTCTTTAAACTGACGACGAACTTCTTTCACCATTGCCATTGCAGCTTTACCTACAGCACTCATTGCTAATGCAGAGAATACAACAGGAATCATTGCTCCAACAAATAAGGCAGCCAAAACATCCGCTTTAAAGATGTTAATTCCATCAATTCCGGTGAATGTTACGAATGCAGCAAACAATGCCAATGCAGTTAATGCAGCAGAAGCAATTGCGAATCCTTTACCAACAGCTGCAGTTGTGTTACCAACAGCATCTAAAATATCAGTTCTTTCTCTAACCTCTGGGTCCAATTCAGACATTTCAGCAATACCACCAGCGTTATCTGCAATCGGTCCAAAAGCATCGATCGCTAATTGAAGAGCAGTTGTTGCCATCATTGCTGATGCTCCAATTGCTACTCCGTAGAATCCAGCACAAGCATAAGCTCCCCAAATCGCACCAGCGAAAAGAATAATTGGAGCAGCAGTCGACATCATACCTAATGATAAACCAGAGATAATGTTTGTTGCAGCACCTGTAGAAGAGTTCTTAATGATTCCCATAACTGGTTTCTTACCCATTGCAGTGTAATACTCAGTCAACATAGAAATCAATCCACCAACAGCCAAACCAATCAATACGGCATAAAATACTCTGTTGTATCCGACCATTTGATCATCAGCACCGAAGAATTCCATGTTCATTTCTGCAGGAAGCATCCATTTAATAATGAAGAAAGATGCAACAGCAGTTAAAGCTAAAGATCCCCAGTTTCCTAAGTTGAAAGCTCCTTGAACTTGCTTTTCTTTTGCGTCGTTGTTTTTAATTTTAATAACCCAAGATCCAAAGATTGAGAATAAGATCCCAACACCAGCAATTAAGACAGGCATTAAGATTGGCCCCATTCCATCAAACTTCGTGAATACGTCTTCCGCATTTTGACCGATCAAGTAGTTACCCAAGACCATTGCAGCCAACATTGTCGCTACATACGAACCGAATAAATCAGCCCCCATTCCTGCAACATCACCTACGTTGTCACCAACGTTATCAGCAATTGTTGCTGGGTTTCTAATATCATCTTCTGGAATTCCGGCTTCTACCTTACCAACTAAATCAGCTCCAACATCCGCAGCTTTCGTGTAGATACCTCCACCAACTCTTGCGAAAAGTGCAATACACTCAGCTCCTAAAGAGAAACCAGCCAATGTTTCAAGAATAATAAGCATGTTTTCACCCTTAAGTGCTTCGCCCGTTCCTCCAACATTCATAATCAAGAAGATGAAGATTGTTGAAAGTCCAAATACTGCTAATCCAGCAACACCAAGTCCCATAACAGTACCACCTCTAAATGCAACTTTCATTGCTTGTGGTAAACTCGTTTTTGCAGCCTCTGCTGTTCTAACGTTTGCTTTCGTTGCGATACGCATTCCGATATTTCCAGCTACTGCTGAGAAAACTGCACCGATAACAAATGCAACTACAATAAAGAGTCCCGCGTGTATCATTTCTGTTGCAGCAAGAACCCCAAGTGCAGCACCAGCGATTATTACAAACACAGCTAGCATTTTGTATTCTGCTTTCAAGAATGCCAATGCACCGTCTGCAATGTATCCTGATAATTTTTTCATTTTGTCACTTCCCTCTGGTTGTTTCTTTACCCAAGAAGAAAGGAAAAACATATATACCAATCCGAGAATACCGAATGCTGGCAGTATGTATATTAAGTTCTGTTCCATAATTATTAGTTATAGTAATTTAAGGGGGCAAAAGTAGATTTTTATCGGTTTAACTGCAAGTTTACGGGATAAATAATGAGTTAGGAGCAAAAAATCTCTTTAAAGCCCTTAGCGGAAACCGATTTAGTAATGGGAGTAAAATTTATTTTTTTAATCAAGTTTTTAGCCAGAAGTGACTCGATTAGCGCTGATTTTAACTGGAGGGCAGCAAAATAGAGGCTGAGTAATTATGAATGGAATGGTGTTTAATCGGCCGGCTTAAGTAGAAAGTGATTTTATTCTAAGAACCAAAGAATTCCGGTCAACTCCTCCGCTTTGGCGCCATTTCATTTCTCCTGATTTGTACAAAACAAAGGTTGGGACACCACGAACATTATATGCTGATGCGGCTTGTGGGTTTTTATCGACATCAATTTTTAAGATGCGTACACCTTCTCCCAAATCATTTTTCACTTGATCTAAAACAGGAGCCATTGCCTTGCATGGCCCACACCAGGTTGCGTGAAAGTCAATTAATGTAGGTGTGTCTGATTGAATAATTTCTTTTAATGAAGCCATGCAACAAAATAACGAATCTTGCGTGAATTGTATTGTAATCAAAGTTACATATTGGCCTTTTATAAAAACAAGTACTTTTACTGCGTGAAAATTCTAATTGTTCGGTTTAGCTCCATAGGAGATATTGTACTTACCTCGCCTGTTATTCGTGGGTTAAAGGAGCAGCTCGATAATGTTGAGATCCATTACCTCACAAAAAAAGCATTTTCTTCAATCGTAAGTTCTAACCCAAGGGTTGATAAGGTGTTTACGATTGAAAAATCGGTAGATGAGGCCATCATGAATCTAAAGAAGGAGCAGTATGACTGGGTGATCGATCTTCACAATAACATTCGAACCAAGTCACTCAAAAGTAAACTTCAAAAACCTTCAAAAACCGTTCGAAAACTGAATTGGAAGAAATGGATGTTGGTGAAATTAAAAATCAATCGAATGCCATCTTTGCACATTGTAGACCGGTACTTTGAAACAGTCAATCATCTAGATGTTAGAAACGACGGAAAGGAATGTGAATTTTACATCAGTCCCGAAAATGAGGTAAATGTTCAACAAGAATTTGGATTTGATTCGTATCTATCTGTTGCGATTGGGGCTCAATTCGCAACCAAACGCTTACCGACAGCCAAATTAATAGAGATTTTAGCGAAAGTGAAGATGCCAGTCGTTTTAATCGGTGGGAATGATGATTCTGATGTTGCCAATGAAATCTGCGCAGCACTTAATGACAATACAATTGTTAACGCGTGTGGAAAGTACAACCTACAACAAAGTGCCAGTATCGTTAGGCAAAGCCAACATTTATTGACGCATGATACTGGGATGATGCATATTGCGTCTTGCTTCGGTGTTTCTATGACGACTGTTTGGGGTAATACCGTTCCCGATTTAGGAATGTATGCGTATTTGCCATCAGGAAAAGCAAAAGCGTCAATTCATGAAGTGAAAGATCTTTCTTGTCGCCCTTGTTCAAAAATTGGATTTCAGAAATGTCCAAAAGGGCACTTTAAGTGTATGGAGGATCAAGATGTGGGTTCGATTGTTGGATCGGTCGCAAGCTCCTTTTTGGATCAGTCGTAAACTCCTTTTTGGATCGTCACGTTGTGACTTTTGGATTGTGAATAGATCTTTGAAAATAGACTTAGTCCAAAAGCGAAGCGATCTAAAATCCAATATCTAACACCTATCCTGCCCAACAAATCTACTCCCCTAAAAACAATTTCTTTAACTCCGTCGCATCCTTAGGATCCATTTTGCCCGCCAAGATCAATCCAAGTTGTTTTCTTCTTAATGCGCCTTCAAAACGTTGTTTTTCCTCTTTTGATTCTGGAATTAATTCAGGTACTTGAATCGGTCCTCCATTCTGATCTACAGCGACAAATGTATAAATCGCTTCATTTGATTTTTCCCGTACTCCAGTGACGTGATCTTCCACAAAGACATCTACGAACACCTCCATTGAAGATGAAAACGCACGAGAAACTTTCGCTTCCAAAGTGACAATTGAACCTTGTTGAATGGGATGTTTAAACGAAACATTATTGACAGCCGCCGTGACAACAACGCGCTTGCAGTGTCTATGCGCTGCAACACTCGAAATGACATCCATCCAAGCCAATAATTCACCACCGAATAAATTGCCCAAAGTATTTGTGTCATTCGGTAAAACAACCTTTGTAGTTATAGATAAAGTCTCTTTTGCTGTTTTTGCTTTCATAACATTCGTTTGTACAAAATTACGATTCCAAAGCCCCTGTGCTGAAAATATTCTTCTTTTTTTGAAACAATATGATTATTTTTTCGAAGAATATATATTCAACGTACTTTAGTGTTCGTTGTTATTTTAACTTTACGATCCTATGAGCGAAATGAACCAATTAATTAGTGAATTCCCAAACAACTTTTTAGAAGCAAAAGAAATTGCTTTAAAAGCAAATTTTCAACAACCTAAAAACGAAATTCACAACATTGTGATTTGTGGAATGGGCGGTTCTGGTATTGGAGGAAGTTTGGTCGCCAAGTGGTTGGAAAACGAATTGTCAGTTTCAGTCACAGTTGTTAAAGATTACAGTCTTCCTGCCTTTGTTTCGAAGAATTCTTTAGTGATTGGATCTTCTTATTCTGGAAATACAGAAGAAACGATAAGCGCTGTTGAAGAAGCTGTAGCAAAAGGAGCACATATTATCGGAATCACTTCTGGTGGTAAAATGCTAGAGTTATGCGAATCCAACGGATTTGACGTCGTTGTTGTCCCTGGTGGAAATCCTCCAAGAACGGCACTTGCGTTTTCAATCGTTCAATTGGTTAATATTTTCATTCAATTGGGAATGGCCGATGCAAAACGACTTGAAGAAATGATGGCCGGTCAGCAATTGATTGTCAAAGAAGAAACTGGAATAAAAGCAGAAGCAAGAAAATTAGCTGAATACTTGACAGGAAAAGTTGGGATTTGGTACGGAACATCTGATTATGAGCCAGTATTGGTTCGAGCACGTCAGCAGTTTAATGAGAATGGAAAGGCTTTGGGTTGGAGCCATTCGATTCCTGAAATGAACCACAACGAATTAGTTGGATGGGGCGGAGGAGATGAACGTTTCGCTGCTGTATTCATTGATACGAAGGGGAACCATACAAGAAATGACAAGAGAATCGAGATTACAAAGAGTAAAATTGAAGCATATTCAACTGTTCATTCTATTCAAGCAAAGGGAGAAAGTCAAATTGAACAATCGATTTACATTATCAACATTGTAGATTGGGCTTCACTTTACCTTGCTGAAATGGAAAACACAGATCCAATTGATATCACTGTTATCGATTTCTTGAAATCTGAATTGTCTAAATTCTAATGCCCGTTGTAAAGTACAAGAACCTTGGACTAATAGATTACAAGGAGGCATGGGAATATCAAGAAAAACTTTTTAAAGGAACAGTTGATCAAAAGATTCGCATTCGAAAAGAAGAATCGACTGAACCTACTCAAAATTATATTTTGTTCTGTGAGCATCCGCACGTTTTTACACTTGGAAAAAGCGGAAAAAAGGAGCATCTTTTATTGGATGAAAACATGCTGGCCGAAAAGGAAGCGCGCTATTATGAAATCAATCGGGGAGGTGATATTACGTATCACGGACCTGGACAATTGGTTGTCTATCCAATTTTTGATTTGGACCATTTCTTTTCAGACATTCATAAATACCTGCGCTATTTGGAAGAAGCGGTGATTCAGACCTTGCTTGAGTATGGAATAGAATCCGGAAGAGTAGAGGGGTTAACAGGTGTTTGGATTGATGGAGATAAGCCTACAGCGCGAAAAATATGTGCCTTTGGAGTCAAAAGTTCAAGGTGGGTAACCATGCACGGAATTGGGTTTAACGTCAATTCAGACTTGTCTTATTTTTCGCACATTGTTCCTTGTGGAATCCAAGATAAAGCCGTAACTTCAATGGAGCATGAATTGGGCAGAACTGTTGACTTTGCAGAAGTGTCTTCAGTCTTAAAAGATAAGTTGGCACGACAATTCGGATATTCATACGAGAATATGTAACGCGTAGAAGAAACACAGAAAATTTCATGATCGTATTTTTAATCATCTTTGTTTTGATAAATGCGTTTATCATCCTTTCAGGTCGGTTGTATCTGTACAAGGGGATTGCTAATACGTATCTTAAAGGCCGTTCAGGACCTTCAATCTATGACTTGGATGTCTTTCACTGTTCTCACATTAAAAAAGGCGGTCAGGTTTCGGACTTAAAGAAACGCGATCAATCCGAACCCTTGAAAATTCCCGTAGAATACCGTAGGTATATAGAAGAGCTTGATACCAAAGCGATTTTAGTAATGAAGAACAACGAACTCATTTACGAAGAGTATTGGGGCGAACACGACGAAAATTCTTATTCCAATTCGTTTTCAATGTCCAAAACGATTGTGTCCCTTCTCATCGGAATCGCAGTTGATGAAGGTAAGATCGGAAGCCTTGACGACAATGTTTACACCTACCTTCCCGAATACGACGATCATGCGAGAAAAATAATCACGATTCGTCATTTACTGCAAATGGCTTCTGGATTAAATTGGATTGAAAGTAGCGCGAATCCGTTGTCTGATAATGCCGAATCCTATTACGGAACAAATTTAAGAGGGCATTTAGGAAGACAAAAAAGAATAAGCGAGCCAGGGGAAATTTTTAATTATCAAAGTGGAAATTCTCAACTGCTTGGAATGATCATTGAAAAGGTGACTGGAATGACCTTGAGTGCTTATACTGAATTGAAAATTTGGTCAAAAATCGGAATGCAGGGCGACGCGTATTGGAGTTTGGATAAAAAATACGGAACTGAAAAAGCATTCTGTTGTTTGTATGCCAATGCACGCGATTATGCTCGATTGGGTCAGCTTATTTTAAACAAAGGCCTTTACGATGGTGAACAAATTGTTCCACGTTGGTATTACGAAGAAATGGTCGCTGAAAATTCTCTTTCCACAATGGAAGGGTTGCCAAATTCAAGATATGGATTGCACATGTGGACCTATCGAGGAGGAGAATATCCAGCTTATTATTGTCGGGGAATTCGTGGTCAATATTTAATTTGTATACCCGAAGAAAATCTGCTAATTGTTCGCTTAGGAACAAAAAGAAAACCTGATTTCGAGATTCCAGAAAACCGTAAAAATGACCCTGTTTTCGTAGAGCAAAATAAGGATAGAATCGGACATTGTCTGGGCATATTTGAATATATTGCACTCGGTAAAAATTTAGCATCCCAAATAAAAGATTAAATGCGTGACGAACTTCTAGGGCCAAAAGTCGAAAATGTTGGAGTTGCAGTTGTTCAAAGTTTGAACGAATTAAATGAAAAACTTTACAACGTTTACATTCTGAATTTAAGGGATGAAATCATTGATGAAATTCTCGTGACGAGCAAAGGCTACGGCGTGAATGTTAATTCGGGAGAAAAAACAGAAACTTCAATGTTGCGTCATAAAATAGATTTATTGATGCCCAATGAATTCGCATTGATTGAACCTATTATGGAAGATGTATTTGGTCTTTCAAATGAATATTGGGTGAGTTTTTGGAGCCATGACAAAATGTATGACAAGAAATTCATTTTTGTTCCCGAGACTATTTCCGAAGAAAACATGAAGTCCATCCCGCTTATTGGTGAGAAAGGTGTTTTGATTATGTGAGATTAATCGTTCATTCAAAGCATTTTGTATATTTGCATAACGCATTTTATTAATGCTTTTGAAATAGAAGATTATGTTAAAACCAGTTCTGTCTAAAAGTTTAATTGTTGTAGGGATCGTCGGATCAATGCTCATGTTTAATTCTTGCTCTGATCCTAAACCGGAAAAACAGGATACAGATAACATTGACATTAACGAAGATTATTACGAGTTTCAAGCATTTGACATGACAGATCATGGTGTTAAAGCGTATATCTTTTTGCCGGACGAAACGGCAAATATTGGAGCATCAACAAAGCCTGATGTTCGACACATTCAAGACGATATTTATTGGGAAATAAATGTAGGGCCAAACTTCTCGATGCACATTGAGGATTATGCTTCTATCAGTAATTTGGTTAAGGTTGAGAAGAAAGAATTGGCAGCAAAGAAATTTTTTAAAGTAAGGTATTTGGTGGATGATAAAGATTTGATCGTTTACGAAAGAATACTTTTAGTCAAAGGAACAGACAAAGCCTCACCTTTAGTAGGAGTTGAGCACAAAACATATCACGTTTACGGACAAAAAACAATTGATGGTGTGACATACGCACTTGAATCAAGAGAAGAAGGTTTCGAAAAGAAAATCATTGAGTTGATGGCCAAATCGATTCGCTCATTTAAGCCGAAAATGGCAAGTTAATTCGAAGAATCCCTTAGGAAAATCATGGAATTGGTAAGAGAGAACGTCCTAGACGTACTGGCTGTTGTAATGGAGCCAGATCTAAAAAAAGATATAGTTTCAGCTAATTTAGTTGAAGACTTAAAAATTGAAAACAACTCAGTTTCACTAAAGGTTTTGGTGTCCAATCCTGCATTGCATGCCAGACGTAGAATGCAGGAGGCGGTGGAATTCAACCTGAAGAATAAGTTTGGTAAAGAACTTGAAATTGCGTGTGAAGTAGCGGCAATGCCAGCAAAAGAAATCGAAAGTGCCAACCAACGAAAAATTTTACCTGAAGTAAAGCACATTGTTGCAATTGCATCGGGTAAAGGA
Organism: Crocinitomicaceae bacterium; assembly: GCA_047630755.1. Classification (GTDB taxonomy): domain Bacteria; phylum Bacteroidota; class Bacteroidia; order Flavobacteriales_D; family Crocinitomicaceae; genus UBA4466. The sequence goes on along the minus strand of JBLHYG010000002.1, from coordinate 233,121 downwards.
GGTGTTGGAAAATCTACGATTACGGCAAATTTAGCAGGTGGATTGGCGAAGGCAGGTTTCAAAGTAGGAATTGTTGATGCAGATATTTATGGACCTTCTATGCCAACAATGTTTGATGTTGTAGAAGACCGTCCAACAATGCTAGATATTGATGGAGTTCCAAAGATTAACCCTGTTATAAGCCACGGAATTAAAATTCTATCGATTGGATTTTTCACGGATCAGGACAATGCTGTGGTGTGGAGAGGACCAATGGCTTCGAAAGCGTTAACCCAAATGTTCACTGATGCACATTGGGGAGAATTGGATTACCTTTTAATTGATTTGCCTCCCGGTACTGGTGATATTCATTTATCGTTAGTGCAAACTGTGCCGTTGGATGGAGCGATAATTGTCAGTACACCTCAAGAAGTTGCGTTGGCTGATGCAAGAAGAGGAGTGAACATGTTCAAATTGGACACGATCAAAGTTCCTGTTTTGGGAATTATTGAAAACATGGCCTGGTTTACGCCGGCTGAATTGCCTGATAACAAATACTATATATTTGGACGCGACGGTGCTAAGAACTTGGCTGCTGGAATGAATGTGCCATTTTTAGGTCAAATTCCATTGGTGCAGGGTGTACGTGAAGCAGGTGATGTTGGAAGACCAGCCGTTTTCCAAGAAAACACACCAATTTCTGAGGCTTTTGATGAATTAGTTCGTAAATTCGTAGAGCGCGTAAAAACGGCTAAAGACGAATAAAATGTCAATCAACAAAGAAGTTATCGAAGTTAAGGTTCTGGCAGCATTGGATCAATTGCGTCCATTTTTGGAAGCAGATGGTGGCAACATGGAACTTGTTGAAATTAAAGACGATGCAACGGTTGTTATTCGCTTACTTGGCGCTTGTAGTGATTGTTCGATGTCGATGATGACACTCAGAGCAGGACTTGAAGAACAAGTCAAAAAAATGGCTCCTGAAGTGAAGCAAGTGGTGGCTATTAATATGCCTGAGCTAGCTTAAATTCCTCGTTTGAGATCTAAATATAGTGTACCTCTTATTGCGTTCCTAGGAACTTTTCTCGCCATAGTCTGGCAAGAATATAACTTGACTTATGTCGAAAAAGTAAACCCGAATAAAACGGAGCATGGAATCATTCGTACTGCCGATGATGCCAGTTATGTTCAGCCGCCCATGAATTTGAAGGACCGCGGAACATGGAAGGACAATTCGACTGGAAACAGTTCCTACTATCAGCGGCCTCCAGGGTACGGGATGCTTTATTTAGTAAGTTCATACCTCTATCCATCGAACCCTTATGTAGTCGTTAAAATCTTTCAAATTATTGGTTTTTTCCTATCAATTCTCTTAGTATTTAAGCTTCTCATTCAATACGGTTTGAATCAGAAGTGGGCCTTGGTTGCAACGGCGTTGTATGCATTGTTGCCCAATTTCAGCGGGTTTATTTACCATTCAATTACTGAAGGAATTACTCCGGTATTGCTTTTGTGGTCGATTTATGAATGGACAAAACTCCTTCAAGCAAATCAAGGGAATTCTCAAATATTAAGCTTCCGATGCTTTCTTTCAAATGGATTCTTGTTGCTTGTACGCCCCCAATTGATTGTTTTTGTAATCGTTTTCATGGTTTATTTATTACTCAAGCGAAGAACCAAATTGGCCGCTTTAAGCCTGCTCATATTTGTGCCGTTCACAATGTGGCAAGTCCGAGTTATGAGCATTTCAGGATCAATGGGAATGCACCCAATCTATTCGTATACTAACCATTCATTTTATAGACCGCCTCACGAAGCGCTCGGGAACTTGTTTAAGGTCTGGGAATACAAAAGCGATCGCTTTCATGAAACAGTAGGGTTATTGCATGCTGATACATCTTATGAGGCTAGAGAACGAGCATTGTTGAATATTCCAGAGAAATACCGAGCGGAATTGGAGCCAATTTTGCGCGAATACCAAGAAGTAAGCGCGCTTGAGCTGTCAGGGATTTTAAATCAGAATTTAAACAAGGAATTGGATAAAGAAACGGCTTTCGTCGAACTTGCAGACGCTTTAACAACGAAGTTGGCGAAAGAGAATATATTGGATGCTTTTATAAAAACGCCAATAAGCAGTGCGACAGAACTGTTCGTGAATTCTCACCTCCATCTCACGATTTTTCAAGTGAAATTTCGAGGGGCAATTGGGATGGAAGCGCTTCGTTGGAGTTGCTTATTGGCCGTTTTATTTGGAATCTTAGCCCTATTTATTCTTTCAATATTTGGACGAAATGTTCCCGTTTTATTGTGGCTTATTTGTCTTTCGTCTGTAATAACGATTTTGTATCTAGTATTTGTTCAACGTTTGAATGAAGAGCGTTATTTAACGCCGCTTTTGCCATTGGCATTTATAGCTTCAATATGGCTAATTCATTCATTGGTTCGGCGCGTTCACAAATAAGTTTCCTGCTTCAGAACCCGATTCGACGCTTATTTTTTTCTCAATAACTGCCGACCCATCCGCATATACAAATGCAAAGATCAAGAACAATAAAAGAAGTATAGAAAATACAAAGAGAAACTTGTTGGAGAATGTTGTACGCATAACTGGAGATATTTAAAGGTATAACTTAATAACGCCAAAAGAGTTACAACAATTGTGCTAGAAATAAATTTCGATTACTCGATGTTTCGAATCGCTTTGCTTTTTGATTGTCCGATTTGATTACTCTTCGAATCATCGAACCATCTGGTGTTGAGCTTTAGCGAAAACATTGCGGCCAAACCAAATTCTTCCTAGCGGACTTTGCGCCTTTGCGGTTAAATAAACCCCACAAAAAAAAACCGACCTGAAATAAATCAAGCCGGCATTTATTAAGATTTTTAGAATCGATTTGATTACGCTTCGAACTATCGAACTATCGAACTATCGAACTATCGAACTATCGAACTATCGAACTAAGCTCCTGCGAAATTCGCGCTTACTTTATCCCAGTTAACAACATTGAAAAATGCGTTGATGTAATCAGGACGTCTGTTTTGGTAATTCAAATAATAAGCATGCTCCCAAACATCCAATCCTAGAATGGGTGTTCCACCGCATCCATGGCCCATGATCGGGTTGTCTTGGTTTGGTGTAGAACAAACTTCAAGTGCTCCATCTTTTACACAAAGCCAAGCCCAACCAGAACCAAATCTAGTTGCTGCAGCTTTTGAAAAAGTATCTTTAAAAGCATCGAATGATCCGAAAGCGCTATCAATTGCAGCAGCAAGATCTCCAGTTGGAGTTCCACCGCCGTTTGGAGACATTACTTCCCAAAACAATCCGTGGTTCCAATATCCACCACCGTTGTTTCTAACAGCAGGTGAATCCGAGCATGTTTTTAAAATATCCTCGATAGATTTTCCTTCAAACTCAGTTCCGGCGATCGCGTTGTTCAAGTTGTTTGTGTATCCGTTGTGGTGCTTAGAATGGTGGATTTCCATTGTTCTAGCATCAATATGTGGCTCCAATGCATCGTATGCATATGGTAATTCAGGTAATTCAAATGACATATGTTTGTATTTAATTAGATTCATTCCAAATGTAGTAATTCAGAATAGAAATTAGTATTGCCTTTATTTATATTTTCATCGAGTCTCTCTATGTCATCCTTCTTATTAAGGATTAAATAGTTTCTTCTTCGAAGTAATCTGGGAATTTATTTCAGATTGATCATTCAATTGGCTTTTGTTATGCCGCTGTAATCTATGTTTTGTATAGGCTCGTCTACTTTTCACTTTTTGTCTTGTAAAAAGCGTGTATATTTCCGATCTTTATTACATGAATATACCGCGCATAGATTTGCCCAGAATTGTTGTTTTAGGATGTGGATTTGCTGGAATAAAATTTATCCAAAAAATCGACAGTAAGAAATATCAAATTGTTCTTCTTGACAAACACAATTACCATACATTTCAACCTTTAATGTACCAAGTGGCAACATCTGGTTTGGAGCCTGATTCTATTACTTATCCGATTCGGAAGATTTTTAAAGGCAAAAAACGGTTTCACTTTCGAAAGACCGAGGTTTTGAATGTAGATCATGATCAAAAAGTAGTCAATACAACTATTGGTGCTGTTCATTATGATCACCTTGTCGTGGCGCTTGGAGCAACAAACAATTTCTTTGGCAACAAGCAGTTCGAGCAGATGACAACCCCAATGAAGTCGTTAACGGAATCTTTGGATCTTCGAAGTATGATTTTACAAAACTTTGAAGACGCATTGAATTTGACAGACATTGAAGAACAAAACCGTTTGATGAATTTCGTTATTGTTGGCGCAGGAGCTACAGGTGTTGAGTTAGCAGGTGCATTATCGGAGTTAAAAGACCATGTTTTGCCTGCGGATTATCCTGATTTAGATGTACGTCGAATGCAAATTCATTTGGTGGAGGGCTCTAATAGAGTGCTTTCAGCAATGAGTGAAAATGCATCAGAAAAGAGCGCTAAATTCCTAAAGAAAATGGGTGTCAATATTTGGCTGGAAACGCGTGTTGAAAGTTACGATGGGCAGTCTGTGGTTACAAATGCCGGAGTATTTGAATCGCGATCTGTGATTTGGTCAGCGGGTGTAAAAGCAATTACGATTGATGGTATTGATTTGGAAGGTTCAAAATCAGGTCGAGTGCCCGTCGATGGATTTAACGAAACATTGAATCAAAAGAACGTGTATGCGCTCGGTGATATCGCAGAAATGGTTGATGAAAAACATCCACGCGGTCATCCTATGTTGGCATCCGTAGCGGGGCAGCAGGGAGATTGGTTGGCGAAAAATTTGAATAAAAAAGCGAAATCAAAAAAAATGAAACCATTTGTTTACAAAGATCAAGGAACAATGGCTACTATTGGGCGTAACAAGGCTGTTGTTGATTTGAAACGCTTTCATTTTTCAGGATACATCGCTTGGCTTGTTTGGATGTTTGTACACCTAATGCTGCTTGTTGAATACCGAAATAGATTGATTGTTTTTGCAAATTGGACTTGGCGCTATATCAAATATGACCGTGGTTCTCGATTGATAATTCGCGAGTATGAGCGCAAGCAGGAAAAGGATTCGGTGAAGGAGAAAAATTAATGATTTGAGACGAACTGATTTTAATTCAAATAATACTGCCTACCAATTGAAGCGATAAAAATGACAATAAAAATAGAGAATAGGAAATAGAGAATAGCCAATAAACCTCCCAACTTTCCTTGAAGATATTTCGGGAAAGAATCCTTTGAGATAGAGTTTTGCTTTCCGTTACGCATTACCACTAAATAGACTATAAGTAAGGATGCGCCAATTAGAACTATACTCCATAGTGTGTTGATTTCACCGCCTGGATCACTTAATATATTGTAACCAAGATGCAGAGACATTAAATTAAAAGCTAATAGAGCACTTGTTAATAAATAGGCATAAAGATCTGAATCGTTTGCTTTGAACACGACTTCGTAGAATCTAAGGATTTTGTAATATATGAATTTCATTATTGCTATTTATTTGCTCCAGAACCCATTAGTTTCCATCCGGGGCCATGAATGGCTTGATTTTTCTTAGTGATTCTCTCCATAGAATTAGAAATATTGTCCCATCCCACAGCATCTCCCAAGAAGTAAACACCAGAAATGATCCATCCGAAAACAGGTACAAAAGCGATTCCTGTGAAAACAAGATCAGTGGCCAGTTTTGCGCCGCTTATTTCACCTTTGTAATACTGATATATAGATATTCCACCTCCTGCAAAGGAAGCGACAATTCCCAATCCTTTAATGATTTTTAATGATTTAACACCGCCATTAAATGATGCTTTTGTTGCTGCAACTGTTTCTTTTGAAATGTATTGATTTCCTGTTGTCCATGTGTTTTTCCAAGTGCCTAAATTGGCGTCTTTTATTACGAGCCCATTTTTCTTCGCCTCTAGGAATGCCTTAGCTGTTTTAGTTTGGGAGGTCACTGCAGCATCCATTGATATGAGATTTAGAACTTGCTGACTGAGTACAGTACTTAAATCTGATTCATTGCCATTTTTCAATTTTTCATTAGCAGTTTCCAGAGCTTGTTCAATTGGAACAACTTTATTCTCCTCCTTAATTACTTGTTTTTTCTTACCCGCACCTTTAGTTATATTCAAGTAATCGCCAGGGTTTACTCTCCAGTTGAGTCCATCGCGTTTCCAGTATCTATGATAATCACCGTCACCAATTGGTTTAAAATATCCTCCTGATTCTTGAGTTCCTTGATTGAATCTAGCTATGTCCCAAATAGAAACTCCAAACAAAGCAGCTATTGAAGAAGGCGAGTCTCCTTGTTGAACTTCGTATTGTACAATAGGTTCTGACGAGGTTCTTTTCTTTTTAAGTGATCCTTCCTGCTTTTGAGCTGTGTTTTGTGTTGGAGTGATGTTTTCTTTCGATTTTGATCCATTCACAACTTTGTTCGCAACACTATCCGCCTCTTTTTCATACTTGTCATTGGATTTTCCCATTTTCAAGCGCGCTTGAACAGTATTCTGAGGCTTCATAAGCGGTGTTCTTCCCCAAGCGTCAGGTTTAGCCTGATCGGGATTAAACAGACGGTTGATCTTATTATTATTCGCAACTTGAGGTTTGGGACGTCTTTTAACAAGCATTTCGAAGAAATATTTAGTGTACAACTAAAGATATTACATTCTGTGCTAGAACGTATTAAGTGATTGAATTTCAGGTAAATAATGCAGTGCTATTGCGTAAATGTTGCAGCTTCCTTAAGCAAATAGTGTAATGGAAGGTTTGTATTAAGTACATGTGCGCATAAAATCTTACTATCCTACTTCTCCTACTTCTCCTACTTCTCCTACTTCTCGTACTTCTTAGAATACTTCTTGTACAAATCACTCTGCATATTATCCAAAGACATAAAAACCCCATCAATCATTCCCAAGGCAAGATTGTTCGTTCGCATGTCCAAAGCATTTCCGTCAGAAACAAACAGCGTCGCCGACTTTCCAACTTCAAGGCTTCCATACATTTTATCGATGCCTAAAATCTCACAACTAGAAAGACTTACAGATCGAATGGCTTGTTCTTCAGTTAAACCGTAAGCCATTGCCGTACCCGCAAGGAAAGGGATATTACGCGCGTTCATTGCTTCCATTCCACCTGCATTTTGAATACAGAATTGAACATTTCCAGCCTGTAACAACGCCGGAAGTTTGTACGGAAGATCAACATCGTCGGATTCATTGCTCGGCAAGGTATGTGGCCTTTTTAGCATTACTGGAATCTTTGCATCGGATAGTTTCCGAGTAATCAAGTGCGTATCGTAGCCGCCAACAATAACGGGGAATTTAATATCATACGTTGCGCTGAACTCAATGATGTCTTGCAATTGCTGCAGTTCATTTGCATGGAAGAAAACACGTTTATTACCATTAAAACATGCGCGCATTGCCTCAAGTCTGCCGTCTACTTCTTCAACGTTTCCATCACTAGAATAGGCTTGGGCCATATCAAAAAAGGTCTTAATTTCTTGAACCTGTTCTGTGTATTTTTCGTTTGCTTTTTTGGGGGCAGGTTCTGCCCACCAGCCACCACCTTTAATGCTTGATGGCCAATTTAAGTGGATTCCATCATCCTTTAAAATCGTTGCGTCTTCCCAATTCCATCCGTCCATTTTCATAATGGATGACGTTCCAGAAATTTTTCCGCCTCTTGGTGTTGCTTGTGTAATTAAAACACCGTTTGTTCTAACGGTACTTATCACCTTAGATTCTACATTGTACGCAATTTGACTTCGGATATGAGGATTGTACGATCCCAATTCTCGGTAGTCCCGTGTTGCCTTAACAGCATCTATTTCTGTTATTCCAAGAGTTGAATTTGGAGCTACAAAACCAGGGTAAATGTGTTTTCCATTCAATTGAATGATTGTGTCCCATTCCGTTGGTTCGTATGAAAAAGCAAGTGAATTTTTGATCAATGTGATTTTACCATCTTCAATACCAATTAAAGCACTTTCAATCGTTTCACTGTTTCCAACATGAAGAAACCCGTTGATCAGTAAGATCTTCGATGACTCTTGCCCAAGGGCGTTAGAGCACAGAAGAACAAGTACGTATGCGATTAAATATCTTTTCATATTAATGGTGGTTTTCTTCAGTTGATTCCTCTTCTCCAATTGTGTCACAGTGGAAGTGTCCCGTTTTCTTCTTAAAGAAGGCTCGTTTCTTTCTGCCGCTGTTATTATCGTCTAACATCATTGAAATAATTCGAGCTTTCTCCGCCTGGTTCGTTTTTCGCATTTCAGCGTCGCGCTCAATATCGTACATCACAATTCCATCGACAATGGTCTGTTCAACTTTCGCTAGAATTGACAATGGATGATCCGACCAAACAACAACATCTCCATCTTTTCCAATTTTTAAACTTCCCATTCGATCATCAAGGTGAAGTAATTTAGCTGGATTTAAAGTGACCATTTTTAAAGCGTCTTCTTCCGACATGCCACCGTATTTAACGGCCTTAGCCGCTTCTTGGTTCAATCTGCGACCCATTTCAGCATCATCGGAGTTAATAGCCACCACAACGCCTTGTTCGTTCATTAAAGCGGCATTGTAAGGAATTGCATCGTTGACTTCGTATTTATACGCCCACCAATCTGAGAAAGTTGATCCACCCGCGCCATGTTCAACCATTTTGTCGGCAAGTTTATAACCTTCCAATATGTGCGTGAATGTGTTAATTTTAAATCCCATTGAATCGGCGACGTGCATCAGCATGTTTATTTCTGATTGCACATAAGAGTGACACGTAACGAATCGTTTGCTCGTCATTATTTCATAAAGGGCTTCGAGTTCCAAGTCTTTTCTTGGCTCAACTTTCGTAGAACCTTTCTTGAAATCCGCCCATTCTTTAGCGTATTCTTTTGCTCGAGAAAAGGCATCGTAATACATTTGTTCAACGCCCATTCTTGTTTGTGGAAACCGACCTCCGTTACCCCAATTTGAGCGTTTTACATTTTCTCCTAGGGCAAATTTTATAAAAGGATCTGCATTTTCAATGAGCATCTCTTCAGCGGTAAATCCCCATTTCAATTTGATCAATGCAGATTGTCCGCCCACTGGGTTTGCTGAACCATGCAGCAATTGAGAAGCAGTTACTCCACCTGACAATTGGCGGTAAATATTAATATCTTTCGGATTGACCACGTGTCCAATGCTCACTTCTGCCGAAATAGCTTGGCCTCCTTCATTAACACCTTTTGAAATTGCAATGTGAGAGTGCTCATCAATAATTCCAGCAGTTACGTGCTTGCCTTTTGCATCAATTACGCGCGCGCCCAACGGTGTTGGATAATTTCCTCGTCCAATAAAAAGTATCTTTCCTTCTTTAATTACAATGTGTGCATCTTCAATTACTCCCGACTCCTCGTTGGTCCAAAGAGTCGCATTTTTAATAATTACTGATTCTTGTTCAGGAAGCGTTTTGAAACCATAAGCTAAATTTGGATACCACGTTTGAGACGTTGTGTCACCAACAGATAAGTGGTTTACTTTTTTCTTCGTTGCTTTTCCTTTCTTACTTCGAATCCCTGTCCACTGAACCCACTCACCATTTGGCAAAAAACCTTCCCCTTCAAAAACTCCTAGTCGAGATGTAACTTTCCCTCTCAATGAAACGCTTCCATTGAGATCATCGTTTTTAATGTTGAACTGAAGCGTGATATCGTTGTTTTTGTAATCGACAAAAAGGTTCACCGTTGTATCAACTGAAGCGCCTTTTTTAGTTTGTCTGTACGTGATCTTTCCGCTGAATTTCGTTCCTTTTTTCTTTATTTCGATGGGGTACTTTGTTCCAGAAAAAGAAAGGTTGTATTTACCAATTAGTGTCTCATTACCTGGAGTTGTATTATGAATTTTTCGTTTTCCAAGAAGCCAAGATTCTAAAATTTGTGCTTCGGTATCCAAAGGATTGGCATCATAAATGATAAAACTCGCTAGTTTCCCTTTTGCCAAAGAACCGAGCCTGTCATCAACACCGAGCAGTTGTGCGGGAGACATTGTGAGGGCGTCCAATGCTTGCTCTGGAGACAATCCATTTTCAATAGCCCTTCTAAGGTTTTCCCAGAAGTCCTTTGATTTTAAATCATTTCCGGACAAACAAATTGGAACACCATGGTTCGCCAATATCGAAGGATTCATCGGAGCCATTTCCCAATGTTTTAGTTCGCTAAGTGGAATTTGTCTTGCCACGTAAGGGTTTTGAACGTCGTAAGCCTCAGGAAAATTAAGGGGTAAAACAACCATCGGTTTTGTTTCTGCAAGTTGATCAATGATTTCATATTCGTTTCCAGACCCTAAAAAGTTGAATTTTATTTCGAATTCATCACCTATTTTTTGTGCTCTTAAAACTTCTAATTTGTCCCTCGTTTCTAAAAACATCGGGGCTTTTAACTGTTTATTGATCGCCGCAAGTGAAAGATTTAAATTATCGTTGTTTGATTTGTACCAGTGCGCATCGTACAATGTTTGACGAAGCAAAGCAATCGATCCCATTTGAGAGGAAGGATAGCTCTGTATCGAAACACCTTTTTGAAAGGAGAAGAAGCTAGAAGTTGTTGCCGATAAATACGACTCACTTCCCGAACCCAGCGAAACAAATGCCCCCTCACCTCTGGCGATTCCGTCATTTTGATGCGTTAGTGCAAAACCAAATCCTTTTTCAATTAATGCAGCCGAAGCCTTTTCGTCGTATAAATAAGTTTCAGAAGCTTCGTATTCAGGATGTATCGCCTGATTCCAGTAAAATGCGCCGTCTCTAGTCTTTGTTTTCGGTGCTACTGCTTTTGAAATTCCCACATTTGAATTCAATTCTATAAATGCCGGTAAAATCACTTTCCCTTTGCAGTCAATTTCAACAGCTTCTTTGGGAATAACAATCAATCCTGACATCCCGATGTTTTGAATCTTGTCGTTTTTTATAAGAACAGTACCATTGGATATTTTCTCAGTTGGCGAAACATAGATTGTAGCATTTTTCAACGCATAATAGGTCGGGTTCGACTCTTTAAGTCCATTTGAAGGCTCAGATTGGGCGATTACCGATAAAGTAATCAAAAGAATGCTAACCGTTAAAATCAATTTCATGCGTGCTCTTGTTTGTTCTGACGTGAAATTAATCAATGTAAGGACAACTGTTAGCATTGTGAATGGTGCATTTTAGTATTTTTGTAAAAAAAAAGATATGTACAACGGATTGGTTCACGCACACTCAGGTTTAAGATGGATAGTCTTGATTCTACTTCTTGCAGCTATTTTCAATGCAGCAAAATCATTGTCTTCTGGCAAGTACGAGAAGAAAGATAAAATGCTAAATCTTTTCGCAATGATTTCGTTGCATACTCAACTTTTAATTGGACTCGTTTTGTATTTCATAAGTGATCGTGTTCATTTTGACAAAGGATGGATGAGTGATCGTGGACTTCGATTCTACGGAATGGAGCATATTTTAGTAATGGTCATAGCAATTGCAATTATTACGATTGGTAGGTCAAAAGCAGAAAAGAAATTAATAGGATCGCGAGATAAGCACAGACGAATCTTAATCAATTATACAGTTGGTTTGATTCTAATTTTAGCTTCTATTCCATGGCCATTTTCATTCTGGGCTATATTAGGAGGCGGATGGTCATAAAATCAATAACGATACTATTGTTTTTAGGTCTAACGCTTGTTGGGTGTGAAGAACCAGCGAATCCAGCGGATAATCCTGATTATAAATCGAGATCTGGAGAAAAGATATATAAAGAAAGATGTACCACTTGTCACGGAGGAGATGGTAAATTAGGCGATGCAGGAGCAAAAGATTTATCTGTATCAAAGATGGATTCAGCAGCTATCGCTAAGATCATTAAGAACGGGAAAAACGGAATGCCGAGACAGGGGAAATACATTTACAATGACGAAGAAATGAGCAATACTGTTCAATACGTCAAATCCTTGAGAAAATAATATGGGAGAAGGTCATATAATGGTAGATGCGGTTGACGAACCGTGTGTTTTGGTTGGTGTTATCAGCCAAGGTACTACTGAAGCGCAGGCTGAAGAATATTTAGACGAATTGGAATTTCTTGCTTTAACGGCGGGTTCAATTGCGCAGAAACGGTTTACACAAAAGGTTGAGAAACCGAACCCAAAAACCTATATAGGTAAAGGGAAATTAGAAGAAATTCGGGCGTATATTTCGTCGAATTCTATTGATGTCGTAATTTTTGATGATGAATTAAGTCCATCACAAGCTCGAAATATTGAGTTTGTATTGGAAGTTAAAATTCTTGATCGAAACCATCTTATTCTAGATATATTTGCCAGTCGTGCTAGAACGGCAAACGCAAAAACTCAGGTGGAACTTGCGCAATTGCAATACTTATTGCCGCGTTTGACAAACCTGTGGACACACCTTGACCGTCAAAAAGGGGGGATTGGAATGAGAGGACCGGGTGAAACTGAAATCGAAACGGACCGTCGAATTATTCAAGACAAAATAGCACTTCTAAAGGAAAGACTTAAGAAAATAGACAAGCAGAAAACGGTTCAACGAGGGAACCGTGGACAATTGGTTAGAACATCTCTTGTTGGGTATACCAACGTTGGGAAGAGTACCATCATGAACATGTTGAGTAAATCAGACGTTTTCGCTGAAAACAAATTATTCGCAACGCTTGACACGACTGTGAGAAAAGTTGTAATCGGAAACCTTCCTTTCTTGATGGCCGATACGGTTGGATTTATTCGAAAATTGCCGCATTTATTGATTGATTCGTTTAAGTCGACTTTAGATGAGGTTCGTGAATCTGATTTATTAATCCACGTACTGGATATTTCACACCCGAGTTTTGAAGATCATTTTAACGTAGTGAAAGACACACTGGCAGAAATTGACGACTCTTCGAAGCCAACGATCGTTGTATTCAATAAGATTGATGCTTACGTTCATGAAAAGAAGGATGATGACGATTTAACGCCTATGGAACCTAAGAATTATTCTTTGGAAGATTTGAAGAAAACGTGGATGGCTAAGTTGGAGAATTCAAAATGCGTTTTCATCTCAGCTAAAAACAAAGAGAACATCGAAGAATTAAAGGAAGTTATTTACTCTGATGTCAAGACGATCTTTCAAGAACGGTACCCTTACCACAATTTCTTGTACTAGAAAAAGGTACACTTGCTGATTTCGAATAACTTGGATGAAAATTATCACTCCAATTCCATAAAGTTAGCACTGCAAAATAAACAACAGAACACATAAGAGTGGAGTGTAAAATGCGTTCGGTCTATTGTTTCTCTTTTAAACCATTGGAGGAGTACAATGATAATTGATTCGACGTTTCAGCTGTGCAAAGACCACTACTTTTAACTAAGGACTTATCTAACAAAAAAAATCCCTCTCTCGGTTGAACCAAGAGAGGGATTTTTGTAATTCTTAAGATTTTATTTTCCAATAACGACTTGAACGAAACCATGACCGATAACAGGTTCAGGTGACTCACCAGGACCTGTTGCAGAATACTTGTAGAAATAAGTTCCTTCACCAGCAGGTGTTCCACCAGGTGTTTTTCCGTCCCAAGTTGGATTTACTCCATTGCTTTCGTGCATTACATTACCCCACCTGTTAATGATTACTAGTTCAACGTTAACAGCATTGGTAATATCCATTTCAAAGATATCGTTTACACCATCACCGTTTGGAGTAATGATATTTGGAGCTTCAACCGTTGGTACAGGATAAAAACAAGATCCGTCATCAATAGTCGCAGTCGAATTGTAATTCGTTGCTGTTGGGTCTGTACAACCACAAGGTTCAACTGTAATGTTTTGTTGGGTAACAGATGGACATCCTGCAGCATCATAAGCTGTTAATGTTACAATAGCGTCTGTTAAGAATGTCTCCGTTTGATTGGCCATTCCGTTTACGTTTTGAACATTTCCATTGCCAAAGTCCCACTCAAATGTAACAGAGTTTTGACTGGTGTTTGTGAATTCAATAATTAGCGGTGAACAGCCAATAGATACACTACTTGTGAAGTCGGCCAATGGTGGATTCAATACATCAACAAAGACACTGTCCTCAACATAACAGACGTCATCTTGAACAGTGAAGTAATACCAACCTGTTGGCAGTATTTGCGGTGTGGCCGTACCGTCGACACTAATCGCGCCTCCTTGACCTGGACCAGACCAATTGTAAAGTGGCTGACCTAATACATCCGTTACTCCAATCACAATTGCAGAAACCCATCCATCCGAAAGACAGGAGCTCGCTGGGCCAGAAAATACTGTGTCAACAAATAAGGTTTGTGCAACATCCAAAGTTAAGGTGTCGACATCTTGAAAACCACAAGCGTCAATAACCGTTACGTAATAATCATAGGATCCATTCGGAGTTGCTGGTACGAACATAGAGGTGTCGGGGAGTGTGTCTCCGATGACATGCCAAACAAATTCATAAGGAGGGACACCATTCAGTCCTTCCACAAATACCTCCAAGGAGTCTTGCATACAAACGATCGTGGTATCAAAAGCGTTCGCTTCAACCTGTAGATTGTCTAGGAGCCAGATTATTCCAGTGGTAATTATGGTGTCATTGTTTGGTAAAATATTCGTTACGGTAACAATTACACTTTCATATCCTTCAAAAACACCATCTTGGAAAGCGTCAAAAGGAATAATAACTTCTGTTGATCCAGGCAAGAAGAGAACGGAATCAGGTATCAAACCATAATCGACTCCGTTGGTCGCTGTTCCAGAGATATCTACTTCAACGTATAGTGAATCACCTGATTGACAAGAAGGTCGAGTAAATACGAAGTCTGCAGAAGTTCCACACCCTTCAAAAATTACTGAATCTCCAAATTGTCCATTTCCAACATTTGTTTCTAAAGAAAGATCAACTGGAATGGCTTGGAAACTTCCTCCTTCCAGGAATACACCTGTGTCAAGGAAATCATCAACACAATCTGCTACTGCAAATTTAAAGTGGTATGTAGAATCACAGATTACATCAAAACGAATTTCAATTGGAATGGTGAATCCATTAAATGAATGTCCAACAGGTGTTCCTATATAGTATTGAGGATTTAGCCCAGGGTGAATTGTAGAAATGGTAATTGGATCGGTTGTTCCAGGGATAAGTGCTAAATTCTCTGCACCATTCGGAAAAGCAGCTGGTGAAGCAAATGGTCCTGTATAGCCTGGTCCACTAATAAAGAATCCAAAGGCATCATTAAATTGGGTGTTAATGTAAGTCGTATATTCTTCTGAAGCGAAAACAAAGTTGAAAACCACTAGATCTCCGTTTGGAACGAAATCAAATTCTAATATCGCAGCATCTTGCGTAGCGTTGATCATTCCTGATTGAGGGTTTGAAGTTACCGACTGAGCAACTGTCAAAAGATCGGGATCCCCTGGAGCTCCAAATGTTCCTGTTGTCGGTTGGTTTGGAGGAACCGCATCATTAACAATTCCGGATGACAAAAAGACACCATCAGCCAAACCAATATTACTTCCTGTCCCGTCAAAAAACGCTCTTTGTTGCGCATTACCTGTAAAAGTAATATTTGATGTTACAAGGCCTGGACCGATCAATGTGTTAGTCACCAGGTCAGCAGGTGTTGGAGTGTTGTCAACAATTATTTGCGAATTCCCATTGAAGCATACAGCTAATAATAGGGAAAGAGTGGCAGCAATTTTTAATTTCATAAGTTGGGTTTGTGCAAATTTCTATCTGGTAGACTCTATACTGTCTGAAATAGTTGCACCAAAATTCCAATAAAGTCAGAAGAATACCTAATGTTTTTAAGAAAATAACGACTTTTAGATGATCAAAAGACAAATCAATATGAACAACACACAAGTATTTATATCCGAGAACAAAGAAAGATTTTTGGAAGAATTATTAGATTTACTTCGAATCCCTTCGGTATCAGCGGATCCGTCTTTTTCGAAAGACGTGAATAAAACAGCAGATGAAGTGGCAAAACGATTGACTGAGGCAGGTGCCGAGAATGTTGAGATTTGTCAAACTGAGGGATATCCAATTGTTTACGGGGATAAAATATTTGATGCAAGTTTGCCAACGATTTTGGTTTATGGACATTACGATGTTCAGCCTGCAGATCCGATTGAATTATGGGACAGTCCAGCTTTTGAACCGGTAGTTAAGACTACTGAAATTCATCCAGAAGGAGCCATTTTCGCACGTGGAGCTTGTGATGATAAAGGTCAGATGTTTATGCATGTGAAAGCATTTGAATCGATGATGAAAACGGACGAACTTCCGTGTAACGTGAAGTTTATGATTGAAGGGGAAGAAGAGGTTGGAAGCATGAACCTTGGAATTTTCGTTAAAAACAACCACGAAAAATTAAAAGCAGATGTCATTCTTATTTCTGATACGGGAATGTTAGCGAATGATGTTCCCTCAGTAACAACCGGTTTAAGAGGATTGAGCTACGTCGAAGTTGAGGTGACAGGCCCAAACAGGGATTTGCATTCAGGTTTGTACGGTGGATGTGTAGCCAACCCAATTAACGCTTTGGCTAAAATGATAGCTTCGTTACACGATGAGAACAATCATATTACAATCCCAGGATTTTACGATAAAGTAGTTGACCTTTCAGACGAAGAACGAGCAGAAATGGCAAAAGCGCCTTTCAGTAAAGAAGCATATTGCACAGCACTTGACATTGCTGATGTTATGGGAGAAGCCGGATATAGCACTCCAGAAAGAGGTTCTATTCGCCCAACATTAGATGTGAATGGAATTTGGGGAGGATATATTGGTGAAGGAGCTAAAACGGTAATTGCTTCCAAAGCGTATGCTAAAATTTCAATGAGATTGGTTCCAGATCAAGATCCAGAAGAGATCACGAATTTGTTTCTAACGCATTTTAATTCAATAGCTCCAGCAGGAACTACGGTTAAGGTAACGCCGCATCATGGAGGTGAACCGGCTGTAACTCCGATTGATTCAATAGGGTACAAGGCTGCAAGTATGGCTTATGAAAAAACGTTTGGAAAGAAACCAATTCCTGTAAGAAGCGGTGGGTCAATTCCAATTGTTGCAATGTTCGAAAAAGAACTCGGGTTGAAGTCAATTTTGATGGGATTTGGATTGGATAGTGATGCGATTCATTCGCCAAATGAACACTACGGATTGTTTAATTATTACAGGGGAATTGAAACAATTCCTTATTTCTACAGTTATTTTACTAAACTCCTTAAATAAATTGTATGCGTAATCTCTCCATTATATTCGCCTTAGTTCTTCTTTTTACTTCGTGTAAAATATTCTCGTTCGACAATCCTGAAATGCGAGGAAATGAAGATTTTAAGATTTCAAAAATCAATGGTAGAACAATTGAATTCACAGCGGCAGCTACTGTTTATAATCCGAATTGGTACGGAATTAAAGTGAAGCCTTCTGAGTTGGAACTTTATGTTGAAGGCGATTATATGGGGACGGTTCAACTCGATGAAAAGGTGAAGTTGAAGCGCAAAAAAGAGAATGACCTTCAAGCAGCTTTTACTGCGACTTTGGAAGATGGAGTTTTGATGAAAGCAATGAAATTTGCGACTAAGAAGGAAATTGAGGTCCGTCTGAAAGGAAAAATTAAAGGTGGTGTTTTCATCTTTTCCAAGAAATTTGATTTCGATGAAACAAAGACGATTCCTGGTGCTAGTTTTAAGATGGGAATGTAGTTTGGATCGCCTGCGGCTTTTAGATGTTGGATAAGTCACTGGCGTTCCTTTTTGGAGATTAGAATTTAGACGGTTTAGTTTCAATGAAGCCAGATCGTCTAAATTCTAAAAGCCGAAGGCGATCTAGCTTCCAATATCTAATCCTCCAAATACACCCGATGAACGCGTTTAGAGATGCCCGTTAAAACTTCGTAAGGAATGGTCTCCATTTTATTGGCAAGGTCAAGGACGCTCTGGTTGCTTCCAATAATTTCAACAGATTCTCCTTCTGAAACAGAAAGACGCCCAATGTTAACCATTATCATGTCCATGCATACGTTTCCAACAACTGGACAATATTGATTTTGGATAAAAACGCCTCCTTTTCCATTGCTCAATGACCGTTTGAAACCATCGGCGTACCCAACGGGAATAATAGCAATGTTCATGTCTAAATTAGAGATCCCTTTCCTGTCGTATCCAATTGATGTTCCAGCCTTTACATTCTTTATTTGAGAAACTGCGCTGTACCAATTTACGGCAGGAGTTAATTGAGAAGAATAGCGCTCTGACGAACTGTAACCGTACATTCCAATTCCCAATCGAACCATGTCGAAATGGTATTCCGGATTGTTCAAAATGCCTTCAGAGTTCAAAATATGGCATTCGAATGAGTAGTTAACACGGCTTTTCAAGAACTCAATTGCAGTTTTGAAAACTTGAACTTGTTCATGAATAAAGGTTGAGTCAATGTCATGTGAGTTGGCCAAATGTGAGTAGACCGTTTCGATTCGAACTTCAGGTTGAGAGTTGATCATCTCAATCAGTGATTCCAATTCCTCCGTTTTAAACCCGAGACGGTTCATTCCTGTTTCAATTTTTATATGAATCGGATAGTACGATTTTCCTTCGTAAATCAATTGCTTTACAAACTTGTCGAGTTGCGTCGTGCTGTAAATACACGGTGCGAGGTTGTGCTGAATGCACTCTTCAAATCCGTATTCTTCAGAATTCATCACCAGAATTGGAGATTTCACACCAATTCGCCGCAATTCAACGCCTTCATCTGCATACGCAACGCCTAAATAATTAACACCGATTCGTTCTAAATATTGACCAATTTGTTCAATCCCAGAACCGTAAGATGAAGCCTTGACCATTGCCAAAACCTTTGTTGATTCAGGCAGTTTTTGCTTAAAGAAACTGATATTACTTTTAATTGCGTTTAAGTCAATCTCAACATAAGTCTGGTGCTTTTTTGCACGCAATCGAAGTGCATAGCGTTCCATTTGCATGGAACGTTTTCCTTTAACTAAGACAATAGCATTTTTGAAGGATTCAATTCCATTTTCGGCCGAATCTAAAAAGTGAACTTGAATAGGTTCAAATTCAGAAAGGAGCGTTTCAAACTTTGACGTGTCGCCATCCGTTCCAACAATTACCACACGGTCTTTTCCCTTCGCAATACTCAGTTGGTACTCTAACGAAGAGCGAAAGGCATCTAAATCCAGGTTGTAAGTGTCGTTGATAATGATCGAGTTATGAATTCCGTCAAATGTTTCCATCCGAAGTGCAACACGATCCAAATCTGCTAAATGTTCTTTTATTTCAGCATCTCCTAAATTGAACTCTTTAGCACAAGCAACGGCTAATGAGGCATTAATTCTGCTGATTTCGTCATCAAACTTTAAGTGTTCAAGGTAATTTGAATATAATTTGATGTTTACATATTGGAAAATGGATGCGTCTTCCTCCAAATCAATGGAATTGTGATAGAAAACCCTACTCGCGTTTCTAAACAGAATTAACTTTTCTTTAAGTTGATGCTCTGGCGATTTGAAATTTTCAGAATGGGCTGAACCAATCGAAGTAAGGATCCCAATTGTTGGTTGAATCATCTTTTCCAACGAATCCATTTCTCCCGGTTGAGAAATACCCGCCTCTATTATCGCAAGATCTGCCGAATCGTTCAGTTCCAAAAGCGATAAAGCCACGCCCAGTTGTGAGTTGTAACTTTTCGGACTACGAATGACTTTGTATTTAACGCCCAAAAGCTGGCCCAACCATTCTTTCGTTATTGTTTTTCCAGCACTCCCAGTTATGGCAACAATGGGATATGAAAATTGATCACGATGGTGTTTTGCCAAAGTCTGAAGTGCAATTAAAGTCGAATCTACTTTAATGAATGTCGCTCCTCTTAAACCTTCATTGATTGATTTTGAAATCACAAAAGTACGTACACCCTTTGCATAAGCTTCATTGATGAATTCGTGTCCATCTCTGAATTCTCCTCTCAAAGCAAAAAATAGCGTGTTGCTTCCGTTAATAATCTTTCGAGTATCAAAGGCGACAGATTCGATCTTTAACGTTGATTTCGGTAAAGAATCATTAAATATTGAGGATAAATCCTGATATGAAAGGTCTAATTTCAATGTGCAATTTTATTATAACACATTCTACAAAGTGGCTTGTATTGCTCCACTGCGCCTACTAATACTTGTTCTTTGTCTTTTACTGTTCTGTGCGAAAATTGTGCGAGATCACCGCAAGAAACACAGATTGCGTGAACTTTGGTTACGTACTCAGCAATTGCTAGCAATCGGGGCATAGGTCCAAAGGGTTCGCCCTTGAAATCCATGTCTAAGCCGGCAACGATTACGCGAACTCCTTTTTTAGCCAATTCATTGCAAACATTTACAATGGCCTCATCGAAAAACTGTGCCTCATCGATAGCAACCACTCTTTCTTTTTTCCAGAGGTCAAGAATTTCAGTAGCATTTGAAACGCAAACGGCTTCAAAACTTGTTCCTTGATGGCTAACTACATTTTCTTTGTGGTATCGATCATCAATTGCTGGCTTCACCAACAAGATTTTTTGATTGGCAAATTCTGCGCGTTTTAGCCTGCGAATAAGCTCTTCAGTTTTACCAGAAAACATGGAGCCACAGACAATTTCAATCCATCCGTGTCTCGTTCCTTCTGTTGGGAAATGCTCTAAAAACATTGCGTAATCTTCTTATTTAGGGTTATCAACAAGTTGACGAAGAGAAAATTTGAAGTCTATGACGATTCTCGCTCTTTTCTTCGTTAAATTTGAGAACTAAATGTCGTCATTTTGACGCATAGTAGTTGTATTTCGTTAGCAACTTAACTAAAATGTTGAAAAGTCGAATTTGAATTCAAATATGAAAAAATTGGAAGGATATAGTTCAAGAATAAAGAGGTTAAGCGAATTGGTTGCTGAACTTGAGAGTGGAAATTTAACAGTGGAAGAACTTTCTGAAATGGAATTGATTACCCGAGAATTGCACGAAAGAAGTATAATTCTAAGGTACAACGCTTTTAAGAATCAGGTAATGCCTGAGACAGATGCGGAAGAGGATGACGGAGCTGTTCTTGATGAAAATGGAGGCGTTGAAGTTGAGGTAATCATTGAAGAGATTGAGGAAATTGAAACAGAAGATTCAGAAGCAGAAAACGTTGTTGAAGAAGAGCCGATGATCGACTTCTCAATCTTTGACGACGAACCCGAAGTAGCTCCTGAGCCAATTGTAGAAATAGAACCAGAACCAGAAGTTCCAACACCGGAGCCTGTTGTAGTTGTTGAACCAGAAGTTGTGGTTGAACCTGTCAAAGAGGACCCCGTTGAAGTAAAAGCGGAACCGGTAGCTGTCGAATCTTCGTCAAATTCTGCGCAATCATTTTTAGATAAATTAAAAATTGAGGACAATTCTGTTGCTTCTCGTTTTACAAATAGCAAACTTGATTCTCTGATTGGAGCATTTGGTTTGAACCAACGCTTGAGGTATATCAACGATCTGTTTGACGGCTCAAGTGAATTGTTTTCGGATGCGATCAAAGCATTAGATTCTCAGTCGTCTTTGGACCAAGCGAATTTAAAAGCCGCAACTCTAGCAGCAGAGAACGAGTGGGATCCAGAAGAAGAAATAGTTATCGAATTTATGTCCTATTTGAATAGAAGGTATGCGTAATTTACTTGCCTTCGCTGTTGTTTTTATTGGATTCAATTCGTTTGGTCAAATTGAAGAAGTAAGAAGAATTACAAAACAATTGTGTTCTCCAGAATTTCACGGCCGTGGTTATTACAAAAAGGGCGATTCCTTAGCTGCTGATTACATCGTCAAAGAATTTAAAAAATTGAATGTCGAAGGGTTTGACGGAGAGTTCCTCCAGCATTTTGATATTAAATCTGTGAATTCATTTCCTGGCGCAATGAACGTTAAACAGGAAGGTGTTGCTTTGAAAACGGGTGTTCATTATATTGTCGATCCTTCATCAAGTGGTGGGCAGACGACCTTAACCCCAAAACAAATCGATGTTACGATCATGTTGGATAAGGACGAATTGACGAAAGCGATTAATACTGTTGCTGATCCAACTAACAAGTTCAACGCCATGGCAATTCACCTCGAAGGCTTAAGCGCTGACACTTTGAAAAAATTGGCTGGTATTTCTCAAGCACTCGTTGGTTTTTTTCCAATTATTGAAGTGACGGATGCGAAATTCACATGGTCAGTAGGTTCAGAACAATTTCCTTTTCCATTAATTCGAATTCAAGATTCAATTTATAACAACGGGAGCTTAACCATCGATATTGATGCAGAATTACTCAGGAACTACCATACACAAAATGTTATGGCATATCTTCCTGCAAAGAAGAAGTGCGCTAAAACTGTAGTTTTCACTGCTCATTATGATCATTTAGGGAGAATGGGTGATGACACTTATTTCCCTGGGGCAAATGACAACGCTAGTGGAACAGCTATGCTATTGACAATGGCAAAGTATTTTAAGGAAAACCCTTCTGATTATAATGTGCTGTTTATTGCTTTTGCAGGTGAAGAAGCCGGTTTACTTGGCTCGAAGTATTTCGTAGAAAACCCTGTTTTAAAGCTGAAGAAGATCAAATTCTTGGTCAATCTTGATATTATGGGGTCTGGTGAAGATGGTGTTACGGCTGTGAATGCGACTCTTTTTGAAAAGGAATTCGCACTTCTTCAAAAAATAAATGTGGAGAAATCATTGCTCAAAGTTGTTAAAAAACGAGGGCCTGCAGCAAATTCTGATCATTACTGGTTTACACTTCAAGGGGTTCCGGCATTTTTTATTTACACAATGGGTCCGAACAAAAATTACCACGATGTCTTTGATGTTTATGACAATTTGAGTTTTAAGGAATATGAGGACATTACAACCTTGTTGATTGAGTTTGTAAAGCAACTTAAATAACATAGACGTGTATACCTGCCTAGAAATGGGCGTTCTTACTAATTTACATATTGTTAAATTTCCGTACTTTTGAAGTATAACACTCTATTTATGAAATCATTCCTACTCGTATTATTCATATCAGGTTCTTTTTTGGGATTTTCTCAGCCGTATGCTGGAAAACAATACAAAGCATCAGGACTTGATGTGTCTAAGGCTGCAAATTGCACTCCACCGACAACAACAACGATGATGGAGCTTAACAACGTGAGGGCAATGATTCATACTGCAGGAAATTTATGGCAAGTGCCAGGGCAAAATTTAGCGCAGTACGAAGTGCCAAAGAACTCGGGAATTATGGCTTTGTTTACTTCAGCGCTTTGGCTGGGAGGAACAGATGTTAATGGTCAATTGAAATTGGCTGCTTTGCGGTATAGAAATGGACAAGATTATTGGACAGGACCTTTGTCACAAGGAGCTGCTGAAACAACCTTTGACAACTGTACGAAATATGACAAGCATTTTGTAACAACTCAAGACGATATCCGATTGTTCGATGCATGGTTCACAGCAGGCGAGCAAGATGCATTGAATGGAACATCAACACAATCAGATTTATTTCCGGATTATGAAATTCCATTAATCGTTAAGGATTGGCCTGCACATGGAGATATTGGTCAAGGACAAGATTATTATTTGGCTCCATTCTACGATAGAGATCAGGATGGCGAATACAACTACGAACAAGGTGATTACCCGTGGCATGATATCGCTAAATCTAAAGAATGTGGCGTGGATAGAAGGGTTTCGCTTTATGGTGACATCAATTATTGGTTTGTAATGAACGATAAAGGAAATATTCATACCGAAACAGGAGGAGATCCTATTGGAATGGAAATTCGTGCTCAAGCCTTTGCTTTTACATCAAACGACGAGATTAATAACATGACATTTTACAATTATGAGTTAATCAATAGAGGAACTCAAACCTTGTACGATACGTATTTTGGATACTTCACTGATGGTGCATTGGGCGATCCGCTTGATGATTACGTGGGTTGTGATGTTGACAGAGGATTGGCGTATTATTACAACGGCGATAATTACGATGGTGACAATGCGGGTTGGTTAGGATATGGCGACAACCCTCCAGCGGTTGGAGTTGATTTCTTTGAAGGACCGTTTCAAGATAATGATGGAATTGCGAATGATTATGGAATTGGACCGGGTGAAGCGTTGAATGGAATTGGATACGGCGATACGATCGTTGATAATGAACGCTTTGGTATGAGACAATTCTTGTATTATAGTAATACGACATTGGGCGCGAATCCAAATCAAACGGATCCTACAACGGCAGCCGATTATTATAGCTATTTGCAAGGTTTTTGGAAAGACGGAACATCATTTTACTATGGAGGAACAGGCCACATATCTGATCCTGCGGCCGATCAAACAGTTCCATGTGATTTCATGTTCCCAGGCGATACCGATCCTCTTGGATGGGGAACTGGAGGAAATGTACAAGCGCCCTGGACAGAGCAAACGTCGAACAATCCGCCAAACGATAGACGGTTTGTACAATCGGCAGGGCCTTTCATTTTGAAACCGGGTTCGATTAATAATATTACTGTTGGTGTTGTTTGGGCGAGAGCAACGGCAGGAGATCCTTTTGCATCGGTGGAAATCTTAAGAAGAGCGGATGATAAAGCGCAAGCCCTGTTCGAAAATTGTTTCAAAGTGTTGGAAGCACCTCACGCTCCGATTTTAGAGATTCAGGAATTGGAAAATGAATTGATTTTAACAATTAGTAATACACCCGCTTCGAATAATTACGGTGAAAATTACATTGAATTTGATCCGTTTATCGTTACAGAAGATTCGACAGCCGATAGAAATTATAGATTTCAGGGATACATGATTTATCAATTGAAAGATGATGCAGTATCACTTTCAGATATTACAGATGTATCCAAATCACGTTTGGTGGCGCAATGCGATATTGAAGATGGTGTTGCACGCTTGATCAATTTTGATTTTGACCAAAATCTAGGAGCAGGTATTGCGGAAGAAATGGTTGATGGTGAGAACAAAGGAATTCGCCACAGTTTTAGCATTAAAGAAGACGAGTTTGCTCAAGGCGACAAAGCATTGGTGAATTTCAAGCGGTACCATTACATCGCGGTAGCTTATGCTTATAACAATTACAAAGACTACGATCCAACAGACCCTGGAGCGTTAGATGGTCAGCAAAAGCCTTTTTTACCAAGCAGAAAAGCAGCAATTGGTGAAGTCAAAGTTATTGAGGCCATTCCGCACAATCCAACTCCAGAAGCAGGTGGAACAAGCCAGAATATAGAATACGGTTCAAGCCCTGTTATAAGACGTTTGGATGGATACGGGAACGGAAACCGTGCTCTCGAATTAACACAAGCATCCAAAGATTATATTCTTCAAAATGGATACATGGAAACTCCGGAATACGAACGTGGTCATGGTCCGATTAACATTAAAGTGGTTGATCCATTAAATGTAGCCGATGGTTATTTTGAATGTGAGTTCTTGGATTATTCAGCTTCTCCATCAAATGGTGCAGACACAGCAAGTTGGGTTGTTCATCGCTACGATCAAGAAAATGGGGTATTGTTAGAATCTATTTTCTCGGAAAGAACTGTGAAAGCCAACAACGAACAAATTATACCTGAATGGGGTGTTTCGGTTCAAATTCAACAAAAAAATTATCATGTTCCAGCAGGAGGAAGTGGGTTTTTATCCACAACAATGATTAGCTCAGAGATGACTTATGCAGATAGCTCTAGACAATGGATGAGCTTTATTCAAGACAATGATGCTTTCTTCCCAACAAATTGGATACGTTCTGGAACCTACACAACGGAGGCATTTGGAAACATGCCTTCGGATTGCTTAGATCCTGCGAGCCCATTTTACAGAGATTATCTTGATCCATGCAATTATAAGGATTGGCAAGCACCATCGAGTTTCACTGATCCGAACAAAGCGTTTTCGAAAGTATTGGGAGGTGGAATTGCACCGCATAACGTTGTTGGATATGAAGCGAGTTATATGCCGATGGCTTATTACAATCAATCATCGCCAACTTCTGCAAAAAACGCCTCGTCTTTGAGCTTCTTACCAAGTGTGGATATTGTCATGACTTCGGATAAAACGTTGTGGACACGCTGTCCAGTGATTGAAATGGGTAGAGTCGAAAGTTTAAATGTCGGTGGAGCAGAGCCTGGTGCAATGCGAAAAAGCCAATCTGTTGATAGAAACGGAAACCCAGAAAGCACGAGTACAGGAATGGGTTGGTTCCCAGGATATGCAATCGATCTTGAATCGGGAGCAAGATTGTACATGGCATTTGGTGAAAATTCATTTTTGGCTTCAGACAATGGTGCTGATATGATTTGGAACCCGAGTGATAAATTGGTTGACGCCTCAGGGACACCAGTTATGGGCGGAGTTCAACCATTTTACGTTTATAGCTACAAGAACAAAACAACGAACAATTACATCGTTGGATATGATTTCCCAGCCTACGATCCGAATGTGGCAGAAGTGAATGCAACCAACCACCTGTATCAGCAAATGTTGGGTGTGGAGGCGAACAACCCCGCTCAAAAAAGATATACCTATGGAAGTATTTCATGGATCGGGTATTCAACGAAAACGCCTAGTCAAGAGCATCTGTCGAATGATGTCACGATTAAACTAAGAGTAAATAAGGAGTACAAAAACTTCGTTGCTACGAATGAAAATGGTGGTAATCCTAAGTACTCTTGGAGCATGGATGAAATTGCAACAGATAAGGGGTTAGACAGTCAATTAGCGGAAGCTTTGAAGATGATTAACGTTGTTCCTAATCCATACAAAGCGTATTCTGAATACGAACGAAATAGAATTGATTCTCGGATTAAGATCACAAATTTGCCAGAACGCTGTACAATTCGGATCTACTCGGTCAATGGAAAATTGGTGAAAACGTTTAAGAAAGACAACCCGTCAACTTTCCAAGATTGGCTTTTAACCAACCACAAAGGAATTGCTGTAGCGTCTGGTGTTTATCTTATTCATGTTGATGTTCCCGGCGTTGGCGAGGTCGTAATTAAGTCCTTTTTGGCAATGCGTCAAGTGGATTTGAATGGAACGTAGAATGGATCAGTCGCAAGCTCCTTTTTGGATATTAGAAACGTTCGTTCCTCACTTTTGGACCAGTCGCAAGCTCCTTTTTGGATGTTAGAAACGTTCGTTCCTCACTTTTGGATTTTAGACTATTGATGATTTCAATGAATCCGAATCAAGTATAAAAGGCGATAGCCGATCCAAAAGCGAAGCGATCCAATATCCAATAATCGAAAACCGCAGCGCTCTACTTAACCGGTAAACTAATCCGAAACGTCGTTCCAACACCAACTTCAGATTCCAAAACGAATACGCGTCCTTTATGGTATTCTTTAACGATTCGCATTACAAGTGACAATCCAAGTCCCCAACCTCGTTTCTTGGTAGAAAATCCAGGTTCAAAAATTGTCGCTAGTTGTTTCTGAGGAATTCCTTTTCCATTGTCCTTGATGTCAATATGTACCCAGTCAGATGAGGAATGAACACTGACGTCAAGTTCCCCCTCTGCTTCCATTGCATCAATGGCATTTTTGCAAATATTTTCCACGACCCATTCCATCAAGGGAGCGTTGTGCTTTACTTTTATGTTCGCGTCTGAATCAACACTCACATCTACTTTGTCCGAAATACGAGGTGCCAAATAAGACATTACATTTCGTACCGTTAAACAAATATCTTGATCGTCCAACTTCGCTCCAGAACCAATTTTTGAGAATCGATCTGTTACTTTTTCAAGTCGATCGACGTCTTTGTGCATTTCCTTGGTGACCATCGGGTCTACCCCTTGAGCTTCCAGTAGTTGAATCCACGCCATAAGAGATGACAAGGGCGTTCCAAGTTGATGTGCAGTTTCTTTCGCCATTCCAGCCCAAACTTGATTTTGTTCAGCCTTTCTAAACGTACTAAAAATGACATAGCTGATTAAGGCAAAGAGGCCTATAACAATGAATTGGATATAGGGAAAGTATTGAAGCTGTTTTAGTTCGGGACTTTCACCGTAGTACAATTTACTCGATTGTCCATTTTGGAAATCGATTATAATTGGTTTGTTCGCTGATGGCATTGTCGCTAAAATTTCCTCTAATTTAGAAGGATCTTCCTTCAATTCGGGAATATTGGTTCCGGTAATCTCATTCGTTTTTTTATCAACGAGTAAAACGGGAACGAGACTTTCATTGTTCAAAAGATCCATATTGAATGCATCAATAATTGAATCACGTGTGTTCTCTAGAGAATCAATTTTCGGAGAATCTTTATAGTAGTAAGAAATAAAGAAATCTTCTATAATTTCAACTGTAAAAGCAGGTTTCTCTTTCTCCCAAATGCCGACCAAAACAAGAAGTGAATCGTCAAACAATTGCCTCAACTCTATTTTCGATAATTCCGGATGCGTCTTTCTTAAAGTTGTAGTATCAAATTCCAGGTTTCGATCTCCAGAAATATAACCGTAATTATCAACAGCAATTACAGGGATTTCGTCGTTTTGTTTAATGATAAATAGCGCAAGACTGTCTTCAATATCAACGCCAAGTGCGCCGTTTTTAGATGCCGCCGTTGTCGCCTGTACCCAGAGCTCCATTTTTTCGCGTTCGTTTTCTCTCATTTCAGAAAACGTTCCGTTTGTTAATTGAACCAGCTCTATTTTTTTCTGAATGGCATCTGCCCATTGCTCGGCACGTTCTTTTTCGTGCTCTCCAACTTTAGAAAGGATTTGATTTGAAATAAACAAGGAAGCACCCACCAATAGCAGCGCGAAGGCCATCAGGGCAATTTTCCATTTCTGTTTATTCGAATATAAATTCATAAAATCAATAGTGTGAACGTATTTAGAGTAAAAAGATTGCTTCAAATTTTAATCCTCGATCAATCTCTCCATTTAACTGATACATCAGTCTGAATGTGCGACGATGGTTGTAAAAATAAGAGTAATTTTATCCCACACAAACAATTGTGCTGAGCATGCAAAAAGTATTTAAGCAACCATTTCTCGTTTTCGCCATTTTCTCAGGGATATTGGCAGCCATTTTCTTTCTCTTTCCGATAAGTATTTTCGATGGAGAGATAGTCGTTGAAAATGGATTGCAAAATTATACTGCGGATTTTAAATTAAGCCTTTCGAATTTTATTGGAATAGGAATTGAAGGGATGGAAGAAAGCGGAATAGTTGATTTTTACCTTAAACCACAAGGCTACATTATTGCAGGAATCATGATATTTGGAATGCCTGCACTGTTTGCTTACCGCATGTATTTGAAAGTGAGTAATAAACCGGAAGACAAGTAATTACATCCAGAAATCAACAAATGCTAGGAAGATTTTTTAAAAAAACGGATTACAAAAAACTGCTCGATAACGGAGCTGTGATTGTTGACGTGAGAAGCCCTCAAGAATATGATGGAGGTGCAATCCCAGGTTCAGAAAACATTCCCTTGGCTAGCTTGTCGTCAAAGATTAAGGAATTAAAATTGATAGGAGTTCCTGTTATTACTGTTTGCGCATCTGGAATGAGGTCTGGAGTTGCAAAAGGTCAGTTGAAAGCCGCAGGTATCGAAGCTTACAACGGTGGTGCTTGGACAAAAATGATTCCTTTCGTCGATTAACCCCTCTTCCGCAGTTGATAACGGTACAAGCCGAAGATCGCCATTGCCGCCAATAACATTAGAAAAATTTGCTGAACAGAATATGGTTCATCTTGATCCGTCATTCCGTATTTCGTGATCTGTTCGCCTGTTTCCGTAGGTAATTCTTTATTGAAACTGTATTCGATCCAAGATCCTTCATAGTTTTTCACGTTCGTATATTTTAGTATTTCAGTCAATACGAAAGTGGTATGCGCTGATCGTGCACCTGAGTGACAATAAACAATGATCTCTTCATCCTTATCCAATCCTAGGCCCTCGAATTGTTCGTTGAGAATGTCTTTGCCCTTTAAACGTTGATCTCCATTCGCTTTAATTGCATTGGTCCAAGGATAAAAAAGTGCATGCTGGATCCGTCCAGCTTTAAAAGCACCATCTTTAATTATCGATCCTTCAAATTCTTCTATGGTTCGGACATCCAATAATTTTGCGCCTCTTTTAATCGCTTTTAGAACATATTCTAAATCTGCATACAATGTTGGATCAATGGCGTTGGGGAATAAATATTCGCTCGGTTCAATCACAGAAGGCGCACCAACTACTTTTGACAAATCCTTGTGACTACCATTTAAGAAATGGATGTTCTTGTGTCCATAAATAGTCAAAATCCACCAAAACCGCGCAGCATCGCAACCACCTTTATGATCGTATAAGAAAATCGTGTCTTCAGATGAAATTCCACAGGAACTTAATAAATACGCAATCGAATCTCTGGGAGCCATCATTCCACTAAATTCAAGGGATTTATCCTCGTAATCCTTCCTCCCTATTTGCACGGCAGATCCAATATGACCTTTAACAAATTCCTCGGGTTTACATAAGGCAATCACCTTGATTCCAGGATTGTTTCTGAGGTGCATCTCGAAATCGTTGGGCAAAAGATTCGTTTCCAATTGACCGAAAATAGAGGCAGATATCGAAATGAAAGCCGTCGCGACGAGAAGTTTAATTCTTGAGTTCATTCGAAGGAATTTTGTCGCTTATATGAATCCAAGCATTCAAAGTTAAAAAATGCTTCTGAATGTGTAAGATAAAGTCTTGGTTCTTGAATTGCTATTTCTTATTTGAGATTCCTATAATTAATAGCTTATGTAGCATAAGTCACAAACGTTGCTTTCTGTTTTTGTATCTTTGATTCAAATAAAAAAACGCACTAATGGCTGCTGATTATTTAAGTATTGTAGTTGATAGTTATGAAAGTACTTGGAAGTATTTAAAGTATACTGTTTCGACTCCATTCCCGGATAAAGGAGTTAACATGTTCTATTTTTTGATTGTGGCATCTCTTTTCGTTTGGGGGCTAGAGTATTTAATGCCTTGGCGTAAAAAACAAAATATTATCCGAAAAGATTTTTGGTTGGATGGGTTTTATATGTTTTTCAACTTTTACATTTTTAGTTTGTTGTTGGCAGTCGCACTCTCAAATGTAAGTTATGCTGCATTAGTATCCTTGTTGGAGCCTTTGGGTTACAGCAAAGGTTCGCATTTGATTGACCTTTCTTCATTGCATTGGGGTTGGCAATTGTTGCTGTTCTTCATTATTGCAGATTTCATTCAATGGTTGATCCATAATATGCTGCACCGTATTCCTTTTCTTTGGAAGTTCCATAAAGTGCACCATTCGGTGAAAGAAATGGGGTTTGCAGCGCATTTGAGGTACCATTTTTTAGAAACTTTTGTATACCAGTCTATTAAATACATCAGTCTTTCCATGATTTTTGGGTTTGCTTTGGAAAATGCTTTTATCGTTTACACGATTACGGTCCTAATTGGGCATTTAAACCATGCCAATATCAATTGGGATTATGGACCGTTGAAGTACATTTTAAACAACCCTAAAATGCACATTTGGCATCATGCTAAAGAGTTGCCGAGCTCCCATCCACAAGGAATGAACTTCGGAATCTCATTGAGCCTGTGGGATTACCTTTTTGGAACAAATTACATTCCTTATGACGGTAGGGATATCGAATTGGGCTTTCCAAATGACGAAAATTACCCTGAAGGATTTGTCGGGCAAGTTGTAAAACCGTTTCAAACAGAAGAATGAAAAAATATCTAAGCATAGCCGTAGTAGCGTCGTTAACTTTGGGATTAGCACCCTTTTTTCCGCATCCTCACATTTGGAAACAAATAAAAAACCTTTGGTTAGGAAACCCTATGGCAGGGATGGATTGGTTGGATTTAGCCATGCATGGAGCACCATGGGTTGCGCTGATTTTTATCCTGATTCAGATGGCAAGAGGGAAGTAGATCAGTCACAAGCTCCTTTTTAGATAGCTTCGCTTTTGGACTGTTCGTTCCTCACTATTAGATATTAGACTATTATTGGTTTCATTCAAATCATTGGTATTCTAAAGGACGTTAGTCATTTTAGAAAGCAAGAAAAAGCCCAAACATCTTAAATGTTCGGGCTTTTGAATGCGTTGTTTTGAGCGTATTATTTACACATTTGAGAGTACTCGTAGATGTGCATTTCAAGATCCGACCATTTGATTGAGTCTTTATACTTTGTCATGAATTCTTCGCAATCACCGAAAAGTGTAGAGAATTGTTCTTTGTAATCTTTCTTTTGAAGCTTGTAAGCTGCATCATCAGTACCTTCTTTCTTTACGTAATAAGATTTGTCCAATCCACCAGCAACAGTTACGCCACCAACAGAAAGCCCCATTGATTCTTTTGCGAAAGGATCGTGGTACACTTTTATTTTATTAGAAAAAGAGGTGTTCATAAGTTGCATCATCAAGTTTTCTGTTTTCTTCTTGATTTTTGTAGCTGTTTTTTCGAAGAATACGTAACCCTCTCCCATTAGTGATTCGTCAATGTTTGAAGGAGCATCCCATTTTCTAACATTAGTTGCTCTATCACCAGCAGCACTCAATTTTGCTAAACCACTTGGCTGAAGGTACATAAAGTTAATTTCCGCAGGATCAATTTTAATTTTTCCGCCTGATTCGCTTTTCATTTTCACTGTTTCGATTAATCCTTTTGATCGTTTGAATCCTCCCAAAAGACCTTCTTTTACTGTACCGTCTTCCATGTGAAGGTAGGCTGTTTTACTTTTTGAGAATCCTTCCAAAGGAACAGAGAATGTTTGTGCAGAGGCGCTAAGGCTTAGAGAAACTAATGCGATAGCGGATAGAATTTTTTTCATAATTAATTTTTTTGTTAAGGTAGGGGTTTTGATTTAAATTGACAACAGTCGGAGATTCATTAGATTGCTCGTTCTTCACTTTTGGATGGTTTCGCTTTTGGAATATAGATTTTAGATTATCCATGATTTTAAAAGAATCCATTACAAATCTAAAAGACACCAACCAATTCAGCACAAAAGGCAACCAAAAACTTGAGATTATTTCTTTATTTCTGCACTGATCGAACATTATTTTTAGTAATTTTCACTACTAAACTATACTACTACTATTGAAAGTCAATACTTTAATATTTTCGCTAGGAATTTCTTCTATCGCTTTAAGTCAACATAATTTTGAGGTTTACAATAATGGTTCACTTATTTATGTGGAAGCTGAAGCTGAAATTCATGTTTTAGGTGATGTTCACATGAGCGGTGTAACTGGTACTCTCGAGAACAATGGCTTGATTAAGACACAAGGGAATTCATATTCAGACAATTCATTTCAACAAAGAGGTGCAGGGACGTATCGTATTGAAAATTCATCGGTTAACTTAGGCGAAAGACAAAAAATTGAAGGGAGCTTTGCTGTTCGAGGCAATGGTTCTACTCAGCTTGGTGTCGATGATGGTTCTTTCTATAATTTGGAACTTGCAAACGATCAAGGGGTTGTTTATCTAGTTAATACATTTCCATCTCCTATTGGAGATTACGTGGCCGATATCAGAAATGATGTTGATTATTGGGCCGGAAGTGTTTACAACCGAATCATAACACACGACGTAGGTCTAACGGGCGCAATAGTCCCGCCGGTTAACGGACAGAATTATTCACCAGGTGTTTACTTGATTGAATTGATTGATGTAAATACCTCAGAAATAATAAACAAACGAATTGTTAAACAACATTAAATAAGTTATGAAAAAAATAATTTTTGCACTAAGTATTTTAGTTCTAAGTAATGGGGCATTCGCACAAAACGTTGGTATTGGCACAAATACACCTGACGCAAGCGCAAAACTTGACATTACAAGTGCAAACTCTGGACTGTTGGTCCCACGGGTTTCTTTGATTAGCACTACTGATGTTGCTACTATTTTAGTGCCAGCAACAAGTTTGCTGGTCTATAATACAAATGTTGGAATAACAGGTGGTTCAGGGGTTGGATATTACTCTTGGAATGGTACAGCATGGACGAAATTATTGACTTCTAGTGGAACATCTTCAGATTGGTCTTTAGCTGGAAATGCTGCAACCAATGCAGGGACAAATTTTATTGGAACTACGGATGCTGTTGACTTCGTAGCAAGAACCTCGAATGTTGAAAGAATGAGAATCCTTGCAGGTGGGAATGTTGGTATTGGAACTGCGACTCCTGCGTATCGTTTGGATTTAGGCAGTGGCACGTTTGGCTTTGGCTCATCTAATCAACGTACAGAAACAAGAGCAAATGCAGGACTTCAAGGTAACGCAGGCGCTCAGTCTGGATTTTTTGAAACATCGGCTCCTGTCAATTATCCTTCAGGAGCAAGTTCTTGGTGGCACTTAATTGACGTTAGACATAGTAATACGGCGAATAATTATGCGCTTCAAATTGCGGGCAGTTTTTTTGATCAGGAATTGTATTTTAGAAAGACCAATAATAATGCAGCCGCTGGATGGTCAAGATTGTTAAGTGATAACACTGGATGGACGACTACTGGAAACGCTGGTACAAATCCTGCTACTAATTTTGTCGGAACTACTAATGCGGTAGATTTTGTTACAAGAACAGGCAATGTTGAAAGAATGAGAGTGACCTCAGCAGGTAATGTCGGAATTGGAACTGCGGCTCCAGGATATAGACTTCAAGCCAATGGTGATATATATGCAAATGGTGGTTGGATGAGAGTTTCAGGTAATCAAGGGCTTTACTTTGAATCTTGGGGTGGTGGCTGGCACATGACAGATGCTACTTGGATACGTGCCTATAATAACAAACCTGTTTACGTTCAGAACTTATTAAGAGCTGATCAAGGAGTTTACGCTACGGATTTTGTTCGATTATTGAACAGCAATGCAAATCAATTTGGTTCAATTAATGCTTTTGGAGCAAATGGAGTTACCCTTGAACAACATGTTAGTGAAAGTGGTGGTTTTCATGCTGATGGTGATCAAGCAGATATTTGGAGTCCTGGTGATGGAGGAAGATTATTGAGGGTTTGGGATGAAGACGGAATGGTTGAAAGATGGTACCTTGATAATGTTGGAAATGCCTTTACTGTTAGTGATAGAACTAAGAAAACAAACATTGAGCCTCTCAATGGTGGATTAGATGCAGTTTTAAGTCTTCAAGCTTACAAGTACAATTTTAAAATGAACGGAAACGAAGCTGAGAAACTTATCACTGGTGAGCACGTTCAAACAACTTCAATTGGGGTAATGGCTCAAGATGTTGAGAAAGTTATTCCTGAAGCAGTTAATACAGATGAAAACGGAAATAAGCACATGAGTTATGATATGTTAGTTCCAGTTTTAATTGAAGCAATAAAAGAACAGCAACAGCAAATTGACGTGTTAAAAGCAAAGATTGAAGAACTTGAAATTAAAGAGTAGGATTTAGACCGTTCGTTCCTCACTTTTGGATCAGTCGCAAGCTCCTTTTTGGATCGCTTCGCTTTTAGACCGTTCGTTCCTCACTGTTAGATATTAGACTATTATTGGTTTCATTGAAATCATCAATGATCCAAAAGCCCAAAAGGGCGATCTAATATCTAAAAGGCGTTAGCCGATCTAACATCTAAATTCTATCTCAGTAAATTCGTCATTGAAACCTTACCTTCAATTATCGAAGCCAATTCATCAATTGAAACACGATCTTGTTCCATTGTGTCTCGGTCTCTAATTGTAACGGTATTGTCTTCCATCGTTTGATGATCAACCATTACACAATACGGTGTTCCAATCGCATCCTGACGTCTGTAACGTTTTCCAGGTGAATCTTTCTCATCGTAAGCACAATTGTGTTCAAGCTTCAAAGCATTCATGATCTCACGCGCTTTCTCTGGATGGCCATCTTTTTTCGTTAACGGCATAACCGCAACCTTGTAAGGAGCCAACGCTGGGGGAAGTGAAAGAACAACTCTCTCTGAGTCATTTTCCAACTTTTCAGTTTTGAAAGAAGAACTCAATACTGCAAGGAACATTCTGTCCAAACCAATTGAAGTCTCAACAACGTAAGGAACATAGTTTTGATTCATTTCTGGGTCAAAGAATTGAAGCTTTTTACCAGAATGCTCTTCGTGTTGTTTTAAATCGAAATCTGTTCTCGAGTGCACACCTTCAAGTTCTTTGAATCCCATTGGGAAGTTGAACTCGATATCGGCCGCAGCATTTGCGTAGTGTGCTAATTTAATATGATCGTGGAAACGGTAATTTTCTTCACCCAATCCCAATTTGTTGTGCCAAGCGATACGTTGGTTTTTCCAATGCTCGTACCATTTCATCTCTTCCCCTGGACGCACAAAAAATTGCATTTCCATTTGTTCGAATTCACGCATTCTAAAGATAAATTGACGCGCAACAATTTCGTTCCTGAAGGCCTTTCCAATTTGAGCAATTCCAAACGGAATCTTCATCCTACCTGTTTTCTGAACATTCAAAAAGTTAACGAAAATACCTTGCGCCGTTTCTGGACGAAGATAAATTGTAGCTGCCTCTCCCGAAACAGAACCCAACTCTGTAGAGAACATCAAGTTGAATTGACGCACCTCTGTCCAGTTTTTTGTTCCAGAAACCGGACATACAATCTCCAAATCAATGATCAAGTTGTAAACGCCTTCAAGATCATCTTTTCCAAGCGTGTCTTTCATTCGTTGCTCAACATCTTCAATCTTAGCTTGATTGCGAAGAACATTTGGGTTAGTAAGTAAGAATTGATCTTTGTCAAAATCATCTCCAAATCTCTTAATCCCTTTGTTCACATCCTTATCGATCTTTGCTCTGATCTTTTCGATGTATTCCTCAAGCAGAACGTCTGCTCTATATCTTTTCTTTGAGTCTTTATTGTCAATCAATGGATCGTTGAACGCATCAACGTGCCCAGAAGCTTTCCATGTTTTTGGATGCATGAAAATTGCCGAATCAAGCCCAACAATGTTTTCATTCATTTGCACCATCGATTTCCACCAATAGGATTTTATGTTGTTTTTCAATTCTACCCCCAATTGACCGTAGTCATAAGTTGCAGATAATCCATCATAAATTTCAGATGAAGGAAATACGAATCCATATTCTTTCGCGTGCGAAATGATATCTTTCAGGTTGTCTTCTTTTTGCATGGCGTAAAAGTAAAAAAGCCGACCCAATAAAGAGTCGGCTTCACGTATTTTTTGTTGTTTTATTTAAGAGTCGATGGACAAACGTATGTTGTCTTAGGAATATTTGTTTCATGCAACGCACCAAACCCTCCTTTAATGTCGATCAAATTGGTGTATCCATTTTTCATTAATAACGAGATTGCGATGATGCTTCTGTATCCCCCGGCACAATGAATATGGTACGTTGTATCTTTATCCAAGACATTTAAGTTGTCATTCAGATAGTCCAATGGGTATTGAGTTGCATCTACTATGTGCTCAGCGTCATATTCACCTGGTTTTCTTACATCTACAATATTGATATTACCAAATAGATCAGCAATTTCAGATGCAGGAAGTGAAGTAATTGTTTTCAATTCATTACCAGAATTCTTATAGGTATCAACACCACCCGTTAAGAAACCAACGGAGTTATCGTATCCCACGCGAGCTAATCGTTTAACTGCTTCTTCCTCTTGTCCTTCTGGAGCAATTAAAACTATTTTTTGGTGGATATCAGTGATGATTGCACCAACCCACATTGCGAAAGTTCCATTCAAACCTATAAATAATGAATTTGGAATAAAACCTTTAATGAATTCATCTTGTTCGCGAACATCCAAAATCAGAGCTCCATTTTCAACTTCAGTATTGAATTCATCCATTGATAATGCACGATGTCCTTTTGCGAAAACATCATCATATGAGTCGTAACCCATTTTGTTCATTATCGCATTCTTTGGGAAGTATTGAGGCGGAGGCAACATTCCCTCAGTCAGCTCTTTCACGAACTCTTCTTTCGTCATATCTGCACGCAACGCATAATTAGTTTGCTTTTGCTCACCCAATAAACCGATTGTTTCAGAACTCATGCTTTTTCCGCAAGAAGATCCGGCACCGTGACCTGGATATACAATGATATCATCAGGTAAGGTCATGATTCTAGTTCTCAGAGAATCAAAGAGCATTCCAGCTAAATCTTCTCTTGTTAATTCAGTTTTAACAGCTAAATCAGGGCGACCAACATCTCCTAAGAAAAGGGTGTCTCCAGAGAATATAGCCTTTTGTTTCCCATCTTCATCAATTAACAAATACGTTGATGATTCTTCGGTATGACCGGGAGTATGAAGAACTTTCAAGGTAATAGCGCCAATTTTAAATTCTTGGTTGTCTTCTGCAATAATTGCATCGTAACCAGGCTTTGCTGTAGGTCCATAAACAATTGAAGCACCAGTTTTGTTTGCCAAATCAACATGACCTGAAACAAAATCCGCATGGAAATGTGTTTCAAAAATGTATTTGATTTTTGCCCCATTATATTCAGCCATTTCAATGTAAGGCGCTGTTTCACGCAAAGGGTCAATAATTGCCACTTCTCCATTGCTTTCAATGTAGTAAGCCGCCTCTGCTAAACACGTTGTATATAATTGTTCTATTTTCATATCTAATAAATTCTATTGGTACAAATATCGGGATAAATTGACGATTGAATTGTGACAATTGTCACATTACCAGAAAAGATTAAGATTTAATATCTTGTTTTTGCAAAGTGAAATTCGCATTAATTTGCTCGATATAATTGAGAATTCTTTCTTGTCCAAATTTAGAAACACTTGATGTTGTATACACCGGAGGAAGTGCCTCCCACGATTTAAGCATCTCCTTTTTGTATTTCGCTAGGTTCTTTTGAAGCGCCGAACTTGATAACTTATCAATCTTTGTGAAAACCATTGAGAAAGCGATTTGCTTTTCGCCACACCAATTCATGAATTCCATATCAATTTTTTGCGGTTCAAGTCGTGAATCAATGAGCACAAATACATTTAATAATTCTTCACGTTTCGTTAAATATTCGACAATAAATTTCTCCCATTGAGCTCTATTCATCTTTGAAGACTTGGCATAACCGTACCCTGGTAAATCGACTAAGTACCATTCATCGTTGATGATAAAGTGGTTAATCAATTGCGTTTTTCCAGGCCGTCCAGATATTTTAGCAAGCTTCTTGTTGTCGGTTAACATGTTGATTAGGGATGACTTACCAACGTTTGACCTGCCGATAAAGGCATATTCGGGCCTTCCGTCAGTTGGACATTTGTCTACTTCTGTATTTGAGATAACGAAAGCTGCTGTTTTGATTTTCATCAGGAATTATTTTCTACAAAATTACGATTAAATTTCTGTAAGAATGGCTATTCTATTGTGGCATAATTGCGAAACATTTAACATTAATTATTCTCGAAATCAACATGAAAAGGATTAATTTTGTACTTCAAATCCAATAATATGACAAAGAGCCTATTTGTTATCGCAATTATTTCCATGAGCCTTGTTGCTTGTGAGTCTGCAAATAAACCAACTGAAGATGGTAAATCACTGACGGAAAAGAAGAAAGACGACAAGAACAAAGATAATATGGACAAGCTTGCCGAGGTAAAGGTCGTTGTTGAACCAAATAGAGTGCTGACAATTGAGTTGGACGGAATGGTTTGTTCAATGGGTTGCGGTGGAAGTATTCGTAAAGAATTGAATGCTACTGGAGCAATTGCAGATTGTGATTTTGATTTTGAAGATGAAAGAACTACCGACGTTGCTACGATACAATTTGATAAAAATAAAATTACGGCCGATGAAATCGTGAAGATCATTTCTGAAATGAATGACGGCCAATTTTCAATTGGTAAAACGGCGTCAGAAGAGTTTATAGCAGCTCCAACAGTAAAAGAAGACAACACAAGTTCACGAAGAACTTCAGATGCAAAAATTAAAGTTGTGTCTAGCACATCTTTTCGAATGCCAAATATCTTTGACCTTTTCTCGGGTTTATTGAGCTTCTAAATAAATAAACACATTTCAAAAAAGCCTTCTTAGTTCTCTAAGAGGGCTTTTTTATTCGCTAAATTTGCAGAAAGAATTTAGGAGATGAAACTTCATTATCGAGAAATGGGAGAGGGGGAGCCTTTAATGATCTTACATGGATTATTTGGGTTTTCAGACAATTGGCAAACACATGGAAAGAAGTTGTCGGAATACTACCGTGTTATCTTAGTCGACCTTAGAAACCACGGGCATTCGGATTGGAGTGAGCAATTTTCTTATGAAATCATGTCGGATGACGTTAAGGAATTGTGCGACGAATTGAATTTGTCCGAATTGATCTTATTGGGACATTCTATGGGAGGCAAAGTGGCCATTAATTTCGCGCAAAAGCATGAAGATTTACTAAAGAAACTGATCATCGTTGACATCGGAACCAAGGGTTATCCAATGCACCACGATCATATTTTGCAAGGAATTCATTCGGTGAAGCTTGAAGGCGTTTCTTCACGTCGTAAGGCGGCTGAGCAAATGAATGAATTTATTGAATCCGAAGGGATCAAACAGTTTCTATTAAAGAATTTGTTTTGGAAGGAGAAGGGAAAATTGGCGTGGAGAATGAACATCGATGTTTTAGAACGGAAAATGCCAAATATCTTAGGTCAGATGACGGATAATGAGGTAATGACTCCCACTTTGTTTATCCGTGGCGAATTGTCTAATTATATTTTAGACGAAGATATTGAAGACTTGGAAAATCAATTTCCGGACTCAGAATTTGCAACGGTTGCGAATGCTGGACATTGGGTTCACGCGGAGGCACCAGGTGAATTTATCGACATTTTACTCGGTTTTTGCCTCAGATAATGTAACAAATAGTGTAAAGGCTCGTTTTTTGATTAGTAGACCATATATGCAAAAACTCATAACCGTATTTTTATTATTCATCGCGAACTTCAGCTTCAGTCAAATTGAATTTGACAAAGTGAAGCATGATTTTGGTGAACTCGAATCGTATTCGATACGTTATGTCGATATCCGATTGACCAACAAGGGCGACAAACAGGAGTGGCTTTTATCGGTTAAGAAACCATTCGATGTGGTGTACATCAATTCCAATCAATTTATCGAAAAGGACAGTTCAATAATTGTTCGTTTGCAGGTCAACCCTAAAACAAAAGGTCGGTTTTCCTATGATGTTGAGATTTTTACGAGCGATCGAGATGAAGCCGTAAAGGTGAAGTTGACCGGTACCATGTCAAATATAGATCAGAACAACAATAACGCAATGACAAGCTGTCCAAGCTTTGGTGAACGTCCGGGTGGCAAGGATCCAAACGGATTTGACTTGACAGTAGTTACGATTGATAAAAGGACGAAAGAAGAGTTGAGTCAATCAACAGTAAGTATGTTGCAAAACGGCCGACCAATTTGGACAAAAAACACGAATAAAAAAGGGATCATTAAGGAAGACGCAACATTGGGGTTGAGCTATTTCTATGGAACGCATGAAGGCTATTATCCAGCAGAACTTGGCGCTTACATTAACTTTAAAAGAAACTATATTGTCTTGGAATTGGACCGTGACGAAAGGATTGTTATTCCCGAACCGCTTCCAACACCAATCAACGATACTTTAATTGTTTTGGTTGAACCAGACCCTGTTCCCGTCCCAGATATTGAGATCATTGATCATATTGAAGTAGACACATCTGTGATTGCAGAAGTGCCACCTTCTTTTCAGGACATTCCAAAGGATGATTTTACTGAAGAGCGTTTCAACCCAATCAATGTGGTATTCGTTCTCGATGTTTCGTCATCCATGAAAAGTGCGGATAAAATGGAATTAATGAAGTATTCTTTGTTTCAACTTTCGGGAATGCTGCGAGCTCAAGATAAAATGGGAATCGTAACGTACTCATCAACAGCGAAGGTTTTGTTGAAGCCAACGAGTGGTGCAAATAAAAACGAAATTAACGCGCAAGTTGAAGCGCTCAAACCTTCCGGTTTTACAGCTGGAGGTAAGGGAATTAAATTGGGATATAAACAAGCGTTGGCAGGTAAAATTACGGGAGGTGTCAATCACGTAATTATCATCACGGATGGGGCTTTCAATAGAGACTCCGATGATTACAAGCGGTACGTTCGAAAGTACAAGCGCAAAGGGATCAAAATGTCGGTAGTTGGAATCAAGAACAAAGAACGGTATGAAGAGGACATGCGAAATGCTGCAGAGGTTGGAGGTGGTCGATACATTCCTGTTTTTGGACTCGCAGATGCTCAAAACAATCTCACCCAAGAGATTCGCCTTTTAACGTACAAATATTGATGTGTTAAAAATCCTTTCTTGTTCATAAATATCTATCGAATCGGCGGCATTCCAATACCCTTCTTTCTAATTTTGAGTACAATTAAATTTTACTCAATGACAATAACGTTACGAATTGCGATCACATCAATTGCCCTATTTTCTTTTTTCAATACAAATGCTCAAAATGGCCTAAACTTCGATGGGGCTAACGATCAGGTACAAACAACTTCTCCCGGCGTTTTGTCTTCGGCAGACAGAACATTTGAAGCTTGGGTTTATGTAAGTTCAAGTGCTCCCGCTTCAAACTTGGCAATTTTAGATTACGGGCTCAACGCGGTTGGTTCCAGAAACACCTTTAATGTTACAGGTACTAGAGCCATTAGTTTCATTTCAGGTGGTACAAACGCCAACCTTTCGTCTCCTAGTAGTTCTGTTCCCGAAGATGTATGGACACATGTTGCGTTTACATTGAACAGCGGTACAGGTTATTTGTTTGTAAATGGAGTTCAAGTGGCGACGGGCTCATTAACATCGGTTAATACACCATCTGGAAATGAAAACATAAGAATTGGACAGAGAATTACAGGTGGGTCGATTCCATTTTATGGAACTATTGATGAAGTTAGAATATGGAATGTCGCGAAATCAGAAGTTGAAATTCAAGCGAATATGAATAATGAATTGTGTTCGATTCCCAGTGATTTGATTGCTTATTACAGATTCAATCAAGGAATTGCGGCAGGTGCAAATCCTTCTGAAACTGTGCTTATTGATGATTCTGGAAACGGAAACAATGGGACATTAATCAATATGGCTTTGAGTGGCGCAACATCAAATTGGGTAACGGGGGCGACATTAACTCCTGGAGTAACTTCATCATTTGCAGTTGATGCGGCTTGCAATACGTATACTTGGGCTGCTAATGCCACGACCTACACAAGTTCAGGAAATTATTCAGTTACGCTTCCCGGTGCAAACTCAGTGGGCTGTGATTCTATTTTGAATCTTGATTTGACAATTAACACGTCGAATGATTTAACGACAAATGCTACTGCATGTGATTCGTATACGTGGGGCGTAAATAGCACGACATATACCTCTAGCACTTCAGTTACGGAGACTTTAACGACTGGCCAAGGTTGTTCTTATTTACACACGTTGAACTTAACTTTAGGAACAAGTAATTCAAGTTCTGAAAATGTATCAGCGTGCGAATCTTATACATGGTTAGCAAACGGAATGACTTATACGGCCGACGGAACGTTTACGGAAACTCTCACAAATGCGTCAGGATGCGACTCTGTTGCTACTTTAAATTTAACGATTACAACAATTGACAATACTGCCCAAGATATTGGTGGTGTATTGAGTGCAAACGAAGTAGGTGTGGCCTACCAGTGGTTGGATTGTGACAATAACAATGCAGTTATTTCTGGCGAAACGAATCAATCGTATGCGCCTTTAGTAAATGGCTCGTATGCCGTTCAAGTGGTTGGTGTAAATTGTACAGATACTTCGGCATGCTTAGTTGTCGATTATATTGGAATTGAGGAGAACATATTCGGTGATTTTAACTTTCATCCAAACCCTACAAACGGCCAATTAACTGTTGATTTGGGTCAATTGTACGGATCTGTTTCTGTTACAGTAATGACAGTTTCTGGTCAAGAAGTTGAAGTGATTAATGCTTCGAACACGGATAAAATCAATATTGATTTAAAAGGTGCTTCAGGAATGTATTTGCTTAAAGTTGAAACGGACTTGGGCGAGTCGGCTGTGCTTCGAGTGATGAAGAAGTAGCATTTTATAGCTCTTCAAGTCAATTTTATCATGAAATCACGGCAGTCTGATCTTTGAATTCTAAAGTTTGGTTAACCAACGAATGAAATAGTTCATCCGTTACTAGGAAACAAAGGCTTACTTTATGAAAAAAATAATATTATTTGCCGTGTTGGCGTTGGTTTTCGTTTCATGCTCTAAATATGAAGAGGGGAGTGCCTCTTTGCTTTCTAAAAAATCAAGAGTGGCCAATATTTGGAAGG
The DNA here is from genome assembly GCA_047630755.1 of Crocinitomicaceae bacterium. Taxonomy (GTDB): domain Bacteria; phylum Bacteroidota; class Bacteroidia; order Flavobacteriales_D; family Crocinitomicaceae; genus UBA4466. Next base: position 188,747 of record JBLHYG010000002.1, on the reverse strand, counting down.
TGAAATCGGCAACGGCCTACGGTGTGGATTATACCTCGTCTTATCCTGTAAAAGAGATTGAAATAACTAAGGAAGGTAGGTTCACGGAATCAATTGTAGAAAATGGAATAACAGGGTTTTATGAAGGAACTTGGGAGTTTAATGATGATAAAACGCAGTTGCTTGTCACATTTAGTAATGCCAACCGTGTATACGCAATTTTGAAGTTAGAAAAGGATGTCATGAAAATCAGTACTGTACCTCCTGATAGTGAGCTTATTATAGAGTTGGTGACAAAATAGCTTTCCACTTGATTTGCGAACTTCTCTCAAAAATTCTAATTTTTTGAGATATTCTGCTGAATTAATAAACCGCAGGTCTCAAAAGACTAATAATCCCCTTACCGGCATCCATTCTTACTTGCGCTCCAACCGGAACTGTAATCTTATTAACCGTATGGCCAATTTGAGCACCATAAAACACCGGGATATCCAGCGAAGAGAAATACTGATCAAAAACTTCTTCAAGCGTAAACGAACGATCTGGTTCTTCAGCGAAACACTTTCTAAAATTTCCGAGAATGATGCCTTTAACTTCGTCAAAAACACCGTTCAATTTCAATTGCATTAACATCCTGTCGATACTATACGGTTCCTCGGCAACATCTTCGAGAAAGAGAATCTTGTTTTTCCAAGAAGGCAAGTATTCAGTGCCGATTAAGCTTGTCAATACACTCAGGTTTCCACCGATTAATTCACCAACTGCAATGCCTTTTGAATACGTCCATATTTCAGAATCTCCAGGTTGATTTTCATAAGAAAAAACCATTTTGTCGACAAGAAGTTGTTTGATGTAGTTCACCGAATAGTCGTTCCAAGTTGAGTTACCACTTGGGCCATGAAACGTGATCATTTTTGTCTTTTCAGTGATAGCGTTGAGCAACGTCGTGATATCGCTAAAACCCATAATGATTTTCGGATTGCTTTTAATGGCATCGAAATCCAACAATGGAAGCAATCGAGCGCAGCCCCATCCTCCTCGGAGAAAGAAGATCGCTTTCACGTTTTCATCTTTAATCATCGACATGAAGTCATCGGCACGTTCTTGGTCTGTTCCTGCGAGGTATCCATGCTTGTTTTTGATGTTCTTGCCCACTTTTGTTTCAAAGCCCATTCCATGAATGATCTTTTGAAAATCGGCGACTTCAGAATCCCTGCGAATGGTTCCCGCAGGAGCGCAAATCCCAACGGTATCTCCAGGCTTCAAACTAGGCGGAGGATTGAATTCACGGCGCATCTCAATGAGATAACTTGATTTTTCAGTAAAGGAAAGCAGCGCGCTACCAATCAATGCCGTGCCAAGCAATGGAACAAAATCTCTACGAATCATTTTTTTCATGAGTTCAAGATAGCGAAAATTAGACCGATTTTAAGAAGGTATCGTTTTGAGAGGCTTAAAGTCCTGCGCGTACTTTTTCAACAGTCTCGGAATTCGTAGAAGCCACCTTAGAAAAGAAAACCTTATCTCTATCCAATTGAGCTTCTAAAGCCTCAAAGAATTCTTCCTGAGACTCTTCTTGAATACAATCAAGTGGGAATGTCAATTGAAGGTCCTTGATGTAATCGAAGTAAACAGTTTGTTGGTGGATACTGACTTTTCTTAGTCCAGTGAAATACAATACAATGACTTCACGGTCCGCAACAATCAACGCTTTTGATGAAAGCCCAACGCGGTAAGAAGCTTTGACTAGGATCATCATCAGGTTGTCAAAGGCACCAATTAAATAAGCCGCAGCGGGGAAAATGGCATGAGGAGTTAGTTTGTAAAGAACAACTCCAGCGAAAATCATAACGGCTGTTTCAAGCGATAAATACGTTACGACGCGTTTCTTACGTTTTAAACTTACCGGTTGTGTCCATTTGAATTTTTTCGTTCGGCTAACGATACGAATTCCCATCCAGCGACGAATTGCTTTTCGAAGAACAATGATGAAAACAAAAAGTCCGAGGCCGAGAAATATTTCAAATTTATAAGGCAAGTATTCGCCTGTGCAACGTAAAAAGGTAATAGGCATATCGAAGCCTACATAGATTGAAATGAAAGCAGTTAATAGAAGTACAAAAATTAATAGCGCATTAACAATTCTATTCATTCGGGACCATTTTTAGTTTTTGTTTGATCTCGTTGATTTTTTCCTTCGAACGGTTCACTTTCTTCTCAACGTCTTTTTTCAAAGCGTCAGCGCCTTTACTATTTGCAAAAAATCCAAGGTTGTTTTCGAGAAGATTGATTTCCTTCATTTCCTTGTCAATCTCTTTACGAAGGTCCTGTTTCATTCCATAGAAAAGATCAGCGGCTCTTGGACTTGCTTTAATTGTTTCGATTTTTGCTTCGAACATTATTGCATCTTTCTCGTTGCTGTCCATTTTCAATGCACCATACTGCTTATCCATCGCATCTTTGAAAGATTTGAAAATAGCGTCTTTGGTTTTCATTGGAACACGACCAATAGCATTGAATTTGTTCGAAAACTCTTTCAAAATGGCAAGAGCTTCTTTCTTATCTTCAGGAAGTTTCGCTGAATCGATCTCCTTCAATATGTCATTCTTAGCCGTTAAGTTGTCCTCGTAGGCCTTATCTTGTTCGCTAAAGTGAGAATTTTTTGAGTTAAAGAAATCGTCACATGCTGTTCTGAATGCTTTCCATAGCTTCTGCTCGTTCTTTCTTCCAGCATGACCTAAAGTCTTCCATTGTTTTTGCAATTGAATCAACTGATTAGAAGTTTCCTTCCAGTCTGTTGAAGCTTTCAATGCGATAGCCTTGTCAATAAGTTCTTGCTTTTGCTTTGCAACGCCGTCAAATTGTTCATTTACTTTTCCGAAGAATTCTTTCTTAGCGTTGAAGAATTCATCACAAGCAGCTCTAAATGCTTTCCAAATAACTTCGTTTTCCTTTTTTGGTCCAAAGCCAACAGATTTCCATTTTTTCTGGATTTCTAATACTGCCGAAGTTTTTGAGTCCCAATCCTTAAGCGTTTCCAATGTTGGAACGGTTGCAGCAAGCTCCTTAACCTCAGTTAGCAATGCTTCTTTCTGCTTTAAGTTCTCTTGTTGTAGAATTCGTCGATCATCGTAGAAACGATTGATTCTGTCGTAAGAAGACCGAACTTCAGTCCAGTAAGCATCTTTAACCTCTTCCCATTTTTCGTTTGGAACAGGTCCGATGTCTTCCCAATCGTTTTGAATTCCTTTCAATTGAGTTTCAAGATCCTTGATATTTTTCAACTCAATTAGAGTTTTCAATTTCTCAATGATTTCCATTTTCAACTGATAGTTGCGGTTGAAATCGTGGTCTTTAAGCTCTTTGTATATTTTTATATTGTAGAAAAAATCTTCTAAAAGTTTCGAATACTCAGCTTGAATTTCGCTACGGTTCGCTCTTGGGATATCGCCAACAGTTTTCCAGTTTTCTTGAATTTCCTTGAAGGCTGAAAAAGCACTTCCAATGTTTTCTTCTTTTGTTACAACTTCGCGAAGCTTGGTAATCAACGCCTTTTTCTCTTGAAGGTTTATTGTTTCTAGAGAGTTTCGCTTGTCAATAACAGCTTTTTTCTTTGCCTTGTATTCGTTGTAGATCGCGTAAAAAGCATCTTTTACAGATTCAGGGTCTGTTAGATCTTGAGTGGTTGGTTCAGTTTCTGGCTGTGCTTCTTCAGTAGGAGTGGCTGTTTCAATAACTGGCGTTTGGTCATCTGACGATTCCCTATCAGGTTCTGACGAACCTCCTTCTTCTTTCACCAAAGCTTCTACCGCATTCTCTTCGATTTCCTCGTCTGTTGGAGTCACTTCAGGTTGGTCATCCTCGGATTCCCCTTCAGTCTCTTCCGAAACCGCATCATCGTTTACTACTGCTTCTACAGCTGTGTCTTCGATTTGCTCTTCGGTTGCAACATTTTCTGATTCAGTAACTTCAGACGCTTCAGTAGTGGCATCATCAACAACTTTCGCTGGGTTCTGCTTCAACATGAAGTCGTTAAACTTTGTTCTTAAATCGTTCACCTGGTTGCTAACCGCTAATGGGTTCTCATTTGCAACAAGTGCTTTCAACTCTTCTATAAATTCTATGCTTTCCATAATCGATTAACTGATTACTTGTTCCATATCGAAATTCGTCAATGCAACAAATTCTTCGATACGCTCTTCAAGATCTTTATTATTAATATTCTTCAAACGCTCAGTTCCGAACTCCTCTACACAGAAAGAAGCCAAAGCCGAACCGTTGATAATTGCACGTTTCATATTGTCGAATGAAATATCATCTGTACTTGCAATATATCCCATAAATCCGCCGGCAAATGTATCACCAGCTCCAGTTGGATCAAATACTTCTGCCAATGGAAGAGCAGGAGCATAGAACATGTTTTCGTTGTGGAACAATAAAGCACCGTGCTCCCCTTTTTTGATGATCAAGTATTTAGGTCCCATAGCTCGAATGATTTTCGAAGCTTTGACCAAAGAATACTCACCAGATAACTGACGCGCTTCTTCATCATTGATGATCAAAACATCGATCAGTTTAATTGTTTCTTTCAAATCATCCATTGCGATGTCCATCCAGAAATTCATTGTGTCCATTGCAATTAACTTCGGTCTTTCCGTTAAACGCTCAATAACTTGACGTTGAACTTGAGGACTTAAGTTCCCTAACATTAGATAATCAACTCCTTGGTAACTTGCTGGAATAATTGGATCGAAGTGCTCAAGAACGTTTAACTCAGTAACCAACGTATCTCTTGAGTTCATATCATTGTGATATTTACCGGACCAAAAGAAGGTCTTTTCACCTTGTTTGATTTGCAAACCTTCAAGGTCTACATTTCGCTTTTTAAGCTCTTCCAACATTTCATTTGGAAAATCCTCACCAACCACAGAAACGATCTTTTGATCATTGTTGTAGAAGGCAGAAGCCAAAGCAATATACGTTGCTGCTCCACCAATTATTTTATCTGTTTTACCAAATGGCGTTTCGATTGCATCAAAGGCCACTGATCCTACTGTAAGTAAACTCATTCTATTATTTTAATTCTTGGCGCAAAGGTAAAAAGAAAAAGCGGGTAAATTGAATGAATGAGAAATTGAAGGATTCGGAATTTTTAATGTCCAATTCAGCAGTTATAATTCATTTAAACTATGTTAAATCCCGCGCTAGAAGTAACAATCCACACATGAACGCGTTAATAAATAATGAAGTCGACTGCAAGGACAAGGCTTTAATAAAATAAATTTGTTTCATGTGGAAACGGCGCCTGTATAAATTTTCGCTGTGGTTTTTCGGAATCATCACTGGGCTATTCCTTCTAATTAGCCTACTTCTTTGGATCTATAAGGATGATATTTGTGATATAGCTATTGCAGAGATAAACAAGAATTTAAAGGCCGAAGTTCAAGTTTCTGATGTTGAATTGACCTTTTGGAGTACATTTCCCAACCTATCGATTGATTTTAACCATGTTTTTATTCAGGATGCTATTGTAGGTTCAACAATGAGGGATACACTTTTGTATAGTGATCGAATTCGTTGCAAACTCAACCCTTTTGATATTTGGAATGAAGAATACAAAGTAAAATCCATTGAGGTCAGTCCGGGTGTTTTGAATTTAAAAGTTGATGCGGAAGGCAACAACAATTATGATATTTTAAAGACGCCAAGCGACTCTACTGAGGACGATGGGTCTTTCGATTTGAATCTGGAAAAGGTGTCTCTTAAAAACTTTAGATTCAATTATGTAAACGCAGCCACTTCGCAAGAGTACCGGACGAGAATTTATGAAATGGATTTTGAAGGGGCACTCAGTGAGCAAATTTTCACCACAAAAGCAACGAGTAGGCTGAAGATTATTGCTGCTAAAAGCGGAAATATATCACTCGTTAACAACAAGCCTGCGAAACTCGAAATTGGAATCAATGTCAACCTTGATTCTGGAACGGTTGAAATTCCAAAGTCTACAATTCATATTGCCAGCCTCCCATTTAATTTTGAAGGAAATGTTAATTCAGATGGATTCACATTCGACTTGACGGGGAAGAACATTGGGATTAATGATGCTGCAAGCAACTTCGCAATGGAGGAAGTGAAGGAAATAAAGAATTTCTCTGGAACAGGACAATTGATTTTTGAATTGGGAATAGAGGGAAAGAATGATGCTCAATCACCTGTGGAAATTGAATGCAAATTTGGGGTTGAAGACGGAACATTGCGTGATCCGAATAGTGGTATAACCTTAACTGATTTGACTTTGGACGGGGAATATTCCAATGTTGGTGGGCCCGAAAAAGAGTTTTTGAATTTAAAAGAAATTGGTTTCTCAACGAGGGGCGGGCCATTTAAAGGGAACTTAATGCTTACTCATTTCGAAGCTCCGCTGTTTTCAGGGAGAATGGAAGGGCTTTTAAATTTATCTGTTATTCGATCACTGTTTAAGCTTAAATCACTTCAGATGCTCAATGGAACGGTCGATGTTTCATCCGAGTTTATCGTTCAGGCTGAGCCAACAGAAACCGAAGCTTTTGATTACAACATCAAGAAATGTGAAGGCCAAATGCGCATGAATAAGGTAAATGCGCAGCTTGTTGATGACAAGAGAGTTTACCGAAATATTAATGGTTTAGTCGTTCTGCGCAATGACCGCGTTGGAATTGATGATATCAGTCTCGCAATTGGCAGCTCTGACTTTCTGTTAAATGGTGTTTTCATTGATGTAGTGAATTATTTCAGCGGACGAGGAAACCTTCTTGCGAAAATCGATATGAAGAGCCAAGATATTGATCTAGCTGATCTTGGATCGGATTCCAAAGCAGATAAAATGATGCACGAGCGTGTTTTCGTTGTTCCAGATAATATAGAAGCCGATGTTTATTTGGATGTCGCTAAAATGAAATACGAAGAGCACATGTTTTACAACTTGAAAGGGAACATGAACATGATTAATCGAACGATTCATTTCCCAAGGGTTGCGGTTACAAATGGCGGAGCAGACATTAAAGGATCACTCACAATTCAAGAAAGAAATCCTGAAATGTTCTACATAAGCAGCCAGATCGTTTCTGATAATATCAACTTCAAAGAGCTTTTTACGGAATGGGACAACTTCGAACAAGATGTTATTACATCATCGAATATTTCTGGAATTGCGAAGGCTAATGTTCGGTTTGAAGCTCCTTTCGATTTAAGGACAGGAATTATTTCAAATGCAATTGTAGCTCAAGTAGGGCTCAAAATTCTTGATGGAAGACTTAAGGATGTCACTTCTTTCAGAGAAATCACGAAAAGTTTAAAAGCAACAACGAGCGCTCGATTGGCAATTGGGAAGGAAAATATCAACGCGTTTGAAAGAAAATTGCTCGACTTGAAATTTAGCAAGCTTGAAAATACCTTTTTAATAAGAGAAGGTGTATTAACCATACCATCCATGTCAATTGAGTCGTCAGCTTTGGACATCGAACTTTCAGGTAAACATACATTTGACAATAAGATTGATTACCGTTTCGGATTCAGATTCAGAGATTTGAAAAAGAAAGAGGAGAGCGAATTTGGTATTATTCAAGACGACGGTTCTGGGAAGTTCGTGTTCATGCGAATGTACGGGGATTTAGACGATCCTAATATTGAGTGGGATAAGGTATCGAACAAAGAACACAAAAAGGAAATTAGAGAAGTTGCGAAGCGCGATCGCAAATCAATACTTAAATCAGAATTCGGATTGTTTAAAAATGATACGACTGTGAAAGCATATATTCAAGAACGACGACCGCACGAAACACTCGAAATTGACTTGAACCCTGCGGATGAAGTTGACGACTTAAAGGATGAGTTTGAACCCAAGAAAAAGGACAGCAAATGGAGCCGTTGGATTGATAAGCAGAAAGCCGAAGCTGCGAAGGAAAAAGCGAAGAATTCGGGCTTCGATTTAGAGTGAGATACTGTGTACATTAATTCAATTTGTTTAGGTTTTAACCACAATGGCACAAAGACACTATTGCTGCCGTTTGTTGAGTTTGAATTTACCTCGAGGGTAAACGCGATGCATTGACAAAGGTCAATTTATCTAGATATTGGGCCTTGAGGCCTACCTTGAATTGTGTCAAAAACCAAACTCTTCATGGTGTCTAGCCTAAAAGGCGATTAGTGCCCTTGTGGTAAAATAAAACTGACGAGCACATTGTAATAGACGGCCAAAGCATATAGTTCACCAATTGTGTGCAAAAAATCGGAATTCAACGTATCTTTGCACACTAAATGGCAAAAATACGCGACATAGAATTAGGTGATTTTCCGCTTTTACTAGCACCCATGGAAGATGTAAGTGATCCACCGTTTCGTGCATTGTGTAAAAAGCACGGTGCCGATTTAATGTACACCGAGTTTATTTCTTCAGAAGGATTGATTCGCGATGCCGTTAAAAGTGTTCAGAAGCTTGATATTTTTGAGTACGAGCGTCCAATAGGAATTCAGATTTTCGGTTATGATATCGAAAGCATGAAGCGTGCTACTGAAATTACACAACAAACCAATCCCGATATTATTGACATCAATTATGGCTGCCCCGTGAAAAAGGTTGCCAATAAAGGAGCGGGAGCCGGGATTTTACGAGATATTCCTAAAATGGTTGAAATGACCAAGGAAATTGTAAAATCGACGCATTTGCCTGTGACGGTTAAGACGCGTTTGGGCTGGGACGAAGACTCCAAATACATAGTTGAAGTTGCTGAACGTTTACAGGATGTAGGTATTGAAGCAATTTCGATTCACGGAAGAACCCGAAAGCAAATGTATAAGGGAGAAGCGGACTGGGAACTTATCTCTGCGGTAAAGGCGAATCCAAGAATGAACATTCCAGTTTTTGGAAATGGTGATATCAATACGCCCGAAAAAGCACTGGAATACAAGAACAGATACAACGTTGATGGAATTATGATCGGCCGCGCGAGTATAGGTTACCCATGGATTTTCAATGAAATAAAACACTTTGTCAATACCGGAGAGCATCTTGCAAAACCGACAGTAATTGATAGAGTAGATGCCGCGATTCAGCACTTAGAAATGAGCGTTGAGTGGAAAGGTGAAATACTTGGTGTGGCTGAAATGAAGCGCCATTACACGAACTACTTCAAAGGAATTAGAGATTTCAAAAAGACACGAATGAAGTTAGTAACATCATTTGATGTACAAGAAATCCGCGAAACCTTAAATGAAATTAAGGCAAACGCGGATCAATATGAGTTTGTTTAGATCGTTATCTCGTAACTTCAAAAGCTCACGCTTTTTCTTGCTCAATTAACGAATGGTTCACTTTTTATAATACTATTCGAGTCTAGTCGTAAAGAGCAACATCCAATATCTAAAAAGGAGTTTACGACTGATCTAATATCTAACATCTAAAACCCAAACCTAGTCAACCAACTTCATTTCTTTAATCAAATGTGATGCACCAGCATACTTATCGATAATGAACATTACGTAACGAATATCAACGCTTATTGTTCTCACGTAGTCGTCTTGCCAGTACAAATCACTCGTCATTGATTCCCAGTTTCCGTCAAAAGCAATTCCAACAAGTTCTCCGTTTCCATTGATAACTGGACTTCCAGAGTTCCCACCTGTGATGTCAGTATTGTGCAAGAAACACACCGGAAGCTTTCCATCGGCATTCGCATACGGTCCGTAGTCTTTGTTTTTCAATAATGTTCTCAATTTTTCTGGAACATCAAACTCTGAATCTCCTGCTTTGTACTTGTCTAAAATTTGAGATCCATACGTAAACGTTTCGTATTTCTTTCCTTCCCAGCTGTCGTATGTTTTAACTGTACCGTACGTTACACGCATTGTAAAGTTTGCATCCGGATAGAAGTTCTTAGTGTTTGATTGCTCTTGAAGGGCTTCCATATACAATTCACGTTCACTAGCCAATTGCATTTGTTGCATCCCTAATCCAGGCTGAATTGTTCTAAAAAGTGAAATGATACTTTCGACATACGCAATACCTGCATCCTTTTCCAAAGTCTTCAAAGAAGGTTTACCCAAGAATTTATTCATGCGTTTGCTGTCCGTTAAAATCGATTTTTTTAGAATCAAATCCGCAAATCGCTCGTTTGATCCTTTTGCTTTTTTCAAGTAAAGATCACTTTCAAAAAGGTCCATTTTGTAACCTTTAGGAGTTGAATTCTTCATGATGTCGAGTGCCATGATCAGAATTTTTTTCTCCATATCAATGTTGTACGTTTCAAAATGCTCATCAACTGACAGTGACATTTCATCGGTCATTTCCTTGATTCTAGATTCGTTGCTTGATGCTTCAAGCATTCGTTGTAATCTCCAAGCGCCAATTCCGTAGCTCACAAAATCCGGCGCGAATCCTGCCATGTTTACATAGGCATTTACTTGATTCACGCTTTTGTAAGAATCTGAAGCATCTTTTATTCCTTGAAGAACTTCACCGTACTTTTCTATGTGTTCAGGTGTTTCGTTTACCCATTTCGTGAATTCTTTCTCCGACAGTTTCCGTTGGGCCGATAAATCGAATTTATTCAAACCTCTTAATTGTCCTTCGAAATATTTATGTGTGTTCGCCAATGAAGCATAAGAAGAAGCGTTTGCAATTTTCACAGATTCATCTTTGTCCATTTCACCCTTCATGATTTGAAGTCTTTTTCCAAGAACATCAATATAAATTGGAGCATCGACGTTTTGTTTTAAATCAATTTCATACGAAGTCAAATAACGATCCGTTGTTCCTGGGTACCCCATGATCATTGTAAAGTCACCTTCGCTCAACCCACTTGTAGAAACAGGCAAGAAGTGCTTTGGAGTATAAGGTTTGTTGTTTTCGTTGTAATCGGCAGGTTTGTTATCCGTTCCTGCGTAAATACGAAGCATTGAGAAATCTCCCGTATGTCGCGGCCACATCCAGTTGTCTGTATCGCCACCAAACTTACCAACTGCCGAAGGCGGCGCACCTACCAATCGAATATCAGTAAACGTTTCATAAACGAAAAGATAGTGTGCGTTTCCGTCGAACATTTCTTTAACCTCTGCAGTATTACTTGTTCCACTTATAGCTTCTGCAATGATCTTTTCCATTTCTTCGGCAACGGCCATGTCAGCCATATCTTTGCCTGCCGTACTTCCTATTTTTTCGATGCGATCCGTAACATCTTCGATTCGTAATAAGAATTGAACCGTCAATCCTGGGATTGCCAACTCCTCGCCTTTATTCATTGCCCAAAAGCCATCTCTTAAATAGTTGTTTTCTTCACTACTTTGAGAAGCAATTGCATCGTAAGCACAATGATGATTTGTCAACATTAGTCCCTCATTTGAAACGACTTCTGCAGTGCAAAAACCTCCCAATTGAACAATTGCATCCTTAATACTTGAATTGTTTACACTGTAAATTTGTTCTGGAGTTAGTTTACAGCCCAACCGTTGCATTTCTGCATAATTGTAATCTTTCAATAACAATGGAAGCCACATGCCCTCATCCGGCGGAGTGGATGCATAAATAGCACTATTGAAAGTAATAACGAGAAGAAGTAAAAGTGATTTAAAGTAGTTCATGTTGTCGGTTTAGTGGCTCAAAGATTGTCAAAATCAAAGTTAAAATCAAGGGGATTTGATAAAGTATCTCTCATTAGAGGGGTTTCAATTGGCTATTGCTTAGTTCTTTGATGCTCTATCCAGGCAATGGATTTCTCTAATGAATAGAATATTTTAGTTGGTTTGGTTGGTTTGTTGAACCTTAGATAAAAATCGGACATTATCTTTTGAGATAGACTTCCAATAACGATAGCATCACAAATCGTATAATTATTCCCGTCTGAATCTGAAGTCCATGCTCGAGCCTCAGGGTCAACGTCCGAAAAGGAATCGAAATGAAATATATTGTAGAATTTGCCACCACCATTGTCTTCCAGAAATTGGATGCCCGCGTAAATTACACTTAAGCCAATCTTTTGAAATTTAGGTACATGAACATAGTAAATTCCATTGGAAAATAGGCGAAATGTTATTTCCCCAAACTGACGTTCAGCCAATACATCAGCATTAAAAATAATGGATATTTCTTTTTCAGCAGTCATGGAATAATGGCTATCTTAGCGGTGTAAAAATACGAAAAATATGCAACGTTATCAAAGTTATGTTCAAGGTCAATGGATTGACGGTGAGGGAGTAGAGACAAACCTGTACAATGCCATTACCGGTGAATTAATTGGAGAAACATCAAGTGCAGGATTCGATTACAACGCAATACTAGAGTACGGAAGAAGAACAGGAGGTCCGAAGTTAAGAAAGATGACTTTTCAGGAGAGAGGCCGAATGCTAAAGGCACTTGCTCTTCATTTGATGACGTTGAAGAAAAGATATTACGAAGTTAGTGCATGGACAGGTGCTACAAAGGTCGATTCATGGATTGATATCGAAGGTGGAATTGGAAATTTATTTGCAAACGCTTCATTGAGAAGGCAATTTCCGGATTTACCGTATTACGTTGATGGAACTGCAGCGCCTCTTTCGAAGGAAGGAACGTTCATTGGACATCACATTATGGTTCCCAAGCAGGGAATTGCTGTTCATATAAATGCATTCAATTTCCCAATTTGGGGAATGCTGGAAAAAATAGCAGTAAACCTAATGGCCGGTGTGCCAACTGTTGTGAAGCCGTCGGAGTTTACATGTTACTTGACGGAAGTTATGGTGCGGGATATTATCGCTTCTAAAATATTACCGGAAGGATCGTTGCAACTCGTTTGTGGACTGGGTAGAGGGATTATTGACCATGTCGACTCTGAAGACGTAGTGACATTTACAGGAAGTGCATCCACAGGGAAAGTATTAAAAAGCTTGCCTCAATTTGTAGAGAAAAGTGTGCCGTTTAACCTTGAAGCAGATTCTTTAAATGCAACTGTTCTTGGTGAGAAAGCGGTTCCTGGAACAGTTGAGTTTGATTTGTTCATTAAGGAAACGGTAAAAGAAATTACAGTAAAATGTGGTCAGAAATGTACTGCGGTTCGGAGAATCTTGGTTCCAGAGAATTTATTGGAAGAAGTTCAAAAAGGAATTTCTGCTCGTTTGGCGACAACGAAAATTGGTAATCCATCTGAAGAAGGGGTAAGAATGGGAGCTCTTGCCACTCGAACACAAGTAGACCGCGTTCGCGAAAGTGTTGAGCTTTTGGCAAAATCGCAAGAGATTGTTTTTGGAGATTTGGATGAGTTTGAAGTTGTTGGAGCTGACAAAAACAAAGGCGCTTTCTTCTCACCGATCTTGTTTAGAAACGATGATCCATTTAACAAAGTAGATGTTCACAGCGTAGAAGCGTTCGGTCCTGTATCGACGATTATGCCGTATAAAAATATGGATGAAGCAATTGAACTTGCTCGTATGGGTAAAGGTTCTTTGGTTTCGTCAATTGTAACTCCAGACAACAAAGAAGCGACTGAATATGTTGTGGGTGCGGCAAGTATGCACGGACGAATCTTGGTCTTGAACGAAGATTGTGCGAAGGAAAGCACGGGTCACGGTTCGCCAATGCCATTGTTATCGCACGGTGGTCCAGGTAGAGCAGGCGGTGGAGAGGAGATGGGTGGAATGAGAGGTGTGTTGCACTATTTGCAAAGAACAGCCATCCAAGGCCACCCAACGACAATTACAGCCTTAACGCAGCAGTTCCAAGTTGGAGCAGTTATGCCGGAAGCAAACCCGCACTTGTTTAGACAACATTTTGAGGAATTGGTTATTGGAGATACTGTTTATACGCACAAGCATACAGTTACGGAAACAGACATTGTAAACTTCGCGAACGTTTCAGGAGATAATTTCTACGCCCACATGGATGAGACTTCATTGGACGGAACGATTTTCGAAAAGAGAGTTGCGCACGGGTACTTCTTATTGTCAAAAGCAGCGGGATTGTTTGTTGATCCAGCAAAAGGTCCGGTTCTATTAAATTATGGCGTTGAAGAAGCACGATTTACAAAGCCTGTCTATTGCGGAGCGACTATCGGTGTTCGGTTTACAGTGAAAGAGAAAATCGATCAAGAGAAGCGGGACGAAGAAGATATTGCAAAAGGGATTGTGAAATTCCTAGTGGATATTTTTGATGAAACTGGTGAAACTGTTGGTTTGGCGACAATTTTGACGATGGTAAGAAAGATCGATCAGAGTAATTATTAAATGGAGTTTCACGAGTTCAGTAGAGGTGATCAGCATAAATTAGTTGCGATTGTTCGCAAGACTTTAGCGAATGACAATGGGCTTGCGATGATTTCTAAATTATTGCAAAATAAGGGATTGTCTCAAGCTGCTGCAAAAGAATTGATCCAAAAAGAAGCTCACGCGTTTTGGCAATCACAAAGAAATATTGCAGCAATTTCAATGCTAGTGGGTTTTTTGGGAATTGGATATGTACTTTATTCAGTTGTTCGAGGCATTCGAGGAGATCACGATATCTGGGGTGTAGGTCTATTTTTAGGAGGTTTGTTTTTATTCTTTAGGAACCGTCGCCGTTTAAAATACCTGAAAGCTATTCTTGATAAATAAAAAATTGAATTGTTTCATTTAGATTAAAAACCAAAACCATTTTAATTATTCAATGCATTGCCATGCTGTTGGGAACATCAACTATAGTATGAGGAACCTCACTTAAACCCCAATCAATCACCATTCCTTCGGCAATCTGATCAGCAACCACTTTGCCGTATAGCAGCTCGCACAAATACAATGAAGCTTCAAAGCTTTTGGCCCCACCCGCTGAGGTAATTACGTTTCCGTCGTGGACAAATAGTGTTTCGTCTCTGATATCCAATTGAGGAAACATCTTGCGCATCGCTTCAATGTCAGCAGGGAAAGTTGTTGAAACACGACCGTCTAAAACTCCAGCCTGCGCCAGTACAAATGCGCCATCACAGTGAGAAGTAACAAATCGAGCGTTTTTTGAGACCCGCCGAACGAAGTCAATCATTTTTGAATCTTCTAAATCTGAATCCAAATTGTGTTCTGCACTTGGAATTACGAGAATATCAATCTGTGGCAATTTGTCTTCTAAATAGTTGAAATCTGGAAGAATTCTTAAGCCCTCAAACGTTGTAATTGGTTCATTGGTATTGGCAACTGTGAATACATTCATTGCCTTGATTCCATCTCGAAACTTCGTGTGTTGATAGATGTCATAAGGCGCGGTTAGCTCGGTATTAAACGTTCCGTCCATGATAAGAAAAGCAACGTTGTAATTGTCTTTGTCCAATTCTACTTCATGCCTGATTGATGCTTTTTCGGGTTTTAGTTCAGTCTCCTGTTCAGAACACCCAAACAGAAATAAAACACTTAATAAAATGAGTAAGTTCTTCATGGTAATCATTTTTTAATCCTCTTCAATGTGTTAGTGCGGTTAATAATAATCATGCAAACAAAACGTCAAACGCAAACACAAAATAAAGATCTGTGATAATTATAGAAAAGAGAGTTCCTAAAACGAATATTATCCAACGCCAAGTAATGCTAAGGCCATTTGTTTTAAACATGTAATGAGCGAGTACGCCAATTCCCCATCCTAAGCTATAAAAGACATTGGCTATGATTAAGAACAAAACAGCTTCGAAAATGATAATGTTTCCGCCAACAATTTTCCTCCAGGGATAATCCCAAAAATCGTAAATTAGAAATATAGATAATCCTACAATTAGAATATTATATATGATTCTTCTTTTCTCCCACCACATTATCATTTCCTTGATAACGGATTGTTCAGGTGCGTCTTTCGTTGGTGAGTCGATTACAATATGATTATTCTCCTTTTTCAATGATGTTAAGTTGTAGTTGTTAAATGCTATTTACCAAGGCATAACGAAGCTCATCATGAAATTCACCATTCTTGAACAGCGCCTTCTTAAACAGTCCTTCGTATTCAAATCCACACTTTTCAAGAACGCGAGCAGATGATGGATTGTAATCAAACACACCCGCGTAAATCCGATTTAGATTCATTTTCTCAAATCCATAGCGCGTGATAATTTTAATGGCTTTGGTTGCAATTCCTCTATTCCAATAGGGCTCACCGATGAAGTAGCCTATTTCGGCATTAAAACGGTAAATATCCTTGGAAGGGTGCAAGCCTATATTGCCAACGTAAATGCCGTCTTCTTCTATTGCGAAGCGTCCAATTGGATCGTCCTGAAGCGTTTCATTGATAAACTTGATGGCAGCCTCGTCAGTATAAGGATGTGGGAATCCATCCGTTAAATTGTCACTAATGTTTGAATTGTTTCCAAGTTCGATCAGACGTTCTTTGTCTTCCAGCCGAAAGTGGCGCAACTGAACAGTACCTTCTTTTAATTCCATTGTTGATGAAATTAATATTTTTCCCTAGAATAATGAAAAATAGAATCGTTTAGAACAACATGTAAACAAACGGAACTTGCTCAGCAGTCAACGCTTGATACATGAGTACAACGATAATACTCACACAGATCATTTGAAGCCAAATCGGTAAAACCATGAATATTTTTTCGCCTTTTTCTTTAACGATCGTCGGAACCCAATGAATGATAAGTCCAATAATGACAACGAGTAATGGAATCCAATACAACTCTACAAACCGATCAAAGTATTCCCATGAAAAGTTGAACTTGAACCACATCTGATCGATCATCGTGTATGGCATTTGATCTACTTGTTCATCGGTATACATCCGAATATTAGTATCGCCCTGCATGATGTGTCTTGCATCGTCCAATTTGAACCAAACACGCGTCAATGAGATAAATCCGAAGGTGAAGAAGATTTGCCAAAAACCAATGTATCTGGCTTTCATTTTTCCGTAGAAATTTTCGCGATCTCCCAAACGATGATTGATTATCGTCCACATTAGAACCCAGGCCCACATCAAGATGATAAGGGCTAGAGGAATTATTCCGAGGTATTTAAGGTTTTCGTACGCATAGAAATATACGCCAGCAGTGAGTAATGCCAATGTAATAAAGAAGACGATCCAAAAGGAAGAGTACAGGCTTCGTTTCTCGGAAGATTTCAAGGCGTTGATCAGAAGGCGCATTAGGAAAACAATGGCATTCATCGCCATCCAGAACCACAAGAATGAAAGCACTGCGATGTGCCATGCTGCAGGCCATATTGTGTAAATACCGATATAGATTAAGTAAAATAGAACGGGCTTAATGAAGTAAAGCAGTGATGACTTTTCTCTGAAGAACGAATTGATTTGTTTCCAGTATTTAAAGATGATCAAAGCCGAACCGTTCATGATTCCCCAAATCACAAAGTTTTCACTTGCGCCGTGCCATAGACCACCAATTACCATTGTAATTAGAAGGTTCAAATCGCGGTGAACGTAACGTTTGAAATTCTTAAAAAGGACAACTCCGAAAAGATAAATTACGGTTAATCCGGCATACACCCAAAGTAAGGCCCACCATTGGGTGATGAATAATATAAAGGTGAAAATACAGAGTATGGCTATGTACGATCCCAAGCCGCCAGTTCTGTTTCCACCGAGCGGAATGTAGAGGTAATCTTTCAGCCAAGAGCCAAGTGAGATGTGCCAACGTCTCCAAAATTCACCAACGTTTTTGGCTTTGTAGGGAGAATTGAAATTGGGTTTCAGATAGAACCCCATCAAACGAGAAAGTCCTATTGCGATATCTGTGTACCCTGAGAAATCGGCGTAAATATGCAAGGAATACGCAATCATCGCAACGACGCTCACCCAACCGGGAAAGGTTTCAGATTCATAAACGACCTTGTTTATAAAGTAATAAACGATGAAATCGGCCAGAACCATCTTTTTGAGAAGTCCTTTCACGATTTGTATGACGGACCAACTAAAGTCGTTTTTAGTCAGGGAATAGGGTTGCTCAATTTGAGGGATGAAATCTTTGGCCCTAACAATTGGCCCCATGACCAATTGAGGAAAGAAAGTAACGAAGAAAGAGTAGTGGAAAAAGTTAGTTACGGGCTTAATTTCCTTTCTGTAAATGTCGACTACGTAACTGATGTTTTGGAAGGTGAAGAACGACACACCTACGGGTAACATTATTTTTTCTACAAATGTTCCAGTGCCCCAAAAGCCATTTCCAAATTGAGCAAAATGGTTGACAACTTGATTGTGCGTTCCAAAAACTTCATTGAAAGAATCGGTAAAGAAATAAGCGTATTTGAAGTATCCTAGTATTAATAAGTTGAATGTTGCGGAAAGTGCAATAATCCATACACTCTTTCTTTTTAACGAACCACGATTTAAGAACCTCGCTATAATAGGGCCGAATAGGATATGGTAATGCCACTTTTTGTCTGTTCCTTTTTGTGCATTGAAAATCATTTTACCTAATAGGTAATTGAAGGCCACACTGACGACCAGCAGGATCATATATAGCCCTGAAGTTTTGTAGAAAAAGAACAAACTTACAAGCGTTAAAAAGATGCTTCGAACGATCTTTTGCTTCGATACAAAAGAAAATAGAACCATCACCACGAGGAAGAAAATCCAAAAATCAAGTTTGTTAAAAACCAATGAAGTACCGTCGCGAACGTGCCAATCAAACGTTGTTAGAAAACGATTAAATAAATCGCCAATTTCCCAAGAAGATGCAAACAGCTTGATCATGTTAATTGTTTAATTGCGCTTTCCGTTCGTCCATCTGGTCCATGTATTTCAGAAAACCATCGATAAACATGTCCCCCTTAAAATGGTATCCGGCATACGTGAAGTGGATTTTATCACTTCGCATTAAATTGTTCGTTTGCCACGTTTTACTTGAACCAAGCTCTCCCATTATTCCATACAAATCCCAAACGGCCATTCCATATTCAGCGGCCAATTCCTTAATAACAGTTCGTTCTCTTGCAATGTTTTTATTCAAGTACCTTCTGTGGTAGTAGGAGTCATTTGGAACCGTCAACAGCAAAGCGCAATTCGGATTCGCTCGAAGTGCCATCTGCATCATTTTCTCTAAATTCCTTTTGTAAACACTAGGTTTGAATTTATCGTAGGTAGTATTTCCGTCATTTGTTCCAACCGCATAAGCGAAGAAGTCAGGAGGATACGTTTTTAATTGTTCTTCAAAACGAACGTTCGCCAAATACGTGTAAAGTCCAGCGCCGTTAATTCCAATGGCCGTGTAAGAAATACCAGGGAGATCGTTCATCAAAATGAATCCATAAATTTCAAGTTCTGGAGCATTCGTTCCTTTGAATTGAAATTGAATGTTCATCGAGTCCAATCCGTCGGAGAAGTGAACGTCTGTATAGCCCAGTTCGGCGTTGTGCTCGCTTCCAACCACGAGTAATTCATCCGATCCAAAATGAATCCAATACGGAAATTCACCAATATTATGGAAAATTCGAACACTTTGAATGGGCGGTTTGCTTGTCGTTCTGTCGTATTCAAATTTGATGGTAATAACCGTATCTGCGCAAGTTATTCCTGCACCTAAAACGCCATAATCAAAATCGTATTTCGATGGTCTGTGAGGAATACATCTGTATGGATCCCAAGTGTTTGGTGATGAGAATTCGTAATTCCCAGGATTGTTCGTTTTGGCTAAATCAAAAGGAAAAACCCATCCGCGTTCTCCTGGAATACCCGACCAACGTTCTTGCATGTATTCACGAATATCATTCGTATAGATATCCGCCTGAACGTGAGAACCACCGATATGGTACATGTTAATCTTGCCTTTTTTCTCGTCAATTAATCGGCGAAATTTATCGTGTAGAATTTCAAAATTTGGACTCGATTGATTAAAAAACTCGTAGTTGTTTTTTTCAAAATGAACGAAGGGGTACTTCGAATGTGTGGACGTATCAATGTCTCTAAAATCAGGAAAGGCATACGCGCTTAATGAGTCATTGTAAGATTCGTTTACGACAGTGTCCGCAACGGGAATGATAGTGTCTTGCGCAAACGAACCCGTCAGCAACAAAATTGATAATATGGTAAGAATTTCCTTCAATTACTGCTCTTTTGTCCATTTACTAAATTCTGCTATGAACGCTTCATAGAAGAATTGAGATGCGATTTTCGCGCCACCGTTACTAAAGTGGATATGATCGCTTCCCGCCAGTCCTTTGTCTACCCAAGCCGGCATTGAATTTTTTCCGCCCATTGCGCCATACAAGTTCCAGAAAGCACTTCCTGTGTCAATGGTTTCCTCTTTCATCTTTTGAACACAGTAGGGCAAGAACTTATACGTTTCGTAAATTTCCTGATCAAGTTTTGACATGTCACTCGGTCCAATAACAATAACCATTGCACCCGGATTTAATTTTTTGACGCGGTAAATTTGGCTTTTGAAATAACTCACAAAATTATCTACGCCTGTGCTGTCTTTGAAGAACGGCACTGAATTTCCACCAAATTGCATGATGACTAATTCTGTGTTCAACTCTGAATACATCGTTTTCAGAACAGTTTGATTCATTCGACCGAACACGGTTCCGCTCGATCCACGCATTCCAATATTTGAAACTTGAACGCCGTAATCTCCTTCCAATGAGAAAGCGCAGACGTTAGGACTTATTTTGCCCGTGAATTCGTACTTCAATTTTCCGGGGGTGGAAGGAAAGGTGAGGAGAACTGAGTGCTGCGCTCCGTCCATTTTCAATTCCTGTTCATGGATTAGGGTTCCATCATTATAAACCTTCAGTTTTGTTGGAGCTATGCAGCTGTTGTAGTGCATTCTCACATTGTTGAACTGTCTGGCACGCGCATAAGCATTTGAAGATGCTGCTATTTCAATCCAGCCTGTTTGTGTGATCAATGAATCGAGATTGGTGGTGCTATCTATTTCAATTTCTGGAGTAAATCGAGAGGCAGAAGCCATAACGCCGTATTTGGCACTTTTCAATGAAGCCCCACCGAAGCAGGTGTACCGTTGGAAGTTTTCCGAATAGGATTGCTTAAAAGCGAAAGTGTTGTAGACGTTTGTAGCAGGGATTAATCCCGGGCCATTTCCACCGAATTGATTTTGTATTTTCTGACGAATATAGCTTGTCATGCGATCTCCTTCAATCTGAGAATCACCATAATGTAGAATTGACATCTTCTTTCGATTCGCAGCGACACCATTTAACTTTGCAAAAAACGAATGTAAATTCAATTTTCCAGCTTCGTTGAATTGAAGATTCGTTGCGGCATCTTCGTTCAGTTCACCGGCATTTGGTGCGCCAAAATCTCCATTGGAACCGTTGTTGTGAACTGTTAATGGCTCATCAACAATGGATGTGTCGACATCGGATACAATGGCTTCAATGTCGGCTGTTTCTTGAACAGGAGGCTGAATAAAATTTTGAAGCGTCAGAAATTTAATTTTATGACCGTCCACGTCAAAGCCCTCATCAGGAACGAAAAACGTTACTGTGAGTAAGAGCGCAAGGATTCCGGCGACGAAAAGGGTGACTTTATATGCAGGTATTTCTCTCAAATCGATTTTGATTACGTAAAAATAATTACAGAATTCCTTTAATCGCACTGTATTCAGGATTTTTATCAAGAATTAACAGGGCATAACTTCATGCTGCAAACTTAATGCAATTCAAAACCTTCAACGCACTTGATGTATTAAGGGTAAAACCTTCTGAATTATTCGACGTGGATTTGCAAGTATTCGTCTTATAGAAAAGATATTGCACTAACTTTGTCGAATGGAAAAATACACCAACGATTTAATCAAAGAAACGTCTCCCTACTTGCTGCAACATGCGCACAATCCAGTGAATTGGGTTTCGTGGTCGGACGATGTGTTTGAACGTGCCAAAGCAGAAAATAAGCTGGTTTTGATTAGTGTTGGGTATTCCGCTTGCCACTGGTGCCATGTGATGGAGCATGAATCATTTGAGGATGAAGAAGTTGCTGCATTAATGAATAAGCTATTTATCAATGTCAAAGTGGATCGGGAAGAACGCCCTGATGTGGATCAAGTTTATATGACTGCGGTTCAACTTATGACGCAAAAAGGAGGTTGGCCTTTGAATTGTTTTACGCTTCCCGATGGTCGGCCGGTGTATGGCGGAACATATTTTCCGAAGGAACAATGGATGCATATTTTGAAGTCATTGCACCATACGTATGAAAATGATTTAGAGAAAGTAACGGAGTATGCAGAAAACCTTCACGAGGGAATAATTTCAAGTGAATTGATCACGGAATCCGTTTCTCAATATGATTTTTCTAAAGACAAATTGGATGAAATTATCCTTCGGTGGTCTAAAAATTTCGATGCAACTTACGGAGGTGAAAGCAAAGCGCCAAAGTTTCCACTGCCGAGCAATTTTGAATTCCTTTTGGATTACGCGGTAAATAGTAAAAATGCGAAAGTACTCAAGCATGTAGAAAACTCATTGGACTGCATGGCGATGGGCGGAATTTATGATCAAATCGGAGGCGGGTTTGCACGGTATTCTGTCGATATGCTTTGGAAAGTTCCGCATTTCGAAAAGATGCTTTACGATAACGGTCAATTGGTAAGTCTGTATACGAAAGCATATAAGATTTTCAAAAAACCTTTGTACAAACGTACGGTCGATCAAACGATTGAATGGCTCGAAAGAGAAATGACCGATGAATCTGGGGCTTTTTATTCTGCTCTGGATGCGGATAGTGAGGGAGTTGAAGGGAAGTTTTATGTTTGGACAGTTGCCGAATTGGAATCTACTTTAGAAGGTGATTTTGATTGGGTCAGAGAGTTATATGAGGTAAATCATAACGGTCATTGGGAAGACGGGAATTACGTTCTCTTACGCCGTTTATCAGATAAAGAGATCTTAAATAAAACAAAATGGTCACAGTCGGAGTTCGAAGAAAACTTGAGCCGCGTCAATGATTTGTTATTGACAGAACGTTCGCATCGAATTCGGCCGGGACTTGATGATAAGTGTTTAACGTCATGGAATGCGATGATGCTTAAGGGACTTTGTGAGGCGTATACTGTTTTTAAAGAGGATTCTTATTTGCGTTTGGCGTTGAAAAATGCAAAATGGTTGGAGAACAATCAACTTCGTGAAGATGGTGGACTTTGGAGAAATTACAAAAAGGGAATAGCAAACATTGAAGGGTTTTTAGAGGATTACGCCCACGTGATTGATGCGTTTATAGCGCTATATTCTGTTTCTTTCGACGAATCTTGGCTGATTAAGGCGAAAAAATTAATGGATTATTCGATTGAACATTTCGGAGATGAAAAATCCAAAATGTTCTTCTTTACAGACAGTAAAACGACACTTATTGCTCGGAAAATGGAGGTGAATGATAATGTAATTCCATCCAGTAATTCAGTGATGGCGAGAAATCTTTTTTACTTATCAAAGTATTTTCACGATCATGCATTTCAAGAACGCGCAAAATTCATGTTGGCCAATGTATATGATGGTATGGAGATGTACGGTTCGGGGTACTCGAATTGGGGAATGTTATTGAACCATCAGATCTTTTCTTTGCATGAGATTGTTTGTATGGATGACACCCAATCGAGTGTAGAAATGATTCAATCTGCGGAATTACCTAAAATTCTTCTGGCAAAACGCAATTCAAAATCGACATTACCAATTTTTAACGACAAAGGAGACGCTGATGCTAAGTCCTTGTTTGTTTGCGTTGAAGGAGCCTGTTTGCTTCCAACAACAGATGTAACCGAAGCGATTAATCAAGTTATTCAATAAGCACCCTTGAAAAAAATCTCCGATAATTGAATTTTTAATAGTCTAATTCCTTTCTTTTATACCGTGAAGTTGATTGTATTGATATTTACTGGATTGTCACTGGGGCTAAACGCTCAAGTGTTGGACAATAGAAACGGAGAGGCATTTACCGATGTACCCTTTTTTAATGATGATTTTGTGCGCACGAATAAGCTGAAGAAAATCAAAGGGGAATTCCAATACATGAAGAGAGGGAATGGATTGCGCTCAACGGAATTCAAGTATGTCTATGAGTTCGACAAAAGTGGACGATTGATTTCAACGTTTGAAACGAGAGCCGATAAAGGCATTATTGATACGACTTGGAATAAATACAAATACGACGTCGACAATAACTTGACTGTTCACAGCAAGACGGACATGGAAGGGTTTCTTACGGTTAAATATACCCATGATTCCATTGGCCGTGTTTTGACGGAAGAATACATTCGAGATGTGGACAGTGCGGGGAAAGTGGTTCGTTCATTGTCATTCAATAAAGAATCAATCAAGTACGCGAATTATGATTTACAGACGAAACGTACGTTCTACAACAACTACGATTTACCCTATTTGGATGAATATTTCAATTACAATGAGCTTGGGTATTTGATGGAACGTATTGAACGGATAAAAATGACTTCTGCAGTTTATACGTATAATTACGAATACAACCGAGAAGGAAAGTTATCTGCGATTCGAAAGTCGAGCAACAGAACCGAAGGTTTTTTGGAAGAGTTTTTATTCAAATACGACGAATTGGGCAACCTGATTGAAAAACACATCTATAAGAATGGGGAGTTTATCACAGATATTCAAATCATCTACAGTTCCAAAACGAAACTGCTTTCATCGGTAATTACTCGGGAGGTAAGTACAGACTTTATGATGATTTTAAGGTTCAATAATTACGAATTTTTCCGCTAGTCCAGCCTTCCGGCAACTGCATTTCGCACTTGTTCCTTTAGATCTCTAAATTCAAAATTTAAGGCATTTTTCACTTTTGAATTGTCGTAGGATTTTTCCGCAAATAAATTATCGACCGTTTCTTTTGTGATGTCACTTCGCTTGCCAACAAGCTTTTTCGCAATAGCTATAATGCGTCTAACAACGTTCACGATGAATTTATTAACAGCTTTTGTCGGAGCATTTACGCCCAGCTCATTTGCTACAACCGTCATGAGTTCTTTAAAACTTTGATTCGATCCGATGACCAAAAAACGTTCCTTGTTGATGTCCGATTTCATGAGTAATTCCATAATTTCAACAACATCTCGAACATCTACTGTCGCGTTTGATCCGGAAGGGTAAAATCGAATTCCCTTTTCAACTGTTTTAAAAATTGTAAGCGAACTTTCATTCCAGTTCCCTGCGCCAAAAATTACGCATGGATTAACAATTGCTGCATTTAATCCTTCTTCGATTCCACGCCAAACTTCTTTTTCAGCGGAGTATTTAGAAATTCCATAGGCACTATTTCCAGGAGCATTTTTCCATTTGGTTTCCTCGCTAATTACATCTTTCTCATCTCCTCCAATTGCAGCCGTCGAGCTAACATGAATTAATTTGGTGACATTGTGGTGAAGACAAGCATTAACGATGTTTTCTGTTCCTTCTCGATTGATTTTCATTACCCGATTGAAATCTTTCGGATGAAAAGAAACAAGTCCTGCGCAATGGTAGATATGCGAACATCCATGCATTAATTCGAGAACACTTGTGATGTCCAAGATGTCGCACTCAACCCAATTTATTTTCGAGAACTGTTCGTTCCAAGATTCAGGATTGTAATGTTGAAACAGCGCCTTCACTTGGTTTAATCGATCAGCAGAGCGGTAGATTGCTTTTATTGAATCATCCGTTTTACTTAGACTAAACAACAAATGCGAACCAAGAATTCCAGTACCACCAGTGACAAATATCATGTTGCGAAGTTACGATCTTTGCTTGAATTATTTTCTTTTTAGCAGTTTTTGGATGAGAAGAATGGCTGTTCGAACATTTAACGGTTTAGTATGAATATTTAGCGTAAGCGTATTATCAAATTAATTGTATGGAAGCTCGAGTTGTCGTTTCTTTGTGGTATGAGATTACTCGGGACTGCGCTATTACTTTTTACTTGCCTTCTGGCGACTTCATGTACTTCTGAGTACGAAGAACGTTTAGATGAAGCGAAAGTACTTAGAGAGCGCTTTTTGATCGTAGAAGAAAGCAATTTTCTAACACCGTCTGGAGAACTTACTGCGGAGATGAAGCAAATTGAATCAGAAATTGAATTTTTGGCAAAAGTTTCAGGGAATGAAGAGTTGTTTCTACGTGAAATCAAAAGGTATTAAAGCTCCAATTCTATAGAAGGATCCCAGTACACTTCTTTGAAATTTACAATTTTATCCTTTTCAACGGCAATTCCTTCCTTGCGTAATAATCGCTCCATTTGATCAGGATCGGCGAAGTGCATTTTACCCGTTAACAAGCCAATTCTATTCACAACTCTGTGCGCAGGAACATCGTTTAAATCATGAGCCGCATTCATCGCCCAACCAACCATTCGGCTGGACCTAGGAGACCCGAGATAATTTGCAATAGAACCATAAGAAGTTGCTCTTCCCTTCGGAATTAACTGAACCACGTCATAAACGTTTTGAAAAAAGTCCTTGTTCTTTTCGGAAATCTTCATCTCAATACTAGAGGTTGAATTTTATATATTTCCCCTTATAAACGATCGTTTTATTTGGGTAGATATACGTGACTGTATTGTCTCCAGTGTGAAAACGAATGGTGAAATCATCGATGTTCAATCCGGAAACAACGTATTCTTTTATGTATCCTTCATATGTTCGACCAACGACAGGATATTTGGAATCACTTTTCGAACCTGCTGAATTAAGCTTTGATTCAATTATGTAATCAGTAATGTCCTGTTTCAAACTCCAGTATACTTGATTTGGAGAATGCCTTGTTGTAGTGTCTCCATTCACGATTGTCAGTTTAAGATAACCGTTCTGAGAAAATGAATCCGCACTTAAAAAGAGTGTGAAAGCAATTGCGATAAGTCTAGTGGTATAGAACATGGATAATTTAAAAATGGAAGATAAAACGGAATACCTTCAATCAAAAATACAATCTTGTTGGATTCACGCAAGAATAAATCTATAAGAAGATTTCAACAATGTTGGATTTTGTAAGTGGCAATTTACTCTAAATCATTTGAATACCGTATCAATTCCAATAGGAGTTGATAATTAAGAATACATTTAACAATACGAATAATAAGTCAGTACAATTCAATGTTCATCTGAAATCTGATTCGCACTTAAATCTACTTTTTTGAGGTATATTTGGATTGTCGACAACAACAATAATCCTATGAATATTTGGAATATAGTTTCCAAAATTGGTATTCTAGACCCAAACAAAACGGATAAGGAAACAAAGCGTTTAATTTTCTTTAATCAAGTGCTGTTTATTGGGTTTTTTGCAACTTTATTTCAAGTTGTGCTAACCTGGCCGTTTATTGGTTTTCAATCGTTCCTGTTTTTAATAATTACGGCAACTTCCGCAATTTCATTGTTTCTTAATTTTAAAAGAAGGTTTTGGATTTCAAAAAGGGTATTTATACTTGTCGTATATTTGATAGGGACCTACACCACAACTCTTTTGGGAGGTGATGGTTACTATCATTTGGGAACTTTGTTAATCTTTGCTGCGAGCCTTATTCTATTTGATACTAAATCTGAAAAAATTGAAATTCTCTTGGGGCTTCCAGTGGTTGCACTGACGTTATTGATAGGTGAGTTTGGCTGGTTTAATGCACCTGATTTTTCAAATCATGAAGCTATTGAAATAGTACGTTTTTTAAACATTTTCAGCTTGCTGGTAATCAATTCGATTTTGACAGTTTTCATTATTCGGTTGAATGATAAGAATGAATCTGAATTGGTAAATAGCAAATCAAGCCTTGAAAGCCTCGTTGCAGAAAGAACGTCCGAATTGAATGATCAAAAAATCATTCTAGAGGTTCAAAACAAGGAAAAAGAAGTCCTTCTTCAAGAAGTACATCACCGCGTAAAGAACAACCTTCAAATTATCGTTAGTCTGATTAATCTACAAATGTCAAAGACGGAAGATGAGGGAACTACGATAGCCTTATCGGAAACACAAGGCCGCGTTCTGTCAATGTCAATTATTCATCAGGAAATGTACCAAACGAATAATTTTGCCAAGGTTGGTGTTAGAGACTACATTTTAAATTTAATTAAAACAACATCCGAGCTGCACGGGTATGATTCTATTCGTCCAACAGTAGAAGTTGAAGACACATTTAATATCAATTTGGAAAAAGCGATTCCATTCGGCCTAATTATCAATGAAATAGTTATGAATTATTTCAAGCACGTTGCCAATCAAAAGGGTACGACTTTTAAGCTGTCTATCGTTTCGGATCTTAAAAAGGATGTTTATATCTGCAGGTATAGCGACAATGGATGCGGCTTTAAATCAATGGACAATTCAAATTCATTAGGACTTCAATTGATCGAAAGTTTAACGGAGCAAATCGAAGGTGAATTCCGATACTACAATGACAACGGAGCGGTCTATGAGTTCACTATCAATCTTTAATTGAAATTAAAAAGGACTACTCTACGGTTACAGACTTTGCTAAGTTTCTCGGCTGATCTACATTACAGTTGCGCATAACGGCTATGTGATACGAGAGCAATTGGAACGGAATTGTCGCCAAAAGTGGAACCAAGTGTTCGTCCGTTTCTGGAATTTCAATTACGTGATCCGCAATTGCTTTAACCTGTGTATCTCCCTCAGTTACAATCGCAATTATTTTCCCTTTTCGAGCTTTAACTTCTTGAATGTTACTGACAACTTTTTCGTAAGAAGTTCCACTTGTCGCGATTACAAACACGGGCATTTCCTCATCAATAAGAGCAATTGGACCGTGTTTCATTTCAGCGGCTGGATACCCTTCAGCGTGGATGTATGAAATTTCTTTCAACTTTAATGCACCTTCAAGAGCTACTGGGAATGAACTTCCACGCCCTAAGTACAATGCGTTTGTTGCATCTTTGTATTGTGCAGAAATGTATTCGATTTTGTCATTTTTATCCAGTACTTTTTGAACTTTTGCGGGAATTGCTTCCAGTTCAGACAGCATTGTTCTGAATTTCGATTCGCTTAATGTTCCTTTCTTTTTTGCAAGAGACAAGGCCATTAACGTAAGAACCGTTACTTGGGCTGTAAAAGCTTTTGTTGATGCAACACCAATTTCAGGACCAGCATGTGTATACGATCCCGCATCAGTAATTCTAGATATGGAAGATCCAACAACATTACAAACTCCAAGGATTGTTGCCCCTTTTGATTTTGCCAATTCAAGCGCCGCCATTGTATCTGCAGTTTCTCCAGATTGGGATACAGCAATTACAACATCGTTTTCAGTGATAATAGGATTTCTATATCGGAATTCACTCGCGTATTCAACCTCAACGTTGATGCGGGCTAAATCTTCAAATAAATATTCTCCAACCAAGCAAGCGTGCCATGAAGTTCCACAAGCAATCATAATGATACGATTGGCATTGACCATTTTTTGCTCGTATTCTTTGATTCCTCCAAGAGAAACCCAACCTTCTTTAGCATTCAATCGACCTCTGAAACAATCTTCAATCGATCTTGGTTGCTCATGAATTTCTTTCAACATGAAATGATTGTATCCACCCTTTTCTATAGCTTCAAGATGCAATTCAAGTTCTTCGATATATGGAGTTTTCTCGATATCATCGATTCCATAAAGCTTCATTTCACTTCCAGCACGAAGAACAGCAATTTCTTCGTCATTCATGTAAACCACCTTTTTTGTGTATTCCACTATCGGTGTTGCATCTGATGCACAATAGAAATCACCATCGTGTCCAATTCCAACCACAAGCGGGCTACTTTTTCGAGCTGCAATTAGTTTGTCCGGTTCACTTTTAGACATAACCACGATAGCATACGCTCCAATGACTTGTTGTAGTGCTAATCGAACGGATTCTCCAAGTTTTGTTCCTGTATTTTTTTGAATATCATCTATCAAGTAACACAAGACTTCAGTGTCGGTGTCACTTTTAAATGTATATCCTTTTCTCATTAATTCTTGCTTGAGCGGATTGTAATTCTCAATAATTCCATTGTGAATGATCGCCAAGTCTTGATCTTCTGAATAATGTGGGTGAGCGTTTACATCGGTTGGAGCACCGTGTGTTGCCCAACGCGTATGGCCAATTCCAGCTTTCCCGCCGGTATCTTTTCCTTCCGTGAACTCTTCAAGATTGGCAACTTTACCTGCCTTTTTGAAGATGTTAAGATTTCCATGGTTAGAAAGTGCAACGCCTGCACTATCATATCCTCTGTATTCAAGGCGTTTTAACCCCTTGACGATTATTGGATAAGCTTCTTTCTCTCCAATATAAGCAACAATTCCACACATAGTAAACTAGAATTCGGTGTACACAATATTAAGTCTCGGCTTTCCTTTATTGGTAGAATTTGCACCATTAAAGATTATTCTATCGCCAGATGTAATATACAAAACAGGAGACAGCGCGAGACCAGTGTTGTCTACTTCTTTATTGACAACCGCTTGTGCATAGGCTCTCAAATCGATAGAATAGCTCTTGTTAAAGTTGTTGTATCCAACAAAACTGTAGAGCCCATAACCTCCTTCTTCAAGGAGAGTAGTGACAGCGATATCCGCTGACGGTTCATAATCTGCTCCGGTTTGGTATTGGACTGGGATCTCTAAGGTCGCTTTATGGATAACTGCGTTCGCAGGAATGTTATCAAGTCCTGGCACTTCAACGATTGCTCTACTTCCAAAGGCTTGTGCGTAAAATTGATTTTGACCCAACGCAGGATTATTTACTACATTTTCAACGTTAGTTCCAGACTGATCGATGTCAACGTGATTGAATTTTGCTGTTTGGCTATTGATCAATAGATCATAAGAATTTGAAACACCATCTTGATTGTAGTAAATGGTCATTTTCGAATTCGTATTGTTCAAATCGAAATAGAATAGGCCTCCTTCACCAGGTGATTGATAGCCGTTTCTTGTTCTGATATGCAATCCTTTAAAGAACTCTTTAAAGCCCTCGTTGGATGTGAATGCGCCATCGCCCATGCTTGCTCTATTGATGATTTCCCAACCCAATTCATTTTTTAATCGAATTCGCAATTGAGGATCTAAAGTATCGCTTCCAACTACAGATTCATTTGTTGTATTGAAGTTGTATTGTCCATAAGGGTTCGTTGTCGCTCCCATTGGATTATTACTTCCATACGTTAAATCTGGACTCGTACCGAAAGATTCTACGGTAGAAGTTGCATAATATGTCGTATTAAGAGATATAGTATCTCCTAACCTAAATACTTCAACGTTTTGGACTCCTGATTTACCATAAGATCCAGCGTATCTTAATCCTAAAACGACTGAATCGACTGTGATTGTACTGGTGCTTCCGAAGTCAGGAGAAAATGCTTTTAATTTAACCTCAGTATAGATTTCGGAGTTCACTGTTCCAAAAACAGGGTCGTTATAAGATCCCAAGACTCCGTAAATTGCAAAGCTAGTAGATAAGGAATCCATGTCGTCATAAACCGTGTAGGTGTTAATCGAAAATGTATCGGTTCCGTTAGATCCTAGAATTTCGTTTTGATTAATTGTATTCTGTCCAATTGTATTGATTTTCTTTTTACAAGAAACACTAACAAAAAGAGCTAATAAAAAAGTAGCGGAAAGTACAATACCTTTCCGCCACATTAATGGTGTAATATTTTTCATTCTACTATATGAGGACTTCTGCTTCAATTACTTTATCGATAAATTCAGAAACTTCTTTTGTTAAGTTTTCCTCAGCAACGAAGTCAAGTTTTTCGCATTCAGCTGAATCAAAAATAGCACGAAGCTCTGGCGTTAATTCTTCACTACCAACGCTTATTCCATCCGCATATTTTACAACGGCCTCAGAAATATTTTCAAAGTTAGGCTCTTTGTAATCAGCAGTTACGTCATCTGTGAATCCGTCAAATTTAAGTTTTTCGGCAAATTTAGCATCCCAATTATTGTTAAACCCTTCATTGAACATGTTATAGATAACTTTCGTGTTCGTGAAATGAGGATCGTCTTTGTATAGTTTCTTGATGTACATTGGCATCAATGAAGTCATCCAACCATTACAGTGGATTACATCTGGCTGCCAACCAAGTTTCTTTACTGTTTCAAGAACTCCACGACAGAAGAACATAGAACGTTCGTCATTGTCTGGGTGGAAATTTTCATTCTCATCCATAACCGTTGACTTGCGTCTGAAGTATTCATCATTGTCAATGAAATAAACTTGCATTCTTGCTGCAGAAATTGAAGCTACTTTGATAATTAACGGATGATCAGTGTCATCGATAATCATGTTCATCCCCGATAAGCGGATAACTTCATGCAGTTGATGTCTTCTTTCGTTAATTACTCCGAACCGTGGCATAAATACACGAATTTCCTTTCCTCCTTCTTGAATCCCCTGCGCTAAGTTTCTTACAGTAGTCGACACCTCTGATTTTGGTAAAAAAGGTGAGATCTCCTGAGAAATAAAAAGTACTTTCTTTTTCTCCATGAAATTTTTATTATTAAAACTTTACAAAAATATAGAAAAAAAAGTTGATTTTCAACATAAACACATAGTTTTGTTGGGTTCAATTCGTTTCTAAATGGGGGATATCAAGGTTTTTAAGACGGTTGTTTCTATACAATCCATACTGCAATCTGATTACAAAAAATCGAAAATCGGTCTAGTACCCACAATGGGCGCGCTTCATGAGGGACACATGACACTCGTTCAAAGGTCTATTAAGGAAAACGATTGCACCATTGTCAGCATTTTCGTAAATCCAATTCAATTCAATAATGCTTCTGATTTAGAGAATTATCCGCGAAATATGGAGCAAGATCTCGAACTTTTGAGGGAACAAGGTGATGTTATCGTCTTTGCACCTACTGTTTCGGAAGTGTACCCAGAAAATTTTCAAACGGTTAAACTGGAATTAGGACAGTTAGGATTGGTTATGGAAGGGAAGTTTAGAAAAGGGCATTTTGATGGCGTTGTAAATGTCGTGAATCGCCTGTTTGAAATCATAAATCCTACGCATGCTTATTTTGGATTGAAGGATTTTCAGCAATTGGCTGTTGTTCAATATATGACCAAAAAATTTGCTTTAGACGTGAAGATAGTTGGATGCGAAATTTACCGTGAAAAATCAGGATTGGCTAGTAGTAGCCGAAATCAACGTTTAACGAAATCACAATTGGTTGAAGCACTCGTGATTTCACAAGCTTTAAATCAAGCGAAAAAATCAGCAAGTAATCATTCGATTCAAGATGTTATCGAAGAGGCCAAAAGTACTTTTAAGGCCTCTAGCCTTGAGTTGGAGTATTTCCAGATCGTTGATCCAATAACTTTAATGGATTTAAAAGAATGGAAAGCAGGTGCACACGCTTGCGTTACAGCTTACTGTGGAAAGGTTCGTCTCCTCGATAATTTACAGTTAAATCCTGCTTAAGTAATTCATAAAATGTATAACTTTGCGCCGTTATAACGAGCAAATTTGCGTCATTTAACGGAACAATCTAATTTTGAAAAGGCATGTTGATACAAGCAGTTAAATCAAAAATACACCGCGTTTCAGTAACGCAAGCGGAGCTAAATTATATTGGGAGCATTACTATTGATGAAAATTTAATGGAGGCTTCAAATATTATTGAAGGTGAACGCGTTCAAATCGTTAATATTGATAATGGCGAACGTTTGGAAACGTATGTTATTAAGGGAGATCGAGGTACAGGAACAATTTGTTTGAATGGACCAGCGGCCAAAAAGGTTTCTATTGGTGATAAAATCATTATTATTGGATACGGTTTTATGGATTTCGAAGAAGCAAAATCATTCAAACCTACTATTGTCTTCCCTAATGAGGAGACGAATCAAATTGATTAATACTTGAAAAATAAGAGCATCAAAATTCTAAAAATTGTAATTCCGATTGGAATTGGAATTTACCTTACTTGGTATTTCTTTAATGGAATGGATGATGGGGATATTCAGAAAACCAAAAATGCATTTTTTGATGCGAATTATTTCTGGATTGCTTTGAGTTTATTGGTTGCGTTCCTTGGCCATTTAAGTCGAGCGTACCGTTGGCGTTTTTTACTGGAACCTTTAGGGTATACTCCTAAATTAAGTAATGCATACCATGCCGTTATGGCGGGTTATATTATTAATTATACGATTCCAAGATCTGGTGAGGTGGCAAGAGCAGGCTTGATGACCAGTTATGAGAAAATTCCCTTTGAGAAAGGATTTGCAACGATCATAATTGAGCGATTAATTGATGTGTTGATGCTTGGAGGTATTATCTTTTTGACGGGACTCTTGCAGACAAAATCTGATAAACTTGATAAAATCATGGCGTCCAATCCTAAGGAGCCGAGTTACTTAATCTGGTATATTTTAGGTGGAGCCGCATTCTTCGGAATTGTTGGATTGGTTGTTTATTTTAAAAATAAAAAAGTAAAAGGATTCGTTAACGAAAAGATCAAGAGTTTCTGGGAAGGTTTGAAGTCTATTTGGACAATGAAGAAGAAATGGGCTTTTATTTTACATACACTGTTCATCTGGTCGAGTTATATTGCCATGATTTGGTTTTCTGCATTGGCGTTTGAAGAAACTGAAGACTTACCCGTTGGAGCCCTCTTAGGAGCTTTTGTTGTGGGGGCATTCGCCGTAGCCTTATTGCCTGGAGGAATTGGAGTGTATCCATTATGGATAACAGCTGTGCTTGCCTTGTATGGTGTAGATTTCGCAGGATTTGGAATTTTTATTTGGGTTATTCAAACGGGGCTTTTAGTCGTTTTAGGATTGCTTTCTTTATTTTTAATTCAGCGCCAACCCAAAATTGAAATAGAAACGGAATGAAAGGACTTCGCTTAAAGCATATTGAAGACAAGCTCATGGACCACGTGTCGGCATCAAGAAGGATTGAGGCATGGCGGTTGAAAAATAATAAGGTCGTTTTTACGAACGGTTGTTTTGATATCCTGCACAAAGGCCACGTTTCGTATTTGGCTGAAGCTGCTTCGTTAGGAAACAAACTCGTCGTGGCGCTTAATACTGATGCTTCTGTTAAAAGGCAAGGCAAAG
Organism: Crocinitomicaceae bacterium; assembly: GCA_047630755.1. Classification (GTDB taxonomy): domain Bacteria; phylum Bacteroidota; class Bacteroidia; order Flavobacteriales_D; family Crocinitomicaceae; genus UBA4466. The sequence continues at coordinate 153,789 of JBLHYG010000002.1, read as the reverse complement.
GAGACGATCGTCCGGTAAATAATGAAGATGCAAGATCAATAGTGATGTCTGCTCTCGGTTTTGTTGATATGGTGGTGTTTTTTGATAAAGACACACCTATAGATTTAATCGAAAAATTGCGGCCAGATATTCTCGTTAAAGGAGCAGATTATGACCCTGAAGAGACGGATAAAACATCAAAGTCTTACATAGTTGGTTCGGATATCGTCATCGCAAATGGAGGAGTGGTAAAGGCAATTCCACTTGTCGAAGGTTATTCTACAACATCGATAATCAATAAGTTAAGGGATTAAGAAAACTCTTTTAAACAATAATTTCCAGCTAAATTTAAAATTTGCTAAGTTTATGACTTAAAACCTAACACTATTATGAAAAACCTACTATTTATTACTACTTTATTAATTGGTCTATCGGGATGTAACCTGGCAGATGATGCGGACTACACTGATATCGCAGATGACATGTGCGGATGTTTTAATGAAGCCACTGCTGGTCTTTCTGAAGAAGGAAGAAACGTTATTATAGAAGCCGGAAAAAATGATGTTGATTTTCAAATTGCATTGACTGAGTACGCTCAAGATGAACCTGTTAAAGGGATGCAAGACAATTTAGTGTTGGTAAATCTTGGTGAGCAAGGCTTTATGGACTGTATGACTGATATTCAGAAGAAGTACGATGAAGTATATACGACAGATTCTGAAGACGAAATATTACAAAAGGTTATTAAGATTATGCAAAAGAATAAAAGTTGTGATTTGACTTATGCTATAATGAAGAATGGTCTTTAAGACAATCATAATAAGTACTTTATATACTGCTGATGCCCTACTTGGGTGTCAGCATTTTTTCATTTTAAAACAATCAACCTATGAATTTATTTTTCCCAACAGTGCTTTTTGTCCTTTCTGCTGGATTCACATTCGGTCAAGAAATAACTGCACCAACTGAAGAAGTTTCAAAGTCAGAAGGAATACCGGACGAAACCTATCAGAACATTGCGAATGATATGTGTTCTTGCTTCAATACTGCAACAGAGGGGATCTCTGATGAAATGAGGAAAGTAATTGAAGATGCAGGTAAAAGCGGAGCTAGTTTAGAAGAAAAAATAACGCTGTATTTTGATAGTGCTGCAAATAACGTCGAAGATGATATTGCAATTCTATCTGGATTGGGAGGAGATGAATTGATGAACTGTATTGGTAATCTTGAATCAAAATATCAAGAAGTTGATATCGATAATTCTGAGGAACTACTGATGGACTTTTTTCAGAAAACAGACGGGTGTGCTTTGACGTATGCTTTTCTTTTGGAAGGATTAAAGCAATAACTGCCCGTCTTAAATCAAGGTTTTACCTGTCATTACTGCAGGTTGAGGAATTCCCATTCGAGATAGGATTGTGGGCGCTACATCAGCTAATATCCCGTCTTGAATCGTCACTTTTGTTTCATTTTTTGATACAAAAACAACCGGAACTGGATTCAATGAATGCGCCGTATTTGGAGATCCATCTGGGTTAATTGCGTAATCAGCATTTCCATGATCGGCTATAATTATAAACTCATAGTTCTTTTCCAATCCCGCTTCCACAACATCCTTTAGGCAACCGTCGACTGTTTCAACCGCTTTTTGTATCGCTTTATAGTCACCCGTGTGTCCAACCATGTCTGGATTCGCAAAGTTTAAACAGATAAAATTCGGTGAATTGGTATTGATGTCATTTACAATTTGATCTCGAACTTCTGGAGCACTCATTTCTGGTTGTAAATCGTAGGTGGCGACCTTTGGAGAGTTCACAAGCAACCTGCGTTCTCCTTCAAATTCCTTTTCCCGTCCTCCGCTAAAGAAGAATGTTACATGTGGGTACTTTTCAGTTTCTGCAATTCGGACCTGCGTTTTGTTATTCCTTTCAAGAACTTCGCCCAAGGTCATTGCAAGATTGTCCTTTTCAAAAATCACATTGACATTAAGAAACGTCTTGTCGTAATTGGTCATCGTATAATACGAAATATCCAATGCTGCCATGTTGTATTCGTGCAGGTCTTTCTGTGTTAATGCAATAGAAATCTCTCTCGGTCTGTCCGTTCTAAAGTTGAAGCAAATCACGATATCTCCATCCTTGATTGTTCCTTCTTTTGAAATCACGCAAGGCTCAATGAACTCATCTGTCGTTCCTTCAGTATAAGAAGCCGAAATAGCCTCGCTTGCAGAACTGAATTCTTGTCCCTTCGCATGAACCATCACATCATACGCTTTTTTAATACGTTCCCAACGGTTATCTCTGTCCATGGCAAAATACCTCCCTATAACAGTCGCTATTTTGATCGTTGTGCCTTCAATTTCCTTTTCTAATTCTTTGATAAAACCAAGTCCGCTTTTTGGGTCGCAATCCCGTCCATCTGTAAAAGCATGGACGAATGATTTTTCGACACCAAACTCCTCCGCCATTCTGCATAGAGCGTACAAGTGTTCTTGGGAACTATGAACACCACCTTTCGATACCAATCCCATAAAATGAACCGGTTTCCCCGAATTTTTGGCTTCTGCAAATGCTTTTAACAACATTTCATTTTTGAAGAAATCTCTTTCACGAATGGATTTATTGATGCGCGTAAGTTCTTGATAAACAATACGGCCTGCGCCAATATTTAGATGGCCTACTTCAGAATTCCCCATTTGTCCGTTCGGCAATCCAACGTCTTCTCCGCTTGTAAGTAAAGTTGCGTTTGGGTTATTTTCAATCAATGCATCCATGAAGGGAGTCTTAGCATGGAAGATGGCATCTGAATCAGACTTATCTCCAATTCCCCACCCATCTAGTATTATCAACCCAACGTTTTTAGACATCTTACATTTTTATTTGAAAGTTTGTACCCTTCGGCTCGTTATCCATGCATGTGATTGTTCCGTTTTGAATCGTTATTAATTCAGCAACAATATACAATCCAAGTCCAGTTCCCTTTTGAGATCGCGTTTCTTCGTTCTCCGCTCTGAAAAATTTTGTGAATACTTCCGTTTTATGTTCTTTTAAAACCCCAGGGCCTAAATCTCGAACACCAAAAACCATTTGTGTTCCTTCTTTACGAGCGTATATAATTACGTCTTCAATTTTGCCTGCATACTTTAAGGCATTCTCTACAAGATTATTCAAAATAGTTTCCGTCATTTGATAGTCTGCATTGATTTGCAAGCCTTGCTTAACTTCTGTTTTGATGTTTGAAACACCTGAGATAGTATTGAAACGAATTTTTACTTGATCTATTAACAGGCTTAAATCGAACTGTTCCTTAGTTGGAGGGAGCGCCTTATTCTCGAGTCGAGATGCATTTAAGATATTGTCGATCATTCGCTCAAGACGCGTGTTTTCATCAATCGCTTTTTGCAAAATTTCATTCGTTTGCTCCTTCGAGAGATCACGCTTTCTAACGGTTTGAATGTAAAGCTTGTTTGCCGCCAATGGTGTTTTTAACTCATGCGTTACCGAAAGCAAGAAGTTCTTTTGTCGGTTAGATAAAAGCAGTTCTTTTTTGATAGTACGGCGAATATTCCAGATTCCAACAAGGAGTAGCAATAGAAAAACGGCTCCTTCACCCATGATCATGGTGACACGCTGGGAAATTAATCGCGACTCAACATTCAATTCATTGGTTAGTTCGATGAGGTGGTATCCCCACCAAATGAATTGCACAACAACGTAAACACTTAAGATATAAAATATGAGTGCCGTTCGTCTATTCATGTTTTGTCTTTAATACGCTCTTTCGTTTTTCCCTTCTTTCCAGTTGATGAATGCTTTATTTACAACCTTATTACCACCCGGTGTTGGGTAATTACCTGTAAAATACCAATCTCCTTTGTTATCAGGGCAAGCTTTATGAAGATTTTCAACTGTTTGATAGATAATGTCTACGGGAGTTGAAACCGTTGGAGGCGTCAACAACTCACTAATTTTACGAGAAACTTCATCGTCCGTAAATGGAGCATATAACTCTTGTACGTAATTTTTGATTTGCTCTTTTGGCAAGCTTTCTTGGTCTTTACATTTCTTGTAAACGGTGTCAATCAAGTAAATCATGTTACGATCGTGAAGCAATGCGATACATGCTTCGAAAGCAATGAAATCACCCATTTTGGCCATGTCAATACCGTAACAATCTGGATAACGAATTTGTGGAGCCGATGAAACAACAACAATCTTCTTTGGATCAAGACGGTCTAGAATTCTCAGAATTGATTGCTTCAAAGTTGTTCCTCTGACAATACTATCATCGATAATTACAAGGTTGTCAGTTCCTCTGTTTACACTTCCGTAAGTGATATCATAAATGTGAGCAACAAGATCGTCACGTGAATCATCTTGGGTAATAAACGTTCTCAGTTTCGCGTCTTTAATGGCGATTTTCTCTATACGAGCACGTTGAAGTAAGATTTCACGAATATCCTTTTCAGAAGGGTTCGTACCAAGAGCTGTTATGCTTTTAATTTTTTCTTCGTTCAAATGATCTTCCAATCCTTTGACCATACCGTAGAACGAAACCTCTGCTGTATTGGGAATAAAAGAAAAGACTGAATTCGCTAAATCATTGTCTATTTTTTCAAGAATTTGAGGAACTATATTCCTCCCTAATTGTTGACGCTCTTTGTAAATATCTACATCACTTCCTCTAGAGAAATAGATGCGTTCAAATGAACACTTTGCTACAACTTTCGGTTCGTTGATTAAGGTCTCAGTAATCTTTCCGTTCTTTTTGATAATTAAAGCATGACCCGGTTTGATTTCCTTAATTTGCTCTGCTTGTAAGTTAAATGCCGTTTGTATTACTGGTCGTTCAGACGCAACAACACAAATTTCATCATCTTCATACCAATAAGCAGGACGGATTCCTGAAGGATCTCTAAGAACAAATGAATCTCCATGCCCTAAAAGTCCAGCCATCGTATATCCACCATCCCAATCTTCAGAAGCTTTTTTCAATACCTTTGGAAGGTCGATGCTGTCCGCAATCTTGCTGTAAACTTCAGAGTTGCTATAACCTTGCGGTTTAAGCTGTTTATACATTTCGTCGTTTTCCGTATCAAGGAAATGACCAATTTTTTCAAGTACGGTTACTGTATCTGATTTTTCTTTCGGGTGCTGTCCAACGTGCAAAAGATCCTCAAACAACTCATCAACATTCGTTAAGTTAAAGTTTCCAGCGACCACTAAATTTCTTGTAATCCAGTTGTTCTGTCTTAAGAACGGGTGACAACTTTCAATTGAATTTCTGCCAAACGTTCCATATCTCAAGTGACCTAAGAATAATTCACCCGTAAACCCCGAGTTTTTCTTTAAATAGTCAACATCTTTAAGATGCTCAGGATTTTCTTTTCCAATTTTTTCAAACTTATTGTTGATATAATCGAAAATGTCTTGGATCGGTTTGCTATCAATAGACCTGTACCTAGAAATGTACCTTTCCCCGGGAGACATGTCAAATTTGATATTCGCAACTCCAGCACCGTCCTGCCCTCGGTTGTGCTGTTTCTCCATTAATAAATGCAGCTTATTTAGCCCGTAGAAAGCCGTGCCGTATTTATCAACGTAATATTGTAAGGGTTGTTTTAAACGAAGAAGTGCGATTCCGCATTCGTGTTTTATAGGATCACTCATTGTTGGAACGTGTAAATTCGGTACAAATTTACGTATAATAAATTGACCAATTGAGCAATAATTACTGCATTGTTTTAATCCTTTGTCCGAAGCAACCATTTGGGCATTTAAACCGTATATATATAGCAGGTTAAACAATAAGTCAAGCACATTAATTGTTTGTATGTTTAGTTTAACCTAAATGTTGTATTTTAACCCTATTGTGAGACAATTTGTACTTTCCATATTTCTAGTAATTTTTGGTGGCTTTAATTTGCTTGCTCAAGATGTCTGGATGCACCCTAATGCGGGGCAGTGGGATGATCGAATAGAGTACAAAGTTGACCTCCAAATGGGGGATATGTACATCGAAAAAGATGGATTCACCTACAACCTATCCGATGCCAAATCGAAACTTGGACATGATCATGAGCTTGAAGCACACGATCACCAGGAAGATGAAAAGATTCAATCCCACGTTATAAAATCAAAGTTTATTGGCTCAAGTTGGAGTGGAAATGCTGTTGAAGCAAACCCATCGAGCTTCTATAGGAATTATTTCCAAGGATCGAATAAGAGCAAATGGAAATCAAGACTTCACAGTTACAGCACTCTTTCGATGGTAGATTTCTACTCCGGAATTGACCTTTTAATGGATGGTACAAGAGGAGGGTTAAAATATTCATTTCGAGTTGATCCAGCAGTTGACGCTAATCAAATACAAATGCGTTATGAAGGACAGGACAGTCTTTTCATTGATGAGCTTGGTAATTTGCACATCACAAATATATTTGGTGAAATTGTTGAAGAAGCGCCAGTCGCTTGGTTGGATGAGACGAGCCGTAAAATTCAAGTTGAATTCAAAATCGTTGGAAAAACGGTTTCATTCAATTTCCCTGATGGCTATGACGAATCCAAAACGTTAATTATTGACCCAACATTAACATTTTCAACGTTTACTGGCGCAAGTGCTGATAATTGGGGAATGACAGCGACGCCAGATTCCAACGGAAATTTGGCCGCAGGAGGAACCATTTTTGGTTTGGGTTATCCAGTAACTGTAGGTGTATTTGATACAACTTTCAATGGCGGAACAGTCGATGCCGTAGTAACCAAATTCAGTTCGGATGGATCGAGTTTGATTTTCTCAACCTACATCGGAGGGTCTGGATCTGAAACGACGAATAGTATGTTCAGCGATGCAAATGATGACCTCTATGTATTCGGTGTAACATCTTCGACGAATTTCCCAATGGCGGGAGCATCTTTTGATAATACGCACAACGGTGGGCCGGCTCCGACAAACTCTAATGGTTTAGGATTTAATACTGGAACAGATTTATTCATTGCTAAACTGTCGGCAGACGGAACGAGCTTGATAGCATCAACCTTTATCGGAGGTTCTGGTGTTGATGGATTGAACAATTCTGGACTCGCTTATAATTATGGTGATGAGTTTAGAGGTGAAATAATTGTTGATGATAACGGCTTTGTCTATGTTTCGTCAACTACTAAATCTGTAGATTTCCCGACCGTATTTGGATCACAATCTTCATTAAGTGGAACACATGATGCGGTTGTTTTTAAAATGACACCTCAATTGAACAGTATGGTTTGGTCCACTTATTTTGGTGGAACTGGCGTTGAAACTGGTAATTCTGTTCAAGTCGCTGGAAATGGAGATGTTTTTATTGCAGGCGGTTCAACCTCTACATCATTGCCGTTTAACTTGGGACACGATTTAACGTATGGTGGAATAAGTGATGGTTATTTGGCGCGATTTAATGGAATAAACGGAGCACTTCTCACCGGAACTTATATTGGACTTGGCGAATACGATCAAGCTTATTTTGTGCAGCTGGATATCGATGACAACGTTTATGTATTGGGACAAACGGAATCGGATTTAGGAGTTACTCCCGGGCAATATGGAATTGCTAATTCTGGACAATTTATTAGAAAGTACGGTTCAAATTTGATGTCATTGCAATGGACGACAATGATTGGGTCAGGTTCAGGTCACGTGGAGATATCGCCAACGGCTTTTCTTGTTTCGGATTGTTATGATATTTATTTATCGGGTTGGGGAGGAAGTTTGAACGTTCAATTATCCTCAGCAATTCATTCAAGCGTATCGGGATTTCCAACAACTCCAGGGGCGTATCAGACAACTACGAATGGAGAAAATTTCTACATCGCAGTTTTAGATCAGGATGCAACGGCCTTAAAATATGCTACTTTCTTTGGAGGAACAAACAACTTGAGTAGCCAACACGTGGACGGCGGTACAAGTCGTTTTGATAAATCGGGTAGAATTTACCACGCGGCCTGTGGGTCATGTGGATCGAATGTCAACAATGGATTTACCACAACACCTGGTGTTTGGGCTCCGCTTAGCGGAAGTTCAAATTGTAACTTGGCTGCATTTAAATTTGAACTGAGCACAATTGAAGCCATTGTGTCTACTCCAGATCCAATTGTTTGTTTACCAGATCCGGTTATTTTTAATAACAACAGCGCAAATGGAAATGCATTTTTCTGGGACTTTGGTGATGGAAATTTTTCGAATGACGTGAATCCATCGCATTTATACGGGGGAGCCGGAAACTATACCGTAACGCTTGTTGTAACGGATACCAATGAATGTTTTAGTCCTGATTCGGTAGAATTCCTTATTATAATTGGTGATTTTAATGGAGGTGTAATTACGCCGCCTGGACCAATTTGCCCTGGTGATTCCTACCAATTGGAAGCCTTTGGAGGTGTTGATTATGTTTGGACACCAGCTGCGAATTTAGACAATCCGAACATTGCTACGCCAATTGCAACGCTAACGCAAACAACGGATTTTATGGTCATTATTTCCGATAGTTGTGGGGTGGATACGGCTTATGTTACTGTTCCTGTCCATATTGGAACCGCCTCGATTTCGAACGATACCAGTATTTGTATTGGGAATAATGTTCCTTTGTTCGCAACAGGAGGTGACACTTATGAATGGTCGCCTGGAACTTATCTTGATGATCCATTCTCATCAACTCCAATAAGCACACCTTTGATTGATATTTCATACACGGTTGCTATAACAACAAACAACGGTTGCGTGTTGGCTGATTCGGTTACGATAGACGTCTACTATACGCCACCAGTTCCGATCATGCCGGATGTATTGCAAATGTGTGAAGGCGCTTCTATTGAAATAACCGTCGGAGGAGCTCAAACCTATTTTTGGTATCCAAATACTGATATAAACTTTATTGATACGAACGTGGTCACAGTTAATCCTCCTGCTGATTTTACTTATTATTGTGATTTCACAAATGCCTGTGGAACGACAATAGATAGTGTCTTGATCGAAGTGATTACTTCAAATATTTCTGCAGGAACGGATACAATCATTTGCCCTGGAGAAACAACTCCGATTTGGGCACAAGGCGGAGTAAGTTATGTCTGGTCACCTTCTCAATCATTGAATGCTACGAATACTTCATTGGTTTATGCTACTCCAATTGAACCTACTGTCTATTATGTAATTGGAACAGATCAATACGGATGTGTAGATACAGCATCTGTATTTGTGGATTTATATCCTCAACCATTTATACAAACCAATCCTGATGTGTATGCTTTCTTGGGAGATTTAGTTCCCCTGTCAGCTACGAGTTCAACCGCAGGACCGTATGAATGGTATCCAACTGAATTCTTGACGTGTGTGGTTTGTGAAAACCCTGTGGCCAATCCAAATCAAAATTATACGTATTGGGTTACTTATACCGATAATAACGGATGTTCAGCTTCTGATTCGGTAAATATTTTTTACGATCCAATTATCTGGGTTCCAAATACATTCACACCAGGAGGTGGAGATGAACATAACAATTTGTTTTACGCAGATGGTGGAAATATTAAAACCTTTGAGATGTTAATTTTTAACCGATGGGGAGAATTGATTGTGACATTAAATGATCTGGAAGAATCATGGGATGGAACATTTAAAGGGTTGAATTGTCAAGATGGAACTTATGTTTGGAAAGTAACGATCACTTCTTTTGAGGATGTGGAATCCATTTATAATGGCCACGTTAATTTGTTGAGATAATCTAAGAGGGATACCCCATTCGAATTACCTTTTCACCGCTGGGCTCATCCAGCTCTTCTTTTAAAAATTGAAATTAAAATTTATCATAGAACCGAAGTCCAATCATGTTCTTACTGAATACTTCAACTTCTAAATCTTTGAATTGCGTCAGGATAAACCGAACCAGTTTTTGTCCAATGCCCTTGGAATGGTATTGTGGTAAAACAAAGAAGACCTCCAATTTCATTCTTCTGCATTCCAATGAACCCTTTAATTTGTCCATCTTCTTCATATACCTACGTTTCTGATCCAGGGATGAAAAGATCTTTCATCATTGCTTCAACCATTTCAACAAACTCAATAGAAAGGAAAGGATGCACCAATGTAGATGCTTGTTTCCAAACATCCATTATTGAACTTAGATCTTCGTGGGTATGTTTTCTATTAAGTATTAAATGAAACGTTCATCAACTTCCATAACATGTGAACAGTTATTACATGTTCTCAATTCTTCGGATGCATAAAACGACCTAAATCTTGAGAGAAAGTCATGCTCGATGTCCTCAAGAGGGAATCTATATTCATGAAGTTTATGATTGCACTCATCACAAAACCACATTAATCCATCTGTTAAATCAGTTCCCTTGCGAACACGTTCAATAACTAGCCCAACGGTATTTGCACCACGAACTGGATTGTGGGGTATGTTTGAAGGAAGTAAAAAGATATCTCCTTCTCTAATAATGATCTCTTTTGGTTCTCCGTCTTTTTGAACCGTTACAGTGATATCTCCTTCTAATTGATAGAATAGCTCCTCACTTTCGTTAAAATGATAATCTTTACGAGCGTTAGGCCCACCAACTATCATTACTATGAAGTCACCAGCCTGAACATATAGGTTCTTATTGCTAACAGGTGGCTTTAATAAATCGCGATTGGCCTCAATCCATTCTTTAAGGTTAAAAGGAGCTAACATAAATATTGGTTTTAAACGTATCAGGTAAAGTTAGAAAATATCGAGCAAAAAAAAGCCCTTTCAAATAAATGAAAGGGCTTTAAGATATTTATAAAGCTCTACAAGTTATTTTCAAATCCCAACCTTGGCTGGTCATTTTCAAATTCCCTATCGAAAGCTTTGCTTTCTCTTATTGTTTAACGACTCTGAATGTTTTCTCAGCATTGTCATTGAATACATGGATCAAATAGATTCCAGTTTCAAGATTTGAAAGATCAACTTCAGTTGTTTCCGTTCCGTTGACTGCTCCAGATTGAGTAGCAATCACTTTTCCGTTAAGATCAGTTAACTCTATGTTGAATACTTCAGTTGACCCATCGTTAGAAATGTAAATCATTCCAGTTGTTGGGTTAGGGTGAATATCCATTCCATTGAAGAACAAGTCTTGTAGATTTAGGAAATCACAATTGAAATCAACATCAACAATAATATTTGCTGAATCATCAGGACAAACACCATTTCCAGTGATGTAATCGTAGTTAAATTGACCAGGTACTGGACCAGAATTAATTGCAGTTGAAGCGATTAAAGTGTTCGTTGGATCATACCAGTTTCCACCTAAATCAACGTTTCCACCTAATCCATCTAATAAATCAATTGGTTGGTTCAAACAAGCTGTGATTGTTCCATCGCTACCAGCAGAAGAAGGTGCGTAAATCTCAACAGAGGTAGCTATAGTATCGGCAGCACATCCGTCAGTTACAACGTAAGTAAATCCAAATTCTTGTGAAGCTAAACCAGCAGACACAAATATAGAATCACTAAAGTTCGCCGTTGGAATGTTTTCATACCAAACACCACCAGCATCATTCCCTGAAATGTTCGTAAACAAGTTAACCGTATCACCAAGACAGATATCAGTCAATCCATTATCAGTTCCTGCTGTAATATCTACATCAGTTAATGTTAAGTTATAAGTTCCAGTAGCTGTTGTGCTGAACGGATCGTACATCAAGTAGTATTGAGCACCAGGTGTCAATCCACATAAGTTTAATAATGGTGGGTTAACATTGTTAGGTCCATCATCATTCGCACCAAGTAAAGTGTACGTTGCGAAATCGTTACAGTCAGTCACTTCGTAAGCAGCCAATTGACCATCGAAGTTAATACCAGCAGCGTTAGCTCTGATGTTTCCAGAAGCTGGAGCTGTGAAAGTATACCAAACAGAACTGTTCAAGTTAGAGTTCCCCCAACCTGTTTGAGTTTGGAATCCTGTTGCTGGTGGAGCAATAGAAATCTCGTTTGCGTCAATTGTCGCACCTGCGTTGTTAAATGTGTACAATGTACCGTCAACAGCTAATTCTTCAGCAAAACAAGTAGAATCATTTGTCAATGGCATTGTAAATGAAATGGGTCCAGTCCAAGCTGAACTATCAGTTCCACAAACCGCTTGAATATAAACTTCATAAACACCACCACCAATTAAAGAAATGTCAGCAGTTGTATCGGTGAAATTGTTATCCACCCAAACAGTTGTACCGTTTCCTGGAGTAAATCCAGTCCATCCGTATTGCACTCCGAATCCAGTTGAAGGGTATCCAACGTTTTCAGTCCAAGACCAAACTGACATTAAAGTATCAATTGCAGAAGTCGCTGTGATTCCAGAAGGGTTAGCACAATTTGGCAACGTAGTGAAAGAACCAGTTGCTCCAAAACTTTGAATAGAAGGGCTACAATCAGCGTAGATATAGACATCGTAAGTTGTGATGTCATCCAATCCAGGCATAATTAATACTGGAGATGTAGTTTGAACTGTAGTTCCAGTTTGAGTAGGATCAAACCCTTCTAGTCCGTAAATAACTGTCCAATTGGCTTCACCTGATAAACCTGCAGACCACGTAATAGCTCCTTCAGTTGAAGTAGTGTAAGAAACCGAGAAGTTCAAAGGCTTAGGACAATCTGTGTAATAATAGTGAGCGCATGAGTTATTCTGTAAATAAACAGGGTCATTATCTGAAGTAGTGATGTCTTGATTTGGTCCAGATAAACCGATAGATGCGTTGTCAGCATAATCATCAGCAATATTGGACCCACCAAATACTACATCGTCATAAACGTAGTAGATTTCGTTTGTAGCTTCATCTATTTGAACTTGGAAAGTTACAGTTGGCGAAGATGCATTTCCAGAAAAGTTGCAGATGTTATCCCACTGAACTACTAATACTGAGTTTGGACTTGTTCCAATTTGCTCTGCGTAAACGTTCCCTGTTTCTTCATCAAGGTCATCTCCCCAGGGGAACAATGTGCCATCACCTAATGTGTTGAAGTTTCCTCCGTATCCAATGTTTGCCGTTGTTGTTCCAAGTTGCACCCCCCCATTGTTACCAATAGTTGCGTTTGTCATTAGAACACCTTGGAAAAGAATGTCGAATGGAAGAGGGTCAATTCCTACTTCACCATCATCAGTTAATCCTAAGTCAAGACCAGTAGAAGAGATGTCAATAAATCCTCCTAGAGGACACTCAGTATCTGCCTCCATATACAACGGTTGGTTGTAAGTGTTAAAAATGGTAGGTCCTGTTTGAAAAGATGTATCGTTCAATGCACAAGCTGCACTAACATAAACTTCATAGAATGAATTTGAAGTCAATCCGGTAACTGTATACCATGGATTGGGTGATGTTAATACAGTTGTTCCAGTACCAGGTGTAAATCCTATTGGTCCGTATTCGATTTCCCATTCCGTTTCAGTTCCTGTTGGAGTCCATGAAAATGAACCCGTAGTTAAATCTGTCGAATCCATTACTATTGAAACTGGCTGAGGACATGTTAAGTTAATGATGTTAATGTCATCAAATGCAAATCCATCAAAACTGTTAACCGAACCATCAGACCCGAATGCGAAACGCAAGGTTACTGAAGTATTACCTCCAAGTCCTGTTAAATCATGCGTTGTAGTTATCCAAGAACCGTTTCCAGTTCCAGACCAACCAATTTGTTGTCCACCTGGAGTTCCGTTAATCGTTCCATCAGTGAACCAGTCTGGGTCACCTAAGTTACCGACGTTTTGCCAAGATGCACCTCCGTCAATTGATGACTGAAGAACAGTACCGTCCCAACTTAATTCAGAGTTCCACCAAATACTAAGTTGCATTAATGGGTTAAGAACAGCAGTGAAATCAAAAACGGGACTCGTAACAATTGCATCTGCACCGTTTGGGTAATTCCCAGTAAGGTTTGTTGCCCAAGAATTTGTTCCTGAGTTTGCACTGTTAATTGTTGCAGCGCTAGGTGTGCCTAATTGCCAGACAGTTCCAGATGCAGCCCATCCTCCAGCTCCTCCTTCGAAGTCTTCAGAATAGGGATAGGTAGTAATTTGCGCGTTACTCTGCCAAGAAAGAAGACAGATCGACGCTAGAATCGTAAAATGTTTCATAAAGGTGATAAAAGTTAATACTAGACGTAAAGGTATGCTTTAAAGTATTACACTCCAACAGGCTTAAGTGAATTAATTTGGGGAATTAATCAAAAGATGCTGTGCTTTTTGTGAATCTATAAAACGCAAAAAACCCGCTTCAGAATTCTGAAGCGGGCCTTTATTATTTTAAGCGTTTAGATCATCTTTCGAATCACCTTGGCTATTTTTTTACTGTTTAACGATTCTGAATGTTTTCTCAGAGTTGTCATTGAATACGTGAATCAAGTAAATTCCTGTTTCAAGTTTTTCAAGACTAACTTCTGTTGTTTCAGTTCCGTTGATTGTTCCTGTTTGAGAAGCAATCACTTTTCCGTTAAGATCAGTTAACTCTAAGTTGAATACTTCAGTTGACCCTTCATTTGAAATGTAAACCATTCCATTTGTTGGGTTAGGATATAAATCCATTGCAGTGAAGTACAAATCTTGTAAGTTCAAGTAATCACAGTTGAAATCAACATTAACAATAACATTTGCTGAATCATTAGGACAAACTCCATTTCCAGTAATGTAATCGTAGTTGAATTGACCAGGAATAGGACCTGATAGGATGTTTACATCTCCAATAAGAGAGTTAGTTGGATCGTACCAGTCACCTCCTAAATCAACGTTTCCACTTAAACCAGACAATAAATTAATTGGTTGATTCAAACAAGCTGTGATTGTTCCATCGTTACCAGCAGAAGAAGGAGCGTAAATCTCAACAGAGGTAGCTACAGTGTCAGCAGCACATCCGTCAGTTACAACATATTCGAAGTCGAATACTTGTGAAGCTAATCCGGCAGATATAAAGTTAGAACCATTAAAGTTAGCAGTTGGTATTAATTCATACCAAATACCACCAGCATCAAATCCACTAATACTGTTAAACAAGTCAGCAGTATCACCAAGACAGATATCGACTAGTCCGTTATCAATTCCAGCTGAAATAGCAACATCAGTTAATGTTAAGTTATAAGTTCCAGTAGCTGTTGTGCTGAACGGATCGTACATCAAGTAGTATTGAGCACCAGGTGTCAATCCACATAAGTTTAATAATGGTGGGTTAACATTGTTAGGTCCATCATCATTTGCACCAAGCAAAGTGTACGTTGCGAAATCGTTACAGTCAGTCACTTCGTAAGCGGCCAATTGACCATCGAAGTTAATACCAGCAGCATTAGCTCTAATGTTTCCAGAAGCTGGTGCTGTGAAAGTAAACCAAACAGAACTGTTCAAGTTTGAGTTTCCCCAACCTGTTTGAGTTTGGAATCCTGTTGCTGGTGGAGCAATAGAAATCTCATTTGCGTCAATAGTCGCACCTGCGTTGTTAAATGTGTACAATGTACCGTCAACCGCTAATTCTTCAGCAAAACAAGTAGAATCATTAGTCAATGGCATAGTGAAAGATACAGGTCCAACCCAGTTAGATGAATCAGTTCCACAAACTGCTTGGATATATACTTCATAAACACCACCACCAATTAAAGAGTTGTCAGCAGTTGTATCAGTGAAGTTGTTATCTACCCATACAGTAGTTCCAGTACCTCCAGCATATCCAGTCCATCCATAATCAACACCGAAACCAGTAGAAGGGTATCCTACGTTTTCAGTCCAAGACCATACAGAGAAAAGTGTGTCAACAGCAGATGCCGCTGCGATCCCTGTTGGATCAGCACAGTTTGGAAGCGTTGTAAACGATCCCATATATCCGTTTGAAGTAAGTCCAGGACCACATTCAGCGTAGATATAAACATCGTAAGTTGTGATATCATTCAACCCTGGCATAATTAAAACTGGAGTTGAAGTAGAAACAGATGTTCCTGTTTGAGCAGGATCAAACCCTGCTGGTCCGTAAATAACAGTCCAGTTTGTTTCGCCTGATAAACCAGAACCCCAAGTTATAGCACCTTCATCTGTTGTTGTATACGTAACACTGTAGTTCGTAGGAACAGGACAATCAGTATAGTAGAAGTGTGCGCAAGAGTTGTCTTGCAAATAAGCCGCGTCATTGTAAGAAACTTGTAAGTTTTGATTTGGACCGTTGACACCAACCGTTGCAGAAGCACCGTTGTCAAAAGCAACATCAGAACCTCCAAATATTACGTCTTCATACAAGAAATCAATTTCTCCTGTAGCCTGATCAATTTGAAGTTGGAAAGATACTAACTCACCATTAGGACCGTTCAAGTAGTTGTTGTCATCCCATTGAACAATGAATTTTTGATTTGGAGCAGTACCAGTAGTTTGGTAATATTGATTTCCAAAATCAGCTTCAATTGCTTCCCAGAATGGGAATAATCCCCAATAAATTGCATTATTAATAGTTTGGTTGAAAGTTGCACTGAATTGACCAGGTGCAGCTTCTAACATAATGTATCCACTAGAAGTAAATGCAATGTTTTGAATCAAACTTCCTTGATAAAGGAAATCGAAAGGCAATGCGAAATCCATTTCACCTGCATAAAGTAGGTCAAGCGGAGTACCAGTTAATGAAATATCAGTGTACGTTGCAGCACATGAGTTATCCCATTGCATATATTGACCTTGATCATATGTGTTGATCAAAAGAGGTCCAACCAATGTAGATGAATCACCTACACCACAAACTGATTGTAAGTAAACTTCGTAAAAAGAATTTGGAGCAAGTCCCGAAATAGTTTCTGGGTTGTTACTTGTAATCAAAGATGTACCAGAACCTCCTGGAGTAAATCCAATAGTACCCCATTCTAATTCCCATTCAGTTTCAGAAGAGATAGGTGTTAATGTCCAGTCCAAATTAGCAGATGTTAAATCAGAACTAACAATTCCAAATGGATCAGGTGCAGGACAAGATGGTGCTTCAGTAACACTAACATCGTCAATACAAATGTCACCTTCGAAAGAACCTCCACTTGTTGCAATGAAACGAACTTGAAGACCAAAAATATTGTATCCAACTAAGTAAATTGATTCTTCAATGAAACCATCTCCTTGAGCACTCTGTTGCTCACCAGAAAGAAGTGCAACTTGATTCCAAGTTGAACCATCCCAAGCTTCAACAGCTAAATCTCCCATTTGATTACCATGCATGTGGTACCAAAATTTAAGAGTTGGAAATGTCATAGCCGATGCATCAAGAACAGGTGATGTTAAAGTACAAGTTGCACCAACAGCAGCTCCAGAAGCTTCAGTATAGAAATATTTAGATCCACTATTCGCTGAAGTAGCACCAGTGTTTGATGAACCAGTAGTTCCTGTACCAGTAATGTTCCAGTCGTAACCAGAACCAGCAGAAGCAGTCCAACAGTTAGATCCTGTAAATCCTGTAGAAGTAGCGTGTGCCTCAACATCATCTATCCAGTCTGGAGTGAAAATTGAACAAGCTGTTGTGAACGTGAAAGGTCCAGACCAAAAACTTAAATCACCACCACCACAATCGGATTGAACGTAATAGCTGTAACTTGTAAGTGCAGTAAGACCAGTTAAAGGATAAGGATTAGCTGCACCCATAACCATAGTACCTGAGCCTGGAGTGAAACCAGCAGGTCCCCATTCAAGGTTCCAAGTTGTTGCAGTACCAGCTTCAGTATAAACTAGGTCAGCTGAAACGTCTAAAATAGATGTTGCCGTAAGAGCAGTTGGTTGAGGACATGTAAGGTTAACTATATTAACGTCATCAAAAGCAAAACCATCATCTTGAACAGATCCATCAGATCCAAAAGATACACGTAGCGTTACAGAAGCTAATCCACCAAGACCAGTTAAGTCATGCGAAGCATTTACCCATCCACCTGAACCGTTTCCAGATGAATTTCTACCAGTCCAACCTTCCGATTGTCCACCAGGGTTACCGTTGATAGTGTTGTCTGTGAACCAGTTTCCAGGATCACCAAATGCACCAACGTTTTGCCATGTTGCTCCACCATCAGTTGATGATTGAAGAACGGCCCCATCCCAACTAAACTCAGAATTCCACCAAACCGAAGCCTGTAAGAAAGGGTTTGGAACGGCAGTAAAATCAAATACTGGACTTGTAACAGCAGCATCTGAATTGGCTGCGTAGGTACCCGTAAGGTTTGTAGCCCAAGAGTTAACACCACTAGAAGCAGAGTTAATTACTGTAGCGGCTGGAGTCCCTAAGGCCCATAAACCTCCAGTAACTGTCCATCCTCCAGCGCCTAGCTCGAAGTCCTCTACGTAAGGGTAAGTAGTAATTTGGGAGTTACTTTGCCAGGAAAGAAGGCAAATAACCGCCAAAAGCGTAAAATGTTTCATAAAAAAAAGTTAATTAATAGTTAAAACTGGCGTAAAGGTATGACATATAGTGTTACCCTCCAACTGATCAGGGCTTAATAGTGTTAAGATTTGAAATGTTTGTGGTTAATTCGTGTAAAATAGAACAGGTCAAGAATTGAGTCCTCCCCCGATTGGCTACAGTCAGGTTTTTTTGATGAAATACTCGATTTTCATTTGTTAGATGAATTTTTGGATTAGGAGTGATTTATAGATGGAATGGAGAAGAATTACGACGGATTGAATTAATTTAGACAAAAATTTAGAAGAATGGAATTATTGAATAAGCATGCAGTTGTTTGTGGGAGTACTCAAGGGATTGGTTTAGAGTCGGCGAAGTTAATGGCTTTGCGCGGAGCTAAATTGACTCTAATTGCTAGAAATGAGGGGAAACTTAAATCTGCATTGTCCG
The DNA here is from genome assembly GCA_047630755.1 of Crocinitomicaceae bacterium. Taxonomy (GTDB): domain Bacteria; phylum Bacteroidota; class Bacteroidia; order Flavobacteriales_D; family Crocinitomicaceae; genus UBA4466. Next base: position 134,988 of record JBLHYG010000002.1, on the reverse strand, counting down.
AATTGGACTCCTCAAATGGACAAGCCCATGACTATTTGGTGGCTGATTTTTCCAATCCTCAAGGCTTAAAAATAGTCATTGAATCTTTTGTTGCTGCAGGAAATAAGCCGCATATATTGGTAAACAACACAGGTGGGCCGAAAGGTGGACTTATTATAGACGCAGATATTTCGGAATTTGTAAATACTTTCAATCAGCATTTGATATGTAATCATATTCTTGTTCAAGGATTGGTTCCCGGAATGAAGGAAAATGGTGAAGGAAAGATAATTAATGTTATTTCTACAAGTGTGAAACAACCCTTAAACGGTTTGGGTGTTTCCAATACAATTAGAGGAGCAGTTGCAAATTGGAGCAAAACCTTAGCAAATGAGTTGGGTCAGTTTAATATTACTGTTAACAATGTTCTCCCGGGAGCAACGAATACAGGTCGCTTGAATAGTATTGCTGAAGTGAAGGCAGGGAAAACAAATCAAACGGTTGAAGAAGTTCTTGGAGCTATGGCAGAATTATCTCCTATGCAACGAATCGCTGAGCCAAATGAAGTTGCGGAAGCAATTGCCTTTTTAGCTTCGTCTAGGGCCTCATACATTAATGGGATCAATATTCCTGTTGATGGAGGTAGAACGAAGTCTCTTTAATTGAAGGTCCTTTTCTTTACTTGTTGTTTTACCGCACTAGTTTCATGTCAAAATAATACTGAGCAGGCCAATGTTATGTGTTCTGGTTTTGGAATTGTGAATTCTGAAATTGAAATGGACAGCCCGTTCGAATTGGATTCTATTCAATACAGTTCGGGAATATCAAATTATATAGTTTCGGGTAAAATGTTTTTTAAAGGCAAGGAAAGATCGTTTGCAGTCATGTCATCTGAATCGCCAAGTTCAAAAGCGTTCGAAATTCAGCAATCTACTTTCCCTTTGCGTTCGATTGATTCCTCAAAATTCGAGTGTGTTCTAACATTTCGAAAAGGTGTCTGTGAAATAAGTTGGAGAAAGGATGCTAAATTCCTTTACCTGCGAAATTCAATTATTTAAGTACGTTGACGTGTCCACGAATTTTCTTGTCGCGACCAGAGTTTGTTGTGAAACCTATACTATAGGTGTACGTTCCGTCAGGCACATATAATCCTTTGTAAGTCCCGTCCCATATAAAATCAAGCTCTGGAGAGGTGAAGATAAGTTCTCCCCATCGATTGTAAATTCCAATATTCAGTGATCTAACACCGAGTGTACTTGCTCTGAAGTCGTTGTTGTTTCTATCTCCGTCTGGAGTAAAAGTGTTTGGAATATAAACGTACCATTCTTCCTCGATGTTGATCGGTTTAACAATCGTATCGGTACATCCCTTATCATCAATAGCGATTAGAGTAACCAAGTACATACCAGGATTGTCATAAGTGTTCGTTGGATGAACAAATGTGTCCGTGTTTCCATCGCCAAAGTCCCATTCATAGTCAACTGCGTTCTCTGATTGATTAACAAAGGTAATTGGGAAACCATTAAAGAATGTGGTACTTGAAGTTGTGAAATCGGCAGTTGGTGCAACGACTGTAATTGTCATTAATCCCTCTACTGTAAATGTTTGACACTCATCTGAAACAATTACTTCATAGGTTGTTGTTGATCCCGGGGCAACCCAAACGCCATCCGTTGTTTCTCCACTATGCGTCCAAACGTAATAATAATCGCCATATCCACCGACTGCAACAACAGAAATGAATACAGAATCATTTGGGCAAATTTCGATATCTGGACTCATTGTTAAGACTAACGGTGGACTTGTTATTGTGTATAATATCGTCTCAGTTGTAGAATTGCCGCAATTGTCAGATACAATTACCGTATACGTTGTCGTTGTTGAAGGAACAACATTAATTGATGACGTTGTACCAAGATTTGCATCAAATGTCGATGACCATTGATAGGTATAGTTTCCTGAACCACCAATTGCGTTTGCTTCAAGTAATTTGGGTAAATACGGGCATATCTCGGTAATATCTGGAGTTTCATTTAAAACCAAGGGTGGTAAAATAGGCACTGCTACTTCAAAAGTGTTCGAAGCGGATTCATTTAAGCATGCATCCGTTACCGTCACGGTGTATGTTGTTGTCGCAGCTGGAGTAACCGATATTGTTTGAGTTGTTTCACCCGTATTCCATAAATAGGTAAAAGGTGGTGCTCCTCCTGTAGGATTTGCGGTAAGGGTTACGGATTCACCAGGGCAAGTAATCTCGGCGCCAGTAATTTCAACTGCCACGGGATCGATGTCTTGGATGAATAACTCTATTATAATTGGGGTGACATTTCCACAAGGGTCAACAATTGGGAATTGAATTATTATTGTTTCTTGTCCTTCAATAATTCCATCTTGAAATGCGTCAAAAACAAATTGAACTTGACTAACTCCAGCAGGGAAGGTGATTGAATTTGGTAGGTTTGTATAATCAACACCTTCTGTGGCAGTTCCCAAAACATTGATTGGAATAGTCATTGATGAAGCAGATTGTGCAGGGTCTCTTTCCAAGGTAACCGTTGTTGTTACACAACCTTCACCTATGATATCTGGTGAACCAAAAAGTTCTTGCGAAACTACATATTCAATTTCGACAGGAGTTTTGGAAGAAAGGCTATTCGCTTCTAGGAAGATTCCAGAATCCAATAAACCATCTCCAGCATCCGCAATACAGATTATGAGGTGATACGTTTGGCCGCATTGTACAGCAGACTCCGCTGTCATTACATCTGTAAACCCATCGTATTGAATGAAATTTGCTGAAGAATTTTGAGGTGCAGAATTTCCGTCACCGTTGTTATTATAATATGTACAGTTTTGGCAAGGACCATTGTTGGTCTGACCATTATTTACATTGTTTATTGTTACAGGTCCGCCTCCAAATGGCACTTGCGCAATGTTTTGCATTCCACCAGGAATACCAGGTCCAGAGATAAAGAATGCAAACGCATCATTAAATGTAGAGCTTACATATTCAGGGTACTCCTCCGATCCAAAAACATAGTTGAACTTAACCGAATCAGAATAGGGTACAAAGTCGAATTCTAAAATTGCAGCATCGTAAGTGGGAATGTTTCCAATTAGATTGGATAATAATGGGTACCCTGGGGCGTTATTGTCCTTCCCCGCACCTGCAGAATTATTTGGACCGTGTGGACCTTCTCCTGGAACATTAAGAACAGTTCCTGTTGTCATAATAATTCCTTCGTCAATTCCCAGATTTGTATTGGAAGCATCGAAACTTCCTATTGTTACAGGGACACCATTAAATGAGATATTTGAAACTGTTACACCAGATCCTAAAAGTACGTTTTGAACCAATGCATTGGGGGCTTGAGCAGTACTCGTCGTCAATTGCCCAAAAGAAATTAAGGGGAGTAACGCAAGAAGTAATGTCAATATTTGTCTCATATATACTTAATTAGACGTAAAAGTAGTGAAAACGTTTGCTCCTGATGGAACAAAATCTAAGCCAAAAACCAACTTATTATATATTGTTAACGAAAGTCAGACCGATTTATTTGGTTGATTACCTGATTTTATTCAGCTTTGTAAACAATGAGCTTCTTCAAAAAACTATATAATAAATCTAAGAAAAGCATCAAGTTTTCGGCTATAAACCCGTCTTCATTTGTGGAAGTCTGGAGTTTTACGAGTACGAGAATTAGAGTTTTAAGCCTGTTTTTGATTTTTTTAGCAGTGTTTTCAGTAGTGATATTGTTTTCGTTTGGAAGTCTTTTTTCTAGTTATACAAAAAAAGGAGATGTTCCAATTGAACGATCAGAAGTGCTTGCGTTACGATCACAAGTTGAGGAGATGAAACAGCGCGAAGTCGTATATATGAAATACAATGCTGTACTTAGAAAAGTATTGAGTGGTGAAGTTCCTGTGAGCGTTGATCTAGATTCGTTGGCGAAAAAGACAGAAGTTAATTATGACAATATTAACACGTCTCCTTCTGATTATGAAAAAGAACTTTCTAAAAAGGTGAAGGATGACATGCGCACAACTGTTGATCAAAGTGCTGTGATCCCCTATTTTAAAAGTCCAGTTAAAGGAGTGGTAAGCCAAAAATTCAATAAAAAAACGCACCCTGGAATTGACGTAGTAACAGAAAAAGACCATACTGTCAAAGCATGCTTGTCTGGAACAGTGATTTATTCAGGTTATACTAGAAAGGATGGCTATATTCTTATAATTGATCACGGAAATGAATACATGTCAGTTTATAAGCACAATAAAAAAGCTTTGAAGAAAATGGGTGTCAAAATTCAATTGGGAGATCCAATTGCAATTGTCGGGAATACAGGGGAGAATACAGATGGACCTCATCTTCATTTTGAGTTGTGGTACAATCAGACTCCTGTTGATCCAGAAGATTATTTAACGTTTAAACGTTGATTCCTTGAAGTGATGAAAGTTTGTGATAAATTCCGCCTTTCGCCATAAGTTCTTCATGATTACCTCGCTCTTTAATTTCACCCTTCGAAAGAACGATTATTTCATCTGCTTTTTTAATCGTGCTAAGTCTGTGGGCAATAACGAGGCTTGTTCTGTTCTCCATTAGGTTCTCTAGCGCTTCTTGAACCAGTTTTTCAGACTCCGTATCCAATGCCGAAGTCGCTTCGTCTAAAATCAATATTGAAGGGTTTTTAAGAATTGCACGGGCGATACTCACCCGTTGTTTCTGACCTCCAGAAAGTTTGTTCCCGCGTTCACCAATATTAGTATCATAACCAAACTCAAGTTCAGAAATGAAATCATGAGCGTTGGCTATTTTCGCTGCTCGCATGATTTCTGTGTCTTTTGCATCGGGCATTCCGAACGCAATGTTTTCCTTGACTGTTGTATTAAACAAAATGGATTCTTGAGAGACAATTCCAATGTGGTGTCTTAAATCAAAAATGGATGTCTCTTTGACGTTGATGTCGTCGAAAAATATTGCACCTTCTTGAACATCGTAAAATCGTGGTAGAAGGTCTGCCAGGGTAGATTTTCCACTTCCAGATTCTCCAACCAGAGCAATTGTTTTTCCTTTTGGAATAGAAAACGAAACATCTTTCAGAACATATTCATCGCCGTATTTGAAAAACACATTTTTGTATTCAATTGATGTATTGATATCGCTTAAAGCAATTGGATTTTCACTTTCGTAAATTTTTTCATCCGCATCCAATATATCATTGATTCGCTCTTGAGATGCACTCGCTTTGTTAAGGTTTGAGATGGATTGCGAAACCGCCGATATTGGTCGCATTAATTGAGAGAATACAATAATGAAACCAATGAACGTTTCGCCTGTGAAACCGGTGTTTTCGCTATCAAGAGCAAGCAGTCCGCCGTACCAAACGATGGCAATCATGACCATTGACCCAATGATTTCATTTAACGGTGAAGATAAATCCCGCTTTCGAAACGCTTTTGTTACTAGTTTTTGATGTTTAAGGTTTTCTCTCTTGTAAGATGTAAGCACTTGAGGTATGGCATTAAATGCTTTTATAATTCGAATCCCCCCCAAGCCTTCATCCATTGCTGAAAACAAAACACCCATTTGAGTTTTTTCTTGTCGAGCAGTACGTTTCAAACTTTTTCCGATAACCGCTATAATAAGTGCCGTAACTGGCAGTAATATAAGCGCGAACAGTGTCAGCTCTGCGCTCCAATAGAATAGAAGAGAAAGCGCAATCGTAATTGCAATAGGTTCTCTAAAGAATAATTCGAGCGTTGAAATTACAGCAATTTCAATTTCAAGAACATCATTTTGCATACGCGCCATCAAATCTCCTTTGCTTTCATCTGTGTAATGCGACAAAGGCAATCTTAGTGCTTTTTCAAATAGTTTGTCTCGAACATCACGAACAACGGCCATTCTTAATTGTGATTGGAACCAAACAGCCGAATAACGAGATATGTTCTTTAGTAAAAAGCTTATTGCCACAGTAACGCAGACAAAAAACAAAGCGCCTTTCGGATCTGATTGAGCGCTTGTGTACATATAATACTGATAGTATTCACCCAAATATTCCAAGGAGTCAAAAAAGCCACCCTTGTATAGTGGTTTAACTACAACCTCTGCCGTCTCTTCATCTTGAAATATTACTTGAAGAAAAGGAACAAATAGCGCTAATGAAACTAAGTTAAAGATGACATAAAATATATTCGACACAATCACCAATAGTGCCAATCCACGATACCTGAAGGTATATCTGAAAATTTCTAAAATGTCTTTCATCAGACTACAAAGATATATTGATTTATAAACTTCTTATCATTCCTACTTATTATATATTGTTTGCAAAGAATTTTAATAATGGGTTCAAGTCAATTGATGTCAGTAGGGTCACTTTTCATTTCCTCATCAAAAGCTGCGCTTTTTCTCTTACTTTTGCACTTATGAGTACAATTAGACAAAGTCGAATCGAGAAAGTGATTCAAGAGGAATTATCTTCTGTTTTTCAAAGAAACGCAAGAGAAATCTGTTTGGGAGCAATGGTTTCCGCGACAGTAGTTAGGATTACACCTGATTTATCTTTAGCGCGCTGTTATTGTAGTGTCTTTGCTGGGCCTCCTAAGGAAGAGGTTATTCAAAATATTTCTGCAAATTCTTCTAAAATTAGAGGAGAGATCGGAAGACGTTTGAAAAACATGAGGCATATTCCAGATCTAAAATTTTTCATTGATGATTCCCTCGATTACGCAAACGAGATTAATGAACTCTTAAAAAAGTAAAAGATTAACGTTCCCTATTTTATAGCGCGCAGATATCTTTCTACCAAGCGGAAGAAAAATGTAATTAATTTGATTACACGAATTTCCGTAGTTGGAATCGCGACTACAACCGCTGCTCTTGTAATTCTTTTGTCTGCTTTTAATGGAATTGAATCCATGATCGAGGGCCTCTATTCAGAGTTCGATACTGACTTAACTGTTCGAATAATAAAAGGAAAGTCATTTGACGAAAATAGAGTTGATCTACTAAAAATCAAGAAGATTCAAGGCGTTTCAGAGGTGGTAAGAGCTGTTGAAGAAACAGTGATCTTGAAGAATGAGAAAAAGTGGGTGCATGCAAAAATGATCGGTGTTGATTCAAATTACCTGAATATCACAGACATGAAAGAGCATATGTACGAGGGTGAACCCTATTTACACCAAGGAAAAGACCCTGCTGGAATAATTGGTGCGGGATTGTTGTCCAAGCTCGATGGACGAATTCCTAGACTGGTTGGGAGTGAGAGTGTCATATGTTATGTGCCAAAATCAAACATTCGATTGCGACCGGGTAAAAGTCCTTTCAATGAAAGAGCTATAAAAATTTCTGGAAGTATGACCTTTAATAGGGAGGTTAATGATGAAAGTTTTATCATCCCACTGGAGCTAGGAAAAGAGCTATTGGGATTCGATAATCAGATCTCGGCACTTTATATAGATGCTAAAGAAGGTGTTTCTAATGAAGATTTGAAGGCGCTTATTCAAAAAGAAGTTGGAAAGGACTTTGTTGTGAAAACCAATTTTGAAAAGAACGAACTGATTTATATGACAAGCAAGACAGAAAGAGTCATTGTAATGATTATTCTGCTTTTCATCTTTGTCCTTGCTGCATTTAATTTGGTGGCTTCGCTAACAATGCTTTTCGTTGAGAAATTGTCAAATGTTCAAACAATGACTGGTTTTGGAGCTTCTCGAAAATTTATTTTTAAAATATTCTTCATTGAAGGCCTCCTTATTTCGGGGAAAGGCATCTTTATAGGATTGCTTTTGGGTTATGCGGTTTGTTTCACGCAATGGTATTTTCATCTAATTGAGATGCCGAATTCGAATGGGGAAGCGTTTCCAATTGCATTTTCGACAACAGATGGAGTAATGATCTTTTCGCTTGTGTCTATATTGAGTATTTTATTCTCCTACTTTCCTGTGAAATATTTGATTCGAAAAAATATCAAGGCTGATTAGTTTTCTCTCGATTGAAAATTACAATTGGTCTACAATAATTCTGGTTCTCAATAAAAATTGCGTTCGCTGAAATAAAATTCCCGCTACTTTCTATTTTTTGGCGAAAAAGCCATATATTTGCACCCAAATTCCGGAAGATCGGATAGGAAATTAATTCAATTAAAAGACACTAGAATGTCGGATATTAAAGGTAAAGTTTCACAGGTAATTGGTCCTGTAGTAGACGTAAACTTCGAAAGAGGAGTTTCTCTTCCAAACATTTTTGATGCTTTGGTAGTTACTAAAGTCAACGGAACGAGAGTTGTTCTTGAGGTTCAATCTCACGTTGGAGAAAATTCAGTTCGAACCATTTCTATGGATTCAACGGATGGTTTCACAAGAGGGATGGAAGTAACTTCAACTGGTTCGGCAATTAAAATGCCAATTGGTGATGAGATTAAAGGACGTGTATTCAACGTTGTTGGAGAAGCTATTGATGGAATTCAACAAGTTGACAACACGAACGGGATGCCGATCCACAGAGATGCGCCTAAATTCGAAGACCTTTCTACGGCAACAGAAGTGTTGTTTACAGGAATTAAAGTAATTGACTTGATTGAGCCATACGCAAAAGGTGGTAAGATTGGTTTGTTCGGTGGAGCCGGAGTTGGTAAAACTGTATTGATTCAAGAGTTGATTAACAATATCGCAAAAGGACACGGTGGTTTATCTGTGTTTGCAGGAGTTGGTGAGCGTACTCGTGAGGGTAATGATTTACTACGTGAGATGTTGGAGTCTGGAATTATCAAGTATGGAGATAAATTCATGGAATCTATGGAAAGCGGAGGATGGGATCTTTCGACTATCGATTTAGAAGAAATGAAAGAATCGAAAGCAACATTTGTTTTCGGTCAAATGAATGAGCCTCCTGGAGCACGTGCACGTGTTGCATTGTCAGGATTAACAATGGCTGAATATTACCGTGATGGTGAAGGTGACGGACAAGGGAAAGATATCCTTTTCTTCGTTGATAACATCTTCCGTTTCACACAAGCAGGTTCTGAGGTGTCTGCACTTCTAGGTCGTATGCCATCTGCCGTAGGTTACCAACCAACATTAGCAACTGAGATGGGAGCGATGCAAGAGCGTATTACTTCAACTAAAAATGGATCTATTACATCAGTGCAAGCGGTATACGTACCTGCGGATGATTTAACCGATCCAGCACCAGCAAATACATTTGCTCACTTGGATGCAACAACAGTATTGTCTCGTAAGATTGCTGAGTTAGGTATCTATCCAGCGGTTGACCCATTGGATTCTACTTCTCGTATCCTTACAAGAGAGATTGTTGGAGCTGAGCACTACGATTGTGCACAAAGAGTTAAAATTACACTTCAACGATACAAAGAACTTCAAGATATTATCGCCATTCTAGGAATGGATGAATTGTCTGAAGAAGATAAGTTAGTTGTACACAGAGCAAGAAGAGTTCAACGTTTCCTTTCTCAACCATTCCACGTTGCGGAGCAATTTACTGGATTGAAGGGTGTATTGGTTGATATCGTTGATACAATCAAAGCGTTTACTGAAATTCTTGACGGTAAATACGATCAATATCCAGAAGCAGCATTCAACCTTAAAGGTGGAATTGAGGATGTTATCGAAGCAGGAGAGAAAATGTTAGCTGAAAACGCTTAATTGAATATTTAAAAGCGATTAAAGATGCAATTAGAAATTATTACACCAGAAGCAGAGATTTTCGTAGGTGAAGCTGATGCAGTTCAATTCCCAGGATTCGATGGTTCGTTCCAAGTTTTGAATAATCACGCTCCTATTATTGCTGCGTTGGCCAAAGGGGATGTAAAAGTTGATCTTACGGATGTGTTTGATACAGACAGTGCGAATGATAAAATCGCAGTTGACGGTACAAATAAGAAGGTTATTCGTGTTGCGATTAAAGGTGGAGTTATTGAGATGCAGAACAACAAAGTGATCGTTCTAGCAGAATAACTTGCATTACATAATATTTGAAAGGGAACTCAATTTTTGAGTTCCCTTTTTTTTGTGATTTTTTTTCAAAACGAAAGCAACTTGTTGAAAGTTAATCAAGTCTTATTAATGATTCATTTCATAAAGATGAGTTAATAGTTAAACTAAGTCACGAGGGCACAGGTTAGGTTTGGTGTCCTTGTGACAATTTTTTATTGAAAAATACAATTTAGATTTTATAGAAAAGGGAGTTCGGTTACGAACTCCCTTTTTGTTACCCTTGAGATTACAAGTCCAAAACTCTAAATAAATTAAAGCTTAAGACGAGAGTTAATAGTTAAAATAAGTCGCAAGGGCACAGACAATTTCAGTTACTAAAAATACGGATTTTATGTCAGATAGGAAGAAACTATTTGAACGCAGGTATAATTTTGGTCTTTTTGTTAAACTACGTTAAGTAGAACGTCTATTATTAGTGACTTATACGATAGTTTCACTATTTTCGTTGATTATATTAGAACACATGGGTATTATAGACCAAATAGATTTAAATAACACACCAAAACACATTGCCATCATAATGGATGGGAATGGCCGTTGGGCACAGCAGCAGGGCGAAGAGCGATTGTTTGGGCACAATATTGGCGTGGAATCTGTTCGGGAAGCACTTAAAGCGGCTCAGGAAATGAATGTTCAATACCTTACGTTGTATGCATTTTCTACAGAGAATTGGGAACGCCCCCAAGAAGAAGTAGATGGTTTGATGGATTTATTGGTGCACACAATCAGTAATGAAGTTGAAGAGCTAGATCAAAGCAATGTTGTTATTTCAACTATTGGTGATACAGCCGGACTTCCACAAGGATGTCAAGATGAATTGGCAGCGGCTTACGAGCAAACAAAAACAAATACAGGAGTTAACTTAATCTTGGCGCTCAATTATAGCGCTCAATGGGAAATCGTTGAGGCAGCAAAAAAAATAGCGTTAGACGTTTCAAACGGAACACTGGATTTAGACGGTATTAATAAAGAAACGATCTCTGATAACCTAACGACAAAGGGTATTCCAGATCCTGAACTGCTTATTAGAACAAGTGGAGAGAATAGAGTGAGTAACTTTTTACTTTGGCAAATTGCTTATTCAGAGTTCCATTTTACGGAGGTATTGTGGCCTGATTTTAAAAAAGAAGATTTATATACGGCTGTGCTTGATTATCAATCCAGAGAAAGAAGATTTGGAATGGTATCAGCGCAATTAGAAAAATAAAATATGAAATTGACCTTTAAGTTACTACTCACTTGCACATTGCTTCTGTCTTTTATGACTCAGGTAAGAGCGCAAACTGAGGACACTACTTCAACGAGTTCTGGTTCACTTCCAGTCGCCAATCCTGTTCAACCAATGGATCCGATAATTGAGGAGGTTAATACAATGGGCCTTGATATTGACTTCATGCGACCACAGAAATACGAGATAGGGCCTATCCGTGTTGAAGGGGCTGACAATTACGACCACAACGCAATTAAATTATTGGCTGGACTCAGATCAGGGCAAACAATCACGCTTCCAGGTGAGGCAATTTCAAAAGCAATTAAGAATTTATGGGCTGAAGGTATTTTCTCTGATGTTGAAATTATAGCAACAGATGAAATTGCGGGAGTTATATACATGACGATCAAAGTTGCGCCAAGACCGAAACTTTCTCGATTTAGGTTTGTTGGTATTAACAAGCGTGATGCAGATAAAATTAGAGAAGAAATCACATTGTTCTCAGGAAAAACAATCACTGAAAACTTAGTGTTTGCGACAAAGGCGAAAATTAAAGGATATTTCAGAGATAAAGGGCATTATTCGGTTGGGGTCAATATTAACCGCGTTCAAGATAGCTTAATGAACAATTCTGAAATCTTTGTTATCAATGTTGATAAAGGTGAAAAGGTAAAGATTGGTGAGTTGACATTTGAAGGAAACGAATCTGTTAAAACGTGGAAATTGCGCATGGCAATGAAGGATACGAAACAGAAAGCATTTTGGAGATTCTTCAAAAGATCTAAATACTTCGAAAGCACATATAAGAAGGATAAGCTGGCAATGATGGAGAAATTCACAAAAGTCGGTTTGCGTGATGCTGAGATTAAAATGGATACGGTGTATTTGGCCGACAGCAAAAACCTAAACATCAAAATTACAATTGACGAAGGTGAGAAATACTACTTTGGAGATATTGAATGGATTGGGAATACGAAATTCAGATCTTCATTTCTTGATACGGTTTTAGGTGTTAAGAAAGGGGATCTTTATAACAAGCAGCTTTTGGAAACGCGTTTGTTCATGAGTGAAGATGGACGTGATATTTCATCGTTGTATATGGATAGAGGCTATTTATTCTTCCAAGTTATTCCGGTTGAAACAAATGTTCAAGCGCATCACATCAATTATCAGATGCGAATTATCGAAGGGAAGGAAGCACGTGTAAAACGTGTTATAATTAAAGGGAATACGAAAACGAATGATTACGTAATTCGTAGAGAGATTCGAACGAAGCCTGGTGATTTATTCAATAGAAATGACATTATCAGAACGCAAAGAGAATTGGCTCAATTGGGCTATTTCAACGAACAAGCGTTTCAAGTTAATCCAATTCCAAACCCACAAGACGGAACTGTAGATATTGAATACGTGGTTGAAGAGAAGTCTTCGGATCAAATTGAGTTGTCTGGTGGTTACGGTGGAACAGGATTGGACGGAAGAGGTCGAATCATTGGAACACTTGGATTGACATTCAATAACTTTAGTACGAAGAACATTTTCAAAAAAGGAGCATGGACGCCTCTTCCCGGTGGAGATGGACAACGTGTTTCATTGCGGATTCAAACGAATGGTAAGTTCTATAGAGGGTACAACTTCTCATTTACTGAGCCATGGTTAGGGGGTAAAAAACCAAACTCGCTGACATTTGGGGCTAACTGGACGCTATTAGGAAATGGATATGCTCCTACAAATGAAAACTTCAGCGGATTGCGTTTAGCAGGTGTTAACATTGGTTTGGGCCGTAGAAAGAAATTTCCGGATGATTGGTTCCAAGCTTATTACGAATTAAGCCTTCAACAGTATTTCGTTAAGAATGATACTCGATTTGGATTGTTTACAGATGGAACCGCAAATGATTTTGCATTCAGATATGTTCTTCAAAGAAACTCAGTGAGTTCACCAATTTACCCACAAGGAGGTTCAAACATTAAGTTTACAGCAAAGGCGACATTACCGTATTCAATGTGGGATGGTGTTGATGACTATTCAGCTTTATCAAATGAAGAGCGTTTTAAAACATTAGAATATTACAAATTCAAGTTGACTGGAGAATGGTTCTTCCCATTGACACCAGACAAAAAATTGGTTTTAATGCCTAGAATTGGATTTGGATTCCAAGGTGCATATAACTACGATAAAGGTTTAACACCATTTGAACGTTTCCATTTAGGTGGAAGTGGGTTAACAGGAGTAAATCAAATTGGAGGACAAGAAATTATTGCGCTTAGGGGGTACGAAGACGGATCGGGAGGTTTGAACTCTGACGGAGGAGATCCATTAATTGCGAAGTATACTTTGGAGTTGAGGTATCCAATTTCATTGAATCCTTCAGCTACATTTTATGTACTTGGATTCGCAGAAGCTGGAAATACATTCCCTACATTCAGAGACTTCAATCCATTAAATGTTAAACGAGCAGCAGGAGTTGGAATTAGAGTATTCCTTCCAATGTTCGGAATGCTAGGATTGGATTATGGATGGGGCTTTGACAAGCTTGATTCTTGGTCGAGTGGTTTCGATACCATTGAAGGAGGATTTAATAATCAAATAGATACGAAAGGATATTATACCAAGTTGAATTTTACAATTGGTATGAACCTAGGCGAATTATAATATCGAGATTTACAATAAATGTATTATTTTCGCCGTTCGGCAGAAAAAAGTTGAATTATGAAAACACTTGTTTTGGCTCTAATATTGATTTTTGGCACAGGGTTTGCCTTTAGTCAGAAGTACGCTTACATTGATTCTGATTATATCTTGAAAGAGATGCCGGAATATTCAGAAGCAAAAGAAAAGTTGGACAAACTTGCAGACCGTTGGACGAAAGAAATTGAGAAACGCTATGATGTTTTGAAATTGAAGAAAGACAATTTTGCCAGAGAAGAAGTTTTACTTCCATCTGAAGAGAAGAAAAAACGAGAAGAAGAAATAGAGGCACTCGAAACAGAAGCGATGCAAATGCAAAAAACGCGTTTTGGTGTTAAAGGTGATTATTTCCAAAAGCGTCAATCTTTAATTAAGCCAATTCAAGACCGGGTTTATGAAGCGATGGAAAAGATAGCTGGCCAAAAGAAATTCGTAATGGTATTTGACAAGGCGAATCAAAGCAACTTGATCTATGGAGATCCAAAACTAGACATAAGCAATTTAGTACTTAAAGAATTGGGAATTACGGTGAAATAATCCCAGCTTAAGTAATTAAACAGGAGTGAAGCTCCATTATAACTAAAAACCAGAAGGAGTAATCTCCAGAGTTGATTTAAAAGAACATTTTACACAACTCAATTAAAAAAAAGAAAGAATGAAAAAAGTAGTATTATTATTAGTCGTATTAGTTGGAATGGGAGGAACAGCAATGTCTCAAACCAAAATTGCTCATGTAAGATCTCAAGTTTTGTTTGATACAATACCTTCTGCGAAAGTTGCCCAAGCGCAATTGGCTAAGATGGAAAAGGATGCATTCGATGAGTTGAATGATATGAATGCGGAATTTCAAACTGCAGTAACGGCTTATCAAGCTAAACAAGGAGATTTAATTCGTTCTCAAAGAGAATATGAAGAAAAGAAATTGATGGAATTCCAACAACGAATTGAAACTACAAATCAATCATTGAAGGATTTGTTAATTGAAACATCTAATGAATTAAACATTCCTTTGCAAGATCGAATTAATAGAGCAATTGCTGTTGTAGCTGAAAGAATGAAATTGGCGTACGTTGTTGAAGCAACAACATTACTTTATTCGGCAGGTGGTGAAGACATCACGGATAAAGTAATTGTGGTGTTGTTAGCATTGGATGCTAAAGAAGCAGGAGCTGACGGAGCTTCGAACTAGAATTTTTTAAAATAATTTTAGCCCCGATTTGTCTTAGGACAGATCGGGGTTTTTATTTAGCTTTGGTATATGGGACCTATTGGTGTTTTTGATTCTGGCTATGGAGGACTAACCATCCTTTCAGACTTTCGTAAGCGATTGCCAGAGTACGATTACTTGTATCTAGGCGACAATGCTCGAGCACCTTATGGTACAAGGTCATTCGATGTTGTTTATGAATTTACACTACAAGCTGTAAACGAATTGTTTGATCGTGGATGTGAATTGGTGATTCTTGCATGCAACACAGCTTCGGCCAAAGCGCTTCGAACAATACAACAAAATGATCTTCCGAAGATTGACGCAAAGAAACGTGTGCTTGGTGTTATTCGGCCGAGCGCTGAAATTATTGGTCAATTTTCGAAAACAAACAATATAGGTGTATTGGCTACTCCGGGCACAGTTAGCTCAGATTCATATCCGGTTGAAATAAAGAGGTTTTCGCCGCAATGTAACGTATTTCAACACGCTTGTCCACTTTGGGTGACCTTGATAGAAAGCAACGAACACTTATCACATGCGGGAAAAGAGTTCATTCGAAAAGATGTTGAGGCCTTAATGGCTATGAAGAAGGATATTGATACCATTGTATTGGGTTGCACACATTATCCCGTTTTAAAAGGATATATCGAGTCTTTGCTGCCAGAAGGTGTCAATGTAGTATCACAAGGCAGTATCGTCACAGACAGTCTCGCTGATTACCTCTTACGTCATCCTTGGATTGATTCTAAATGTACAAAGAACGGAACAGTAAGTTTCTTGACCTCAGAAACCACAGCCGAATTCAATTCAAATGCATCAAAGTATATAGAAGGCACAGTAAATTCTACGCACATTAGTTTGTGAATCTCGCATCTCAGAAAAGCCTTTCAATCCATTCTAGCTTTGCCACATTGAACGAGATAGTTGTTCTGAGAATTAGGAATACTCTTAGAATTGTCTTTCTTTTAGTGAACTAAAGCTATTTCTTATGACTGTTAAAACTCTATCCGCATCTTTTTTGGTGCTTGCAATTTCTTTTACAGGAACTGCGCAAGACACTAAAAATTCCGGAAATTCCTATCCAAATGATGAAATCCCTTTTTACGAAAAGGAAGGCGTTAAGTTAAGCGTGAAAAACAATACACCTCTTTTGTTTGCAGGGTTAAATGATGCTGTAGAAGGAACTACTCCAGAAGAAATGGCCCTTGATTGGATCGACAATAACAAAGAAGTACTTAAAGTAACTGATCTTTCAGATTTAGTAGCGTATTCGAGCCGAACGGGATTATCAGGTTCTACAGTTCGTTTGCGTCAACATAGCAATGGCTTGCCCGTTTATATGTCTGAAATTGTAGTACATATCTCTCCAAACAATAAAGTAACATATGTAAGTAACACACTTGACGTTTCTGTTCAAGAAATTAATTCAACTCCATCTATTACTGAGATGGAAGCTTTGGAACTGGCCAAAAGTAAAATTGGTGCTTCAGGTATAATAAATGCTATTTCAAATGATTTACAAATATACAGCAGACAGGAGAGCACTGCCTTGGTTTACAAAGTAGTTCTTGAGCCTCAATCCCCTACGGGAAGCTGGGAAGTTCTTGTCAATGCGGAAAATGGTGAAATTATAAAAGCAGTAGACAGAGCTTGCAACCATAAGAATCATGTAAGTTCAAATTGTTCAATGCCTCCTCCAGCGAATGGAACTGGAACCATTTTTAATCCAGACCCATTGTCGCAAGATCAAGCTCAATATGCAGGACCCTATTTAGATAACAACGATGCAACCAATGCAACATTTGACGCAGCAATGAGCACGGTAACATTACTAGATATCAATTTTACAGGCTCAATGTACGAGCTCGTTGGACCGTATGCTGAGATTGTAGATTTCGAATCGCCTAACAATGGGCTTTTCTCTCAAGCATCAAGCAATTTCAATTTCTCACGGGATGATGATGCTTTTGAGGCTGTGAACTGTTATTATCATGTTGATGGAAGTATGCGTTACATTAATGATACTTTGAATATTACACTCATGCCGTTTCAATATTCAGGAGGTGTGAAATACGATCCAAGTGGCTTGAACGGTGCGGATAATTCTCACTACTTGGGAGGTTCTGGACAGATTTCTTTTGGAGAAGGTGGAGTTGATGACGCTGAAGATGCTGATGTTGTTCTGCATGAATTGGGACATGGAATTCACGATTGGTTAACTGCAGGAAATCTTTCTCAAGTAAATGGATTGAGTGAAGGATCGGGAGATTATTGGGCAACTTCATATTCAAGAGATTTAGGGCAATGGCTACCCGCAGATGCAGAATACAATTGGATGTTTAGCTGGGATGGTCACAATCCATTTTGGAATGGACGAATCACAAATTATACAGCATTGTATCCAGGTGGGTTAACAGGACAAATTCATACGGATGGTCAAATTTGGGCAACTACGTTAATGCGTGTTTATGATATTATCGGAAGAGAAAAGGTAGACAAAGCCTTTTTGGAAGGATTGGGAATGACGGGAAGTTCAACCAATCAAGAAGATGCTGCAATTGCTGTTAGACAAGCTGCAATTGATATGGGATACTCCTGTTCCGACGTTGATGTCTTTACGCAAGAGTTCACGGCAACAGGATACGTGATGCCGCCGCTTCCGGGGTTGTCAAGTTCCGTAACGAATACTATTTGTCCAGGGGAAACAGTTGTTGTGAACGGTACCACATACGATCAAAACAACTTAACGGGAACTGAAATTATAACGAACGGTCAAGGATGTGATAGCACAGTTACAGTGAATTTAACACTTACTTCAATCAATATTGGTGTTGTGAGTACAGATCCAGTTTTGACTTCTGGACAGTCTGGAGCGACGTACCAATGGATTGATTGTGACAACAATAATGCTGCAATTGCTTCTGAGACGGATCAAAGTTTTACAGCAACAACAAATGGAACCTACGCGGTTATCGTTACATTTTCAGGCTGTACGGATACGTCAGCATGTGTAACAGTGATGGGAGTTGGACTTGAAGAGTTTAACGCAAGTAGCATCTCAGTTTATCCGAATCCATCAGAAGGAGAGATTAACATTGTATTTGAAAACGGTGAATCTGCTTTTGAGTATGAAATCACAAGCTTGGATGGACGTTTGGTAAAAGAAGGAAATGATATGTATGCGCAAGAGTTGCAAATCAATATTGGAAACGAAAGCGAAGGTGTTTATTTCTTAAAAGTAAATCAAGAGAACAGAACGTATTTGTTTAAGATTATACTTCAATAGAGGAGGTTGATTACTCGAAAGTCCGATTATTAGAAAGTCCGATTGTCCGATAGCGGATGATTGGATTTTTTTCTTTTCCGCAAATCCATTCTGAAATGGATAATCATAGCTGAGATTAAAGTCAAAATTCCGACGAATATAATCGCTGTATGGATATTGAAATAATCGGCTATTATTCCAGTGAGAATTGCGCCAATCGCGTATCCTAAATCCCGCCACAATCTAAAAATTCCAATTCCTCTTGCTCGATCTAATGGATTTGTTAAGTCGGCTATTGCTGCCATAAACGTTGGATAGACCATTGCTGTTCCCCATCCTAATAAGGCAGTTAAAATCATGAAATGAGTCATTGTTTTAGCCCAAATCATTGGGATTAGAGCCAAACCCTGAAGCAACATTCCAATGGTCAACATGTTTTGTTTGTTGAATTTGTCTGCCATACGGCCTGTGAACAATTGGCCAAGTCCCCAGACGGCTGGATACATTGCCGCAACACTTCCGATTTCACCCAAAGAAAAATGCTTACTGGCTAAGAGTACGGGCAATATTCCCCAAATCATTCCATCATTGAGGTTGTTGACCAATCCTGCTTGTGTTATAGATCCTAAGTTCTTATGTTTCCAGGTGACCTGTTTAAAGGGGTTCTTTAATTGTGGAATTGTAGTTGTTGTTGATTCTTGTGCAACGTGATGTCGCGTATCTTTTATGAAGAAAATACTAAGTACAAGCCCAAAAAACACCAGTGCAAACCCCAAATAGAATGGGTAAGGGCGAATTCCATAATTGTCAGCGATCCAACCCGTTATGATAGCTACAATGGCGATTGAAAGATAGCCCGCGAATTCGTTAAGTCCCATTGCGAAACCGCGTCGTTTTTCACCAACTAAATCTATTTTCATTACCACAGTGCTCGACCATGCTAACCCTTGATTGATTCCTAGAAAAACATTTGCGCCAATAATCCAGCTCCAGTTGGGTGCGAATATTAAAATGAACGGTACAGGAATTCCAAAAAGCCACCCAATGACAAGCAGGTTTTTACGACCGACTTTATTAGCTAATGTCCCAGCAAAGTAATTGGAAATCGCTTTTACGATTCCGAAGACGATAATGAACGAAAGGATCGCCGTATTCGCTGCTAAGGCAAATTCTTCCTCAGCAACTTGTGGTAATATGGAGCGTTCCAAGCCGACCATTCCACCAACGAATCCATTTACGATTACGAGGAGCGCGAACTGTTTCCAGTTGGCTTTCAAGCCCAATTGAACTTCACTCACGAGTTGATTTTACTTTCCATCGTCCAGCGCATAACAAAGGCTCTATCCTTGGCTGCTTTCGCTTTTTCTCCTTCAAATAAACTATCGATTGTACCATTGAATAATTCTATCCAGCGATCGAAATGTTCTTTTTTAATAGGCATGTTGATGTGGAGCTGCGTCACATCGGTTTTGTAACCTTCGCGATCCAATAGAACGAAAGCCCAAAAATGAATCATTTTGGGAACGTGATTTTCAAAATTCATGTGCTTAAAGAAAGGTGCCAGTTGCTCGTCTTTAAGTGCTTTACCGTAAAAGGCGCGAATAAATAATTCAACGTCCTCTTCATTTTTGATGTCTCTCATTTCTGACAATTTATAGTACAAATTTACGCATTCAACGACCACCAAATATGATTTGCATCATGTAAGCGAGAATTAATTTTCTTTCTGAATCCCGAGTAAATTCTGATGTTTTTAATTCTTATCAAATCATTTTTAGTTAAAAAAATCTAAAACCCTAGTAAGTCGATAGAGTAAATGTATATTTGTCGAGAAATTTTAATATATGATTATAGATTCTATCGGTTT
Organism: Crocinitomicaceae bacterium; assembly: GCA_047630755.1. Classification (GTDB taxonomy): domain Bacteria; phylum Bacteroidota; class Bacteroidia; order Flavobacteriales_D; family Crocinitomicaceae; genus UBA4466. Next base: position 114,749 of record JBLHYG010000002.1, on the reverse strand, counting down.
AAAAAGGTGTGGCATTGTTGCGGGTGACAACAAGGTGTCCGTATTGAAAACAATTTCATGGCGTATCATCGGTACAATCGATACAATGATTATTTCATATGTATTGACAGGAAAGTTAGATATAGCGTTAAGTATTGGAGGAATAGAAGTCGTTTCAAAGATGATTCTTTATTACTTACACGAGCGCGCTTGGGTTAAATTTTTAAAACGTTAATGATGAATTTATCTGATATAAATAAAGATTTAAAAAAAAGATCACCGAACGAAATAATTCAATGGGCATTAGCAGTTGCGAAACGTCCAATTGTCACAACGAACTTTCGTCCATTGGAAGCGACTTTGTTGCATGCTGTGACAAATGAAAACAAATCTATTCCGGTTATTTGGTGCGATAGTGGATACAATACACCACAAATATATCAACATGCGGAACGAACGATCAAGCAGTTGGATTTGAATATTGACCTCTATGTTCCCAAACAATCGGTGGCGCATAGAAACATCACGCTCGGTATTCCAGAAGTTGACACTCCGGCTCATGACGAATTTACACGTCAAGTGAAATTGGAACCTTTTGGCAGGGCAATGAAAGCTCATCAAGCCGATGTTTGGTTCACCAATTTGAGAAAAGACCAGACCGCACATCGATCAACACTTGATATTGTAAGCCAAACAGCTGATGGAGTTCTTAAGATTTGTCCATTTTTCTATTGGAATGATTCCCAACTAGAAGCCTATATCGAAACACATGGACTGGAATCTGAAAGCAATTATTACGACCCAACGAAAGCTTCGGAAGGGCGTGAATGTGGATTGCATACGTAAAATTGGATCGCTTCGCTTTTGGATTTTGGATCGCCTTTCGGCTCTTGGATAGATTTTGATACTATCCAACATCCAAAAAAGAGGCACGACTGATCCATTAATAGTTTAAAAATTATGAAAAATAAACACTTACTCGAATTAGAAAACGAGAGCATATATATTCTCAGAGAAGTAGCAGCGCAGTTTAAAAAACCTGTTCTACTTTTTTCTGGTGGGAAAGACTCAATTGTGATGGCGCGATTGGCGCAGAAGGCGTTTTATCCGTCTAAGATTCCATTTTCGTTCATGCATATCGATACGGGACATAATTTCCCAGAGACGATAGAATTCCGTGATCAAATTGTAAAAGAATTGGATGTGGAATTGATTGTCCGGTACGTACAAGATTCTATTGATCAGAACAAAGCTCAAGAAGAATCAGGAAAGTACGCGAGTCGGAATGCGTTGCAAACGGTGACACTTCTTGACGCAATTGAAGAATTCGGATTTGATGCTTGTCTCGGTGGAGCCAGACGTGATGAAGAGAAAAGCCGCGCTAAAGAACGTATTTTCTCGGTTCGCGATGACTTCGGGCAATGGGATTACAAACGCCAACGCCCCGAGCCATTTCAAATCTTGAATGGGCGAATCAACTTTGGAGAAAACGTTAGAGCATTCCCGATAAGTAATTGGACAGAGGAAGATATTTGGACATATATTTTACAAGAGGGATTGGAATTGCCATCTGTTTATTTTGCGCACAAACGCAAGCTGGTTAAACGAGAAGGAGCGCATATTGCACATTCAGATTTTTTGAATATCGTTGAGAGTGATGAGATTGAAGAACACATCGTTCGATTTAGAACCGTTGGTGACATGACGTGTACAGCTGCATTTATTTCAGAGGCCGATACGGTTGAGAAAGTTTTGCACGAAAATATGCAATCGAAGCATTCCGAAAGAGGAGCGAGAATAGATGATAAACGAAGCGAATCTGCATTGGAAGATCGTAAAAAAGGAGGGTATTTTTAAGCGATTTTTCGAAGAATCGTGGATACGAACAAAGTGAGTGATCGAACAATCGAATTTATTATGGAATTAGTTAGAATTAGCACTGCTGGAAGTGTAGACGACGGAAAAAGTACCTTGATCGGAAGGTTATTGTACGACAACGATGCGCTAACCAAAGAGCAAGAAGATTTAGTGCAAAAAAAGACGAAGGAAAAAGGGTGGGATGATCTCGATTTGAGCGTTATTACTGATGGATTGGTTGCTGAACGTGAACAAGGAATCACGATTGATGTGGCCAACATCTATTTTTCTACAGAAACGAGAAAATTCATTATTGCTGATAGTCCAGGTCACGTTGAGTATACGCGAAACATGGTTACTGGAGCTTCAATGGCGCAAACATCAATCATTTTGGTGGATGCCCGTAAAGGTCTTTTGGAACAAAGCTTCCGCCATTTTTACATCAGTCAATTGTTGCGTTTGGAGAATGTTATTTTCTGTGTAAACAAGATGGATTTGGTTGATTATAGCGAAGATACGTTCTTGGAAATTAGCATTCAGATTCAAAACATGGTCGAAGCACTTGATGCGGATATCAACTATAGAATTGTTCCCGTAAGTTCATTGAAAGGCGATAACGTAGTTAAGAAATCGACGAACATGCCTTGGTACTCGCGTGAAACATTGAATGAATTGTTGCACGCCGAAAAAGCAAATAAAACGGAGAAACTTCCTTTTCGATTTGATGTTCAGCAAGTGAATCATTCGCAGGAAAATGGGTTTGTGGATTACCGCGGATTGGCAGGGCGCGTTGTCAGTGGAGAAGTAAGCGTTGGCGATAGAATTGTCATTCGTCAGGGACACGGCTCTTCGAATTTGGAAAGTATTGTAACTGAAATTAGACGTTTTACGGAATCAATCGATACGGCTCAAGGAGGTGATAGTGTTTCAATTTCTATCGCAGATGAAATAGACATAAGTAGAGGAGGAGTTCTTTCCTCAAAGGAAAATTTGGTCGAAGCACAATCTTCAATTTCAAGCACTGTTGTTTGGATGGACGAAAGTGCAGGCCGAGTAGGTGCAAAGTATTTGTTGAAAGTCGGATCGAGAGAATTTCCAATTAAAGTTCAAGCGATTCATTCGAAAGTAGATCCAACAAAAGCAAATCAATCATTCGATGTCAATACAATAGAAATCAACGATATCACGAAAGTGGATCTGCGTTTAAGTCAATCCGGTTACTTTGATTCATACGCAGACAATAAGAACAACGGGGTATTCATCCTAATCGATGTACAAAGTAACAATACGATTGCGGTGGGCTTCGTGGATTAATAGTTAAAACACTTAATCAAAAAAAAGCGTATCGGCTCAGCCGATACGCTTTTCATTTTTATCAACTAACTTCTTACCTTGCTTAAATTCGCATTATGATTAGATCTTTAGTTGCTGAAGCCATTATTATTTATCTTTAGAAAAAGAACAAATAATTTATCACATGTTACCCTTACTATTTCTTGTCGGAATTCTACTTTTCGTTTTAATCGTAATCTGGTCAATATATAACGGTCTCGTAAGGGCGAAAAATGTTGTGGACGAGGCGTTTAGCGGAATTGACGTTCAGCTTAAAAAACGTTTCGAATTGATTCCTAATTTGGTTGAGGCCGTTAAAGGATATAACGAATATGAGGCCGTAACACTTGCGAAAATTGTAGAGCAAAGAAGTGGTGTTGATGGTTCATTCAAAGAAACGGTTGCGTTTGATACCTCGATAACAAATACCTTGAAACGATTTAGGATACAAGTTGAAGCATATCCAGATCTCAAGGCAAATTCTCAGTTTCTTAAATTAATGGATTCCCTTTCTTCTGTTGAAAATGAACTTTCAATGGCAAGAAGATATTACAATGGAGCAACAAGAGACTTGAATATAAAAGTGGATGTTTTTCCCAATATTTTGTTCGCCAAAATGATGGGATTTGAAAAAGCTGCTTTTTACGAAATCGATGAAAATGAAAAAAGTGCCCCAACGGTTAGCCTAAACAAAGATTAAATGAAAAATATTTTACTCCTACTGCTTCTAATTACGTCTTTTGGGTCTTTTGCTCAGAGTATCGAGGATCAAATAAATAAATTTTCTGAGAGATTGAAGTATCCGACAATGGAACGGATTCTTCATTTCCATAGTGATGTTAAAATTCAGAAAGATTGTTCAGTAAAGATTACAGAGAGAATTGTTGCCAATGTTACTGGCGATGAATTCAAAAGAGGAATTTTTAGAGATATTCCACTCACATACGATAAAAATGGAGGGAGTTACCACGTATTGTTCAATTTGGATGGAGTTAAAAGAGATGGTCGTGAGGAGTCGTATAAAACGGAAATGCTGTCCAACGGAATTAGAATCTATGTTGGAAAGGAAAATGTGTTTTTAAACCGAGGAGTTCATATTTTTGAAATCAGTTATGTAGTAGAAAATGTACTGCTCTTTTACGATGACCATGATGAGTTTTATTGGAATGTAAATGGCAATGGATGGGATTTTAGTACGGATTCAATTTCAGCAACGATCTATTATCCAAAAGGTGCTCACTATTTGCAACACGATGGATTCACAGGGGAGTACGGAAGCTCTAAAAAGGAATTTAGAGTTGAGAAAAGTGAAAATTCAATCACTTATATTGGATTGTCAGAACTGTACTCAAACCAGTGTTTGACTGTTGCAGTTGGGTGGGACAAAGGACATTTGAGTTATCCAACCTTTCTGGATAAGATTCTCTTTTTTATTCGGACGTATGCAATTTGGTTTCTTGGATTGCTCGGAATTTTGATCGGATTGTCTTTTAATTTTATCATGTGGAGAAAGTATGGAATCGATCCGAAACCAGGAACGATTATTCCAAGGTTTTACGCTCCAGAAGGATTATCTCCAGCGGAATGCGCGTATTTGGACAATGAAGGAAGAGAAACTGACACAATGTTTGGTTCAATGCTTCTCATTTTGGCCTCAAAGGGTTGGATTGAGCTAACACGAAAGAATGGTGATGTTTATTATGTGACAAAACCATCTTCAAAAGGAAAACAGGTTAAGCTCACGGAAATCGAACAAAAATTCCATGATAAATTGATGGTTAAGGATGTCGTTTATATTATTAAAGACAAATACAATGCTCGATTGTCTAGAGCATCTGACTTGTTAACGAATAGTATTGATGCAAAGCAAACGGGGACTTACTATGTTCGAAATTCATTTTTGAAAACAAGACAATATATTTTTCCAGCAATTACACTTATTCTCTGCCTAATAGCGATGTTTAAAATGGGAGGCTCAGGCTTCATCGTTGCGCTTGCGGTAGGGTTGCACCTGATTATTAATTGGTTTTTTGGTCGATTGTACGAACAGCCTACAAAGAAAGGGAGACAAGTAATGGATGAAATTCAAGGTTTCAAAATGTATATGAAATACGCGAATAAAGATCAAATAAAGTTGATGAATCCTCCATCGATGGAATTCAAACATTTTGAAGAAAATTTATCGTATGCTGTCGCGCTTGGTGTTGCCAAAGAATGGGCGGGGCAATTTGATCAAGAAACTTTACGACAAGCAAATTCTGGTGGTATGCCATATATGCACGGGATTGCTTTCATGCATTTTGGTCACTTCAGTTCATTCGGAAGTGAAATTTCTACGGCCATTTCATCTGCGCAAACTCCTCCTTCTGCGGCAAGCGGTGGTGGTTTCTCCGGCGGTGGAGGTGGTGGATTCTCTGGAGGAGGATTTGGCGGTGGAGGCGGTGGAGGATGGTAGAATTTGAATCTTACAAAGAAATTACAAGGCATAAAAAAAAACGTCTCTCTTGGTTGATTAAACCGAGTCGAGACGTTTTTTTAATAATTAATAATTAATAATTAATAATTTCTCAGTTCTTCATCACCTTTCTAGTAACCGTACCATTCGCAGTATCAACAGTTACGATATACATTCCAGTTCCGTATTCACCAAGGTTCAATTCAACAGAATTTCCGTTGTGAGATTCATTCAATAAAACCCTTCCTGAAGCGTCAATTAAAGTGACGTTGAAAGCCATTTTGTTATCCGTTCCCAGTGAAATTGAAATGAAATCATTTGTTGGGTTTGGAGAAATCGAAATTAAATCATTTTCAGTCAATGAATTAATTCCAAGATCATCAATTAAATATTCAGTTGATACTTCTGAAGAACAACCCAAATAAGTACATGTCACCGTGTAAAGTCCGTTTGAATTAACCATATGACATGTGTCTGTTCCAGTTTGAACGGAATTACCATCCAAGAACCATTCTAATGTAGATCCGTTTCCACATCCATCCGTGCAAAGTTCTTGAGCTGTGTCCAAAAGTAAATTCCAAACGATAGTCGGTTGAGCAGGTTGCTCATTTACAGTTACTTCTAGTGAATCTGTATCAGCACATCCACCACCGTTTGTGTATTCGTAATACAACATGTGTGTACCCGCTCCGGCCGTTGAAGGTGAGAAATCCGTTCCAAGAACGCCAGTTCCAGAATAGGTTCCTCCCACAGGTGTTCCGCCAGTAAATGCTACGTCTGAATCGGTTTCACAAAAATCAGCTAAAAAGACGCCGAAATCTGCAGTTGGGTATGGGCTCACTGTAAAGTTTACCGTATTACTTGTATCTGTACAAATTCCATCATTCGCCACTAAGTAGTAATCTCCTGCCGTCCAAACATCCAATGCATTCGTTGTTGCACCAACGATTACACCGTTTGCATCATTCCATTGGTAATTTGAATTTACCGATTGATCGAACAAAGAAATCGTATCGCCTGTGCACACGGTTTGAGCGCCAGAAACATTTAAGTTAACGCTCGGGCAAATCGCAGCGAGCATCACCTCAACTCTCGATGAAAGTGTCTTTTCTACTTTACTCGCAGGCATGTTTACCGTTGCACCTTGAGAAAACCAAATGATCTCTGTACCGTCCGTTCTTCCAGCTAAATTCAAATATTGTTCGTTCCCTGCTGCCATTGCGTTCCCGTCATAATAATAACTCAGATCGTATGAACCCGTTCCACCATCAAATACTCCGTAGTAATGAGAATCATCAACTTGAACAATAGAAGAAGGTGTTGTAGTTGAATTCGGCGTCATATCAACTCTGTACAAGTGAATTGGTTGGGTTGCTGTAAGACTTACAATTTGAATACTGTCGATGGCTCCATAAGGCAATGTCATGTCAACCGGGCCTACAAAAGAATAAATACTTTCATCTCCAATTGCTGCTCCAGAAGCCAATTGTGCTGCTCCGAAAACTGTTCCGTCATTTCCGTTCGGTGAACTATCTGTTGCAATTCCAGCCGCATCAAAATTCCAATACCCTCCCAAAGAAGCATACTGTGGATGTGATGCTGTCACTTTTTGGCACATGTAATCTAGAATAGATGACTGTGGCAATCCTTCTGACCAAACACGTACTTCATCGATCATTCCGTCAAAATATCGAGTTCCACCAACAGTATAAGCTGCTCTACCAATTGTTAAATCATACGTTCCTGTATTTACAATTCCAGATGCCGCTTGAGAACCTACTTCAACACCATTGATGTAGATTTTCATTGTTGTTCCGTCAAATGTTCCAGCAACGTGGTACCATTGTCCAACAACCATTGCACCAGGAGCAGAATTTAATTCAGTCCAAGCTGCTCCGAGAGAGAAGTTGAATGATAACATACCATTGGCTCCTGCTCTTAAAACATAGCCTTCATCCCCAGTTTGCCAACCGTCTTTTGAGATGATTACGTTTTCCCAAACGTTCGTTGCCCAACTGTCTGCCTTGATCCAAGCCTCAAGCGTGATATAATCCGGGTTAATGCTTGCGTCGTGAGGAATGCTTATGTAATTCGAGTTAAAATCATAAGCATTTCCCGATCCTGGTGATTGCGCCGATGATTGAAATGATACTATTGATGCTAGAGCCAATGCAGCTAGCGTTTTTGTGAATGTTTTCAAAATGTGTAAATTTTATAATCCAAAGGTATGGAAATTAACTATTAAGGCGCAAATGTTGTTTTAACAGCTGGCTGAACTAGTGTTGTTTTTTTAACCTTTAACAATAAACCCAATTGATGGATTTATAATTCCCCGTCGTCGAGCAATTCTACTTCTGGCACGTCAAGAGTGTTTTCCCATTGTCGTTTCAAGACTGCTCTCAATGCCCAAGTAGCTAATACTCCGATAAGAATACCCATTAAGCTTAAGGTAATTTGTGGAAGCTCTAATATTCCGTCTGCACCCACAAGTGCGGCTATTAATACAACAAGAAAAGGTGAGCTTATTAAGACGGTAACGTAAACCAATGCGCCTAAAACCGCATATAGCCATTTCGACTTGTTGTGTTTTTCTGCAAGAGTAAAATACCATTTTCCCACCCAATATATTATAAGCAATCCTAACATGTTTTTTCTGAATTTGTGGTTGGGTCCGTTTTATGAATTCCGAAGATATATAAAATATGCGTTTCGGTTTCACAGTTTGAGATTCAGCGTTAATTCGGTTTTACCAATTCCCAAACCAAAATTAATCCTGTAACCAAAATTTTGAGAAGTTGTTATGTATTAAACGCTCCAAATTATGCGAACACTATTTATCTCCATTTTCATATTAGCTTGCTTAAATTCAGAAGCTCAGGTAATTGCTCCGAAAAATGCGCAAGAATTTAAAATTGAAATTAGGGTGACTTCTTTGAAAGGTGGTCCTGACGTTGGACGTGATGTTGTGTTTATTGAATCGGCAACATACGAGCGCGTTTCGATTAAAACAGATGCGGATGGATGGGTGAGAACAACTTTTGATCATGGAGCATTATGGCTGGGATCGGTTGGTGAAATGAGAAACTGTTTCGAAGTCAATGCGGCTTGGGGTGGGAAGTCGACGCGCCAAATGACTTACGATCCTGTCGCATGGGAAAGATCGAATCAAGCGCTACCAGATCGCCGTTCCATTGCATTTACGACTATCGATCAATACCGCATAAGTCCGATGTCTGAGCCGAGTTCAAAGGAAAGTATATTGAACATTATTTTACTCGATCAGCGCAAGAAAGTCTATGCTAAGATTGAGGTAGCACTTGTTTGTTTCGAAACAAAAAAAATCTATCGAGGTCGCACAAACGCCAGTGGAGGCGTAACATTTAAAGTTCCAATAGGTCAAAATTATGAGATCGATATTGATGGCGTTGAATCGTTAAAATTCATTGACTTGGACAGCCGCCCAATGACAACTACAATGCGAATTATGTTTCAACCCCGGAGGTTTACGGAAGATAAAAAAGATCGATTTATTGTTCAGAATTTACCTGATAACGTTGAGCCAAGTTCTTCTCACGCTCGAATAAAGTTGAAGGTTCGAAAGGACGGCAGCGAGGCAATCCAAGAAGATGTTTATGTTCGAATGTTGCAATCGAATACAGTTTACAAGGCAAAAACGAATGATCTTGGTGAAGTAACTTTTATGCTCCCGATCCGAAACAACTATCAAGTAGATTTTCAATACCAAAGAGATGCCGATAACATCGACCTGTCCAAAGTAAATGGCATTGGTTTTAAGGAGCAAGTGGTCGAATATGTTCTTGATCCTCGTTTGGCCGATATTGAAAATTTCATACCGTCAATCAAGGAACTTGTGGAATACGATGTGCACAGTTTTGTAAAAAAGCAATATCCTGAACCGGTTAATGATGACATTGATTTTTACTGTACTTGGGGCCAAAAATTCAACGAAGATTCCAAAGAAGCATTGTTGGAAATTGGCTTGAAGGTGAAATCCAAATCGAACCGAAAAACGAAAGAGCCACTAAACATTTGCTTTGTGATTGATAAAAGTGGGTCGATGCAGGGAGAAGACCGAATTGGTCAATTGAAAAAGTCTTTGTTGGAGTTTGTAAATCAACTCGATCCTAAAGACATGGTTTCGATTGTCGTTTTTGACAATGAAGCTGTTTTGGCGGTTCCAGCAACTGTGGTTGGAGATAAGAAGAAAGTTATTGATGTAATTCATGCGATTCGCGCAGGCGGGGGAACGGACATTTATGAAGGTTTACTCAAAGGCTTTGTTGAAGTGAAGAAGTTGCGGGCTAAAACATCCATTAATAGGTTGATTTTACTCACGGACGGTTATGGTTCAAAACCGGCAGAATTGGTTATCGAAACTGCGAAAACGCACATCAAAGGAGGAATTGAACTTTCTGCCGTAGGTGTTGGGGTAGATTACAATCAGGCCTTACTTTCTCAATTAGCATCAGCCGGCGGTGGGTTGTTGCACCTTGCGGGTTCTTCGGCGCACATTAAAGATGTCTTCCAACATGAACTTGAAAGTATCGTTTATCCAATGGCCAAGAAAGCGACGTTAACAGTTCAATACAACAATCAAATTGTTTACCGCCAGTTGTATGGCTATAGCAATGAAGAAGTGACAGCAGGGCAAATGAAAGTTGAGATCCCAAACCTTTTTCCAGGCCTGAGTCAAATGGCATTGATGAAGTTTGACTTAATTGACCCGACGAGAGCGATAACAAAACAACCTGTGCTAATTTCATTGGTTTACACGGATGCCATTACAGGTAAATTGGTCGAATTGAAAAAGAGCGTTCATCCCGAATGGACTGAAGCGACTGGTGAATTGGACATGACATTGGACATGGAACACAAAAAAATATTGGCTGTTGCTGTTGCAAATCAATCGTTGAAAGTGATGGCAAATGCTTTTGAAAGTGGAGATAGAGCCGCTTCTCAAAAAGCAATAGAAAGTGCCATGGATCAAATATCAAGTATTTTTCCAAAGGCAAAACCACAAGAGTTATTGGTAATTATTGACCGACTGCAGCAATACGTAGATGCATTTGAATTGCTGAAAAAGCAATCTGTTTACGATACGAAATAGATTAATCTATTTTATCGAAGTCGATCTCACTAACGTCTGGACTGAAAGCGCCATTTTCCCACTTTAAATTGAGTCGGTTGATGTTCGTTTTCATCCATTGCGTTTCTTCGTCCATTTCCTGTCCGTGTTCACGTTTGTAAATGACAAGACCTTTTTCTCCGCCTTTGTCGTCTGGAAAGGTAAGTTCCTCGCTAAACCAAAAAGAACCGCCGTCTACGAGGCTTGAAATTTTCATCGCTTTAATTAGTTTCTCACCATCGTTGAAAATGTAGATGCCACCTCCATCAACCCCGCACGCTTCCGCATAGTAATCGATGAAAAGCATGCTTTCAATTCCTTCCAATCCTCTGTTACCATCTGCTTTTACAAGGAAAGAGTAGGTGCTTAAATCAGCTTCTCCTGATAGATAACCACCTGATTTTTTGATGAATCGGTATTCAACTGCTGTTCTTTCATCCTCTGATCTTCGCACTGAGATAACATACTTAGAATCATTGACCTCAGCGTAAGCACGAGCGATTAAGCCGCCCATTATGTATCCTGTCTTGCCTTCAGCAGTTCTCACTTTATACCAATGACACGTATATCCTTTATGGCGCATCGTTTCATTTTCTTGTGCTTTAATAATAAGTTCCGTTCCTATGGAAAGCGTTTCAAGTTCATTTGAATTTTTAGAAGGCCCTTCTCTAAGAATGACATTGTCACCGAAAAGATAGTGTGTGCTTCCAATTTCAAAATCAGGATCATCGTACGATTGCACCGGTAATTGTTCTTGCGCAATTGACGTACTAGAGATAAGTAGAAAAATAATGAGAAATTTGTTCATGGCTTGAGGTTTTACTTGCTTCAAAGTTAGCAAATCAAGTGCCAGAAGTGGAGTTATCTTTTCAACTTAATCTCAATACTTTGAGATTCGATCGGTAGTGGTCCATAACCTGTGTTCTTCTCTTTGAAAAAAGCGATTGTTTAGCGCATAAAAAAGCCTTGACTATTCAATAATCAAGGCTTTTCTTGTATTAAAATAATCTTAGTATTGACTTCCGAAAATATTGTAACCCAAACTTAGTTGAATAATAGTATTGTTTACTTTTCCATATTCATCTAAAACAGTACTGTTTGTTGGCATTAGCGTACGGTTTAAACGAAGATCAAAATTCAATCCCATTGACAAACTAAATTGAACACCTGCCATAACTCCCAAGTGAAAGGAGTTGAAGTATTCTTTCATTTCTGTTTTTGTAAAATCAATATCAGTCTGAACAATAGTCGTCTGATTTAGAGCTTCAGTTCTAACTGTTTCCTGAGTACTTCCAGAACCTCCCATGTAAAGAGAAGCAACTGGCCCTGCATAAAAACTCAACATTTTATCAGACGAGTAGCGCGAACCTGACAAGTTGAGGGAGTATTTTGCAAAGATTGGAATGTCCAAATAAAATGGTGAACGGTGGGTGAATGATTCGTTTTTAATACGAATGCCATCAAGCGTATTGTCTGAGCCTAATATCTCGTTGTAGGATCGAAGTGACGCTAACAACTCTCCGCCAACATAAAACCCATCGGATAACTCTATTTGCGCATAAGCACCTAGATGAAACCCTTGACCTGAAACTTCTGGTGTTTCAGTAGACGATGCGCTTGGAGAATAGGAAACAAATAAATAATTGTATCCTACTTTTGGTCCAAGCTCTAACTGTCCAAAGGAAATAGATGCTATGGACAAAAAGGCGATTGTGAAAAAAAGAGACTTCATAATTATTTAGAAAAAGCATTAACAAAGACCAATGATCCGTCTGGATTCTCCTTAAACATTAAAAGAGCAAATGAAACATCTTCTTTCGCCCAAGATGGATCTCTATCAACTTCGCATTCGAGATTAATAGTATGTCCCGTTTTAATTTCTCCTGAGGCTATTAGGTATCCATTATAATCAAATGGAATATCATAAGGTCTTGCAATATCAACAACAACCTTCTTGTGAAGTGTGTTTGGTGTATCTGGATGTCCTGATTGTGGTGCCTCAATATTATCAACGATTAAAAAAGGAGCCAATCTGTATTTTCCTTCTGTATTCTGAAAGAACTTTGTAGTCGTATTTAACTTGATTTTGTTGTCATCGGTGAATTCCATTTCATAGTTAGCGTTTAATATAACTCCCGCATCATCTTGCATTTGTCCCGCTAACGCAACACCTAGACTAGCATTCAGATTGTTGTGAAATTTCGGTGTTCCCCCTGGGATTTCGAACGCTGTTAAGATGTGATCGTAAATCGCATTATTGTTATATGGTCCTACGTTTCCCATTTTAAATGCCACGTGCACCTCGTCTGGATTCGATGTTATCAAGTTTTCAAAATTGGTGAATCCCCAACCTCCACAAGGTCCACATCCGGTCCAAGTATGTTTGGCAATAAGTATTGAATTGTTTTCTTCAACTTCTAATGTAGGCGTTGCTACTTCTTCTGATTTCTTTGCGCAAGAACCGACCAATACGGCTGCTATCATCATGAGTACAATTGACTTTCTTTTCATTGTAGTGTTCTAAAGGTTATTTATGACTAGACGTTTTGTGAATTAATTTCGTTGCTTGATCAATAGGTGTTTTTTTACTTCTCATTGTTTTGAGCATTTACGATAATACGATCAACCCAATACTCGATGAACCCATACTGTATAGCTTCAAAAATGGTTTCAATTGCCTATATAAAGTGAATTTTGCTACCTTAGATTTGTAATAAATTTTTTCTCCATTCTTCTCCAAATGATAAAAGAAATTCAGCCCTTTTCGTATTCAGGTTCCATAAAAGCACCTTGTTCCAAAAGTTATATGCAACGCGCGATTGCGATTGCCTGCATGGCTCAAGGAGAATCTAAAATCTTTGGATTTACAAAAAGTGAAGATGTCGATGTTGCTATAAACATAGCCAAGCAATTGGGCGCTGAAATAAAATTTGAAGATTCTATTCTATTCGTTCAAGGTATAGCAAAGAATGTTGATAAAATGGTATCCATTAACTGCGGCGAAGCTGGGTTAAGCACACGAATGTTTAGTGCTGTTTCAGCGGTATTGTATCAAAATGTTCAAGTAAACGGCTCCGGGTCGATATTGACGCGGCCGATGGATATGGTCATTGACGCTTTGACTCAATTGGACGCTACCGTTCATTCCAACAACCAATTTTTGCCATTGACAATTGAAGGCGGGCTTCATTCAGGAGAAATTGAAATTGATGGTTCTGAAAGTTCTCAATTGTTGACAGGTTTGTTGATTGCACTTCCTACCTTAAATGGAAATAGCGTTGTGCATGTCAAGAATCTCAAGAGTAGACCGTATATCGATATGACATTGGAAATTCTAAATGAATTTGGTGTTAAAATTGAGAATAGAGCATACGAAACGTTCATGATTAGCGGAAATCAGAAAGCGAAAGGAATTGAGTACCATTGCGAAGGCGATTGGAGTGGAGCAGCATTCCATTTGGTTGGAGCTGCGATATCTGGATCAATTGAGCTATTGGGCTTAAACGCCAATTCAAGTCAGGCTGATATAGCTATATTAACTACGCTGAAGTTGGCAGGTGCAAACGTTGAAGTCTATGCGGATTCAATAAAGGCAAGTAAGGACAAATTGAATTGTTTTGAATTCGATGCGACGCAATGTCCAGACCTATTTCCGCCAATTGCTGCACTCGCCGCTTGTTGTGACGGGACTTCTACAATTTATGGTGTAGAACGTTTGATTCACAAAGAAAGCAATCGGGCACTAACGATTCAAGCTGAAATGTCGAAGCTTGGTATTGAAGTTACTCTCAATGGAAATGCAATGCACATTAAAGGCGGTTTGATATCGGGAAATGCAATTTCTTCCAATAGCGATCATCGAATCGCAATGATGGGTGCTGTTTTGGCAAGTGTAAGCTCCCAATCGATCACCATAATGAATTCTGAAGCAATTTCGAAATCTTATCCTGGTTTCTATTTGGATCTCCCCAAATTAAAAAGTACTGAATAAAAAAAGACCTTTCTCATAAGGAGAAAGGTCTTTATCGCTAAAATCAGATACTACCACCTATCTGAAATTTTAATTCGTTATTGATAAACTGTTAAGATTCAATAACGAATTAGAACTAATCTAAAACTGTCAAAATACAATAGATGTATTCATAACGTGATACTAATATCAGGGTTTTTTGACGGAAAGCATAGAATATAGCTTACAAGAAATATAGCTACCCTGTAATATAACCATAGCGAAACCATAGCAGAGCCTGAAGCCCTTTGTTAGCAATGGTTTTGAAATTTATATATTTGTGGAAATATGACGTGGCAGGCTCGTTTTGGTGTTTGTTAAGCCCATTTTCTTCCGAATTCTTGACCGATCCACCTCAATACTTGATGAAGTTTTATGGAGAATAGATGAAATTTGCTTCGTATCAAGGTTCAGTTTTAGTAAAGCACAAACCTTTATTTCGGCTCTTGTTAATTCCGGATACATTTCAACCAATTTTTTGAAAAATCGAGAATGCAATTGTTTGAATGGAACTTCAAATTCTTCCCAAGAACTATGTTCTAATTCCATTTTAAGCTTGCGAATTACGGTCAGTAATAATTGACTGTCCTCTGGATTCGCTCTTTCATTTATTTCTTGCAAGGACGAAATTGTTTTTTTCATTTCCTCGCTTTTTCTCAAGATCTGAATAGCGCTGGAAACAAGTTCCTTATTTCGAAGTTCTAAGGCATCGTTCAATTCTTGCTTCTGTTCTTCCTTATCGTCAATTGTCTTGGTTTTCCTTCTTACAAGAATGTAAGCCACAATCAAGGTTAGCAAAGCAGCCAAGATCAAAATCAGAATTAAATAGTTCTTTTTCGCTAAAATCAAGTCATCATTTTTTCGATCCGTTTTCAGCTTGTCTTTTTCTATTTTTTGCAAGCGTTGTTCGTGCTTGAATTTGTCATTGAGCTCTAAAGAGACCAGTGCTTCACTGCCCGAGACGCGCTCCAAGCTATCGGACAAGCTCTTGAATTGTTCCAAAAAATCCAATGCCAATTCAGTTTTCCCGCTGGCCTTTGCACTTTTGTACATGCCCTCAATTGTTGATTTTATGAATTGCGACATCCCAAAATCAGTAGCCAATTCATGCGCTTTCGTATAGAGTTCCAGAGCCTTTGAATGATGGTTCATTTCAGTTTCATACTGGGCCTTTACAACCCAAAAATCTATTTTGGGATCACCCAAGTTGTGCTCGACAATAATGTCTTCGGCACTTTTTAGATAATACAAGCAAGAATCGTATTCTTTTTCAGCCAAATAGAGATCTGCAATTGCGATCAGGCTCAGTGAAATCTCTGGCTTACTATTCATTTTTGTGAAAATATCTAGCGTTTCCCGCACACTCTTTAGCGCTTTTTTAGTGTCGCCTTGTAAGCTATAATATTCCGATAAGTTCCCTAAACCTGCCGCCAAACCATATTGTTTATTTGCTTCACGATTGATTTTGATGGATTCTTTAATCATCGAGATGGCTTTCTCCATATTCCCCGATCGCTTATATATGAGGCTCAAAGAGTTGTATGTATTCGCTAGATTGGCAGAATCTTTTTCCTCAATGAAATGGTATTTGGCTACACCTAATAATTGAATGGCCCTCTCATCGTTACCAATTATTAAGAACAAAGTACCTTCTTGAAAATTTGCCAGGGCTATTTTATCCTTGTTTTCCATTTCACTCGCCACAATTCTGGCCAAGTCGACGTATTCAAATGCTTTGGTTAAGTTGTTTTCTCTTTGATAAACTATCGATAGAATTAAATATGCGCTTGCCTTAAGATTGTTGTTCCCGATCTTTTTGGCATCGGATAATGCGCGGTTTGTGTAAATTTTAGCAGAATCAAGTTTCGAAATCGCACACCTATTGGCTTTAGCTAAATTGGCCTTGATTGCAGTTCGCTCTTTCTTAGATCCTGACTCTTGTTGAGCGTAAGACAACAATGGTAAAAAAAACAATATAACAGCGTAAAGTAAAGATTTCATAGAAAAGTGTAGTGGCAAGGTATAGTTGTCTGCTTGATTAATAATTGTAATAAATACTAGGTGAAAGTATTTTTAATAAAAGGTACTTCCTGCAATATAGACGAAATAAATAGATGATTATTACAATTCCACACAGAAGATTAAAGGATTGCTTTAAGGATTTTCCACCAGAATTAATTTAGAGATCTCATGGGCTTTAGCATGTTCTTTCATAATTTTTTTATTCTCAGCGAGAATGAACTAAGTTTAAGTAAGTTGAATGATAGGAATAGTTCGCAGTTGTATTTGAGTAAATGTTGCAATCGCTTTTTCAAGGTCAAAAGAAGTCTAAATTACTCTGGTTTTATTCTAGGGTATTATCGAAGTATGATAAAAGCAAAAGTCTAAAATTGATTGTACCTATTTGCGTACTTGTTGTTGATTTTAGTGGGTATAGTCATTAATTTAATCAGTATTTCACACGGTGTTTTACTTAAAATAGGGGCCTGTTTTGAAGTGCTTTTAAGTGTGATGTAGCCAAATTTATTTGGCTGCAATTAGTAATTAGTACGTATTGTTTTTAATGATATATATACGCGATCTTTATTTGTATATGTTGTGTAGATGTCGCGCACTAGTTGCAGGAAATCACTGTAAAATTCAGGCACTTGTGACCATTGATATTTCAGGTCTTTAATGCTAATTTTCCTTTTCGATAATTTACCAATTATCTAACGAGCTACGAATTCACATTCTTGTCCTTTTTAGGCCTAAGTAGAGTTCTCTTTTGATGTTGGTGAATTTCATTCAAACCAAGGACCATTAAACGAACTGCAAAACATACTGTTTTTATCTTCAGCGACGACTTTGAGCGTTGCAAGGCACTTGTTGGGCTAAGCCGTCATTACAATTTGATTTTGTTAAGTTGCGATAATCCAAATCTTGAATCCCTCACTGGGACCCATCCACATTTGTTCTTGTTTTTAACTACGGACTTAAATGTTTCATTAGAAATTATTGATTCAAGACCTGATCTTTTTGGGAATCCATTGTCCATTTTTTGGTGGCCACAGAAACATTCCATTTCAGACATCGATCTCATTCAATGTGCCCAACGTGGAATTGACTGTTTATCAAATAAAAAATCAGAAAATCAGGTTTTGTTTGCCAAAATCAAAGGCAGGCTTAAAGCCATTTCTGCGAGTCAATCGATTTACCAACGCGATATGCTTTCGGTTACTTCATTAGCTCAACCGATAGATCAAGAGTTAGGATTAGTGAATGAAATTGTGGCTTATTTGGTGAGTAATAGTTTGAATGAAGAGTTCTCGATTGAGAAAATGGGGGCTGACTTGGGAATGAGTCGAACCAATTTTTTTAATAGAGTAAAGGCTATTACAGGTCATTCGCCTAGTCGTTTGGTGATGAATTTTAGACTAAAGAAAGCGGCGATTTTATTGGAAGGGAAAAGAACAAACATTACAGAAATTGCTTTTGAAGTAGGGTTTTCAAGCACCGCGTATTTTACCAAGTGTTTTAAAGAACAATTTAGCAAAAGCCCTTCACAGTATATGAAGATGAAAAAACAGACAAAAATACTTAATCCGCGAAACATTGATCCTTTCGCGACTTCGATAGCTGTTTAATACAAGCTTTCGGAAAAGAGGCGCCACTGTGATGAATGGTGTTTTATAAATAAATGAACCGCCCTAACCGATTTGGAAGGGTACAAATAACAAAGATGCTGAATACAATTTTGCACAATTTTAAAGATGCCGTGACACAAGCTGTCGTGCACTCTGGATTTGATTCAGACGACGCATCTATTGTGCATTTTGTTGACCCGACAAGTGAAAATCAGGCTTTGGCTTCTGAAGCAATTAATATTGCGCTGTTCGGGAGTACTGCGGCGCGAAATATTCGAGGAGAATCTTCTTTTGCAATCCCGAATAGAGATGGAGCGAGCGGCATAGAACAAAAGCCAGACTTAAAGGTGTCGCTAGATGTCGTATTGCTTTTCAACTTTAAAAAGTACGCGTTATCTTTAGGTTGTTACGGTCAAGTACTCGGGTATTTTTACAACAACGATATTTTGAAGTCTACTTTCAACGGTCTTGAGAATGAGGTGGAAATTTTGCTTGAGGGATTTGATGATCGCAATGAAATTGAACTTTGGAACACCTTCAACGCACCCGGAATTCCATTGTTAAGGTATGATTTAAGGTATGCTCTTGTTTCTGGATCGGTGAAACAATTACCGGCGATTAAAGAAGTTAGAGCTCAAACTAGCGTGCCTGATGTCTCCAATGTTAGCATTTTGATATTGAGCTTGGCATACAATCCAGTTCAAGCTATTTTAGCGAAAATTACTTCGAGTACGAATGATTTTTGTTCGGTAAACTTAAACGCCGACGGCAGCGAGGGAATTTTGGTAGAACGCCAAATGGAATTACTGGCTGCCTATGATAGCGCTTTCCTGCAGGCTGTCCAATTAAAGGTGAAACTTGAATTGGAATTGCCCAACTATTTCCCAGCAATCGAAGCCTTGCCAATTTTAATAAATTCAAATAAAAGTGAGTTGGAAGCTTCGGGTGCACCAAGCCCCGCTAATTTTCAAGAGCTATGTATACTCTATAAAAGTAAGGTGGAGGGAACTTCTGGAATGGAAACAATATATCTCGAAAGTTTAGATCTATCAGCGCGCACGATTGAAATTACAACTAGAATTCAAGACAAAATAGATGCATTTGTTGCGATCGGAAACAGTACCTATAAAAAATCAGAAGAGCAATTTAGTAACCGCTCTGAGCTGAGTACGCTTCAGTTGCGCAAAAAATGGTGGGAATTGGAAACCACTATGAATGAATTAAAAGTTCAATATTCTAAAGAATCCAGCAATTCAATTCTCAATCAAGAAAATAGCGTAAATCAAGAATTTAAAAGCCTTCTGAACCAATGCAACGATCAACTTGTTGTGGCATTGAGTGAATTTGAAGAATTGAATAAAAAGTACAATTCGGGTGAATTGGTTGAGATTTCCTCCCAAGTGAAAAAAGAATATTTAAACGCGTATATAAATTGCTTTAGGGCAATCAACTATATAAATAATGGGTCGGTTCCTGAAAACCTAAGCCAAGGTTTGCTACTGATCTTAATAGAACAAAACAAATAATAACCTAAAATTTAACAAAATGGCAGATTACAAAACACCCGGTGTGTACGTCTTGGAGAAAAATTCTTTCGGATCGAGCATCGTAGCGAATGCAACGGCAGTTCCAATGTTTATTGGATTTACGGAGAAGGCAGTCGACAAAAAAGGAGCAGATTTATCTTTTATAAAAGGTTCTACTACGGTAAGAGAACCAATTATGATTAAAAGTGCATTGGAGTATGAGTTGTACTTTGGTGGCGCTGATACTGCAGGCATTATGACTGTGACTGGAAAAGTGACGGAAGTAAAAGATGAGACTGGAGCCGTGATTGAAACTCTAATCGGAGCGCCTTATTCTGCAGAGATCCAAAATGCTGATGGAACTGAGTATGTTCCTGGATTGATGGATCCTTCGGTTTCGAATTATTTTGCAAATGGTGGAGGAAGTTGCTACATCCTTTCTATCGGAGATTATGCTTCTTTTGACGCTACAGCTGATCCAACTGAAAATATGGATGCGTATACTTCGGCAATTAAGCTAGCTGAAGAATGTACGATTATTCTGCCAACTGATTTGGTTCGTTACAAGGCAGAAAAGTACTATAATGTAGGTTCTCAATTGGCAAATACAGCGACCAAAGGAGACAAGAAAAAATACTTCACGATTTTAGACGTTGTTCCTGCTGATTCAAAAGATTCTGTATACGACGTAGCAGATGCTGCAAATTATAGAACAGGAATGACATCTCTTAGTACAAGTTACGTGGGAGCTTATTTCCCATATTTGAAATCATTGACGGCATACGCTTATGATGCGACAACTTTAACATTGAACACGGCAGCCATTCCTGCAGATAACAATGCACTTAAGGAAGAAGTGAAAGCATTTTTAGCAGGGAATTACATCAACATGCCTCCATCACCATTTATGGCTGGGATTTACAGCAAGTTGGACAATGCAACGGGCGTTTGGACACCTCCAGCAAACGTAGCTCCAGCGAGCATTTCTGGGCCTGTTGTGAAGATCACAAATTCAGATCAAGAAGGATTGAACGTTGATGGAAGTACTGGTAAATCAATTAACGCAATCAGAAGCTTTACAGGTAAAGGAACTTTAGTTTGGGGAGCAAGAACGAATGATGGAAACAGCTTAGACTGGAGATACATCAACGTTCGTAGATTGTTTATGTCAATGGAAAATGACATCAGTCAAGCACTTGATGCTTACGTTTTCAAAGCGAATGTTCACAATACGTGGGTTGAGGTTAAAACAATGATTGAAAGCTACCTTTATGGATTGTACAACAGTGGTGCGTTTGCAGGAACTACACCTGAAACAAGCTACCAAGTTTCTATCGGTTTGGGATCAACAATGACGGACGAAGATGTTCTGAACGGATACATGAGAGCCTCGATTATGGTTGCTCCTGTTCGTCCAGCTGAGTTTATCGTTCTTACTTTCTCTCAAATGGTTGGACAATAGGTTCTTCAAATTAAATAATTAGTAACAAAACATTTAAAATAAATAGTCATGGCAGCAGATAAACAAGCAGACATAAATAGTAATTATCCTATTACAGCATTTAGATATATGGCAAAAATAGGAGATGATGAAGTTAATTTCAGTGAAATCGCAGGATTAAACATCGGATACGAATCTTCTGAATACAAAGAAGCTACAGTAAATGGCGTTGTAACAACTCAAGTAGTTGGACAAAGAGATGTTCCTACAATAACAATGAAGAGAGGTCTTTTCGAGAAGAGTTTAGAGCTTTACGATTGGTTGAATGGAATGCACACGGATGATTTCGAAAAGAAAGACATTGTGATTTCATTATTGAACAACACAAACAATGCAGTGATGACATGGACAATAGCAAATGCTTTTCCATTGAAATTCGAAGGTCCAGGATTGGATGCGAAATCAAATGACATCTCATTTCAATCTATTGAGGTGAAAGGTGATTCATTACTAATTGCTAACGCATAATGACAGAAATAAAACCAATTCTTCAGTATAGATATGTTGTCAAAGTCATCGGTGATGGCGCGGATGTCTATATGCGAGCTCAGAAAGTGAGCGGACTTGGTTTTACTGTTAACCTTGAGGAAATAGAAAGTACCGGAGGCATCAAAAAGATGCCTTCGAGTATTTCCTATGAAAAATTAACGCTCGAACGTGCCATCCTCGAAACGCCAGAAGCGGCAAACGCGGACCTGTCAGAGCTTTTGAATAAACTTGAGGTTGAACCTGTAGATTTAAGTGTGTTTCTCACCGATGCTAAGGGAGATTATAAACGAAGTTGGAACATTTATAAAGCGTATACCATTGGATGGAAAACGACTGATTTTGATGCAACATCCAATTCTGTTTTAATGGAAACAATCACATTTGAATTCGATAAAATGATGGAGATCAAAATATAATGGATGTAGAAATTGAAAATCTCAAAATAAAAGCTGTAGTCAAAAAAGAGCAGGAAGAAATGCTTGACGCTTCGGGTTTGAATGAAAGGGAACTTGTCATGCTAATCGAGAAGTGTGTCGAACGCATGCTTAAAGAAATGGTGAAACCGTAAATGGAAGATACACTGAAAATATATGCTTATTCTGACGCCGAACGTTCAACTGAACTCGGTGTTTTTGAGTGTTATGTGAGCCCCCTTTCCATCAAAATGAATCGCAACAATCGATTTGGGAGATTGAACACAATTAATGGAACAATTCCATTAACGGCATTCTCAAACGGAGGAACAAACAGCTTAGAATTAACCATCGTTTTGGATGGAACAGGAGCGTATGCGGTAAAAGATGACGAACCGTACAAGGTTGTTGATCAATTGAATGATTTGATGAAGTACACCGTGCTTTACGACGGATCAATTCATCAACCGCCCTTCCTCAAAGTTGTTTGGGGTACGATACCCGTTTTTGTTTGTAGAGCACAAGATTTAGACGTGGACTACAAAACCTTTAATAGCGAAGGTGTTCCAGTTCAAGCAGATGTGAAATTGAAGTTTATTGAAGACGTTGATCTTGAGTTGAGCAAGAAAATTGCCAACAAGGAATCCCCTGATTTATTTCACGAACATCTTGTTATGGATCATGAAACATTACCATCAATCTCTTATCAGTATTATAATGATACAGGCTATATCCATCGAATTGCGAAGGAAAATGGATTGAATAATTTATACGCAGTAATTCCTGGAGATACACTAATCATTCCACCATTACATACGAAGTTAACATGAGCAACGCAATTACAGTTACATTATCAGGATCTGCTACTACAGATGTAAGTGACCAGTTGGTTTCAATGATTGTTGAGAAGAAATTGAACAAAATTCCCTCAGCAACATTAGAATTGGCATCAGGGGATTTTGCGGCTAGAGAATACCCCTTGTTTGATGACGCCGATTTTAAAATTGGTGCAGAACTCGATATTTTGATCCGTTATGAAAACTCTGGAGATAAAGACAAGAGCATCTTTAAAGGAATTGTTGTCGCTGTAAAGTTTACCACAAAAGACGGTGTGCCAATAATTGTTTTGGGATTAAAAGACCCCGCATTTCGTTTGGTCAATTCAGTAAACACTGAGTTGTTCAACGCCAAGAATGATAAGCAAATGATTGAAGCAATTCTGGCAAATCAAACCGGATTGTCTTTGGCTGCTTCCGATGCAAGTATGGAAGGTGTGGTTTACGATCAATACCTTAAAAATCAATGTTCAGATTGGGACTTTGTTCTTTCCAGAGCAAGTGAATTCGGAACGGTTTTAAGTTTAGACAACGGTGCAATGAGTACAATTTTGCCATCAGAAACAACGGGCGCTTTAACACTAGATATTGGTGTGGATGCCATTGTAGATTTAAACCTTGAGGAAAATGCAGAATCCTTAAATGCAGACATCGAAATTGGGTATTGGGATATCAAAACAAACGCAATGTTAACGGTGACAGAAACGAATGCTGATCCAAATGTTGCAGCAGTCGGATCTCCATCAAGTGCCTATGTCTATTTGGGTTTTACGGATAAGAAAACAGCTGAAGCGAAATTGAAAAGCTTCGCCACTCTGCAAACTTTGGAGTCCATCAAGGGAAGTATTGAAATCCCTGGAAACCCTGATGCTGCTTTAATGCAAGAACTAACATTGAGCAATGCACCAGCTCAGTTTAACGGAACACATACGGTAAGCGAAGTAACGCATAAATTGCGGTTTGGAAATTGGATTACAATTGTCGGAATTGGCAACCTGTCCATTCCTAATCTCAGAACGATAAGTTATTCGGAATTTAATGCGCAAGCGATAACACATTCAGAAATTGCAACAGCAATGGCTTGGGAAGCAGATCCAGATGGATTTGGTCGAATTCCGGTTAAAATAGTGGCTTTTGGCGATAAAAAATATTGGGCGTTTCCAGCCCAAGTGGCGGCAGGAGCAACGCAAAGTAGCTTTATTCTACCAGAAGCAGACGAACAATTGATTGTCGGTTTTTTACACGGGAATTACAACCAAGGAATTGTATTGACTTCAACTTATTTAGGAGATGCGGAACCACCAGCACCGTTTGAGTTGTCTGCTGAAACACCTGTTGGATTTGTTTCATCAGAAGGACTGCAAATGATTTTTGACAATGCCGAAAAGGATGTTTTGATTTGTTCGTCCGATTCAAATAAAATAGACATTAACGACGCCGATGGAATTGCAATTGAAAGCAAGAAGGATCTAAAATGTGAAAGTTCCGCGAAATCAGAATTTAAAGCGGGGAGCACAGTTACAGTGAAGGGATCAAAGATTGATTTAAACTAGAAATTATGGGAATGCCAGCGGCTAAAGAAGGAGATCAAATTGTTTCTCCAGCAGATATTCATCTTGTACAAATACCATCGCCTGCGGGGCCAATTACGGTTCCACTTCCGCATCCATTTAGCGGGAAGCTAACCGATGGGTTAAGCAGTGATGTCAATATTATGGGCAAGCCGGCAGCCACAAAAGACAGCACAGGAGACAATAGCCCAAAACATGTTGCGATGGGGATCAAATTTGTAACAGAACCAAGTAACAAAGGAACCGTGTTTCTTGGGAGCTTGACTGTTTCGATTAATGGAAAGCAAGCCGCACGAAATGGAGATATGGTAATGACATGTAATGATCCAACAGATTTACCGGTTGGAAAAATAATAGCATCAGGAACAGTAAATATTGGAGGATGAATAAAAGAGCATTTTTACAAACCGGTTGGCCTTTCAATCCTGTAGTGGGAAAAGATGCAAGTTCGCTTGAGAATATCTCATACGATCAAGACATTGCCGAAAGTCTTCAGATCTTGTTTACAACCTTGCCCGGTGAGCGCATGGCACACCCGATGTATGGTTGCGACTTAATGCGTTTTATGTTCCGTCCGATCAATAATTCCTTGTTAACGGATATGGAACATTCAATCAGAACGGCGATTATATTATACGAACCGAGAATACAAATTGTAGAGTTGTTGGTCAGGCCTCATGAAGTGATTCCGCATCAACTGGATATTTATATCAGCTATATTTTGAGTAAAACCAATTCAAGATTTAATATGACAATTCCGTTTTATACAATGGGAGCAGAAAAAGAATAAATGGAGGAAAAAATTACCATAAAAAATCATTCCTCTCTGAGTCAGGGAACTAGTGCGTTCACGACGCCCTTGACTCAATCGTTGCGTCAAGATTATTTTAAACCGGAACCCAGAAGTATTAAATATTGGCTGATTGTAATTCAGGAATTGTCTCAAGAAGATTTCGACAATGGCGCCAATTGGAGCAACCTCATTCCTAGTGATATTTCCTTGGACCTGCTCGCAGAATACATTGAAAATCCTAAAAAGACAATTGCCGCGGGACGCTTTGATGAAAATGAACTTGAAGGCCTTAGAGAACCTCAAAGAATATTGCTGTTTTACTTTTTGAAGAAAATTTCTTCGCTGAAAACATACAATGAGAAAATTATCGAGGAGATTAACGACATTCTTGCACGAGATGTTTTCCTTCAAACACCGCTTAAAGCTGTTCCCGATTTTGGATATGGAGTGATTCCTTATGCCAAAGAAACGTCCATTCTTGTTTCGGAAGAGTTGCTCTTAGATGCTGTGGTTGAAGAAGAATTAATTACACGGAAATACATTTCGACTTCACCTCTAAACGGGGAGTTAATGAATCTGAACCGATGCATTATGGGATTCCCCGTCAACGAATCCAGTAATAAACTAAGAATAAGAGACCAAGAAATTCCTGTACTTAATAGGTTGTATCCGTTCAGAGATAGAGAAGTTATTGCACCCGATGAGAAGCCTTATTATTTTACACCTTCGTTAATTATTAGCTCAGCGCTTTTATTTTTAAGGGAAGGAATTCGAACTGTTAACCTCAGTATTAAGTTGAATATTGCGGAAGAATTGCCAAAAAGTGAATCATTTGGTTTCAAATTTAGAATTACAACTGAAGCAGGTTGGGTGAGGCTAATTGATGACGATGAGCATCCCGCTATTACAATTAATGAAATCAATTCAACTGATGATTCAGTGCAGTATCAAATAATTTTCGAACGCGATTTCCCGCCGATTGCACCCATTTTAGTTCCTCATAGTGAAGAGGCAATTGTTTCGGGAAAATGTTGCCTAATGATTTACATGGAGGACAAGAGTTTTGACCTCGATAAAATTGATTTAAGCGTTGAAGTTGAAGGTCTGAATCCTGTCGCTATTAGAAATCAAGTTGGAGTTCTTGAC
Organism: Crocinitomicaceae bacterium; assembly: GCA_047630755.1. Lineage (GTDB taxonomy): Bacteria > Bacteroidota > Bacteroidia > Flavobacteriales_D > Crocinitomicaceae > UBA4466. The sequence goes on along the minus strand of JBLHYG010000002.1, from coordinate 88,070 downwards.
CCGAAAGGAAATTACAATCCATTTGGACCAGAAGCTGGATTGCAATCTGTGTTTAGTTTTGGACATCCAGAATTAATGCATTCAGAATTGGAGACTGTTACTGCAACAGCGGAATGGGCTTCACTTCCAAACAACCTAACAAAACATTATCAAGCATATAGAAAGACTGAAGAACAATTTCGAATTAAAATAAGAACGGCACTTAAAAATCCAGATGCTGTGAATCACAATGTAATTGATACTGGTGAGTCGGCGCTTTTTGTCAATGAAATCTCATTCAATCCAAATACCGAAGGACTAAAGCAAAATACCGGAAGTTCGAATTGGGATTTTGGGGAATTGGATCCTTTGTTGCACGATGTTTATTACCAATTTGAATTGTACAATCAAGATTTTGGAGTGGGTGAATATCCCTTATTGATGACGCAATATTCAATTGATCTGAACGCCTACGAATCTGCGAAGTTGACAAGGAAAAAACGAGAAAAACCGGTGCCCGTTAATGCGCCTTATGTTCCAACGTTAAGTAATTTGAAAATCAATTATAAGACAGGATTTGAAACGTGGCAATCTGGATCGTTTGATTATCCGATAGCGATTTATAAGAACGAACCAAAAGGGTATTCCATTTACGAAGGAGGCGAAGTGAGTCTTGGACAAAATGCGAATGGTGTCATTTATTTCGGATTTGAGGATTTAAACAAAAACAGTACAGGTGTTTTGTATTTCAATGGCAGATCTGGAAATGCAAGAGCCGAGCAAGCAAATATTACATGGTGGTACCTGGCCGATCTTCAATGGAACGAATTGGCTGTGATCCACGACGGCACCAACGGTCTTACTGAAGAGGGAATGTTGACATGGAAGACAGATTCAGATTGCTCAAACAGTAACCCTCTAATGCCGAAAGGTACGTATTGGCTCAAGTGCACACTGTCCCAAGACGAAGTAGGTGAACGCACTCCAAATGACAATTGCCAAGGTGCAAATTTGTCCTTTAGGGATTCAATTATTCAATTGACAGGAATTTATGCCAATGCCTTTTCCTTCGAACGACAACAAGCCGAACTCGACATTACCGACAACGTTGTGCGATTGCCGCGTGGAACTACTATGACTTTTACAAAAGGCGAACCGGCTCAAAAAGTGCTCGTCCCGTTCTACACAAAAGGAGGCGTTGATCGAGAAACAGAATTGGAATTTTGGGCACGTGTTTTTAACCGCGTTCGGAACAAAGACCGAATGGTGACTTACAAAGACATTGAGGACATTCTTCTTCACCAGTTTAGAAACCTCGCTCATGTTAAATGCATTCCCCGATCCCAAGGAGGTACTGAGGTATCCGTGATTGTGATCAATCAGCAAGTGTATGGCGACATACCCTATGCCATGTCGAGGTTCCTTTCGCTTAGTCAACTTCAGGAAGTTCAAAATGAAATGATCGCCTTGTGCTCAGCTTTTTACGGGCCAGTGATTAAATTAAGAGCGAAGAACCCCTGTTATCGTAAGGTAGGCTTCCGAGTTTATTTGCAATACGAGAGGGCAACAATTGAAAGTGAAAATCAAGTGTTGTTGCACGAGGCACTTTGTCGCTTTGTGACTCCTTGGATGTACGAAAAAAATAAAGCACCTCAATTTGGAATTTGGTTTGAATACAGCGAGTTAGTCGCCCATATTCAAAGCCTTTCGTTCGTGAAATATGTCATTGATATTAACATGGGAGATTTCAGTGAAGAACTTTTGGCAGACCGCATTACAATGCCGTTTAGGGACGATGAAATTTTAATTGTAGGCAGCCCAAACACGATTATTGTGGAGAACGATTTGTCTTCAGTTGAACGTACTGCAATAGGCACAATGGAAATTGATAAGAATTTCATCGTGACAGATAAGGATGGAAATGTTCCTCCAGAAAACTCAGAAAATACAGCATTATGAGTGGAAATCCATTAAGACCGAGAGGTGAATTGAAATCAAGCTTTGAGTCGGGAGACCGTCCATCAGGCGATGATTTTGCAGCTTTGATTGATAGTTTCTTGAACCAACAAGAAGATCAAGTTTACGCCGTAGATGGAAAAATTGGTGTGGGGACAAATATTCCGGATGCAACTTTGGATGTGAACGGTGGAACGGGACCTCTAAGACAATCAATTTTAGCTACAGATGGTTTCAATTCTACATTTCGCATCGCGCATCCTGAAGAAGGAAAGGTGGCTTTTGGACCCAATGAACAGCAAGAATTAAGAATTGGCCAGTTCAAAGAAGACGGCACTTTTTTCAAAACAAATGCCATCATAAATAGTGAAGGCGAAATTGCCATTGGAAATAGAGCACCCGACGCAAAGCTACACGTTCAAGGCGATTTGAAAGTGGAAGAAAAAATAAGCTTGGGAGAATGTGAGTTAATTTTTCATCAAGGAAGATTGATTCTTTTCTATGGCGGAGTTCAATACAATGTGAAACTTGAAAAAGCCAAGCAAAAAGCAGGACAACCCGCAATAAGACAAGAGAAGTCAGGTTCAAACATAGGAGTATATTTTATGGTTCTTATTTCACTGTTGCTTTCATTGTCTGCACTTTATGCAGTGTTGTATTTTCATTATTACGGACTATAACGAACGACCAAAACAGAATTAAACATTAGATCATGAGTGAAACAAATCTCGCTTTTAGCTTCAAAGATCAAGACTTTATGGATTTTCTTCCAGAAGATCAACTTGACCAATTGCGCAGCAGATGGACGGATTTTAATATTCACGATCCCGGTGTTACCACATTAGAAGCACTTCGTTTTTCCTTGGAAGATTTGCGTTATCGATTTGAATTGGACATTAAAGACAAACTCCAAAGCGAAGAGAAGAGCGCGCTTTCAACTTGGGGCAAAAAACACTTCAGACCAAGGTATGCTGTTTCAAGCGATGATTACAGAAGATTGATTGCGAGAAACAAAGGAATAATAAACAACATGGTTTACGCTTCGACCGATCCAAATACATTGCCGAATACCGAGCAATTAAAGTGTCTGGTTAACGTAGATATCGCTTCCAATCGAGATATTGATTTATTAGAAGCGCAACGGCATGTTTTAAACCGAAGACCACTCGGGGAATACGTCAACAGACAAAAAGGATTCGATACCGTCCTCAGAGAAAAAGTAGTTCCCGTTGATGTGAAATTGTCCGTGACTTTCGTGCCTGGAGCAGAAACTGATGCGAATATCCAATTACTAAGAGAAGCCATTAAAGATTATATCTTACCTGAATTGACTACCGTAAACTCTCGCTTTACTTCAATTCGAAAATTGATGAATGATCGTGATCAACTAGGGCCAATTGGAAACGGTGCAATTCGAAATCTCATTGATCCTGAATCAATGGCGAAAACGTGCTATCGAAGGTACATTTCAGTTGCTGAACTCTTAGAAGTCACCCAACAATTGAGTTTCGTTTTAACGACAAACTCAATTGAGATTGGTATTACCAGAGACGATTTTAAAAAATCCGTTCTTGATTTGGGTGAAGAATCATTCGCCAGGTTACAAAACATTACAATAAACAAAGTACTTCTTGCACCAGAAATCCATGTGGATGAAGAAGAAGAAATGAAACCGTGGGATGTTTATAGTACCAAGGGAACCTATAAAAAGATGGGCGAGTTCAACTCTATTCAATTGTCCTTTCCACCCAATTACAAAATCGGAACTTATCTGAAGCATAAAAGGAGCATGACGCCTACGGATAAGGGAAATATTGAAACAAATAGTTTCAGAGGGTACCTTTATTTCATGGACAAAGTTCGGGCTGATATTTCTGCTCAAATGGAAAATTTCCATAACGTATTTGAGATGGATGGGGATTCAAGTAAAATTGGGGAAATGGATATTTCTCAAACGTCTTTTTACAAAGACATGTTTCCACTTGAAATTGATGGATTCACCCCAAGTTCTGAAGTTGTTGTTATTGAAACGCACGGATCAGAAACAGAAGAGCGTTACAACAATGAAAGAATAAATTACTTGCTCGCATTAAACGGATGGGCAATTGTAGATGTCATCCCTTCAAGGAATAATGACGTCTCACTTCTTCAAATAAAACTCGATTTTTTGAAGCTTATTCGAATGGGTGCAAGGCGTTCAGATCGTATTAACGGTCATTTAAATAGAATTTTCAGAGCAACATCATTGGTGATGCTTCAACGAAAAATTGAAGTGATTTTGCAAAACGATGTCACCGATGTTCGAATCATGGAGCATTGCTTTTTTCAACCCGTTTGGCAGGGATTGGAAGATTTCAATTTCGAAATAACAATGTTTCTTTTCCCGAAAATTAACAAGAACGGAAATCGAGATTGCGACGATTCTATGGAAGACGTTGTCCAGTTTTCAAAACAACTGATTCGCGCATTTGTTCCAGCACATATAGCGGTCAATATCCAATGGGTCAACGACGATATTCGAAGTTATGATGGATACCTGCAAACCGCATTTCCACCCGAAGAAATCTTTTATTTCGATCAAGCTTTGACGCAAGGACAAGAATATGCCATGAAATACATTTTGAGCAATTGGCTTGGAATTAAAGCTTAAAAATGAATGTTAAGGATTCGCCAATGTGATATTAAGTTTGAAACTCCAATTACGGAGCATCAACGTGCTAGAATCACAAAACGGCGCATTGAACAACTTTTGGCAAAGCACTTCAGCAAATTCGACTCCGTTCAGGGGACTGTAAAATTGAAAAATTTAGAAATTGATTTGGGCTCGATTCCAGAGCATCAGTTCGACTTTCAATTCTTCAAAAGATTGGAAAATGCCTGCATAGAAATTGTAGAAAAGATAGAAGTTGAACGAGAAGATACGAAAGCATCTGATAAGAAATCTACAGATGGCCCAACTGCGAAAGCTGCTCTGAATAAAGATACATCCAATGTGTCCTCTAGTTCTCATCCGCGTGATGCGTCAGCAATTGAAATTGAACGTGTACTTTCTTTATTGGATACCTTGAAAATTGCTCCGAATGCCGAAAGTGCGGATGAATTGATCAAGATGTACCGGCGTTTGTATGCAGAAAATTTATCTGCTGAATCGAAAAGTAAGCTGTTGGAATTGATTAATGAGATTCAAGGACGAAGCGCTACTGAAACAACAAATAAGGGAGCAAGTATTAGCGAATCTCTTAAGGTGATTCATGACCTTCTGGATAAAACGAATTTGGATTCTCATTGGTTTTCAAATATTACTCAAGCCTATAAAAATCATTTTGGACACGAGATGCCAGAAGGATTGAAAGAGATTCTTCGAACAACGCTGGAACTTCAAAAAGACACCGCAGAAAGCAGCCTCGAAGCAAATCAGAAGTCGAAAGAAAAAATCAACACGGAAGCCAAACTCAAGGATCAGTTTAACGAAGAATTTAAAGGGCAAACTTCAGAAGAAGAGTTGGATCGATTGTCAATGTTACTGGATCAATTTGGAGGTACGGTGCCGATCAACTGGATAGATAAAATTGAACGCTTGTATTTCGAAATGTACAAAACAAATTTATCGAAAGAGAGCCGTCAATTTTTGACCGATTTTATGAAGTCGAGGGTGGAACAAAAACCTGCTGTTTCTTCGCTTCAATCGGACCTTTCAACCTACATAAAGTCCCGCGTTGACTCGAGTGAATTCGAACGAATTAATACACTGATTTCGGAACTGGACGGTATTCAGCCTGAGAACTGGTTAGATGCAATTGAACGTTCGTACTTCGAAACCTACAAAACAAATTTATCGAAAGAGAGCCGTCAATTTTTGACTGATTTTATGAAGTCGAGAGTGGAACAAAAAACTGCTGTTTCTTCGCTTCAATCGGACCTTTCAACCTACATAAAGTCCCTTGTAGATTCGAGTGAATTCGAACGAATTAATACACTGATTTTGGGACTGGACAACATTCAGCCTGAGAACTGGTTAGATGCAATTGAACGTTCGTACTTCGAAACCTACAAAACAAATTTATCGAAAGAGAGCCGTCAATTTTTGACTGATTTTATGAAGTCCAGGGTGGAACAAAAATCTGCTGTTTCTTCAATGCGAACGGACCTTTCAACCTACATAAAGTCCCGTGTAGACTCGAGTGAATTCGAACGGATCAACACACTGATTTCAGAACTGGACGGCATTCAGCCTGAGAACTGGATAGACGCAATTGAGCGCTCGTACTTCGAAACCTACAAAACAAATTTATCTAAAGAGAGCCGTCAATTTTTGACCGATTTTATGAAGCCGAGAGCGGAACAAAAACCTGCTGTTTCTTCGCTTCAAACGGACCTTTCAACCTACTTAAAGTCCCATGTCGATTCGAGCGAATTCGAACGGATCAATAGAATTATTTCCGAATTGAAAGGCATCAAACCTGAGAACTGGGTCAGCGCAATTGAACGCACTTATTCAGCTCTTTATCAATCCAAATTGACCGCAGTAAGTTTGCAATCGCTTAAGGCGTTTATGAGCAATTATCTGAGTTCTACTCAAGACAAAAACGCCCTACGCGACCGTCTTTCTGAGTATGTGAAATTTCACGTCACCAACTTCGAATTCCGTAGAATTAAATCGATCCTTGATCAACTTGATTTAGAAAATTCCAAGAATTGGATCGGGACTATAGAAGGAGAATACCTTATCTCATTTCAATCAGAATTGCCAAAGGAAAGCCGTGAATTGTTGATTAAATTCATGTCGTCAAATGATGAATTTCAACAAATAAAAACGAAAAAAACAGAGGATAGATTTCAGGTTCTCGATCAGTTAAATTCGTATTTGAAATCGAGCAAACAAACCGATGTTGTTGTTAAGCTAAGATCAATCATTAAAGAGGTAGACAAGCGAACTTCAAACAATTGGTTTGATGAATTATTGAAACTCTACAAGTCGAAATTTCAATCTTCAAGACAATTTGAAGTTCAGAATATTTTATTGAATTTTAGCAAAACAATTCCAGCGCAAAAAAATAGCAATAGAGGTGAATTAGAACCCGATCTTGATTCAATTTCATTGTCTGATTTGGGACTACCTTCTAACGATGCGATACTTAATTATTTGATCGGCCAATTGGATGAGGTAGATTTTAAAACCGATTGGATTAGAGAATTGAGTAAACGTTTTAAGTCGCATTTTGGAACTGCAATTCCACAATCCTTGTATGGCGTTTTACTTGATTTTGAAAAGCGTTTCAAATCAACTTCGTATCAAAATCTCGAAAGAGAAAATTCAAATACCTTAAGAACGCAAAAGGCCATTTTTAATAAACTGAAAGGGTATTTGAGCGCACTTAAATTGAACAAGGTAACGTCCAATTTGCTTTTGTTGGTCGATGAATTGAAAGACGAATCAGTGAACGATTGGTTCGCCGTTTTTTCGAAATCTTATGCTGAGCGATTCGGAAAAGAATCCGTTTTAGAAGCGCAAGAAATACTTCTTAATTTCAGTGAATTGGAAGTCGGTCAAGCGAGCAATGACGGTTCGGATAAGGTGTTCGGAAATTTCAAAACCTATCTGGAAAAAAGATTAAGCACGATAAAGTCCAAAGAAGAAAGTCAACTTATTGAATCGAATCAAAGAGAGAACGAGAAGATTTTTGATTTTTTTAAAATGGTATTCGAAGCGCATTTGTACGATGCGTCTTGGGTAAAACGAAGCCTTCGACTGTTTCGAACAATGTTTCGAAAAGACATGCCGGATAAGCTTGAATTATTGATTCGTGACTTGTCACTTAACTGGATTAAGCGCAATGAATTCATTAATGGAAAGCGATACGATTCAGCCTATGTGCAACTCAAACGTGCGGTTCTCCGACTCAATGATTCAGAAAATAAAACCGAGTTATTAGACTTGATTGAGGAGTTGAATGAAAGCTTATCTGAAAAGTGGTTTCAAGAAATCGTTGCATTGTATCAATCCAATTTTGTTCTAAAAATCCCGAGTGCTTTGCAATCCATTTTGTTGAATTTGGATGGGCAAATAACAGCACCTCTTCGAGTAGAAGTGCCAACGAACGAATTAATTTCAGTAGCAAAAAAAATAGAAAATTATTACAGCGTTAGCGACACCATAGAAAGCGAAAACGAAACTGTTTCTGAAAGTGAGAGAATTCGTTTTGTTCTTGATCAATTGAAAAAAACAAGATTCACGCCATTGTGGTTGGAGGCATTATTGAAAGCGTATAAAAAGCATTTTTTGGAATCAATGCCGCAGTCCATTCGAAATGAGATTACGGAAAGTCTTCTCAAAATTGAATCCATAGAACTTGCAAGCGAAGTGGAGGCGGGTATTGATTCGAAGCAATTGAGTTCAGGACTTAAATCCGCTTTGGACGCACATTTGTCGTCCGAATCAGACGAAGTCTCAAACGATTTGGTTTCAATTATTAAAAAAGACACGCCGGAAATTCATCAAGGAATTGAGCAAGAGAGTCATAAGGAAAGTCAAAGGGAAGAATTACTGAAAAAGTCAATTTCAGAGCGCTTGATTGAATTCCTTGGAACGCAACCAAAATCCAGAGAAATTGATGATTTGATTCTCATTTCTGAAGAGTTGAACGAAAATGCCAGGGACAATTGGTTCAAGGATCTCATGCAGATTTACCAGGAACGGTTCAAACAAAAAATGCCGTTTGCTGCTCAATCTGTTATGTTGAAATTTGCTTCAACCTTGAAGTCAGAAGCGATCGAATCCTTGTCCTCAGTTAAAAAGGAGAAAATTGTAGATGAATTTCGAAAGCACTTTGAAGCAATGCCTGCTGAAGCAATAGCGAAAAAGTCACCTTCGACCGCTGAAGAAAAAAGCAATAATTCAGACAAAGAAGCGCTCAACTATATTTTAAAATTATTGGATGAAATTGAATTCAACTTCTCTTGGTTCGATAATATTCTCAAAGCATACAAAACCTATTTCGGAACGGCGATTCCAGAATCGATTCAGAATTTATTACTGGATGTTGGTTCCAAGTCGACCTTGAATATTCTCGAAAATGAAACCAGCGACGAAGAAAAGACCTTGATTTTTAGACTTGAATCCTACTTGAACAGCTTGGACAAAACATCCGAATTAGAAGAACTTTTGGATTTACTTGATTCGATTAAATACCAATTGGAAGATGATTGGATGGAAGTTATTTTGTCTCTCTATTCGGAAGAATACAAAGTGAGCATGCCGATTGGACTGCAGTCGGTTCTGCTCAAATTTTCGAAACAAGATGTTGAATTAACCAAATCCAATTCCACTGATGACGTTTTGGATGATTTAAAGAATTCTATTCGAAGTAAGATGCAGTCCGAATCGAATGCGAAAGGTTCTGATTCGAATCTTGTTCTGATCGACCCAACCAAAGATGAAGTTCTTTATTACTTGTTTAAGGCGATGGAGGAAATTGAAATCAGTTCAACTTGGGACAATGCTGTTTTGGAAGCGTTCAGAAATCGACATCAATTGGAATTGCCAAAGGAACTAATTGGATATTTAAACAAGGCATTTCAATCATTAAACCGCCTAAACAAAGTTAAGTTTGAAGTGCGCGCCATTCAACTCAAAACATTCCTCTACGGACTGAACGAATCGAAGGATGTGATCGTTTTAATGCAACTTATTGATGGGATTCCACAAATGGATGCAAAAGATTGGTTTAAAGCTTTAATGACAGCGTATAGGGACAAATTTACCACTCGGATGCCTGTTTCAAGCCAATCTGTTTTATTGAATTTCGCCAAACTTCTAACGGAGAAACCAAAAACGAAAAATTCAAGCCCATTGGAGTTTATCAAGGCTGAATTGGCTTCCATTGAGCAATCGAAACGAGATGCTGTTTGGCTCGAAGAAGTTGAGGAAGCTTTTGAAAAGCAATTCGACACCAAACTTTCAGAAGGTGTAAAAGCGATTTTGAAAGAACGAACGATTACCGACAATGATGAAGATCAATTGGCGGAAACGATAAAGGCCCTTGATGACTATTTCGATGCGCTACCGCAAGAAACGGATACCGTTCCGTTAATTGTGAAGTCAAACGAAAAAGCCAAAAAAGCAACGGATAAAGCAAAAATACTGCAATTGAAAGTCGCCTTGAAACGATTTAAAAACAGAGATACGGATCAGAAAGAAGAAATTATTTTTGATTCAGGAATCATTTTAGGATGGGTGCTTTGGAAGAATGTTTTTACTGGTTTCGGCTGGATCGAGGAGGGGAAGTTCTTTACGAAAGAGGGGATTAACACGGGGCTTTTGGCCGTAAATTGGTTGAGCCGATTGGACGGAATGCAAACAGATGAGGTCAGCTTATTTGCCCGGGCAATCTGTAATTTGAAGGTAGACGAGATTGAATTCTACACCAACAAAGAGATGAATGCGTTCATGCAACCGAACACGCTGGAAGACAGCATTGAAAGTTATTACACCGATTTGATGTTGATTTGGCCCATTTTCGAGCTGGATCAGAAGGCAGAATTCTTCGAATTTTTCATTCATAGAGAAGGTGTGATATCGCCTTCTGCACGAGGATGGAGAGTGGACGTCGTGAAACAACCTTTCGATGCATTAATGATTAAAACACCACTGCCATGGCCGTTGAGTTACATTCAATTTCCATGGACAAACAATACAATTGAAGTAGAATGGTAGATGAAATCAAGGAGAATGAACCAGAAATAACTTTAACGATGAATTCAGAATTTCTCTGGATTCAGGAACTCATAAAGTACAGGATTAACGAACTCTGTGGAGCCGATCAAGAACCTGAATTGCCCCAAGTGCCGCAACTCGAAAAAGGAGTGCATCCTTATTTTGATGAGTTGATTGATAATGAAGTTGATGTCACCGAAAGAATTGCGATGTCACTTGCGCTTGCGGCGACCTTATTTCCTCAATATTTGGATTACCTCTATACAAAGAACCAATATACCGATAGGATATTTAGCGAATTTGGTGCGCGTGTGGATACGGATTCCGGAACAATGAACATTTCGTGGCAAACCGTATTTTTTCTGGTTTTTGGAATCAATCCCGATGTCCAGTTGAACGGCCTCAGATATGTTCATAGAGATTCCCGATTGTATAAGGAAAACATTTTGGTGTTCCCTGAAGAACGCGTTGAGAACCCCTTTCTGACACCCGTAAAATTGAATTCCGATAGTGTTCGAAAATGGATGTATCCAAAGGAATTACGAAGGCTCGCCGATAAGAATTTCTCTGCCCATGAAATCGCATCTGACCTCGAATGGAAGGATTTGTTTATTTCTCCAGAAACGGAAAAAGGGCTGCATCAATTGAAATTATGGCTGGAACATGGAGATGAATTAATGAAGCATCCAAAGCTCAAAAAATACATTAATCCGGGAATTCGAACCTTGTTTTATGGGCCTTCGGGAACAGGTAAAACGCTAACGGCTTCTTTACTAGGAAAGCAATTCGGAATGCCTGTTTACCGAGTTGATTTATCGCAAATGGTTTCAAAATGGATCGGTGAAACTGAGAAGAATTTGGCCCGAATATTTGATCAAGCTGAGAAACAAAAATGGATTCTGTTTTTTGATGAAGCCGATGCTTTGTTTTCAAAACGCGGAACGGTGAACAGTTCAAACGATCGACGCGCGAATCAAGAGATATCGTATTTGCTTCAACGGGTCGAAAACTATGATGGAACGATTATCATGGCGACCAACTTGAAAGACAATATTGATGAAGCCTTCATACGTAGGTTCCAATTAATGATCAATTTCCCCGTTCCCGATAAGGGAATTCGAAAGCAGCTTTGGGAAAGTATTTTGGCCGACACATTTCCTTTAGATCCGGATTTGGATTTGATTCAAATAGCAGAAGATTACGAAATTACCGGAGGAAGTATGAAAAACATTTTTAGATCGTTAATGCTTCATATCATCGATCAAGAGAAGGCGAATCAAGTTGTAACACATTCAGGATTAGAGATGATGATTCAACGTGAATTGGTAAAAAGTGGTGTTTATACAATCAAAAGACGTTATTGAATGTGGAACATGAGTGCAAATGAAATGAACATAAGTAGAAGGGAATTAAATTATTTTTCCTCAATTTTATACTCAAACGTGATTTAATGTACGATTCAGAAGAAAAGAGCGCATCTAAAAAACCTGTGGCAGCTATTAGAGGTGGTGTTGCGCTCCAAAAGAAGAACAATACTGGGATTCCTGATAAATTAAAATCGGGGATGGAAAACCTATCTGGAAAGAACTTGGATCATGTTAAAGTACATTACAATTCTCCTAAACCTGCAGCAGTTCAAGCACATGCCTATGCACAAGGAAATCAAGTTCACTTGGCTAGCGGTCAATCAAAGCACTTGCCTCATGAATTGGGACACGTTGTTCAGCAAATGGAAGGAAGGGTTAAGGCGACAACAAGTGTGAATGGCGTGGCGGTCAATGACAGTCCTAAATTGGAAAGAGAAGCGGATGTGATGGGCGCGAAAGCAATGAGAGGTTAATTTCAATCTCTTCATTCGATTCAAGTGGGCTCTTGCAATTCCTGCATGAATGCGCTTGAAATCAACACTGTTGGTATCATTTTTTAATCGAAGAACTTCAAGGCAGGGTGAAAATATCAGCAAAACGATTAATTGTCTATCTTCGAATCGTCAAATGAAGGAAAAAACGAACAAAATAGCGGTTGTAATCCCAGCCTATAAGGTGAAAAATAAGATAGCTCAAGTATTGAATTCTATTCAAGATTTTGTGAGTTATGTTATTGTTGTTGACGATTGTTGCCCGCAAGAATCAGGAAAGTTCGTAGAATCTCAAGAGTTTAGCACCATTCAAAATTTGGAAGTGATTTTCCATGAGAAGAATAAAGGGGTTGGAGGAGCTGTGATTACAGGTTATAAAAGGGCCTTAGAACTTGAGTGTGACGTTATTGTCAAAGTTGACGGCGACGGACAAATGGATCTGGATTACCTTCCAAAACTGATAGCACCAATTCTTGCAGGAGAGGCTGATTATACAAAAGGAAATCGCTTTGTAGACTTCAAAATGCTTCGGAAAATGCCTAAAATCCGATTGATTGGAAACAGTGTTTTATCGTTTGTTTTAAAGGCTGTTTCAGGGTATTGGCACATTATGGACCCGACAAATGGTTATACGGCAATTAACGGTGAGGCTTTAGCGAATATTCATTTGAAAAAACTCTCGGAACGCTACTTTTTTGAATCGGATATGTTGATCAATTTGAATATTCATAGACGTGCAGTTAAAGATGTTCCGATCCCTGCTCGATATGACGATGAAGAAAGTTCTCTATCTGTTACAAGAACGCTTTTTCAATTTCCGTTTTACCTCATTAAAGGTTTGTCTAGGCGCATTTTTCTTAAATATTACATCTACGATTTCAACATGGCTTCCATCTATTTGCTTTTTGGATTGCCGTTATTGATCTGGGGAATGAGCTTTGGAATTTATCAATGGTGGTGGCACGTGCACCACAACCTTCTCGCTTCGACGGGAACGGTAATGCTTGCTGTTTTGCCATTAATATTGGGAACCCAATTTCTGCTTCAAGCGATTCAAATTGACATGCAGTCGAGTTCCAATCCGCCCAAATAGTTAAAATTAAATCAAACTTTGATGTCTGTAAAACTGTTTCAATCTCAAAGAACTTCTGCAATTGTCGAGATGGCCCTTGCGCTATTCATCATTTTGTTTTTGGTTTTTAGTTTTCAAAACTCGGACATCGTTTCACCCGATGGCGTTTTATACCATGAATCGGCACACAATTTAGTGGATGGTGATGGCTACCACGACAACATTCGAAACGATTTTATTCTTCCTCCAGTCGGTCATCCATTGGTGATTCTTTTGGCCAATAGTTTAGGGGTGAATAACCCATTGGTTTTTGCTCGAATCCTTTTGTTTTTGGGATTGTGCCTTGTGTTTTTCACCATGAAGGAATTGAAGCTCCCGCGTTATTACCGCCTATTGGTTCTTCCGCTCGTTTATGGAATTATTCCAATCGTTTTTGATTGGGGCGTAGAGATTTCAATTTTCTTCTCCATCAGTTTAATGCTGTTCTGTGTTGCTCGATTTACAAATCATTTCACGATAAAAATGGCACTATTTTTAGGTTTGTCCATTGCCTTAAATCTATTAATTCGACCGGTGTATGCCCCTTTTGTATATCTCGCTGCAGCAAGTTTAATTGTCATTCTTATTCGACACAAAAGAAAAGCAATTCCCTTATTGGTCAGCGTATCCGTTGCTCTTATTATTGTAAATGGCGTGATGTTAATTTCCAAGGCTAAGTATGGTGATAAGCGATTAAGTGCTGGAACGTATAGTGAAATTCCATTGTATTGTGCCAACAATGAATACCTCGATTTACAGCAGGATTACTATTCGAGCAGGTGGAGCGAACTTTCAGAAGAGGATTATGCTGAGGCAGTAGCGCCGTTAAAGATTACAACGACGTGGGAGGATCGCGCAAGTACTTTAAAGGGAAAAGTGATCTCTTTTTATAAGAACCATCCTGGTAAAGCTATTGGTGGAATTTATTGGAGAGCGACCAAATTCTCTTTTCATCAACCCAACAATTTAGGAAATAGTTTGTTCTTTGGTTGGCTGTTTTTATGTGGATTCACTTTATGGATTCGAAGAAAAAAATTGTGGGAAGTTAGCAAGGAAAACAGCTTGTTTTTGCTCGGATTTTTACTGGCTATTTACACGGTTGGAATCCTTTCATTGTTTGTATACGTGGGCGATCGATACAACCTAACGACCAATCTGGTTTTTATCTTTAGTATCGCATTCTGTCTGCCAACACTTCGCAATTATCTTGCGGAGAAGCGAGGTAAGAAATCAACTGTGAAATAATTTCGGGGTTCCGGTCTACTTAATAAAATCGAATCTTAATAGGGGACAAAAGAAAATGGCACACGATTTTTATGATAACGTGTTGTGCAGATATATTCGGGTGATTTGCATTCGTTAAAACCTAGCTCCATATATCCACGGTATGATTCAGGACCTTTTACTTCAAAAACTGCACCTTTTGAAAGTGAATCCATATCAAACCAGTTTCCCGTTCTATCATCTTTAATTTTTAAACCCATCAAATTTTTAAATCGAGAGCTTCCTATTCTTGAGTGGATAATTGTAACAAGAACCGATGTGTCTGTGAGGAGCTCATAATCAAATAGGCCAATGAATTCACGCATCGATTCGTAATCAATTTCGATCCAAGAACAAGGATTAGAAATTTAGTTGCAATGGATTTTAGTGTCATTTTCGAATGCTGTTCGTAATCAGTTGTCT
The DNA here is from genome assembly GCA_047630755.1 of Crocinitomicaceae bacterium. Lineage (GTDB taxonomy): Bacteria > Bacteroidota > Bacteroidia > Flavobacteriales_D > Crocinitomicaceae > UBA4466. The sequence continues at coordinate 72,767 of JBLHYG010000002.1, read as the reverse complement.
CTAAGTTAAGTAAAAATGAATCAACTTATAATTCATGACTTCTCACCCATTATTTCATAAAATCCGAATAATATTTTTGATGGTCAAATGCACAAATGGATTTTCTAGCATTCTTTGAAAAGTCATCGTAAAGCGCGTCATCCATCTTATAGAACTCAACGATTCGCTGATTGAATTCTTCGATAGTGGAACAAAAGAAACCATTAATCCCCTCTTTAACTACCCAATCATTCTCGGGGAGGTCTGTCGCCAAAACGGGCACGCCATTGTTTAAATATTGTTTTGCTTTAATCCCAGATTTTGAGCGTTGGATTTCATTGTCAATGAGGGTTGAAATTCCAATATCGAATGAACTTATTTTTTGTTGTAAACGGTGTTCGTTTTGCCAGTCGGTATTTTCTGGAATTTCGATGTGTACATTTTCATTCTCGCAAAAATAGTCACGAACAAATTGACGCTCATCCGATTTCGTGACGCCCAAAAGGATCAATTTGCATTCGAAATCCAAAGCTTTAACAGCAGGAAAAACGATTTCGACAAGGCTTTTTTTATGATCACCACCAAAATCGCCAATCCAACCAATTGTGAAAATGGCGCTTTTCTTTTTCTTAACGATTTGCAAATCGGGCGTTGGAGAAGAGGTGATGAGAATGTTGTTATTGAATTTGGATAAATGATTGGCTATCGCATGACTACCAGCGGTTATCCGAGAACATTTTTTCGCGAAAAAATAGATGGAATTTGTTTTGCAATACAGATAGTCGGCATCGTCTAAATCGTAGACGGTGTCTTTTTTCCGAACACTTACCAAGAGTTTTAACAATGACGAATAAATGAAGCCTGAATGGACTCTTTGAATGACAATCACCGAATTTTCTTTTCGAAAAAACAAAGCCGAGCAATAGGATTTAAAAAATGAAAATGCTCTTTTGGGTGCGTAACCGGGAACAATCAACGAACTATCGATGTTGTAGTTTTCCTTGAAAAATTCAAGAGGGTACTTTCCTCTATAACGGACGCTTGGCGAATCCAGGTTGTAATACGAAAACCAATAAATGTATTTAATGTCACTCATTTTTTTCGCCAATAGATTGCTTCCTTGTCAATTTCAATCATTGATTCTTCAATTTTATATTCCTTTCGAAACGCATCAACTGCGGCCTTACAATATGGAAAAGCGTTGTAATCATCTACAATTACGAATCCACCAGACGATACGTTGGGGTATAAATACTTTAATGCGGTAAATGTGGATTCATACAAATCTCCATCGAGCCTTAACAAAGAAATTTGTTGAACAGGAGCGGTGGGCAAGGTGTCTTTGAACCAGCCCGGAATAAATTTTACTTGATCATCCAGCAATCCGTAGACCTTAAAATTATGCTGAACCTCTTCCAAGGAACAAGACAAAATCCGGAGTTTGTAGAGTTCATTGCCTTTATCTGCCGGAAAGTCATTCGTGTTCGGTTTGGGCAACCCTTCAAATGAATCCGCCAGCCAAACAACTCTGTCTTTTATTTCAAGCTCTTTTAAAACCGCCCGCATGAGAATGGTCGCTCCTCCTCTCCAAACGCCCGTTTCAATAAAATCACCTTCAATTTTATCCCTTAAAATGGTACGGATACAATCTTCAATGTTATTCAATCGATTTAAACCGATCATGGTTAATGCATTTGCTGGCCAATCATACCCATTCAAGCGGTCGTGCTCATTCACGCGTTTGATTTTACCAATAGCAAAGTTTCTTTTTTTCAGTATTCGGTGCAAAGGGAACAAGAAAAAAGTCTTCCAACTCGGCCGTACAATGTCCAGAGGATGGTATTCGTTTTTATTGATCATTGAATAATCAATAAGTGTTTTTTTTAATAATTCGATGTATTCAGATGGCATTCTCTTTGAGTGGTTCGTTCGTTTCAATAGGCCCACTAGTTCAATTGATCATCAACATTCATTTCCGTTAATTTATCAGGAGCGCTATTTCTCTTCATTTTTTTTCTCAAAACCGTAACGATGAGAACCACAATAAGCCCGATGACAAGAGCTGAGGAAAACCATTTCATTGATGTTATTAAGGAGGCCATAGCCACTTGATCTTGCGTTATATTCGGATACGAATTTAATAGATTCAGAATATTGAAGTTTTCAAGGAAATCAAAGAATCCTCCGAGAATTGGCAACAATGAAAGGTAGAGCCATTTTGAGTTGGGAACATTCACCTTTTTTAAAAGATTGAAAAGAATGAGCATCAAAAGCAGGGAGTTTACGATCGGGAAGACCATATCGACTTTGCCTGAAATTATTGAATAGATTTCGCGTCCTTCATTGCCCATTGCAGCGAACAAACCGTTGACATCATCGAAGGAATAGTTGAACCGTACATCTAAAATTTTAAGCTTTGAACCTGCGGTTGCGGTAATTTTAGATTGATAATGATCAAAGAAAAAAAGGGGGAAAGAAAGAAAAGCGACGAACAACGGAAGTATAAATTTCCAGTTAGCGAAGCGGTTTAATACGTTCATAATCAAAAATGAAAATCAGTGTAGGATTGGTTGTTTTAATTTGAAAGCACTAGTCGTTCTCTGGAAGTGCATCAAATTCATTACGCTTTTGCTCAAACCATTCGCTCATGTCTCCTGACTCACGCAAGGACTTCATTTCTTCCATCGCTTCAAGATGGGGACGGTCGGCTTTTTGGAACATTTCCATTCCATGCTTCATACTCATCTTCGCTATTTCTTCGAATGTTTCGGCGTGAAATTCTACTCCACAAGCACCGCCTAATTCTTCACAAGTCATTGTCTTCAAAATCGTCTTTTTTTATGAATATACGGATTTTTGTGTGGGTTTGGGAGATTGGTTGGTTTTGAGGTGGTTTGTTCTGGGAAATAGATGAATTTGTGCACTATTTGGATTTTTTTGAGTAGAAATACTCATTTTAATTAGGGTTTGGATTGCTTACTTTTACAGGGCGGATAAGGGACATGTGTTGTTATCTACAATTATAAAAAAAATGGGAAAATATTTAATATCTGAAATTTTTAAAACAATTGGAACTCCTGGAGTTACTTATGTAAAGAGAAATGATGGCAAATTTGAATTCGAATTAACAAATAGTCTTAGCATTCCCGGAACCCTGTGTTTACTGACAGGCCCCTCAAAAACTGGGAAAACCACTCTTTATAAAAAAGTAATATCTGAATTTAAAAAAACACCACTTACTATAAGGTGTAATGATAAAATGACCATCGAAGATGTTTGGAGAAATGCACTTGAGGATGTCAATTTTGATAGAATCACCAAACAAGCTGAAAAAGGACAAATTGAACTTTCTAGCCAAGTAAAAACTAGTATTAGTGCGGGTTGGGAGTGGTTAGGTAAAATAATTGGTGAAATTAGTTTAGGACTGAAAGGAACATATTCAAGTGAAACAGTGCGAGAAAGGGTACTTTCTAAACCAAGCCCAAAACATTTAATCCCAATTTTAAAGGAATTACCCTACGTCCTTGTTGTAGAAGATTTTCACTATTTGAATGACGATACAAAAAAAGTGTATTTCAACAATGGAAAGATTTCACGGATAGCGAAGTTTCTACAATAATTGTAGGTACTGCTCATCATGCTGTTGATTTAGCATTGTCCAATAAAGATCTTGTTGGAAGAATATCACATACCGAGGTCGGTACGTGGGAAATTGATGACCTCAAAAAAATTATCAAACAAGGGTTAAAAGAATTGGAGGTTAATATTTCAGAACCTCAATACCAATTTATAGCTTCTGAATCTGTTGGCTTACCTTTAATTACTCAAGCAATTAGTTCTAGACTATTTTTAGATAAAAAAATAACTACCTACAACACTAAAGATAAGTTGAAATTCGTCAAAAGTGATATAGAAACTTCAATGACTAATGTTGCGAACCAAAATTTCAACGTTTTTAAAGACATATATCAAATCTTAATAACTGGGTTCAGAAAAGGAGCAAGAAAATATAATACTTACGAGTTACTTTTACTAATATTCACGTTGGACCCTGTTGCTTTTAAGCTAGTTAGAAGTGAAATAGATTCAAGATTAGTTAAACTAGATTCTAAGTTTGAAAAGCCTCCTGTAGCATCAGTAAATAGCACATTAGGTTCAATTGGTAAACTGCAAAAGAAAAATGGTATCGAATTATTAGAATGGTCAAACAAACAGGGTTGTTTATACATTCTGGAACCATCCTTTCTGTATTATTTGAGATGGAAAGACATTAATACGGGAATCACCAATAAAGCTGACCTTTTAGCAAAACTTTATGCTATAATTAATCAAGAAATCTCTGTGGAAATCAAAAAAAAAGTAGATGACAAAACCTAAAAATAACCCTTCGGGTCGCTAAAGCTTATTTTTAGCTAACCGTTATATGTAACTGTAGTAACCCATTCTAAAAAGTTGTATATTGAATAGATGAAACAGCTGATAGTCATATTACTACTTTCGTTTAGTGCGAATGCTCAGACTCATGAAGTTCCTTTTCCTGATAGTAATGCAGTTTGGGTACAGATTAAAACAAAATTGTATCCACCAGGGGACGGTCCAGATGAATATTGTCCATTCATCATCTATTCATATGATCAGTCCTTCGAAAATGGCATGACCTACAACAATGTTTATGCTAGACCTCATGCCCAGGGATTTGACTATTTGTTCGATTGGGCTTGGAATGGTTTTTCACTTGATCTACAAATTGGCCGCTTTCGAACAGATAGTCTAAAAGTTTATTATCAAAACGTACCACACAGCTCTATTGGATGCACAGAAGGTCCAGCGTATACAGGATATTCCTATGATCAAAATTACTACGACGAGTTTTTAATGTACGATTTTGGACTTCAGGTTGGTGACACTTTTAATTTGACAAATCAGCATCAAGTATTATTAAACTCTATAGATTCTGTTCTTATTGAAGGAAACTATTATCGTCGCTTTAACTTTGAGCATCTTTCGCAATTTGCTGGCATGAATTATTATTGGATTGAAGGAATTGGCAGTACATATGGATTCTTTGCTTTTTTCTATGCATTCGAACAGAGCCTCGTTTTTGAGTGCTTTAAAGAAGATCCTGATAGTTCTGGGCTTTATCCTATGTTTAATTATGCCCATTCAAACAATGGGTGTCAATTCGTAGGGATACCTGAAAGCGAAATATATAGTAATAAAGAGTTACTGCGAATAACAGATCTTATGGGACGTGAAACCGAAGACAAACCCAATACAACTTTGATATTCGTCTATTCTGATGGAACAACCAAGAAAGTATATCGAATGGAATAGAATTCTAGGACGGATCAAGATCGTTTATCCAATAAATCCTGACAGCCTTTCCGTATTGGATTACGTAAGGACTGTCAGGCAATTCAAAGCAAGTAATTTACAGTATGATATTTGCACCCTTAATTTCTACCACTTCAAGATCAAAAATAAGGTCTTGTCCCGCTAAAGGATGATTTCCATCTACGATAATGCTTTCGTCGTTAACTTCAACAACATGCAAATTCATTTCTTGACCCTCTGGAGTCTTAGAAACGAGTCCCATACCAACTTCTGGCGTGATCTCTTGAGGAAGTTCAGTTCTTTTTACTTCTTGTCGCAAACCTTCTTTGATTGCTCCATATGCTTCATTTTCAGGAATTGTAATGGTCTTTTTTTCATTTAACTTCATGTCAATTAAACCTTTCTCAAAACCAGGGATTAACTGTCCTTGTCCTAAAGTGAATTCTACCGGCTCTTTTCCAGTATTACTATCGAAGACTTGTCCGTTAGACAACTTACCTGTGTAGTTTACTTTAACCGTGTTGTTCTCTTTAACTTGACTCATACTAATTTCTTTTTTTTAAAATTTCCGATGCATAATTCTTATGCAGCAATTATTTTAGTTCAAATTTATTATAAAGAGTGCCGCGAATATCAAGCCAAAACCTTAAAAATGGTGGAATGTAAAATTATAAACCGCTGATGAGATAGGGGGGTGATTTGCTGTCGGCCCTGCTCTCGTTATCTAAGACGGGTGAATTTTACGTTTAGAGCGCAATTAAAAAAATCACAGTAGAATAACAGCCTGCAACTATGTCAGTTAAATAGACGGGTTCATTTCAAGAGTAACTTACTTCAGATAAACCCTGAATTGGCATAAGTACGATTTACATTCAAAGTCGGTACTGGATCCTACTCGGAAATTACCAACTTGAAAACGCCATTCTCTTCACCAATTCGAACCACGACATAATAAGCGCCATTCGCAACCGATAAATCAAAAGGAATCTCTGCCTTATTAACAAACGATTCATTCCGAACGATTCTACCTCCTTGACTATAAATCACAACATTCACATTCGATTTTACTGCATCAAATTGAATTAAAAATTGACCAGAAGAAGGATTCGGTGAAATTAACACCACCTCGCTACTTAATTCTCCTATACCGATTGTGTTGATTGTAAAACAAGCACTCGTATCCGAACAAAAAGCCGAGTCAATGATAACCGCGTAATTTCCATTCACTGTTGGGATAAAAGACGCGTTTGTTTCACCGGTAATCGGAGCGTAATTCGCATCACAATCTACCCATTGATACGCATTTGAAGTGCTTTCAGCTGTAAGAACAACGCCGTTTGCAGTCACACTTGTATTGATCAATTCCATCGTAAGATCAAGCATCACAAGACTATCGCATCCCGCGGCATTTGTTAAAGCAAACGTTGCTGAATTGTTGCTCGAAGAATAAACGTTCCCGTCAATCCAAGTAAAAGGCTCGCATTCTGTTCTCGTGTCAATACTGGAAGAATTTTCAATCGTAAGATCAACATAGGCCGTTGAATCACACCCGTAAATGTTTGAAACAACGTTCGCATACGTTCCGGATGATGTATAAACAGAACCGTTCCAAAGCAATGAATCACAGGCTGAAATTGTTGAATAGGAGTTTACAGGATTGCAAATTGGAACCACATAAATGGAGTAATCTTCAACCTCGCCATCAAATCCTTCTTGGCATAAAAGTGGATCGGTATTGTACTTTCCAGAAACGCGCATCGTTGTTTTTCCAACCCAAGCCGTTAGCGGAACTGTAATCGTAAGCGGTGATAAATCCGTTATTCCATCGGGCGTATTTTGTCCGAAACCCAAATCGTATTCTTCTCCCGCATCTTCAAAATCAGCATCGTGGTTCCAGTCGATCCAAGCTTTGGCATTTGTGATGTAATTTCCGTCTGTATCAACGTTGAGTGTCAAATCATGTGAACTTCCCAATTCGACGATTGTCGAATCTGTTGCCGTGTAATCCGTATACGGTTGAAGCTTTCCAGTTGGGTTGTTTATCGTATTGAAATTAACCAAAGTAATCCCTGTTGAATACGACATGTTTCCAAAAGAAGAGCAATAATCGAAAGGCTTTGTTGTATACATAAATTTATACGTTTCCGTTGTGTCTCCAGCATCACCAACAGCGAAAACCTTGAAGAACAACTTCGTTCCGGCAGGTTGATTTGGAAGTGGAGCGCTGGATAACCAGTCATTTCCTCCTGTATTTGTCATTGGAATTGCATTGCCGAAAGTTGGCGCATTCACCGACCATTCAACGTACACACTCGAAATCATATTGTCGTATAGAATCGTAGAGCTCACGTATTGGTCAATTCCCAACAGCGGAGCTTGATCGGTGGGCATGTCTGTAATTGACGTGTTGGTGATAGAAGGGTAACTCTGACGGCCGTCTAAAGTAAATTCCCAAAGACCACGTCCCCATGTTGCGGCTCTAAGCGTATTTGAACCGTACATTACTTCCATTTCTAGAATAGAAGTGTTTGGCAAATCTGGATTGTAGAGTGACCAAGAGTTATCGGCCATCGCTTTTTTGTAAACGCCAATTTCTGTTCCCAAGTAGATTGTCGATTGATCCGTATGATCAATAACTACAGATCGAATTGGCATGTCGTTGAGGTTGTAGGTAATGTTTTGCCAAGTGATTCCTTGGTTTGTTGTAATGAACACTTTTTCTCCATTCGCTTGGTACGAACCGTAAGTAACCACAATAACCCAGTCGTTGTTTGGATCGAAGGCAATATCGGTGATTGAACTGTTCGGCAGCGTTCCTTGAATGTCGATAAATGTAAGACCGCCATCCAATGATTTTTCAATGTCTTGTCCTTTGGCAACGATCAAGCGTTCTGAATTCGTTTCTGCAATTGTTGCGTAGCTTATTGTGCCCGAAAAACCAGGCGTTCCCAATTTCGTCCATGTCGATCCGAAGTCATCGCTGCGGTACACTGAATCTCCCATGTGGTAGACTTTCATGTGATCGTTTGGATCGTAAAAAAGTGGTGCGATCCAACTTCCAGATTGATTTGGAGGTGTAACACCCTGTTGCGTTTGTCCGCCATCTTTGGTTCTTCTTCTCGTTCCATTTTGAACGCTTCCGATCATCCAGTCGTCGTTCAATGGATGAATAATACCTTCCATTCCATCTGCGCCGTAAAATTCAACCCAAGACGTTTCGGTTTTGATACTTGTACCGTTGTCTTGAGATCCTGTTATCGTTCGTTCATGATTGGATTGACTGACACCAAGGTTGTAATATTCACGAATGGATTGTCCTTCAAAAATCTCCCATGTTGCTCCGTTATCAAAACTACGACACAAAAAACCGTCTGTGTTGATCCAGAACACACCGTTAACGCATGTAGCTCCTCGAATATCAGCGTGAACGTACGTTCCGGTTGTATTGTAATTCGCGTTTCCTTGACTCCAATACGTAGCTTGGTTAAACGTTTGACCTTCATCCGTACTCATGTGAACATCGATGTCACCAAACAACATAATGTTGGTGTCAACATCACTAACGGCATAAGCACCGTAATTGCTAATTCCAGGCGTTGATAACAAGGTAAAATTCATCCCCTCATCCGTTGATTTCCAAATTCCATCACTGGAACCAACATAAACACAGTTAGGACATGCAGCTGAAATTGAAAGCTTTATTGAAGCTCCATTTCCAGGAATGGTATTCGATAAACTAAAACTTAACCCGCCATTTGTCGAGATGTAAATCGCACTGTTGTTGTTCGATGTTTTAGCATAAATAATAGCTGGGTTTGTTGGATGAAAAGCGATCGTTTGAAAATCCAAAGCAGCGACTGGTGTTGTCCATGTTGCCAAGTTGTCCGAAGATCGAAAAAGACCTTCATTCGTTCCAATAAAGATCAATCCTGGGATTGTTGGATGGTGTGCAATTTGATAAATCTGACGGTTCGTTCCCATTCCACCCCAAAGTAAGTTCGTCGGATTGAAATTTGTCACATTCCATGTATCGCCTCCGTCTGTCGAAAGGTGGATTCCATGTGTCGTTCCATTTCTAGAATTTCGAACGTTGATGTAAACAGAATCTGAATTGGTTGGAGAAACGGACATCGTGTTTACACCTGTGGCAAACAAAAAATCAGTTGTGCTTTCCGTCCAAGTGACTCCACCATCAACAGTGCGCCAAAAACCACCACTTCGAGAACCCAGATAAATTTTTAATGGATCTGTTGGGTCAGAATAATAGGATTCAACTCGGCCCAATCCAGCAGAATAATGGCCTGTAATTTGTTCTAAATAGTGAGGGCCTAATTCTTCCCAGCCGCCATCGAATAATGCCATTGCGCTCGATGGTATAAAACCTTCAGACGCTTTTTTCACAAAGTAAGGGTCTACTGAACTTCGATCTCCTGAAGGATAAAATTTAGGTTCCGTTTCGTAAAGCCATCGTTGGTATCCTTTCCATCCAGAACCTTTTTTTGTAATGTCAATGGATTCAAAATATTTTTCGGCTTCGGTAACAACATCGTAAACATTTACGCTGGGATCGTTCATCATTTCCTTCCACAATTGCGCGCTGGCAGTGCTAGAAATGAAAAGTACGGAGAGAATTAGAAGTATCGTTTTCATTTCCTAAAGATAGCACTCTTCTCAACGGAAAGTAAATTTTGACGGATCAATTGTTACTTTTGAGCATGCTTAAATTAGTCCCATTCTTGGTATTCCTACTTCTTTTTTCTTGTGCAGAAGATTGTTCTAAATGTGAAAATAAATTGGAGTATGTTCTTTCAAATCAACAAGCTCTTGTTGATGTTCAGGAATCTAAAATAGAAGACGCTATTGCTTCTGAAGTGTTTATGACAGTGAAGGTAACAGCGGATGATAAATATACCGTTGATGGTGAAGAGTATTCAATCGATGAAATCACCGTGATGATTGATCAAAGGATGAATTCAGAAACAATTTCGAGTAGAAAAATAAAATTAGAAGGGGATAAAATGGCACATTACGAGCCCTTTTTTAAACTATTAGCAGTGGTGCAAATAAATGGATTGGAACCAATTTTGGCGTATTCGAAGTAGTAGATGTTTTATTGAAGACCTACAATGGCTCAATCTCATTCCTCTTCAAATACACTTCAACAATAATTCGAGACACCAATTCCATGTCCAATTCTTCTGGCACAAGAAGCATCCGATAGGTAGCTTTTCGGTATTTCGTCTGCATCTTTTCCACAACACCCAACTCTAACAACACCTTTCGTGCGAGTAGTTTTCCGCCATAGCAATATTTAAAGGAGTTGTTGTTGATGTCGCCCTTCATGGTAGAAATCCGATGCAGCATCTTGTGCGTTTTTCGGAAGTACTTTTTGATTTGCTTCACCCGAACTTTAGAAACTTCTTCCCCATGCAGAATTACCGCGGTGTAGTTCGCAGTTTCATTCAGTTCAGTTAAGAACTTCTTTCGTTCTTCTGGGGTTTGCTCCATACCGCCAATTTAATGGGATTTATTCTAACTTTAAGAATGAATTCCTTTTAATAAACTCATCTTTGTCATTTACGCTTTCTAATTCATGAATGGTACCCTTAAAAAAGCCCTGAAAATCATTGTTCCAATCTGCATTGGGGTTTATTTGACGTGGTATTTTTTAAGCGGACTCAGCGATAAGGATATTCAGGAAACAAAGCACGCCATTGCACATGCCAACTACTTTTGGGCCTTTTTAGGTGTGCTCGTTACATTCCTTAGTCATTTTAGTCGGGCATACCGATCACTTTTCTTGTTCGAGCCTCTGGGATACAAACCCAAATTGAAAAATGTATACCATGGCGTTATGGCCGGGTATGTCATTAATTATACTTTGCCACGATCCGGTGAATTTGCCCGTGCAAGCCTTCTCGCGAAATACGAGAAGATTCCATTCGAAAAGGGGTTTGGAACCATTGTCGTTGAGCGTGTAATTGACGCAATGGTATTCGGTTTGATCTTTCTAATTACAGGGTTGTTGCGAATAAATTCGGGTGATATTGATGCGATCACAGATTCGGGTGAATCCAGTTCCGATTGGAAAATATATGCGCTCATCGCATTCCTTGTAATTGGCAGCATTGGACTATTTTTCTACTTCAAAAACGAAAAGTTTAGGCGCTTTGTCAAAGAAAAGTTCCTCGGGTTTTACCAAGGAATAAAGTCAGTTTGGACGATGAAGAAAAAGTGGGCGTTTATTGCACATACGTTCTTTATTTGGGGTGCATACATTGGTGCTTTGTGGCTCTTCGCACTCTCGTTTCCGCAAACCGCTGGAATTGGAATCGATACGGTCTTTGGCATTTTCTTAGTATCGGCCGTTGCCGTTGGTCTCCTGCCGGGTGGAATTGGCGCTTATCCTGTATGGGTTACAAAAGTTTTAGCAATGGATGGTGTCCATTTTGCTGCTTTGGGAATCTTCGCTTGGGGAGCACAAACCCTTGCAATTGTCGTTCTTGGACTTCTTTCCTTGTTTTTAATCCAGCGCCAGCCGAAAGAAGAATCGAAATAGAAAGAAGTTGATGTTTTTTTGGAATACTATTTCTTCTTTCCGATTAATAAAAGAGAATCTCCAGCTTCAAATTCAGCGTAAGTATCGATCAATTGGATTTCAAAATCCTTCTCAAAGAAAGCTTTTAATGCAACTTCTGTGTGGTACTTTACGAACATTCCGTTGAATATTTCGGAGCCTTCTCCTTTCCAAAAAGAATGACATATAATTCCATTAGAGTTTAATAGGTCAGACTGTCTTTGAATAGAAGCCGTTAGTTCATTCTCCTCTAAATGATGCATCACTTTATTTGAATAGATCGCATCAAAGGTTTCTTCTGTTTTTAATGTAATGGCATCCAATTCGAGAAACCGACCGGTTGGATGACTCGCCTGAAGATGCTCTAGAAATTCCTTAGAGTTGTCAGAACCAACAACTTCAAAATCTTCCTTTAGAATTTTCCAATCTGTTCCTGGACCTGTTCCAATTTCAAGTAGGTTTGAATTTGTCGGTAGGAACTCTTTGAGTTTATCAATCAACTTGCCTCCGTTTACATCCTGCGCAAGTCGGATGTATTCTTCAATTGATTTTTTCGTTTTGTAGTAATCTGTCGCCATTTTTAAGATTCAATACAGGTAAATATAAAAGAAAAAGGAGTGAAACAAATAACAAAGGGAATAGAAAACCACGGTTATTGATGATTTGGATAATCCGTATAACCCTCAGCTCCGTCTCCATACCATTGCGAATTGTCACGATCTGCCAATGGCCAATTGTTCTTGAAACGCTCAACCAAATCCGGATTGGCAATGTAGTCACGGCCAAAAGCAATTAAATCTGCCTCGTTTTTTTCAAGGACTTCTTCTGCTTTTTCTTGTGTGAAATCACCGCAGAGCATTAAATTTCCCTGATAAATCGAACGCAGAATTCTCCACAATTCAAACTTGACTCCCACAGGATCACCCATATGGCTAAGGTGCAAATAAGCAAGGTTCATAGGGTTCAATATTTCAGCCAAAGAAGTGTAGGTTTCATACAATTCCTCCACTTCATCATCAGTTTCAGCATAGCTGAAAGGTGAAATCCGAAGTGCAACTTTGTCTGATCCAACGGCATCAATACATTCTGTCAGTACTTCGCGTAAAAAACGAAGGCGGTTTTCACGATTTCCACCGTAAAGATCCGACCGTTTGTTTGTTGACTGGACAAGAAATTGATTGGGCAAGTACCCATGTGCTCCGTGAATTTCCACACCATCAAATCCAGCTTCAATTGCCATTTCGGTGCATGTTCTAAATTCTTGAATCGCTGTTTTAATATCTTCAGTAGACATTGCTTCTGGAATCGGGTAGGGCTGTCTTTCTAAATCATAAGTGCTAATGTCTCCCGCCTGTGCTATTGCCGACGGAGCCAACAATCGACCACCTTTTGGCAAATTATTCGTGTGTCCAACCCTGCCGGTATGCATTATTTGCAGGAAAATGACTCCGTTCTCTTCATGAACAGCTTGAGTGACTTTTTTCCAACCCTCCAATTGTGCCTCATTGAACAATCCCGGAATGTTTTTATACCCAAGTCCGTTGGGAGAAGGCGATGTTCCTTCCGCTATAATAATTCCTGCTCCAGCTCGCTGACGGTAATATTCTACCATCAAGTCGTTCGGTGTGTTTTCGTTCACTGCACGACAACGCGTTAAAGGTGCCATTGCAATTCTAGAGCTCAAGTCTAAGGGGCCTAGCGGATAGGTTTCAAATAATTTCATGCTTAAAAATAAGAAGATACTTAAGAATGCGGCTTCAACGGTTTGCCAGTTGAGATCGCTGTACGGCAAGAGAAGGAATGTTCCAGCGTAACCCAACTCCTGTTTGACTCATTTCAACGTTTTCAATAAATCCATTTAACTTCTGGCTTGAATGACGTTTGTGCAAGACGTAGGCCGTTATATCGAGAATAAACAGAAACCCTCCTTGCATGAGGATGCTGGTACCAAACCCTTCAAATTGATCGCGTTTTTCCAAATTGGATTTGGCTTCGCTCCGGAGTAACAAGCCACTTGTCATATATGCAATGTCGAGTCCAGTATTGAACAGGAAGATCTTTTCCGTTTTGTGCTGTTCTTTAATCGTTTCAGCAAAAGAAAGATCGGTTGCTCCTTTTCGTGCCTTTAAATAACCGGGAATTGCCAAACCCAAATTAACAGTATTCCAAAAGAAGTTCATTTGATGAAAATAATGAGCGTGGCCTTTTGGAGTTGTTGCCCAGCCGATAGCACCTGTAGCCAAATTAGCTGTTGCCCAACTTCCGAGACCTACCATCAATCCTTTGTCAAGTTGCAAGCGCTCTTTGTTGTAGTCCTGCAATTGTGCATTGGAAAAAAATGTAAGAAGCAAGAAAGGGAGAAGGATGGATTTCATAATGTAAAATTACGGAAGTTAAATGTTAAACTAAAACTTCGCGGTTGTTGCACAGGGTAGAATGTCTATAATTGTATCCTAATTAATAGTGATAAGGGAATGAGAAAAGGAATAGTAGTTTGGATTGTGTTTTTGGTTTGCACCACAGTCTCAATGGCGCAACAGAATAATGAGATTCAATGGGCATGGTCAAATACGTATGGGAATGGTAATGCGAACAGCATAGCCAACCATTTGGAAGTTGATGACAGTTCGAACATGTACATCGCTGGCGTTTTCAGAGGAGAACTGATTGTTCAAACAGATACAATTTATGGTAACCCAAATGAAGACAGAGTCTTTGTCGCTAAATTCGATTCGCTGGGAACGCTGCAATGGATAAGAAAAATTGATTGGGGATATTATGTCAATCAAATCCGCTTGGATTCAGACAATGATTTACGCGTTCTCTGTAACGCTGGAGTTATGATAGTTTACAACGGAATGAATGGAGTGCCAATAACGTATTACGGAGTTCCAAATTCAATTTCGGATTCAAATTCTGCTACACCTTTTGGAGTTGTCATTGATTTTAAATTAGATGCTGCCGACAATGTGTATTTTTTATCGCGGTTTGAAGATATGAATACCTTCGAAACTTCAAGTTATGTAGCTGTTTTTGCTAGCCCTAACGATACCATTTCTGGTTTGATTTGGGAAGATTATATTAACATTGGTTTTATGGGGCCAGCTGGGCCTGGAGGACTTGCGTTGGATGACGGCAATAATGTATATGTAACTGGTACGACTGACTTCGCAGTTTTAAGTTTGGTTGGAGTAGATGTTGTTTCAACACCTCAGCCAGGAGTAGAATTGTTCGCTGTTAAATACAATACTCAAGGTGATGCAATTTGGTTGACTACTGATGAGATGGGGTTTGCCGAGGTGATGGCGACTGAAGTGAATACAGTAGATAGCAGTTTGTATATTTCAGGATATACGGTTATTGATGAAGTGTTCTTTGGTGATACTTTGCTACTTGACTCAACGAATCAACAACAAATTTACTTGATGAAGTTCGATTTAGAGGGGAATAATGAATGGGCGAAAGCTTTTCCGTTAGAAACAAAATCATTGAAAAATTTCGTTGGAGCTTCTTGGGGAGCGATGGGAACGGATATTCAATTGTCAGATTCGGGATATGTTTACTTGAAAGGAAGCTTTACAGGATCAATTATTTTCTATAACGATACATTGGTAGAAGATACATCAAGCGTTATTGTTGGGTCGATATCTGATGATGCATTCATTGCGAAATTAGACCAGAATGGAAACCCGATTTGGGGAAAATACGCTGGGAATCAAGGAGGTCAGGGATTGGAAACAGGTGATTTCTACGTGGATGCGGCTCAAGATGTTTTGTACCTAGTTGGGTATTGGGCAGCACCAAATAACTTGTTCAAAATGGCGACTCCAACAAACAGCGTGAAAAATATTTTCCTTGGCAAGGAAGGCGAACCTTCCTCAGTGTCCGTGGAAGAAATATCCGCTGAAGGCATTACTTTATTGGTGTATCCTAACCCGTCCACAGGAGTCTATCATGTGAGTAAACCGCCGAACAGTGGTTCATTTGAATATAGCGTGATTGATATTCAAGGAAACCTTGTTCTGTCTGGAGCACTGATTAAAAACATGGAATCAATTGATTTGACGGATATGTCGAATGGAATGTACTTTTTGAAAACGGAGTTGGGTTCAATGAAAATGCTTAAGCAATAATAAAGTCTTTCTTTGTAATTATTGGAGGGATATATTGCACCGCTGAATTGAATGCATTGACATCATTTAACGCTTTAAACAGTTGACATACGTTTCGAATGCATAATTTTGCAATTATGACAAGACGAATAGTAATTTTCTCATTAATCATACTGTTTTTACTGGGAATTGAATCCCTTATTTACAATGCATTATTGCCTCTTTTCAGTGTTGCCAAGTGGGTCGAGATTTCGTATTACGCGTTCCAGTTCGGAGCCGTTGGAAGTCTGCTTTATGTGATTGTTAAAGCGAGAGATCGAAGAACACAAGGCATAAAATCTCCATTATCAAACATTTTAATGGGGTCAATGATCGCGTTTGCTTTACCAAAAATCGTTCTCAGTTTGTTTTTGATCATTGAAGATATTACCCGTTGGATACGGTATGGATGGAGTTCGATAAACAATCAATTTGATTCGGACGGAACCGTTTCTTCAATCTTTCCCAATCGAATGGAACTGTACATTCAGGTTATTCTATTGATTGCTCTCACGTTCTTTCTGCTATTGATTTATGGGATTTTGTTCGGGAAGTACAGGTATCAAGTTCGAAAAGTGGTCATTGAATCGGACGATGTCCCAGATAATTTTCATGGTTACAAAATTGTACAAATATCAGACATTCATTCTGGAACATTTGACAGCGTCGATAAAGTTCAAAAGGGAATTGATATGATCAATGCGCAAGGGGCAGATTTGGTTTTATTCACAGGGGATTTAGTGAATAATATTGCCACAGAAATTGAACCGTTTATTGCCATTTTCGATTCTATAAAAAGCAAGGATGGAAAATTCTCAATTCTTGGGAACCACGATTATGGAGATTATGTAAAGTGGGAATCTCCTGCCGTCAAAGAAGCAAACTTGGAGAGGTTGATCAGTAATCAAGGGAAAATGGGTTTCAAAATGATGCGGAATGCCAATGAACGCATCGAAAGAAATGATCAGTTTATTAATTTATTGGGTGTCGACAATTGGGGCAAGCCGCCTTTTCCGCAGCATGGCGATTTAGAAAAGGCAACAAAAGGCATTACTTCTGACGCATTCAATATTTTGATGTCACACGATCCTTCTCATTGGGATTACCAGATTAAAGAACACGATAAGGACATCAACCTGACGCTTTCCGGGCATACGCATGGAATGCAATTGGGAATTGATTGGTTGGGAATAAAATGGAGTCCAGTAAAGTACAGGTACCGCAAATGGGCAGGGCTGTATACAGAGAATGACCGTCATCTATACGTCAATCGCGGTTTTGGTTTCTTGGGCTGGCCAGGAAGGTTGGGCATCTGGCCAGAGATTACTTCGATAGAGTTAAAAAAGAGGTAAGATGGCTTGCAATGAGTCTCGCTTTATTGGCGAATCCATTTATTTACCGATCCAAACCCTTTTCGAATAGATAGTCGTGTTCGTAGAAACAATTGCCAAATAGATTCCGCTTTCCAGCGCTGGATAACGTATAGACGTCCTTTTCTCTTTCAAAGCTTGATCGATTACTTTTTTTCCGTCCGTTGAATACAATGAAAGACTGTATTGACCGGAGGAATAATCTATAATTTCGATATTAAGCACTCCATTATCATTCGATGTAATAAGAATTAAATCATCAGCGGTATTGATGATTTCACCCATGCCAACTGAACAGTAATTTTGGGACAAAGGAGACGGTGTTGTAGTCTGCATCCATTCTGTTTCACATCTGATATAACTTAAGTTTGCGGCCATGGCAGGAATGGTAATCGAATCAATAACCGATATTCCATCACTCTCATAGAGTCCTAGAAACTCACCGCCAGAAGCAAGCTTAAAGTTTGTATGGAAAATGCCTTGACTTTCCTGATCGTCTGCCCACAAAAGGAAGTAACCTCCAGGTGGTAAATGAGTGGAAGGGTCTCCCGCTGGTATTGCCCAAGTATCGAGCTGATCTTTTAATATAAGCCCGCCGATTTCTACTGAATCGGTAGTTGGGTTGTGAATTTCAACCCAATCATCGTATTCTCCGAAGTCGTCAGTAATTGTAGTGGCATTCGAAGATTGCATTTCATTAAGCCTTACCTGGCCAAAACCAAATAACGAATGCGCTAAAAGAATAGTAATTAAAGATAATTTCATAGGACTATTTCAAATCGAAACGGTCGGCATTCATGACCTTTGTCCAAGCCATCACAAAATCCTTTACAAATTTTTCTTTATTGTCATCCTGCGCATACACTTCAGCGTAAGAACGCAAAATTGAATTGGAGCCGAAGACCAAATCGACTCTCGTAGCTGTCCATTTTGTTTCGCCTGTTTTGCGATCGATAAGGTTGTATAGATTTTCACTTACAGGTTTCCATGAATATTTCATGTCTGTGAGGTTCACAAAGAAATCATTACTTAGAACGCCTTCTCTTTCTGTGAAAACGCCGTGTTTTGTTGCGTTATGATTTGTGCCTAACACGCGCATTCCACCTACTAAAACGGTCATTTCGGGCGCTGTCAATCCCATCAGTTGTGTTCTGTCCAAGAGCAACTCTTCAGATTTAACAAGGTATTCCTTTTTAAGCCAATTCCGGAATCCATCGTGAATCGGTTCGAGTACATCAAACGATTCCACGTCTGTCATTTCGTCCGTTGCATCTGCCCGACCTGAACTGAATGGAACTTGAATAGTCACACCTCCATCTTTCGCTGCTTTTTCTATAGCGGCACTTCCGCCCAAAACGATAAGGTCTGCAATACTTACTTCTTTCGAAAAATTGGTTTGGATTTGAGTCAAGGCATTCAATACCTTTTGCAAACGGTTTGGTTCGTTACCAATCCAATCTTTCTGAGGAGCCAAACGAATCCTCGCTCCATTTGCTCCACCTCTGAAATCAGAACCTCTAAACGTTCGCGCGCTATCCCAAGCGGTATTAATCAATTCAGTTCTTGATACTCCACAGTTTAAAAGTTGCTCTTTCAATTCTTCAATATCAGCAGCGCTTAGGACAGATGTTGCAGCAGGAATTTGGTCTTGCCAGATCAATTCTTCTTTTGGCACATCAGCTCCCAAATAACGACTTTTAGGCCCCAAATCGCGGTGCGTAAGTTTAAACCACGCCTTTGCAAACACCTCCGCAAAATATTCGGGGTCCTTATAGAAACGGTCGGATATCTTCCGGTATTCTGGATCTATTTTCATCGCCATATCTGCATCGGTCATCATTGGATTGTTCCGTTTGCTGGAGTCATAAGCATCCAATGGCTTGTCTTCTTCTTTAATGTCAATCGGTTCCCATTGATGCGCACCGGCGGGACTCTTTTTGAGTTCCCATTCGTGGTTCAACAATAAATGAAAATAAGTATGGTTCCATCTGTCAGGTGTCGTTGTCCAAGCACCTTCTATTCCACTTGAAACGGTGTCTTCCGCATTTCCTTTTCCCGCTGGATTCATCCATCCAAAACCTTGCGTTTCTAAACCTGCACCTTCTGGATTCTCTCCTAAAATTGTAGCGTCTCCATTTCCATGCGCCTTTCCAACGGTATGTCCACCAGCAGTCAATGCCACTGTTTCCTCATCATTCATCGCCATACGCTTAAATGTGGAACGCACATCTTGAGCAGTTCTTAATGGGTCGGGTTGGCCGTTCACTCCTTCTGGATTTACATAAATCAATCCCATCTGAACGGCAGCCAAAGGATTTTCAAGAGATTCACTATCTCCCTCATCGTCATACCTGCTCTTGTCGAGCCATTCTTTTTCTGCACCCCAGTAAATGTCTTTTTCTGGATGCCAAATATCTTCTCGTCCTCCTGCAAAACCAAAGGTTTTAAACCCCATGGATTCATAAGCCATGTTTCCGGCTAAGACGATCAAATCCGCCCAGGAAATTTTGTTTCCGTATTTTTTCTTGACTGGCCACAACAAACGTCGCGCTTTGTCAAGATTGACATTGTCTGGCCAACTATTAAGCGGTGCAAATCTTTGGTTTCCTGTATTACTTCCGCCTCGGCCATCAGAAACGCGATAGGTTCCCGCAGCGTGCCAAGCCATTCGAATCATCAATCCTCCGTAGTGTCCCCAATCGGCTGGCCACCATTCTTGGCTATCGGTCATCAATGCTTTTAAGTCATTTTTAAGTGCCTCAAGATCCAACTTCTTGAATTCTTCAGCATAATTGAACTCCTGATCTAAGGGATTTGTTTTGGTGTCGTGCTGATGAAGAATATCTAGGTTTAGCGCTTCAGGCCACCAACTCATTACGTTGTTGTGCGTTTCAGTATTACCGCCATGCATAACTGGGCATTTTCCTTTTCTTGATTCTTCCATAACCTTAGATTTATTTGATAGTTCAATACTACAATATAAGGGTAATTATGTCAATGACATTTGTCATGATTGGATTTTTTTTTGTTCTTAAATAAAAGTGAATTGATTTTCGATTCCATGTCATTGTCGCATTTTCGATACTGTAAAATCAAAGAGTTACAGCGTTGTGTAGCTTGGGCAAACAAGCTTAACTGATTGAGGTTCTTGAAACGGTTGGTGGTTCATCTCCAGAAATTTGTCCACAAAAAAAGCCTGTCTTTTCAGACAAGCTTTCTTAATTTCAATTGTAAACTCTATTTTTTACTCCACTCTTCGATCGACTTTGTGTTCGAGTTAACGTAATCATCATTTCCAGCATCTTTAGCTGCTTCCATTGAAAGTTTGGCTGTTGCCGTTGCTCCCTTGAAATCACCCATTTCTGCTTGAATCAATGCTTTTTTACGCAGGTACCAGAATGGCTTTTTCTCCTTCATATCCAACGCATTGTTGATGTATTTCAAAGCCAATGCAAGTTCTGTCTTTTGCGTAAGATAAAAACTCGCAGCCGAGTAATAATCTCCAGCACTTGGTCCATTCATCACTTTATTAATGCTTGCCAAAACCGCATCATTGGTTGGTACAGCAAAAGAAACAACCGCTTTCGTATCGTCCCAAGCAAAACTTAGTTCAGCACCATTCATTGTAACATTGTCAATTGCAATTGTAAACGACTCTGTAATTGTCTTTGACGTACTTACTGTTGCTGTTGTTTTAACCGCAACTAATTTGTCATCCCATTTTTCTGGAGTTCCCCAGTTTTCAGAATCCGTGTAGAAATAAACGTCCCACGATTTACCTTTTTTAGGCGTCGTGAAAATCGAATATGTTCCCGCTTTTAAAGTATCAGTTCCAAAGATTAGCATGTCGCTTGTCGTAATCATTGCGTTTTTGTTTGCTCCCGTACGCCACATTTTGTCATATGCCACAAGGTCACCAAATATCACACGGTCACGCTTTAATGGTCTAGAGTAGTCAATTGTAACCTCTGTAAGTCCAACCGTTTGCCATACCTTTGCCGCAGGGCTTGGTGCTGGAGCTGTAATTTGAGCTGTTAAAGAAAAGCTCCCTAATGTTAATAGGGCAATCATTATTTTTTTCATGTTTCTAATTTTTCAGATTTCAAGATCAAAATTAAGGAAACAATTGGGTTTATTCAGGTCATTGTTGGAAATGAATATTAGCTTGTCGTTTTACTCCTAAGCCCTGTTTTTTTTAATGTGTAGAATTGAAATAGCGCGCAAGTCCTTTATTTAGAGTTGTCTCAGGTGTATGTTGGTTGCGTTGAACCAAGAATGCTCTTTAAATCCTATTCTTTTGGAGCTGTAACACTTTGAATGATTCGTTTCAGATTAGGTTATTTGTATTAAGCATTTAATGGGTAAATTTGAGCATCCTTAATTCAAACAACTTGAAGAATTTAATCCTTTTATATTTTACATTTTCATCTCTTTTCTCCTTCGCTAATGACGGTAACGGTGAAATATTTGTAAACCTTCAAAAACTGCATTCCTTAAAAAGAGTATTGTACGTTGCTGCGCATCCCGATGATGAAAACACGAGAGCCTTGGCTTGGTTTTCTTTG
The DNA here is from genome assembly GCA_047630755.1 of Crocinitomicaceae bacterium. Taxonomy (GTDB): domain Bacteria; phylum Bacteroidota; class Bacteroidia; order Flavobacteriales_D; family Crocinitomicaceae; genus UBA4466. The sequence goes on along the minus strand of JBLHYG010000002.1, from coordinate 50,791 downwards.
GGCGAGAAAGCAGAAACGGCTTACTTTTCATTAACGCGAGGAGATGGAGGTCAAAATCTAATAGGAGAGGAATTGAGCGAAGAATTGGGCGTTTTACGGACCCAAGAATTATTGGCAGCGCGCTCTCACGATGGTGCAAAACAGTATTTTTCCAGAGCCGTTGATTTCGGATATTCAAAATCCGCTGAAGAATCTTTTGAACTTTGGGGCCGAGACATTTTACTATCCGACTTGGTATTGATCATTCGTAAATTCAAGCCCGACGTAATTGTTACCCGATTTCCGCCAGATGAACGCGCTGGTCATGGACACCATACGGCATCTGCCCTTTTGGCGATCGAGGCATTTAGTAAGGCAGCGGATGTTGAATACGAACCAAGGCAAGTACAAGCTTATGGAACGTGGCAATCCACCTCACTTTATTGGAATACATCTTATTGGTGGGACGAGAATATAAAAGACATGGCGGAAGGCGATCCAGATTATTTGATCACTGATATTGGCGGTTACAACGCGCAATTGGGCATGTCGTACAATGAAATTGGCACACTAGCCCGAAGCGAACACAAGTGTCAAGGGTTTGGAGGAATTGTTGAGCGCGGAAGCCGTATCGAATACTTTAAGCATTTAGAAGGGGAGAAATTAGAAGGTTCGTTTTTTGAAAAGACGAGTCAAACATGGACAGATGTTGCCGATAAACAATTAGAAATCGATTTTCAATCTGCACTAAAGAACTTTGACTTCGTTACCGTTTCGAACAATGTGCCGACACTTCTTAAGATTTTGCAACGATTAAAGCAATTGCCTTCTTCTTATATTTTCGACGAAAAAATTCGACGCTGTGAGACCATTATTCAGGATTGCCTTGGATTGCATGCTGAAGTCTTGGGAGAACAGTTCTCATTCAATCAAGGAGATTCTGTTCTACTAAAAGCCAATTTAATTAACCGCTCCGGACTGTCGGTTGTTCTATCTAAAGTGGAAATGAGCACTGGTGAGAAACTTGAACTGGACGAAAAATTACTCTTGAATGAACCGCTTGCTTTGGACCTTAAATCAAATGGTAAAACGGATATTTCAAATCCGTATTGGCTGAATGAACACTTTGGAACTACTTTTAAAGTTTCAGATCCAAGTAATTTTTGTGCACCAGAGAGCCGACCAAGTATTACTGTGAAATTTACTTTTTTGGTGGACGACCAACCCTTTACTATTTCAATTCCAGCGGCCTATAAATGGCGTGATCCTTCTTACGGTGAACGGCGTCGGCCTTTGATTTCTACTCCAGGATATACGGCAAGTTTCGAAGAGCAACAACTCTTGACCAAATCGGGCGAGCCAAAAGAAGTTCGAATAAAAGTCAAAAATTTTAGAGACAGCTTAAACACAACATTGAATATAACGGCACCAAAAGGCTGGACAATTTCTCCAAATAAAATTCACCTGGAATTCAACACGATACATGCTGAAGAATGGTTTGTATTAACCATTGAGGCGGATGAAAATGCAAAACCGGGAGCCGTTCAATTGACGCAAGAAGACGGAACGGAATTGTTGAACTACAAGGAGATTGCATACGATCATATTCCAACGCAAGCATTGTTTAGAACTGCATTTATGCAATGTACCGTGCTTGATGCAAAAATAAAAGCTGGCCGAATTGCATACATCAAAGGTGTCGATGATGCAGTTCCACAAGCGATTGAACAACTCGGTTTCCAACTTGACTTTTTTGAAGTGAAAGACATTCCAAGTATTGATTTTGCGAAATACCAATCCGTTGTTTTAGGTATTCGTATTTACAATGTGCATCCTGAGCTTTTGAATTATTCAGAACGCTTGAATGAATACGTAAAGAATGGCGGGAATCTGGTAATGCAATACAACACAGCCTACCGTTCATTAGAAGGAAAGCAATTTGGACCTTATCCTTTTGAATTGTCTAGAAACCGAGTGACGGAAGAAGACGCAGAGGTAATGTTTTTAGCGCCAGAACATCAAATCATGAATTCGCCAAATAAAATCACACAAACCGATTTTGAAAATTGGGTTCAAGAACGTGGGTTGTATTTCGCCAACAATTGGGACAAGCAGTATACGCCTCTTTTCTCTTGGGCAGATCAAGGTGAAGAGTCACAAACAGGAGCGTTGATCGTTGCGAAATATGGAAAAGGACAATTTGTCTATTCTGGAATTTCGTTTTTCCGTGAGCTACCGAATGGTGTGATTGGAGCATACCGCTTATTTGCCAACATTTTAAGTTATGAGCCATGAGTGATGAAAAAGACTCAACGAATTGGAAGGGGTGGTATATTGCATTGATCGTTTTCTTGGTCGTTCAGATTATCGTGTATTTATGGATCACTAATTCGTATGGATCATGAGTGGAATTGATTGGTTCGTTTTAATGAGTACGCTCATCTTAATTGTGGCGTATGGAACATGGAAGACGCGTAAGAATAGCAATTTAGAGAGTTACTTAAAAGGCAATAATTCAGAAAATTGGGCGACAATTGGATTGTCGATTATGGCGACCCAGGCCAGTGCAATAACCTTTTTGTCGACACCTGGTCAGGGCTATGAAAGTGGAATGGGATTCGTGCAATTCTATTTTGGATTACCTCTGGCAATGATCCTAATTTCCATCTTCTTTTTACCCGTTTACTACCGTCTCAAAGTATACACGGCCTATCAATATTTAGAGGAACGCTTCGACGTTAGAGTAAGGTCTTTTACGGCGTTTTTGTTTTTGGTTGCGCGTGGATTAGCCGCTGGAATTACAATCTATGCGCCTTCCATTATTCTGTCCACTATTTTAGGATGGAACCTTCAGCTGACCTGTCTCTTGATTGGTGGACTCGTAATTATCTACACCGTTTCGGGTGGAAGTAGAGCGGTTTCACTAACCCAGAAATGGCAAATGGGAATTATAATGACAGGTATGTTCATTGCTTTCTACTTTGTAGTTGAAAGCTTTCCAGAGAATATTGGATTCATGGAAGGTGTCGATATTGCTGGAAGTTTGGGAAAAATGGAAATCATCAATTTATCTACTGATCCTAGCGAGCGTTACACACTGCTTACGGGGCTCACTGGTGGACTTTTTCTTTTCGTTTCTTACTTCGGAACGGATCAATCGCAAGTACAACGCTATTTGGGTGGTAAATCTTTGAAAGAATCTAGAATGGGATTAATGTTCAATGGATTGATGAAAGTCCCGATGCAGTTCTTCATTTTGTTCATTGGTGTAATGGTATTTGTTTCCTTTCAGTTCAATAAGCCACCCATTGTTTTCAATACAGTGAACGTTGAAATGACTGCTGCTGAAGAACGTGGATTGAAGACTATTGAAGCAGAGTACGATGTCGTTTTTGAAGAGAAACGCGTTCTTTTGAAAGAATTCAAGGACTCTAATGTCGATGAGAATATCGCTATCCAGAAATTACAAACTCAACAAGACTCACTGCGAGGTAGTTACAAGGAGTCGCTCCATAAAATTGATCCTAATTTTGAAGTCAAAGATTCAGATTATATTTTCCTCACGTTCATTTTGAATTTTCTTCCGCACGGATTAATCGGATTGCTCTTGGCTGTTATCTTTTCCGCTGCTATGTCATCAACGGCTGGTGAATTGAATGCACTTGCCGCCACTACAACTATTGATTATTACAAAAGATTTTGGTCCAAATCTGACGACGAGAAAAAAGACCTCCGCGTCAGTAAATTGTTGACAGTGGGTTGGGGACTAATGGCAATCTTAATTGCACTTACGGCTGGAATGTTTGAAAACCTAATTCAATTGGTAAACATTTTAGGCTCCTTGTTCTATGGTACAGTTTTAGGAGTGTTTTTGTTGGCCTTGTTCTTTAAATCTACAAAGGGAACTGCAGCTCTAATCGGAGGGGTTGTTGGTCAAATCACAGTTCTAATTGTGCATTTATTGGTATTGTATGAGAAGATTGATTTGAGTTACTTAATTTACAACCCTATCGGCTGTGGTGTTGTTATTCTTGTTGGAGTTGTCACACAAAAACTACTGAATAGTAAGGAGTAGAATTGAGTTTCGGGTTTCGTTCTTCATGACTAAAAACGAATCATACCTCATAATTACCGCAGTAATTTAGGTTACTAGTATTTTATATGAAGGAAGCGTGTCCGTTTAATAGCTCAAGACTACCGTTAGGAAATATATTATCACAAAATCAGTAAGATATGTTATTTTTGTATTTGGAAATTTGAAGTGAACTTCCTGATGCTAGTCATTCAAAACTTGGAAGACGGTCATTTGGGCTTTGTACTTTCTTTTTGACAATTAACTATTAATCATTTCTATGAAAAAAAAATCACTACTACTTGGCAAAGCTATTTTAGTTATGTCTGCAGTAATGCTCTCGAATTTCGGGCAAGCACAAATTAACACGTTTCCGCATGTGGAAGACTTTGAAGCCAATGATGGTGGATGGGTTGCAGGTGGAACGAGTTCATCATGGGCGCATGGAGTTCCTTCAGGCCCTTATATTAATGGAACTGTAGGTTGCGGTTCAAACGCATGGGTAACCAATCTTTCAGGTGACTACAATAACAACGAAGAGTCTCAAATTGAATCTCCTGTTTATGACTTTACAGCATTAACAACAGATCCAATTCTTAAGTTCGACCACATTTACGAAACAGAAGGATGCTGCGACGAAGGTTGGGTAGAATTTTCAATTGACGGTGGAACAACTTGGACAAAACTTGGAACTTCAGTTTCGGGTATCAGCAATTGGTACAACGATGGAGGTAACGATTGGTGGGATGGAAACAGTGGTGCTACAGGAGCATGGCGAACAGCTTCTCACACATTAACGGGGCTTTCAGGTGAAAGTAATGTAAAACTTCGCTTCAAATTCTCTAGTGATGGCAGTGCCGTGCGTGATGGCTTTGGAGTCGATAATATCATTGTACACGATGGTATTAACGATATCAGTGTTGACGCTTTTGTTCAACCCGGAACTATGGTTGGAGCATTTTCAGCGACGGAAACTATCGAAGTGACGTATTCTAACTTTGGTTCATTTGCAGCTGCAGCTGTTGATTTGTGTTATGTAATTGACGGTGGAACCCCAGTTTGTGAAACGTTCTTACCTGCGCTTGCTCCCGGAGCGAGTACAACATCTACGTTTGCTGTTCCAGCTGATTTATCAGGACTTGGTAACCACGATATTTCTGTGTATTACTCTAACGTGAGTGAAGATTACCTTTGTAATGATACAATCACTATGACGGTTACTACGATTCAAATCGTAAATAGCTTTCCTTATCTTGAAGATTTTGAAGCAGGAGATGGTGGCTACACAGGTGGTGGTTCAGCAAACTCTTGGGAGCACGGTGTTCCTAACGCGCCATTCATTGACGGAACAGTAGGATGTGGAGTTAATGCTTGGGTAACGAACTTGACAGGTGATTACCTAAACAATTCAGAATCTCAATTGGAATCAGTTCCTTTCGATTTCTCAGGATTAGCTACTGATCCAATGCTTCGTTTCGATCACATTTTTGAAACTGAAGGATGTTGTGATGAAGGTTGGGTAGAATTCTCAATTGACGGTGGAGCAACATGGGCAAAATTAGGAACAAGCCTTTCAGGTCAAAACTGGTACAACGATGTTACAAATGATTGGTGGGATGGTACTTCAGGGGCCGCAGGACAATGGCGTTCAGCTTCTCATGTGTTAACTGGTTTGGCAGGTGAAAGCAATGTAAAAATTCGCTTTCGAGTATCAACTGACGGTAGTGCTGTCAGAGACGGATTTGGTGTAGATAACATTATGATTTACGAAAACCTTAACGATCTTGCTGTTGATGGTTTTGTAACTCCATCATCAACTCCTTCAGGTTTTGGTGCTGCTGAAGCTATCGAAGTTACAATTACCAATAGTGGGTCTAGTACACTTGCAACGGTTGATTTGTGCTACGTACTTGATGGCGGAACACCAGTTTGTGAGACATTCAGTCCTGCACTTGCTGTTGGAACATCTACAACGGTAACTTTCACGGTTCCTGCTGATCTTTCAGTGTTGGGTAACCATGACATCGTTGTGTATAACAGTTCGGCGTCTGAAGATTACTTATGTAACGACACAATTAACATTTCAGTGACAACAATTCCTGTTATTAGCACATTCCCTTACTTCGAAGATTTTGAAGCGGGTGATGGATCATGGTCTGCAAACAGTTCATGGGAGCATGGAGTTCCAACGGGTACTTTCATTACAGGAAGTGCTGATTGTGGAGTTAACGCTTGGGTAACGAATTTAGCTGGTGCATATGGCAACAACACAAACGAAGCATTGACTTCTATGCCACTTGATTTTTCTGGACTTGCTACAGATCCTATTCTTCGTTTCGATCATATTTACGAAACAGAAGGATGTTGTGACGAAGGTTGGGTTGAATACTCAATTGACGGTGGAGCTACTTGGACAAAATTAGGAACATCACTTACAGGTCTTGATAACTGGTACAACGATGCTGGTAACGATTGGTGGGATGGAAACAGTGGTTTAGCTGGTGACTGGCGTACAGCGGCTCACGTATTAACTGGCTTGGCTGGTGAAAGCGATGTGAGAGTTCGTTTCATGTTCTCTTCAGATGGAAGTGCGACAGAAGATGGGTTTGGTGTAGATAACATTCTGATTTACGAAGACATGGAGGTTGCTGATGCTTCTCCAATGGCCTTAGTTTCTCAAATAGATGGATGTTCACTTTCAGCTACTGAAGTATTTTCTATAGATGTGATGAACAATGGTGCTGACAGTCTTACTACTCTTGATGTTTGTTATAGCATTGATGGTGGAGCTGTAGTTTGTGAAACTATTGCAATTGTAATTGCGCCGGACAGTACTGAAACTGTAAACCTTGTTGGAACAGCTGATCTTTCTGCTGCTGGAACGTACAGTATAGAATTTGTAACGGGACATGCAGGTGATTTTTACGGATGTAACGATACACTTGTTGTTTCGGTAACAAATACAATTATTGTAGGAGCTGAAACTGTAACTGATGCAAGTTGTAATGGCTCAAATGACGGTGAAATCGACTTGGCTGTATCAGGTACTGCTGGTCCATTTTCTTATGACTGGAGTACGAGTGATACATTGAGTATGATTTCAGGATTAACAGCCAATACATATGGTGTGTTGATTACAGATTCAATAACTGGATGTACTGACACAATGAATATCGTTATTACTGAGCCGACTGCAATTGTAAGTAGTACAGTAGTTGTAGATCTTAATTGTAATGGTGATGCAGATGGTGAGATTGATTTAACCGTTACTGGTGGTACTCCAGCTTACACATTTGTTTGGGATAACGCAGAAACAACTGAAGATCTTACTGGATTGATAGGTGGAACGTATGAAGTTATCATTACAGACAATAATGGATGTAATGATACGATTACAGCAACTGTTGCTGAACCAACTGCTATAGTGCTTTCTGCAACGGTTGTAGATGAAACATTAGGTAGTGATGGTAGTATTGATTTGACAGTTACTGGTGGTACATCTCCTTACACTTTTGCTTGGGACAACGGAGCCGGTACTGTAGAAGATCCTTCTGGATTGGTTGGAAATACAACATACTTTGTAACTGTAACCGATGATAACGGTTGTGTTGATACATTGTCTGTTTTTGTAACTTCTTTTGTTGGAATCTCTGAATTAGAGAACAACTTCAATGTGCATGTATATCCTAATCCAAACAACGGAGAATTTGTTGTTGAAATGGATGAAGCATCGGAAGGTACGATTGAAGTATTCAGTATGACTGGTCAATTGGTAATCGCGAAAGCGTTGAACAATCAATCGACGATTGCTTTCGATTTGAATAACATCGAAGCAGGAATTTATACATTGAATGTAATGACCTTAAAAGGTAAAGCTACCTTGAGATTGGTGATTCAATAAGCATACGAGTTTAATTTAAAATGCCCTGAGAACTTTGTTTCTCAGGGCATTTTTTTTGTTTAGGGGGTTGGATTACAGGTTCAGGGTTATTGAACTATGATTCTTAAAATCTAACCTACTCTGGGACTCAACCCTAAACCTCCCCAGATACATAAAGCCTATTCTAATTGGAAATCAGGGCGTTTAATTGGTGTTAGTACGAATTCGTGAGGTACATGTGCGCTATTGATTACGTACATATACACAACTGTTTACGCACATGTACGCTAATTGTAAATCTAATCTATTGATTCAAGGCGACATTAGATTTATATCATCTTTCTCGATTCATTGAATCAATTTTTCAAGGCATTAAATGAGTAAATTGTTGCCAATATTTGATCCAATCACTACCCCCTTCAATGATCATTAAAATCATCAAACGAATTGAAATGATTTGAGCAATCATGTCAATTAAATTCATGACGAAGGGAAACATTGACAAAGATGAGAAGAAACTAATGAAAGGAAGTCCAAGACAAATAATTACTGTGTTAGTGGCAGTTTTTTTTGTGTTAATTGAGTTTTCACTTTTCAGTCAGCAACCATCACATTTCTTTATCGGGAGCAAAGAGTTTTCGAACACACACATCTATTCTCTGCTAAAGCATCCAAATGGTTTATTATATACCTCAACCAACTATGGTTTGTTTGTGTATAAGAATGGGCAATTCAAACCTATTGAGTCAGACCCAGATCAGCTCGGAAGTGATATGTATAATTTATGTGTTAATGGAAAGGAAGAAATCTTTTGCCATAATCTAGCTGGACAAATTTTTAGGCTGGAGAACGATCGTTTGAAGCTTGTCGCACAAATTCCGTCAGATTACTTAGACAACATGGTTGAAATAACGATTGACTCCGAGGATGCAATTATTGTGCGTTCAATTGGTTGTTTGAGGTATGATTTTAAAGAATGGAAAGTATTAGATGAAGGAAATGTTGGTCATCTAGGTGATTTTGATAAAAAGAAAGTTTTATTCTTTAAGAATTCCACCAAGGAGATCAACTGTATAGCCGGAGGCAAAATGAGTACAATAAGCGTTGTTCCTTCTATTACTGAACTCCCCATGGTGACTGACCATTTTCCTGCTGTATTTCAAGGAACCCTTGTGTCAATGTATGCGGGAGGTCAGCTTTTTAATCATGAAACAAAAACAGTAACTAAATTAATCCCGTTCATTGTTCGAGAATATGCTCAGCTTGATTCTAATGAGGTGTGGGCCTTAGATTACGTCGAAGGGGGGAGAAGGATTCACTTAAACAATGGAGAATTTGAAATTGGGCCAAGTTTATTTAGTGATCAGTTCATCAGTGCTGCTATTAAAGGAGATAACGGAACAATTTATTTAGGGACATTTAACAATGGCGTTATCGTTATACCTAATATAAATAGCATTAACCTTTCTAAGGATGACAGCTATTTTACAAGAATCTGTTCTTCCCCAGATGGTATAATTGTATCAGAACGTTTAGGAAATGTATACGATGTTACCAAGGAAGGAATGATACAATACAAGCCCAAAGAATTGGTTAATCGTGGCTCCGTGATGTATGCTGAAGGAGTTGATTTTGGGATAGACCCCAAGAGACCCTCTTTGTTATTTGAGCCAGTATCTGGGTTTTCGAATTCTGTCGTTTCAAGCATTAAAGACATCGCCCGAGTTAATGAATCCTCCGTTATTATTGCCACGTCTAGGGGGCTTTTTCTCACGGGAAATGGCGATACTCATCTCGGTTGGAAAAAACATGGAGATAATAAGAAGTGGTGGTGTATTAGTTCTAGAAGTTTTCGATGCAGGGCTGTTGCATACGATATTCCCAATAAAGGACTGTATTATGCAACACAGAAAGAACTTATTTATATAGATCAAAAAGGCAAAAAAAAGACAATTACTTTTAAAGGGAAACAGATAAATTGCAACGATCTTTTATTTGATAATGGCATCGTTTGGTGTACAACGCAGTTATTTGGAATTTTAAAAATCAGTAAGGGTCACATAATTGATCAACTTGATGAGCTAGATGGATTAGCCAATAATTACGCTCGTAAGATTCAGATACACAGGAATAAATTGTATGTATCTCATAAGAGTGGATTTCAAATTTATGATTTGACAACGAAGGAATGGAAGTTTTTAGGGCCTGCTGAAGGACTCACAATTGGTTTGGTAGAGGATTTTGAAGTTTTCAATGATAGGCTTTGGGTAATATCTAATGGAAAGCTGATCTCCCTGCCTCAAGACCAGTCTCGTAAGAACTCAGAGTTTCATTTAAACATTGCATCTGTAGAGCTGGGAGGAACACTTTTGGGAGAAGGAATAATGTCTCGTCACACCCATGATCAAAACTATTTTCTAGCTCAGTTTGACTTTAGAGGAGTAGAATATGAGTCTGAGGCAATAATTCAATACCGTTTAATTGGGGCAAATAAAATATCAGCATGGAAGGAAATTGCATCCACTTCTTCTGAAGTTGAATTCACATCATTAGCTCCAGGTTCTTATGAATTTCAAATTCGAGTAAAGTACCGCTCTTTTGAGATGCATGTAAGAAAATACCCGTTTGAAATCAATCCTCCTTTTTGGCGGACTTGGCTCTTCTTCTCTTTACTTATTTTGACAAGTATTTTAATTGTCATTGTTCTGTTTCGTATTCGATTAAAGCGAACTCGTTTAGAGCAAAAACGCCAATTAGATCAGCAAAAATTACAGACAAATATGCTAGAGTCAGAATTGAAGGCTTTGCGCTCTCAAATGAACCCTCATTTTATATTTAATTCTCTCAACTCCATACAAGATCTCATTTTGAGGGAAGAAACGGAGAATTCGTATGACTATATTGTGTTGTTCGCAAATTTGGTAAGAAACACACTCAATTATTCCAACACAGATTTTATTCCAATTGAAAAGGAATTAGAGTTTTTGGATGTGTATTTGTCACTCGAACAACTACGTTTTCCTAAAGATTTTGAATACACAATTGTATTCAATGGCTCCAAAGATATTGATGTTCCTTCCTTGTTGATTCAACCCCTCATTGAAAATGCATTGGTTCATGGCTTATTGCACAAGAAAGGGATGAAGAAATTAGAAATAATATTCACCTTAACAGATAAATTGACTTGCACCATAATAGATAATGGGGTAGGACGTAAGAGAACGCAAGAAATTTTAGACCGACAAAGAGGAGAGCATAAATCATTTGCAACGAATGCCATTGAACAACGATTGGAACTATTAAACAAACAATTTGGAGAGGAAATAGGAGCCTACAAAATTACAGACCTGTACGAAGGTGAAAAGGCAGTAGGAACTTGTGTAGTTCTAACCATTCCGTTCCGAAACCAATACTAGTTGGTAAAGTGAATACGCACATTCATAAAATGCGTGATTATAGGATTGCAATTATATTAACCTTTACAAAATGAGTCGATTAAAGGTCATATTGGTAGATGATGAGAGCGCAGCACGAAATGTGTTGACAAACTTATTGCAAAGATGTTGCGGTAATGTGGACATTGTGGCTTCCTGTGAAGATGTTCTTGAAGCAGTGAAATGCATTAAGAAATTCAAACCAGACCTTGTTTTTTTAGATGTTCAAATGCCAAACTATGCTGGATACGAAATTGTGAACTTCTTCGATGAAATTGACTTTGAAATTGTTTTCGTAACCGCATTTGATCAATATGCTATCAAAGCTTTTGAATTGAGCGCAATTGATTATATCATTAAACCGGTCGCTCGTCACCGATTGGATGAGGCCATTAAGAAAGTTGAACGTAAATTGACACAACGCGCCACAATCGAAAATTATCAATTATTGTTGGAGTCAATGCGAGGAAAAGAATTGGGAAAAATAGTTCTCTCCGAATTGAGTGATGGAAAACTAAATAAGCACATTATACATCTTAAAGATATTATTTCAATAGAAGCAATGGGCGCCTATTGTAAAGTGTATTTAATGAATGACGCATCTTTTTTGGTCAGCCGAAATTTGAAGTATTTTGAATCCTTATTGCCAAGTGAGACTCCCTTCTTTCGTTCACATCGCTCATGGGTTGTAAACCTTGACCATGTGGTGCAATTTAATCCTCGTTCAGGAATCGTTCAGATGAAGAACGATATTACGGCAAAGATTTCCAAAAATCGTTTAGAGCTTTTTGAGAAAGCTACCAATGTGTAATTCTATTGTTCACAAAACCAAATGAGCGTTTCACAAAATGCATGGCTTATCTATAGTTAAACGGGTTAAATTTAGTACTAGTACTTATTTTAAGTAAAAGTAATTTACTCGACATTTTTAATCCATTCACTGTCTAATGATCAGTAAAGTCATCAAACAAATTGTTCTTGATTTGAACATTTATGTCAATTCAATTCATAATAATGGCAATTCCGTTAAGGATTATGTTGTATTGAAACATATTGGAAAATCGATTACCAATAATGATTCTGATGAGAAGGTTTTTGTGAATTTGATCAATATCGAAGAGGATTTGGTTTATAAAAATCAGATGGCTTCAAATATTTTAAACACCAATACAGTTCAATCAGGAGGCTATTCCATGCGGGTGAATCTATACGTGCTTTTCGCGTTCAACCCTGGGGATACAAATGATAGTTACGATGATTCATTAAAGCTACTCACCAGCGTTCTTCGGTATTTTCAAGGAAAGCGAAATATGGAAGTACACTTTCCGCCAGATGACCCCTATACCATAGATGTTAACTATCACAATGTGAGCCTCGAAGATTCCAATAATTTATGGTCGAACATGGGCGGTGAGCAGAAACCCTATGCCATTTTTCAATTCAGATTGTTAGAGATCGAACCTGAAGAAGAAACGCTTCTAGTTTCGAGTCAAATATTGGATCCAAACTTAACTATTAACCACAAGCCTTAGGATAATTTAGGAAATAACTTAAACGAAAATAACAACAGTAATAAAATCAAACATTCACTATGAGTATAACTTTAAAAACTCCCGGAGTCTATATTACAGAAAAGTCACTTCTGCCTCCATCAATCGTGCAGATTTCAACGGCAATTCCAGTATTCTTTGGGTATACGGCAAAAGCAGTTTCAGAGCCAGTACGGATTTCTTCAATGAAAGAATTTGACACAAGTTTCGACGGAGCCTATCCATATAAATATGATATTACAGTTCCTGCAACTGGAGCGCCAGCTTTGGCAGCTTCAGGAGCAGCATTCGGAACTTATTTTTTCTACGAAGCCATTCAGTTGTATTTCGCAAATGGAGGTGGACCTTGTTACATTATTTCTGTAGGAGTTCATGGAGATACTATTGCGCCAGGGGCTTTTACCACTAAAATGGAGGAAGTTGAAAAATTGGACGAAGCAACAATTATTGCATTTCCAGAAGCAGCAAGTCTAATACCTGGAGATTATAAAGCGGTAACAGATGCAGCTTTTCTTGTATGCCTAGATCTTAAGGACAAGTTCATACTTGTGGATTCACCTAAAGGAGCGGACTTCACGAAAGGTTCGCCTGATACAAGTTTGTCAGATTTCAGAACAAGTTTATCAGCTATGAATCCAAGTTATGGTGCTGCTTATTTTCCGCATTTGGAAACAACGGCTCGATATCAAATTAGTGATGCTTCAACGTATGGTGGGGCGACTAACACGCTTACAACTTTGAAGAATAGTGGGAATGCTGATTACCAAACGGCGGTAAACCTTTTGAATGAATCAGGCAAAGTAACGCTTCCACCATCATCTTTAATGGCAGGTGTTTATGCAAATGTAGATCGAAGTTCTGGCGTTTGGAAAGCTCCAGCGAATGTTGCATTACAAGGAGTAGTAAAACCAACAATAGCTATTTCAGATAGCAAACAAGGCAATTTAAATATTGATGCTGATTCTGGTAAATCAATTAATGCGATTAGAACATTTGCAGGAAGAGGGACTGTAGTTTGGGGAGCACGAACACTAGATGGTAACAGCAATGAATGGCGTTATATTTCAGTTCGTCGTTTGTTTATGGTGGCCGAAGAATCAATCAAAAAAGCAACAACTCAATTTGTTTTTGAACCGAATGATTCGAAGACTTGGGTGAAAGTAAACAGCATGATTAGCTCGTACCTAGATGGGTTATGGAAAGAGGGCGGTCTTGCTGGTGCAACTGCTAAAGATGCCTACTTCGTAAATGTTGGATTGGGTGTTACGATGACTGCTCAAGATATTTTAGAAGGAAAAATGATTGTTCAAGTTGGAATGGCTGCTGTGCGCCCAGCTGAATTTATTGTGCTTGAGTTTTCTCATTTCATGAATCAATAAAAATAAGCGTATTATGACACTACAAACACCAGGCGTTTATATTAAGGAAACGAATAATTTCCCACCTTCTATTGTAGAGGCTTCCACAGCCGTTCCCGTTTTTATCGGATTTACAGAAATTGTACCGATGGATAACGGATCGACTCCACAACCTGTCGATAATGTCTTGATTTCAAACATGCTGGATTTCATTGCTTCTTTCGGTGGAGAATTCCCTGTTGAATATGAAGTGGATGGAAGCACACCTGAAACCGTAAAAGCGAATTATAATTTTTATTTATACGATAGTCTCGATCTCTATTTTAGAAATGGAGGTGGGCCTTGTTTCGTAATTAGTGCGGGTGAATTTTCCGATGCGAGTTCAGAAACACTGTTTAAAGGAGCGATGGATGCCGCAATAACGAAGGTTGAAGCTGCTGTGGATGCTACTATTGTTGTAGCTCCAGATTTACATGTGAAACAAGATGGATTGCCCATTGGAGCGCCAGGCCATGCGGCAAATTACAAATTGTTGTCAAGTAAAATTTTAAATATTTGTGGAGCTGAAAAAGACAAGTTTGCTTTGTTTGATTACATCAGTATGGCGTCCGATTCTTTAGAAATGAGAAACCAAATCACACCAGCATCAGGTAATTTGAAGTATGGAGCCTTGTATTATCCATGGTTGAAAAATGCCGCATCGACTGCGGTAAGTTATGATGAGATTTCATTTGATCCAGCAGGTTCAGCACTAACATCTCCGACGACATTGGAACTTGATAAGTTAATTATCGATCTTCAATCATTCAAAACGGATTTCACAACGGGAACGTCTTCAAGCCAATTGCAAGAAGAGTATTTGCGTTTGGTTAGAGCGTTTGATAATCAATCAACTGCGACGGTTCAAAAAGCAGCGTTGACGGCTATTTTTCAATTTGTAACGGATTTAGTGTCCAAGTTGGATGGAATAGAACAAGCTCCAAATGGTTCAGTAGAATTAACAAGTCGGTTTTCAGAATTGAAAATGAACGCAGACTTCATAGTTCAAGTGCGTAAATTGTTTGAATTGGTCAACCTTCTTAGAGATAAGTTATACGTTTTGAAGCCAGCATCGAATTGGAATTATACTTCAATTCAAGATGATTATTGGTACAACCAGTCTGGAGCAACAACTTTGGATCCATTAGGCGCTATTAGTGAATTGGCAGCGGGTTTGATAGCCCCAATTGACACTGGAGCAAAATCAAAGGAAGAGGTTTTGAGTGATTTCACTTCAGGATTGTACGTCAATTATCAGTTGATATTTACCTCGGTTGCCGGGTTGGTGAATGCTTTGAATCATCGAAAACAACAATTGGAACAGCGCCTTTTTTCAGAGGATGCAGGATATATTGCAATTAAAGAGGCTATTGAAAAGAACAAAAGTGAAATTCCTTCTCAAGGAGCAATCGCAGGTGTTTATTGTGCAAATGATAGAGATCGAGGAGTATGGAAATCTCCAGCAAATGTTGCCGTTCAAGGAATTGAAAAACCCATGGTTGAGGTTTCGAACCGTGAGCAAGACAATTTAAACGTTGATGTAAACTCAGGAAAATCGATTAATGTTATTCGGACATTTACTGGAAAAGGAGCATTGGTTTGGGGAGCAAGAACATTAGCAGGAAACGATAACGAATGGCGCTATATTTCAGTACGTCGCTTTTTCAATTTTGCCGAAGAATCAATCGGTAAGTCATTGCAAGATTTTGTTTTCGAGCCAAATTCAGCGCTAACATGGGTGAAAATTCAAGCAATGATTACAAGTTTCCTTGTGACCCAATGGCAATTAGGAGCTTTAGTAGGAGTCAAAATGGACGAAGCATTTTTTGTTCGACTTGGCGAAGACACAACAACTCCAGCCGAAATTAACAATGGCATAATCAATATTCAAATAGGATTGGCAGTTGCGCGTCCAGCCGAGTTCATTGTAATTGAATTCAACCATTATTTAAAATCATAAGAAGTTTATAAATATTAAAAAATAGAAAAATGAGCAGTCAAAAAATTATAGCATTAAACAGATTTACAGTTGCCTTCGGTGGTTCTACAGTCGGATTTCAAGAAGTTAGTGGATTGGAACAAAAAACGGAAATAATCAGTTATGAAGATGGAAGTTTTATCAATGGTGCAGCACCTTTAAAGTATCCAGGAAAAACAAAGTACAGCGAAAGTATTACTTTGAAAAGAGGGTATTTCAAGGGAGATACTGAAATGCAAGATTGGTTGGAAGCAATTCGCTCTGATGATACGGCACGAAGAAACATAACTATTACTTTATTGGATGAATCACAAAATCCAATGATTTCATGGAACGTTATGAATGTTTGGCCAACGGAAATTGGAGGTTTAACATTGGGTGCTGAGAAAAGTGAAGCAGCTATTGAGCACATCACGCTAGCGCATGAAGGTTATACAATGAACCTTATGCCATAAGAATGCTAAACTTTCCGTATTCAAAACACCATTTTGGCGTGTTTTTTCTCTTGCCGCACATCAATGTAAACGCAGGGTTTAAATCGGTGAGTGGCTTGTCTTTTAGCTATGCACCAGAACCGCATGCAGAAGGTGGAGTTGCCGGCTTCACGCATCAGTTGACCAACACGGGATCACACGCCTCTTTGGTGTTAAGTCGTGGTTTTTCAGCAGATAGAGGGTTGTATGAATGGTGCCACGGTACTTTAAATACAATGCAAACACAACCGTGTAATATTCTTATCTCGCTGTTAGACAACAACAATATGCCCGTGAAAAATTGGCTTGTATTTCATGCGATTCCAACAAATTGGAGTGTCGATGGGTTTGATGCAAGCACTTCTGATGTCGTTATGGAAAGCGTTACCCTGACGTATCAAAATTTTATAATGATCTAATGGCGATAAACATCAACAATCTCGTGGTTCGACTTCATGTCAACGAAAGTACGACTGGTGTGCAGAAAAGTACCGGTAATAGTGATTGTGGATGCAATTCAATCGACAAGGACGAAGTTGTGCAAGATACCCTGAAGGAAGTTATTCGAATATTAAAAGAATTAGAAGAACGATAAGCAAATGGGAAATTCTCCAACAGCAGGAAGTAATATTGGAATGTCGGATCGAATGCGAATTAAGCAATTGAATCCAGAACTGGAAGGTGGAACGTCAGAAATTTATACGGTTTTGGTGAATCCAACTTCTTATGGGGTAACCCATGAGGCGTGCTATGATAAAAGCCAAGACATTAAAGGAACGGGCACGACGTACTCTTTCAATAAGATCAAACCTCAAGGAATGAAGATCGACCTTCTTTTTGATAGTACTGGATCGCTTGGAGCAATACCATTTCTAGAAAACGAAAGTGTTCTTTCTCAGATTAACCGGTTTTTATCCATCGCATTTATCAGTTATGAAAAGGATACGAAACCGAAACATTTGCAACTTATTTGGGGCGAAATGGAGTTCAAAGGTGTTTTGCAATCTATCGACATTACTTATTCTCATTTTGACGCAACAGGAGCTCCTATCCGCGCAAAAGCGGATTGTAAATTCACAGGAGGGAGTCTGAAATTTAATACTAAGGACAAAGAGAAGACCGCAGAAAAAGCAATACTTATAGCTGCGGTTGTTAACTTTTCTACAGTGAAGCATCCAATTAATGCAGTGCAAAAACAAGGAAGCTATATTGAAATTATTTCTCAACAAGCAAAGCCATCATTGCCCAAGTCATTGAGAAAAGCAAAAGAAGTCGCAAAAATGATCATTAAATAGGAATGGCTGAAGACACAAATCATATCGCAGAAATCGAATACGAAATCCAATTGGGAGGAGTAGCGGTTACAGTAGGGCTCATTGCCTTTTCTGTGAATGACAGCATCAATAAAATTCCCCGTGCGCGCTTAGAATTCAATTACAATGATATTCGATCAAAAAGAAAAAAAGCAAACCACAATATAACTCCAGCAGCTAGTTTTGAAAAAGATACTTCTAAGGAAACAGGGGAGTTTTTGCCAGGGAAAACAATCAGCATCAAGATTGGAGAAAAAAACAAGAAAAAGGAAATTTTTACGGGGTACATCACCAAACAAAACATAACGGCATCCAATAACGGGAAGTTGACATTGTGCATCGATTGCAAACACGCCGCTAATAAAACGACATTGGTAACGCGTACACGGTTTTTGCATCATGATGCGAATAATGGCGGAAGCGCTCAGGAAAAGATTGATAAAATTGATGATGATACCTATTTGGAGCACATCGTAAACAAAGGCGGTTATGGGCTCGAATTAAAAATTGATGATCAGGCGAGTCATAATTTTGATCACGAAAATATGTTGCAATACAATTGCTCAGATTGGGATTTTCTAATTACTAGAATTGAAGCAACGGGACGTGTTTGCCATGTTGACCAAAAAGAAATTCATGTGATTTCTCCAGAGTTGAAAAGCACTTCTACAATGGATCTCATTTTAGGAGAAAACTTAATAGAATACGAAGCTGAGCATGATGAAACACTTGTAGCAAAGAAAATAAGCGTAGCGAGTTGGGAAACAGAAGACGACGAAGTACAAGCAATTGATGATTCCATTCAAAATGAAGATGCAGAAATTGAAAATGTCCAATCAGAACTATCGCTAGACCACGGGGGAAACTTATCAGTCAATGAAGTGAAAACGTGGATTGAAAACAAAAAGATAAGGCAGCAACAAGGAAAGATCTTGGGATTGGCAAAAATTCAAGGCACGTCTCAAATCAGTGTAGCAGATACCGTTTCAATTTCAGGATTTGATTCTGTTTGGGACAGAGACGCATTTGTTTCAGGAATAGGCCACGTGTTTAAAAACGGTGGCTGGTACACGTATGTTCAGTGCGGCCTTTCATCGAAATCACACGCTGAGAAATATCAAATTAGTGGTTCAGACAAAACATCCGATTTTATTCCTTCTACGAACGGACTTCTTTATGGTAAAGTGGTCAAGTACAAAGAAGGAGAGAGCGGCGAAGAGCTGCTTGAGGTGGAAATTCCATCAGGACAAGGAGAGAAAGAAAGTCGATCCATCTATGCGCGATTGGCAACATTTTCAGCAGGAGAAAAGGGAGGCGCAGTATTCCGTCCTTACCCAAAAGATGAAGTGGTAATTGGTTTCATTAACAATGATCCCCGCTTTCCGGTTGTTCTAGGAGCGTTGTACAACGGTAAAAACAAAGCTCAATTTGAACTCTCGGAAGACAAACAAGTAGAAGTTGGATTTGTTCTTAACGATTGGAAAATGAGTTTCCATGAAGAAGACGATACATTTTCCATTACAGCCAAAAGCGGACAGCAAATCATGCTTGATGAGAAAAACAAGATAATGACATTGGCTTTTGACGACGACAATACCATTGAAATGGAAGCCAGTGGAATTACAATCAAAGGTGCTAAAATTGAGTTGGATGGAGGGAAAGGAGGAGTAACCATAAAAGGTACAACTGTTGAAACTTCGGCCGATGCCACAGTAGATATTAAAGGAAAGAAACTGAGTCTAAGCGCCGATGCAATGATCGAATTGAAAGCACAAATGACACAAATTAATTAACATGGGAAAGCCAATAGTAAAGCTTACAGATATCTATACGAATCCACTGATGAATGGAGCTTCGGCACCTATTGCATGTCCTGGCTCTACGTCTTTATTTGTAGATAAATTACCTGTAGTTCAGCTGATCGACGCCTTATCTCCAGTTTCAGATATTCCTTTGCCTGGAATGAGTACAGTACTTCACAATGGAACTCCCCTAAACTCGATGGGAGGACAGACATCTATGGGAGGTGCTTTGTTAACGGGTTCATTCACTGTTTTAATTGGATAACAATGGATAAAGAAGAAATATTGGGTCGTGGATGGGGATTTCCTCCAAGCTTTGATAAAAGCAGCAATGAAGCGGCAATGATTAGCGGAGAAGACGATGTGGAGAGCAGTATCTATGTCATTATACATACCAAATTTGGTGAACGTGTAATGCGAAATGAATTTGGTTCAAATATTTACGATTTACTTTTTGAGCCTTTGAACGAAAACATGAAAACATTCATGGCTTCTACCTTAAAAGATTCACTTGTTGACAACGAACCACGGATCAATATTGAAAAGATTACACTCACTCAAAACGATCCCGCGCTGGGTAAAGTCGACATCAAAGTTGAATTTACTATGATTGAGACCAACGTAACGAAAAACTTAGTAGTTCCATTTTATGTTCCAGACAATATTTAGTAAATGAACACACAGATCCCTGAAATATTAAACCCTTTACAGCATTCTGGCACGAATCGTTTTGAACGATTGGGTGAGGAACTGGATTTCTCCTATGTTCAAATAGAAGAACGCCATGAGGAAGATTTCTTGCGCTATGCAAAGAAATTGGCCGCTTCCATTCAATATTACGATCGGGATAATATTCCCGCTGGAACCTGGGAATCTTTTTTCGATGAGTCAATACCCGATACAGCACCACATAAAGCCCTGTTTGTTGCCTTCTTGCGTTTGTTGGAGGCTTTAAACGAACATGCAAATGGATTGTCACAACGGTATTTGGATTACTATTATAAAGACGTACTTCAATTCACAGAAAGGGAAGCACGCCCAACGCATGTGCACTTCTTTTTTGAATGTGCAAGCGCTTTAAAAGAACGGTTTTTAGATAGCGAGACTTTATTGAGCGCCGGAAAGAAAAAGGACGGTAAAGACATTCTTTTCCAATTGGTTGATGAATTGGTTGCCAATCGTGCGGAAATAACCTCTTTTCTTTCTGTTTATAAGCACGACGAAGAGAAGTTTGGAAACCGTTTGTTTTCGAAAGATCATTCCAGCACTCTTTCACTAGATGCTGCGGAAAATAAGGATGGTTTTGCTCCTTTTGGTGAACATCAATTGGAATTTACAAAAGAAGACGGAAACTTTGAGCCGAACCTTTTGCCCAATGATGAGCGAACAATGGATGAAGCCGAATTGGGCTTTTCCATTACTTCACCAATGTTGCGTTTAGAGGAAGGAACCCGTACAATTACAACACGTTGCATACTGGCAAATAGTCTTCAACTTGATAGCCAAAATGACGATTTTCAATTTTCGATAAGTACCGAAGACGGCTGGTATGATGTAGAAGCGAATCAAGAATCAAAACGTGAAATCGGTGAATATATATTTACGATAACATTAAAAGATACCGATCCCGCAATGGTCAACTACGACCAGGAAATCCATTCAGGGAATTACCAATCGGCATATCCAATTCTGAGGATTTTAATTAAGCACAGTGCGTTGGATCCAGAGACGGGTAAGGCCGACATCTTCGCATACTCTAAATGGAAGGATGTGAGCATTAAAGATCTTGGATTGTCTGTTGATGTTAAAGGATTGCGGTCATTGATTGTGCAAAACGATCTTACCACACTCGATCCGACCAAACCATTTAGCCCCTTTGGTTCTATTCCAACAGTAGGCAATCATTTGTATTTGGGACACCAAGAGGTATTCAAACATGCTTTAAGCAGCGCTTCCTATCACATAAAATGGAAAGATATTCCGAACTCAAACCTTGCCAATCATTACGCGTATTATTCTGAGAATATTAGCAATTCTAGTTTTAAGGTAAACACGGATATTCTCGACAATAAGGTCTGGTATTCGATGAATGAAAACGTGAACTTATTTGATGCGATTGATGCAAGAGAACCCTTGAAAATCAGCCTTGAATTTGACGCGATAGACAATTTTCAGCGTAAAACAGACGATCGTGAAATCAATGAATGGGACTATAAAAGTAATTATGGTTTTACCCGATTGACATTAACAACACCTGATTCGAATAATTTTCAGGGCTTTGGACACGCAGTTTATGCGAAAGAGGTGATGGCGCACAATCAAGAACCTTTAGAAAATCCAAATCAACCGTATACGCCGGTCATTGAACAAGTTTCGATGGATTATACAACCAAAGAAATTATTTTCTCAGCATCTGAAATTGATCAGTTTTACCACGTAGAGCCTTTCGGACAAAAAACAATTGAACTCAACAATTCCTTGAACCCAGCGCATATTGTTTCGCAGTACCGCGAGGAAGGAATTTTATACATCGGACTGGACAAAGTAAATCCACCACAATCGGTGAGTTTATTGATTCAAATGATTGAAGGCTCAGGAGACGCAAGTCAAAGCCAGATCATTTCAAACGTTTCGTGGTCCTACTTATCAGGGAACGATTGGAACTCAATTGATCGCTTAAGAATCAGTCATGACAGTACACGGAATTTATTGAATACAGGTGTAATTCGCTTTGATTTGAGTAACGATATCGATACGAATCACACGATAATGCCGGACGGATTATTTTGGTTGAAGGCTGTTATTCCAGAGAAATCTGCTGGAATTGATCGAATTCAAAACATTCATGCCCAAGGAATCGAAGCCATTGAATTGGATGCCAACTTAAACGATCAAGTAATTAAGCCCGATTCCATTGCCAAATTAAACGATGGCAGCAAAGGGATTTCATCGGTAAATCAACCCTACGCCTCTTTTGGAGGAGCACCGCCAGAATCAGAAGGGGGCTTTTATGCGCGTGTATCAGAACGGTTAAGGCACAAAGACCGTGGCGTTACTATATGGGATTACGAACGTTTGGTTCTGGATGCATTTCCAGAATTGTATAAAGTAAAATGTTTGAACCACACCAATTATAAAACGGAAGTCGCGGCGGGACACGTAATGATGGCGGTAATTCCAAACCTTAGAAATAAGGAATCGAAATCACCCTTTCAGCCGAAATTGAGCATGCACAAACGCATGAACATATACGATCACTTGCGAGAAATCATTTCTCCATTTATCTATTTGCGCGTTGAAAACCCAATTTATGAACCGATCAAGCTGTCCTTCAATGTAGGGTTTCACGAAGGATACGATGAAGGGTTTTACGGCAAGAAATTGCACGCTCAGCTTCAAGAGTTTTTGTCGCCATGGGCATTTGAGTCTGAAACAAGCGAAACGACGGACTTGGTCTTCGGAGGCGAATTGCACAAATCGGTCGTGCTCAAGTTCATTGAAGAGTTAAAGTACGTTGATTTTGTGAACGATTTTAACATGTACCACGTGTTCCAAGATTTTCGAATTCACGATGATTTCGCCGATGAAATTGATGTGTTGAATTTGGACAGTGCAACAGCGGTCGAAGAAGAAAATATAGACCGCATTAAAATTGCTTTTCAAGCACAGGATGAAACGGTTTTGACTTCTTTAATCGAGATTAAACTGCGGTTCTTAAAAGGAATTATAGATGATGATTTGGCCGAATTGTTTATATCAGATTTAACAACAATCTTGAATTCAAGGGTTAAAAAGGGAGAAGTGATTACTAAAAACTTGCTGCGCACTTTGGTCAAAAGCATGTATTACGTGGACAAAATAGTGGAACTCTCTTTTTACAAAGATTTACCGAATGGTTTTGTACTTGAAGATGTGGATGTCGCAGTGGCAAAAACATCGCGGAGTATTATGGTTAGTGATGAGCAGCACCGCATAGGAGTTTACAAGGCGGGAGATTATAAATGTGAAGGAAATGTAATGATTGGAATCGGCTTCATGATTGTTGAGGCAGATTTTATTATACCAGAAATTAAACAAGAAAATTATGAGTATCAAACTCGATAGACAGAAACTCAAAACCTTTTTCGAAACGGGAGATCGACCTACGGAAAAGGAGTTCATAAATTTCATCGATTCAATGATTATCCAAGAAGAGGATGAAATTTGGGTGGATCCCGATGATCAACTTAAAAAGGTTGGAATTGGAACTAAGACACCGGAAGAGAAATTGGATATTGATGGAAATCTCCAATTGAGTGGATCAATAAACGGAAAGCGAACAGGCGGAGAATTAAGTATTTTTTCTGATAGGGCACTTGGAGGCGCTTACGTTGAATTGAAAAGTGCATCTGAAGGAAGTACAAATGCTGGTGGTATTACATTTGTAGCTCAAGGTAATGGTACAAAGAACGGATTTAATTTTGTGCACCATAATCAGCCCTTGGATAAGTGGGACCTTTCATTAAGAATTAATGGTGAAGGTGATGTTGGAATTGGAACTGCAAATCCAGAGGCTAAATTGGACCTTAGAGGAGATTTTCAGTTAAGCGGATCAATTAATGGAAAAAAGACTGGTGGTCAGTTGAGTGTTTTTGCAGATAGGGTTGCAGGTGGCGGTTATTTGGAATTAAAGAGTGCATCCGAAGGAAGCACAAATGCTGGAGGTATTACGTTTGTTGCTCAAGGCGATGGAACAAAGAACGGATTTAATTTTGTGCGCTACAATCAGCCATTGAATAAATGGGGCTTGTCATTACGAATTAATGGTGAGGGTAATGTTGGGATTGGAACGGACGATCCTAAGAACAAACTGCACATTAATGTTAACAGTAATGACGATCAGGACAATACCGGTTTAAGATTAACAGGGCAAACTGGTTGGGCTCCAGGTCAAATATTAGTTTCTGATGCAGATGGAACCGCAAAATGGGTGGACAAAACGTCAGTAACAAATGGATTGTGGAAAGATGCAGGAAACAACAACATTGAAAATGACAATTCAGGCAATGTAGGGATTGGAATTAATGTGCCAAAGGATAAACTTCATGTTAGTGGAAACGCTAGAGTTTCAGGGAGAATTATAGGTGATACTGGCTCAGCAGCGCAGTTTAATATTCATTCAGACCCTGTGGCGGGATCCTACTTTCACATGAATGCTTCAAGTTATTCTGGTAATAATGCTGGGGGAATGAGTTTTGTAGCACGAGGAGATGGACAGCAAAATGGATTTGATTTTTGGCATTACAATCATGAACGCGAACCTGCGGGTAATGCTCACCACAATGCGAGTAATAATGGTAATCCAAGTAAATGGTATAAGTCTCTAAGAATAGATGGATTTGGAAACGTTGGTGTTGGTCTGGAAGATCCTGAACACAAGATGGATGTTAATGGATCATTGAAAGTAAGAGGATCAATTTATGGAGATCACAGTAATAGTACGTTCTCGATTCGTGTAGACGATTCAATTGATAAAAATCAACCTTCAATTAGTCTCGCGGGTGTAGATTCTGCTTCGGCCAATGGATGGGAAATACCGGGTCAGATTAGATTTAATGCGGGTGACCCAAAACCACCAATACCTGGTTATCAAGGAGAAACGGGAGGGTTTACATTTGCTCAAAATCTTCCAAATCTTAGTGCGGGACAATGGCCGACATTAATGAGAATTCAGAAAAATGGTAATGTTGGTATTGGAATGGATTATCCGGGGTATAAATTAGATGTAAACGGCAATGCGAATATTAGAGGAAAGTTGACTGTTAATACGAAGCCAATTTTTCACAAACACATCCAAGAATTAGGTCCAGATAAAGAGGAAGGTGGAATATACTGGGAAAAAAAATCAATTGCTAATTACTCATCCAATGACTATGATGCAATTGTTGTTGGATATGAATTCCTCCCTAAAGGAGCGTTCTTGGCGCCAGGGGGGGAGGCCAAAGTGCATTACAGCATTGAGCCATCATCGGGAGGTCAATGGAAATTCAGATTCCGTGGATTTGGTAATAATGCTTACTCGAAAAACGCAGTTTACAAATTGGTTGTCCTTTTTATTCGCAAAGAACTTTACTAAAAAAACAAAAACTATGAAACTAGAACTAACAACAGAACAAGTCAATCAAGTATTGAATTCATTGGCGCAGCAACCTTACATTCAGGTCCACGAATTGATCAACACAATCCAACAACAAGGGCAACAACAGTTGCAACAAGGTGATGGATTATCAGTTGAAAATCCAATCGTACCTGAAGCGGTTGAAGCAGAATAACTGGAACTTCTAAGAAGTCGAAAGAATTAGAAACGTCGGCATTAAAATGTCGGCATAAGTAGCACCGTCGAAAGACACACGTGAGCAATGGAAAAAGAAGAAAAACTCCCTGTCTGGCATCAAACAATTGATTTTGATGTTCTCATGCGAGAAGCGCGTAAACACATTACAGCGTTATCAGGAAAGCTATGGACCGACCACAACAGTTCCGATCCAGGAATTACACAACTGGAAGTTTTGGCGTTTTGTATTGCCGATTTAAGCTACCGTACTTCCTTCGGTGTTGACGATATTTTAGCTGGATACAAAGGCGAAAAAGCATTAGAGATCGACCTTCCGTTGGCACATTCTGCCTTGCCCAACAAACCCGTAACCATAAAGGATTTGCGGAAAGTATTGTTGGACATGCCGTATCCGAATCGTGCTTTTGATTCAAAAAAACTCCTGATTCGAAATGCTTTTCCAGTTATTGCAGAAGGAACTGAAATTCCATTTTTTGCAGTTTCGCACAAGAACAAAGAAACAAACCTTACCTACAACAATTCGTATTTGCCTGAAGGTATATTTTCGGATCAAGCTACAGAAGATGACTGGGCAACGTTTGAGAACAATGCCGAAATTGTACTGAATGGATTGTATGGTATTCAATTGGAATTTGAAAAGGAAGAAAGTGAAAATCCCGATGATCCTTTACCAGTATTCTTAGAGGACCTCAATCAAAATTACTTTGAACAGGAAGTAAATACGGCGAATAACAGTTATACCATTAGTGTTTTACTTCCGTACTGGGACGATATCAATTGGTCGTTGCGAAATGCCACTTTGAACCAAGGAACGTTAAAGTACCGTCAACGCGATGCTGACAATCCCGAAGATTACTTCTTCGCCGTAGACAAATTAAGTTACGATGATTATTTCTATGATTACTATGCAGAGTTGGACCTCGAAGGGCATTTAATCACCGCATACATCAAGTTGAAACCCGATACGCCAATTGAATCATCAATTTTAATCGGAGGGCAAACTTATGCGTTTCAAGTTAATTTTTTGGATTGGAACGAACTTTCAAATGGTGTTAGGCCCGACTATAATAGTGTTCTAGATGGACCTAATATAGTAGGTGTTTCTAACGTAAGTATTGATGGTGTTGATCAATTGTTTGATATTAAGTCAACAATTGAAATCACTAAAAATGGAGCTCCGAAGGTCATTACTTTGTTAACCAGAATTACTTTTGATACAGATGAAATCTTACCGAACGAAAGCGACGTTATTTCAGCATTGATCGCTAAGTTTCCTATCATCTATGCTGAAAAAATAGAACTGGAAACAGCCGTTCATGTCGTAATGAAGAACGTTTCAGCTTCTATGTATACGAACTACATTGCAAAATTGAATAAAGTGTTTTCGCACCTTTACGATCTTGGAGGCGTTTGGTCGTACATCGGTAAGTTTAGAAATTTGTGCGAAGATTATTCGAAATTCACAGCTTCCAGAATTCAGGAAATTGCCCTTTTTGGAAAGTTAATCGTAGCACCTAACTTTAATATCAACGAACTTTTGGCTGAGGTTTACTTCCGTATTGATCAATTCTTACATCCTCTTGTGAAGTTCAATACACTTGATGAAATTACGGAGAAAGGACACACCTTCGAAAACATCTTTAACGGCCCTTTGCTGAGACACGGATTCATTGAAGACAGCGATTTGGACAATTTAAAACGCCGAAGTGTTGTTTATACGTCGGATCTCGTTCGAATTTTAATGGATGTTCCAGGAGTAGAAGCTGTTGAAGATTTCAATATTTCCAGTTACATCGACAACCGTTTAATGGGAAGAAATGTCATCAATTGTCTGAGCTTAACAAATCCTGAAGTCTACAAACCGCGCTTGAGTCTTGAAAAATCAGGACTTCAAGTTTGTGTAGATGATCAAAAAGAAGCCGTTGACGATCTTGTTATTGAAGAATGGTACTTGCATAAGTTAGCGGAAATAAAAAAGGAACAAACGGTCTTAGGGGCAGCTTTGGATCTTTCATTGCCACTTGGTGATGATATGGAAATCGAAGAATATGTTTCTGTTCAGAATGATTACCCAGAGATTTACGGAATTGGTGAATTTGGACTGCCAGCAGATGCAACTGTGGAGCGCGAAGCGCAGGCAAAACAATTAAAAGGATATTTGCTCATGTTTGAGCAATTGATGGCCAATTACTTGAAGCAAGTAGCGCATTTGCCAGAATTGTTTTCATTCAACAGAACCATTGATACAACCTATGCAACCCAGTCGCTTTACGAAGTGCCTAATGTTAGACCTTTACTGCATAATAATGAAACCTTTCTGCAAAAGGATTCCAACTGGGAAGCTTTTAAACAAGACCTCGATAATAGCTATGAAACAGCAATTCGACAAGGAGAATCAAAAGAAGAATGGAGAAGTAGAAGAAACCGTTTTTTAAGTCAATTAATTGGTCGTTTTGGTGAAAGTTTTGAAGCCTATTCCGTTCAAATGTTCAATAAGCACAAAGACATTTTGAACGACCCATTTATGATTGGAGCGTATCAAGAAAAACGTGCTGAAGTTCTCGATGAATTAATTGACACCAAGATTTCGTTCGCAGAAGACCTTGAAAGTATTACTGGAGGCCGTTATCAATCATTCGACACAACATGGTTACCAACAATGTCGCCGTTTCCCGGAACATGGAACAGCCCGAACATTGGAACGTATAAATTGCGCTTGTGCCGATTGCTTGGAATTAAAGCAGTCAGCAATCAATTCGTATTTGGAACAGGCGACAATGGAGATGATATTGAAGGAATGCACATTTTAGAGCATATTCTTCTCCGCCCACGAACATCTTCGAGTCAATTCATGGAGATTCAGAATAGAGTCGATGAAGAGGGCTCGTTTGTATACGATTCAGACAAAGATCCCTATTCATTCAAAGTGACGATTGTATTGCCTGTGAACGCAGGACGTTTCAAAGATAAATCATTTCGAAACTTTACAGAACGGCTTATTCAGTTGGAAACTCCAGCACATATTGTTGTTGATTTTAGATGGATGAATGCCAGTTGCGGGAAGAAATTTGAGAAAATTTATAGCCAGTGGAAAGATAGAATGTTTGAGATGAAACCCTATTTATTTCAAAACAATACGGACAAAATTGAAAAGCCATTTACCCAGGAGCCATCGAAAGCAATCAAGGCCATAAAACCTTTAGCTCAAGAGCAAGAAGAGCAGAAAGACAAACTGGGAGTGCAAAAAATGAGCGTTCAAGCCACAGCAGAAATTGAAACCATGAAAGGCATATCGCCTCAAAGAAAAGATGTTTTTGAAGCCGCAATAAAAGAGGATACCATTCTCGTATTGCAAAATGCATTGATTCAGGTATTGAATACACCATGTGATTTAACGATGAAGTTGTATGACGCTAGTGGATTTGTTTACAATGAAATCAATAATAAAATTACATTTGAAGATAAATCAAGCGACGTCTTCCATATTCGTGTAAGCGAGCTTCAGGGCACACTTCGAGTCTACAAATGGGAAGAATCAAAAGACAAATGGGTTCGTAAATCCGTATTCACTGGTATTGAAGAAAGCTATATTAATGTAACGGAACTCCTCGGTGAACAGATCGGATTGACGCGCAAGTTTGGCGGAGTTGGAAAGTACTGGCTTACCTATCAAGTGGAGGATCGAATTGTAGAAAAATTCATAGACGTTACGAAGGAGATCATTCCAGTTCGTATTGATATAAGCAACGGATTTGAAATGTTGAACTTCAATACCGAGACTGATGGAACGTTCGCAATTTCGAGTAAAATTCTAAAAGGATATTACTTGCAAATGGCTCCCAATGGGAATGGGGCTGCAATGATTTCATCTCAAAATGGATTGGCTCCAACACCACTTGTGCTTAATGCCGAAGATAGCAATGTGTTCTTTGCAACAATCTATGAATTGTATGGAGCAGGAATTTATAACATCACTTATGAATTGGACGGTCAAAGTACATTCGCGACTATCGAAATAGTTTTAGAAGTAGCCATCTCTGTTTGGGATGTACGGCAAGAATTATTTCCAAATGATCTTAATACAATCGTTATTCCAAGTGGATTAAGAAGAATTGCACTGCGTTTTGATCCAACCGGAGGAAGTTTAAGTGTTTACGATCGTGATGCCGTTTTATTCAATGATGGACCCATTGAATTGGACGGAACGCCTCCTGGACAAATTCTTTTCGTGAAGAAGGCAACTTCTCTTACCATTGATAGGGACAATGATCCGATTTGGCAAGACGGAAAAACATACGATTTCATTTACAAATTTGAAGGCAAGCAAGCAACCGTTTCTATTCATTTTGAAAAAGGAATCGTTCAAGTTGAATTGCCAACTGTCGCACTTTTAAAGAATGACGAGCCACAAGATTTTCCAACGATCATTTTGCCTGCAGATGATATCTATTCAGTGCTTTGCAAGCCTATTGGAGGAATACGTTCTTTTTACAAAGAAGAAGGATCTGAAAACCGCTTGCTCGAAGAAGTTGAAATTACTTCAGAAAATAGCTTCGAGGAAATTAATTTGGAGGATGTCGAATCAGTGCATGGCGTCGGTAATTATTTCGTCATTTACACGAACGAAGGTGGAGAAGCGACCGTTCGGTTTTCGTTGGTTAAAAAAATGGATCCTATTTTTGAAGATTTTTCATTGAACATTTTTAATACTGAAATTGAGGCATATCTTCAACCGAAAGGGAACATTTATGACCTTGTTTTCAATTATTTAAACAAGGATCAAACCCTCAATTTTGAATTCTCAAGAACTCCGGGTGAATTGTTATTCAAAGACGGCGAAGAAGAATTTTTAGAAGAACAAATAGAAGCCACACGCAGTTTTACTTCAGATGAATTGCCAAGTAATGATTATGAAGCCCTCTATACATCGGATGGTGAAGAACTGAAGTTTGTATTGAACGTCATTAATCTCGATCCGACTTTTGCGATTAATGCAGTAGAAAAGTTAGATGAGGGTGTTTTTTCCGCTAAGTGTGTGCCGTTCCATTTTGGCGCAAGAACGTATATCTGGAGAATCAATGGGAAATATGTTTCCCGTGCAAAAGAGCCTCAATTAAAATTGGCTTTTACAAACAGTGATTTCCTCGAAATTGAACTTAAAGTGTTTTCAGGAGATTATGAAGAAAGCTATACGTTGAAAGTATATCACGACCAAATGATAGGGTTAATGAATGCAAAGTGAAGACATTAACATAGAGAATTTAACGATTGACATCTTTGTAGATGATCAAAAAGATGCAAATGCATTTTTGAATCAGAGCGTTGAAGATATTAAGAAACAGGTGCTTCCTGAGATTGAGAAGCAACTTCTTGAAATGAATTTGATTTCAGGTTCTACGCAATCAGTGAATGTGCAATCAGTAAATGTGCAAGATCTCGATTTTGGAACCATTGAATTGGATATCGTTGCGCAAAAAACAGATTGGAAAGAAGTTTTACGCTCTGCCATTTCAGAAAAAATTATTGAGGAAGTTGCTGCACATCCCTTGTCGGAAGAGGCTTTTGAAACACACGTTTTGAAAGGAGAAGATCAAAAGAAAGCAGAGCGGCTTGAATCGTTTGAATCTGCGGAATCAGATAATATTCGCGCTTCAGCGGATGAAAGCAGTATAGCAAATACAGCCTCACTTATTGAGATCTTCATTGATTTTTTAAGAACAGGAATATTGCCTGCTCGAAAAGGAGCGCTCAAAAATATAGCGTCACTTGCTGAATTGGAAGCAAAAATAAGTGATGTAGATACATCCAGAATTTGGTCGCGATTGATCCCCGTTTTTAAGCGAAATAAAAAGGCGGTTGTACGTTTTTCAAGACAGTGTTCATCTGTTTTATGGAACAAGGTGGTAACTGCTCAGTTTTCAAGTGAAGTTCAGCAGTTTATTAATACCTGGATTGAAGTCGAATCTGTTGGTGAAGAGAAAATAAAGAGGTTTCTACTTGAGTTTGCAGTAGCAGAACCTACTGTTTCAAATCCGTCATTGGGTTTTTCAGTATGGAAAGATAAGTCCTCCACTTTTTTAGCAGAGAATTATTCAAAAGAGGAAGTATTGGAATTGTTTCGTGTCGGTTTGAAAATGGATACGAAAACGAATGAAAGAAGAAAAAATAAGATCGAAAAAGAGACTGCTAAAGAATTCCAAAAACAATGGAAGGGCATTACAAAGGCTATACTTGACAAGCTAGGAGTTTCTGCAATGGAGCTGGAACAATTGAATGCCGAATCAACGAAAAAGAGTGAATTGGCTGCAAAGGATTTCAAAGTAGAAAAGGGAACCGAAAAAATACGGATTGAGAAAAAAGGGATTGAAGAAAAAGCAACGGAACGAACCGAGTTTGTTCTTCCCGATCAGGTTCTTATTGAAAATGCTGGAATTGTACTACTTCAGCCATTTTTTCCAAGTGTGTTTAAGAACCTCGAGCTTCTGAATGAAAAGAACCAATGGGTTGATGAAGAGGCGCAAGTAAAAGCGATTTATACGCTTCATTATTTGGCCACAGGATCGCTTGAAGTTTCAGAAGATCAATTGTTAATAGAGAAACTCTTGACAGGTTTCCCATTGGATGAGGTCATTCCACTCGTTGAGGAAGAGGATATTCTCACAGACGAATTAAATGTACAAATGGCGGAATTATTAGACGTCATTCACGATAACTGGAAACCCATGAGAAATTGCACATGGGTTGGCTTGCGAAACGATTTCCTGACGCGTTCTGCGGAGTTAGAACAGATCGACGATTTGCAATATAAATTAATCATAGAACCACATTTTCTAGATGTTCTTCTTCCAAGTAAAAATTGGGGAATTTCCATGGTGAAGTATTCATGGATGGAAGGATTTGTTTTTGTGGAATGGGGGAATTTATCGCTATGAAGTATTTGTATAAAAATGAGACAATTGAAGAAACTGCAGCAGGGGCGAAGACCATTACTGAAATAGTACTTGATACCAACGAAGATTATGTGGTGTCAGTTCTAGAGAATAATAAAATTCAGATTGTTTTAGGAAATGAAGCAGCCAGTTCTTCTAACTCTAAAACTACAGGTAAAACAATTAACGAAATTCGACAATGGATTCTGGATCGTTACAATTGGAATGGGATAGTTAAACTGATGAAATCAGTTTCCACTGAGATTGATGACTTTACCTATCAAGTTCCTAGCAATTTAGAAGGCAATACTTCCGACGATTCTCGAATTTTACCTGACGCAGCTATAATTGCTATAATCAAAGCCCAACTCAATAAACAGATAGAAAGCCAGGGGAGTCCAACGGCAGCAAATTATTCTGCAATTCTCAACAATATAGGAATCGGTTCGTCTACTACATCATCTGGCTTTGTTACCTCCTTTACGGATGAAACATCAGAATTTACTTTGATGGATGAATCCTCCAATGATAACTCTACACTTTCCAATGGAACTCAATTGGTTGTACCTAATTTTGAAACTGCTGCCGAGGAAGAGGTTTATAACTATGCTAAAGCATTAGTTGGTTTGAAAAATGGATTGTGGAGCAATAATACAGGCGTTGTGAATCTGGTGGGACTGAGAAGAGTTTTAGAAACTACAAGTGCTAAGTTCAATGATTCGATAGTTGTTTGTTGGAAATCAACAGAAGCGAATGGAACTACGATAAAACATGCGGCTGTTTATGTAGCAACAAGTGAACAAGGACATTTAACTGTAGATCGAGGAATGGTACCGCAAACGTTGCAGATGAATTTAGGTTATCACTGGGGGCGTCAACCAGGAGGTAGAAGTAATCATTTATTGATAAAAAGTGCATCTGGAACATATGACTTTGACAAAAAATCGAGTACAGCAGGAATGAATTTTCATAATGGAGGTTCAAATATACAAGTTGGAGGGATGAGTGCTGACAAGCTGGTTTCATATCGTGATGCCGATACACCAGAAAAAGTTGAATTGGCTAAGAAGTACATAGATTTGTTCAGTTTGCTTTCTGAGTGGGGAACTACCTCTTCTGAGAAGACTTATTCTGAATTGGAAAAGGTAACTAATATGGATCCTTATGAAGTGAAAAGTTCAACAAGTGAAAGTGTAGTTGTTGGAAAAATACAAAGTGAAAACGCAGCGGAATGGAAAACAATTGATATCAGTACTGCAATAGATTGGATGGCTTCCACATATTCTGGTTCTGAAGAGAAGGCAGAAGCGCTGAGTAATATAATAAATCCACTTGATTCACAGTCTGCGGTTCTTAATGGCGGACCAATAGGTGGGTTTACGGAGGAGCAAATAAAGGAATTTGTAACCGCACAGGAAGTCGAATTGATTATAATAGAGCAACTGACATATATGTCCAAGCTTAGCCAAATTGATGGTAGACCAGGAAACAATTACATCAATTTGATGGGGGCTAATCCAGAAAAAATAACAGATATGATTAGTCGAGCTGAATCAGATAAAACTTCTGTGGATAACCTTTTAACAGATTTAGGTTCTTCACAACAGAACTATGTCAAAGATCTCAAATTCGATACGAAAGATGAGCGAACAAAATTAGGTTCAGGAACGGGGAATTTAGCACAACAAAACACGGATAATTCGAAAAAAATTAATTCCAATGTTGGTAACTGGTCAGACGGATGTCAAGTAGTATATGGAGCTGAACAATTTTATGATATGATGAGTAAGATTACTGCAAATATTGAAGCAACTGGTCAGACGCGATGGTACTATACGCTTGTTAATGTTGAATCTAATTAATATTTTATGTACGATTACTTTAAACCTGAAACAAGTATTCCAGACATTCTGCCTCCAGGTAATAATATGTATTCTGGCGCGCCTAAGACAAATACATATCTGGAAACCGATGATAAACAGGCTGATCTGAATCATTCGGATTTAGTAAGTGGAGATTGGACGGATGAAGATGGAACTCCTATAACTTTAGTCGATTATAATGAAAACCCATGGGTTCGCATTCAGACCAGGCATATTCCAGAAGGAACAACTTTGAACGTTTCTTTTCACAGTTCTCGGGGATTAGTAAAATCATCGTTAGCTACTATTTCGAGCCAAGTGGATGAAAACGGTAGGGTTTTCTTTGAGTTAGATAGAAATGCAGTTTTGGCTAATTATAATTTATCATTTAATCGAATTTACTTTTTCGTTTCTTCTACGATTAACGGAGAACTAGTTCAAGGCTACTTCCCCGAAAATCCAAGTGAATTTCTTCAAATCAGTCCAATACGGTATCTCCCGCAAACGATGAGGGCTCAGGCTGAACCTATGAATGTTGGTGCTGACTTAATGGAGCATTGGTTCAATCATTCAACTAATCAAGAAGCAAAAAAAGTAAGCCCTTATATGGATGTTTCATTAGATTGGGTCCTTGGATTTAAGAGAGCCAACGAACATTATATGAGTATGCTTGAAGAGCAACCATGGCTAAGTTCTCCTGCATTAGGGAGTTTAGAGAGTCAGCTTAACGAAATGTTCGAAGATGGAGTGCTTCGGTTACCAGCCAAGTTTGCCAAGCCAGGAATCGGTGAGGAGGTTGATTACTCTAATCCAATTTATTCTTTGCGCGATACAGTATTTGGTGAAAACAGCTCTAGAATTATTAATGAGGATGGTGATTTCCTTCCTGCATTTCATAAGTATCAGTTTCAGAAAAGTGCCTATGGTCAACCTTATTTCGCTCCTTTGGATGATCTATATGCTGCTCTAGCGAACTTCAATTTTATGTTCACCCCATTTGGAGAAGTGCAAAGCCTTGGTGGAAATGAGTATTTAATTAAAGTCACTCAATTAGGTGTTTACATTCAGGATACTTTCGACTTTTCCGGAGGACAGCATTTAGGTTGTTGGGACCCTGTAGATCAGACGGTCAATTATCTGACGCAACCAGGCTGCGGTGCTGTTACCAATGGCATGTTTCGTGAATGGCGTGAAAAGCATGGGATGGGAATGGATTTTAGACTTTTCTCAAATATGGAAAAAATAGATATTCCCTATATTACTTTCATTGCAAGTATTAGTGATGATGGTCAATTAGAACTAACCCTTCACAAATGAAATACTTTAAAGAGAGTCAATTTGGGCTTCCAAAAATATCCTTTTGGTGCAATTTCCAGGATGGAGAAGCCTCTAAATATACGACTCAATATATTGAACCATACCCTTCGGCGGCTTACAAAAAAGAGTTTCAACTTGAGCTAAATGATCAACACCGCATCATAGCTTATGCTGAGAAAAAAAACGCACTAAATAGAATTGAAATTTTGACAAAAAAGGGCATTCATGAAGAGGTGATTTTAGTAACTTATACTTCAAGTCCAAGAAGCATAATATGACTTATCAAACCAAAAAATATTCCCCTGATTTTCCTCCAAAAGAAGGGGGGGTAAAAACTCCCTGTCCAGATTGTCCTGAATTAGATGATTCAAAGGATGGTGACACTTATGTTTCTCCTAAAAATTATCAAAACTACAAAAGAATTGAAGGCAAATGGATACAGCAATTGCCAGTTAGTCCATATTTAACTAAAGATTATAGAGATGCTCTTCATCCTGAAAATTTATTTCCAAAAATTCATAAGAAGAGTATTTCTATTGAAGAGAAACCAGACCCTAAGCAATCGGTGGGACCAATAAAAAGAGACTCTAAAAATCCTGTAAAAGAGAATACGACAACTTCTGAGGCCTCAAATAAAACCACCAGTTCGAAACACGATTTTGTTGACAAAGATCCATTAAAGGGAGATGATAATTTTAACGACTGGCCTCGGGTTAGAGCTCTTCATGATGATTTCGATGCAATGAGAACAGCCAAAAGACATTATAACGATGTTCATTGGGATTCAGGCGGACTAACAATAGGGTTGGCGCATTGGGCCAATAGTAATGCTGGTGAACTAATAGGTGAACTAAAGGATGATGCTAAAAAAGACTTCTATGCCTATCTTCTAGATTACTTTACAGAATCACTTACCGTTGAAACTGGGTCAAAAGAAGCATGGATAAGACTAGCTTCTGAAGCTGGTGTTTCGACCAAACCACCAACGACAAATTTAGAAATTGAAGCTGCTCTTAAAAAAACTTTTATTAGTTCTACTTGGCAGGAAAAATGGCGCAAAACAAAAATAGTCTCTTCCAAGGAGGGTAAAGTCGCTAATCAAACTTGGATTATCGATTTCTTCAATTATCACAAATCTGATTGGAAGGCTCTTCTTAAGATTAAAGAAATGGTTGAAACTACTCCTATAAATACGACAAATGTAAAAGCCGTATTGACAGGGTTGACTAGTGCACAGGAGAGTACGTATAATAAAAAATACTATAAATGGATTCAAAGAGATTTAAGAAGTTTTAAGTTTCTGAAAGATCCAAATGGCCTTTCAAAGGCACTTCTACTTAAAACAGTAGCTAAACATCAAGCCGATAAATTTGTTGGGTATCAGAAATCACACGAAGCTGCTTCTAAGAAAATTGGACTGAAAACAATAGGTGGAATTGCAGCGTATTCCTCTCATCAGAATTCTGGATTAAGTGGTGTCAAAACCCCTACTGAAAA
The DNA here is from genome assembly GCA_047630755.1 of Crocinitomicaceae bacterium. GTDB lineage: Bacteria > Bacteroidota > Bacteroidia > Flavobacteriales_D > Crocinitomicaceae > UBA4466. The sequence goes on along the minus strand of JBLHYG010000002.1, from coordinate 12,974 downwards.
ATATCGTTACTGGAAACAAGGTTCGTATTTGTGGAACTGGGATGAACTTCCAGAAGACATAATTATTGATGGTACAAAAATCACAAAAGAGCAACGAAAAGATTCAGCTCTAGTTCAGGACTGGAGGGCTTGGGTTATTTGGGCTAGTTACTTAAAGATGAAAAAAAAATTAAGAGAACGAAACGCCAATATTTGGTACAGGTACTATGGAGGAACTTGGGGGGAAATGCCGCTAAAGTATAATGAATACCCTAAGTATCATAGCGGTGAAAATATGAAGGAAGGAAAACTCTCTGAAAAATCTACAACCGAAATTGATACGGGATTCGACTTCTATAAGTACAAATCAAATCATCCTGCAGGTTTACTAGGAAGTTCAACTGATCCAATAGCAAAGACAAAAGGGTGGGCTAGTAGCACAATGCACCCAACAGAAAGAGAATTCAAGTCTTGGCCATATAAAGCAAGTACGATAAAAATTTACTCTTCAATTAAAGAAGAAAGTAAAAAAAGTTATTCTTATGCAGACCCTTCTAGATTACTTGAAATTCCAATTGGAGCTTCTGTTAGTGAATTGGAAAAAGACGGTAAATACACTAAAGTGCAAATAACTTCTGTTCCAAAAGGATACAATTCAAATTGGTTGAACAAAGTTTACTGGACATCCAAATCTAACATTAACTCCGAGACAAATAAAATCTCAAATGAGAATGCTAAAGTGAGAGGTGGGAAATCAATTTATAAAGGAAGTGGAACTATGTATACGATAACCGAATTTACGAATATTGAATTCATTGGTGAATCTTCTGGTGATTGGCATAAAGTTAAATGGATTAATTATACCGGTACTGAAAAAACTGGTTGGATTAGAGGAATTAATGTTGTTATTGATAACCCATACTAAGATATAAATGAAAATACTCCAACAAATAATCAAAACCGCAACCGAACTCCACGTTGCCAATATCAGCAACACGGATACCTACACCCTCGAAGAAATCTATTCAATACCCTTAAAAATAGAAGACAAGCAATTAGCGTCATTCATCGAGCAAAACAACCTCAACTTCCAAGAGCAAGTAATACTTTTCCTCGCCCTAGCACCCTACTTTTCACCGCAAACTCTCGACATCTTCCTTGCCAAAAACCCAAATTTCGATGTCATATGCACTGAATTTGGTGGAATGTTAGAGAAGCCACACCGCGGTGTAATCCCAACGGGTGAAACGGCTGTATTTTTACTCGCAGCACGAGATTTAGAAAAGCGAAAAGAAGTAGCGAAATTGCTCCTCCCCAGTGGGAAGCTTGCCCAAAACAACCTCGTATCACTGGAAGCGGTTTCAAACGATCTTCCTGCCCTTAGTGGAAAATTGTTACCGAATGACGAGCTCGTTCAACAACTTTTGTATGGAGAAATCACCTATCCGAAATTAAGCCAGAATTTCCCTGCAGAACTGCTTGAAACGAAAATGGAGTGGAATGATTTGATCGTCCCAGAAGGTACACGGAATCAATTGGATGATCTTGAAAACTGGCTGAAGCACAACGATCAATTAAAGCAGCACCCAGAATTAGGGAAACGTGCAAAGGACGGCTATAGAACCTTGTTTTACGGACCTCCAGGAACTGGGAAAACGTTAACCGCAAGTTTGCTTGGTAAAAGTACAAACCGTCCCGTATTTCGCATTGATCTTTCATTGATGGTGTCCAAATACATTGGAGAAACCGAGAAGAACCTGTCTGGTATATTTAAAAAGGCCGAGCACAAAGACTGGATTTTATTCTTTGACGAAGCAGACGCGCTATTTAGCAAACGTACAAATACGGAAAGCTCAAACGATCGTTTTGCCAATCAAGAAGTAGCCTATTTACTGCAGCGGATTGAGAATTACAACGGAATGGTGATCTTATCGACCAACTTGAAGCAAAACCTAGACAAAGCCTTTATTCGTCGTTTTCAATCGATGGTCTATTTTCCAAAACCAAGTAAGTCAGAACGAGAAATTCTTTGGAATCAATCCGTTCCTTCTGATCTTCCTTTGTCCAAAGAGATTGATATGAATGCTTTGGTGGGGAATTATGAAATCACCGCTTCGCAGATTAGTAATATCATTCAATCGTGTTTCATTGATGCGATTTCGCGTAAAGAAACGAATATCACATTGGAAAATTTAACGAAGAATCTTCGCTTAGAGTTTAGTAAAGAAGATTTGTTGTTCGAAAATAGTTTGACTCGATTAGAGCACTGATTAATTCTATTCAAGAATAAGTTTAGGCTTATTACTCTTCACTGCTTTGAATTCTTTTTCAAGTGCTGAAATTTCTTTTTCAAGTGCTTTTCTTTCGGATAAATTTTTATTCGCTTCAAGTTTTTGTTTTAGCAATTTAAGTTTATCATAAACTACCATTATAGCATCAAAATGTTGCCTTTTTAATTCATCATTTCTTAAGAATATATCCTCATTTTCTTTTGGAATTTGTATCATCCCAAGTTCAACTCTCTCTATTTTTATTGGACTCTTTTTAAATTCATTTTCAACAATACTTCGAGTGATAGAATCCATTGATCTCCATTTGAGCGCACGCATTTCATAGACAGTAAACTGACGAAGTGAGTCGATTAACGCTTTGTGTATATTTTGGTTCCGTACGTTTTCACTGTCATTAAAATCATGCTCACCTCGATAATAAACGAGAAATTCCAGATCAACATCAGCGCCGAGATTTGTCTGTACAATTAAATTAACAAAAGTGGAATTTAATTTCTCCTGATGTATAATTTTTGAGTTCTCAGATGGAGTAGAAGTGCATCCGAACAGGCCAAACAGAAGGAGTGAAAATAGAAATTTCATAGTTCATTAAAGGTTGTAAATAGCAAAGCTAAATTGGTGTATTTCTTTATTGACCGACAATGTTTTTGTCCTTAAACTCGCCGTGTCGAGCGATTATCAGTTCAAGAATCTGCTCGGGAATTGCAACCTCCTCAATAATTAACGATTCCAGGTGTGTGTAATCGGTTTTGTTTTTCATCAGAACTTCTCTGATAATTATGGTTTCAACTGAATCTCTTTTGAACAAGCAATCCTCATAAGTAAAAAACTCAAGAACATCAGAAACGACCCATTTCGTTTTTAACTGGATTTCATCAATTTCGACATTGCTTAATGCTGTCTTTGCTATGATATCATATTTTACTTTATACGATACGCTGGTTCCATTTTTATCCATGGACTGTACGGATTGAACAACATTGTATTTTTGATCCAAATCCCGATCGCTATCATTAGTTGAACAACCAATGATTATTAGTAAAAGAATCCCGGCTATTAACTGATGTGTTTTAAACGGAAAGAATTTAATCAGTAGATTCATTTGAATGTTTTTTTACGGAATAGGAGCAATTATCACTATTAAAAAGCGCAGAAGTAGACGTTTCTATCTTACGAAAATAGTAGCTGATTCTACGGATGAATCATGGGTTACCACAATTCGATACAAGCCTGAAGCTGTGGACTCGAGCATTTTTATTCTACAGTTCTTATCAGCATCAATTTCCCAATTGTGTTTATCTAGAATTAGAGTTCCAAGCATATCGAAGACTTCAATGTGTTGTATATCATTTGAGTTTACATCGCATACCCAAACATATCCATCACTGAAGTATATTTTAGAAGCATCAATTACCGTTTCAGACACACTAGCTGAAGACAGGTCATTAATCGTAAATAAAACGGTGTCGGCGCACCCAAACGCGTCTGTTACAATTACTTCGTAATTTCCAGCTGATAAATCTGTAATTGGACTATTTACTGTATCGCCTAACATTGTATATGTATAAGGTGCAACGCCACCCCAGATGAACAAATCAACGGAGCCTAAAGAAGTGTCTGTTACGGGCGCGGTTATATATTGAACCGTGAATTGCGGTGCATTTTCAATTGTAATAGATCCAGAGTAATTGCAATCACCATTGGTTAAAATGGTATAAGAGTATTGACCGGCAGATAAATTATTGTTCATTGTTCCTTGGATTCCATTCGACCAATAGACATCAAATACTATTGAACTAGGATTTAGCAACAATTCAATGGAGCCATTATTTATCGCTCCACAAGGCGGTTGATTAATTACTTCTTGATAAGTTAAGAGCGTTTCGTAATCCACAAATAACGGAGCGGAAATATACAAAGTGTCACCGGCAAAATTGGTCGCTTCAAATGAATAGCTGCCTCCTGACTGAACCGTAATAATGGAATCCTGACTTCCTGTGTTCCATTGGTAATTGTAAAGACCAGAAACACCAAATTCAAATTCTTCACCTTCACAAGCATATATTATATTCGCACCTTGATTCAGATCTACAACTTCAGTTACCTGTTCAATAATTTGGTAATTTGTATTGGCTGCAAGATCAAACTTTCTAACTACAATTTCACTTGGGAAAGTTACTATCAATGAATCAATAGTTGTCGCAGTGCCAAGACCAAATATTTTGTGCTGTGAATTTTGAGCGCAGAGTCCACTTCCACAGAAAACAGTTTGTGTTTGATGCTCACCATTGGCATATACTTCTATAGTTGAGCCTATTCCTTTTTGATTCGAAAAAGTTCCCAGTAAGTCAATTTTGACATAGTTATTTGTATTTCCACTATTCAATAACACATTGGGGACAGCATTATCATTCAGCACAACAATATCATAAAAACCATTGTTATCGATGTCTCCTTTTACAGGACAAAAAGAAGAGGATAGAAGATCACCATTAATGGAATCGTTCATAAGTTCAAACGATTGTCCGTTATTGTTTTTATACAACAAAGAAGACTGTCCTGTTCCGAAAACGGTATCTGTGTAGGAGGTTGTAATGTATAAATCTTCGAAGCAATCGTTGTTGTAATCGACCCACAAAGCCCCCCATGCAAACATGTTGGTATCTAAATTTATGTTTTGAGCGATATCTGTAAAGTTGACACCTGAATTGTTTCTGTAAAGTTTATAATCCATGGCATAGCCATTTACGATAGCGTCATTTCCAATGTCTGTTTTGAAAATATCTTGGTAACCGTCATTATTGAAATCGGCTATGGATAACGACATTGGATCGTGACCATCGTTAGATATTCCAACTGTTGTTGCAACGTCTTGATAGGTACCATTCCCCATGTTTTGATACAGAGCATCATTCCAAAATTCTTTATCGTTGATTAGACCTAAATCAAGTAAATTATCATTATTGTAGTCGAACCAAACAGGCATAAAAGTCGGTTGAAATCCATTGTCAATATTCAGCATTTGCGCCTTTTCAATGAATGTTCCGTTCCCTTGGTTTTCGTAATACTTGTTCTGAACAGGAGAGACAACCTGGCCAATTATTTCATGCGAACATACGTAAAAGTCCAAATCGCCGTCTGTGTCAGGATCTGCGAAAGAGAATCCGTATGCAATAAATGGAATGGTTGATATTCCGGCTGCGGCAGTGATATCGGTAAAATTAAAAGCGCCATCGTTTTGGTACAAGCGAATGCCAGCGTCTTCGTAGGAAACACAGACATCTAAATCCAAATCATTATCATAATCGACCCAAAGTATTTGTCTCACATAACCAATTGACAGAATGTAGGAATCGATTTGTTGATAGTTTCCATTTACGTTTTTGTAGAAAAGTATAGAGTCACTATTGACTGGAAGCGTTAAATCATCCCATCCATCTTCGTCAAAATCATAAAACGACATTCCGTTTGCTCGATTGTCAGTTGTACTCTGAGTATACGTGATGTTCTGACTACTTGCAACATCCGTCAAGGTTTGCCCAATACAAATAGTTGTATAAACAAGTGAGACTATGAGAAGAAGAACCTTCATTAGCGGATAATTATTTTGGCTTTTATTTGGCCATTCGTTAACAGGTACATTCCTGGAGGAAGGGAAATCTCATCAGAAACAAATTTCGAATTCACTTTGGTGAATACCAATTTTTGTACGATTTGCCCAATAGAATTTATAAGATTAAAAGAGGTCTGATCAAGATCACCATCAATGTTTAAGCGTTCTCCGCTTCCTAGAATATTTGGATAGAGTAGTACACTTTCATCCAACAACGGAACAATTCCGAGTGTTTGGTCAATTTGAAAATAATCTGCGACATCTAGCTCAATTATCACATTCCCAGCTTGATCAACAGCAGAATTTAAGAGGACTCCAAATTGGGTTGTTTGACTTGTGGTAGAAACCAATTGATAATTGAACAAGTAAGTTGAGGAATTAATCCACATGGAGTCGAGCAAATCGAGGTAAGAACTTGCAACAGGACTAAATTGCATCGATGGAGAGTCAGTAGCGAGCATAGGTTCGTCGAAAATGGCAGTGACATCAAATGATTGACCTATTTGATCCAGAATGTAGTCATTTGCATTCAAACTAATAACGCTTGGGTTCTTCGTATCAATGGCAGTAAAGTTTAAGCTCGAATCAACAACCTGGGTATTGCCAGATGCATCTTTTCCAAAATCAATTTTTAAGTGGACGGGTTCAATTTCAATGTTTTCATCGAGCACTTGATAATAAGCACGGTAGTTTAAAGAATCAACAAAGTCACTTATAGGAAGGTTGTATTGTAATGAATTAGTAAGAGATTGACCTGCGAAATGCAAAACCAATGGCTTATTGGATGTATCCATAGGTTCGTTAAATTCAACATCAATGAAGTACAACGAAGATCCCAGAACACTATCGCTAATAATGGATTTGTTTGGAACAATTGATAGAACCTCAGGTGATTTCATATCACTCCAAATAAAAGACAACTGAAGTGAATCAAGTAGTGTGTTTCCAATTGAATCAGTAACATTCGAAAGTGATAGGTCGATCGGAATTAAATCATTCGTATTGTTAGAAACTAAAAACGAAACTGAAAGTTGATTGGTATCTGTCCAAAAGGTTTGCGCTGGGGTTTGTGAAATCGATGTGTACAGACTTCCTTGATCCAAAAATGTAAGTGTAGGAAGGATAGAAGTATTCATGGCCTCTTGAAAAGTGACATCTATCGTGAAAATTGGACTCGACAAATCGGATTGGGTAATCAATGAGTCGGTTGTAGAAATAGATGTAATAAGAGGGCTCTTAGTGTCAACACCAAATAAATCAATGTTCTGAGAAACATCTATTTCGTTCGCTGCTAAGTCAAAAACATTGGTGACTTCAACATCAATTGAAGGGATTTCTTCATTAAAGTCCATCACATCGTAGGACGCACTGAATGTTGAATCGTTACTCCAAAATGAGCCTGTCATGTTTAAAGTGAAAGTTGGATTTACAAGAGTGGGGGCAGTTAAAACAAGTGTTGGGTTTGTTGTGGTTATGCAGGCCTCATTAAATTCAACGTCAAGAACAAAAGAGGTTCCGACAGTTGAGTTTGAAACTACATTCTCACTTGGAACGATCGAATTTACTAGTGGTCTTTTAGTGTCAACGATGAAATAATTGAGCAAATTGTAATTGCTCAAAGCACTTCCTGTTCCGCTAAATAAGTTGTCAATTTCAACATTCGTCTCGAACAATTCCATTGTACTCGTTAGAACATTTAAGTTCAATTCAAGATTGAAAGAATCGATCCAAACAAATTGGTTTATGCTGACAGCAGAACTAAGGCTTCCAAACAATGTTAACGATGGAACTAAAGAGGAGTCCATTGGTACATTAAAGGTGAAATACATTGAAAATTGACTTCCTATATCGGCAATCGACAGGATAGAATCGGATGCAGAAGCAGAAATTAAAGCGGGGTTATCAATATCAAAAAGCGCATCTGCCTTAATGAAAGCTAAACTTCCAATTTCCTCGCCGATTATTCTTCCGGGAATATCATCAATAGGAGGGTGAATGCCTCCCCATAATCTTGACAAACTGCATTGATCGGCAGCGTCTTTGTAAGAAGCCCATTGAAGTGTAATCGTTGTACTTGGACCTTCTTCGAATTGTAAGTATTGATTTTGAATAGCTTGAAATTCACCGAGTCCTCCGGGAAAATAAGGTGAGCCTGTAATAAATTCCATGGTATTTGCAGCTGCTCTGGAGAACGTAGAATGCCCCGAAACAAATCCAGCAAACGGCGGAGTTACAAAAGTGGGTCGTTGATAAGGCCACCACTTTTCCGCAAGAATCCAATCAACTCCTGCCATTTCTGTAAGGGGATCGATGATGTATTCATGTCCTTTCCATGTGAATAATTTGATTTTGCCTACATTTTCGTTCCACTGGCCGGCCAAAGAATCACCAACTTGGACAATTTCAACAAAACCGGGCAACAATGGAATCCCATTCGGATGATAACTAATTGCTGTTGTATCTGAACTTTGACCTAAATCAGCCATGTATCGAATTGCCGAGACAGGTCGAATATAATCGTAGTACCCTTTTAAACTCCAAGCGCTTATTGCGGCATCATGCATGGTTCCACCAAGTGTTAACTGCGCTTTTACGTCAAATTCTAAAGTGTCCAATAAAGGACCAACTCCTTGCCATTTGCGCTCAAAACCCGGTTGATCTGAAACGTAATGGTAGATTTCAAACCAATGTCCTGGAGGTGTTTCGGAGTCAAGACCATCTGCCCAAAACTCGGCAAGTACCCGCGTATAATCTCCACGGGGAACTATTTGAGGTGAGTAAGGAATTCCCGTTACAGGATTGATTGTATAGCCCGTTCCCGGGTCGCCTCCATTGGTTAAATCGTAAAATGCTGAATATTGGGAAGAATCGGATGGGTACCACGAATTGTTTCCAATTGATCCTGGCGAGATATCCCACATCACTCCATCCGTTGGGTCAAGATGAGATTGCCACACAGAAACCAAGGTGTGGTTCCACTTATAAAATGACTCCCAAGAGGAGGAGTCAGAAAGATCTAGAAAGGCCGGATAAACAGTGTCAAAATAAACTTTATAAGTATCCCCATCTCGAACATGTTCATTGTACATGGATGAATCCAAAGAAAACGGATGTACTTCGCCCCATTCAGGGGATAGATTTTCAGGTGTGCTGAGCACTGGATTACCAGATTGATCGATAGATTGTGTCAACGTGATGGGTTGCCAATGATTCGGGTCTTGAATATTTGGATTTCCAGGTTGACTCATTACTATTGGGGGATTCAATTGATCATAGAAAATGTTCGCATAATCATTTTGCTCATTTGAGCCATCTGTAAGACCATACAAATAGATTTGTTCAGCAAGATAATTTCCTAGTTCAGCAGGTCCGCCATTCACATAATCCGTCGATGTGTTCGATGGATCATAGCCCAATTGATTCATTAGGTTTTGAACCAGTATCAATGTAGAGCTGTAATCTGGCGTGTTTTGATACCTACTTTGAATAAATCGATAGGACGCATATGAAATGGCTTCTTCTCTAGCGGCATGAATATCAACAGGATAATCAATACCACTAAAATTACAGACATAACCGTGAAGTGTGTCTCCTAAAAAGTACGTCTTTTTTGAGTTGTCATAAGCTGCCCAAGCATCATAAGCTATTACCGAATGATGGAACAAATTTCTTGCATGAACGGTAGGCCTGGCAAAATCATTCCGAATTGCTTCTAGGATTAGATTGTTCCATTCTCTCGCAACGGAATTTTGTTGACTTAAAGAAAGGTTGCTAAAAAGCACAAAGCCGACTATTGTAAGTAGATGTTTGACAGTCAAAATTTAAAAGTAGTTTTAAATGCTAAGATACAATTTTTCGGCAGCCAGACAGGTATATATCCCAGCTTTACAGTTGTTTGCGTTTACACTTCATAATTTAATCGGCCTTTACTCCTCTTTAAACCAACCCGAATACCTCACATAATTATTCGCGATTCACATCACTTCTCCTTCGAAAAGCTCAGGTGAAATGTCCTTGACCTTCTTCGCAGGAACACGCGCCCACCGCAGAGTAGCACCGAAGGTAAATGCTTCCTGCAGTAATACGAATCCCTTCTTTTAAAACAGTTCTACCTGCAAATACTTCCCGATTCGATGTAACGATCGTCCATTAGAGTTGCTACATTATTAAATTAGAGTCATCTTTTCTATAGAATTTACCAAGCCTATTTAAGTGACCATCAAATTTCAGATGAACATTAGTGTTTCATTACAACATAAATCCACAAGTTAATACATGCTATAGTTTAGTAAGAAAACAAATTAAAAAAGCGACATTATTTAATTTTTAATTAAACGGCATTATTAGTAGTCTTGACGTTTAAATATGGGTGCTTGACGAATTTATAATTCTTTGGTATTTAAATTGACTAGATTGGAATCATAAAGAATATTACTACAAAGTAACCAAGCACATTCGTGTTTTCTCCCGTACTTAATACCTGAGATTTTCAATCTCGGGTCCGTAATCAATTCACTTTATTATCGATCATTTCTAAATTTTCTATTGGTTATTCAAATGGATTTTTATTTGAAAAATTATCAGTTCCCTTTCTGGTGGTTAATGATTTCTTTTGCGTTTTTTTTAGAGGGGCTTACACAAAAATAGGTCAACATTTCCAATCGTTTTAACTAATATTTTTTTTATGAAAAGAGCAGTACGTTACGTTTTTAATGTTGTTTTTGAGATGGTTACAGGATGTTATCACGATAGTGCAGCTTCTTTTGTGAAAATTTATAAGCGCTCATCAAATAAGCAAACAAAGATGATTAACCCATTGTTAAAATTTATTATTATTGCTTTAGTGTTTCCTAATATTTCTTTAGCACAACCACCTAACTTGGGTACAACAACCGACTATGCCATATTTACTTCAGTGGGGGCATTAGGGAATACAGGTACTACAACCAATATTACAGGTCATATCGGTACACATGTAGGTGCCATCACTGGGTTTGGCGCTCCCAATGTGGTTGTTGGAAATATAGAGTTAGCGAATGCAGCAACAGCACAATGTCTAATTGATGTGCAGGCTGCATATAATGAAATAGTTGCAATAACTCCAACAGTTACTTCACATCCACCTGCATTTGGAACCGAAACACTTACTGCAGGGGTGTATAATATTGGAGGAGCGGGATCATTAGGCGGAAACTTGATCTTAGATGCAGAGGGGAATCCTGACACACTATTTATTTTTCAATTTGGAGGTGCCTTTTCTGCGGGCGCCGCTTCTAGCGTTATTTTAACAGGCGGGGCATTGGCTTGTAATGTGTTTTGGATTGCAGAAGGAGCTATGGATTTGGCTGCTAACACCAATATGAAAGGCACTCTCATATCAAACAATGGAGCCATAGGAATGGGCGACGGGGTAATATTGGAGGGTAGAATGCTGACTACTGGCGGAGCCGCATCTATATATAATGGAACAATAAATCTACCAATTTGTTCAATTATTCTAAGTGTTTGTGATTTAGTAATTAGTGCATCGGCAATGGCCGAGTCTTGCGCAGGAAATGATGGCTCAATTGACCTTACAATTGCTGGTTCATCTTCTGCTTATGACGTTTTAATTAATGGTGTTATATATAATAGCTACTCCACAGGTACATATTCGATTCCAAGTTTAGCGGATGGAATGTACCAAATTATTGCTATTGATACATTGTCTAATAGTTGTCAAGACACAATTGACGTTATTGTGCTGGATGGAGGAGCGAGTTATAACGTAATTGAGAATATCACATCTTGTTTAAATGATACGGTAATTTACCCTGATAATTTTAATCAAGTTATTATCGCAAATACTTCTCATACGTCAAATTTACTAACGACTCAGGGGTGTGATTCAATAATTGTGACAAACGTTAGTGTTTTGGTAGTTATCAATGATACAGTGAATGAAACAATCTGTAATGGATCTCAATTCATGTCCCCAGGAGGAAACAGTTATGGAGCAGGTTCTTTCGATGAAACGTATAGTTCTTCTACTGGGTGTGATAGCACTGTGACTTTTGTGGTGACAGAGCAAATCGCATATGCCAGTACAGTGAATGAAACAATCTGCAATGGATCTCAATTCACATCCCCACAAGCAAACAGTTATGGAGCAGGTTCTTTTGATGAAACGTATACCTCTTCTACTGGGTGTGATAGCACTGTGACTTTTGTGGTGACAGAGCAAATCGCATATGCCAGTACAGTGAATGAAACAATCTGCAATGGATCTCAATTCATGTCCCCAGGAGGAAACAGTTACGGAGCAGGTTCTTTTGATGAAACGTATACCTCTGCTACCGGGTGTGATAGCACGGTAACTTTTGTGGTGACAGAGCAAATCGCCTATGCCAGTACAGTGAATGAAACCGTCTGTAATGGATCTCAATTCATGTCCCCGGGAGGAAACAGTTATGGAGCAGGTTCTTACGATGAGACGTATACCTCTGCTACCGGGTGTGATAGCACGGTGACTTTTGTGGTGACAGAGCAAATCGCATATGCCAGTACAGTGAATGAAACAATCTGCAATGGATCTCAATTCATGTCCCCAGGAGGAAACAGTTATGGAGCAGGTTCTTTCAATGAAACGTATACCTCTGCTACTGGGTGTGATAGCACGGTTACTTTTGTGGTGACAGAGCAAATCGCATATGCCAGTACAGTGAATGAAACAATCTGTAATGGATCTCAATTCATGTCCCCAGGAGGAAACAGTTATGGAGCAGGTTCTTACGATGAGACGTATACCTCTGCTACCGGGTGTGATAGCACGGTGACTTTTGTTGTAACAGAGCAAATAATATATACCAGTACGGTGAATGAAACAATCTGCAATGGATCTCAATTCACATCCCCACAAGCAAACAGTTATGGAGCAGGTTCTTTCGATGAAACGTATAGTTCTTCTACTGGGTGTGATAGCACTGTGACTTTTGTGGTGACAGAGCAAATCGCATATGCCAGTACAGTGAATGAAACAATATGTTTTGGGTCTCAATTCATGTCCCCGCAAGGAAACATCTATGGAGCAGGTTCTTTCGATGAAACGTATA
>JBLHYG010000001.1:0-563802 GCA_047630755.1 Crocinitomicaceae bacterium | reverse complement strand
AACAGGAAACGTTACATTCAACGCTGCTGATCTTGACAATGGATCAACTGATAACTGTACAACAGTAACATTGGCTTCCGACTTCACTGCCTTTACTTGTGCAGAGGTTGGACCAAACACAGTAGTCTTAACAGTAACTGATGCAAGTGGAAATACAGCAACATGTACTTCAACAGTAACGGTATCTGATACGATCTCACCGACAATAACTTGTCCTGGTGATGTAGTTGTGAATAATGACCCAGGAGTATGTTCTGCAACAGGTGTTGTTTTAGGAACTCCAACAACGGCAGATAACTGTTCGGTAGCTTCTACAACTGATAATGGATTAGTAACATACCCAGTAGGAGTAACAAATGTAATTTGGACAGTCACTGATGTTAACGGAAACACTTCGACATGTACTCAAACGGTAACAGTAATTGATAATGAAGCCCCAGTTCTTCCGATCATTCTTGATGTGAACGTTGAATGTGGTGTGACAATACCAGTTCCGGTTGCAACAGACAACTGTGCTGGATCAGTTCCAGGGACAACCACAGATCCTTTGATTTATACAACACAAGGAACGTTTGTAGTCAATTGGACATTTGATGATGGAAACGGAAATGTTGTTCCTTTTGCTCAAAATGTAATTGTTGATGATGTTACTGCACCATTGGTTGTTAGTCCATTAGCAGATGTTACAGATGAATGTTCAGTTACTTTAACGGCACCAATTGTAAATGACAATTGTGTAGGAGCGGTTACAGGAACAACAATTACAACATTCCCTATAACGACTCAAGGAACAACAGTAGTAACATGGATGTATGATGATGGAAATGGAAACGTTTCTTCTCAAAACCAAAATGTTATTATTGATGATGTAACACTTCCAGTTGCAGACTTAGGAACATTGACTGACGTTACTGCAGAGTGTGAAGTGACAGCATTAACACCACCAACTGCAATGGACAACTGTTCAGGAGCATTGGTAGGAACTTCAACTGTTATTTTGCCAATCACTGCGCAAGGAACAACGGTTGTCACTTGGATGTATGATGATGGAAATGGAAACATTACTTTACAAGATCAAAACATAATTATTACTGACGTAACTGCGCCAGTTCCTGATGTTGCATCCCTTGCAACAGTAACAGGTGAATGTAGTGCAGTAGTAACTGCTCCAACTGCAACGGATGCTTGCGGTGGAATTGCAATTGTCGGTACGACAACAGATCCTGTTTCATACACTACTCAAGGAACATTTACTGTGACTTGGACATACGCTGATGCGAATGGAAACTCATCTACACAGACACAAACTGTAACTGTAAATGATGTTACTGCACCGGTTGCAGATGTTACTAGTTTAGCAGATGTAACTGAACTTTGTTCAGCAACGTTGACTGCACCAATGGCAACTGATAACTGTAATGGGACAATAACGGGAACGACATCAACTGTATTCCCTGTTACTGCAACAACAGTAGTGACTTGGACATACGATGACGGAAACGGAAACGTGTCTACTCAAAACCAAAACGTTACAATTACTGGAGTTGATGTTTCAACTACAATGGTTAGTGGAGTTGAGATTATGGCGGATAACGCAAGTGGAGACAGTTACCAATGGATTGATTGTGCGACTGGAGCTCCTGTTGGAAATGGAACGAATCAAAACTACATTGCAACAGCAAATGGTTCATATGCCGTGATCATCAATCAAGAAGGTTGTATTGATACTTCGGCTTGTGTAGTAATCGCTGCTGTTGGAATTGATGACATTGTTAAAGAAAACTTTAACATATATCCTAACCCAATTGTTGATGGTACATTCACTGTCTCTTTCGAAGGAGAAATTAAAAACATTGAATTGCAAGATCTACAAGGACGTATCATTAAGGTTCTTCATTCAACATCGACTGGTCAAGTTAATGTAGGCGACTTAGCAAGAGGTAAATATTTTGTTAGAGTTACAACAGCAACTGATCAAGTATTAGTGAAATCAATAATTATAATTCAATAAATTAATAGCACCTTCCAAACTTATTTGGAAGGTGTTTTTTATATAAAAACGATCGAATATCTTCGGGTCGAAAATTAAATAAAAATGAAAAGAACACTATTCAGAATCAATAAAGGTTCATTGTTTACCATGCTCTCACTTGTTCTTGGAAGCTTAAATTCTTTTGGTCAATGTTCACCAGATGTAACAGACCCAGTTGCAACTATAATACCTGATGCGACTGGAGAATGTATAGTAGTTGTGCCAGCACCAACGACAACAGATTTTTGTGACGGTACAATTACAGGTACGACATTGGATCCAGTATTGTACACATCAGAAGGGTTATATACTATTTCATGGACGTTCACTGATAATGCAGGAAATAGTATTGTACTCCCACAAAACGTAATTGTGGATGATGTAACGTTACCCGTGCCAGTTATAGCGACATTACCTAATGTAAATGCAGAGTGCGAGGTCTCATCAATCACTCCTCCAACAGCAATGGATAACTGCAGTTCGATTATTACAGCAGTTACTTCAACACTTTTTCCAATTACAACTCCGGGTTTAACAACTGTAGTATGGTCATATGATGATGGTAATGGTAATGTGATGACTCAAGACCAAGAGGTAAATATTGCAGATGTTACAGCGCCAGTAGTGGATTTAGGAAATCTTCCAGATGTTATATCAGAATGTGAAATAACAAGCATAACGTTGCCAAGTGCTACAGATAATTGTGTCGGGCTCCTTTTAGGGACCACGACAACTGTTTTTCCTATAACAGCTCAAGGGACAACCGTTGTGACTTGGACATACGATGATGGTAGTGGAAACATTACAATGCAGAATCAAAATGTAATTATTACGGATGTTTCTACCCCAATAGCTGATCTTTCAGTCTTGGATGATGTAATTTCAATCTGTCAGGTCGCATCATTAACTGCTCCTTCTGCATCAGATAATTGTAGTGGAACAGTTTTGGGAACTACATCTACTTCGTTGCCTATTACAGCACAAGGTACAACAACAATCATTTGGACATTTGATGATGGTAATGGAAATTTCTCAACACAGTCTCAGAACATTGTTATCAATGATAATATCGCTCCAGTTGTCGATGTAGCTAGTTTACCTAACGTAACTGGAGAATGTTCAATTACATCATTAACGGCTCCAACAGCGACGGATAACTGTACAGGTTCGATTACAGGATATCACGATGCGATTTTACCTATAACGTTGCAAGGAACAACAATTGTTACTTGGACATATGATGATGGAAACGGAAATATTGAAACACAAGTACAAGAGATAGTTCTTAACGATCTAAGTGCTCCGGTGCCAGATGTCTTGACTTTGGCCGATGTAACAGCAGATTGTTCTTTAACAACATTAACGGACCCGACAGCAACAGATAATTGTTCTGGTTTTGTCACAGTGTCAAATGATGCTTCCTTGCCTTTTACTGGAGTTGGAACTTACGTTGTAACATGGATGTATACAGACGCAGTAGGAAATAATTCAGCACAAACACAAAATATAGTAATTCAAGATGTAACAGGTCCAGTTGTAGATCCAGCAACGATTGCACCAATGGCATTTGATTGTGAAATCACTGACTTGGTTATTCCAACAGCAACGGATGATTGCGGAGGAGAAATAACAATCACAAATGATGCAACGCTCCCAATGACAATTCCTGGAGTTTATACTATCGCTTGGACGTTTACTGATTCTGAAGGTAATGAGACAATTGAAACGCAGGATGTAACAATAGCTCTTACTGAAGCATGTTTAGATTTAGTAACTGTAAATGACGTCATCACTCCAAATGGAGATGGCGATAACGATTACTGGGTCCTAGAAAATATCAGTTATACAGAAGGCTGTAATGTTCAAGTTTTTAATAGATGGGGAGCTCAAGTATTTGAAACAGATGGTTACGATAATACATGGGGTGGAACTTCTGAAGGAGGAGAGGTATTAGCAGAGGGAGTTTATTATTATATCATTCAGTGTAATGATAATGTTAGCTTCAGAGGATACATCACAATAGTAAGATAGAATTAGTTTAAAGATATAGAATGATGAAAAAGAATTTACTTATAATCTTGAGTTTTGCACTGATTTCAAATTGGGGAAATACGCAACAGATAGAAGGAACTAATCTTTATGAATTTAACAAGCTCAAATTAAATCCTGCATTTGCTGGAGAAAGCGGTTGTGGTGAAGTTCATATCGGGCACTTAGGCCAATTGTCTAGGTTTACCGGTGCACCGGAAGTTAGTTATGTTAATGGAAGTTTTGAAATTGCTAAGAATATGTCACTTGGAGGGAAAGTAGCTCTAGATAGATTGGGAAGCTTATCACATTTCAATATCCAAGGGATTTATGCATACAAATTAAATTTCGGAGAGGAGCACAATTTACGACTTGGGATTGGAGCAGGAATTAATCAATATTCTTTTGATTTTACGGGATCAACAATTCAGACCTTGTCAGATCCTTCTTTAATTGATGCAAGAGCAAAAGGAATCTCTTTCTATTCAGAAGCGGGATTGGTTTATACTATTAAAAATTTCCAACTTAGTTTTTCTGTGCCTCACCTCATGGAAACTACATCGGCCTTGTCTCCTACAGTTGGAGTCGCGACGAACAGAAGACACATGGTAGGATATATGGGCTACCGTTTTGGAAAGCTAAATAAAGTATCAGTAACGCCTTCAGTTTTATACAAAAATGGTAGCGCTGGACAACATCAGTTTGAAGGAAATTTATTATTGAATATTAAAAATATAATTCAAGTGGGAGCGGGTTACCGTCATGAAGCTGGATTACTGGGACGGTTCGGTGTCAATATCAACGATAAAGTTCAAGTGGCATATGCATATGAATTCGCAATGACTGACTTAGCTAAAGTATCATCAGGATCTCATGAATTTCTTCTTGGATTGAAGTTGTGTGGTAAGAAACCAAAAATGCCTGTTGACATTGATCCAGTTGCAACTGTTCTTACCGATACAATATACGTTGAATCACCTCCAGTTATAGAAACTGTTATTGTTGAAAAATTGATTGAAAAAGAAGAGGTAGAATTGGAACACACAATTTATTATGAGCAAGGTGATAATGCGTTTGATGTTATCAAAGAAAAAGAAGGGTTGTCCAAAATTGTTGACTACTTAAAAGAGAATGGGGATGCTTCAATTTACATTAAGGGTTATGCTTCTGAAGAAGGAGAAGAGTTTGCAAACTTTAAGTTATCAAGCGAAAGAGTTAAGAATGTATATGTATACCTCTTGACACAAGGAGTAAGCCGAAGTCAAATGATTTCTATCATTCAAGGAGAAGCTTCAGAACACCACGGAGCGGATCAAAAAGAAAAGAATACAGAAAACAGACGCGTTACTATTGTTTTAAAATAGAAGATAACGTGGATGTAATCCTTTGTTAATTTTTATTGAAATGGAGTCTCTATGAGATTCCATTTTTTTTTAAATTTATAGCAATCGATCAGCTTTGAATCAGTTTATATTGCCTATTTTGTTAACGTGAGGGTTACTTTAAGGTAAATTAATTTTAACCATGTAGACCTCTCTTTTTGTAAAAGAATACTTTTCTTTGTACTCTAATCAATCCAATTATTATGAAAACACTTTTAGTAATACTTCTTAGCTCGCTCAGTTCATTCTGTTCATTTGGACAAAATTTAATCATAAATCCTGGTTTTGAAAGCACTATTTTAGGCTCTGGGTGCTATACTAACCAACCAGCAGCCTCTGTTACCGCAGGATTGGACAATGTTACAGCGTTTTATGGTGGAACCAGCGATGGAATTGATATTGGAGTTAGCGCAGCTTGCTATTCAGGTGGTTCTAACTCAGGTGCCGTACACGTTGTTCTTGCAGGATTAAGCGGTGCTAATATGTTTGAATCGATTAGCTTCGATCTTAATTCATCCATTGTGATTGGACAGACATATAATCTTTCATTTTATGCTGCGAATTCAAGCAATGTTAATCCAGAATCACTGAAAGTTGGTGTGTCAAACTCCGCTACGTCATTTGGTACTTTATTGTCAACAGTAAGTTTGGGTACAAGTAGTTCATATGTTCAATATTCAACTTCATTCACGGCAACGGCAGGTGGAATGTATTTAACAATTGAGCCGGGGGCTTTAGGTAATTTTTGGTTTGGATTGGATGATTTTGAATTATCCCTAGTTTCTCCTCCTTGTACAACACCTCCAACGGCAGTTTGTCAAAACATCAATGTTTATTTAGACGGAACTGGAAATGCAACAATCGCAGCTTCCGATTTAGATGGAGGTTCACTTGACAATTGTGCAACAGGGTTAACTTTTTCTGCTTCACAAACCACGTTTACATGTGCTGATGTTACTTCAGGAGGAACACCTTCAGATGCACTTATTATTACTGGAGTTATGGATGGGCCACTTCCAGGTGGGTTACCAAAAACTATTGAGATGTATGCAGCAAGCGCCATTTCGGATTTAAGTTTATACGGAATTTCATCTGCAAACAATGGAACGGGAAGCACATTGACTCCAGAATACACGTTTCCAGCGGATGCGTTAACCTCAGGACAATTTATTTATGTGACAACAGATTCAGTAAATTTCAATGCATGGTTTGGTTTTGATCCAAACTATACCGACGGAATGGCTTCAATCAATGGAGATGATGCTATTGAGTTATTCTATAACGGAAACGTCGTTGATGTATTTGGTGAAGTTACTGTTGATGGAACTGGACAACCTTGGGAGCATTTGGATGGATGGGCATACAGAAATTCAAGTACAGGACCTGATGGTTCAGTATTCGCATTAGGGAGTTGGAGTTTTTCAGGAATTAACGCTCTTGATGGAGAAACATCAAATGCGACTGCTTCAATACCTTTTCCAATCGCTTCATATGTTTCAGGTGGATTAGGTGGAACGGCGGTTACTTTAACCGTAACAGATGGAAATACGTTTACCGATGATTGTATTGCAACTGTAACGGTTCTTGATACAATTAGCCCAACAGCTTCTCAGCCTGCGCCGGTTCTTGTAGAATGTGCTGGAGATATTCCAGTGGCAGATCCATTAATATTTACGGATGAAGCAGACAACTGTGCTGCACCTACTGTTTTATTTGTTGGTGACGTTTCTGATGGATTATCGTGTCCTGAAACAATTACTAGAACGTATGCAATTATAGATGCCTCAGGTAATACGACAACAATTAATCAGGTAATTACCGTGAGTGATATTACGGACCCAATTATGGTTGCTGCACCGGCCAATGTTACCGTAGAATGCATCGGAGATGTGCCTGCAATGATTGATTTAGGATATACAGACAACTGTGATGCGCCGGGAACGGTAACAGGAACAGATGTGTCCGACGGATTAACATGTCCAGAGACAATTACGAGAACATGGACTTTCACTGATGCTTGTGGAAATTCATCGACAGTGGATCAAATTATTACGGTTGAGGACTTGGTTGCACCAACACTAGGAGCTGCACCTGCAGATTTCAATAGTAGTTGTGATGTTACTTTAGCTGAATTAGGAGCTCCCACCGCAACGGATAATTGTTCTGGATCAATTACAGGAACGCCAGATGTTACCTTCCCAATTACTGCGGCAGGAACTACAACGGTTACTTGGACGTATACTGATGTTTGTGGAAATCAATCAACACAAACACAAGATGTGATTATTGCGCCACAGGATGTTACAACGACGTTATTCGGATTAACAATTACGACTTCTAATGCAACTGCTGCATACCAATGGATCGATTGTGCAACAAACAGTCCTATAAGTGGAGAAACGGGTATAAGTTATAATGTTACTGCGAATGGAAGTTACGCGGTAATCATAACTGAAAACGGATGTTCTGATACATCGGTTTGTACAGTAATTGACTTCGTTGGAATTGATGGTTTAGACTTCGAAACACTTTCACTGTACCCGAACCCAACTGCAAATGGAATGTTCTCAATTAATACCGAAGGAGCAATTAAAGAAATTGAGCTTATTGACATGATGGGAAGAATTGTTCAAGTTGAAATAAACTTAACAGATAAGAGCGTTGATGCTTCTAAATTAGAACCTGGAAAATACATTGTTCAGATTAAAAGTAATGAGGATCGAATCTTAAAAGGAACAATTGTTATTCAATAATTGATACTTTGCAATTTATAAAGAAAGAAAAGGGATTTCATTTGAAATCCCTTTTTCTCTTTTTATCGTTTTGGCCAATCGGATTATTCGTACGCCACGCTATTGGATTTGTTTAGTCTTCGAACTATCGAACTATCGAACTATCGTTCCAGCATCCCTTCATACGCTTCCTGAATCTTCAAAAACTTCTCTTCAGCCATTTTTTGCTGTGCCTGAGATGCATTTGCAAAAACATCGGGGTGGTGTTGTTTCACCAATGAACGGTATGATTTTTTAATTTCATCCAAACTCGCATTTTTTGAAACATTCAAAATTTCGTGGAAGTGATTTGAATTCTTTGCCCGTTTACTGCGTTTTCGGTCTTCCCACTTGTCTTTTGTTTCGTTCTCACGAGACTCATTGAATGTTTGGTAAATCGCAATGATCCGATGTAGGTTTTCTATTGGTAATTCCAGCCTCTCGTTGATCAATTGCAAGAACTTTAATTCTTTTTGACTGAGCGACTCATCCAACATAGCGAGCCCTGTAAGAAAGTAAATCACTTGAGACCTTTCTCCCTCAGAATTCAAATTTGCGTTCAACCAAGCGCACGCAGTGTCAATTTGAAGCGGATGGCGCATGGAGAACAGCAACGAATCTCCAAAATTGTAATTGGCTGACTTGAAATAGCGATTGAAGTAGGAGTTAATAAATGTTGTTTTTCCCTTGGAACGCTGATAATCGATTAGAATCAATAATGATCCAATCGCCAAGTAGGCTTCCAATAAATTATCTTGATTAAACTTTAGTGAGGCAGGATATATTCCTTTTCTCCAAGAGCGCGCATGTCTAGTCTTGTAGAAATATAAAATAATACCTCCAGAGAAAGGAACAAAAAATAAAATCGCAACGATCCACCCTGGGATATATCCCAACATATCCATTGTAGAAAGGTTAATGCTTTCAATCATGCCTTCAAAGTTAGAAAAAGTGATAGCTTTTGAAAGAGAACTATGAGCGATCCAAAAAGTAACAGAAGTATTAGTCGCAATTACCTACAACATAAGTGAATCCCAAGCTCACATCCGCTTCGATTCCATCCAATAAGTCACGAGAACTCTTTGGGGCGAATTTGTCTCCTCCATAATTGAAATAATAAGGAGCTTTTATACCATAATAAAAAGTGAGACGCGGATAGACGCGAATGGTATGGTAAAGTTCTAAACTCACGGCATGAAAATCATGAGTGTTCCAACTAGTATCATACACATCTTCTGTTGAATCAGGCGAAATATATCGGCCCAATGTTCTGACAAACCCAATTCCCATTCGATAATTTACATTTGTTCTAATTCCGTGAGTGACATTGAATTCATGGAAGTATCCGAATCCTAGATTTAATCCAAATCCATTAGCACTTGTACCGTAATCAAGTAAGTCGAATGACTTTCCATCATTAGTTCTGGGGAGGTCTACGTTTTGATAAGGAGATTCAATTGAGAAATTATTATTCAGTAAATCAGGATTGTTTATCACTGCCGTGGAACCTATAATTCCAATGTAGGCTCCGGTGGATAGAAACCAATTCCCTTTGACAACATGGTAATAATTGAATCCAATGGTTAAGTTCTCGAATCGTGAATCTAAACTCAAACCAATTCTCTTTTGACCAAAAGAATTAATAGACATGAATAGCAAGCATATAAGAAGTGTTGAGCGCATAGGTAGTAAGTTGTTTTAAATATAACGAATCTCATCGTCAAAAAATGGGCTTTAGGTTGGTTAGCTCTGAAGTTTGAGCCTTTCTAACCGAGCAACTTCATTCACCGCTGAACGAACTGTAATTCCTGCAAGAGAATCGGTATCAGTAATAGCAGTGAATGAATGACTCAGACCCATCAGGATTCTGTCAAGTGAACGATTGACTTGTCCTGTGGTACCAAACGAAGCGCTTAATATGTTGAGTATTATAAATATCATGTTTGAGTTTCTTATCCAGTTCAATATGTTGTACGAGAGACGGAATACAGCTTAGTTGAAGGTTCTTATTTTCTAACGGTTACAATTATGAATTTATTTCGTGCATGCATAAAATGAAAACAATTTTGAGGTTAAATTTGTTTATTATCTTTAGGCTCTATGCGCAAGAAGCTACATGATATTATTTTTGGAATTAACTCGAAAGCGGGTAGGGCTTTTGATATAATTTTGTTGATTTTCATAATTGCATCTGTATTCATTGTGATGTTTGAAAGTGTGCCCGAATGGATTAGGGAATACGAATCTCAATTGTTCTATTTGGATTGGATTTTCACGATCATTTTCACGATTGAGTACCTCATCAGAATCTGGATTTCAGAAAAGCCACTTAAGTACATTTTTAGTTGGTGGGGAATCATTGATTTGGTATCGATAATTCCTACGTTTTTAGAAATTTTTGTTTCAGGGTATACAGCCATTAGGGCGGTTAGAGCATTGCGTTTATTAAGGATATTTAGAATTCTTAAATTGCCCCGGTTCACATCAGAATCACAAGCTCTTGCCCATTCATTAAAAGCCAGTTATTATAAGATAATGGTGTTCCTTTTCTTCGTTATAATGATGATGGTTGTTGCGGGTACATTAATGTATGTTATCGAAGGCGGGGAACATGGGTTTGAAAGTATTCCAGCCAGTATTTATTGGGCAATTGTTACGACGACAACTGTCGGTTATGGCGACTTGGTTCCAACGACAGATTTGGGTAAAATGCTATCGTCTGTTATGATGATTTTAGGTTACGTAATAATCGCAGTTCCTACTGGATTGATTTCCGTTGAAATGTCTAGATATAAGGCAGATGGTAAAGATGCTAATTTGTGCGATAATTGTAAAAATAATAACCCATACGGATCTGGTTATTGCAATCAATGCGGGAATGAAATGATTAACGGATAAGCGATTCTTTTAATCTTCAGATAACGCTTTTAGCGAGAACGTGTAAAATGTACCTTCTTCTGTTTTTTCCAATGAACTTTCGCCTTCCAATTGTTCCGTCATGGTATCTATAAGTTCCATTCCAAACGATTTTTGAGTGTCCGCCTTCCAAATTCCGTTATCGCTGTAGTTCATTCATGGTAAAGCTAGTTTAAAATAAATGCGTAAAAAAAACTCCCTACTTTTCAGTAAGGAGTTCATTTATATAGTGTCGCTCTATTTATCCGAAATACATCGGGAAAATAGAAACGGAAAAAGAATCTCAGTTGAACCGAGATTCTTTATACTCTTTATCGAAGGCTCAAACAATCAAATGACCGAACAATCGAATTAAGTTACATCATCCCAGGCATTCCACCGGGCATTCCTCCACCCATAGCCGCAGATTCATCAATTGGTTCATCTGTAATTACAACTTCTGTCGTTAATAACATTGAAGCGATAGAGGCTGCATTTTCAATTGCAATTCGTGTTACTTTCGTTGGATCAACAACCCCTGCAGAATACAAGTTGTCGTAAGTCTCTGTTCTCGCGTTGTATCCGAAGTCATCTTTTCCTTCTTTTACCTTCTGAACAATTACCGCTCCTTCACCACCACAATTGGCAATAATTTGACGTAATGGCTCTTCAACCGCTCTATGAACAATTGCGATCCCTGTAGTTTCGTCCTCGTTTGCTCCTTTAACCTCATCCATCCCTTCCAACGCACGAATAAGTGCAATTCCACCTCCAGGAACAATTCCTTCCTGTACAGCTGCTCTAGTTGCTGCTAAGGCATCATCAACTCTATCTTTTTTCTCTTTCATTTCAACTTCTGTTGGAGCACCAACATAAAGAACAGCAACACCACCAGCTAATTTAGCCAAACGCTCTTGCATTTTTTCTTTGTCGTAATCCGAAGTTGTAGATTCTATTTGCGCTTTGATTTGTCCAACACGCGACTTAATAGCATCTTTATCACCAGACCCATTAATGATTGTCGTGTTGTCTTTGTCGATCTCAATTTTCTCAGCAGATCCTAACATATCCAAAGTTGCAGTTTCCAAAGACAAACCTCTTTCTTCCGAAATAACTTGTCCTCCCGTAAGGATAGCGATATCCTCTAACATTGCTTTTCTTCTATCACCAAATCCAGGCGCCTTAACAGCACAAATTTTCAGTGATCCTCTAATTCTGTTTACAACCAATGTTGCCAAAGCTTCACCGTCAACATCTTCAGAAATAATCAATAATGGTTTTCCCGTTTGAGCAACAGGCTCAAGAACTGGAAGTAATTCCTTCATGTTCGAGATCTTCTTGTCGTAGATCAAGATCATTGGGTTTTCCATTTCAGTGATCATCTTCTCAGTATTCGTAACGAAGTATGGAGAAAGGTAACCTCTATCGAATTGCATTCCTTCAACAGTTTTAACATCTGTCTCAGTTCCTTTTGCTTCTTCAACTGTAATAACACCATCGTTTCCAACAACGCTCATTGCCTGAGCAATTAAAGCACCAATAGTTTCATCATTGTTTGCTGAAATCGTCGCGATCTGCTTGATTTTATCATTGTCAGATCCAACTTCCCTTGACATCTTTTTCAAGTTCTTAACCACGTGTGCAACCGCTTTATCGATTCCACGTTTCAAGTCCATCGGATTTGCTCCAGCAGCAACGTTTTTCAAGCCAGCACTAATAATTGCTTGAGCCAAAACCGTAGCTGTTGTCGTTCCATCACCAGCAATGTCCGCTGTTTTTGATGCAACTTCTTTTACCATTTGAGCGCCCATATTCTCAACGGGATCTTTCAACTCAATTTCTTTTGCAACAGTAACACCATCTTTTGTAATGTGCGGTGCTCCAAACTTTCTTCCAACAACAACATTTCTTCCCTTAGGCCCCAATGTTACTTTAACTGCATTTGCAAGTGCATCAACACCTCTTTTCAAGGCATCTCTAGCTTCTACGTCGAAAAATATTTCTTTTGCCATTTTAAATTCTATTTAAATAATTTGATTTCTTGTCGATTAAAAGATTCCGTATACATCAGCTTCACGCATAATTAAATATGCTGTTCCCTCTAGCCTAATCTCTGTCCCTGAATACTGTCCGTATAAAACTTCATCACCAACTTTTACCGTCATTGGCTCGTCTGGTTTACCCGTTCCAACTGCAATGACCTTACCCTTTAAAGGTTTCTCTTTTGCTGAATCTGGAATGATAATTCCGCTTGCTGTTTTTTGCTCAGCTGCAACTGGTTCGATAAGAACTCTATCTGCCAATGGTTTGAATGAAATTGCCATATTTTAGTGTTTATTGCGTTTTATTTATCTCTTTCCAATAGCACCAATTTTATGCCACTTGCTAGAGTCGGACAAAATGTAAGTTTTAAGCAAAAAAAATGTCAGTATGGTGACATACTGACATTTTAAATATTTAAAAGAAACGGCCTCTGTTATTGAGGTGGTGTCCCACCACCATCTGTAGGAGGTCCTTGCTCTGTTGGTGTTTCTACTGTTGGTGTAATAACGTCTGATTTTGACATCAATGTTAAAACGATACTTCCGATACCTACAATAGCTGCAAGTCCCCAAGTCGCCTTGTCAATAAAATCATTTGTTTTCTGAACACCTCCCAATTGCTGTGCTGCACCGAAATCAGAACTCAATCCTCCTCCTTTTGGGTTTTGAATGTATACTACGAAAACAAGTAAAACACTTGCCAAAAGAATAATTCCTGTAATAATTGCCATCTATCTATGTATTAATTTTTTTTTCTAAATCCTCAATAAGGTTTGCAAAGAAAATCTTTTTTTCTGGAAATGCCAAGCTTAATTGCTTATAAGCTGAAATTGCTTGTGGATAATTCCCTTGCATGATGTATATTTTTGCCAAAGTTTCACTTACGGGAAGTTCGCTTTCCTCTAGGCTCTTCTTAGCTTTCTTGGCAGGTGAGAAGAATTCAGTCTTCGGTTTTTCCACTTCACCAAATAATTCACTTGATGGATCAAATTCAGAAAAATCTTCTACAACTGCATTTATTGCTTCTTTGTCCGAAGTGTCGCGTTCTGTATAGTTATTATTGGAATGAAGCCAGTCTGTGAAGCTTGAAGACTCTTGCTTGTCTTTAGCCTTATTTTCTTCCTTTTTCGAGTCTTTAGCCTTAAGAACGTCTGTTGATTCTTCAGAATCTACTTTTGTTTGGTCGTCTGAGGATTTCTTGTCATACGTTAACGATTTTTCCTCTTCATCCGTTAAATCATCAAGACGATAATTCGCTGCGTATGCATTATGAAGAATAGATTCTTCCAAATTATCTTGCGATTCGATTTTCGTTTCTTCAACGATTGGTTCAGGTTCAATTTCTGTTACCAAAGGTTCGATTTGAGGCTCGAAGACGATTGCTTCAGGTTCAGAATCTGTTTCGACAGTGATAGGGTTGTTTTCTAAAACCGGTTTTATTTCGTCTTCTACGGATTTCCCATCAAAAGCTTTGACCTTTTCTTCTTCAGGGGATTCCATTGGAGCTGATGTTTCAATGATTCTATCATCAGGAGTGATGTCGATTTCAGTTTCTTGAACAACTTCAGCTGGCAGTTCAATAGTTTTTGAAGGTATTTGCAACGATTCAGTCTCATCATGATCTTGAATCAATTCATACAATTGAACGCGATCAGAAATTCGATATGAATGCCGACTGAGTTCTTCTTCAAATCTCGGATCTCCAGCCTTACTCAATGCTTTGAGGTAGAGAATCGAAAACAATTGGGTATAAGGATATTTGGTTGATAATTCCTGCAATGTCGATAAATCTTCAGGAACCACAAGATTTGGATTCTGAATTCGACTCGATATTTCTACAACGCTCAACATTACCAGTTCGACATCAATTTATTAATCACATCTTGAACAATTTGCTCGTTCACTTCGGCCAATAATTCGGTTTCAACAACACCAATATCAGTACTCACGTCGTAATCAACAAATCGAGTACTCGTCAATGACATTTGATCTTCTTCCTCTCCTGGTATAGTAATAAAAATTTCAAAACGAACCGAAATGGACAATCTATTTTTTGCTGAAACATCCGTATTCTGCAATGCTACGGGAGAAATTGTGTAACTCGTAACTGTTGCAGTAACGTTTAATTCTGCCGAATCGACATCGTTGTTTATTAGAAGCCGGGTGTTGTTTTGAATTCCATCTCGAACAGATTCTGAAAGTGAGGCTGAATAGCTCAATGGCGTATTCGGTGCATTATTTTCAAACGAAGTTACAAAGAATGTTTTCCACTCAGGAGGCAATGAGCCATCAATAAACGACACGCTAGTTGGCCAACAACTCGTCAATAGAAAAAATAGAGATATGGTAAGTAGAATCCGCACTAGTCGTTCAAGTTATATTCTTTAATTTTTCTGTACAATGTTCGTTCGCTGATCCCCAATTCGGAGGCTGCGTATTTTCTCTTTCCTTTATGCTTTGTCAATGCCTTTTTAATCAATTCTCGTTCCGTATCTTCCAATGAAAGGGATTCTTCTACTTCCTCATGAACTTCATAAGAATCATTGTTTTCCGATTGGTTCGGGTGAACAAAGACAGATTCGTCAGATTTACTCGGAGGAAGGTAGCGTGTTGGAGTCGATTTAGGTTCGTTAACATCATCATAAAAACGATTAACGAGGTTGGTTTGATCACTGCTAAGCGATTTACTTCCATCCTTCGATAGAATCTCTACAACTAGTTTTTTTAAGTCGGTTAAATCCTTTTTCATGTCGAATAAGAACTTATACATCAACTCTCTTTCATTTATACTATCCTTCGTTTCTCCAATTCGAGCAGGAGCATTATCCTTTTCCGGTGGCAAATATTCTTGAAGTAAGGCAACATCAATCTCACGTTTTGTTTGAATAACGGAAATTTGTTCAACCATATTCTTCAATTGACGGATATTTCCTGGCCAAGAATAACTATTCAACAATTTAACGCTGGCTTCTGTTAATTTGATGCCCGGCATTCTATATTTATCAGCAAAATCACTTGAAAATTTTCGAAACAACAAATGAATGTCATCTTGTCTATTTCTCAATGCTGGTAAAGGAATAGGAACGGTGCTTAATCTATAAAATAGATCTTCTCTAAATTTACTATTTGTAATTGCTGACTGCATATTTTCATTCGTTGCAGCAACAACTCGCACGTTTGTCTTTATGACCTTCGAAGATCCAACTCGAATGAATTCTCCTGTTTCCAAAACACGAAGAAGTCGAACTTGAGTTTGCATCGGTAACTCAGCAACTTCATCAAGGAAAATGGTTCCTCCATCTGCAACTTCAAAATATCCTTTTCTGCTTCCACTAGCGCCAGTAAAGGCCCCTTTTTCGTGACCAAACAATTCTGAATCGATTGTTCCTTCTGGAATAGCCCCGCAGTTGACAGCAATATACTCGCCGTGTTTTCTAGAACTTAATTGATGAATTACCTGTGGGATAATTTCTTTTCCTGTACCACTTTCTCCAGTTACGAGAACCGAAATATCAGTAGGAGCAACTTGTATGGCAACTTCAAGCGCGCGATTCAATAAAGGGGCATTCCCAATAATTCCAAATCTCTGTTTAACCTGTTGAACTTCCATCAATCGTTACTTTGAAGGTTTTAGTACTTCAACAACTTCTCCTTGAAGCGTTGCAGCTGTGCATGTTTTAATCTTCACCAAAACGTATTCGTTTTTACCAAAATTGCCTTTCGGGAAAATAACTGTTGTGTTTTGATCATTTCTACCAGCAAAATCTTCATCAGATCTTTTCGAAACGCCTTCAACTAAAACTTTGTGAATTTGACCAATCTGTTTCTGGTTAACAGCTAAAGAATTTTCCTGTTGGATATTAATTATCTCTGTTAGACGAGCGCCTTTAACCTTTTCAGGAACATTGTCTTCAAATCTTCTTTCCGCCAATGTCTTAGGTCGTTCAGAATACTTGTACATGTAAGCGAAATCCCATTTAACTTCCCTCATTATGGAAAGTGTATCTTGAAATTCTTCTTCCGTTTCATCACAAAATCCAGTAATGATATCTGTCGAAATCGAGCAGTTCGGAATAATCCGATTGATTGAAGCAATTCGCTCCAAATACCATTCTCGCGTATATCCGCGGTTCATTCGTTTCAACACTTCCGTGTTTCCAGATTGAATTGGCAAGTGAATGTAATTACAAATATTTTCGTGCCTATTGATCACCTCTAATACCTCGTCCGTCATATCTTTCGGATGAGAGGTTGAGAATCGAATTCTTAAATCCGGTGAGATAGAAGCTACTGATTCCATGAGTTGAGCAAAGTTCGTTGTAGGCTTTGTCTCGTCTTTTATTTCTCCTTTCGAAGTCATGTTCCAACGGTAAGAATCTACATTTTGCCCCAACAGAGTAACTTCTCTATATCCCTGTTCGAAAAGAGTTACGCACTCGCCATGAATCGTTTCTGGATCTCTTGATCGTTCTCTTCCTCTTGTGAATGGAACAACACAAAATGAACACATGTTATCGCAACCTCTTGTAATTGATACAAAACTTGAAACTCCTTTTGTGTCCAAACGAATGGGAGCAATGTCCGCGTAAGTTTCATCACGTGAGAGTAAAACGTTAACCGCTTTCTGTCCACCTTCAACTTCCATTATCAATCCAGGCAAATCTCTATATGCATCTGGACCCGCAACTAAATCGACAAGTTTTTCTTCCTCAAGAAGATTTTTCTTAAGCCGTTCAGCCATGCATCCCAAAATTCCAACAACCAATTCAGGCTGTCTTTGTTTTCGCTTTTTGAAATTTGTGAGTCTTTTCCGAACCCTTGATTCCGCATTCTCTCGAATTGAACATGTGTTGATTAAAACAACATCTGCTTCTTCTACATCGCTAGTTGTGGTGTATCCATTCTGACTCATGATTGAGGCCACAACTTCACTGTCAGCGAAATTCATAGCGCAACCATAGCTTTCGACATACAACTTTTTTGTATTCTTCGAATCCTCTGAAGCAATCAATGTTGCTTCCCCCTGTCGACTTTCGTCGATCTCTTTCTCAAGATTAACTCCTTCTTTCATTCTTTTAAATCAGTCTGCAAAGCTACACAAAAATCAAAAAGGTGTCAAAATGGCAGGATTTAATTTCTGTAAAAATGTTCGAATCTACCTTTAACCTACGGTTAAAGAATATCGATTCCTAATAGGCCTGAAACATTTTGTTCGGCATTTACGTTGTGTATTGAAATTAAAACATCTTAATTTGCAAAATCTTTTCGAGCGAGAATTGAATCACACATCTAATAAACTTTTATAACGTATGGCTAAGAATCTAGTTATTGTAGAGTCACCTGCTAAGGCAAAAACCATTGAAGGGTATCTTGGAAAAGATTTCATTGTTAAGTCGAGCTTTGGACATGTTAGAGATTTAGCCAAAAAGGAAGCGATAGACGTTGATAACGATTTCAAACCAAAGTATGAGGTGTCCGCAGACAAGAAACAAGTCGTAGCAGATTTGAAGAAAATCGTAAAGAATGTTGACACGGTGTGGTTAGCGACGGATGAGGACCGTGAAGGAGAAGCTATTTCATGGCACTTGTATGAAACCTTAGGCCTTGAGAAAAAGGTGACGAAAAGAATCGCATTTAACGAGATTACGAAGACAGCAATCTTAAAAGCGATAGAAAATCCAAGAGAAATTAATAAGGAGTTAGTAGATGCGCAACAAGCGCGTAGAATACTAGATAGATTGGTTGGTTTTGAATTGTCTCCAGTTCTTTGGAGAAAAGTTAGGCCGAGTTTATCTGCAGGAAGAGTTCAGTCCGTTGCAGTTAAATTAATCGTGGAGAAAGAAAAAGAGATTCAGAAATTTAATGGCGAAACATTCTATAAAGTGAATGGAGTATTTTCAACTGAAAAGGGGAGAATACGTGCAGATGTTTCTAGACAATTAAAATCGGAAGAAGATGTAACGACGTTATTGGATTCTTGTAAAACGGCAAACTTTAAAGTGGATGCAGTTACAATGAAGCCAGCAACGAAAAAACCAGCTGCACCATTTACAACATCAACTTTACAGCAAGAAGCCAGCTTGAAATTGGGATTTTCAGTTTCAAGAACGATGTCTGTTGCACAACGTTTGTATGAATCAGGGCATATCACATATATGAGAACCGATTCTGTGAATCTTTCAGATACTGCGTTGAATGCAGCGAAAGCTGAAATTGAGAAGGCTTATGGATCTGAGTTTTCAAACACAACGAAATATACAACGAAGAATGCAGGAGCTCAAGAGGCTCACGAAGCAATTCGACCAACGAGTTTCTCTGCGCATAAAGTAAGCGCCGAATCAGATCAAGAAAGATTGTACGATCTTATTTGGAAGCGTGCAATATCATCGCAAATGTCAGATGCCAAATTAGAGCGAACAACAATCAAGTTGGACGCAGTTGGAGTTGCTGATACTTTTCAAGCGAAGGGCGAGGTTATCAAATTTGAAGGTTTTTTAAAGGTATATCTTGAAAGTACAATCGGAGACGACGATGATGACGACAGCTTCCAATCAGGATTGTTACCGGCAGTTGTTCAAGGTGATTTGGTTGATCAAGATGAAATCAAAGCGACTCAAAGATTTTCGAGACCTCCAGCAAGATACGTTGAGGCGGCATTGGTGAAGAAATTGGAAAGCCTTGGAATTGGTAGACCATCAACGTATGCTCCAACAATTACAACGATCCAAAAAAGAGGGTATGTTGAAAAACCAGAAAAAGATGGTGTTGAAAGAAAATACAACCAGTGGACTTTAGTCAACGGTTCAGTCGATAAAAAAGAACTTTCTGAAATTACTGGTAAGGAGAAAAATAAATTAGCACCAACAGATATCGGAGTTGTGGTTACGGATTTCTTGTCTGAGCATTTCGGTCAGATTATGGATTATAACTTCACCGCTAAGGTTGAGAAAGAGTTTGATGAGATTGCAAAAGGGATGATGCAATGGACAAGCATGTTGAAGGAATTTTACACACCCTTCCATAACAGTGTTGAAGATACATTAGAAAATTCTGAAAGAGCAACTGGAGAAAGAGAAATTGGAATTCACCCTGAATCGAAAAGAAGAATAATTGCAAGAATTGGAAAATTCGGACCAATGATTCAAGTTGGTGACGAACAAGTTGACGGAGAAAAACCACAATTTGCATCGTTAAGAGTAGGGCAGTCGATTAATTCTATCACTTTGGACGAAGCGCTTGAACTGTTCCAGTTCCCAAAAAATCTTGGTGAATTTGAATCTTTAGAAGTAGTTGTTGCTCTTGGAAGATTTGGGCCTTATGTTAAACACAACGAAGTCTTTGTTTCTATTCCAAAAGGAGAGGACATCGGTGGTGTTGATTTGACAAGAGCGATCGAATTGATAAAAGAAAAGCAAGAAGCTGATGCACCTATTGCGGAGTATGAAGGATTGCCAGTTCAGAAAGGGACAGGTAGATTCGGGCCTTTCATCAAATGGAACGAAATGTTCATCAATGTCAATAAAAAATACGATTTCGATAATTTATCTCAAGAAGATGTTGTTGAGTTGATTGAAACTAAAAAGCAGAAAGAGATTGATAAAATGATCCACAACTGGGAAGAAGAAGGGGTTTCTGTTCAGAAAGCACGTTGGGGACGATTCAATATCGTTAAAGGAAAAACGAAAATCGAACTGCCTAAAACGTTCGACGCTGAGGCTTTAACACTTGAGAAAGTGCTTGAGATGATTGAGGCAAAAAAACCAGCGAAGAAAAAAGCAACGAAGAAAAAGGCTGTCAAGAAAAAGGTAGCTAAGAAAAAGTAATCTGAGTTTTCAACTTTCCTTCATGTAAAGATTTTTCAGAATGAGATAATCTGCTATTCTATTTCATCTAATTTTGATTAAAGTCAAGATTGCATGAAAGACATTTCTATTTACTTCAAACCGATTTCCGATATCTCCGACGCTACAGGAGATCTAATAATTGATTCTCATATTCATAACGAGGATGGTTTTCCAGAGCTTAAAGATCCTGGGATTGCTATTATTTATGTTCCTGAAAACCGAAGAAGCGAATCGGGACTGAGCGGAAGTGATGAAAGTTTTAGAGAAGAATTCTATACTTTTAACCGTGGAGACAAGTGGAATTTCTCAATTTATGATTTAGGGACAATTGCTCCAGGAGAATCTGTTGAAGACACGTATTTCGCACTTTCACAAGTTGTAAGTGAATTGGTGAAAGCCAATATTACTCCTGTAATCATTGGAGGAAGTCAAGACTTAATTGTTTCTAGTTACAAAGGCTTTGAGAGTCTTGAACAAATGATCAATATTTGCTCAGTTGATAGCTCACTAGATGTTGGAGAGCCTAGTGATGAGGTTAAATCAAATGGATACGTAAGTCACCTTTTGATGCAGCGACCTTGTTATTTGTTTAATTATGCAAACATAGGCATGCAGCGCTTAATGGTTCCAGCAACAGAAGTTGATTTGTTCGATAAATTATTCTTTGACATTTGTCGATTGGGAGCATTCAATTCAGATTTTAGAATTGCTGAGCCTTACTTAAGAAATTCAGATTTGTTATCTGTTGACTTTAAGAGTATTAAAAACAGTGATTCGGATAGTCTACGGTATAAAAATACGAACGGATTTAAATCGGATCAGATATGCCAAATTATGAAGTATGCCGGGATGAGTGATAAAATGTCCTGCGTGAATATATTGGACGTTGACCCCAAACAATCGCGATCAGCGTCGAACTTATTGGCACAAATGATTTGGTATTTCGCTGATGGTATGGCACAAAGAGTGGGGGATTTTCCTATCGGTAATAAGTTGAATTACAAGAAGTTTCACGTTGGAATGGAAGGCTTTGAGGAAGATTTGGTGTTTTACAAAAGTGACAAGTCGGCGCGTTGGTGGCTAGAAGTATCCTACCCAACTGGGGAGGGGTTCAAATATGACCGACATCACTTAGTGCCATGCAATCAATCTGATTATGACAATGCTCTGAAAAATAAGATTCCGAATTTGTGGTGGAAAACCCTGCAAAAACTTACCTAGTCAAAGGAAGAACGTTAATTATCTAGCGGCTTGACGGGTTGATTCATTAATTTTTGAACAATGACGTTAAAAAGTTCTCCGTTTCAATAATAATAGTTATTTTAGTCGCTTGAATGGGGGAGGTGTACTTTCTTTTGAAGCCCCGCCAACCCCTAGAAAACAAAGTTATTTATGAAAAGAAGACTACTTGTTTTATCTTTAATTGCTTGTACAGTAGGCGTTAATGCAAATGCACAGCAAGACAGAGCGATGACTCACTTCATGTACGAGAAGATGAGCGTAAATCCTGGAGCAACTGGGATTAATTTTCTAGATGGTTTCTGTGGAACTTCAATTTACAGGAATCAATGGGATAAAGTTAACGGTGCCCCAAACTCAGTAGTACTGAACGTAGAGGGGAATATTGATAGGTACATGACCAATACTGGAGTAGGTATTGCGTTTTATCATGATGCTATTGCTTATACACGACAAAACACCGCTGTAATTAACTTCGCGCATCATTTTCAATTGGGCGGTATTGGTCAGTTGGGAGTTGGAGTTGGTATAGGTATTACAAGTTTAGGAATGAATCCAGAATGGGTTCCGCCAACTTCTAATCCTGATATTTCACTTCCTGAAGCTTTTTCCCAAACAAAGTTTGATGCAAATTTCGGTTTGTACTTTAAGGCGAATGCTGGATACTATATTGGGTTGTCGTCAACACACATCCCAGGACCAACTTTTGATGATGCTACTTTAACTGCACCAACTGGTTTGAACTCGGCAAGACATTATTATTTAATGGGGGGTCATACAATTAGAGATATTACTCAAAGAGGAGATGATTTAGAAATGAATCTTTTTGTTAGGAGTGATCTTGTTAAAACATCATTTGATTTGAATGCTAGGTATTTCTGGCAGAACAAATTGTACGGAGGACTTACATACAGAATGTCTGACGCTATCGGTATAATGGCAGGTGCAAATGTTAGTGAGCTATTAAGTTGGCCTGGTACAGACTTAGCTACAAGGTCCGTGCGTCCTGCGCAATTTACAGTAGGGTATTCTTATGATGTTTCAGTGCACAGGTTATCAAGTATTTCAACCGGTTCGCATGAGATGTTCGTGAAGTATTGTTACTTCTTACCACCAATTCCGATTTCAAAATCGAAGCATCCTAGATGGCTATAGAATAATTTGTAAAAAAAAATGTAACCAAATCAGTGAATGTTCCGTTATATCGAAACACATAGATCCTGTAATTCGTTAATAAAGATATCCGGAAGATTTAAAAAGAGGTAGAATGAAAAAACTTTTGTTATTTACTATAGTTGCTGCGACGTTAGCTTCGTGTAGTACAAGGTCAGGACATTTGGAAGGTGCATATGGAAGAACACCATACCATCCAGAAGTTCCTCTAGGAATGATATACATCCCTTCTGGTGGTTTCACTATGGGGCAAAATGATGGCGACGTTCCTTTCCTTCATCAAACCAGAGCTAAGACTGTGTCGGTTCAGGCATTTTACATGGACCAAACAGAGATTTCGAACAATGAGTACCGCCAATTCGTTCATTGGGTTCGCGACTCCATTGCTAGAGAAAAAATCTACATCGGTTTGGAAGAAGATGAAGATGCAAGTCGATGGATTAATTATTCTGAGTATTACTTCAGTGAAGGTGACTTGGAGTATGTTGAGTTTGAAGAATCTGATAGATACATCAATCGTGAAAATTTTAGCCTAAATTGGGACCGTAGATTTTACTATGGGGATCCTGAATTAGTGCCTCTTTTGGCGGATATGTATTATCCACAACCAGAGAGATTCTATAAGCGGAGAGAATTCGATACGCGTAAATTGGTTTTTACTTACTATTGGATTGATTATGTTGAAGCGGCAAAAAGAGGTCGTATCAATATAACGCCTAATGCTTTTGATAAAGATGGTGTTAAGTTGGTTCCAGAGCATAGAGAGTTAGATACTCCTCCTCATCCATTTACTGAAGAGCCTCAAGGTCAAGATTTGAATTTGTCGCAAGGTGTTCCTGGTGAAGGATCAATTAACAAGAAGGGGCAAAGTAATGCAATACGTGGGCATGCAAACCGTCAGCGTTTCATTATTGATGAGAAAATAAACGTTTATCCGGATACATTGTGTTGGGTACGTGATTTTACATACTCATTCCATGATCCAATGACAAATATGTATTTCTGGCATCCAGCATACGATAACTATCCAGTTGTAGGTGTAACTTGGACGCAAGCAAAAGCTTTCTCTATTTGGAGAACTCAATTGTTGAATTCATGGCTAGTTGAAATGGGAGATTTATTTGTGAATGATTTCCGTTTGCCAACTGAAGCAGAATGGGAAAGAGCTTCAAGAGGTGATTTAGAATTGTCTCAATATCCTTGGGGTGGACCTTACATTAGAAATGAGTCAGGTTGTTTCCTTGGAAACTTTAAGCCAATGAGAGGTAGGTATTTTGAAGACGGTGGTTTCCACTCAGTTAAAGTATTTTCTTACAATCCAAATGGATGGGGTCTATATTGTATGGCTGGAAATGTGTCTGAGTGGTGTGAAACTGCTTTCGACGAGTCGATGTATGAATTCTCTCATGACTTGAATACTGATTATAGATACAACGCAATGGATTGGGATCCACCATCGATGAAACGTAAAGTTTTAAGAGGAGGTTCTTGGAAAGATATTGGATATTACTTGAGAAACTCAACTCGAACATTCGAGTATCAAGATACAGCTAAGTCATACATTGGTTATAGAAATGTAATGACACATCTAGGACGTGGAGGTCGTGACTTCACGAAAGAAGGTGGCGAAGAAATTCGAAGCGATATTCAACTTCGCTAGAATAAGTAAAACAACAAACTAAGTAGTAAATTTTTTTAAACCAAAAAAAACAAGGAAAACTATGAAACCAGGAAGTAAAGCATGGAAAAATTTTATGGCGAAGCTGTATGGAATTGGAGCAGCAATCGTTATTATGGGAGCATTATTTAAAATTATGCACTGGCCCTTCGCAGGTCCAATGCTTGTAGTAGGTCTTAGTACTGAGGCAGTAATTTTCTTTTTCTCCGCATTCGAACCAATTCATGAAGATCCAAATTGGGAATTAGTATACCCAGAGTTGGCTTTAGGTCATTCAGATGATTTAGATCACGATAATCTTCCTGCAGGAGGTCGTGGTGGAAATGGAATCACTGACCAATTAGACAAAATGTTAGAAGAAGCTAAAATTGATGGTGAATTGTTAGAACGTCTTGGTGACGGAATGAGACACTTAGGTGAAAACGCTGCACAATTAAAAGGTGTAACGTCAGCAGCTGCAGCAACTGATTCTTATGTTGATAGTTTACAAGCAGCATCTGACAAAGTATCTTCTTTATCTGAAGCTTATGAAAGAGCGTCTGTTTCTATCTCAGGAATGACTTCTTCGCAAGCAGAAGGTGAATCATTCGGTGAGCAAATGCAGAAAGTATCTAAAAACCTTTCAGCATTGAACAATGTTTACGAATTGCAATTGAAAGGATCTTCTGCTCATTTAGAAGCAACAGAGAAATTCCAAGGACAAGTAACTGACATGATGGGTAATCTTGCTGCGTCTGTTGAAGATACACGTCTGTACAAGGAAAACATGTCTATGTTGTCTAAGAACTTGACTGATCTTAATTCTGTATACGGAAATATGTTACAAGCTATGACAATTACTAAATAGGTTCGCCCTATTAAGTAATTGCATTAAATGAATTGTTAACCAATTAAAATTTAATTATCATGGCAGGAGGAAAAGAAACCCCTAGACAGAAGATGATCGGGATGATGTACCTTGTACTCACCGCTCTTCTAGCACTTAACGTATCGAAATCTATTCTTGATGCATTTGTTGCTATCGAGGAAAACACGCAGCTTGGTAATATCGCTCAGGTAGATCGAGGTGATGGATTTATTATAGCTGTAAGATCCGAGAAAGGTGCACTTCAAGCTACCGACCCTAAAGGGAACGCGGCTAAGATCAAAAGTATTGATGAAGCCCTTACTCAAATGGATCAAATCAATAAGATTACCGGTGTAATGATCAAGAAGATTGATGATATCAAAATTGATATCATGAAGAAATCAGGTGAAAGTGTTGATACTTACAAAAACAATGATGAAGAATCTATCATGTGGGTAAAGTATGATGGCAGCGAAGAAAATCAATGCCGCCCTACACGTATGCATTTGATGGCCGTTCAGGCAAAGGATCAGTATGATATTCCAATGCACGAAATTATTGGGGATGATATTACAAATCCTACTGGTTCTGGAATCAAACTTTGGAAGGACCTTATTGCATACCGTGCTGACCTAATGAACCTAGCAGGTACATACAAATGGGGAGGTAAGCAATTTAAAGTTGATGT
Organism: Crocinitomicaceae bacterium; assembly: GCA_047630755.1. GTDB lineage: Bacteria > Bacteroidota > Bacteroidia > Flavobacteriales_D > Crocinitomicaceae > UBA4466. Next base: position 537,183 of record JBLHYG010000001.1, on the reverse strand, counting down.
TAAAAACATCAATAAATACAAGGACAACAAAGAGCTATCCAAAATGATTCTGGATATGGTAGATGGTGATGATGTTAATCCTGACGATAAAGAAGGATTGGCACTTATTTACAACCGTTTAACTAAAAGAGAGAAAAAGGAGGTTCACGATGTAAAAGACGTTCATTGGATTGGAATGACGTTTGATCATGCACCTTTAGTAGCTGCGCTTGCGTCACTATCTTCAATGCAACAAGATATTTTATCTGCTAGAGCGGAAGCTCTTTATTTGTGGAAACAAAAAATATCTACAGGTGAGTACTCGTTCGATAAAATTATGCCATTGGCATACGGACCTGGATCTGTAAGAGGTGGAGAAGATTTTACTCTTGATGTAATGATGGCTGCTTTTGATTCTCAAAATGCTCCAGTGGTAGTTGTTACCGAAGGAGGTGGAGAAGCTAAAACTACTTATAAAGATGGTGTTGGAAGTGTAACACTTAGAGCTGGTGGTTCTAGTATGTTATTGAAAGGAACCGTTACGATTAAGAACAAGCAAGGAGCTGAGAAAACACGTGAGTGGGAATATGAAGTTCCTGTGATTACACCAAATGGTGCTATTGAATTGACAGATTTGAACGTTCTTTATAGAGGGTATCCTAATAAAGTTGAGATTTCAGGTTCTGGATATGATGAGATTTCTTTAGGTGCGACAGGAGCTACTTACGTTAAGTCAGGTAAAGGTTACATCGTTAGCCCTGGTAGAGGTAAAGAAGCTACATTAAGTGTTACTGGAAGAAACAAAGATGGAACTTCGAAAGTATTAAAGAAGTCTCCGTTCAGAGTTAGTAATCTTCCAGATCCAACTTTATATTGGGGGTCTGCGAAAAGTGGAGCGAAAGGATCAAAAGGTTCTCGTTTACTTCAAGCGAAATACTCTCCTGAGATTCCATTGAAAGCAGATTTCACATTGGTTAGTTGGACGTGTTATGCACCTGGATTGAAAGGTAAACCGCCAACAGGTAGTGGTGGAAGTATCGCAAATGCTGGTCCGCTTATTAATGCATTGAAACCAGGTTCTGGAATTAGCTTTACTTGTAAGGTTAGAGGTCCCGATGGAATCACTAGACAAATTGGTGGAGGTTGGTCTCTGTAACTATTTTTGGTTGATCCCGTTATAGTTTTGAATACCCTTAAAAATGAATAATATGAAAAATGTATTGATTGCTTGTTTAGTCCTCGTTGGATTATCGGCTAATGCCCAAAATGAAGAAATTAACGGAGGTCCCGTAAATGTACCTTCTGATGGTATTATTGATGGGGTATTTATTCAAGAACACATTCCTACAAAACGTATGATTCCTTACGAACATGTTCGTGAGGCGGATGCAATTTGGAGTAGAAGAGTTTGGGAATCGATTGATTTAAGAGAAAAGATTAACCATAATCTATATTACCCGCTTGATGAAATGCAAGCAGGTATCTGGACGCGTAATGCATCTAGATGGAGTCTTTGGACTGTAATTAGAACGCACATCTTAAATGGTGATTTAACGGTTTTTTCTCCCTTTAATCCGATTCTACTTGGTTTTGGAGCAAATGATGGTGATCAATTGAAATATCCTATCAAACCGCAACCAGGATTGAACTTTTTTACGGATAGTATTTTTAGATCAGAATTGACAAATTACTATTTGGCGAAACTTGGACCAGAGGGAACTATACCTAGAATTGATGAAGATCCAAATTCACCAACTTTTGGTGATAACCTTCTAACAATTGATGAAAATGGATTTGAGGCATATGTTTATGATGCACCAGATACTACATGGACAATGTCACAAGATATTGTACAATATCGATTAAAGGAAGATTGGTTCTTTGACAAGGAAAGATCTGTATTGGACGTGCGAATTATTGCAATGGCTCCAGTTAGATACGGAACAGAAACAGATCCAAATGGAAAGATTCAAGTAACGGGTCTTGAGGAAATGTTTTGGTTGTACTTCCCACACTGTAGATTCGTGTTCAACAATTATTTTGTATACAATGCCAAAAACGACGCACAATGGATGAGTTTTGACGACGTATTCTGGAAACGCAGATTCAATGCTGTAGCGTATAAAGAAAGTAACACTTTTGATAGAGATATTGAAACATATAGATCGGGTGTTGATGCCTTGTACGAATCAGATCGTATTAAAAACGAAATTCGAAATATTGAGCATGACGTTTGGTCATTCTAAATAAAAGAGAACTTTATAAAATCCCTCTTGGTTTAACCAAGAGGGATTTTTTTTTGAATTGAACTTTTAGATGTAACGATTTTGTTGCAAGGCGTTAAGAATACGATGCCCTTCAAACCTAAAAGTAATATTTATGAAAAAAGTAGTAATGGCATCACTCATGCTGTTTGGTTTTACAGTGAATGCACAATTTGGACCTCTAGGCGTACCTTCACCTGGAATAATAGATGGGATTGCCTTAGGCACCCATATCCCCACAAAAAGAATGGTGCCCTATCCTAACGTTGGCGAACGAGATGTGATGTGGAGTAAAAGAGTTTGGTCGTCCATTGACCTTCGAGAAAAAATTAATCACAACTTGTATTATCCGATGGACGAAATGCAAGCAGGCATTTGGACAAGGAACTCTTCGAGATGGAGTTTGTGGACCATTATTAGAACACACGTTTTAAATGGCGATTTAACGCTGTTCTCACCTTACAATCCAATTCTAATGGGATTGGGTGCTACGGATGGAGATCAACTTAAATATCCAGTTAAACCCACTCCAGGGCAAAATTTCTATACAGATTCAGTTTTCAGAGAGGCACTTTCCTATTATTTGGCTGAAATTGGTCCTCAAGGTACTATTCCAGAGATAGATGAGGATCCCATGAGTCCTAATTTTGGTGATCCAATTATTATTGATTATCCAGACGGCACGAGTGGCTTACAATATGCAGATCCGGATACTACTTGGATAATGTCAGATGAGATTGTACAATACCATCTAAAAGAAGATTGGTTTATAGATAAACAACGTTCAGTTTTAGATGTTAGAATAATTGCAATTGCTCCTGTTAAATATACCACTGAGGTTAATAACGGAAAACGGCAAATAACTGGGGTTGAAGAAATGTTTTGGTTGTACTTTCCTCATTGCAGATTCGTATTGAATAATTACTATACGTACAATTCCAAAAATGATTCACAATGGATGAGTTTCGATGATTTATTCTTGAAGCGAAGGTTTAATTCCGTTGTTTATAAAGAAAGTAATATCCAAGATCGCGATATTTCAGACTATCGAACAGGCGTCGAAGCCATTCAAGAAGCGGAAATAATTAAAGAGGAAATAAGAGGAATTGAACACGATGTTTGGTCTTTCTAGAAAATAAACGAAGATTTTAAGTCCGCTATCAACCCCTTTGATAGCGGGCTTTTTGTATATATATGATTTTATTTTCCACAATTGATTAATAGTTTCTCTGTTACTTTCTTTTTCGAATCCCATTCCATTCATGAAACCAATAAAAACTATAATCATGGCAGGAGGGAAAGAAACACCAAGACAGAAAATGATAGGGATGATGTACCTGGTCTTAACAGCTTTGCTTGCATTAAATGTTTCCAAATCAATTCTGGATGCATTCGTTGCAATTGAAGAGAATATGCAAAAGGCGAATTTGACTGAGCTATTCAGAGGAGATGAGAAAAAGTCAGAGTTGAAAGAAACAGCATCCGACGATTCAAATCCAGAGCGAGCAAGAAAAGCAGAAATTTTACTGGATGCAGTTGAAAAAATTGATGCAATTACTGCTCAACGAATAAAAGAAATTGACGACTTGAAATTTAAAATTCTTGAGGCTTGTGGCGAAGATATGAGTACTGTGAGTCAAACAGGAAACATTGTAAGAGAGAAATACAACAAGGATCAAAACCCATTGAAACCAGTTCGGATGAATTTATCTTGGGTGAATGGAAAGGACAAGTACGACGATCCAATGCGAATTATGTTAGGTGATGCGACAGATATCAAAAATCCAAAAGGAGAAGGATTGAAATTGTGGAATTCATTAAATAAATTCAGAGGACAGATAACAGAACTAGTTGCTTCGACTCATGTATACACGAATAAAAGTGGAAAAGTTGTGACAGATACTAAATTCTCATTCAAAGCACCCCGTATTAATAAATTTAAGGATCAAGCGGATCTGAATGAGCAGATTAAAAAATCAATGGGTGACCAAAATGTACATATCGATGATAGGGATGCGATTTTAGAGATTTACAGAGGTTTGACGAAAGAAGAACGAATGGATGTTGATGAAATGAAAGGTGTTCATTGGATTGGCAAAACGTTCGATCATTCACCATCGGTAGCTGCGGTTGCATCACTTTCATCGTTACAGAAAGATATCTTAGCGGCTAGAGCAAGTGCGATTGCTACAATTAGAAGTAGAGTAGGTGGTGGAGAATTCTCATTTAACAAGATTATTCCATTGGCTTATGGTCCAGAAGTTGTAAACGCGAATGAAGAATTTACAGTGGAAGTTTTAATGGCCGCTTACGACAGCGATAAAAAACCTGAAGTGATTTATAACGGTCAGACAGTTGAAGATGTTCGCGACGGTAAAGGATTTATAAAATTAAGAGGAACAGGATCATCAATGGAATTAAGTGGAACAGTCTCCATCATAAATAAAACAGGTGCGAAAAGAACAATGCCCTGGACGAAGACAGTAACAGTTATGAAACCACAAGGTTCTATCGAGATGCCTCAATTTAATATTCTGTATAGAGGTTATAATAACCAGGTAAATGCTACGGCTTCAGGATATGCAACTACTGTTTTAACCCCATCGAATGCTACTGTGACACGATCAGGCGAAGGGTATTTTGTTCGTCCGGGAAGTGGAAGATCGGCAACGCTTACTGTTTCAGGACGCACGGCAGATGGCAAAACCGTTCAATTGAAGAGGGTTGAATACAAAGTTGTCAACCTTCCTAATCCTGCGCTTTATTTAGGATCGGCTAGGGATGGAGGTACGGTTGTGTCGTCAAGGTTACTTCGAGCTCAATTCCCGCCTGAAATTCCGTTGAATGCAAAATATGAAGTATTGAGCTGGGCTTGTAGTTCATCTGATATGAAAACAGGTTCTCTTAAGGGAAAAGGTGGCAATATCTCAGGGGCAGACATGGTGATAAAGGCGGCGAAAAAAGGGGCTTTGATTACATTTTTTGTTAAAGTTAAAGGACCAGATGGGGTTGTTAGAAATGTAACCGGAGCATGGACCAAAGGTTAAAGCATCAAATTGAAAAAGAATTCCCTCTTGGTTTGTCTAAGAGGGATTTTTTTATTTAATACAACTATCTTTGCGCCATGATTAATTTAGAACAAGTTGGTGTACACCTTCCACAAGGATACCTTTTTAAAGATATTAGCCTTCAAGTTAACGATGGTGACAAGATAGGATTGGTTGGAAAGAATGGAGCGGGTAAGTCAACAATGCTGAAGTTAATCTCTGGGCAAAGTCAACCGTCGGAGGGAAAGGTGCATAAACCAAAGGACTGTACGATTGGTTATTTGACGCAAGATATTAAAATTGACACGACGCAAACCGTGTTCGATTACCTTCTCAATTCAAATGTTTTATTAAAAACACTTAATGCAAGAATTGAAGAAATTAACCTTCTTTTAGTTGAACGTTCAGATTATGAGTCCGATTCTTATATGGCTATGCTTGATGAATTGAACGATTTGAACCATGAATTCTCATTAAATGAAGGGTTTTTATGGGAGGAGAAGATTACAACTACTTTAGTTGGTTTAGGGTTTGCTGAAAATGAATTAAACAACAGCTTATCTACTTTTTCTGGAGGGTGGAAAATGAGAGCTGAACTTGCCAAAATTTTGGTGAATAGTCCAGATGTTGTTTTACTCGATGAGCCAACAAACCACCTGGATATAATATCGATTAACTGGTTGGAAAATTATTTAAAGGTCTATCCTGGAAGCGTTATCGTTATTTCTCACGATAGATTATTCCTTGACAATGTGACCAAACGAACTTTAGAGATTGCCAAGGGTAAGATTCTTGATTTCGCTTGCGCATATTCCAAATACAAGCTGCTCAGAGCTGAGGAAATCGAACGATTGGTAGGTGCGAAAAAGCAACAAGAGAAGGACATCAAACATACTGAAGAGCTGATAAATAAATTCAGAGCAAAAAAGAACAAAGCTGCTTTTGCGCAGTCACTGATAAAGAAATTAGAGAAAACCGAGATCATAGAAGTTGAGAATGACACCGTAGCAAACATGAAAATTGCTTTTCCATTAAGTGTTCAGCCCGGAAAGTGGGTTTTGGAAATGGAAAACATGGGGAAGTCATTCGGGGACAAGAACCTTTTTAAAGGAGTAAATTTAACGGTTGGTAGAGGAGAGAAAATTGCACTTCTAGGAGCAAATGGAACAGGTAAATCCACACTGTTGAAACGTGTGATGAATGATCTCGATGGCGAAGGAACTGTCGAATATGGTCATAATGTAAATATTACTTATTTCGCTCAAAATCAAGCTGAATCATTGGATACTTCGTTAACGGTATTGGAAACGGTTGATCAAACGGCAAAAGGAGAAATTCGCAAAAGCCTACGAAGTGTATTGGGGGCCTTTTTGTTCAAAGGAGAAGATGCAGACAAGAAAGTTTCCGTATTGTCAGGTGGAGAGAGAACACGGTTGGCACTGTGTCAATTGCTATTGAGTCCATCAAATTTCTTAATCTTGGATGAGCCTACGAATCACCTTGATATTCAAAGTAAAGAGGTTTTAAAACAGGCACTTAAAACATACGAAGGAACATTTATTGTTGTTTCGCACGATAGAGAATTCTTGGATGGATTGACGAATAGAATTTGGGAAATCGAAGACCAACAATTGAAAGTGCATCATTATGGCGTTAAAGATTTTTTAAGTCGGAAAACGGCAAGTTCTGAGAAAAAGATAAATGTGGCCTCTGTCAAAAAAGAAGTTGTCGTCGAAACGAATGAATCTGAGCAAAAACTTACGTATCAAGAAGAAAAGGACAGAAAACGACTTAAGAACAAATTACAGAATCAGGTAAATAAATCAGAGCAAAAAATAGATGAATTGGAATCTAAGATTGTCGAACAAGATTTGATAATTGCTGATTTGAATTATGACGACAAGGCGAATGCTGAATCGATTCTTAGCGCATATAATACGTTAAAAGCGAAACTCGATGAGCAAATGTCTCTTTGGGAAGAGGGAACTGAAGGATTAATGGAAATTGAAGGTTAAAATTTAACGCATTTTCCGGGCTTTCTTTTTTTGGCGTTTCTTGTTCTTTTTTATGGACTTCTTTGCGGATTTTGATTGCATGCTCCAATAGTGTTTATAAGCCCGCTTATTCGCCTTCTTGGCTTCTCGATCTGACTTCTTTTTTGCTTTAGCTAGCTGTTTTTCAATGTCTTCGGATGAACCAGTAATTGGCTTGGTATTGCCACAACCTGAATTGATTGTCACAATGAACAATAAAAGTATGCCGATAATCGTTCTAATCTTCATAACTTTGATATTATCATCTTTAAAACGTAATGAAAGTACGATTTATTTTAATGTTTGTAGTTGGGTTGTTATTAACTGCTTGTTCTCAAAATGCTGCGCATCCAGTGCCTAATGTTCCGTTTGATATTTCAATTAATATAACGCTTCCGTCTTATTCAAGTTTGCAAGGAGTCAGCGGATTTGCTTATGTCAACGGAGGATCAAGAGGGATCATCGTTTACCGTAGAGGGATTAGCGATTTCATTGCTTTCGATAGACATTCACCTGCTGACATTGCTGGAGATTGCCCACAACCATTAATTCAAGACGCTGGAAACTTCTTAATGCTGAATGATACGTGCAATAATGCTCAGTTTTCATTGTATGACGGTTCCCCGATTTCAGGTTCCGATTTTGGATTGAGACAATATGCGGTTACTTGGGATGGAAATCAGACGCTTCGAATTTACAATTAAGAAGGTAAATTTTCTAGAAATCACACCCTGTTCTGTATCAAAAAGACGCTAGTTTCGAGGTCACTTGTTGGTTCTCTATCAAAAGCGATCACTTTTTCTTATTTTTGCCTAAAATTTTCTGATGAACGATATTAAGGTTACAATTATCGACCGTGAAGGCGCAAGCCATGAACTCGTGGCTCCAACGGATATGAATATGAATATCATGGAAGTTTGTAAGGCATACGAATTACCTGTTTTAGGTGAGTGCGGTGGAATGGCCATGTGTGCTACGTGTCAATGTTATCTGGAATCAGACACGGCATTGCCAGAACAAAGTGATGACGAACTGAATATGCTTGATCAAGCTTTTCACGTTGAGGACAACAGCCGATTGGGATGTCAAATTCATATCACGGAGGAAATCGATGGGATAGTTCTTCGTTTGGCGCCAGAAGAATAATCTAAAGTGCGAAGGACATTCCTAAGTTTAATGATATCACGGAAAACAATCTTCTTATTCTAGATGCATCGTACGCTTGCGATCTCGTGAAATATTTGGGCTCATTGGATGTATTTTGTACGTCTATACCGTAATTAAAATTGTATCGAATCCCATACGTAATCATCATAAACTTATTGATAGGAGTTCTTACATTTAAGGTATACATCAAAACAATTCCCTTGAAAGCTTTATTCGTATAATCGTAAAAGTCTTCCGGAAAGGTAGTGAAGTCTGGTGATTGCGAATTTGTGAAAATTGTGTAATCGTAGTCTTTTTCAACAACTTTTGTTCTTGTAAATCCAAATCCTATTTGATGGCTTAGACCAATCGGCAGCAATCCATTATTTGTTGTAAATTCTATTCTCGGCATGAATACGAAGGTTCTTGTTGAAAGTGCCTCATGCCTAATATTCGTTTCCGTAAACCACCCAGTCGATGGGTCGTATGTATTTACATATTTGGGAGCCGCAATATTCATGAATTCCATGTCAAATTCAATTCCAAAGGCGAAATTATTTGATAAAGCATAAGAAGCTCCAGTTCGAATCCCGTAATCAAGTAAATCCATTTTCTCTGTCAAAACACCAGACTTGGATTTGAACATGGGGCCAGTCAACATGTTGATGATTGGACTGTTCCCCGTAAAACTTAGGTCTAAAGAAATCCTTTTTCCGTAAAGTCCAGTATTTTGCCCATGAACAGTTGATCCAATAAAAACGATTGAAATAAATATTAAGATTCTCATTTTGTTGAATTTAACTGTTTAAAAATGCTGTATACGTGCGCCCCAATTGTATGCTTTCTCGCCTTGTCTTTGATATAGTGACTTGACCCAGTGATTATTCTAGCCTCTTTTGTATCCAGAATAATCATGTTGATCTCCGTATTGTTCCCCATCAATATTTTCATTGGAAAGTAAATAGGCGCGGCTGGATAGAAAATAACCGCGTAAACAGCTTCTAACCCGATATCAGCATCGTATCTATTTTCTACAACCGAGAACATAACTTTACTGGTTCCATAATTTGCTTCCAATTGATTTAGTAATTCGTAGTCAACTGGGAAAGGTTCCATTTTATCACTGTTACCGATTTGCATTAACATGTTTAGTAAAGTACTGCGCTCATTATACGATTGAGTTCCTTCCGTCGCCAATTGCGAACTGTTAATTGGATAGACTTTTATTCCTGTTGAAGCTGAGGACTCTTCGATTACCTCTGAGAAACTCGCTTCTAATTTTTCGGATTTCACACGGTCGAGGCCATTTTTCCGATAACTATATACTGTTGGTTCAACTACAATTAATTCGCTAATACCGAGTTTTAGCCGATTCTCTTTTTCCTCTTTATTGTATTTTCTTTGATCCGCATAGCTCATCGCGTCATAAGCATCTTCTTCTGCCTGTTCTGCATCAAATTCATCTTTGTACTTTTCAAAAAGAGCATTGAAATCATCAGAAACTATAATGTCAGGTAGCAAGTAGATTCTAAATTCTGTCGAATCAAAATTCAATGGTTTATCAACATCCGTCTTTGTTTTGATTCTGTCGTATTTACTTCTCGGAGACTTATTTTCAACGACTGTAGAATCAGCATCATCAGTTGCATTATTGATTTCAAAGAGTTCTTTTGCGTTATCATAGTTGGATTTAGAGTATTCCGAAAGGATGAAATTCTCACCATAGGCAAGTGTCTTAACAAACTTTTCCCAGATCAATTTTATTTCTTTATCCGTGCTGTTTTCTGAGTAAATGTCATACATCTGACGTGTTGCAAATGCCTCCAACTCATCTTTGTTCATTGTTCGAATCATGTAATGAACGGAAGCCGATGCGCCTTCGTAATCAGATTTTTTATCAATTGTGCTGCTAATTTTATTTTTTAATCGATACATTAAAAGTCCCAACCAACTCTGAGCTTTCATTCTTTTGAGATACATTGATTCTGGAAAATCTCTTTCCAATAAAAAGATAGAATAAACCGCATCTCCATAATTCGCTTCAATAATGTCGTTTCTTATGGCCTCAAAACGGGCAATGTTTCGAATGTATTTAAATTTTTCATCACCTTGAAAGTTGACATCAGTTCCCCATTTATTCGAGTCGTTTAATGCTTCTTTTATGGCTTCTTTTCTTGTTTTTATATTCGGATGTGTACTTTTACTATCGTCTTCATCTTCAATTGCCTGAATTTCATATTTTTCATCAGGGAAAAGGCTTGGAGGTAAAAATAAACTATCCGATTGCTGAAAGTAGGAAAGACTGATGTCGATTTCATCAAAGGGTAAATACGAATACATCAAGACGTCGAAAGTTGGAATGATTTGATCTTTTGAATAACCAGCAGCCTTGTACATTTGAAGCCCTTTCATATCAGCTTCGAGCTCCTTGTCTTTTGAGTAGACGCTCATTTGTTCAATGCTTTTTCTTCTATTGTTTGTTTTATAACCGAAGGATTCAACAACGTGATGCTCTAAATAGTGTGCGATTTCATGCGCAAGGATATAAGCGATTTGCGCTTCACTTGTGACTTGAGAGATTAGTCCTGTCGTTACAAATACAATTCCTTGTTCCGTAGAAAATGCATTTACTGAATTCGACTTCAAGGTATAAAAACGCAATTCAGATCTTGATTTTTTATCTTTCTTTAAAAGTTTGTCTGCAATTTTCTCAAGATACTGGGAAATTTCATCTCCATACGTTACATAGCCGGAGTGCAATAAATCATCAATGGCATAATTGATTCCTTCGAAAAATACCCTTTCCTGAATTCGGCTTAAATTTTTATCACCTTCCGCTAAATCACTTTTTAATTTATCGTAAGTTAACACAGTAAAATCTTCAGGGATAGACCCTTCTGATAAAAGCGTTGTGTAATTATTGAAGTCTGCTTGACCAAATGATGTGAGGCAAATCAGAAGCGGGATTAAGAATAAAAATTTCATAGTATTGAAATTAGTGTTTTTATCTAATTCAATACAGATAATCGTAGAAATAAGGAGCTGGGAAATGTGAAATCACGTAAAATTACGTAGTTTAAGGATCTTTATATTCCCAGTGGACGGAACCTTATATCTTCGCTGGGTTTATGATCGATTGATTTGTTTTTCTTTTCTGATTTTTCATTAAGAAAAAGGAAATGAAGATCTTAGTGAATGGAGCGGCAATTCAACTGTATCGCAGTCGTTCGAATGAAAGAAATGATCATTGATCAAGACTCAATCTTTCAATTCAATTGGAATCAGGCAAACAGGAATAGGTTCAATCTTATGCTTATTAACTGTATGGAGCCGTGTGTAAATTTTCAAGACCTCAGATTGTCTCTCATTTAATTCACCTTCGTCACCCTCAAAGTTCATCGCCCATTCCAGCTCTGGATAACTTGCTCCAATTTGATCTTCGTCACTTCGGCCGTCTTCCCAGAGTCCGTCAGTTGGTTTGGCAGAAATTATTTCGTCAATGACACCAACCTCTTTTGAAACAGCCCAAACTTCCGTTTTATTTAAATCTGCAATAGGACTAAGGTCAACTCCTCCGTCACCATATTTAGTAAAGAAACCAATTCCGAAATCTTCAACTTTATTGCCTGTTCCTGCAACTAAACATCCATAGGCTTGACCGAGAGAATAAAGTGTTGTCATTCGCAATCGAGCTCTAGAGTTGGCCATCGCCAAATGATGTTCCTTAAGATCGAATGGCATTTTAGATTCGAACTCTTCAAATGTTGAAGTCAAATTGATATCGAAGTATTCAACATTATCGAATCGTTTTTTAAGATCTTCGATATGGTTCATCGCTCTTGAATATTCAGCCGATGTTTGTCGAATGGGCATACTTAGGACGATGGTTTTTTTGCCTGTCATTGCGCACAAAGTCGACGTTAAGGCCGAATCTACACCACCGGAAATTCCGATTATGAAACCAGACAGCCCGGCTTTATCGCAATAATTGCTTAGCCAGGCTGTAATATGTTGTGCTACTTGTTGTGTTTTCAAGAAATTCGATTTAGAAAAGAATCGAAACTTTAAATCTCAATTGGTTGTGCGTTGCTCCGTTTGAGAAGTATTCTTTCGCTCCAGTTGTAGAGTTAAGTTGGTGTAAGTATTCTTTCCCTTCATTCTTATCAAAGTACAAAGGTGTTATTCCAAAATAGAATCCCATTTCTGCGACTAAAGTAGTCGTTCCAGTGAAGTTCCATTCAGCACCACCAGCAAATCCACCAACGGTCTTAATGAAAAGCATTTCAGATGCTGCAGTCATGTTTTCATGATTTACTGAAGTTCCAGAAGCTGTTAAAGGATCTTCTCCTAGTGCGTACTCAAATCCAGTATCGTTAATTTTATTCGATCCTAAAATACTTGTTCGCAATCCAAACTTTCCAAAATACCTGAAGTAACCAATGAACTTGGTTCTAAAGATTAGCATCGTAGGGATACTGATATAAAGTGGTTTTTGCTTTCTGCTTTCAATTCTATACAATTGATCTGTTGATGTAACTTCAGAATTTCTTACAATTTCTTTATCATTATAATGATAATAAATAGCGTCTCCAGAAGGTCTGAATTTCAATGTCTCAAAATCAATTTCAATTCCTGTTGTAATCCCAATGGCATCGTTAAATGAAAAATTCATGTTAGCTCCGATTGTTACGTCAGACCCAAGTCCATCCGCGGAGAATTTAGTTGTAGACATTTTCACGAAATTCATTCCAACACCAGTAACCAAACCAGCTTGAAATTTTTTGTCAGCTGCTTCTTGAGCAAACACAGACGTTGAAAGGGCAATAATTGAAAGGCTTAGTAATAATCGTTTCATAGTTCAAATTTTAAACATTGATTAGGCTAAAATCACTCTGTTTTGAGTACTTTTGGATTACGAAAATAGTTAATTATAATGACTCTAAAAAACCTTTTTTCCGTTCTGATTCTCTCATTTATATTCTTCGGATGTTCATCTGACCCTTTGGATGTTGATGTGTCTGATGTTGACTTAACTATTAAGTTTCGAAAAGTACATTCCAAATTGTACCACGCCGATTCGACGGAACTAATTAAAGCGCACTCTGAATTCAAAAAGGAAATCACGGAAATTTATAATTATTATTTGGGTCGATGCATGGAATTTCCGGAAGATATGCCAGACTCATCTTTCGCAAAACAAATGATTTTTTTGCAAAGTGATCCTATTATGAAGGATTTTGAGACTGCGATTGAAAAGAAATTTCCCAGTTTGAAAAGTGTCGAAGCGAAAATAGTTGACGGGTTTAAACATTTAAAGTACCATTTGCCAAAAGCGAAAATGCCATCAGATATTATTTTCATCAATTCAAGATTTCAATCCAATGTATTTTGTACGGAAAAGGAAATTTCAATTGGCTTGGAACGCTACTTGGGCAGTAATTCAACTGTGATTCAAAAGTATTTAGACCCAAGGGAGTTTTACAATTGGATCAAGGAAGGGATGGATGCTAGATTCTTAGAGCGCGACGCACTTGCTGGATGGATTAGCACGCATGTTGTTGAAAGTAAAGAAGGAAACTTAGCGGAGCGAATGATTTTTTGGGGCAAGGTGCTCTATTACACCAAAGCTGCTTTTCCTGAGATGGACGATCATTTAATTATGCGTTACAAGAAAAGTGGATGGGATTGGGCAATCAAGAATGAACGCGATTTCTGGGAGTATTTGGTAAAAGAAAAATCATTGTTCGCTTCGGATGAATTGATGATTGCAAATATGATAAACCCAGGTCCAACTACTTCAGGATTACCTGAAAAAGGAGGGCCGGATCGAATGGGGCAGTTCATCGGTTACCGCATGGTAAGGCATTATATGGAAGAAAAAGAGATCGACGTAGCCAAATTGGCAAAAGTGCCATACAATAGCATATTACAAGAATATAAAATAGAAGATTAGATGGAAGATAAAGTTGTAAAGACATCGAAAGTGACCATTGATGTTGGATTGAATGCAAATAATTTACCCGTACAAATGAAATGGACAGCTCCAGATGGATCGGTTCAAGATTCTCCTGCGAAAGCAATGCTTCTTTCATTGTGGGATGCGGAACAAAACAATACCATGAAGATTGATTTATGGACAAAAGACATGTCTGTTGAGGAAATGAAACAGTTCTTTCATCAAACACTTTTGACATTATCAGATTCCTTCGAGAAGGCAACAGGTGAGCAAAAAATATGTGAAGATCTTCGCGATTTTTGTTACCATTTCGCTGATAAAATGAATATTCTTCCAGAAAGATAAATTATACCTTTTCAATTAAATAAGTGGATATGGCTGAAGGGAATATTAGGAAAATGCGAGTTTCGTTAGACGATCAAGTCCAATACCGGTTGATGCTTTCTGAAGAGTTGAATATGAACGACTTCATCGGAAAGGAAATTAATTTGGAATGGAACGGAGTCATTAATTGCACGAACTGCGGCAAGAAAACCAAATCGTCTTTCGGTCAAGGATTTTGCTGGACTTGTTTTTCTACTGCTCCTGAATCTGCCGAATGCATTCTTCGCCCAGAATTATGCCGTGCTCATTTGGGTGAAGGAAGAGATCCGGAATGGGAAGAAAAACACCACAATAAACCACACATCGTTTACTTGGCGGCATCAAGCGCTGTGAAAGTTGGAATTACCCGACTGGATCAAGTTCCAACACGATGGATCGATCAAGGCGCGTCGTCAGCCATTATTTTAGCGGAGGTCCCTAACAGGTATGAAGCAGGACGATTGGAGGTAGCGTTGAAAGAATTTTTCACGGACAAGACACAATGGCAAAAGATGTTGAAGAATGACATTGATGAGTCAATTGATTTGGAAGATGAAAAATGGTCGCTTGAAGATCAATTGCCATCTGATATTATGGAGTTCTTTTCTGAAAATGATGAGATCACTGAAATGAATTATCCCGTGAATGCCTATCCTGAAAAGGTTAAAAGTCAATCGTTTGAAAAAACGCCGTCTATATCTGGAATTTTAGCTGGAATTAAAGGTCAATACCTAATCTTCGATGATGGTAGGGTTTTAAATATTAGAAAACACACTGGGTTTTATGTTGAGATTAATTAGCCTTATCGCACTTCTTGTGTTGTCTAATCTGGGAAATGCTCAGAACTGGCAATGGACAGAATTGGCTACCATGCCTTTCAATACTGCAAACAACGCCGTTTGTGAAGCCACGGTAAATGGAGAGGAATTTGTTTATTCTTTTGGCGGTATAGATACCACGAAGTTGTTTTCAGGAATTCATAGTAGAAGTTTTAAATACAATGTTGCCATTGATTCTTGGTCAGAAGTTCCTCCCTTACCAGATCCTGAATCTAAAATTGCTTCTGGAGCATCCTTTGTAAAGGGCAAAATTTACATCATTGGAGGATATCACGTTTATGCGAACAACAGCGAAATTTCATCGAGTAAGGTGCATATCTTTGATCCTCAAACAGATTTATACGAAGCTGATGGAGCTGCTATTCCACTGGCAATTGACGATCACGTTCAATGCGTTTACAAAGACAGTTTAATTTTTGTCGTAACTGGGTGGAGCAATTCAGGAAATTTTCCAAATGTTCAGATTTACGATCCTTCATTGGATCAATGGCAAAATGGAACCTTCGTCCCAACAACCTTTGAATACACTACATTCGGTGCTTCGGGGGCAATTGTGGGAGACACGTTGTATTACCACGGTGGAGCGGCTGGTGGATCATTTGCAGCACGTAAGTTTATGCGCAAAGGATATATCAATCCAGCGGACCCGACGGACATAACTTGGGAGTTAATGGGAGAAGCTCCTGGCGAAGCGGGATACCGATCGGCGTGCAGTACGAAAGACAATACTCTTTTTTGGGTTGGCGGATCAAGCTTGTCGTATAACTATGATGGAATTGCGTACAACGGATCGGGTGGAGTAGACCCTTCGGCTAGAGTTTTACATTACAACAATTCAACGCAGCAGTATCTAGATGACGTTTCGCAACCTTATGGTGTAATGGATTTAAGAGGTATTGCCAAGCTTTCAAACGACAAATGGATTATCTGTGGCGGAATGGATTCCACTCAATCTGTTATGAATCGCACTTTTTTATTGGAGAATTCGGCACTTGGTATAGAGGTTCCAGTAGTATCCGAATTGAAAATAAAGTATACAAATTTTGGAGTTGAAATTGAATCCGATCTTTTTGAAAAAGCCTGCTTAATTGACCTGAACGGAAAAGTGATGGTCAATTTCGATGCGGCCAATGAATTCACTATTGATGCTTCGAAGTTCGAAGATGGAATGTATTTATTTAATCAAGGGCGGAAGACTATCCGACTTAAGTTGTAAGAATGGGAAAGGATAAATTAAGAAGGTTCGCAGCGGTCAAGGAATTCGATAATTTCTTCGAACCGGTATTAAAAGAACCGTTTGATTTAAAAGGCAAATGGAACAAAGAGCATTTTAAAAATGACAATCCAATCGTGCTTGAACTGGGCTGCGGTAAGGGGGAATATTCCGTTGGCTTGGGAAAGCACTTTCCAGATAAGAACTTCATTGGAGTTGATATCAAAGGAGCACGGATGTTTATTGGAGCTGAAGAAGCATTGAACGATGGAATGAAAAACGTCGCCTTTTTAAGAACTCGAATCGATTTTATAACGGATTATTTTGAAGAGGGAGAAGTAGATGAAATTTGGTTGACTTTTTCAGATCCTCAACCCAAAAAACCGAGAAAGAGATTGAGTTCATCTTTATTCATTGAACGGTACCGTAAAATATTGAAGCAAGGAGGAATTGTGCACATGAAGACCGATAGCGATTTGCTTTTTGAATATACGGAAGAGCAAATTAAGGAGCACAACTATGATTGCCTTGAATTAACGTGGGATTTGTACGGAGAACTTCCTGAAAATATTGATCCAGTGACAAGAGATATTTTTCATATCAAAACGCACTACGAAGTTTTATTTACGGGACGAGGAGCGACGATTAAATACACGAAGTTTAAGATTCATTAATTGGCTACTGGGTTCCGTTACTTTTTAAAATTCTATCATTCTACTTTAGAAACGGAACTTCCAGAACAATGAGAAATTGTATCTATTTTATTCTATTGATTGGCTTTGCTTTGATGCAATCCTGCAATTCTGAAAGTGGGGGACTTACAATCAATTCTGAGAATGAAGGCCGCGAGGAGGATAGTCTGGCCATTGATAGTTTGGATACCGTTGTGGTTGATGTTGAACATTTCAACTCGGAGAATTTTCAAATCTATACGGATTCAATTCTCGAGTACTTCGACTTTAGAAACCAACGCGATTCTGGTTCAAGCAATTGGACTTGTGATACTTCTGTGTTGGAGGGGTATGTTAATTATGATTTAAAGGTTTTTAGAAAAGGGCACCGGCGTCGCCTAATTCAAATCGAAATTTTTGAATTCGAAAACAAAGAACTCGCTTCGGATTATTTCAACGATTTAAAAAGCCAGGAATATCTATTTCCATTTGGATTGAACAAACGCCCGAATCATATTTTGGTTGACAGCAACCGTGTTTTCTGGCACCATATGGAACACCTTTATGGACATCGAATGGATGATTTGAATGCCATTTTTGCAGAGACATTTAGTTTTTATCCAAAAAGTACCAATTTAGATTCTGTTTCGGGATTTACGTATTGCCAATGCAAGAATGAATTTGCCAGCACGAAATCCATCCAAGGAAAATGGGTGTTTGATCAGCCCATTGAAATAAGGGATAGTTCGAATCGGTTTACGCATCGACCAAACGGTTGTGAATTCGAGTTGAAAGCAGGATCAGAAATGTCGATTTTAACGGATTCCATTGTCATAGATAGTGATTCTGTAAGCCTCGATTTGAATTCAGCCATGGAACTTCCGAACAATAAATACTATTGGCAGTACCAGTACTTTGGCGGACCTCAACTTGGTCATAACGGCGGTGGACATCAATTGAGTAGGGAAGGGTTCAAGCCAGAATTTGTAAAGAAGACCGATCAATTAATTAAAATTGAAGTTCCCGTCAAACGGTATTCTATTCGAGCCGATAAGTCTTGTTATATCGAAATAGTGACCATTGAGGGCTACGGCACTTATTGTGAATTCGGGAATAAATTAAGCAAGATTCGAAGAAAGTAATCGTTAGTTTTTCACCACTCGATGAATCTCAGAATGATCTTCGTTTGACATATTTACAATGTAAAGTCCATTGTTAAGTGCGCTTAGATTTACCGTGATTTCCCCACTTGCGTTGGCTAACATGCTCAATAATGGTTTTCCGTTTAAATCGTAAACGTCAATGTTAATCGGAGCGGTAAAATTAAGGGACGGTTTTATTATTATCCAACCTTCCGTTGGGTTAGGATAGATTACGGAATGTTCTAGCACTTGAGGTTGACTCGGAACGTAATTATAGAAGGTGTTCTCGTCGAAACGTGTTATATAACAATAGCCTGATGAAAGCCAAATGTTTTGGGAGTCGTCAATTACCATATTCGTGAAATTATCCCTTAGAAAGCCATTTCCTCTTCCAAACGTTGTCACATTGTTTCCATCATACCTTGAAAATCCTTCTTTTGAATCGTACCAAAATGTTCCGTCATTCTCAACATAAAGTAAGCCGTATATACGAATTGGAAGGCCGTCGAATTCAACTGAATAATTTAGACTTGAAGGATCAAATTGTATGATTTTTCGATCTGTATAATTGTTAAGCTCCATCCAAAACATCCCGGCTTCATCAACGAAGATGCTGTAAATAATTGCATAGTTTTCACTGAAGGTTGAAGGCCCAAAATTTGTCCAGTTTGTTCCATCAAACCTGAGAAGACCTTGATCACCGCAGGCTACCCAAACATTTCCAGAATTATCCGTTGCGATGGAATTTATTTCGCCTAACAAACTTTGATTGTTGGCATCATAAGTTGTCCAAACTGAATTACTATACCTGTGCAATCTATCGTCCTTTTGAATCCATAGATCACCAGATAAATCAATCACCAAATTTCGAATGTATTCTGTGCTATCATTGTTGAGAATTTCAATTTTTGACGCTATTTGATTCTCTAAACGGTAAACATAATTTATGTTCGGGTACGTTGTCCAGGTAATGTTATTATCATCAATTGCGATATATTTGGAAGGTATGGATGAACTGTCGTATTCTATTGCGTCCCAATCATTTCCGTTTTGAACGTAAAGACCACCGCCGTATCCCGCCATCCATAGATTTCCATTGTTGTCTTTTTCAATGTCGTAAGCTCCACTTCTTGGAACTTCTCTTGAGAATTCAATATTAGTTGTGACTCCATTTCGAATCAATGAAAGCCCGCGTGAAGTGCCAATCCAAAGATCGTCTCCATCTCTTGCAACGGATTTTATACTTGTTGATAAAATAGCGTGTGAAGCGGGCGTGATTAATTCCCAAGAATCATTTTGATAAACTCCCAAACCTTCATTCGTCGCTGCGTAGAGTGTTTCGTCAAATGAATAGAGGTCATTATAAAGGGCCTCAAATGAAAAAATAGAACTTGCATTAATTGATGTCCAATTCCCATCTTTGATGAGGCCAATTGTGCGCTTAGGATTAAGTGTATCATTATAGTCTGCATTATAGCAATATACTGCTAGAGAACTATTTCCGCCAGAACAAAATGCACCTACGGCATCTTCGGGAAGTTCCGAATTGTTCGAATTGATAAATGAAAAATTTCCGTTTTTAAATTGAAGAATTCCATCTCTTTGGGTTCCCAAATATACAGTCGAACCTGAGGCGTAAATAGAACGAATTCCCAAGTTATATGGGATTTTGTATGCCGTACGCGTTCCGTTATCCCATTTGATTAAATCACCATTGTAATTTTGAGTAACGATCCAAAGTGTTCCCTTCTCATCAAAATCAAAACTCTCCGAATAAATATCATCTTCAATTTTAACGAGGTCATCATTTTTGTATTGAAATATTTGATTGCTCGATTTAACATACAGTCTACCAAAAACATCTTTTCGAGTATCCGTGCTAAAACATGTTTCAGGATTCTGATTTAAGAATGGTTTTTCAATTCGTTCGTAGGTTAAATCATTTTTATTGATTTTATACATACCCAAAGATGTACCTGCCCAAACATCATCATTGATTATGTCAATTGAATTGACTGTACGTGAAGATGTCAGGTGATCCACATCATAAGTTTGGCAATATGAATTAAGCGCGACAAGCATTAAGACTAAAGTAGAGGTAAGTTTCATACATCCAAGATAGGTATTATTCGCACTGTACAATTCGATTGGAGGTGCAATTGACTGAGCATGCCTTGTCATTGATTCAATGGTATGAATTCCGTAACTTACAAAACAACCGAACCTTCTACTGAACTTTTCAATTAATCAGGTTTCGCTTAGAATTAAGAAATTCCTTTCGTTCCTCTGTAGAGGCGTTCTTGATGTAATTTTTCAACATTGATTGAGCGTTTTTCTTACATTGTTCATTCTTTAAAGCAATCTTTACTATAAGGTCGATAAAGTCTGTGTTGTCAAGTTCTACATACCCTTGACTGGCCCATTCTAAGGCTTTTTTAGGCTGCTTCAACTTCCCCATATACAGCCACACGATTCTTTTATAAGACCATTCTCCGGGAGAGGAATAATAACTCAAGTGCTTCAAATAGCTTTGTTCGGCAGAATGATATGCCCCAATCATTTCTAAACTTTGAGCTTCATAAAAATATTCCGAAGAATCTTTGAACAGTTCAGCGTATTTAGATGTTGCATGTGACATATTTATGCTGTCTTTAGCGATTACATATAGTTGATAGAGGTTATTTACGTCGTCAAATGAATAGTTCGCTTGAATACCGTATTTTGACGCTCGTGCATGAACAAGATCATCCATATACTCTAATGGCGATTTCTCTCCTTTCATTTTGAGAAGTAATTGGTCATCTTCAATATAGGCTGAGGAAAAGTCAGCGTATAGTGTTTCTAGTCCAAGCGGCATTCCTTGTGGAACCATCGAAATATGATCGGCGTTGTCAAAAACCAAATGTGTTGATTTTAGATGTTCTTGGCTGCAAGAATCTAGAATTGTTTCATGACGGAAGCCTGATTTCACACGATATTCAGCATCTTTTTTCGCGGTCACATAAACAAAATCGATTGGTCTCGATTCGGATGCCTGAATAGAACAGAACAACGCTTCGTCTTTTGGGAGTTCGTATTCACTCATTGATAAATATCCTTGGAAAACAGGAATGGAATCTTTTAAAAAGAATTGGATGTAGGACGACGAATTCGAGTGCCCAACAATTGATCTGTAGGACGAAACATTATAGTCGGATTCAATTTTTGGAATCAATTGATCCGCTATTAATTTTTTGAATTGCAATCCATCTGAATTCAATACTCCCGTTTCCCAATTAATACCCATGTCATTATTTCGCTCATCAAAGTACAATCCAACGACGATGGTTGGTGGCATCTTTGCAATGTCTGGATAGCTATAGATCTCAGCACTTGAAACGAGAGGGTTGAATAATAAATCAGAATCTAAACAGTAGATGGTTTGGTATGTTGTTGAAGGGAGGTAATCTTCTGGAAGCCAAATTTTAATTTTCCTAAAGGAATTATTATGCTCAAAATAAATTGAATCTTCTACAATGGATTGAGAAGAGGAAGAAAGAGAAAGAAAGAGACTTACTAAAGTGATGATGTGTTTCATTGCATTTTTTCTTGCAATGATGTTGGAAATTTAGTGTTTGTTCAAGAAAAACAGGGTTGAAAAAAGGACTAGACCCCGTTTGATTATTTCTTGAGTAGCTCTTTGCGAGTACGAACGCCTTCCTTTTTGTATAGCGTATTGATGTGCGTTTTAACTGTACTCAGACTAATAAAAAGATCTGCAGCAATTTCTTTGTTTGAATGTCCTTGTTGAATTAGAAGCTTAATTTTTTCTTCTTGCGCTGTTAAGTCTGGCTGAATATTCTTTTTGACCTTGTTTCGAAGTCGAATGAACAAACTTGAGATTATTACAATAATGACAAGTAAGAGGAAAATTATTCCAGACAATACAACAACTTTAAGATTATCATATCTGCCATTATATTGGCGCTCAACCTGGGTTTTGACAAGTAATAATTCTCCCGAAAGTTGAATAGCGTGGTCTTTGTGTTTTAAAGAGACGTCTTCATAAATTTCCTCAAGAAAGGGGATATGCGTTTTTATTGATTCGAGATAAGCATAAGATAAGTTGGCGTCTTCAATGATGAGGTATTTACAAGCGATAAGTTGGTTCAGTAGCGATCTTGATTTTACAATTTTAATCAATCGATTGTGATAGTTCTCGAAAAAGAAATCCTCGGCCTTGTCTCCGTTTGAATAAGCAAATGAATTGAATTCTAATTCAGTCTTATCGAGTCTTTGCCAAATTGCAGCCTCCTTATTCTCAGATGAAACCGAGCCAAATAAGCGCCCTTCGTCAGATCGCAAAATTCGTGTCGGAACGCTGTTGTTTTGGATCAAGATTAAGAAGTTTCTTCCAATATGTCCTTTACGGAGGTCGGTAAGAAAAACTTCAATTTCTTCTTCTTCAGGTGATAAATGGATTTGAAAAATTTGATCTTTTTCAGTAAACATTGCCTTTGGAAAAGCAAATACACCACTACTATCGGCCACTGTAGTAGCTATTATGTCAGATTCACGAATTATGTCAATCTCCCTATAATTGGATTTCACGGAGAGGTAAACCTTGTGCGACCAATCTTTTGGAATGTTCAATTCACCATAGAGAAAATCGCTTTGCGAAATACTAGATGTTGAAATCAGAATTGTGATAAAGAAAATAATGATTGTCTTCATCGAGGTTGACCATTATAGTTTTGAAAACAGGATGAATTTACGCCACTCTCAACTTCGCAAGTTTCGATTTAGAGAATTGAGCTCTAGCATATTCTGCAGTAACTCTGAATTCTGTTTCTTCTTTTGATGGAAGGTCGTACATCGCTTCGTTAAGGATTGCTTCACAGATAGATCTTAATCCACGAGCTCCTAATGCGAATTCAATTGCTTTTTCAACAATGAAATCAAAAACGTCTTTATCGAATTTCAAATCAATCCCATCGATTTCAAACAAACGAACATATTGCTTAACCAAAGCGTTTTTAGGCTCTGTAAGAATACGCTTCAAGCTTTCTGGGCTAAGAGGCTCTAAGTATGTAAGCACAGGGAAACGTCCAATAAGTTCAGGAATAATTCCGAATGTTTTTATATCCGTTGGATTAACGTATTTCAAAAGTGATTCTGTATCAACTCTTTCCTCAACAGAAGATGAAAAACCAATTGTTTGGCGATTAACTCTATTCGCTATAATTTTTTCAATTCCGTCAAACGCACCTCCACATACAAAAAGGATGTTTTTAGTGTCAATTTGAATCATTTTTTGCTCTGGGTGCTTTCTGCCTCCTTGAGGTGGAACATTAACAGTAGCTCCTTCTAGAAGCTTCAATAATGCTTGTTGAACACCTTCTCCAGAAACATCTCTTGTTATAGAAGGGTTGTCACTTTTACGTGCAATTTTATCAATCTCATCAACGAAAACAATTCCTTGCTCAGCCGCTTCAACATTATAATCAGCAGATTGCAATAAACGCGATAAGATGCTTTCAACATCTTCACCTACATATCCTGCTTCCGTTAAAACAGTAGCATCCGCAATACAAAAAGGGACATTAAGCATTTTTGCAATTGTTTTTGCTAAAAGTGTTTTTCCTGTTCCAGTACGACCGACTAATACAACATTCGATTTTTCAATCTCCACTTCATCTTTCGTTTCCGGTTGGTTCAATCGCTTGTAGTGATTGTACACAGCTACAGAAAGTACTTTTTTCGCATCATCTTGACCGATAACGTACTCATCCAGTTTGGATTTGATCTCTTTCGGCTTGTATACATTCACGATTCGCTCTCCTGAATCGCTTTTATCGCCTAGATCTTCCTCTTTAATGATTGTGTGCGCTTGTGACACACAACTTTCACAAATGTGACCGGTAACACCAGCAATTAGCATTCCTACTTCTGCTCGTGATCTTCCACAAAATGAACAACCTGCTTCTTTTTTCGACATAACTTTTTTAGTCAAAAAAGCCCCTCCAATTTCGTCTCAGTGTAACCGAGACGAGACGAGATGGGCTTTTTAATTATTTACAAAGATAAACTATTTAGGGTTGCGAAGCAAAATTTCATCAACCATACCGTAATCTTTAGCTTCTGGTGCTGTCATCCAATAATCTCTATCAGAATCAGCCCATACTTTATCGTAATCTTGTTTTGAATGTGTAGCGATAATATCGTACAATTCTTTCTTCAATTTTTGAATCTCTCGTGCTGTGATTTCAATATCAGATGCCTGACCTTGAGCTCCACCTAATGGTTGGTGAATCATTACTCGTGAGTGTTTCAACGCTGAACGCTTACCCTCTGCTCCAGCGCATAATAATACCGCTCCCATTGATGCCGCCATTCCTGTACAGATTGTCGCTACATCAGGATTGATATATTGCATTGTGTCGTAAATTCCTAATCCAGCGTAAACTGAACCTCCTGGAGAATTCAAATAGATTTGAATATCTTTTTTCTGATCTGCTGATTCTAAGAACAATAATTGCGCATTGATAATATTTGCAACTTGATCATTAATTCCAGTTCCTAAAAATATAATTCTATCCATCATTAATCGTGAGAACACATCCATTTGAGTCATATTCATTTGACGTTCCTCAATAATATAAGGTGTCACAGATGATTCAATGTATGAGTCCACGTGCATGCTACTAAGACCTACGTGCTTAGTCGCGTATTTTCTAAATTCGTTACCGTCGAACATATTTGATTTTATTTGTATTGTTTTAACGTTAAAGCTATAAACAATGTTGGGATTGGCAATCAAAAATAAATCAAAAAAAGGTTAATTTCAGTTGAGCGGTTTCTAGTTCGTATATTTGGTAGAAATGAGCCCATCAGAAGTCAAAAATAAACGCATTCTTATTTCTCCACTTAATTGGGGGTTTGGCCATGTTTCACGTTGTATTGGACTCATTCATCAACTTAAAGAACAAGACAATTTTGTTGTTGTGGCGTGTGATAAAAATCAGCGAGTAATTTTCTTGGAATATTTCCCCAATTTGGAATATGTGAACCACGAAGGATATCCATTCGATTTTAAGGGGAAGGGTAAATTTGGAAATGAGTTGGTCAGTGCAATTTTACCACTTAGAGAACGGTTGAAAAAAGAAAGAATCGAGACTGAAAAATTGGTCGAAAGATTCAATATTGACCTTGTGATTGCAGATCATCGATATGGATTTATCTCAACTCAAGTTCCATCGGTTTTTATTACACATCAATACGAACTTCCGGTTAAATGGTATGAAATCGCGGTTCGGAAAGTCCACGGGCAATTGATGAAACAATTCAATGAAATTTGGATTATGGATTACGAAGATTCTAGATTGGCTGGTGATTTAAGTGTTGCTTCTAGTGACGTCAACCGAACGTATATTGGTCCATATTCTCGATTTTCATTGTATGACCTTCCTAAGGAAAAAACGATTGAAAAGGTGATCATTATTAGTGGGCCGACAGTTTATGGACAGAAATTATTAGATGAACAATTGAAAGATTTCGAGTCAAAAACCGTAACGGTAATTGCTTCTCCAGAAATAAAATTTCCTGATGGAATTAAGACTTTATCAAAGAGTTGGAAAGAACAAGATGTTGCTATTATGAGTGCTTCTCACATCGTTTCACGATCCGGTTATTCAACAATAATGGATTTGGAATTACTGAAAACGCCAGCCACATTGTTTCCTACAAAGGGCCAGCGAGAACAAGAGTATTTATATGATTTACACTGTGAAAATTAGGGATTGTCTCGAATGAAATCCTTTAATTTATCTTTGTTTCCTTTGTATTCGATAGCGTCTACAACTAAGTCATAGTTTGATTTATCCGTTGTTTGGCTGTACAAGTCTTTCGCTATTTGAAGTTTATTGTCGTCATACGTAAACACATTGATAATGGAAACCACTTGCTCTGAAACAAAGCAATAATCTCTCGTTACAAATTGTGCAGTTTCCAAACGATCGGATTTATACGCTTCTTTTTCGATTTTGGATTTCATCGTTTCAACATTGGCATCATTCGCCACATTTGCACAAATATCTAGCGTTGGAACATTTGGAAGGTCAATAACCACTCCATCTTGTGTAATAGCGCATCCATTTAGAATTGCCATCACGATAATTAGTTTAAGTAATTTCATAATAATCGTTTTAGGCATCCGATTTATTTCGGATATCGATGGTATTTCAAGAATCGAACCAAAGTCTTTTTAGCTTCATGACCCCCCAGTAGGAGCCCATGAAGTAAAAATTTATATAGCCTGTCTCAGCTCTTTAAACGTGGCTAAATGTTCCGTGTTCTAGGTGCTTCTATATTGGTACAACCGATACGAAGTAGAACGGCTGAATGACAATTTGGATAACCTACAATTAATCTTTAATGAATTTCTTGGTAGTGTTTTCCTCCATAATAGTAAAGAAGTAAGCACCTTTTGCAAAAGACTCCGTTTCAATTGTTGTTGTTCCGTTTAACAATGTGCCTTCTGACAAAATTTGACCAATGATATTGCGCACTACGTAATGATTTCCTATCAATTTATCATCAATGGATACATGCAATTTATCACTAGTTGGATTCGGATACAACAGGAAGTTTGCAAATTCAATTTCATTAATTCCAAGATCTGCCGGAAGCTCTTCCCATTTCCACATTCCACCAGTAGTATCATTAGTGTTAAACCATCCTGACCACCCAGTATTCAAATCTGTAAAGTCGACATATAAATGCTGCTCTGTATCTATGAGACTCCAAGTGGTTCCACCATCTTGGCTGTATGACGATCCACCACCCGTTGAAAAGGCAGTGTTTGTACCTTCAATGAAACAAAGACCTTGCGTGAAAATAGGTCCGGATGTAGTAACAGTTGTCCAATTTGCGCCTGAATTTGTTGTTTTGTAAACAACACTGTTATTGTCGATAATCATCCCTTCAGTAGCTGACGAAAAAGAGAAGTTTCCTGTACTTGTACTTGTGACTGCACCACCAAAATCAAGAACTGGAGTATTGTATACAACCCAATTATAGCCCTTGTCGGTTGAATGATACATTCTTCCGGTGCTTGTTGTGTACCAGACATTGTCACCAACTACTTCAATCTGGCGAACATATCCAAACTCATTCCCATTTTCAGGATTCGGAATATTATTGGCTGGAACCACAGTCCAATTTGTTCCACCGTCAGTGGTAGTATAGAGTTCAAATTCACCATTAATTGGGTCTCCTTGACAAAAACCTTCATTCGCGTTCCAGAAATGAACGACATTCGTAAATGATGCCGAATTGTTAAATGTTGCTGAATTTTGACGTGTCCAATTTGCTCCACCATCTGTAGTTTTCCAAATTCCACCAGTTTGACCTGCTCCGTTTGGATATCCTACAGCCCAAGCCGTTGAATTGTCAAGACCGTGAATCATTGATAGTCCAAGATTGGTATTTTGCATATCAACTGTACCTGGCGTCCAAGTATTCCCTCCATTTGCTGTTTTCGTAAACAACTGCAGGTTACTGCCGCCTCCGCCACCATCATAACCTGTTGCCCAAACCGTATTTGAGTCAACTATCGAAATATGATTAACACCAACGCTGGCAGTACTAAATCCTGACACTTGCGGTATCCATTCACCATAAGGAGTAGCAACAACAGCGATATAGTTTGATTTTAACAGCGTTTGTGTACTTTGAGAGTTTGTGACCTCTAAAGTGACATCATATGTCCCAATCGTTGAATAAAGAATTGGAGGAGGTGTTTGACCAACAAAAGAAGAAGGGGTTCCTCCAGGGAATGACCAATTCCAATTTGATATTGCATTCCCTCCGCCTGCAGATTGATCGGTAAAAGTAACCGTATTTCCTTCAATTACCATTGCAGGTGTTCCAGCAAATGCCGGGATCGGATCTCCTGATTGAACACATTGAATTGCTGCGAGAGCATCTATTCTTGGTCCGATGTTTTGATTAATAATTTCTCCTGATGATATTAAACAGGCTTCAACCGCACCAGGAGGCATGGTTGGATCAATACTCAACATTAAGCCGACAAGACCAGCTGCAAAAGGAGTTGCCATCGAAGTTCCGCCCATTTGTGCGTAGCTATTGGCTCCCGTTGTATAAACCAAGCTTGTAAGTCCTCCAAATGAGTAACCACCAGGAGCGGCTATATCAACGAATGGAGTTGCACCATTGTAATTGGAAAAATTAGAACGTGAATCATTATTGTTTGTAGACCCTACACAAATAACGTTGTCATATGCACCAGGATATTGTTGGCTTGTATTCCCATCATTTCCAGCTGCGGCTAAAAATACAATGTCAGGATACGCATTAATCAACGCTTGCATAGATCCACTGTAGTTTGGTCCACCAAATGACATAGAAACCACATTTGCTCCATTTTGGCATGCCCATTGAACTCCCGCATAAGATTCTTCAACCACACCTGAGTTTGATGCGTCTTTAGTTGCCTTTATCCCAATCAACTCAACATTACCTCCAATAGATGAAATACCAATTCCATTGTTAATATCAGCTGTAGCTAATCCTGCACAGTGAGTTCCATGCGACCACCCAAAATCTGAATTTACATCCAATGGAGGAGTGGCATCATTGTCATTATCTGCAACATCGCGTTCTAAGAAAGTTGATAAATCAGAATGGCCACCGAAAACGGCATTATCTACAATTGCAATTTTAACAGAGCTACTACCTTGGCTTATGTCCCAAGCATCTTCTGATCCAACTATGGTATGGTACCATTTCGTATTACCCACGTGCTGCGGATCATTTGGTATGAAGCCAATACTGTAAATAGGTTCTTTTTCAGCAAACTCTACATCGTCAATAGTTTTCAATGCCTCAATGATTTCATCAACCTTATCGAATTCTTGAAATTGCACGCGAAAAATTTGCATTAATTCTGGTTTGCGCGTAAAGTAACTTGGCTTGCGGAGATTGGTAACCG
This sequence comes from Crocinitomicaceae bacterium, assembly GCA_047630755.1. Lineage (GTDB taxonomy): Bacteria > Bacteroidota > Bacteroidia > Flavobacteriales_D > Crocinitomicaceae > UBA4466. The sequence continues at coordinate 507,540 of JBLHYG010000001.1, read as the reverse complement.
TATAATTATCGAATATTACTTTTAATTCAGGATAATTGTCAAGGTTTACATCCAACCCGTAATTGTTAGGGTCTCTTTGAAATACATTTGTTTGAAATACTTGGCTTTCGTTTTTCAATTTAAACATGATTCTGCCATCGTGAAAGTCGGAATCAATAGTTTGCGCATTGACAAATTGCCCCATAGCAATCATCAACACAAGGAGAAGTGTTCTTTTCATAAGTAAGTTTTAGATCCGATAAAGCTATCGGGCCTTTGAAGTTATGAAAATAAATTAAGAGGTGAGATGTAACGATTATGACTTTTATTTTACTCACACTTTCCTTATGCGGAAGCATGTGAAAAAAAACTGTTAATCTTCGAAGTTCAATTAACCCTAGTGGAATACCTTTTTAGAGGTCCCATCGCTGAATACATGGATTTGAAGGCCCTTGTACTCGAATGTAACAGGCTGTCCAAGTAGATTATAGATTCCAGTAAGTTCTACGGCAGAAACGGTGCTATTATCTATAACAACCGATTTGTAATGTCTCTTCTCAGTTCCGTCAAGATCGTACTGACGCAATCTATAATAGTTCATCACTTCTTCGAAGCCAATGTCAACTGTACTGTAGTTCGACGTCGTTTCAGAGTTGCCGATAGATTTGACAGTTTGAACTTCAATCCAAGACTTACCATCAATACTTCTGTCAATCACGAAATAGTCTGAATTCTTTTCAGTTGCAGTTTCCCAGATGATTTTATTGCCATAAGGTTCGTTCCAACCTTCAAAAAGAGTGATTTCAACGGGCAAGATCGTAACAGGGCAATTTACTGTCAGAGAATCTCTCATTTCTAAAAGCCACGCTTGATTTAAGGCGTTATTCGCCAAGCCAGCCGTTTGATTTGTAGCATTAGCTGTTCCTGATGTCCAATTAGAAATATCAAAGAAGTCGCCGTTAGAAAACCATCCGGACATAGCACTTCCGCTTCCGGTGAATAATTTAAGGTTATGTGGGCCACCAGAAATTTCACTCCCACCATATGAAACGCCATGGTAGTAGGTTCCATCAGGTTGACGTACTTGAATTGCATCACCGCTATTGCGAAGACTTAAAGCTCCCCAGCCAGAAAGTGGAGATACAGCATATGTGCAAGGTGTGTATAAAGAATCTGGAGAAGCAGGTGCTGGCATCGATAGGCATCTTTCAAAAAGAGCGCTAGTATGCGGGACAACATATAAAGAATCATTGTTGGCATCAGTTGGGTCATCTGCAGGAAGATCCGAATTGGGATCATCTGCGTTGTAAATCAAGATTAAAGAACCAACAGGGATTGAAGCCCACTGGGCAGCAAATGCGAATCTAAAATGACCTGGGGCAATACCAGATGCAGTTCCAGAATAACTTGCTGGAGTAGTAAAGGTTCCGTTGTTGTCGTCGAGGATATAACCACGAATATCTACAACATCTCCACATTGACCTGAAACTACGAATTCATAGTATTCTTGAGATCCCGTTGGGCCATTTGACCATTCGTTTATAATTAGTCCACTTGCTGCTGGTAATGTTGGGCCACATGTTCCTGTTTGGGTAATCGTAAATACGACGCTACTCGATCCTGTCGTAATTGGGTTGTCTGATATTACTCGAATGAGATATCCTGCTCCAGATGCTGTTCCAGCTGGAATAGTGAAGTTTATTGTCCCTGAATTGGCTGTCGATGCTAAAGTTCCTATTGAAGTTGGGCTTGCAAAACTTCCAGCGGCGTCCGACAGTTGTGCCGTGTAAATATTTCCTCCAATGAATGTTCCTACTGAAGTGAAATCAACTGTTCCTGCATCAGTCGTTCCTACGCAATCAACAGTGAAAGGGCCACCTGTTACTGTACCCGTTGTAATACTATTTGATCCACAAGGAATAATCGATTGACCAGGATTTAGTGCTGAATGAGATGAAGCTGTAGCTGCATTCCAACTGTAGTCTGCGTAGTTGCTTCCAGCTCCAGTTAATTGAAGTGATTCTGTCGTAAGGGTAGAGCCTGTTTCGGAAACACCAATATCAGTTGATAATACACCAACGGCAACACCATTTGTTGCAGTAAATGCGCCTTCGTAAGAAAGGAATTGAACTAGAGTTGTTGTACATGTATTGTAAAGTGCGATTCCATCGGGTCCTCCATTTTGAATTCCTGCAAGGTCGAACCAAATTGCTCCATAACCGCAACCTTCATCCGGAATCGTACCACTAAGATTTAATGTTGAATATGAAGTTCCTCCACTTCCATTGTACAAAACGACATCATAACAAGATAAATCTGTTCCCGCAAGGCCTGCAATTTCGAATCCCTCATTTAAATCACCACCAGTGTTGTCGTAATGAATTTCATTAATCCATTGTGAATACGACGAGAATTGAAATAGAGCGAAAATGAAAACGATAATTAGTCTTAACATGGGATTGTAGTTATCACGCGTTGTAAGTCGTATTAGTTGATTGCATCTAAATTACGCCATTTGTGTGGCAACTCAAAAAATATTGGGCGTAGTTATGAACAGGCGCAAAGCCTTAATTTATGGGTAATACTGAGTAAGAGATGTTAAAACGGTTAAGTAGTGAAGCTATGTACTCATAGGAAGGCAGAAATGGTGTTAACAAGTTTGGTGATCGGTGTAAATAATGATGATTACTTAATATTGAAAAAGTAAGGACGCAAAAAAAGGCCCTCCGGATAAACCGAAGGGCCTTTTAAGAAATTGAATTTCGTATTATTTAGCTATTGCTGTGAAAGAAGCATTTTCCATATACTTGATGAATTCTCTATCTTTCGCTGCTTTTGCTTTGTAAGCTCCATCTTTTGAGATAGCACTCTTAAGATTACTAACTACATCTGCAAGCTTATCTTGACGTGCAGCTGCAACAGCTTTCAAGTAATAACCTTGACCAGTTTCAGCGTCATCAGACCCATTAACTGTTCCAGTAGTACTTGAAGCAGAACCATTAAGTAATTGTGCTAATCCTTTGTTGAAAGAAGCATCAGATCCTAATTGAGTAACAGCGTCTCCGTAGTTACCATTTTGGATAGAGATAATTCCTTTGTTGTAATCAACTTCAGAACCTGCACCACCTGCTTGGCTTAATAATTTAGATGCTTTCGTACGATCACCTTCAACACCAGCAACAGCACCTAGGTTGTTTTTAGAGATTGGGTTATCTTGAACACCGTTTGCTTTTTCAAATTTTGCTTTTGCATCAGAAACTTTATTCATCATATACAATACAGCTCCAACGTTGTTAGAAGTTCTGTAATCTTTTGGGAATCTTGTTTCAGCAATTTTGTAAACTCTTAATTTCTCATTCAAATCTGTATACAAAGTAGCACAGAACAATAACTCTTCTAAGTTCAATGTATCTGGGTTAGATACTGAATTAGCTTTCATCTCCTCATCAGAGAATCCTGTTAAGTCATAGTTTGTTGTGATCTCAGAACGACGTAATTTAGGAAAAATGTTTTTGTCTAAGTAAGTAAATGATTTACCTAAATCTCTCATTTTTTGTTCTCTAGTAGCTGGGTCTGACTCAGTTTGAAGGATTCTAAGTACCAATTGCTTATCGCTTTCGTTCATTTTAGTATCTGCAGTCAATTCTCTCTCGAAACCTGCGAAATCTTCACCACTACCACTTGGAGCATACATTCCTTCAGTTCCAGCAGCTTCATTTTTAGATTTTTTAGCGATTTTCATTGCTGCTGCGATTGCAGATGTAGCACGATCACCAGATAATCCATTATTCTTATCTATTTCCCCTTCAGGAGACGCATAACCAACAACGTTGATTTTCGTCAATTCGATTTTCGGATTCGCTTGAGCTTCAATTAAGAATTCTCCGAATGCCTTAACATCGTCATCATTTAACTCACTTCCTTTAACTACATCACGACCTTTATCGTAATTAATTACAGTTAAAGTAGATTCTGGAGTTACACGCTTAAATTTATCGTTAGCGATAACAACTTTAAAATCTTTTTCAACTAAGTATGGAGTAATTATAGTTGCATCAGCGATTTTTGTTGGCTCGATTTCACCTTTTTCTTTTTCACCCTTATATATCTTACCTGTAACCATGAAGTCAGTAGCTTCCATGTCTGGAGTGTATGCAACCATATCTTCATATGTAACCTTTCCACCAGCCTTGTATTGAATAGCCTCACCGTTTCCAGTGGCTTTCTCACCTTGAACTCTTAGCGGCTTAAGTGCAGTATTTCCTATCATAGGAACAATTTCAGCTGCAGCTTTTTTATTGATTCCTTTTTCTGGGAAAGTGATGTCAACTTGAACACGAACTGAATCTCCGTGCATCTCTAACGGGTTAGTTGATGATTCGTATGTTACGTCCTTTAGAAGGCTACATCCAGTAGCGAAACTTCCTGCGATAGCTAAAAACGCAACAACTTTGATGGTCTGTTTTTTCATAGTAAGTGATAAAATTCTAATTTCAAATGCAATAATAGTAATTATTTTGATAAAAAATGCCGTTACATCTATTGTTTGGTGTTATTTAATGGTCATATAAATGAATAGTGGATTGATCAATACACTCGGTAAATATTTGCTTAATCGTTTTACCTTGAACAGGATCGAGAAAATTAGCCGCAATTTGGGATAAGGGTTTAAGGACGAACATTCTCTGGTGATATCGCTCATGAGGTATTGATAAATTTTTTGTTGACAAAATAATAGCATCATATAGTATTATATCAATGTCAATTAGCCTTGATAGGTAAACACCATTTTCAGATTTTTTTTTTCGCCCCAACTGAAATTCAATGTTTTTCAGTTTTTCAAGTAATTCGAGCGGCGATAATGTCGTCCGAATTGAGATACATAAATTGAGAAAATCAGTTTCAGCTGAGAAACCAACAGGTTCAGTTGTGTAAATACTTGACTTTGCAATTAACGGCCCTGCTTCACTTTTGATTAACTCAATCGAGTCCTCTATGTTTTTGACACGGTTGCCAAGGTTGGTGCCAATTGATAAGTATGCTATTGATTCCATTTGAACGTTTCCAATAATTGATCTAGATCCTTTCTCAAGTAATCAAGCGTAGGTTTCAATGAATCGTATTTTGGGCTCATGTTAAAAAGAACTTCACCATAAACAAATCGATTTGTGCTGTCTGTGAGGTAGAATTGGAAAGGTGTGGCAACATCTCCATCAAGCTGGAAAATGATACCGTAAACATCATCCTTTTCTCGAATTATAAATTTATCATTTACGTCAGTCGCTTTGCCTTTGTGACGATCGATTTCATCATTGGCATTGTTAACATAATACGACAATGGTTCTACCATATCCCAATATCTGAAGTAAACAGTTCCATTCAAAGGTCCAAGGTTGATTCTTCTATGGCATTTGCTTTGTTCATTGTCTGGAGCGTTTTCGACTTTGTAAATTGATGCTAAATCAAAACTATATTGACACGAGTCTACATATTTGGTGTAGCTATGATCAGGAAGTTCGAGTCTTAAATAAGCAGGTGGCTTTGGGATATTAATTTCCTCTTCACATGAAGTTAGTACGACAAGCGATAATAAAATAGTTCCAAATTTCCAATTCATAGTATCCGGTAATTAATTTTTATTCCCGATTTTAATAGCCTTAATCATCTTGATTCTTTTTTTGTCGCTGGTTTCAACGATTAATTTAAAGTTTCCAATGATAAGAGATTCCTCAGGGTCTAAAATCCTCCCAGCTATTTCAACGGCTAATCCACCAATAGTATCAGCTGCTTGGGTATCAATTTCTAATTCTTCTTCGTCAATATCCATTACTTTATAGAAATCAACCAGTGATGTCTTGCCTTCGAAGAGGTATGTGGATTCGTTTATTTTCGTGTAAACTATTTGATCAATGTCGAATTCATCGGTAATATCTCCGACTATTTCTTCAAGGACGTCCTCCAAAGTCACAATTCCACTAGTTCCGCCGTATTCGTCAACAACCATAGCAATGTGAACCTTCTTTTCTTGAAAGTCTTTTAGTAAATCGTCAATCTTTCTGTTTTCTGTTACGAAGAACGGTTTTCGAATCAGCTCTTGCCAATTGAATTTATCTTTGGAGCTCAGGTGGGGTAGAAGATCCTTAATAAAAAGAATTCCTATGATCTTATCAAAGTTGTCTTCGTAAACAGGAATTCGCGAATGGCCGCAATCAAGAATTTTTTCTAAAACTGTATCGAATGTATCTTGAGATTCAAGTGAATAAACATCCACCCGAGATTTCATGATTTGTCGGACTTCGGTACTTCCAAATTTGACAATCCCCTCGAGGATTTTATGGTCATCGTCAGAAGTGCTGGTTTCTTTGGTTAGTGCCAATGCTTGTTCAAGTTCGTCTGTCGATAAATCAACTTTTCCGCGTTTCCCTCTTTTCTGGATAAAGCTAGTGCCCAGAACGAGTCCGGATCGAATCCAAGATATTGGCGGAATCTTATTTAAGTAAAAGAGCGGTTTGCTCATCATTTTGGTGAAGAACAATGCTTTTTTTGTTGCGTATATTTTTGGGATGACCTCGCCTATCAATAATAAGACAAGTGTAATGACTGCAAACTCAATTAAGAACTTTGACGTTTCTGTTAATTCCGTTCCTTCGAAGGCTTGAGTCAATAACGTGCCCGACACAATTACGATAGCTACATTTACGAAGTTGTTTGTGATAAGAATAGTTGCAAGAAGTTCTTTGGGTTTCTTAAGGAGGTTGGTAACTGTTTTTGCACGTTTACCTGAGTCCGCCTTAAGATTTTCTTTATCTGCAGGGCTGAGCGAAAAAAATGCCGCTTCTGATCCTGAGATTAAGGCAGATGATATTAGCAAACATAAAAGTATGAGGATAGATGCGAAATCTCCAAATGAGTTCAATCCCGCTTGCGATATATTTCCGAAAGCTTCAAAACTTGAGGGGTCGTCCATTTAATAGTTACTTAAAACGGTAAATCGTCTTTATCATTTTTAATGATGTCATCGACCTTTGAAGGAGCGTCTGGTGTTCCTGCTGAATTGTAAGGGTCTTTTTGAGTGCCTGGAGCTTTTTGCCCGGGACTAGACAACATTGTCATTTCATCCGCAATAACTTCAGTAGAATATCTTGTAATCCCTTCTTTGTCTTGCCATGAACGCTTTTTAAGTTTTCCTTCTACATAAACTTTATGTCCTTTCTTAACGTATTTCTCAACAACTTCGGCAAGGCCTCTCCAAACAACGATATCGTGCCAATCCGTATTTTCTACTTTTTGACCGGTATTCTTATCTGTGTAAGTTTCCGATGTCGCGATAGAGAAGTTAGCTACTACGGCACCATTTTCTAAATGACGAACTTCAGGATCTTTCCCAAGGTTTCCAATTAAGATTACTTTATTGACTGATCCTGCCATGCTAGTTGTTGTATTTATAGATTAAAAGTACGAATTCTTGGGTTGAATGGTGAATTAATAATTATGAATTTTCCTCAAGATATCTGTCAATGATTCGAGGGAGTGGATAATCTTGAATATCTTCCATCTTTATTTTGATCCATGAATTGCTTATGGATTTAGGTGTGCTATCAAAATGATGGAAAACGCCATGGATTGTTTGGTGACTCAGCTTGTGAATTATTTCAGAGGACTCTTTCCACTGATCTTCCCATTGGTTTTTTACACTATCTATATTTTTCGATTCAATTTCTACCAGTGGAAACTGAAACATGTTTTGCCAAATTCCCTTCTCGGTTCTTTGTTCGATATATGTTTCTCCATCGGTATTGTATAAAAAGAAGTGGAAGAAGCGATCTCTTACCTTCGTCTTTTTAGATTTTACGGGTCTCGATTCGATCGTTTGATTCACTCTTGCAAGACATAAATTGACCAATGGGCACGCTTCACAATTCGGTTTTTTGGGTGTGCAAACAAGTGCTCCAACCTCCATTATGGCTTGATTGTGAATGTCGGGTGCTTCTGCGGGTATTAATTCGTCCGCTACAATTTGAAATTCCTTTTGCCCTTTTGAGCTGTCGATTGGTGTGTCAATATCAAAGACCCTGCTTAGTAAACGATAGACATTCCCATCAACTACCGCTTTCTTTTCTTTAAAAGCAAAAGAGCTTATTGCGGCTGCAGTATAGGTGCCAACTCCTTTGAGTTTCAAAATTTCATTAAACGTTTTCGGAAATTCGCCGTTAAATTCGTCTCTAACCAGTTTCGCTGAATAATGTAAATTTCTCGCTCGGCTGTAATAACCTAGTCCTTGCCAGTCGTTTAATATTTGTTGCTCTTCAGCGTTTGCTAAATCAGTGATTGTCGGGTAATTCGCTGTGAATTTTTCATAGTAAGAAGTTCCCTGTTCAACTCTTGTTTGCTGCATGATGATTTCCGAAAGCCAAATGAAATATGGATCATTAGTCTGTCTCCAAGGTAAACTTCTAGAGTTTTGTCTATACCATTGGGCTATTAGTGGGGGAAAACTGTGCATTAAGGGAAATTCGAAAAATTAGTCGCGTAAAAATAAGTAATAAACAAAAGAGAACTTTAATTTTGCACGCGAAAGTCAAATTTAAACATCAAAAAATCAATAAGATATGACAAAAGCGGATATCGTTGCAGACATTGCGGAAGAAACAGGGTTAGAGAGAGTAGAGGCGTTAAAAGCCGTTGAAGCATTTATGAATTCAGTTAAGTCTTCATTGTCAAAAGGTCAAAATGTTTACTTAAGAGGTTTCGGAAGTTTTGTCGTTAAAGAAAGAGCTGAAAAAACGGGAAGAAATATCTCAGAAAACACTGCGATTATCATTCCTGCTCACAATATTCCTTCGTTTAAGCCAGCGAAAACATTTGTTGAAGAGGTTAAGACGAACGTAACTGTAAAATAATTAAGTAGTTTGAGCCAATAGAACGCTAAAATTCAATTGGTTTTGTTACTTTTGCACTCTTGCTGTAATGTAAGGGTGTTTTTTTTCTCTTAACAAGAGAGGAAAAACTAAGAGAGAATTTTAACAAGAAAATATATAGAATTATGCCAAGTGGTAAAAAAAGAAAAAGACATAAGATGTCTACGCATAAGCGTAAAAAGAGACTTAGAAAAAATCGTCACAAGAAGAAGAAGTAAATTTTCTTGAACAGTTTTGAAGCTTAGCAGGTAGAGTACCTGCTAAGTTTTTCTATTTATTAACATAATTAGGCTTTCGTGAGTTTAGAACTAGTAGTCGACACCCATAAGAATGGTGTCCGGCTTGCTTTACTCGATGACGGAAAGCTTATTGAGTTGCATGAAGAAGAGAGTGGAAAGGCCGAATTTGCCGTAGGAGATATTTATCTCGGTAAAGTCAGAAAAGTCGTTCCTAGTCTGAATGCATCGTTTGTGGATGTTGGTTACGACAAGGATGCATTTTTGCATTATCTTGATCTCGGACCTCAATTCAATTCGCAAAATAAGTTTTCGCGTGATACATTGCGTGGCAAGCAGAACGTAGCCGATCTTCTGTATTTCAAAGGGGAAAAAGATATACCAAAGGATGGAAAGATTAGTGAAATCATTTCTTCTTCGGCCCCCATTTTAGTACAAGTAGCAAAAGAACCAATCTCATCTAAAGGGCCGAGATTGAGTGCTGAAATAACCCTAGCGGGCAGATACCTTGTTTTAGTGCCTTTTTCCAATAAAGTATCCATCTCTCAAAAGATTAAGGATAACGAGGAAAGAGCGAGACTGAAAGAAGTTATGAATAGTATTAAACCGAAAAATTTCGGGGTTATTATTCGTACTGTTGCAGAAGGAAAGAAGATCGAACTGCTCGACCAAGATTTAAAAAACCTGGCGGGTAAGTGGAAAAAAATGCATGATAATCTTATTGGAGCTAAACCTCCTTACAGAGTTCTTGGCGAAATTGATAAAACATCGTCATTACTTAGAGACTTATTGAATGCAAACTTTACGAATATTCATGTCAATGATGGAGACCTTGCTGCTGAGTTAAAGGAGTATGTTTCTGGAATTGCTCCTGGAAGAGAGAAAATTATCCGTCACTACGATGGAAAATTGGACATTTTCGAGAAGTTTGGCGTGAACAAACAAATCAAATCGTTGTTTGGTAAGAAGGTTCCTTTACCTAGTGGAGGATACTTAATCATTGAGCATACTGAGGCGATGCATGTTGTAGATGTCAACAGCGGTAACCGTAAAGGCGCCGACGGACAAGAAAACAATGCGCTTTCAACAAATATTGAGGCTGCACATGAAATTTCTCGTGTTCTTCAATTAAGAGATATGGGTGGGATCATCTGTATTGACTTTATTGATATGCATGAACGTGCTAACAATAAGGCTTTGTTTGAAGCGGTAAAGAAATCAATGTCGAACGATAGAGCGAAGCACAATATACTTCCTCCGTCTAAATTTGGAGTTGTAGAAATTACACGTCAACGTGTACGTCCTGAAACGGATATTACAACATCAGAAAAATGTCCGACATGTAATGGTACTGGTGAAGTTCAAGCATCTATTCTGTTTGCAGAAGAGATTGAGAACAACCTTGAGTACTTAATGACTAAGAAAAAAGAAAAGAGTGTTTCATTGTTGGTTCACCCATATTTAGAATCACACTTTAAGAAAGGCTTAATGTCTCGTCAAATGAAGTGGTTCTTTAAATATAAGAAGTGGATTCCAGTAAGAGGAAGCTCAGCAAATCATTTGTTGCAATATTCATTTGTCAACGATAAACAAGACGAGATTACGGTCTGATGTTATCAGAGCGTAAATACTCTTTCCTCGAAGCAAAAACAAAGCTCGAAGCCTTATGTGCTTATCAAGAGCGATGTTCATCAGAGCTAGAGACAAAATTATACCAATGGCGGTTCGATCAAGAAGATACGGACCGCCTTTTGGCCCACCTTATTTCCAATAATTTTCTGAATGAAGAGCGATTTGCTGAAGCATTCGTATCTGGGAAAATCAATATCAAGAAGTGGGGGAAAATCAAGATCCGCCAGCATTTAAAGCAAAAGCGAATTTCTAAATATTCCATGGATAAGGGAATTGCCTCAATTGATCCAGAAGTGTATATTTCGAACCTAACGGGATTGGTGGAACGTAAATACCTTTCCTTAGCAAGCGAAAAGGATTCTTATGCAAAGAAGGTCAAGGTGTATCGCTTTTTGGCCTCTAAGGGCTATGAAACGGATTTGATCAAGGATGTTGTTGATCCTTTGTTTATCGATTAGATTAACTTTCTATTGACAATTCGCATTGATCAATTGTTGAACCTCATCTCCATACTGTTCGGTATAGCCTAGTTCAATTGCAATATCCAGATCTTCACACGCTTTTTTATTCTTTTTGTTGGCGATATGAATCAAGGCTCTAACCTTATAAGCATAAGAATTGGCTGGATAAATTTCAATGGATTTATTGATATCTTTCATTGCGGATTTAAATTCACCTAGTTTATAAAGGTTGTAACTTCTGTTGCTGAATCCCAAAGGTTCTTCGGGATCGAGTTCAAGAACTTTATTGTAATATTTTATGGCCTCATCATAACGACCCATTTCCTGATATTTATACCCGATATTGGCGTAAGGAGCGCTAAAAGTGGGGTCAATCTCTACAGCCTTTAGAAGGTATTTTAAAGTTTCGTCTCCTCTTCCAACTTCATCACACATAGCGCCCAAATTAACGAGTACCGCAATGTCTGTTGAATCAAAATTATAGGATTGCATTAGGTCATCATACGCACCTTCAAAATCGCGCCAAGCCATTTTTGCCGCTGCTCGATTGGTCATGATCATAAACTTGGTCGTATCATTTTCAGCATACTTAAGAGCTTTGTTATAATCAGCAATGGCCTCAGTGTTCATTCGTAATCGAGTGTACAACAATGCTCTTTCATCATACAATTGGCTCGATTTAGGGAAAAGAATAATTCCTCTACCGTATGCATTTAGACTTTCCTCAATTTCTCCTAACCCGATAAGACATTTTGCCCTAATCGCATGATAATAATCGACGGTCATTTCCAATTCAATCGCGTTATCAATCGCTTTAAGTGCATTCTTGTAATCGTTTTTCAGGAAATAGTCATTCGATTTTACTTCGTATTCCTCGGCGGTTTGACAATAACTTGTACCAATGATTGATAATGAAAGGAGAATTAATAAGGTTTTCATGGAGTTGATATTTGAAAATAGGATGTCCTATGATTTACGAAATTGAAACTTATGAATATTAAAGGTAATCAATACGAGGGTTTATAAATACGTATTATGACGTGTATTGAGAATTAATTCTGTTTGAAATTCAGGTTACTTGAAGAGTCGTGAGCAAAAAAAAATAGCAGCCTCATTTAAAATGAAACTGCTATCAGATCTAGGTTTACTTTGATGAAGGGCAAGGGTTTAATTATTTAACGCGGAATGGATCCGTGGATTCGTTTAAATTTGAGTTTACGCAACCGTCGTAGTTTATATTGATGAATTTTTTTTCTTTTTCGATAACAAGATCCAATTGAAGTGTATCAAATTTGGGCATTGGCTCATTCATTTTAACATTAATCAAGTTTGGAGTTCGGGCATTTCCAAAGTAATAAACGAGGTCCATGTGATTCGCAAGCGTGGTCCAGATTGTTGGTGCTATATTCGGATGTCCAGGAAAACCACCCATACCAATTGGAACAGAAGCATTCGCGACGATCGATTTTGACTGAGACAAGGATTCGGTGATGTCCATTGTGTATATAATGTGGTCCGTGCTTTCAGAGTCAATCAATTGATTGTAATAGAATGTCGCACGTTCAAAACGATCAGAAGGAAACGGCCCTCCTGGAATGGTTCTGCTCGGGAAATCATTTCTGTCACTCCATTGCCATAACCAATAATCATTCAGCTTTAATTGTATATCGAAACTTGGTTCGTTGGTCATTACATTGCAAGGAGTATTTTGGATTACATCAGATTGATCCTCTAAATTTCCGCTGTAATGAATGTGAAATGTTGCGGGAGAGTCAGCGTCGTCTTTATAAACTTCAAAAATGGCAGACTCGCCAATCTTGTCCGAAACAGATAAATGAATGGCAGCCGGTTTATCCGAACCGGGAACCGTAGCACCAATTAATTCAATTTGATTGTGTTCAAATGCTTGAACCACGTCTTTGACGCAGGCGCATGTGTCGAGCACATATTGAACCCATCTCAGCACACTAAGTTGTTTGGTGTTTTTGTTATTTACAATCTCGTAATCTGTCCCATTAGCGTACAGGACATTAGCTACTAATCCTTGGGAATTCATTCCGTCTGATGCTGCAAAATTGTCATTTTCTCCAACCATTGCGATAACACTGGAATATTCAGATGTCCAGGTCCATGGAGTATAGTCACCTGCTTCTACATCCTCGAAAGGAGACTTTTCCAATCCGCTTTGAAATACAAATAAACTCGTTGGAAGTGGAGTTGCCCAATCCATATTTCTCGCTGTCGTTAAATACTCTAAATGTCTGTTGTTAAATAGTCGTGTACACATAGTTTATTGAGTTTAATAGTTCATCCCTTTTCGGGATTTTATTTTAATTTGTTAGTAATAGTAATGAATCGAGGGATCAAAGTAGATCGTATTTATACCTGAATTTCGTGTATAAATACCTGAATTTATAAGGGTTTTTAATAATTATCTAATCCACAGGTATTTGTGATTTACGAATTTTCGTGATTTCAAATAATTCAATTTCCACAACACTTAATCAAAAATACCCAACGACTAATCTAAACACCTTCTATTAATAGGACTCAAAACTCATATTTGTTCAAAATGAACGCTATGAAACGATTTAAAATTTCAATCCTATTTTCTTTAATCACTTTATTAATTGTTATCATCTCTGCCTGTGGACAAACCCGCCAAGAGATTATCAAAGTGGACCCGGCTTTTAGGAAATACGTTTCTGCTTACACTTCAGGAATGGTAAGTCGTGAAGACGCAATTCAAATTGAGTTGGCCGACCCGGTTGAAAATTACAAAGACTATCCCGATTGGAAACTGCAGCAACTAATAACTGTAGAGCCTCATGTGGAAGGCAAAGTCGTGCTTGTTCATGACCGGCTCGTGGAGTTTATTCCGAGTAAACCATTGGGTGTAAATCAATTCTACACGGTGTCTATGGAATTGAAAGAATTTGTAGATGTTGACGCGGGTTTCGAAGTTTTTAAATTTCAGTTTGCAACACACGCACAACGCATCAATGTCGATGTCGATGGACTAAGAAGTTACAACCGTCATGAATTGAAGTATCAGAAACTGGAAGGAAGGATTTCAACGACCGATTTCGAAAAGGCGGATCACGTAAAGAAGACCTTATCAATTTACCTTGATGGCGAGAAAATTCCATTTAAAATTGAAGAAAGAGGAAGTGAAAACGAATGGGATTTTGTTGCTGACAGCATCCTCCGTGGAGCTAAGGATAAAAAACTTGTTGTAAAATGGGATGGGGTTTTGATTAACTCCTTTTCAAATGGGCGGAAAGAATTTGTTGTTCCATCCTTGCACGATTTCTCAGTGAATAGCGTAAAAGTAAAAGAACAAGACGATCAAATTGTTGAGTTGAATTTTTCAGATCCGCTTGAGCCACATCAATCATTGAATGGTATTATTTCCATTCCTGGAATTACAAATTTAAAATACAAGATCAATTTCAATACGGTAGATGTATATATTCCTGGTAGAAAAACAGGGGAGTATACAGTTTTAGTAACGAATGGGATTAAAAACTCGGCGGGTTATAAAATGAATGAAAGTTATGAAACTCAAATTCAACTGAGTGATGCCAAGCCAGAAGTGCGTTTAATTGGTTCCGGTTCAATCTTGCCAAATTCTCAAGGTCTGATCTTTCCTTTTGAGGCAATCGCTTTAAAAGCCGTGGATGTTCGGATAATAAAGATTTATGAAAAGAATGTGCACCACTTTTTGCAGGTAAACAACTTGGATGGAGATGATGAATTGACGCGTTTCGGGAAAGTGGTCGCGGAGAAAAAATTGAGCCTTCAAACGGATTCAAAAAAGAATTTGAAACAATGGAATTCACATGTAATTAATCTGGAAGATTTGATTAAAACCGAACCCGGAGCGATTTATCAAGTGGCGATTAAGTTCAACAAAGCGTATACACTTTGCGAATGCAATTCAGAATCAAAAGCTCCTGAGTTAACAGCAATGAACAAAGGTTGGAACGAAGGCGATTGGCATCGGTATGGATTTGGTGGCTACTCAACTTGGGGATACAACGACGGTGATGAAAGCCCTTGCAACGACAATTATTACTACGGTAGAGCAGTACGACGAAATATTTTAGCATCGAACATTGGAATGATTTTTAAGTTGGATCATGACAAAACAGCGCACGCGATTCTTACGGATATGGTTTCAACTTTACCAATGTCAGGAGCAACAGTTTCTTATTACGATTACACCAATAAATTGATCGAGAGTGGAACAACAAATTCCAAAGGAATGCTCGAAATTAAATTAAAGAGCAAGCCGTTTTTGATGATTGCGAAAAGTGGCAAACAAAGAGGGTATTTGAAATTAACGGACGGCCATGTTAATTCATTGAGCAAATTCGATATCGGAGGAGATCCGGTAGAGAAGGGTATCAAAGGTTTTATTTACACGGAAAGAGGCGTTTGGAGACCTGGAGATTCCATTTACATCAATTTCATTCTTCAAGACAAGAACCACAACTTGCCATCGAAACATCCTGTGAATTTTGAATTGGTTGACCCGAACGGTAACACGATTTATGAAGTGAGTAAATCGAAGCATTGGAATGGTGTTTATGATTTCAGAACGGGAACAAGTGCAGAAGCTCCGACCGGAAGTTACAGCGCGCGCGTTACAGTTGGCGACAATACATACAAGAAATCAATTAAAGTTGAAACGATAAAACCGAACCGACTTAAAATTTACATTGATCCTGAGAAGGCCAACACGAGTGATTCTTGTGAAGTTGCAGCGAAATGGCTTCATGGAGCGAGTGCAAAAGGGTTAAAAGCAAATGTTCAAGTTCGGTTAACGCCAATGAAAACAACCTTCAAAGCCTACAAACACTATGTTTTTGATTCACCCATTCGAAACGGGGAAAGTGGAAGAGAAACGGCTTTTGATGGTTTGTTAGATGCCGATGGGAAAGCCAAATTCCTGAATTCCTATGATAAAATTGAAGCGTCAGCAGGGAAACTCAAAGCGCATTACACAACAAAAGTTTATGAAAAAGGAGGTGATTTTAGCATTGATCATTCGGTGGCACCATTCTCACCGTACGATACATATGTTGGGATTTCGATTCCAAAAGTGAGCATCTACGACAATACATTGGAAACCGGGACGGGACATAAAATTGAATTGGTCACAGTTAATTCAAAAGGGAATTTGAAAAAGAACAATAAACTGAAGGTGAAAATCTACAAAGTGGGTTGGAACTGGTGGTACGATGGCTACGAAGACCTTGCTTCATTCACATCGAGAAGCAGCACGATTTTTATTAAGGAAGTACAACTCGACAATGAGAATGGGAAAACGAGCTTCGATTTTAAGGTTCAGAATGACGATTACGGAAAATATTTAGTTCTGGTCACCGACGAAAAAGGTGGGCATCAAACAGGGAAGTTAATTCACTTTGACTGGCCGTATTGGAGCCGTGCGAATCGTTCTGATAGTGAACATGCAACAATGTTGTCGTTTGCTACAAACAAGAAAAAGTACGTGAAGGGCGAGGACATTAGAATCAGTTTCCCTTCACCTTCTGACGGAAGAGCACTGGTGTCAGTTGAATCAGGGGAGAAAGTGGTGCAAAAGTTTTGGGTAGAAACAACGAAAGGAGAAACGTCTTTTGAGTTTAAAGCAACAGCTGAAATGGCGCCAAATGTGTTTCTGCATGTCACGATGATCCAGCCGCACAATGCAACGAAGAATGATTTACCAATTCGAATGTACGGCGTAATGCCGATCGAGGTGGATGATCCATTTACACATTTACATCCTGTGATCACGATGAAAGATAAAATTCGTCCGGAGTCAAAAGCGAACATCAAAGTGACGGAAAGTAACGGTCGAAAGATGACGTATACTTTGGCAATCGTTGACGAAGGGTTATTGGATTTAACGCATTTTTCAACGCCACGACCTTGGAATACTTTTTATGCAAAAGAAGCTTTGGGTGTGCAAACATGGGATATGTATGACAATGTCATCGGTGCTTTTTCAGGCAAGCTTGATCACCTCTTAAGTGTTGGTGGAGATGGATCTTATGACGAACAAGGCGGTCAGAAAGCGAACCGATTCAAGCCGATGGTGAAATTCTTAGGCCCGTTTGTTTTGCCTGCAGGAGCTTCAAAAAACCATAAGGTGGACATTCCAAATTATGTCGGTTCTGTTCGGGTTATGGTGGTTGCAAGAGACGATGAATCGTACGGAAATACGCATAAAAATGTAGCTGTGAAAAAGCCACTGATGGTTTTGGCAACAATGCCGCGTGTTTTGGGTACAGGTGAAGAATTTACACTTCCAGTGAATGTATTTGCGATGGAGAAGCATGTGAAAAACGTAACGGTTAGAATTGAAGCGAATGACATTTTCGAAGTTTCTGAGCCGAAATCAAAGAACATTCAATTTTCTCAAATTGGAGATGAGGTGATCAACTTCAAATTGAAGACCAAACAACGCATGGGAATTGGAAAAGTGAAGATTATTGCCACATCGGGAAATGAAGTTTCTACGCATGAAATTGAAATTGATATTCGACCGTCCAATCCAACGATTTATGAAACGGAAGAGATTCAATTGGAACCTGGAAAAAGCATCAGTGCTTCCATTCTTTTTGACGGGATCAAAGGAAGTCAAAGTGCGACAATTGAAGCGACTACATTACCCGCTTTAAGTTTGGGGAAACGCTTGGGGTATTTGATTGATTACCCTCACGGATGCGTTGAGCAAACAACGAGTGCGGTGTTCCCACAATTGTATTTATCGACGTTGGTTTC
This sequence comes from Crocinitomicaceae bacterium, assembly GCA_047630755.1. Lineage (GTDB taxonomy): Bacteria > Bacteroidota > Bacteroidia > Flavobacteriales_D > Crocinitomicaceae > UBA4466. Next base: position 489,519 of record JBLHYG010000001.1, on the reverse strand, counting down.
GTTGAATACTTCAGAAAAGAAAGACGTAGAACGCAACATTAAGGCTGGAATCACACGGCTTCAATTGTTCCAAACGTACGAAGGCGGATTCTCTTATTGGCCAGGCGAATCATATGAAAGCGAATGGGGAACAAACTATGCAGGAAATTTCATTTTGGAAGCGGAGTTGGCTGGATACCGTTTGCCATCGAACATGAAATCCAAATGGGTGAACTATCAAAAAGACAAGGCAATCAACTGGACAATGGACAATGGATTGAAGAAAAGAAAACAAGCTTCGACGCAATTGATTCAAGCGTATCGGTTGTACTTATTGGCGCTTTGTGATAACTCAGAAGTCGGTGCGATGAACAGATTACGCGAAGAAAAAAAACTTTCAACGACAGCGAAGTGGAGATTGGCCAGCGCATATGCAGTTATTGGTCAAAAAGAGGCAGCAGAAGAGATCGTAAAAGGCATTAGCACCAGTGTTTCCGAGTACCGTGAACTCTCATTTGGTTATGGTTCTGGACTGAGGGATAGAGCGATTATCTTGGAAACACAGGGTGTGCTAAAGAAAAAAGAAGCATTTAAAACAGTGAAGGAAATTGCTGGAATCTTGAGCTCTAAGCGTTGGTTAAGTACTCAGGAAACGGCGTACAGTCTTTTGTCAATTGCCAAATACTGCAAAGCGAATGGTGGAGGAAGTTCTTCAAAAATGAGCTATTCGATTGACGGTGCTGCATTGAAAAGCCTGACCGTAGGCCGACAAATTTCGAAGTTGAGTATTTCCGCTAAATCGGGAAGTAAAACGAAGAAGGTTAAGATCACAAACAATGGAACGGCTACACTATTTATCACTGTGACAACGAAAAAGATTCCAAAACTTGGCAAGGAGAAAACAAAAGCATCCAAAATGACAATGAGCGTTTCCTACAAGGACATGGATGGCAAAGTGATCTCAATAGACAAGTTAAAACAAGGAACTGAGTTTGTCGCTGAAGTCACGATTGGGAATACGGCCACGTATTTATTTTATGAAGATATGGCCTTGAATCAAATTTTCCCGAGTGGGTGGGAGATTCACAATTCCAGATTGTTCGGAACGAAAGGCTATTCAAATCCTTCGCGTTATCAGGATTTTAGAGACGATAGAGTGTTGACTTATTATTCACTGCTACCAGGGAAATCGCAGACGTTCACAGTGTTGTTAAATGCGACTTATAAAGGGAGGTTTTACCTGCCGGCGATTTACAGCGAGGCGATGTACGATCATGGAATCAATGCACAGATTGCTGGGAAGTGGATTTTGGTGGAATAGTTTGAGTTTGAGTTAGAAGTTATGAGTTATGAGTTATGAATTATGAGTTATGAAGGTGATTTTTGCTATTGGGTTTGTTATTTGTCTTTTGGGGTGTGAGACGAAAGCGCCAGTATCTTTAGGGTCTTTTAGTGCTATTGATGGAGCCTCGAAGCTTGAGGTCGAGGTTCCTCAATTGGTCGAACAGGTTGATACGTTGGTTGATGTGTTAGTTGACCTTCCATTGGTTGAGGTGAAAATTGACACTTCGACTTTAGAGGGGAAACGTGATCATTTGTTAAGGGAATTCAATTTGGCCAATGGCCCAGTTGGAGCGATATATGATACTATTATTGATTTGAATTTCGATGCTCAATTGGACTTCATAATTGGAACTCATTCTCAATCGGGAAACGGATACAGAACGGGGATTGAAGTATTCATCTATACTACAGATTGCAGTTGTTATTTGATAGATTCAGTTCTTTCAAATATGAGAAACCCAAGTTTTTATTTCGCGGAGAAAAAGATTAGTTCGTTTTATATCTCTTATGGTTCAGGATCGGGTGAAGAGTTTGAATGGATTGATGGTGAATGGACCCAGACAAAATATATGGAGATGATTAATCATGGGAATTCAACGGTTTGGAAGGTTTCAGATTTACTTACCGGCACCGATAAAAAAGTTGCATTGCCGTATCAAAGTGCGCCACCATTGGAAGTATTGAAAACAAATTTCACGAACTATGAATGAAATTAAAAAACCAATAAATAGAAGTCGATTGAGACAGGTTGTAGGGAGGGAATATTACATTCTGAAACGAAAATACGATTGGGTATTTGGAGATAAAAAATGGGCAAAGGAGAAAGGGGAATTGGTTTCTCATCCGAAAACTATCGGATTTAAAGTCCACCAACACAGATCTATGATATTGAGGCCATTGAAAGATGTTGATATGTATTTGCAAGAGAACAAGCGAAGGAATTTGGAACTGGCAATTGAGCATTTAAATCGGATCATTATTCGACCAGGAGAAACATTTTCGATTTGGAAATTGGTGGGGCGGCCAACGAAAAACAAAGGATATCTCGAAGGTCTAGTTTTGAAACAGGGGACAATAGACAAGGACATTGGAGGGGGATTGTGCCAACTCGGAAATCTTCTCTTTTGGGTTTTTGCACATAGTCCGTTGACAATCAAAGAGCGCTATCGACACGGATTTGATGTTTTTCCAGATGTGAACCGAAAAGTTCCATTTGGGGCAGGTGCTACTTTGTCCTACAACCACATTGATTTGCAGGTAAAGAATGAAACAGAAAACACTTTTCAAATTAACCTTTGGATGGACAACACACATTTGCATGGCGCGTTGGTGAGTTGCGAAAAAGTGGAGGCTGAGTTTAGAGTTGAAGAACGAAATCATATCATTAAGCAGCAATTTTGGGGAGGATATTCTCGTCACAATCAGATCGTTCAGGTAAGAGAAAATTACGATGGAGCTATTGAGGAAAAGGTACTGGTGGAAAACCATGCGGTGTTGATGTACAGTCCGTTTTTGGAGGAAGCGAAAGTTTAGACGGTGGGAATTGGTAGGGATTTTTCGAATCAGTCGCGAGCTCCCTTTTGGATCGGTTTAAGAACGGTTTGAAGCATCAAGGACATATCTAAATTCTAATATCCAACATCCAACATCCAACATCCAACATCCAACATTCAACCTCCAACATTCAACCTCCAAAATTTAATAAAAAAAACAAATTATGAAAATGGAAATCGCAGTGGGTGTAATTCTAGCAACAGGCTTAACAATCGCAATGATCGGTTGTGAAAAGAAGGACGTTGGAACAAATGAAGTAATTGAAGATAGTCCAAACGAATTAACTCTTGCAGCCGATTCCATCCGAATAGATTCAACTATTGAAAATCGTGAAATAATCGCATTTGCGGGGAATATCTTGTTCGATGAAAAGTACGTAGCGGGCGCGACCGAATTTAAACCGACCAAACAATTTTTATTGGATCAAATTTCAATCAAGCGTTTTAATGAGAACACATTGGTGCAAATAGACTATGAAGGGTGGGGCAGTGCAAAACACCATTCTACGGGTGTTTATTTATTGGACTCCAACCTCAGAATTCTATCCCAAGGAATTGTTCCAGGGTCACGGTATGGACTCCCAGAAATTACAATTGAAGATTGGAACAAAGACAAAACACAAGAGCTAAAAGTAAATCTTGATTTACCCGTTACTTCGGTAAATGTCGTTTCTAAAGTGGAAAGGATTTATTCATTTATTGAAAGTGACGGACTGAAATTGATTTTCGAATTGGAGAAAGAATATAGAAACTGCTCTGCGGTCATGGAGGGAAAATCGAATTATACTTCTCGATCGTATTCATTCACGTCAAAAAACAACATCCAAGTTAATCAAGCCGATTATCTCATCGACTGCGAACAGTTTGATCGAATGGGAAGCATCGCGAAGCTGAGGAAGGTAAGTTCTAAGGAGTATAACGTTCAGCTGCCTTGAGTTTTATTTTAATACGTGTTAGGGGTTTGGCGCTCTTATGTTTAAACCTTAAACTCCTATTAGGAGTAACGATAAAAGACAGTCGGGATGTTATTCACCTCCTTTAATCGCGTTTTACATGCTGATAAAGTTTTGACGAATAATAGAGCTTTTCAATCGAATAATTAATTCTTTGACCAAGATTAATGTTTTGATGTAAATTGAGCCTATGAAGGCAATGTTACTCTTTGGTTTGATAATTCTTTCGGCAATTTCGCAATTGAAAGCGCAAGAATTGAATACTATTTACGCTGTTCAGATAGATTCGGCAGATTATCGATTTGAAGCAAGTATTGAAGATTATCAGACAAGTGAGAATTGGACTCTATGGTCTTTTCCTATGAGAAATTATCTAGATACAATGAAACAACAGGAGCAAATTACGGCAAATTATTCATACCAGAATATTAATGATCAGAACCTATTGACGGCTTGGGTAACTGATACAATAAGTAAGGGGGCTAAACAAAAGATTGATTTTGAATTTCACTATTTAGAATATGAGACTTATGGTAGTGCTTACCAGTTTTATGGACAAGTAAATTTATTCAACGGTATGTGTGAGTCACTTGTCACATGGAAAAATAATTCAAGAATAAAAACTATTCATGTACTATACAACGATAGCATAATTTGTGTTGTTCAATTGCTGGATGTTTGGCACTTTCAGTATTTTAACTTAGACAAATTCTTTAAGAATAAATACCTCCAGAAACACCTTAGTGCTCCGTTCGAAATAAAAGAGGGAGACAGGTTAACTTTTGAAATTATAGAACTATACCCAGGAATTAAATCTGCGAACGGTGCACTTTCCGAATTCATGATTCAAGGGGCGACAAATTAGTTGGGGTCTAGGAAGGGAATCCAGCACTTCACTTTAAGACATAAAAAATGGCCGGAATTTCTTCCGACCATGACTGCCCCGAAGACAACCTTTTTTAGTGTAAAATGAATTTTATATTATTCTGTAGCCTTGATCATTTAGATCAATTCTTAGTTGTTTGCTCTTGCATTCATTTTGGATAGAAAGTTATTCGTTGTAATCTTCTAGGCCGCATGTCGGGGACTTGAATACGTCCATTCCGTCATTTCTGTATTCCACTACTTGTTCTTTGATAAAGTCACGAAACTCCTTGTTACTCTGACCATCTTTTTTTGAGTGTCTAGCAACAGTTTTTGTTATTCCTCTTGACTTGATATTTAAAAATGTGATACTCATATATTACTGTTTTATTCGTTCTTTGGTAGTATAGAGGTTTTAAGCTGTAATAAACACTATACCATAATAAACTCAAGAGTTTAACATAGTTTAACCATTAGGAAAATAGACATCATCGAGAGGAAAAGTGGCGCTTCTCTCTGTAACAAAAAGGTTGTCCTATTTTATATCGATGCTCTCGTACAGCGTAGTGGTCGATTTATAAAAAAAACGAATTTTATACCGTGCAAAATCCCTTCGAGTAGAAGGTCTTTTTTTGTGCTTTATTTTTGGGAGTGGGTTATGTAATTCCACAAACAGCGATTTACCTTTAATGATTCTCCTAACTTAAATAGATCATTCAGAAAACGTTTGATTATAGATTTCTCTTTCTTTTATATCAATTAAGTCAAGATCCTACTTTTAAGCAACAATTCCTTATGCATTTTTATTTTAATTTAGAGATTCAATTTAGACACAATGATCAATTCTCAGCGATATGGCTTAATAATAATGTTATTCATTTTCTCTTCCTGCGGAACAGGCAAGTTGAAGAAGGTACGGGTTGAATCAAAGAAAACAGAAAACGTTAGTGAGAGTTATTTTTCTGAACATGTAAAAAAAGAGGATAAAGTGCATGACGAGAGCCAATCTAAATTGTATCGTGTTCAAGAAAAAATCACGACATCTGATGAGTTAAAAATTAATGATGTAAATGAGGGGGATAATGAACCCATTGTGCTTGAAACAGAGCATAAAGAATTATTAGTTACGTCTAATGAGAAAGAGAAAACTCAAAAATTAAGTGAAATTAAGTCTGAAGAAGTCAACACGACGAAACCTTCAAAAGTGGTTAAGAAATTTAATTGGACCCATTGGGCATTGTTTGGATTATTGGTTTCTTCGTTCTTTTTGATTGTTCTCGGAGATATACTGGGAGGATTCTTACTTGCAGCATTAATCGCAGCGTTAATCTGGGGAGTTGCGATTTCTTTGAGTATTATTCAAAAGTTTAAATTTTCGCGAAGCATCCCAGAAAATGAAAGAGATAAACGATATAAAAGAAAACTCCTTTTTGCAAATATTGTTTTCTGGTCATTAGCAGCTTTTGGACCGATCTTAATAGGTCTCGGAATATTTTTTATTGCAACAGCTTAACTATAATAAACTAAAAAGGGATAATTTGTGATAACGGTCCGTGGCTACACCACGGTGCAGCGATTTAGAGTAAACTAGTTTTTCGAAGGTAAGAATTGTTTTGTTGAGTTTGGATGATTTCTCGATGTTTGAACCTGCGCTGGGGCATGGCGTGTGTTACCTGCATTTTTGATCAATCTTCCCAATCAATCTTGTCTTCATTCATTCGTAAATACTTGAATTCGTCGAAATCTTTAAAGAAATTCGTGATTGGGTAACCTTCACTTTCTTTCCTGCCGCTCCACGTCAGATACGTAACTGCAAACTTTTCATTGTCACCCGCCTTATTTATTTCGAATAAGACATCATCATTTCTTTGGTCATGGCAAAATGCAGAATACTCAGCTCCAGACAACATGTGTTTCAATGATTTTTTCTTAAAGAGTTCTAAAAATGATTTTGAGGGTTTTCCTAGGTCCAACTTTCCTAATTCCAATTTAAGTTCATTTTCAAAAGCAATTTTCTGAGTTACGCTAATAGGACACCATGGCTCTTCGACAAATGTTCTAATAGGTTGAGTAATAAAATAGTCTTCAATAATTTGATAATCTAACCCAGCCAAATCCATTCTAATTGGCTCATTATCAACCTTTTTTGTGTCGTCAAAAGTATAGCCACCACGAGGAAATAGAAATAGACCATTTTCAAGTTGAACATTGAATCTAAATGAGTACCATAATTCATAATTAGGCTTTTTCGCTTCCCAAAAGTCCCAAACATGTTTTTGGATTTTTTCAAAGTAGGCACCTGTAGGTTCAAATGTTCCATAAACACAGCCCATAGATATGTCGCCGACTTTTAAATTAGCCGAACCAATCAATAGTTCATGTGAGTATACTTTTGATTTCACGAGTTTTTGTAGTTGCTGGTAACGGCTTAGGCTCAAAAAGCGTTGCCGTCCCTTAGGGCGGCTATGATTTTTTAGCCTGTGTTAGCATTCTTTTTAATTCTTCTTTATTCGGTATTTTCCCTTGCAATTGTTCAGGTAAATTGTGAGTCAATTTGTATTCTGAAACTCCAATTGGTTTAGAGCTAGTCCTTAAAGCATATTCAACGGCTATATCATCTTTTTCTGGGCAGAGAATGATTCCGATTGTAGGGTTATCGTCTTCTGTTTTTACTTGTTCGTCAAGCAGTTCCAAATAAAAATTCATTTTTCCCGCAAACTCTGGTGTGAATTCAACCGTTTTTAATTCTAATGCAACTAAACATTTTAATATTCGATGATAGAACAATAAGTCAATGAAATATTCCTTCTCGTTTAACTTGATTCTGTACTGATTTCCAATGAAACAGAATCCATAACCAAGTTCCATAATCAAATCTCGAATGTTTTCGATTAGCTTGTTTTCCAGCTGCCTTTCTAAAATTGGAGAAGTGATTCCGAGGAAATCTAAATTATATTCGCTTTTTAGAGCTTCATTTGCCTGCTCAGATAAATGTACAGGTAATGCTTTTTCAAAATTACTTTGTTTGGGATTGAGCAAACTACGTTCGTATGCTTTTGCTTTAATTTGATTGAGTAAAACAGATCTGCTCCAAGCCATTTCATTTGCAGCTTTCAGATAGTATACTTTTTCTGTTTCATCCTTAATTTTATGAATGATAAGCATATTATGACCCCATGGAATTTCTAGCGCCAAGTCAAGTAAATCAGGCTTGTCTTTGTATTCAAGGTAGAATTGGCGCATATTCCACAAATTCTGGGGAGAATATCCTTTTCTACCATCAACAATTTTGTTAATGTCTTTGGATAGTGTGTCTACGATAGATTTGCCCCAATTATTTTTAGTTTGACTGTTAACAATTAACTTACCAATTTCAAAATTTAAAGACATCAGGTGTTTGTTTACCGCCTTATATGCTGAGAAACGAGATGAGTTTATCGTTTCAATGATTTGATTAAATAAATCGTGATATGTTGATTCGTTGATGTTTTCCATTCTTTTCTGTATTCTCCAACAAGTGTTAGAGAAATGTAAATTTAATTAAAATGAGAATCTCTAACAGCTGTTGGAGAATTTCATTTGACCTATATACTTTGATTCTCACGTGTTTTTAAACAATGAGCTTAATGAATGCTAACGTTCAGGGCAAGGAAAAGCAGGACTTTTCTCGGACATAATTGTTGCATTTTTATTTAGCACGTGCTATACGCTTTCTTAAAGAGCATGAACATTTCTTATTCTCCTTCTCAAGATTGATCATTCAGTAAACCAACGTTTCAAATAATCCCCTTTTTTCTTTCTTTAACTAAGTGAAGTGCTTGTTTTTAGTAGTTTACGGATCAAAATGTCTGTGAAATGAAAATTCGTCAAGATCACGCCGGAATTAAAATAATGCAGTTTATTTTATTTAGCTTTATAATGTAGCTAAAGTGCACTAAAGCACTTTATTCACTTGTTAGGCATTACTAAAAAAACATGAAGAATAAATTATATTTAATCGCATTTCTTTTTCTAAATACTCATTAATATTCGGGTACCTGTCCATTAAATTATTCATATATTCGATTCTCATGAAGCAGATTTTGCTTTTTAGACAAACTGCCGTTATACTTAATGAAGTACATAACAGAATTAAAACCAGAATAAAACTATGAGCAAAGTCTTTTTAAGCCATACTAGCAATGATAAACCTTTTGTCAGAAAGCTTGCTGCCGATTTGAGAAATTATGGACATACCGTATGGATTGATGAAGCGGAAATTAATATTGGAGATTCACTGATTGGAAAAATTCGAGATGGTTTGGATTCTGTAGATTATGTTGCCGCTATCCTTTCCAAAGAATCAATTGAAAGCGAATGGGTTAAAAAGGAACTTGAAATTGCATCTAATCGAGAAATCAAGGAAAAGAAAATTGTTGTTCTTCCAATTTTAATTGAAGATGTGGAACTGCCTGGCTTCCTTGAAGGAAAATTCTATGGAGATTTCTCCAACTTAGATGAATATGAGGAAAAGCTTCAGCTATTGTTAAGAAGTCTAGGAGACAGTGAACCTATTGTACCTGCAGAAAAAGAACAATTAGATAAAATACAGTCCGAATTAGATGCTTTAAAACAAGTGCTTGACCATTACAAGAAGAGCCATGATAAAGTAGTTGAATATTCTTTATCTACTAAAAGCGAAGAACTTAAAAAGATAATATTGTCTGAGAACGGATCTAATCCAGAATATGCGCCAATCAATAATGTTTATGCATTTGAAGCGGGAGAAGTTCCAATTACCATGGGATATTTGTTACATGCACTTCGTAAAGCATCGTATAAAGGAGGACATATTTTAGAATGGGTATTAACTCAAAATAATAAATGGGCGGAAGCTGAAAGAATGTTTGCTGCGTATGCCGATATGGTAAAGGCTAAAAAGCCTACAACTTAAAGGTTAAAAGCTGCGTGTAACAGCACCTCACACCCCATATGGGTTTGCTTCGTTACAATAATCATAGTTGACAAGCTACTACTTTACCACTGCTTCCATTAAATGAATAAAAATGTTTGAAAACTTAATAAATAATTTTTATGTCTGATTGGTGGCTTGAGAAAAAAAATCTGTCTTCAACTAAACTTCTAACATCGAACTCAACTCTTCAATTGCACCAATTGATAAAATTGTTAGAAGATGTGATCCCCGTTGGAAGAAAAGTACTAGAGGGCATTCCTACAGATCATTTCATGGAACCAATGTTCATAAAAATTAACATTTTTGAACGTCATATCAATAGGATAGAAGTAATAATACCTTTATTGAAACAATGGGAGGAAAGTCCATTTGTAGAAGATTCAATAGGCCTTATTGTCAGAGCGTGTTTGTCCGATGTAATTTCACAATTCTACCTAGAAGATGTTCATTCTAAGGTGAATTCTTGTCCTTCGCCAGAGGAAGACGAATATTTAGAAACTGCGTCTTCTTTGTTAGCAGATCACATACATACTGGTCTTAGACATATAAAAGCTCTCACAGATGCGGGTGTTTTTACAAGAGAACAGGGCATGAAAAATATAGATAATTGGAGGGCTCTTTATCCACCATATTTTAAAAAAGAGCCAGTGAATTATGATAATCCGACAAAGAACGTTTTACCTAAACCATATCCATCAGCGTCACATATCATTAAGTTAATTAGGAATAGTGACCTGTTAAAGAAATTTGATTTAGATAATTTGTATATCGGCTACTTCTTTTATTCAAAATATGAACATTTTGGCGCAACTACCAATTCGCTTCAAAACTCCGATATGAATATGTTGTTTTATTTTATGATGGATTCATTTACTTACATTCTACTATCATGTCAGCTATTAAGCATACACTTTGCAGATGCTAATTATAAATATTTCAGACAGATTAACAGCGACTACAAACTTGACACCGATGGATGCGACAAAATATTTTTAATTCGGGAGGAATTTTTACGTATTGTGAATACAAATCGACCTGCGGAGTATATGGATCCAATTTAACTTTGGATTGCATTAGGTTGGAGAGCAGTGAAATTAACTAGTCCTTGGTAGGCACCAACAATTCCCTAACGTCAACATCCAATACCTCAGCAACTTTTCTTAGCACAGGAATACTTGGCTGTGAATTATTATTGCAATAATTGGTGACAATAATATAGCTTTTACCGATTTGTTCAGATAGCCATTTTTGCGATCTTCCTTGATCCTTAAGAACCTCTTTAATCCTGTTCATAGTGTCGAATAATAGATATTATTATCGAAATAGGACAAGTTTATTTATCATAAAACACATAATTACTATTTAGTAGTAATATAAATTACTGTATATTAGCATCGGTATTTATCTATTGTGAAATTTAAACTTAGCATCATGTCCAACAAAGAACTAATCATTTCACTTATCCAACAAGATTTAAAACACAACCAATTAGTTCTTGGCTTAGACGAACTTGGCTTAGAAGCATCTGATAAACACTGTCTAAACATATTGGACATCGTATACAACTTAATGCAAGTTCCCTGTGGGCATGTTGAATATGATTGGTGCAGGTTGTACGTTACCTTCATGAAAGAATGCAAAACTGTTGGAGTAACACACACGACAGAATCTATGAAGCCTTTTGCAGAAGCATGTTATAATGGTCTAATGGAGATTGTAAATCCGAAAGCTTTCGGATCAGATAACGTTCGTTGATTTAACAACAATCTGTGAGGGTAGGGCAAGCACAATCAAGTCAAGAAGGTTTGACGTTCATTGATGCTTATATGTTAGCAACAGTCAATTATCAAAGAAACCGAATTTTATTTTTTCATCGTTCAGCTTGAACTCTCCAATATAGCTTGAATGATATTGTTTTCGCATTCCTTCGGACATATAACTGAATACTCTAAAAGGCAAGTGATGCTTATCCCTCCATAAGCTAGCATCTTGAATTTTCTCAAGATATAAAATTTGGGAAGTTATGCTGAGCAGCGAATCTTCATTTATTATTACGGGAAGGAAATACAATATAACATCTGCCTTTACGAATGTTGAATCCCAACGTTCATATTCCGGTTGATTGTACAAGCCGCTTGAACAGGGAATGGTGACAGTGTCACGATTCATGATTTCATATTCAATCATTGAGTAATGATAATTTAATGAATCAGATTGACTAAACGCTGAATGGTGCAAAAGCAGTATTAAAATGATTATTATTCTCATGGTCAATAGTTGCTAACGGTTTTACGCTACACCACGGTGCAGCGATTTAGAGTAAACTAGTTTTTCGAAGGTAAGAGTAATTGAGTTAATAAAGACTGATAACACGAAGCTTAGACTTGCACTGGGATGTAGCGTGTGTTATGTGCTCAACTTTTGTTTTAATTAATGACAATTCCAGTCTTCAGATTGTATGACTGATTTAATTCTGTCACCAATAATTTTCTTGCCGTGTTCGTCGTCAATATAGTACTTGTATTGTTCAAAGGAACAATTTCGTAAATTTAGGCTCCAATAATTTTGGCATCCTCTTCCATTAGTCAATGAATTGCAGTTACCGACCTTTTTTATTTCATAAGGTATCTGACCATCATATCCAGCGAATTGCTCTCTTAAAATAGTATCCCCATCGCAAAAAGTTGTTTTCGAGTAATTCCAATTTGTCTTATCAAAAAACCAATTTTCAACAGACCCTCTAATTCCTTCAAACTGTGTGCGCTTAGAAATTTTTACTTCTGATTCTGGAAGCCACTCGATTTGATATTCTGTTACAACAGTAATTTCGTAGCTTGGCTCTGCCTGAAAGCAAGGAGATGTATAATCATAAGAGAACTCTTTTCTAGAAATCAATTTATCATCATCATACTTAAGAATTAATGTTGTGTCTATTCTCCAATTATCCGAAGGATTTCTAAAGACCCATGTGCCAGTTCGGGTTCCAATTTTATAATGTCTTTCTTCACAAAGCTTACCATCTGGGTACCAAAATTTCCATGTTCCATCTGGTTCGTTATTTACCATTCCCCCTTGCGATAAGAGCTCTCCATTTTTATAATATGACTGAACTAATCCATTGGAAACATCAATATTTGAGTTTTCGATATCTACTAAATTATTAAGCCAAAAAAACCAATCGCCTTCATTGGTATCTTTTTTATCAGTTTCGAATGCTAATGCAATATTTAATAGCTCAGGAAATTTGATGCCTTGTACTTCTAAGTATTTGAGTTGTTTTACACCTTGATAATCTATTGGAAGAAAACTCACACCAGTTAAGTAGACAGATTCTAATTCAGGTGATGAAAATATATTCTCATCCAAGCCCTCTAATAGTAATAAGTTTATAGGAGTACTATAGAAGAGTTTATTTTGACCAATTTCAATTCGAAGATTTTTTAATTTATATAAACGGGAAACTTCATTCATAAAATTGACATCACCAGCAAACTGAATTAGGCTGGAGTAAGAATGTTTAGTATCAGATGAGTAAAACTGAAGGGGAATAAAACAATTGTAAGGACTCTGTATTGTAAGCGATTCAAGGTTTTTAAATTTGAAAATCTCAGGTCTCCCAAATCCTGGAATTAAATAAAGATTCTTTATTTTTAAATAGGCTTGAGAAGTTAATTGCACGTTACCCAATGCGAGGAGTGATTTGGACGTTACACGATTGCTGGTGAAATTGTTGTCAACTTTAATAGAACCTTCAGTTCTTGTAGTTCCTTCTTTTGTGAATTCAACAAAGAGATTTTCATTTTCAGTTGTAAACTCTTGTCCCCAATAATAATAAGGGTTCGTGATCCAATAACTCTTATCAGAGTCGATTTTCTCCCTATTATTCAAGCTGTCTTTCCTAATATTCAAATTTACTTTAAAATCACTATTATCCAGTTTCCCCATTCGAAACGAGTATATATGTCCAAATGAGCTAATGTCAACAGAATCTGGCCATAGCTGAGAATAACACTCACTAGAACCGAAAAGACATATAATGGATACTATTTTTAAGTAGAGACTCATTTTTCTTACTATAACTCTGGATTTTAAGTTGGTTTCACTTAGAGATTATAATTGTTATCATCATTGCACATAACTTACTTATACAAACAACTAATATACCTTTTGTTACGTGTATACACAACCTGTTAGTTGGCTATGCTTAATTACACTTATCCGGTGTTAATCCCCTATTCCCCTTTTATCAAAAACAAGAACATCCTTCGAATTTAGAAAAGGAATCAACCGCCGCGTTTCACCTTGTTTATCCATTTTTCGAATGCTAGTGCTTTTTTTAAAATTTGACGCTCTAATTGTAACTACCGTAGAGCGCAAGAAGGATTGATAGATTGCTGCAATCATCGCAATCATTAGCACAACTGGCCCCCAAACTGAAAGCATTGATCCCTTATTAAACCATACCGCAGGATTGGTATCCTTAAAGTTTTGAGTATGATCCATTCCATAAATCACGAACCGAATAAGAAGGTAAATCACCACAAGCGCCAAAAAACGAATAATCCATCTGTTTTGAATGAGAAACCCACTTTGCAACTCAAGTTCTTCAATCTCTGAATACGGCAGTTTTTTGTACACAAATCGATTTCTTACAAATTCAATATGTGTCGGTAAGAACCGAATTTGTGTGGTCCGAAATTCTGTTTGACTGACTTCGGTGCTCTCCATTCTATGGTCAAAAGGTTCGTTCAATTTTTCAATTTTGTAAAATAGAATTGCATTTCCCGAATGAAAATTGATGAACTCACCAATGGTCTATTAGTTGGACTTGTACGAATACACCTCGAACTCATCACAAGATTCAATTTTTTTCAGGTTCTGAGAACCCAGAATTGCGAGAATCTCATTTCTAAAACCGGACTCGTTGCCTAAAACAAAAACGCCCGATTTCATCTTCAATACCTTTTCCTTTAGACTTGCTGGTATTTCAGAATTTTTGGCACCTTGCATGAGTATAATGCGATGCATCGGAAGGCGTGATTGAAGGGCATAATAATAAGTGTAATCCCAACCAACGAAATCGAGAATCAGCAAACCATCATCCGACAACGATTCATTGATACTTTCGCTAAATGCCGCTTTGTTTTGGTCTCCGAGTCGAGGCAATGGAGAGATGCTGTCTTGGTTGTAAACAAATGAAAGTCCAACGATTAAAGTGCCGTAAATGATCGCATTTCGTTTGGTTTTTGAATTCCATTCATTGAAGTAAAGCGCAATAAACGGCAAGCTGAGAACGACCAATGTTCCAATAAACCGATGTTGTAGAAGAAGTACACCGTTGTACGCGTTGTAAATGAAGAACAGGAGCATCGTGAAGAACAGGATCGCCCAAACGGATTTCAATTTATCGACACGGAATTTCTTAATGTTGCGAACCATGGCAACCAGAACCAAAAACGCCACTGGAGGCCCGACAGAGATCAACCAAGAAAAAGGGAAGAACCAAACTCGATGCAGCAAGATTTCACCATTGACGCCATCGTTGTTTCCCATCATTTCCAGTGTCCAGCGGTAATTTCCTTGAATGCTGTAGAAGGCGTCACCCGTTTCAACCCAATTCGAATACAGCCAAATAAGCGGAAACAACAAAGCCATCGCCCCAAATAGAAATGCCTTTTTCCAATCCACGAAAAGGAGCAAAGCGCCCATAAAAAACATCAGCAGCCACGCCTCGTACCGAAAGCCAGAAGCAATGGTTATCATCAATCCTGCGACGAGCATCCATTGCCATTTGTCTTCTCGAATTGACTTCGAAATAAGATTCATTGCAAGCAGTAAAAACAGCAAGTAGGGCGTTTCCGACAATGCCATGAAGTTATTTCGAAACAAAATTGGGCTTATCGCAAAGAAAATTGCAACGATGAGCGCACCTTTTTCATTGAATTCTCTTCGTGTAAAATAATAGAGTGGAAGCAAGCTCAAGCAGGAAATTACGATGTTGAGTACTTTGGGAGCGAGAACAGTGTCGTTCCAAATTCCGAGAAAAAATCCGTTGAGGTAAAAATGAAAAGGCGCCCAAACGCTCGTGTCAATCCATCGCGGGTTTTGCAACCAATCCATCGAAAGGTGAACTCTAGAAACGGCATCGGAATCTACGGTTTGTGCAAATGGAAGCAAGACCAACTTGATAAGCAACACGGCAATGGCCAAAATAAAAATTTGACGGCTGTTATTCGCTATGGATTTGGATACATTCAATTTTTCGTAGTCGAATATAGATATATTGAATTGACTTCAATGTCTGATGATTGAAAATTAGCCAATCTATTTCTTATCGACGTTTTTAAAAATAGTTGTTTATCATTATTACAAATTACCAAAAAGTCCCCAACTTCTTCCGTAGTTCGCGCACTTCCATCAAAGTTAAATCTATGAAGTTGTTTTAAAGTACCGGGGCAATTGTCGTACAAGGATGGATATTTCACTAATTTTGCACTTCATACAATTGAACATGTTTACTTTGAATTTTGACTTAAAAAAATGGGTTTCCAATAACCTAAACACGAATGACGACATCACCACATTGATACTGGTTCTGTCAGCTATTGTCCTTGCTCTCATTCTTTGGCGTGTAACTCGGAAATTGCTTCAATTCATTGTGCCCAAAGTAACGTTGAAGACCAAAACCTTTTGGGATGACATCATTTTTAACGATAGAGTGATTAACTCGTTAGCAATGTTAATCCCTGCGCTTGTTCTTGATTATTACTTACCACGCTTTTTCATACATTCTTCGGTTTTTGTTCCAGTCATTACTAAAGCGACAGATATATTTATTATTGTAGTATCGACGTGGATCTTGAATTCCTTTTTCAGTTCAATCAATGAGATTTTATCTGATAATGACAAGTACAAAGACAAGCCCATTGGAAGTTTCACGCAATTGGCCAAAATACTGGTCTACTGCATTGCCGCTGTTTTGATAATTTCAATTTTGATTAATAAAAATCCGCTCTATTTATTGAGTGGGCTGGGGGCAATGGCGGCCATTCTTTTGTTGGTGTTTAGAGACAGTATCCTTGGCTTCGTAGCCAGTATTCAACTTTCAGCAAACAACATGGTTCATGTTGGAGATTGGGTGACTGTTCCTAATTATGGGGCCGATGGTGATGTTTTGGAGATCAATTTAACAACCATTAAAGTTCAGAATTTTGACAAGACGATCACAACGATTCCAACGTATGCTTTTATTTCAGACTCGTTTACCAACTGGCGCGGTATGGAGCAATCTGATGGTAGAAGAATCAAAAGGGCCGTTCACATTAAGATGGACAGTATTAAGTTTTGTAGCGAAGAAATGATTGAACGTTTTATGAAGTTCGAATTGATTTCAGATTACATAATTGAGCGAAAAACAGAAATTGAAGCGTATAATAAAGAGCACAAGGTCGATGTGTCGAATTTGGTCAATGGACGAAATATGACAAATGTCGGCGTGTTCCAAGTTTACATTGAAAATTACCTGATTCAAAACCCAAAGATCAATGAAGAAATGATGATCATGGTGAGACAACTTCCCTCTTCTGAATTGGGATTGCCAATAGAAGTATATACGTTTAGTAAGGACAAGACCTGGAAAGGGTATGAGTACATCATTGCTGATATTTTTGACCATATTTTTGCCGTTGCACGGAGTTTTGATCTCGAAATCTTTGAAAACCCAACAGGGTCAGATTTTAAGAGTTTGGCGCGGGATTAGTTGAGAGTAGATCAATTACGTATTCAAATACATTTCGACAATTAACCGTCTTTTAGGGGATATAATATAAAAATAGACATTCCGAATGTTGATTGTGCTGTCATTGAATTCATGTTCGGAAAATGTATACGCATAATAATTCCCCTTTTCATTCAATAGCTTTTCAAGCTCTACGTTAATCTTCGGCATTCCGCTCTTGGCCTTATTAAAATACCGCATTTCACTGGTGTCGATTGGTGTGCGTTTCCAATGTTCAGTTTTCCAATCATCTCGTTCTCCGGCCAAAGGATATTTAGTGAAAAACGCGGCTTTTGGTTTCTTAAAATAAACTGCTGTTTCTTGATCAATTTCGTGAATATAAAATGAATATCCATCTCCGTTGAATGCAACATCCGACTCAAACTTAAGGACTTCACCTCCATCATTAAATTCAAGTCCAGTCATGTTCTTGTTTAAGGTTCTTTCTCGATACTGATCTATTGGATACCAAAGGACATCAGAGCCGGGAAGTAACCTCCAAAAGAAGCCAGAAAACAGGACCAAAGCCAATAGAACAATTAAAAGTTTGCGCAATCTCTTTTTCTCCCGGTTCTTAATCGCAAGAATTATTTTAAACCCAATGACAGCATAGGAAATCAAAATAATCAATGACAATAAAACAAAGAATAACATCATTTACTGGGATCGATTTTCATAACTCATAATTCACACTTCGATATACTTCGACCAGCTCAGCGTAAATTCTCAACGTAAATAATTTATAACTTCTAATTTATAACTCATAATTCAAAGACTGTCCAACATCTTCATCACCTCCGGCCGTTTCCGAACCGAAACAGGAATCAAGTTCCCATCATTCATGATCAAGTGACCGCCATCTGATTTCACATATTCCTTAATATGCTTCGTGTTCACCAAATGCGATTGATGCACCCTAAAGAACCCTTGCTCGCTCAACAGATCGCCAAATTCTTTCAAAGTTCGCGTCACAACAATTTGTTGTCCATCTTGGAAGAAGAACGTCGTGTAGTTCACGCTGCTCTCGCATCTTAATATCGTCGTGATTTCAACGATTTGAATCTTGTCCTGAGAATGCAATGCCAATCGCTCGTTCGGTTTGTTGTGGTTCTTTAGTCGATCGTTTAAAAATTGGTATTTGTCATTTTCATTGATTCCAGATTCTCTAAACTTCTTCAGAGCCTCCGTCAATTCGTCTGGATCGATCGGTTTCAAGAGGTAATCAATCGCCGCATAACGGAACGCCTTTATTCCATGCGCATCCGAAGCCGTGATAAATATTATTTTGAATGAAATATCCGACAGTAAATCGAGTAAATCGAAGCCGCTTCCGTCTTGCATTTGAATGTCGAGAAACAAAATGTCCGGCGTCAATTTTTTCAATAATTTTGCACCCTCAACAACGCCGCTTGCTTCACCAATGACTTCAAAATCTTTAGCATACGTCGCTAAATCCTGCTTTATCGTTGTTCGAGCTTGCTCAATATCATCAATTATTATCGCTGTGTATTTTTTCATTTCAATCTATTGGTAAACGAATAATTACTCTAGTTCCAGTGGCCTTTCCATCCTCGTACAAATCGATGATTTCAAGCGGTTTTATGGTTCCTCCCACGTCGAATTTGCGCAATCGATCTTCTGTAACACTCAATCCCGCTGAGGTGTGGTAGGTTTCCTTGCTCGCTTTGTTAATCTCTTCTGCGGCCTTTCTTCCGATTCCGTTGTCTTCAATCACGCATTTTAAAATCCCTCCCGTTTCCACAAATTTCAAGTTGATTTGACCTTTGTCATCCTTGTCCGTTTTCCCTTTCATTCCGTGTTTGATGGCATTTTCCACGAAGGGTTGAATCAACATTGGCGGGATATTTATGAAATCAGATTCCATGTTCTTGTCCATTTCGACAGTGTACTCAAAACGGCCACCGTTACAGAATTGTTCAATGAGCAAATAGTTCTCAAGCGTACTGATTTCTTCTTCCAATGTGATTTCCGTTTTTCTCGAATTGTCCAAAATTTGCCGCATCAAACGAGAGAATTTCGCAAGGAAATAACGCGCTTTGGTTTCGTCTCCCGTTCCAATTAAACTTTGAATAGAATTCAAGGCATTGAAGATAAAGTGAGGGTTCATTTGCAAACGCATGGCTTTTTGTTCCAATTCCAGAACCTCCATTTCAAACTCTACTTCACGTTGTTGCAAGAGGGCTTTCCGTCGCACACGATTTGTTCCAATCTTATAAATCGCAAGTAGAACGAGTAAAATCCCAAGGCCTATTAGGACTTTGAACCAAACCGATTTCCAATACGGTGTCTCGATTTCAAAGGTATATTCTAGAGCCTTCTCGTTCCAAACTCCATCCTCATTTGAAGCCTTCAACAAGAACCGATAGTTCCCTGGATTTAAATTCGAATACAGAATGCTTCGGTCTTTTGAGGGGGGGGACCATTCTTCATCAAAGCCTGCTAATTTCCACTTGTACATCACGCCCTCTGGACGTTTCATGTTGATTCCTAGGAATTCAAATGTAATGTGATTTTGATCGTAAGAAAGTAACAATGGTTTTCGCTGCTTCCCAAATTCAAGTGCGTTTTCTTCATCGCCAAGAATCGATTCGTAAAAGAGTTTGATGTCCTTAAAAGAAAGAATTGGAGAGTAGACGTTCTTTACCAACTCAGACGGATTGAACTTACAAAGGCCGTTGATTGTTCCGAACCAAATTGATCCATTTTTATCTGTCCAAACGGAATTTTGACAGGTTTCAACACCTGTGAACCCGTCTAGTTTTCCATAATGCTTGATTTGCTTTTGACTTCCGTCTTTGTTGAGGTAAATGTAATCGAGTCCCTTTTCCGTTCCGACAATAATATTTCCATCATTGTCAGTGGTAAGAAGGTAAACATTGTTTGATTTTAATCCTTGGTTTTGGGTTAGGAATCGCTTTTTTTTCGTGTTTTTGTAGAGGTCATACGCGCAAATTCCGCTGCCGGCCGTTCCAACCCACAAGCGACCATTTTTGTCTTCCGTCAATGAGCGAATGAAGTTCGAAGAAAGGTGCTCGTCTTTTTTAAGATGAACAATCGTTTTCTGATTTTTATCCAAACAACCAACGCCATTGTCCGTTGTCCCATACCAAAGCCTGTCTCGTTTGTCGAAATGCAAGCTTGTGATTCTATTCGACAACAAACCGTCCCGAAACATCCAGTTTTCAACCAAATAGTTTCCGTTTTGATCAGAGATTTTAACGATTCCAGTTCCGGCAGTTGCGATCCAAATATTTCCTTGTTTATCGGCTTTAATTTGTTTGACGTAAGCGCGTTTCAATTCCTCGATGAGCGTGAATTTCTCATCTTTATAAACATAGACGCCATTTCCATCCGTTCCCAACCAAATATTGCCGTTTTTGTCTTCTCCAATTGCTTTGACTTTTACATTCTTAAATCCATTTCCACCGTGGAAATTTAGAACTTCTTTTCCGGTGAATACACTAACGCCCTTTTGAGAATTCCCAACCCACAATTGATTTTTACGATCGCGAAAAACGCTGTAAATAAAGTTTCCAGCCAATCCAGATTTCGAATCGTAATTTGTGAATTGCTTGCCCAAATAATGGCAAATACCACCTCCTGATGTTCCAAACCAGAAATTGTCATTGTGGTCTTGAATAATACACCGAATGTGATTGTTACTCAAACCCTCATTTTCACTGATCGAAGTAAATGTTTTGGAAGATCGATTGTAATGAATGACACCACTTCTTAGCGTTGCGACCCATAAATTTTGGCTAGAATCGGAATAGATATCCAAAACCGTTTTTCGATACAATTCGTGGTGAAAGTCAATTCGGTAAAAAGAATCCCCATCGTGGCAATACATTCCGTCTCCATAAGTCCCAATCCATAATTTACCATCCGCATCTTTTGTTAGCGTGGTAATGGCGTTCCCCATATACCTTGATTCTTCCTTGTAAATCCGTTTCTTCCCCTTGTAAAAGCTGTAAAGTCCTTTATCCGTTCCGATCCATATTTTGTTTTGATTTCCGATGAGATCAACCCAAATCGAAGTGGATTGGAGTTCGTTAATTCCTACTTCTTTTCCAATTTGACTGGCTCTATTATTTATTACTTTGAAGATTCCTTTGTTCGTTGCGAGAAAGATCTGATCCGCTTCAGTGATAAAGATATCGCGCACAACAGCCGATTGTAAATCACCAAAATCGATTGTTGTAAAATTCTTTCCGTCGTAGAAACAAAGGCCGCTATTGGTTCCAATCCAAATTCTATTTTTTGAATCTTCTTCTATATCGTTTATGATGTTGTTGGGCAATCCATCTTGATCCGTGTAGGACTTGAATTCGAATCCGTCAAAAACACTGATTCCACCGCCGCGCGTTCCAAGCCATAGATTTCCCATTTTATCTTGGTGTGCCGCGTAAACCTGTGATTGGCCCAAACCATCTTCCACATTGTAATTTCTGAAATTATATTGCTGAGTTAATCCAACGAATGGAAGAAGTAAAAGACAGATCAGTAAATAGCAATAGCGAATTCTCACGGTTGGATTTTAGATAATCAAAGATAAAAAACGCTTTCGACTATATTGCATCCGTGTTCATTTGTACAGATCTGGAATCTTCCGTTGCTGTTTGCCACTATTTTTAAAAGTAATAAAAAAGCGCGGCGATCAAAAAATGACCACCGCGCTTGTACTTTTTGGAATCTTTTATCGAATGATTAATCGATCCGTGCTAATACCATATTTCGTTTGGATACTTACCAAGTAAACTCCCGATTTTAGTCCAGCAACATCAATTGTAGCTTGTTTCATCCAGTTTTGAGTTTTTGTCAACACGTGAGTTCCACTAATATCGGTAATGGCAACCACAGAGAATTCATTTTCTGAGGCTACAAGAACAATGTCTTCCGCTGGATTAGGAATTAAAATCAGATCATTGTTTACGTCCTTTTGAACGTTAATAACATCGTAAACTTTAACACTTCCGTCCGTATCAAATTGTTTTAATCTGTAGTAGTTTGAACCAATAAATGCATTTCTATCAACTAGATTGTAATCCTGAATGTTTGATGTCGTTCCTGCACCGTCTACAATGCCAATTGAAGACCAAACTTTACCGTCAATTGATCGTTCTACAACAAAGTAATCATTATTGTTTTCGCTTAACGTCGTCCAGTTTAATTGAATTCCCTCCTTGTCTTCAACAGCTGTGAAGCTAGCAAGTTCAACGGGAAGAACGATGTTACAATTCGTAGTTGCCGTGCTTGCTACTGCATCATTAAGCGTAATTGTTTGAACAGTATTCGCATAATTTGTAACCAGTAAAACATAAACTTCTCCAGGTAATGCACCAGCTGCATTTGCTTGTTCTGTGGCTGCTATAGAATAGCTACAATCAATTGGAACTCCATATGAATTACAACTGGCTACTGCAGCTGCGAGGTTTGCAAATGGTCCCCAAAGTTCAAAATCAATATCTGATCCAGCCGTAATATCGATCGCTAAGTTTCCTCCGCCAGATATCTCCAAATAATACCAAGATGGGTTTGGAGACGTAAATAAACAATCATAGTTATTTCCAGGATTAGCAGTCGCTGCAGTCGTGCCATTTGCCTGAGCAGTAAATACAATTGGACTTCCAGAACAAATTGGGTCCGGTATATCGCATGTAACGTTTGTCGGAGCTCCTCCTCCTCCGCCTCCAGATCCAGGGACTACACAAGAAATAATTGCTTCCCAACCCGTAGAGTTAACGGATCCATCCGATGTAAATACAAAGGTTAAACAACCACCATTAGCGAGTGTTGCTTCAACAGTACCTGGGCTTGTTGCTCCAGAATAAGTTCCAATTATAGGGGATCCGGTATTTGGACCATCATAAATTGTTAATTGATCAAACCCACTTTCCGTTAAAAAGTTGGCAAAAACAGCTTGAATAACATCACCTGCTGTTGCTGGGCAATAGGTGTATGTAAAGTTTTCACTGTTGTTGTAAGCAGCTCCTGAACCTCCACTGTCGTAGAATGTGCTACTACAAGTCACTGAACTTCCGTTCGTCATGTTGATAGGGCCACCTCCGCCGCCTCCACCTGGAGTGATACAAGAAATTAGTGCTTCCCAACCTGCAGAAGTTACGGATCCATCCGATGTAAATACAAATGTTAAACAACCACCATTGGCGAGTGTTGCAGAAACAGTACCTGGACTTGTTGCCCCTGTATAATTCCCAATTTGAGGAAATCCAGAATTTGGGCCATCATAAATAGTTAAATTATCAAATCCACTTTCCGTTAAAAAACTTGTAAAAACAGCTTGCATAACATCGCCAGCAGTTGCAGGGCAATAAGTGTATGTAAAGTTTTCGCTGTTCGCGTAATTACCTCCTGATCCACCGCTGTCGAAAAGTGTACCACTGCAAGTGACATCACTTCCGTTGGTCATATTGATAGGGCCACCTCCACCGCCTCCACCAGGGGTGATACAAGAAATTAGTGCTTCCCAACCTGCAGAAGTGACAGATCCGTCAGATGTAAATACAAAAGTTAAACAACCTCCGTTTGCTAAAGTAGCTGCTACTGTTCCTGGACTTGTTGCCCCCGTATAATTCCCAATTTGAGGAAATCCAGTATTTGGACCGTCATAAATTGCTAAGTTGTCAAATCCACTTTCGGTTAAAAAGCTTGTGAAAACAGCTTGGATTACATCACCTGCCGTTGCTGGGCAATAGGTGTATGTAAAATTTTCGCTGTTCGTGTAATTACCGCCTGACCCTCCGCTATCAAATAAAGTAGAACTACAAGTAGTTGAACTTCCGTTTGTCATGTTTACCTGAGAAAAAGATGTACCAGTTATGAAACACATCAGCACCGCGATACTTACTTTCAGTGTTTTAGTGAATGTTTTCATAATGCTCAATGTCTTCTAGTGTAATTAAATCTCCTGCTAATAGTATAAAATTGGGACCTTCGAAAAGCGTTTTCTCCTTTGTCGATAATTGACTGTAATAACTATTCGTGATAATTTTAACGTCTTGATGTTCTCCTATCCAAGCCTTAATGCGATTTCCCTCATTAAATTTTTCAGGAGTTAATTCAACTTGTGTAATTGTGTTTTGATCTTGATACAGACGAATTACCTCCATAGTAATCTCTGTATCGAAAACGATATAATCTGTTTTGAGAGATGCTAAAGATTTTTCAGAAAGTTGGTTGTAGTCTGATTGTTCAATGAATAAAACATTTGGATGATTTGATTGCCATTCTTTGATGGTTTCTTGTCCATAGGTGATAAATTGCATTAGCCCAAATGAGCAAGCAATCCAGTATTTGTAGTGCATGTAGTGTGTCCGGTTAGTTCGATTGAATTAAAAACATTCTTAATTAATGATAACAATATAGAGGTTTCAAACCAGTGATTATGTGGCAGTTGTTCAAAATACACATATAAATGAACAAATTCAAGCTAGGAATTATTGAGTAGTTTTCTACATGTGATATAAATGCCCTATCGTGTTTCGATCCGTAATTTTCTGTTTTGCTTGGGTGCGCAATTTAGAATAGGTATTAACCTAAAACCATCTTGCAATTTGTAATCTCTGAATTGTAGATTTAAACCCACAATTGGATTTTAGATAATCAAAGATGAAAAACGCTTTCGACTATATCGCATACGAATAATAGGAAGGCCTGAATGAACCGAAAACGCTTGCATATATTTAGATTAAAAGAGGTGTATGTTAGGACAAATGATGATTTATCGCTTCAATCTGAAGAAAGAAATAAGATGGTGGAGGAACAGAATCGTGTTGTTTTCCCTTTCTGTCTTCGTGATTTGGTATGTCGATTGTTTGCCCGATGAATTATTCGATGATAGCACATCAACCGTTTTGTTGGATCGAAACGGACAATTATTGGGAGCGCATATTTCCGAGGATGAGCAATGGCGGTTTGAAGAACTAAAAAAAGTCCCCTATAAATTCAAAACGTGCATAATTCAATTTGAAGACCGCGGATTTTATGACCACTGGGGCGTAAGTGCGAAAGGAATTGGTCGCGCAATTTCTCAAAATTTACAGGCAGGGAAACGCGTGAGTGGAGGAAGTACGTTAACGATGCAACTCGTTCGATTGTCGCGAAAGAACCCGCCACGAACGTATTCAGAGAAAGTGTACGAAATGATTCTTGCGTCTCGAATTGAATTCAAATATCCCAAGAGTGAAATCTTACTATTGTATAGTTCCCATGCACCTTTCGGAAGTAATGTTGTAGGTCTGAATGCCGCTTCATGGAGGTTTTTCGGAAGGCCACCGAATGAGTTAAGTTGGGCAGAATCCGCGACGCTTGCCGTTTTACCGAACGCTCCAGGTTTGATTTATCCGGGGAGAAATCATGACAAGTTAAAAGTAAAGCGTGATCGGCTTTTAAAACGTCTTTTGAAAATTGGCAAACTTGATAAAATGGAATATAAAATGGCCGTTTTAGAACCGCTTCCAGATCGACCTCAGAACCTGCCCAACTTAGCGCCGCATCTGCTTACGAAGTGTTTGTTGAGTGGTCAAAAAGGAAAAACGACGACGTGTACTTTGGATCGGAAAGTCCAGATCAAAGCCAATCAATTATTAGAAACACGCACTGCCGCACTTCGAGAAAATGAAGTATACAATGGAGCGATCATAATCACATCTGTGGAAACGGGAGAAATTCTTGCTTACGTCGGAAATGCTACCGAGTCTGGGAATGAGCATTCAAACCGTGTCAATTGTATTGACGCACCAAGAAGTACAGGAAGTATTTTAAAACCGGTTTTGTATGCCAAAAGCCTTGAAGCGGGTGTGATTACTCCAAAAATGTTGTTGCACGATATTCCGTCAAAGTTTGGCGCTTTTGCACCAAAAAATTTCAATGGCGACTTCAATGGATTGGTTCATGCAGATCAGGCTTTATCGAGAAGTTTGAACATACCAATGGTGCATTTGGTGAACAATTACGGCATTTCAAAATTCCACAGTGATTTGCAGGATTTGGGCTTTTCGACAATCAATAAAACGTCGCGCCATTATGGATTGAGTTTGATTTTGGGTGGAGCAGAGGTAACCTTATCCGATCTTTCTAATTTCTATACCCGCATGGCGCAGCACTTAAAATACAATGAGAGTTATCCCATTCATTACAAGGGCAAAAGAAAAAGTACGGGTGAATTTTTGATCGATCGAGCCTGTATTTATTCAACGTTCAATACGATGCTGGAAGTGCGTAGACCGGACGAGGACAACAACTGGCGAATGTTTGCGTCGTCACAGAAAATTGCTTGGAAAACGGGAACGAGTTATGGGTTCAGAGATGCGTGGGCGGTTGGAGTGACTCCTGAATACGTGGTTTCTGTTTGGGTTGGAAATGCAGATGGAGAAGGCCGACCGGGCTTAACGGGAATTCAAGCTGCAGCGCCTTTGTTGTTTGATATGTTTGATCACTTGCCAAGCAATGAACCTTGGTTTTTAGAGCCAAAAAAGCGAATGCGTGAAGTTGAAATCTGCTCACAAAGTGGACATCGCGCAACACAATATTGCACAAAAACATCAATGGATCGAATTCCTGAGACTGCAATTCACGCACGAGCATGCCCGTACCACAAACGTGTTCACTTGGATCAAACAGGAATGTTTCGCGTTGATTCTGAATGTGCTTCTCCGTCTGAAATGCAACACGTAAATCGTTTTGTAATTCCATCAACAGTTGAAAAGTTCTATAAAATTCACAACGCCGAATACAAAACCTTGCCGCCCTACAATAAGGAATGCATGACAAAGTTAAGTGAGCATTCAATAGCAATTATTTATCCTCGGAACAAGCAGCGCATTTACCTCCCGTTTGATTTCAATGAAGAACGAAGAAAAGTGGTGTTTGAAGCCAATCATCGAAACAATTCAGAAACGATTTACTGGCACATGGATGGCGTTTATTATGGTCAGACTTCGGATATTCATCAGTTGGAATTTCAACCGGACGTTGGCAAACACAAATTGACGTTAATGGATGAAAATGGGGTTCAGAAGGTGGTGAAGTTTGAGGTGCTGGGAAAGTGATTTTAATTATTAATTATTAATTATGAAGTATGAATTTCGAGTTTTCGGGTTTTTTAAATCAATTTCGTTATTCCAAGTTCAACTTTACCACACAATTCGTCAATTCCTAATTCCTAATTCCTAATTCCTAACTTCTTACTCCGAAACAACAATCTTCTTCTGCTCCAAAATCATATCACCGAGGTAATCCGTATAACTTACTCGAACGACATAAACTCCAGAAGCCAAATCCAAACTGAATTGCGCGAAGGATTGATCTATGATTGATTTTGACTCAACTATTTTGCCAAAAAGATCATAAATTGAGATTTCTAAATCTTCAAAAATTTCCACATTGAATTTAACTGTGATACTACCACCTTCAATAGCTGGGTTTGGATAAACATCAAATGTGTTTTCCGTGGAAACTTGAAAAACGGGCTCGTTAAACTCTAGCAAGTGCAACCCTGTGTGTCGGTCTGAAACGAGTAACCTACCGGAAGGGAAATCTGCATAAATCCCCCAAGCTCCTTGCATTTTAAACAAGGGCTCGTCAATTGGATACGTATCGTAATAGGCAATTTCAGAAGGGATTGGAGCTCTTAAATCGAAGATCCTTAAACCTTCATTGTAATAAGCAACGTAGGCGAATTCATTTGAAATTACAATGTTATGAGGCACACTTCCATTTTCATAATTCGTTCCAAATTTCTTACTGATTGTCGCGTTGTGGTTGGCGTCAACAGTGCACAATTTCAAACGCGTTCCACTTGATTCGTCTCCAAAGACATATTTGGTTCCATCCGGACTTAACCAACCTTGGTGGTTGTATCCTTGATCTTGATAAAAGCTCGTGTTCTGAATAAAAATAGGCGCTGTAGGAGTAGAGAAATCGTACACCCTGAATCCGTCGGTTCCGCAATTCAAGTAAGCAATATTATCTCGAACATAAGCATCGTGGACTTCCGGAATGTCGGTTGGTCCTTCATATACCAAAACAGGAAGTTCTGGATCTGCCAATGAATACACTTGCATTGAAATCAAGGATTGTAGAAATCCACCGCTGCTTGGCTGAATGGAACACGCATACATCAAAGCATTGTCTTCATCGATAAATAAGTTGTGAACGCGTGCAAAGCTCGAATCGTTTTCCATGACAATGTGCATTGAATCCGGCAGATACGACAAATCAATTATTTGAAGACTACTCATTCCTTCGTCGCAAACAACGTAGGCGTAATTCAAATATGTTTTTATATCGCGGTGAATAACCATTGTCGAAGAAAAATTTCCTTCCAAGAAATCGATGAATTCAAATTGACCCGTTTCAGAAATTTTAAATGCATGTGTTCCTTCGGTTGATCCTGCCAAAGCATATTCCTGACCATTTTCAGTATAACCCCAACAGTCGTTGTAGCGCACTTCTGAAAGGTTATGCAACAGTGTGTCTTCATACCAAATATCGAGTAAATCCACGTTAAATGAATCCTGTCCAAAGGCAAGAGTTGGAAAAACAAGAATTAGAAGTCTCCACATTGAATTGTAAAAATTGTTAACGTAAAGATAAAACAATGCTTTCAATCGCTCGGGTTTAAGCTACGATTGGGCAGAATTACTTATTTTAGCGACTACCTTAAATAGTAAAGTGTCAGATTCAGTAATAATTATACCCACATTCAATGAAATAGATAATGTTGAACGCATGACGCGCAAGGTGTTGTCATTGGAGAAAGAGTTTGATATTCTGTACGTTGACGATTCTTCTCCCGACGGAACAGCAGATGTTATTCGCGAGTTGCAGAAGGAATTTCCCGGTCGGATTCATCTTGAAGTTCGAAAAGGAAAATTAGGATTGGGAACAGCTTACATTCACGGATTTAAATGTTCAATTGAAAAAGAGTACGAATTCATTTTTGAAATGGATTGCGATTTCTCTCACAACCCTGATGATTTGATTCGCTTGTATAAAGCGTGCAAAGAAGATGGAGCAGATGTAAGTATTGGTTCTCGTTATATCAAAGGCGGTAAGATTTCCAATTGGCCGATGAAACGGATCTTGATGTCTTACTTCGCAAGTGTGTATGTGCGAATGATCTTGTTTATAGGAATTAAAGATACAACCGCTGGATTTAAGTGTTATAGAAGAAAAGTACTGGAGAAAATCAATTTGGATGGAGTAACGTTTAAAGGATACGCTTTCCAGATTTGCATGAAGTATGCAGCGATCAAGCACGGTTATAAAGTAAAAGAAGTTCCAATTACGTTCATCGATCGTGAATTGGGAGAGTCGAAAATGAGTACAGGAATTTTTAAAGAAGCATTTTTCGGAGTTTGGAAAATGCGCGGAATGGATTTATGAGCACAATTATTTTACGTGGCGGAGTTATCATCAATGAAGGATCTAGAATTGAAGCGGATCTTTTAATCAAGGATGGTCGAATAGAGAAAATCGCGAAATCGATTTCAGTAGAAGGAAATGTAGAAGAAGTTCACCTAAATGGGAAACTGATCTTACCGGGGTGGATTGACGATCAAGTTCATTTTCGCGAACCGGGATTAACGCACAAAGGAAATATTCAAACCGAGTCTAGAGCAGCCGTAGCTGGAGGGATTACCTCTTATATGGAGCAACCAAATACAAAGCCTGCTGCAACGACAATAGAAGAATTAGAAAAGAAATACCACCGCGCCAGCGAAGTTTCAATTGCGAATTATAGCTTTAATATGGGAGCGACCAATGACAACTTGGAAGAGTTGAAAAAGGTGAGCAAAACTGATGTGGCTGGAATAAAAATATTTATGGGATCTTCAACAGGGAATATGCTTGTTGATCAGCAGAAGACCCTGGAGGGCATTTTTCAATTGGACCATCAATTGATTACGCATTGCGAAGATGAAGGAACAATTCGCGCAAATCTAGAGAAAGCCAAATTGAAATACGGTGAGGATATACCAATGAGTATGCACCCTGTAATTCGCAGTGAAGAGGCTTGCTATTTAAGCTCATCTGCTGCAGTTGAACTCGCGAAAAAGAATGGAAGTAGATTGCACGTGTTTCACATTAGTACGGCTAAAGAATTAGAGTTGTTTGACAATTCAATTCCTTTAGAACAAAAGAAAATTACGGCCGAAGCTTGTATCCACCACTTGTGGTTCAGCGAAGAACAATATGCCGAAAAGGGATCGCTTATTAAGTGGAACCCCGCGGTAAAGAAAGCATCTGATCGGGATGCAATTTTCCAAGCGGTTTTGGACAATAAGATTGACGTTATTGCAACGGATCACGCACCGCATACTCTTGAAGAAAAGAATAATAAATATTTGACAGCGCCATCTGGTGGGCCTTTGGTTCAACATGCGTTATTGGCACTACTTGAAAAGGCTGAAGAAGGAAAAATTTCAATTGAGCGTATTGTAGAGAAAATGGCACATGCTCCTGCGATCTTGTTTAAGGTGGTTGAGCGAGGTTTCATTCGCGAAGGTTATTTTGCAGATTTAGTAATTGTTAATCCGAATTCTAAATACGGAGTTACAAAAGAGAACATCATGTACAAATGCGGATGGTCGCCATTCGAAGGTGTTGAATTCTCAAATTCAATTGATTCAACCTACGTAAACGGGCGTAAGGTATATGATCGAGGGAATATTATCGAAGCAGGAAACGGAAGTAGATTGACCTTCAATAGATGATCCGAGTTTTCATCATAACGCTCCTTTTTCTAGCTTCCTGTTCTGACGGAGTTCCTAGAGTTGAAAAGCCAGATGATTTAATCCCACGAAAAAAAATGATTCCGCTTCTCACTGAATTGGTGAAATTAGAAGCTTATATAACGGATGAGTACGGGAATATCACGAAATACCATAAAGTGATGGTGAAAACGGGCGACTCATTGCTCAACGCCAAAGGCTATACAATAGACCAATTTGAAGGCTCTATGGATTATTATGGTTCACGTCAAGAGGAAATGATGTCGATTTATCGAGATGTTCTTGAGGACTTAAATAAAGATCTAGGGGAGCTTCAGAGAAATCCTGTGATTGAAGATCCAATTGATGTAATCCCACGCGAAAAAATGGTTCCGCTACTCATTGAATTAGTGGAACTAGAAGCCTACGTGGCGGATTCTATTGGGAACATTTCAAAATCCCAGAAAGTGATGGTGAAAACAGGGGACTCTTTGCTTAAAACGAAAGGGTATTCGAAAGGTCAATTTGAAGGCTCTTTAGAGTACTATGGATCACGTCAAGAGGAAATGATGTCGATTTATCGAGATGTTCTTGAGGACTTGAATAAAGACTTAGGGGAGCTTCAGAGAAATTAAGAACTGGCTCGATTTTACTTCCTTATCTTTAAGACGTGCCAGAAGAATTGTACAAAAGTAGCTATCAAAAAACGTGAAATGGACGTGTTAATTGATCAATAAGCTTTTTTTGGCTTGCCGATTTTCAGTAAACTCCATCCGGTTCCATCATAGAGTGATCGTGTCTCAACCACGAAAGGTGTTTTCCTGTATTTAAACGTCATTTCACCATTACATTGTTTTATTTCACCCTTAGTTCTGATTTTTGAGGTGAACTTCACATATTCAATTTGCGTCCATTCAATCCCGAACTTTTTTCCCTTTTTATCGATTTTCTTGAAGTCCTCATTCAGATCTTCATCATATGATTCCTTGTTTTGAGCGAGAAAAAAATCGGACATTTCTTTTGACATCCCTAGGCTTTCGTCCTTCGCCATTGCATGAATATCTTCAATGGTTAGAAAGTGCTGTCGGAATTGAGCTTTTGTCATCTCATCCATATCTTCTAGTACGGCAAAGACTTGTGGTCCGATGTCCTCGGGCTTATCTACAGTTTTAAGTTCTCCACCACAAGAGGTGAAAAGGAACACCACAGATAGAACGGCGAATGATTGAATTAAAAATTTCATACCCTAAATTAAGTAATAATTGATAATTATCAATTTTTCACTCGTACTTATATCCAGCCAACTCTTCCTCGCTAACAGCCAAGCCCAATCCGAGAACAATTCTATTCACGAAGTTGAAATAGGAAAGGACGAGTGTTGCATCCAGAATAGCGCGATCATCCAATCCGAGTGCTTTTAGTTTTGCAATTGAATTTGCATTGTCGTGGTTTGGATTCACCGTCATTTCTTTTGCGAAGTGACACAATTCCATATCGATTTCACTCAGAACCAATTGCGTGTAATCTTCCTTTAATTGGTTCGTTTTGGTGTCGTCTTTCCAATAATGATTAACCGCTTCGGCATGGTGCAATTGGCAATACTCACAATTATTGTTTTTGCTGACTACCACAGCGATCATTTCACGTTGAACACGTTTTAGTGGCGATTTCCCAAACATAATTGTCATGTATAAATCCATGTGGTTCACAATCGATTCTGGATTTAAACTCTGGATCTTATGAACTTCGGCCAACTTCCCTCTCGTTTTTAAAAGATTGTCGTAAATGTCTTTTAGTTGACCTTCAGATTCATTGTGCTCAATTACGTTAATGTATGCCATAGAGTTTAATTATTCGATGCGTTAAAACTTCCTTTAGATTTCAATGCCAATTGAATGTGTGCTAAATGGTGATTGCAGTGCCAGGCGTAAAGTCCAATTGCCTCTCCCATTGAGAAGTATTTATTGTGTTCTGGATGGATGTAACCGCGATGCATATCTTCTTGACGTAGATTGAGTAAAATCATTACCCATTTTTTGTGCGTTCCGGCAAGAATATTAATCGAATTCCGAATATCGTTGTCTTGGGAATCAACAAGATCGGCCCAAAGATCTTCTTTATATGGACGAATCGTTGGCCGGTCTTCCGTCAGTGCTAGCTTAAACCGAATTAAGCTGTTCATGTGACTATCAGCGCAATGATGAATTACTTGCTTAATTGCCCAACCGCCAGGTCGGTAAATCCAGTTGATTTCTTCCTCCGATAATTTTGAGCAAAGTCCAAAGACGGATACTGGAAACTCACGAATAGATTCAATCCATTCCTTCAATTGTTCGTCTGAAACGCTTTCTGGAGCAACAAATTTCCCAATTGGAAATCTTAAATTGTAAATGTCTGTTTCTGTCATTTTAAATTATTTAATCTTTTTAAAATCCAAATCGTGGAAATCAAAACTAAAATCAATATTTGGTGAAATACCTTTCATGGTCAATCCTACAATGTTTCCATCACCATCTCTTTTGAAATTGGCGAACACATTGCATTCCATCTGCGTGTATTCCCATTTGACAACACAGGTGTCGTTCTCGTAGAAAAGAATAGGGCCGTTCAATTGCGAAGAACGTTTTGAAGTAAGCCACAGCTTATCATCCATGAATTCAATCGTGATGTCTCCGAACCATTTGTCGTTGTAAATCCCAACCATTTCATCCATTTTGGGTGCAGATTTTCCTGCTTTTTTTACCTGTTTCCAAACGGCTGTCATAACGCTGTCTTCCTCGTTGTGATTTCGCTCAATGACGTCGTTTCCAATAGTCACCCAGTCCAATGGTGTAACTTCAACGTAACTATCAATTATGGCACGCGAAACCATTTCGTAGCTATATCCTCCCGGGTCTGCATTTGTTAAAACGATTACGCCAACGCCCAATTCAGGAATCATCCGTGTTTTAGATAGCATTCCTGGAAGTCCGCCTCCATGACCAATCACAGTATATCCGTTATAATCATCAACGGCCCAGCCCAAGCCGTAACCACTTAGTCTTGACTTGTAATGTCCTCTTGGAACAACACTGAAAGAGGTGTTAATGTGCGGTTTCCACATCATATCGTGGTTTGCTTTTGAAATCAAGGTGTCATTTCCGTTCATTCCATCGTTAAGATTTACAATCATCCAAGACGCAAGATCATGAACACTTGCGTAAATTCCTGCAGCAGCTTCTGCTTTATGGATCTGCATGTGCGGAAGTTGAACTAGTTTTTTGCCTTTGAGCTCATGGGGAAAAGCAACATTCGTTTGATTCGCTAATCTCGGTTGTTTCCCAGCTGATTCAGTCATGTTAAGTGGTTTCATAATTCTCGTTTCAACGAAATCGCACCAGCTCATTCCACTTTTCCGAGCAACGATTTCTCCTGCTACAATGAACATCAAGTTGTTGTAATCGTACTTCAACCTAAAGTTGGAAACGGGTTTTTGGTATTGAAAATTCTCAAGAATCTCCGTCATTGTGTAATCGTTTCCATCTGGAATCCACATTAAATCTCCTGCTCCCAATCCAAGGCCGCTTCGGTGTGTCAACAAATCTGTGATTGTGTATTCTGCCGTAACGTAGTCATCATATGTCTTAAATTCAGGCAGGATATCAACGACTTTATCGTCCCATTTCAGTTTGCCTTCATCCACTAACATTGACAAAGCCGTAGCTGTAAAAGCTTTACTATTTGAGGCAATTCCAAAACGTGTATGTTCGTTTACTTTTTCTTTCGTTTCAATAGACGTAACACCGTATCCTTTTTCATGGATGATCTTTCCGTCTTTCACCACGACTACTGCAATTCCTGCATGAGGAGAAGCTTTCATAGCGGATTCAACGATAGAATCAATTTGATCAGAGCTGAGCCCTTGAGATAGAACGATGGTTGTAAAAAGAACCGAACAAGTGGTTAAAAGTGACTTAATCATAATACGAATTTGTTTCGAATCAAATTTACGCATATAAGCCTTTGGTACAACTTGTTGAAGTCATTAACGGAAGAAGAATACTTTAATCGGCTAAGAAACGGTTTGTAGTAATGAATTACTCGTTTGCGTCCGTTAATTCGCTTGATTCAATAGGAGTGTCGATTACTTCTTCTATTTCCTCTACTCTATGCTTGGGAGGGTAGATCTTGGAAACGATATAGCCAACAATAAGTGCTACTGCGAAAGAAGGGGCTAAAACATCCAATGCGACGAAATAGGGCCCAATGATATCCATTTCTGAAAAAACAAATTTGAAGAGCATAATTGAGACAAAACCTGCTATCATTGATGCAATTGCTCCTTTTTCAGAATACCCTTTCCAAAACAAAGACATGATAATAACGGGACAGAAGGTGGCGGCAATTCCTGACCAACCAAAGATCATGAGCCAGAATATTTCCCTGTCGGGGTATAGGTTGTACAGAAGAATAGCAATTCCTAAAGCCAATAAAGCCATAATCACAGTTGCTATTCTTGATACTTTAGTCAAGTCTTCATCTTTACGATCGGGTCTAAATATTTTCTGATAAAAATCTCTTGTAATTGCACTGGAAGCCAATATTAGAAGGGAATCAATCGTTGACATAATCGCGGATAGAATAATTGCAATGAAGACGGCTATAAGTATAATGTGTAAAAATTCGCCTGTTAGCATTCCTAAAACTTCCTCGCCATTATTACCCAAAATGGCTTCTGGATCTTGCCCTTTTTCAGTAAAGAAGATTCTACCTAAAATTCCAATTGTTACGGCTGCTGCGTCTGTAAGTAGAGTGAAAAGTAATGCTACCCATTTTCCTTTGTCTATTTCCTTCTCACTTTTAATAGACATAAATCGCACATATACCTGAGGTGAACCTAAGAACCCAAGGCCAATCATTGAGAGCCCCAAAATGGTAAATATGTTCATCCAGACATCATTACTCCTGCCCATGACATTTGTAAGTGTTGGGTCAATATCGTTTAAGCTTTCGGTGATTCCCGGGCCAGTGCCCATGGCGTAAAAGACATATATTGGAAGTAATACCAATCCAAAAAACATTAATATTCCTTGAAACATATCGGACCAAACAGCAGCAACAAACCCACCTATGAAGATGTATATCAAGACAATTACAAATCCTATTAAAGCTCCCCATTCATAGGGGATGTCTAGTAATTGATCAAAAGCGATGCCTGTTGCGTCCATTTGAGTGGCAACGTAGATGACTACGAAAATCACCAAAACGGAAGCTGCAATGACTCTTAAGGTATGTGTCGAAGATTTAAAATGACTTTGTAAATAATCAGGAATAGTGATGGCCTTGTATTTATCGGAACGTCTCTTGAATCGTTTGGCCATGAATTGCCAGGATATGAATACCCCTAAGAGTTCTCCAGCAACGACCCAATAGCCAGAATAGCCGACCATAGCTCCCATACCGGTTAGTCCGAGTAGCAGCCAACCTGATTCTCCGGTTGCTCTTGCGGAAAATGCCACAGCCCAAAAACCCATATTTTTTCCGCCAACATAATAATCGCTCATGCTTTTAACACGTCGAGAAGCTAAAATCCCAATCAGAAATAGAATTCCGACAAAAATTATGAGTACCGTAATTTTAATAGCAAAGTCAGTCATAAGTCGTTTTTATTTAAGACGCTCAAGTTGTCCATAATAATATGAATATTGGTATTTTTTGCTCGAAATTGATATAAATCAATCAAAAAGTATCTGTTTTCATTGAAAATCAAAAGAAAATAGCAAAAAAAAGCTATATTTGTTACTGTAAGTCGAAGAAGTTAATCTTCTGACTGGTAGTGAAGAAATTTTGGGATTGTCCTTGATTTTTTCATTAAAAGAATAAAAAAGCACCTGAAACATTTTGGATTCAAACAGCAAGATTTCTCAAATGAATACTCCATTGAATAGTATTACTAGTGCTGCCGCTTCTGCTATCGTAGAAGGGGAGAGGACGACTTCCAACAATCCATTTGACTCAATTAATACCTTAGAAAGTATCGAATTTCCGACGCGTCTAAGTTCTTATAAAAACACAAAATTTTATGTCTGATTTAAGCAATGACCTTGAGTTGTTCAATGAACTTGTTGAAGTTCTAATAAGTGAAGAAGAAAATAATCCTGTTGCAGATAGGATAGAAGCGAATGAGCTTTACAAGACAATTGACCTTTCTCTCAATAACAATCCGATGGTTGATCAGGAGTTCAAAAACACCTTAAAAGATGTTTTGGTTTCGACACCGAAAACAGCAACAAATTTGTTTTTCAATCAACTGTTCGGCGGTCGTCAGAGCAAAGCGATTTTAGGAGATTTATTGGCGGTAATGCTAAACAATAGCATGTACACCTACAAAGTTGCTGGCCCTCAGGTTGGAATTGAACAAGAAATAATTAGAAAGTCATGTGATTTAGTAGGGTACGGTTCTGAAAGTAACGGAACATTCCCAACAGGAGGATCGATGAGCAATTACATGGCGCTTGTCATGGCTCGTGATAAGAAAGATCCAGATTGTAAAAATTTAGGAATGACGAAACGTCTTATCGCTTATTCATCTGCGGAATCCCATTATTCAAATGCTAAAAACGCAAGTTTTGCTGGAATCGGAAGAAGCAATGTTCGATACATTCAGGCGGATTCGAAAGGAAGAATGATGGTTGATAAATTGGAAGAACAAATTCAAGCGGATTTGGCTGAAGGTTTTGTTCCAACGTATGTGAACGCAACAGCAGGAACGACTGTTCTTGGTGCATTTGATCCGATTGAAGAAATTGCGGACATCACCGAGAAGTACGGAATATGGCTTCACGTTGACGGTGCTTATTGTGGAGGTGTAATCTTCAGTGACAAATACAGACATCTCATTAAAGGAGTTGAAAGATCTGATTCATTCAGCTACAATGCCCATAAAATGTTAGGAACGCCATTAACGTGTTCGATCATCTTGGTAAGAGACAAAAAGAACTTAGGAGCGTCATTTAGCAACGAAGCGTCTTATTTGTATCAAACGGATGGCGATGATTTTAACTTGGGCAAAACATCGTTCCAATGTGGAAGAAGAAATGATGCTTTGAAATTCTGGACCTTATGGAAATCAGTTGGAACTAGTGGGTTAGAGAAAATTATAGATCAACAATTTGACTTGGCCGATGTAGCGCGTGATTACATAAATAGTAATTCTGATTACACGGTTTACAGTTATGAAGATTCTGTTTCAATCTGTTTCAATTATAAAAACATTGACCCAATGGATCTTTGTACAGCGTTGTACGAGCATCAAATCACCGTTGTTGGGTTTGGATCGTTCCATGATGAGGTTTTTATTCGATTGGTGACCATCAATGCGAACAACCAAGCTGAGGATATTTTAAACTTTTTTAAAGTAATGGAAGCGTTTGCTGAAAAAAGTACGTTGCTGAAAGGAACGCTTGTAAATCAGGCTTAATCCAAATGTGAGTTCTAGTTTCTAGTTTTTTTTGAGAATTGATAGTGTTGAGTCTTACATCTTGGACGAAGTTCGTCACGTCTATTGAATCAACTTCTAAGATGGATATTTGTACCAAACTCTATACTTTAATTGACGTGAATGCTTTCAATGTGTATTAGTTTGAACAATAATTTCTCAAGAGCGACTTCAAATTTATATACTCCATTTTAACTGATCTGCTGCAACGGAATTTCGTACCTTAACCTCAAATCAACAAAGATCTTTCTAAGATGCTACGGAATTTAATAGTACTTGTTTTAATGGTACCTTCTTCAATTTGTTTTGGACAGATACAAACGGTTGAGATGGACGCTATTAATCAAAAATTGGATTCCATTGCGGTGGTCAAAGCCAAATTTATAGCTGAATTGGAAGTGCTTAAGCTTGAATGGATTCAAAATGAGATTCGAGCAATTGGAGTCCCAAAATCAAATCAAGAGGAAGAAATTATCTGGCACTCTGCCTACACCTTAAGTTACAATGAATCGCATGAGCAAGCCAATTGGGTGATGCACGTCATCATGCCGGATATTGTGAATGGGAACGTTTCACGCTCTAACGATTTTAGAGAAGATCCACTGGTTAAAACAGGAACAGCTCAAGAGAAGGATTATTTTCTTAAGGAGTTAAAGGCCGATGGTACTTACAGTTACGATGGATTTGGGTATGACCGAGGCCACTTGGCTCCTTCTGCGGATTTTAGATGGAGTGAAAAAGCCCTTTCGGAGAGTTATTTTTATTCAAATATGTCACCTCAGATTGGCGATTTCAATCGAGAGAAATGGGCCGAGTTAGAAAATATAATTCGCGAATATGTGATATCCAATCAAGTGAATTTGATGGTAGTAACGGCTCCAGTATTGAATGATGCCCTTCTGAAAATTCAACGAAGTGAGAATGGCGTTTCTATTCCAGAATATTTTGTCAAAGTCGCGTTGGATGTTAAGAACAAAAGAGGAATTGGATTTATATTGCCCCACCAGAAAATTGAAATGCCATTGGCAGCTTTTACTGTCAGTATTGACAGTGTCGAGGTAGTATTGGGATATGATTTATTCACGCAATTGGACGAACTTTTAGAAATTGAAATTGAATCAAAGGTAAGCCCTCAAGAATGGTTGCCTTCAACTGAATTAGGATTGGATAAGGCCATCTCATTTAAAAAACTACCTAAAAACGCGATCAACACAAATGGGGTTGAAGCTTTTATTGATGATGGGAGAAAGCACACGGTTTGCGGTAAAGTAGTGAGTACTAAAAAGGTTGAGAAAGGCCATGTGTTTCTAAACTTAGACAAGCAATTTCCAAATCAAATTTTTAGCGTTTCCATATTTGAATCCAGTATTCCAAACTTCGATTACGAGCCTGAAATTTACCTGAAAGATCAAGAAGTTTGTTTCACAGGTAAAATTGGTGATTACAAAGGAA
This sequence comes from Crocinitomicaceae bacterium, assembly GCA_047630755.1. Classification (GTDB taxonomy): domain Bacteria; phylum Bacteroidota; class Bacteroidia; order Flavobacteriales_D; family Crocinitomicaceae; genus UBA4466. The sequence goes on along the minus strand of JBLHYG010000001.1, from coordinate 449,409 downwards.
CACCAAGTATGGTAATTGACAATGGGAAACAGGTGAAGTTGTTGGGAGAATACTGACGAATTGCTGATTTTCCGCAAGTGTTCTCAAGAGTGTAACCTGTTTAATTATAAGCTATTATCGTCAATTAATTCTGGATTCGATTGTGGATCACTTTTTACGGCTTTGTCAGAATTTTTAGAGATTTTCTTGGATATGAATTTTAGCATTTCATCAAAATCCTCATCGCTGTATTGCGCTTTACTAATCATGTAGGCGATTTGACCTTTATGCTTAATCGAAATTATATCGTCTAGAACTTTATATTCATCAAACCACTCCCAAACAATTGACGCGCTGCTTGCTGAATTTTCATAGTAAAATTCATCTTCTCTAAATTCGATAACGGTTGGAATATTACGCTTCTCTTCAAAGGAAATCATCTCTTCAACATTTACTTGATGCTCTTCTTTTGCCTTGCTGACTTGAACTCTATAATTATATTGATTGACTAAATAATGAGTCCCAACTGCTGCCAATAAAATTGCGGAGATGATGGTAGACTGCGGTAGAAATAAGAAAGTAAGTAACCCAAGTAATAAAAAACCGAATGCAGGAATTAGAACTTTGTTGTTTTTCCTCTTCGACGGCCCATACATTTCCTTAAAAACTAATTTTTGTTCAATACGGATTATATCAGCATTAAAAGGCGTCGTAAATTTCATAGCCAACTATACAAAAAGTAACACCAAAGTCAGGACAATCCCAGCTAAAGTGAAAATCATTCCTTTCTTAAACACACTGGATTTCGGTATGTACATCCAAAAAGCGGAGATCACAAAGAAGAGCAATGAGAAACCAAAGAAAATGTTCAGCCAATACAACGGATCTTCAGTTGAGGCCTTGTGCAAGTGCGTCATTTTATCCAAAACATAAGGCAATTCCTTAGTCGTAATGTGCGCCACTCCAGTTTCACGGTTGTAATCTCCATTTTGGAAATAAACCATATTTCCTTCTTCTTTTTCAACCTTCAACCTTTTAGAATGTAGCTTTTTCGCAAGCTCTTCATTTTTGACGTTGGGAGAAATCTTTTCTTCAACCGTTACTTCGCTTTTTAGAAAGTCGGTATCTCTGAAAATTAGAACAATTCCGCTTAGAGCGTAAACGGCCATTATTCCTGCAAGAAAGAAGCCTAAGTAGCGGTGTAGAATTCGCATTTTCATGTTTGATGTGTTGTTATTGCTCATTTGGTTTTCTTATTTATTCGTTAAATTTAATTGCATAAAAGTGACATCCAACCAACGGTCAAATTTAAATCCAACTTCTTTAAACGTTCCTACTTCGTAGAATCCGAATTGTTCGTGAAATTGAATGCTTTTTTCGTTGGAGGCGTCAATTCCAGCGATCATGATTCTCAAATCGTTTTGTTTTGCAACTTGGATCAGTTTTGATAAAATTGACTTTCCAATTCCTAGGCCTCTAGCGTTTTTATCAACGTAAAGGGAATGTTCAACGCTGAATTTGAATCCTTCCCACGGTCTAAAAATTCCGTAGGTTCCAAACCCTAAAATGGTTGTGTCGTTTTCGGCAACATAAACGGGCATTTCAGCTTGATTCTTATCCGCGAGCCATTGCAATTGATCTTCATACGATCTTTCGTCATAATGATAGACAACGGTTGAATTCCTAATCTCGTAATTGAAGATTTCTAAAATAGTCGATATGTCAGCGACTTGTGCCGGTCGGATTTTTATTTCCATGCCCGCAATGTACGAATAGCTTTAAAAAAATACTACTCGATCTGAATGGACTGATTTCCCATCGACCATAACACGATACAGGTAGGTTCCTGACGCGAAATTCTGACGGTTCATCTGCGCTTTGCCATTTATAGCTGAAACTGTTGAAATTGCATTTCCCATTAAATCATACAAAGCGATATCAAATTCTTGGTACTGATCTGAAGAGAAATTGACTTGATCAATGGCTGGATTTGGATACATTTTGAATTTATCGATTGCGAATTCTTCCGTTGCCGCGACTGGATTGAATTCCCAGAAATCATTGAAATTTGTTCCGTTCGTTCCCAATCCATAATAGACTCTCCCGTTGACATTGACTGCTGTTGCCCAGCGTCTTGTCGTCCCGGGGAAATCTTGAAGTTGCAACCATGAATCGTTCGTTGGGTCGTATCTCCAAACCTCAGGGCACCATGTCCACGATGCGTCCATTCCACCGATAATATAACCGTATCCATTTTGATGAATTCCTTTTGGTCGATTCGGAAAAAGTCCCGGGTAAGGAGCTTTCATTGTCCATGTATCCATTGCTGGATCGTATTCATAGAAGAAACTCGAAATTTTGATATATCCTTTGTCGCCAATTGCGAAAGTTGGGTTTCCATATTGTGTTGAGATTGGAATTGAAGCTCTTTGCGTCCATAGGTCTAAGTCGGCGTCGTATTCCCAGAAGTTTGTTGAAAATAATGCAGGAAAATAGCCTTTATGTCCAATGGTGAAGGCATGTTCGTTGTGAAATGTCGCTCCGACTGGAGGGTCTGTTGCATCCGTCCATAAATTCGTTTGAGCATCGTATTTAAACCAGTTCGTCTGATCAACTTCTCCCATTCCAACAAAAGCAACCGTTTCAAGAGGCATTACAACGACGTCCTGGTCTCCATTTCCGCCATTCGCAGGATAGTCTGCCTTTTGTGCCCATGAATTTGTAGCGGGATCATATTCCCACCAATCTGGAAATCGATAGTCAATTCCAGGTGCACCATTCAGGTGTCCGAGTCCACAATACGCCTTATTGGCAATTCCAACGCCCGTTCCACGGTGTCTTCCAAAGCTGCCAAAGTTAGCACGCTGTTGCCATTGGCTTGCGGCAATTGATTCCGAAATGTGCCCAAAAAGGCAAAATGAGAGTAATAGTAGTAGTCGCATGAATTGATTTAAAATACTAATCCATTGAAAGGTACGAAATTAGATTGAATCAATTGGCCTTAAATCCGGTTCTATCCAATTGTGACGTGCTTGAACACTAAATAACACATTTTCAGAATAGTAGGTGAATGGAAATTTACTTCCTCCAAATTTAGAATTGATGAAGGCATTGCAAGCTTCTGAGGAGGATTCAAAGGAATTGTTCTCAAGAAATTTGTCCGCAATGATTAACCAAAATTTAGTAATCGTTTCGTGATAACCATCGGTGTCAGTATTGATTCCACCGGTTGATTCGTTGTGCCTTGAAATATTTTCTCGTGAAAGATCCAAAGCTTTTGACATTGTATATTTAGAGCAATAGTCAATGGCAACAACTAAATGTGCTTCATGTGTCCATTCTTCTTCGGGCAATTTCCGTGCTTCGAACCGACGCATTAATGAGTCAATTTCTATTTCCGTATAGTTTTCCATGTTATCAATAATCGATTTAAAGATAATTAGAATCAACCAATAAATGAAAATAGAAGAAAATCGAGATCTGTTTATTCAAAGAATATATTCATATCGATTGATGCTTAAAGTTCAATACAAATTTTGATTGACCCACAGCAATTGCAGCCGCAAGCAGGAGAGTTTTACGTTTCATAAGTACACAGTTTGATTCCTTAGACGCGGAACTTTCTAATTTCTTACGAATTAACTTTTACTTCTGCTTGGGTTGTTTTTTACGAATGAGCTCCAATCTGATGATTTTGACTTGTTGTGTTCACCGATGCCTTTTGAATAATGATGACAAAGCGCAACGGCCAACCCATCCGTTGCATCCAAATGTTTTGGTATTTCTTCAAATTTAAGAATGTTTTGAAGCATTTTTGCCACTTGCTCCTTTGATGCCGCACCAGAGCCTGTTATTGCTTGCTTAATTCGTCTTGGTGAATATTCTTCAAAAGGAACATTATGAAGCAATGAAGCCGCTATTGCTACACCTTGAGCGCGCCCCAATTTTAACATCGATTGAACATTCTTCCCAAAGAAAGGGGCCTCAATCGCCATTTCATCAGGTTTGAATTCCTTGATGAGCCCATCCAAACGATCAAAAATGCGTTTCAATTTATCGGGATGCGTTGCCAGTTTTTTTAGCTCAATGATGCCGAAAGCAACCAGCGTTACTTTCTTCCCTTTCACATGGATAATTCCATATCCCATTATGGTTGTACCGGGGTCTATTCCTAGAATTATTTTATCTTCAACCATTAAATAGAATTCTTTGCTTAAAACTAAAAAAAATCAAAAGAACATTTTTCTTTTTGTTAAGCTGATTTTGTTTACGGGCGTTCTTTACGTCTTGTATTCACAAATAAATCAGTTTGATAAGAATGAGTGGGCAGCGTTTCATTTAGTGAATCCCATTTCATTTGTCGTGGCCGTACTTTTGGTTTACCCTAATATTTGGTTGGCGTATATGAAATGGAAGTTGACACTTTCAACCATCGGCACGGATTCTGATAAAAAAACGAGAGTGCAATCCTTTTTTGCGGGGATCGTTACGGGAATTCTAACTCCAAACATGATTGGGAATTTTATTGGGCGTTTCTATTACTTCGAGCGAAAGCACCGATCCCAAATCATCACCTTTACGCTGTTGTGCAATTTCGCGGCGTTCATTGCTAGTGTAACCTTTGGAACCTTAGCTGTTCTTTTTATGGGCAGAATATTGGTACTCAAGGAAAGTCATCAACTCGTTACTTGGCTCTTTGCTTGCGTCTTAATCGCTTACATTTTCTATTTCTTTATTGATAATTTACTCGCCCGGTTTAAAAAGAAAGAATTCGCGTCCGATTTTAAGAAGATCTTAAAGAAGGACCGCTGGTACCGCGTAAAGATTCTTGGGTTGAGTTATTCTCGATTTATAATTTTCACTTTACAATTCTCACTAATGCTTCACGCTTTTGGAGCGGAATTGAATTTTATTCTTATTGGGTCCATCTGGCAAGTTTATTTGATTACAATGCTCGTTCCATCCTTATTTCTTGGCAAAATAGGAGTGAAGGAGGCGATCGCGCTTGCGATTCTGGGGCAATTGGAGATCAATGAATTTTCAATTCTATTCGCGTCCTTAATTATTTGGTTCGTAAATACAATCTCGCCAGCATTGATCGGGTTTATCATTTGTAGAGATAAAGCCAAAGAATGATGATCGCAACCCTCATATTTTTTGTCGTTTATGTGATCGTCATTGGGATCATTGTCAGTGTTGGCTTTGTGAAACAGCGTTCCAAGGAAAATCAATACGGGAAGGATGAATCAAAAATCGAAGCATCGGAAATTACGGTGTTGATTCCATTTCGAAATGAAGAACACCGTCTGGACGGACTTCTTGATAGTATCAGCGATCTCAAAGAGCAACCAAATAGATTCATTTTCATTAATGATCATTCAGATGACGCTTCAGTCCAAGTTATTCGGGATCGATTGACCATTGAAAACTATAGCGTAATTGACTTGCCTGAAGGAATTACAGGAAAGAAAAGAGCATTGCGATTCGCTTCTGGTCAAATTGAAACGAAGTACACATTGACGATCGATGCTGATGTTGAATTCAATGCATCTTATCTTTCTGCTTTAGCGCAACTTGGAGATGCAGACATGTATGTGCTTCCAGCGGTTATGATCTCCAAGAAATGGTACGAACATTTTTATGAGATTGATTTATTATTGGTAACGGCGGCCAATGCGGGATTGTCGGGTTTGGCCAGACCAATAATGGCAAGCGGAGCCAATTTACTTTACAAAACGGAAGCCTTTAGAAAGGTCGACAATTTAGAATCGCACATCAATATGGCGAGCGGAGATGATACTTATCTTCTTCGCGATTTCAGAGAAAACAATAAAGATGTGCGGTTGCATTCCAGTCGGGATTGTTCGGTGACAACGGAAACACCTCAATCTTTTCGAGAATTTATCGATCAACGGTTGCGTTGGATTGGGAAAACGGGAGATATCAAAGACAACCTGAGTACAACGCTGGCTGTCGTTCAGGCCGTTCTTACAATTGGATTCTTTGGGTTGCTGATTTGGTCAATGATTGAAGGCAATTGGGAAATAACAGCGCTCCTGTTTGGGTTAAAGTCAATTACAGATCTATTTCTCTTTTTTCCTTATTTCAACCGAGTTAAGCGACTTCAATCGTGGGTTTTTATTCCAATCTATGAAATTTTATTCCCAATTTACACCCTGTTAATTTTGGTGCTTCTTTTTACCTACAAGCCAAAGTGGAAGGGAAGAAAGATTTACGCTGATTGATCTATTTCAGGTATACATGCTTGTAATAAGGATAATCCGCGCTTCCTCTTTTCAAAGGCAAGTGGAAATCAGATAACATCGTAAGCGTATCCGTGTTTACACATCCTATTAGTGTATCAGTCTCGCTGTTGTTCAAGTTGATTTGGTATTCATAACCACCATCTAAATCGCAAGTTCCGGCTCTAAAAATTGGTAGAATAATTCTGAATTGCTCCACACCAACATTGTCTCTTTTTGCCGCAATTTTACCTTGCTTTTTAAATTCAACAGCATATATTCCTGTAAAGTCACTGGCAGCAACAACCGTTTCGATTTCAACTTGATTAACATCATCATAGGTGTATTCAATGGAATGATCCCAGGTCCAAGTACCGATTAGAATGGCAGATTGATTTTCGAGTTTATCTTTAATACAACCTGATAAAACAAGAGCAGTAGCAATTAGGAATAGATATTTCATAATAGTTGATTGGTATACAAAAGACGGTATTTAAATCTAAAACGTTGTTAAAGACTAAAATATTGGATAAAAAAAAGACTCCCAATCTCTTTCGAAGTATCGAAATGAACTGGAAGTCTAAATACTATTTTTTTTACTAGAACGGTAAATCGTCGTCTTCAGCAGCATCAGTTGACGCTGTAGGAGTAGCAACAGGAACAGGATCAAGATTCATATCAGACGGTCCACCTTGAGGCATTCCTTGACCAACTTTTTCAATTCTCCAAGCATCCAGCGTATTGAAGTACTTTACTTCTCCTTGTGGGCTCGTCCATTCTCTACCTCTTAAGTTGAAAGAAACTTCAACATTTTCTCCTTCTGAATAACCATCAAGCATAGAACATTTATCTTGAACAGATTGGAACATGATATCTTGAGGATACATACTTGATGCATCGTTAATTACAAATTCTCTTTTTGCGAATTTTTCAGTTACCTGAACAGTGTCCTTAATTACTTTTACGGTTCCCGTTAATTTGAACATAATTGATTTTATTTTATTGTTATTTTACTGTTTCGATTGTTCGATGTTCCCCTATTTCGAAAAGTCGGGAAATCGAACAATCTAATTATCTTTTTTCTATCCATTGTTGAAAGCAAGCAATGTCATCCATGCGTCTTCCAGTTTGTTTTCATTCAATAAAGCTTTCGCTTTTGTGTGTAATTCATTCTCCAATTGAGAAGGATCGTCTTCTAAAGATACGAATAAATCGCTCAATTCCAGAAGCTTGAACTCATTTACATCTGTTTCGTTCGGTAGTTCTTCAATTCCAGCCAACTGACCAAGATCGTTTCCAGTAAGGGTTTTGCTGTTTCTAATATCCTCTGGCAAAGCATCAAATCCTATTCCAACGGTTGTGATTGGCTTCATAATTTCAAACATTGATTTTTCGTCTGCACGGCAATACCAATTACCCCCCATTCTTGAAACCAAATCAATTTTATGTTGATCAATCATTTGATCGTCGTTCAATACAGCTTCATTGATATGAATCCGTTGAACTTCACAAATAACTAAGTTTCCAGCACCTCCTTCAGTTCCCAATTCTTTAACTTCAATCACTTTGCATTCAAATTGAACGGGTGATTCTGCAACTCTTTTCGGTCGAATTGTTTCAGAATCCAATGCTGTAAACCCCGCTTTTTCAAATTCACTCACTTCAGGAGCGAAAGGTGAACTCGCCAAACTCATTTGGTGAACGATATCGTAGTTGACAACATTGACCACAACCTCAGGAACAACTTTAACATTGTTATAGGTATCCTTCGTAGTATTCGTTCTACCGCTTCTCGCAGGCGAAAAAATCAATATTGGAGGATTTGCACTAAACACATTGAAAAAGCTGAACGGTGCAAGATTCTCATTGCCTTCTGCATCAATAGTTGACGCAAAGGCAATTGGTCTAGGACCAACAGCTCCGAGCAAATAGTGGTGCAGTTTCGATACTGCGATTTCTTTAGGATCTATTGTTAACATTTGTTCTTCTAAAAGAGAGGCACAAAGTTAGTTTGTTTTCTCGCGACCACTTCATTTTATACCGGCGACTTTTCCACAATTTCGGGTATTTGTTAACTTGATGTTGAAAGGAATAAAATTTCATGTAAAAAAAACGAATCCATTCTTCGCATTTTAAAATAATTGCATAACTTTGCACTCCATTTTGAAAAGGATGGCGGGGAATACAATCCTCGATTTCGAGTAATCGAAAAAACAATTAAGCGGGCGTGGTGGAATTGGTAGACACGCTAGACTTAGGATCTAGTGCCGCGAGGTGTGAGAGTTCGAGTCTCTCCGCCCGCACTTAATTAGAAAGTGGTCTTGGCTTGGCCGAGACCACTTTTTTTATTTATACATTTTAATTAAATAGTGATGAATGTAATTCGCGAAGATATTGATGCCTTAAATGCTATCTTGAAGGTTAAGTTAACTCCTGAAGATTATGCTTCAGAAGTGAAAAAGACATTGGAAAAGCACCGTAAAACGGCTAAGACTCCTGGATTCCGTCCAGGGCACGTGCCTATGGGCTTGATTCAAAAACAATACGGTAAAGGTGTTTTATCGGATGAATTGAACAAAGTGGTCAACAAATCACTTCAAAATTACATCGCTGAAAACAAAATTGAAATTCTAGGAAATCCAATTCCTCAAGGAGATGGAGGTTTCGAAGGAGATTTTAATAATCCAGCTGATTTCCAATTCACATATGAAATCGGTTTGGCTCCAGAAGTTAAAGTTGGTCTTACTGCAAAAAGTAAATTCGATTACATTAAGGTTAAGGTTGACAAGAAATTGATCGACAAGCAAATTGAAGACTTACAACGTCGTTACGGGAAATTGGTTCCTGGAGATGCCGTTGGTGAGAGAGATATGATCTTGGCACAGTTTGTTGAATTGAATGATGACGCGTCTATCAAGGAAGGTGGGGTTCTTCATACTTCAACAATTTCAATGGAATTCGTTTCTGATAAGAAAGTAAAGAAAGAGCTTACAGGTAAGAAAGTTGGAGATAAAGTAATCGTTTCTCCTGCTTCTGTTTCTAAAGGTGGAGCTGATACAGCTGCTATGTTAGGAGTAACTGAATTGGATTTGCCAAACCTTTCTGAAAAGTTCCAATTGACTGTGAATGAAATCAAAGTGATGGAATTGGCAGAATTGGGTACTGAATTGTACGATAAGTTATTCGGACCTGGAACAATAAAAGATGAAAAAGAATTAAGAGAACGTGTTAAGTCTGATTTGGACGGAATGTTTGTAAACGATTCTGATCGTATGTTGACAAGAGCAGTTTACGATTCATTGTTGGAAAAAACTGAACTTGCATTGCCAGATGCTTTCTTGAAACGTTGGATTAAAATGTCGAACGAAAAAGAAATTTCTGACGAGCAAATCGCGACTGAGTATGCCGGTTATGCAAAAGGTCTGAAATGGCAATTGATCCAAAGCGAAATCTTCAAAGCGAATGAAATCAAATTGGAGAACCAAGAAGTAATCAACTTTACGAAAGGATTGTTGGTTTCGAACTATGCACAATACGGAATGCCAGCTCCAGAAGATGCTGAATTGACGAAATCTGCAATGGAAGTTCTTCAAAATCAAGAAGAAGCGAATCGTGTTTACGATATGCTTGCTGAACAAAAATTGACAAAGTACTTTAAAGAAACGGTGAAGCTTAACGAGAAAGAAGTCAACTACGATGAATTCGCTGAATTGGCTGGAGGAAAGTAATTTCCAAGGTCTCGTTAGTAGAACAAATAAATAATATTAATCCCTTTTTCGGTTCAGCCGAGAGAGGGATTTTTTAATTCCAATTGATTTAATTGTACAGTTCTTATGTTTGAACAAACAAGGATTGGAATTGATCAACAAATTGTACGACTATTACAGCGGCAATATGTTCTATTAACGAGTCCGCTGGTCGCAGGCAAAGCAGAATATAAAACCCCGAAATCCCCCTGTTTTTCATCCCTAAGCTAAGCCCACTTAACACCGTTAACTGCCACTCATGAAATAACACCACTTCTTTTGTAACTTAACTGGCTTTCACATGTCTAATAGGTGTAACATTGCAAAGAAATAAATAATAAGTGGTATGAAAAAGTTAGTAGCAGCGGTCGTTTTAAGCTTAATGACAATGAGTGTGAGTTTTGCAGGTGAGAACCCAAAACTATTGAAGGAGATCAAAAGAAAATTGACAATCGACTTCAGTAAAGTAGATCTAGATGACAATCAAGAAAACTATGTGGTTGTTCGTTTTAGAATTATTAATCAAGAGGTATCAATAATTGAAACTAAAGGTTCTAAAGAACTTGAGATTTTAATGATTGACGAATTGCAACAGATGTTTATCAAATCTGATTCTGATTCAAATGTAATTCACACCTATAAGTTCAACTTTGAAAACGAACTTTAATTAATTCCGTAAAAGCACAAGGGGCATCTCAAAGTATTGTTGGGGTTAGTAAGACAAAACTTTCAATACCGAATGTCCCTTGTGCTTTTACTGTTTTTTATCGCGTGCCTCGATCTGTTAGAGTTTGCTTCGCTGCAATAACGGCATCAGAATTAAAATCGGTTGGGTGAAGAACAATATTCTCGAGTTCATCTGTTTTTCGAGAATTGAATTTTTCTAAATAAAATTCGACCAACGATTCCTCCTCCTCCTTTTCTTTTCGAATCATTTTCAAAAACCATTTCGGATAAAATAAGATCAAAGAAATTAATGAGAAAATTGACGCAAAGTAGAGTGGAATTAGAGTTTTTCCAACGTAAACACTCTTCGTTGATTCAAAATCAATAATAGTAGCTCCGTCTCCTTTCATTTTGTAGATTCTTTGCCTGGAACCATCCAATAATTCTCCATCTGACCAAATTTCTAGAACCTTTGAAGATTTGATTTGTTTCAAATAAGAATTTTGTTGGCTTGCAAAATTATTATCGATATAAAATCTCGTTTTCGAAGTATTCAGTAACAAATTGACTTGATAGGATGTGCCTATTTTTGAGTGCCCATAGCGACCCTTAACATCTCTTTTTGATTGTTCAATTGCTTCTAGCCGTCCTTTGGAGTAATTAAAATCCGACGAATTTGAAAAATTCAAAATAACACCTGATATGACAAAGCACCAAAACATTATTGATACACCTAATATCATCCATTTAGGGTGTATTAAAGGGGTGGAATATGCAGTTTGTTTCAAATTACTGCAACTAATTCACAGGAAACATTCTCTCAATCCTAGCCACAATGCTATCCGCATAATAGAGTGGCCCCAAAATATGAGTTGAATCTATTTGATAGAAGCTCTTTGGTTCCGTTGCAGCAGCATACAAACGCTTACCGTGCTCAATTGGAATCGTTCTATCACCAATACTGTGAATCACCAATACCGGTTTTTTGATCAAAGGAATAGAGTCTTTAGCTGAGTATTTTTCCCCAATAAACCATCTTCCAATAAATCCTGCTCTTTCACCAGCGATATCGTCGTGACTTGAAAACGCTCCTTCCAAGACAACACCATCAATTTTAGACTCGTTTTGCTTTCCTATAACAGGTGCAAGGTGTCCTCCTAAGGATTGGCCATAAATAATAATTTTTTCGTCTTTAAACTCATCCAATGACAACAAGTAGTCCAAAGAAGAATTGGCATCGATCAGGACGTTTTTTCGTTTCGCTTTCCCCTGAGAGAATCCGAATTCGCTGTAATCAAAAAGGAATACTTTGAATCCGCGTTCTGCAAAAGGTGTTGCCAATTGGTAATTTAAAACAACGTGTCCTGTATTTCCATGGAGAAAAAACAAAGTTGTTCCGTTGTATGCTCCAGTAGGTCGGATGACCCAGGCGTTTAGTGTATCCTCGTTGGAGTTTGGATAATTTACACTTTCAATGGAATATCCTAAATCAGTATTGATTCCTGATTCGTAATAGAAATTCGGTTCGTTTTGGTTTGCGAACTTCAGGTGCATTGTGTCTTTCTTTTCACCATTGTATTGCTGGAAAGTAGAATCTTCGTTTAAGTTATGTGGATAGAGAAAAAGGAAATTCATCGAGCACGAACTAACGATGATTACAAGCCCCAGCGTAAAAAGTAGTTTTGATTTCATTTCAATTGTTTAACGAGATAAGCCACTTTATCTGTTTGAATCATATCTGGATTTTTTCGAATGGCTTCTCTGTTTTTCTTTTTAGTTGCAACTCCCCAAACGGTAACGAAAATCCCTGTAGCATGCGCGAATTCAATTTGTTCGGCAGTGACCTTGTCTGAGTCAATGGAAATACCGTGAAGTCCTAAATTCAAGGCTGTTAAAAATCCCTCTTGAAAAGTAGCCGGATAAATGTACTGTCGAATTTGAGGGTCTTTCGCTGCCATTTCGCCAAGGAAAAATTCGTCTTGTGCTTCAATGAATACCGTGTGATCGATTGAATAATCCTTGTATAGCTCCTTTAAAGCATCTGTGAAGTTGTCGATATAGACAAGGTATTCGCCATCTGTTGGGTACAATTTAATATCGAGCGTAAAAGTGTAATTGTCAACGCCGCCAACACCATCAAAGAAATCCCTTAATTTCAGAATTTTATAATTCAATTGAGCCGTAGAAGTATACCTCGCTTCTTTAAGTTCATTCCACGTATAATCTCTTATCCGTCCAGTGAAGTTGGTGTTCCCGTCGAGATCGGAGTTGTGAAACCCAACCAAAACATTATCAGCAGTAAGTTGAATATCTAATTCCGATCCGTCAGCTCCTTCGTTAATGCAGCGCATTAGAGATTCAGCCGTATTGATAGGGTAGAGGTCTGAAATGCCCATTCCTCCATGACCCATTAATTCGATTTCATTGTTGTTGAGGTTCGTGATTTCGAACTTCTCCGGCTTACAACTTATTGTAATTATAAGGATCGATATGATTAAGATTACTTTCATCTAAAACGTGTGACCAATTGAGATTGCGGCCCAATGATTGAAACCATATCCGCGGGATATAATAGGAGAATAAGACAGTCGAAGTAATAATCTATTCGAGATAACATAAGTTGCGCCTGCTTGAAAATAACTGTTGAGCTTTACGACACGTTGCGGTTCGAATTCATCGTTGACTTGCACTGTTGATGCATAAATTAATCCTGCGCCGAGATAGATCAATAGAGGGTTCGGGCGTTTATTAGTTACTTTTATTTCAGTAAATAATCCGAAAGGAACGTAGTAATCCGGTTGAAATTCATCTTGGAAATTGCGCAATCGCGAAGTTCCCAATCCAAAGCGCGCTCCGATGTTGATGTTTTCTTTTTCGAAAGAATAATGTTCAATGTTTAAAGAGGCGATCCCTCCAGCGCCACCAGCTTCTAAGTAAAAGGAACTGTGCCAAGTCGAATCCGACTGAGCAAATGAAGGTAGAGCCCAAAGAAATATTGGTAAGAATAGTATGTGAAATAGGGCTTTTTGCATTATCTATCTCGAATGTAAGGTAAAAAAACAAAACCGCCTCACTTGCGCAAGACGGTTTTTGGGTTAAATCATATTAATTGAAAGTCACTTCGAGTGGCATTCTCATCTGAATACCGGTATATGATTCTAGCACTTTTAATTTTTCATAATATCTAAGGAACTCTTTTGGCATTTCCGCACTTTTCATGCTGACTTGTTGAGATGATTTATCAACCATCTCAAGTAAGGCCGCCAATTTGTCTTCTTTCACAAGTGGGTAATAGAGTACCTTCTTTTTACTGATGCCTGATTCCTTAGCTGCATATTTAATCGCATCACTCAATCCACCCATCTTGTCAACCAATCCAACAGCCATTGCATCTCTTCCCGTCCAAACGCGACCTCGAGCAATGACACCGACTTGTTCCTTTGTCATTCCACGCCCTTCGGCAACAATTGATTTGAACTGATCATAAATATCATCAACTTGCCCTTGAATAAGCGTAATCTCGTCTTCGTTTAATTTACGATTTGTTGTCATAACCGAATGCTTGTTCGTACCAACTCTGTCGAATGAAAGCCCCAATTTGTTCTCCAACATGTTTCCCGTAAATGGAATCACACCAAACACACCGATAGATCCTGTTATTGTCGTTGGTTGTGCAAAGATTGTTGTGCCTGGAGCTGCAATGAAATACCCACCCGATGCCGCAACATCACTCATTGAAACAATTACCTTCTTCTTTTTATTTGTCAATTTTACTTCTCTCCAAATTTCGTCACTCGCCAAAGCACTTCCACCAGGACTATTCACCCTTAGCACAATCGTTTTAATCGAAGGGTTATCACGTGCATCGCGAATCATTTTACACACTTTTTCAGAAGACAGACCGTCGCCTTTTGTTGATACTGCCCCTTCCGTGAGGATTACTGCGATGTTCGGCTCGTTTTCAACCATAATCACTTGATCGTCTAAGAAACGTTCTTTGGCATATTTCGAAAAAGCCAACAACTCTATGTCCTTGTTTGCTTTCACTTTTACCTTCTTCGCAATGATGCTTAAGACTTCATCACGGTACTTCGTCGCATCAATTAATTTGTGTTTCACGGCATCTTTTACTGTAATAACCGAAGCATTTTCCGCTAAATCATCCAAATCTTTCGCTGTAAGACCTCTGTCTTTTGCAATATCCGTTCGCATGTCCTGCCAGATTCCCGTTAACAATGTTTCTGTTTGATGTCGTGCTGAATCACTCATGTTCGTTCTGAAAAAAGGTTCAACGGCACTTTTAAAATCGTTATTCGATCCACGGATGACTTGCATTTCGATTTCCAATTTATCAAGCATTCCTTTGAAGTACATCATTTCTGCGCCCAATCCTAAAAACTCCATGTTCGATGTTGGAAATCCGTAAGATTCATTTGCAGCCGATGCGATGTAGAATTCTTTTGTCGTGATGACTTCACCACTGTTATAAGCAACGACAAATTTTCCGCTTTTTTCAAAATTATTAATTGCATTTCGAATTTCGCGTGCCGTTGCAATTCCACAATTAATACTGTTCATCTCTAAAAATATTCCTTCAATTTTGGGATCTGTTTTGGCAGCATTCAAAGCGAATAAAATATTTGCAACTCCCAATTGAGTGTCAATACTAAAAGTTGTCGTATTCAATGATGTTTGGCTTACTTCGCCAATATCACCGTCCAATGTCATGTGCAAAACGGTTTTGTCATTCACCGCAAAAGGCTCTGTACTAAAAAGGCTTCCGATTACGAGTGCCCATATAAGCGCACCGATAAGGGATACCGTTACGGCGGCTACAAGACTTGGCCAAAAAACTCTTCCGAACGTAACTTTTTTTATTGGGATTTGATCTGACATAATTGATTTGATTAGTTGAATAACAAAGATAGGCCTGAATTTCCGTCTAACAGGTGAATTATTATGGATGGTTATCAACTTGTTTGAGTTGTTATTTTGACTGATAAATGAAACCGTTCAATTTTTATCCATGATAAAAGTCCGTAACTTGCAGAGAACTATTTTTATGAAACTATGAAATTGTACTTATCGCTTATGGCCGTTCTGTTCTCCGGAATTGCCTTCTCTCAGCAGTATTCAAAGGTTAAAATTTATGCGGATCATGATGGTCTTGAAACGCTTACCCAACTGGGCTTGGCTGTTGATCATGGTGTTCACAAAAAGAACATTTTCGTTATTAGTGATTTTTCTCAAGAAGAGATTGAGCTTTTAACACCTAATGGATTTGATTATGAGATTCTAATCGATGATGTAAAAGCATACAATGCAAAGCGGAATAAGACAGAGCACTCAGCCAAAAATGTAACATGTGCTGCAAATAATGTTAACCTGCCAGCCCCACCCGTTCATCATTTTGAAAACAATGCTTATGCTGGGTTCTATAAGTACCAAGACATGCTTGATGCTCTTGATTCTATGGCAACATTGTACCCAAATTTAATTACAGTTAAAGCACCAATTTCAACATTTCTGACACACAATAACAATCCAATTTACCACGTGAAAATTTCAGATGATCCAAATACGGATGATCCTACGGAACCGAATGTATTATATACTGCTATTCACCATGCAAGAGAGCCGATGAGCATGTCTCAAACGATTTTCTATATGTGGTATTTGCTTGAAAATTATGCAACAAGCGCCGAAGTTCAATACTTGGTTGACAATACTGAAATGTACTTCGTTCCTTGTATCAATGTGGATGGGTACTTGATTAATGAGGCAGACGATCCATCAGGATTTGGAATGCACAGAAAGAACGGAGCGCCTATCGGAACGAGTAATCCAGGGGTTGATTTGAATAGAAACTATTCTTACGGTTGGAACACAACAGGGGTCAGTGCAAACGTGAACAGTGATGTATACCCTGGAACAAGTGCGTTTTCTGAGCCAGAAACACAAGCGATGAAATGGTTGACAGAAACGTATGGATTTAAGACTGCTCTTAATGCGCACTCGCATGGGAACTTGATGCTTTATCCAATCGGAACGACTTTCGCTGAGTTTGCTGATCACCACGATTATTTTGATGATTTAGCAACGCACATGTGTTCTCAGAATAACTATTTTCCAACGAAATCATCGGGGTTGTATCCTGCTTCAGGGGATTCAGATGATTACATGTATAAAGTAGACAACGGTGTAGGGTTGAAAGATACCATTTTCGCGATGACGCCAGAAGTGGGTTCTGATTTTTGGCCTCCTCAATCTGAGGTTTTACCTACGTGTCAGGGAATGATCTTCCCAAATTTGGTCTTGTCTCATGTCACTCATACATATTTAACCGTGGGCGATACTGATCCTACATTTGTGGAAACGTTAACAGGGAACTTCAATCATATCGCTCAACGTCTTGGGTTTGAATCAGGAGCGATTACAGTTTCGATTGATCCGATTTTAAATATTCAATCCGTCGGTCCAGCTATCATTTATGATCTGGCTTGGGAAGAAGAAGTAACCGGAGCGTTTTCATTTGTTTTGAATCCAGCCGTTCAATTCGGTGATGAGCTTAAATATGTAATCAACACAGATTATGGAACTTGGATCTATAGAGATACGGTTACTAAACTATTTGGACAAATGGGGCTACAAGTGTTTGATGACGCTTCGAATACAACGAATTGGAACGGCGATTGGTCGCTTACTTCTGACGCGTCTTATTCACCAACAACGAGTTTTACCGAAAGTGACGGAGGTGATTACAGCAACAATGCTGACAATACCTACGAGCTATTCCAATCGATAGATTTGACAACGGCCAATGCAGCAATCGTTTCGTTTTATGCGAAATGGGCAATTGAAGCTGACTATGATTATTGTCAATTCCAAGTATCGACAAACGGTGGTGGATCTTGGATTGGACAATGTGCTCTTCATACAGTAGAAGGCACTGGCGGAGGCGGGAGTGTCCAGCCTAACGGAGAACCTGTTTGGGAAGGAGGATCAGATTGGACTTACGAAGAAGTTGATCTATCTGATTATTTAGGTCAGGTAATCAACGTTCGGTTTAGATTTGAATCGGATGGTGGTGCAACCGAAGATGGATTCTATTTTGACGATTTCAAGGTGTTAACGAATAATCCACTTGCTCTTATCGAAGATAATTTTGACGTAATGGCGGTACCAAACCCTGCAAACAATCAATTTATAGTAAGTACTTCAAAAGTCATATCGAAGGGATCGGTTCAAGTGTATGATCAAATGGGGAAACTTGTTATTGATCAAATGATTACGGAACAAACGAATAAAATAACGGTGAATACTTCGCAATTAACAGAAGGAGCCTATACAGTTCATGTTGTTGGGAATGATGGATTCGGTAAACCGGCGAAATTGATTGTGATTCACTAAATACGTGCACGGCACAGTTTGACTGCTACTTAATTCGTTTTCATTACGCGATAGTTGTGATTATCTTATAGACCTGTGTTTTTTTGTCCTATTTTATTAGAAATCATAGCGATTACAACTTTTCTTTTTTACTTTTAGGGTATCGTTAATTGAGAGCAGGTCTACCACAAACAGATAGGCTTAACATTGATAGTTTAAACTAAGGACGGTGCACTTAACCGTGCATCGTCTCATTTTTCCCATACTTCTCCATAAGTGTCGCCTCAAATGCAAGGAAATCTTGCCAACTTTTCTCTACATCTTCATCTCCGCCATATTTTTTAGCGAAGTTCAAAAACGTTGTATAATGACGCGCTTCACTTTCCATTAGGCTTCGGTAAAATTCGCGCAAGTCTGCATCGTCAATCTCTTCCGAAAGAATTCGGAACCGTTCGCAACTTCTTGCCTCAATCATTGCCCCAAAAATCATGCTTGTCACAAACTGCTTGTCTTTTGATCCGCCAGAGCTTGTCTTTCTCAAATGGTTCGCGAGATCATTCACATAAGGATCTTTTCGCTCATAGCCCAACTTCATTCCGCGTTCCAAGATTTTTTCATGCACCATTTTGAAGTGTTCCATCTCTTCAATCGCGATTTCTGTCATCGCCTGAACCAAGTCTGGATAGTGCGCATGTTTTACAATTATCGTAATTGCATTACTGGCAGCCTTTTGCTCGCAATAAGCATGATCCGTTAAGATTTCTTCAATGTTCTTTTCAACGATATTTACCCATCTTGGGTCAGTAGGAAGCTTAAGTCCGAGCATAAAATTGTGTTTAACACAAAGTTAATGCTTGTAAATTGTTCTATCGAGTTATTAAATCAATATTTTTGAGACATGATTAAATTAAAGCCATTTTTATTCGCCCTATTTATTTTAGGATCAATAAGTACAAATGCACAACAAAAAGAGTCTCCGAAACTACTCGTAGGAATCGTCGTTGACCAAATGTGCTATGATTACTTGTACCGCTTTTACGACAAATATTCTGATGATGGATTCAAAAAGTTAATGAATAAGGGGACGAATTGCAGAAATATGAATTACAACTATGTTCCAACATATACGGGGCCTGGTCATGCTTCAATTTATACAGGCACAACGCCAAGTAATCACGGAATTGTCGCAAATGATTGGTTTGACAGACAGCAAATGAGGTCAATTAATTGCGTTGAAGATTCAACGTACTCAACCGTAGGAAGCGGTTCCAAATCTGGTGCTTGTTCTCCCATCAATCTTAAGTCAAATACGATTACTGATCAATTAAAATTGACTTATCCAGATGCGAAAGTAATTTCTATGTCAATTAAAAATAGAGGTGCAATCTTGCCTGGAGGACATCTGAGTGATGGATCTTATTGGTACGATTATAATTCAGGGAACTTCATTACGAGTACGTTTTTTAAATCGTCTTTGCCGCAATGGGTGACAGATTTTAACAGTAAGAAATATGCGGAATTGTATATGAGTGGTCAATGGACGACGCTTCAAGACATTTCGACATACACTGAAAGTGGACCTGATGATTCACCGTATGAGCATTTGATGCCATCGAAGACAACTCCAACATTCCCTTACGATTTAAAGGCAATGAGCAGCGTTGAAGGATATTCGTCGGCCGGTTTATTGCCATACACACCTTACGGAAATACAATTTTGACGGATTTGGCTATTGGCGCAATTACAGCGGAAGGATTGGGGCAAGATGATCAAACGGACATGCTTTGTATCAGTTACTCGACTCCTGATATAGTTGGGCACACGTTTGGACCTTACTCTAAAGAGATTGAAGACATCTATTTAAGATTGGATTTGGAGATTGCTCGATTGATTAAAATGATTGAAAAGGAAGTAGGAAAGAAAGATTTTACAATTTTCATTACTGCAGATCACGCTGTGGTTCCAACTCCACAGAATTTAGTTGACCACAATTTACCTGGTGGATATGTATACACTGATACCAACATGTATTATTTGAAAGAAGCAATGACGGCCAAGTTTGGACAACCGTTGATTTTGGAACAAGACAACTTGAATTTCTATTTGGACCATGACAGTATTGCCCAATTGGGATTGAAATTGGACGATGTTATAGAATTTGTTGCGAATGAAACTGCAAAATGGAAGGGTGTTAAACGTGTGTTTACGGCAAATCAATTGTACAACGGAAATTCAAATGATCCTTGGTTGGACATGGTTCGAAACGGATATCACCATGGCGAAAGCGGCGACGTAATCCTGATTTTGGAACCGGGTTATTTGCCATCAAGCAAGGACACGGAAAGCTCTCACAAAGGAACGTCTCACGGCTCTGCATATAGTTATGACACACATGTGCCGCTTTTGTGGTATGGAAATGGAATTCCGAAAATGGATTTGTACCGCTCGTTGAACATTACGGATATCACATCAACGTTAACGCACATACTTTACTTGCAACAAGTAAATGCGATGACTGGAGATCCAATTGAAGAAATCCTCGAAGATTAACGGTCTAACCGGCTGAGTGATTAAATTCAGTAAATAGCCAAGCTCAGTTCTTTTTAGAGCACTTTAAGATAGTACTCGAACTCGAAGCTACCGCAAACTTACCAACGCAAAGCCCAGCGCACCAATGAATGTGTTTGTCGTCGCAGAGAAGAACAAGGTTTGCTTTAAGGTGCGAATTGATTTTTGCGTCAGAAATAATGTCCGAAATCAATCGTGTTCCGTTCATTCCAATTGGAGACATTCGATCGCCAGTCTTCCATTTTCGAAAGTGTAGTTTGCCTACAATTTTTGATTCATCGAGGTAGACTTCGTCTTTTGAAAATACGGTTGGCAGTTCATTTACCTTCTGAATGATCAATTCCGGCATAGGGCGGGCAGAATTGACAACGAAGCTCAATCTGTCTCCATCCAAAACGGCTTTGTCAAATTGAGTCTTAGTTGAAGCTACAAAATTTACAGATGTTCCTTTCTGTTTCAATCGTTTGATTTCCTGCGCTATGGATGCGGGTTGTCCCAATTGTCTGAAGAACTCGATGTATTGGAGTTCCGTCATGGAATTGAGTTCTTCTAATAAGATAAATTTGTGGGAAATACTGGATTCGAACCGGTGCCGAACCTCTTCTTCCAATTCTTTTTGCTTGCGTTGAAACTGTTTCACAAGTTCAATAACGCTTGAATTCAATGTTGGGATTGCTTCCGTTAAACCTGGAAGAATCTCATTCCGTAATTTATTCCGTCTGTATTTTGAATCGCGGTTTGAAACGTCTTCGCGCCATTCAATGGCACTCGCTTCGGCGTACTCCTTTAAATCTTCTTTGGAAAAGTCGAGTAGGGGGCGAACGATTCCATTGTTTTCGTTAGGCATACACGCCAACCCCATAACGCCTGATTTTCGAGCCAAATTCAAAAAGAACGTTTCTACTTGATCGTCGAGATGGTGCGCAAGAGCAACTTTACCGTTGGCTGAAATGATTTCATGGAACCAATCGTAGCGAACGTTTCTCGCTAATTCTTGCAAGTTCCCTCCATCCTTTAATTGAAGTTTTAAATCAACAATTCTTTTGTCAAAAGGAATGGAATTGTCCATGCAAAACTGTTCAACGAATTGGGCGTCTAATTCTGAATCTTCTCCTCGAAGTTTATAATTGACATGAATTACGTCAACTTTAAAATTCAATGTATGAAGCACGAATGCAAGAACGATAGAGTCCAGCCCACCGCTGCAAGCGACAGAGATCTGATTTGTCTTCAAATGCGACCAATTGGCCTCGATATGTTGTTCGATTTTATGCATTCATTCCCTTCAAAATCGATTGCACTTTGATGTTGCATTCTTCGTATTCCGCTTCAGGAGAGGATTGAATTGTTATTGCTCCGCCAACAGGGCACGACAAATATTTTGTTTCTCGGTTGTAAATCAATGTTCGAATAACGACGTTGAAGTCGAAATCTCCATTTGGTGCAATGTATCCAATTGCTCCGGAATAAATTCCACGTTTGAAGTTTTCGTGCTTCTCAATCAATTTCATTGCGCTGTGTTTCGGAGCGCCAGTCATTGATCCCATTGGGAAGGTTGCTTTTAAAATATCCGTGAAAGAAGTGGTTTCCTCAACTTCACACGAAATGGTGGAAATCATTTGATGAACCGTTTCAAAGGAATAAATCCCGAAAAGTTCATCGACTTTAACGCTGTTTTTCGTCGCGATTTTGGAAAGGTCATTTCGCACCAAATCAACGATCATTACATTCTCCGAGCGTTCTTTTGGATCGGCCAAAAGACGTTCTTTCAATTGCTGATCTTCTTCTTTGGATTTACCTCGCTTCGCCGTTCCTTTGATCGGTTGTGAGATCAGTTTAAGGCCTTCTTTTTTAATATACCGTTCTGGACTTCCGCTAAATATTTCGAAGTTTCCCAAAGACGAATAACATGAAAACGGCGCTTTTGTTAATTGATTCAGTTTGAAGTAGGCCTGAATCGGATCGTTCAGCTCAACGTTTTCAGCAAAGAATTCCTGACAGAAATTGACTTCGTAAATATTCCCTTGCTGAATCTCGTTCTTGAGATCATTTACTTGATTCAGGTATTCCTCCTTCGTTAATCGCGCTTCAAATTTGGCATCTAAATTAAATCCATTGGATTCCGAATTCTCAAAGAAGTTGGAAACAAAACCTTCATTTTCAAGACTTTGTTCTCCAATTAAATACTCTTTAATCTTTTCGTTATCAATTGCTATAACTGTTTTTGGAACCCAAAGCGTTGCCAGCGGATAATTCTGGCTGTCTTCGTTTTTGGATTCCAAACCTTGAATTTTCAATTTCAAGTCGTAGCTCAATGTTGTGAAAATGTATGCTCCTTTATTCGCATCAATGAATGATTGCATTGCATCGAGGTCTGATTTTTCATCCAAAATAAAGGTAGGGCCAGAGCCGAACGCTAAAATTCCAGAGCCATCATTTTCGTTGAGGTATGTAAGAGGTGCTGTTTTCACGTTGCGAATTTAATTACAATTCCTAGATTTTGGGAAGTTGTGAGGATCGGAATTGCTATCTTGGCAAAAGCAGTTATGTTGTACTATATTCTCAGACTAATCGTAAGTATTGGCATTCGACTCTTTTATAAACAGATTCGGGTGAAAAATCGCGAATACCTAGATGAAAAAGGCCCTAAAATCATAATTGCAAATCATCCGAATACAATCATGGATGCTTGGATTTTAGGATACATCTGCAACCGTCGAATTTATTACATGGCAAAAGGAACGTTCTTCACGAGTCCATTGAAACGCTGGGTTTTGAACGGATTAGGAATGATTCCTGTTAATAGAAAAGCAGATGGAATAAGCAGTGGCGTTTCGAATGAAGATTCATTTGAAGCCTGTTACCGTATTCTTGAAGAAGGAAAGATATTGGTAATTTTTCCTGAAGGGAGTAGCTTTCAAGAGCGTTTGCTGCGTAAATTGAAATCTGGAACAGCGCGAATTGCGATTCAAACAGAACTAAGAAACGAAGGGAAACTCGGGTTAAAAATAATTCCAATCGGGTTGAATTATATGCATCCTGAAAAATTCAGAAGTTCCGTTCTAGCAACGATTGGTGAACCTATTAGTCCACAACCGTATTTGGAAGAGTTTAAAACGGATTCGCTTAAAGCCGGGCGAAAACTAACGGAGAAATTTAGAATTGGCTTATCGCGCTTGTTGGTTCGATCTGAACAGAGTGAGGAAGAGGAATTGGTGGAAGGAATCGTTGGTATTATTTCGTCGGATTATATCAAATCAACTAATAAAGGTGTCGAACATGACGTTGAAATAATGCGAAGTGTGTTTGATCAAATGAACTTGATTCGGATTTCTCATCCTTGGAAAATAAATGAAATAAAAATGCTTGTTGAAAGCATCAATTGGCAGATCGAAAATTTGAATATCAAAGCAGATTTTCTGGATAGAAAGTACCGTTCTAGGATGTTTAAACGTCAATTGGTACAGTCATTCTTCTTTCTTATTATTGGCTTTCCTGTCTTCCTCTATGGCTTG
Organism: Crocinitomicaceae bacterium; assembly: GCA_047630755.1. Taxonomy (GTDB): domain Bacteria; phylum Bacteroidota; class Bacteroidia; order Flavobacteriales_D; family Crocinitomicaceae; genus UBA4466. The sequence continues at coordinate 425,303 of JBLHYG010000001.1, read as the reverse complement.
ATTCACAATTTCTTTCAGTTCAAGGTCACCGATTTATTGGTTATCAGATTGATAAAAGAAGTAGAATATACGGCGCCGATTTTAGTCCTCCTCGGGTTGATTTTTTATCCATTGGTGTACGTGGCTTTCCTAATGGGGTTCAATTGTATTTTCGAACCTGAATATTGGATGAAGTGGGTTTACTTTTGCAGTATGCCGTTGTCTGGTTTGGGAGCGTATTACTACTATCAGTATTACAAACACATTCTTTTAAAGCGAAAGTTTATCTTCTTAATGCGAAAGGATAAGACGGGTATTGAGACTCTTAAGAGCGAGCGAGAAAGTCTGAAGAAGTTGGTTTTTGAAAACTAATTACTTTGTATACTCCAATCCAATTTTCCCTGTCATTTTGTAAATTTCCAAGTACGTATCCATTTTATTGAACAGGTTCTCGTAATGCTGAATGAGTGTGTTTTGATAATTGTTCAAGAAGCTCGCCAAGTCGATTGAATTAATCCCGCCAATGGCGAATCGTTCTTGCGCCAACTCCAATGCTTTTTTTGAATAGACTAGATTTTCCTGAGAAATAGAAACCAATTGAACTCGGGCTTTGTAAAGCGCAATCAAATTTTGCAATGTACTTGAAAGCGTCATCTTCATGTTTTCAATGTTCAGCGTACTAATCTCCTCTTGGATTTTAGACACTTCAACCGCTCTTTTGTTCTTCCAATTGTTGAAGATGGAATAGCGTAAATTGATATTTCCGTAATAGGATAAATTACTCGTTTCAGCTTGAAAGGCGTTGTTTTGTATTTCTCGAATCCACGACCAACCCGGTTGAACTCCAGCTTGAAACGACAAGGTTGGGTAAAGGAACGAGCGTTGAAATGCAGTATTGGTTTTTTGCAATTCCAAGGAAATGTACTGATTCGTCAAGTTCTGATTGTTGGAATACATTTCAGTTTCAGCTTCAGAAAAATCGACATCCATTACCTTAAGATCCATTTTGTCGGTTAAGTTCAATCCGTCAGCGGTGATTGTACTATCGTTCATCAAAAGCAACAAGTTCCGAACTGAATTGTCGTACGAAATTTCTTGCATCAACAAGTTTGTACTGTCCGTCAAATATTGATTTTTGAATTGCATTAACTCAAGCGTGTTGGCATTGCTGTACTTTTCTTTTAGTTCGTAGTAATGCATCTTATCTTTCGATAACTCCATTACCGATTTAAATAAATCCTTTCTATCGTGTTGCAATTGAGCTGTGTAATAGGCCTTTAAAACATCTTGAATCGTATTTTCAATTACCGCCATAGCGTTGTTCGCGCTTTGGTTTTCCAAAATCTCCAACCGTTCTTTTGAAATCCGAACAGCGAATCCAGTGAAAATATTCCAATTCGCAGTTAACGAAGGATTGATGCTTTGCGTTAAAACGATTCCCGGTATAAAGGTGAACGGGTTATTCGTATTGTCCTGAATCGTATTGCCATTCATTAGGGTCAAATCAACTGTCGGGAAAGCTCCAGCTTCTGACCAACGGTTGTTCAATTCATTGATCGAGTGCTGCTTTCCAGAAATGATGACTTGGTAGTTTTTCTCCAAAGAAATAAACACCGCTTCGGACGCACTTAAGTCGCGCTGAGCGAACCCAACGGTACTTAAACCGATAACAACGAGAAGGCTACTTATTTTCAAATTCATGCTGATTTTTCTCTAATTTTATTACTGGCTCTACTGACCTCGGATCCAAGTTAGATTCACCATGGAAGACCCATCTGTAAAAGATTCTTCGAGCGTTCCAGAATAGGATCGCGGCAGGGTAGAAGAACAAAATAAATAATGTCCCAAACAACACGCCGAATGCAATTGAAACTGCAACTGGAATCAAGAATTGAGCTTGCATACTTGTTTCCATAATAATCGGAAGAAGTCCAGCTACGGTTGTTAATGACGTCAATAAAATGGGTCTGAAACGTGAAATTGCGGCTTCAATAGCGGCATCTTTAACTTCAAACCCCTGTTTGAGGAGTTCGTTGTAACGATCGAGGAAGACAATGGCGTCATTCACTAAGACTCCAATCAAAGCTATAATTCCAAACATTGACAGTAAAGAAACAGGCAAACCAACCAATCCATGTCCAAATATAGCACCGGCAATCCCAGCAGGAATTACAAGCATAATTAGGAATGCGCTTCCGAGGCTATTGAAGTGCAAGGCAATGATGATGAACATGATTACGATTCCGATTGGGGCAACTGCTTTCATTGAGTCCATCGTTTTTCTTTGACGTTTGGACTGCCCCAATTCAACAGATTTTAATTCCGGATACAAATCAAACAACTTGGGTAAAACGGAATCTTGAATTTGTGTGTTAATTTGAGACACCAAATCAGGATCGGTGCATTCAGCATCAACGGTTACAATTCTTTGCCCATCCAATCGCCGAAGGGTTTCCGGAGCTCTTTCCATTGTGAAATCGCAAATTTTATTCAATGAGATTGCGACGCCTTGCGGTGTTTTAATCTTCATATTTTTCAGATCGTAAAGAGAGTTTCTGTCCTCAATAGGAAAGCGAACCCAAATTTTGATCTCATCCGTTTCAACAATAACGCGTTGGGCTTCGTTTCCGAAAAATCCAGACCTGATTTGAGAAAGAATATCACTTTCAGTAAGGCCGTAAATACTTGCTTCCGTGCGTAATTTTAATTGTACCTCATTTTTCCCAGGAGGCATGTTGTCTTTGATGTTGAAAACGCCATCAATCTTAGAAAGTCGGGATTTCAAATCCTTAGTTGCTTGCAATAAATTGGCTTCTTTTTGTGAGGACAATCCAATAGCGATCTCTTTACCAAAACGGTTGAAACCTCCAACATAAGTATCTTGCGCTAACTTTCCAGAAGATGTCGCGTTAAGGCGTCGAATAATTCGATTCATTAAGGTGTCAATAGGCGTTTTAGCATTCTCACCATTAAAGAAGACTTGAACCATTCCTGTGTGGTTTCCAGCTTGACCAATACTTTGCGAGATCCCGACATTACTGGAGTAGTAGGTCAAAAGCGAATCGCCTGTCTCGTCAATGATTCGTTGGTTTTCAGCGATAAGAATTTCTGTTGCTGTGTTGACAAAACGTTCAGTTTGTTCTTTTGAATCGCCGGGTTTGTAGGCCGCTTCAATTGTAAAGAAATCAGGTTCGATATTTGGGAAAAAGGTGGCCCCAATAACACCTCTGCCCATCAGAACGAAAGCGAGAACGGTAAAAGCAAGAGGAATTAAAACTGTCAAATAAAACCAGTTCCGTTTTGTGCCAAGAATATTTTCGACCGCAGTTTTGAACCAATTGTCTCTAACGAATTTGATGAATCTATCGGCTCCACCACGGATTTTGCTTTCCATTGGAGATTGCGAGAATCCAGTGATGAATAATGTTGCTCCAAGAATGATTAAAGAGAAAGGAAATAAGAGGAGTCCAAAGCTAGCACCAGGAGTAATCAAACCTGTTGCTAGATAGATAAGGGTGAGTGAACCGACCATAACTAGCGCGCCAACCAAATAGGAGAATTTGAAGGTCTTTCGTTCGGACAACACACTTTTATGTCCCAAGTGAGCCGGAAGAATAATGAATGCTTCAATAAGCGAAAACGCCAGACATGCGATAACGACGAAGGCCATTTCGTGCATCATTTCCATTCCTTCAACGAATAGTATAATGGAAAACGCCACAATTGTGGTTGTAACCGACGTGAAAACGGGTTTCAGAACTTCCAATGTTCCTTCTAATGCCGATTTATGGGCTGATTTTCCCTTTTCAAAATAGGTGTAAATATTCTCAGCGATTACAATTCCGTCATCCACCAAGATACCAACAACGAGGATCATTCCGAAGAGTGAAATCATGTTAATGGTCATACCATAAGCCGTTCCCAGAATAAACATTCCCAGGAAGGAGAAGGGGATTCCAAAGGCCACCCAAGCTGAAAGTTTCAAGTTTAAGAAAAGACCCAAGAACAACAGAACAAGGATAAGTCCCATGATACCATTTCGGGTCAATAGGTCGATCCGATCATCCAGCATTTGATTGAACTCAAAGAATATTTTGAATTCGTAATCTGGATTCTCTTCATTGAATTTATCGCGGTATTCGTAAAGGGCATTTGTAATCTCAGAGATGTCCTCATCGATTGTTTTTTCGATTTGAAATGAAACGGCTGGTTTCCCATTGAATTTCGCTTGTTGAGACGCTTCTGAATAGGTAAGATTCACATCTGCAACATCGCCTATTGTAATCTTTTCACCGCTCTTAGTTGTTCGAAGTAGGATCTTCGCGATTTCTTCAGGAGATGTTCTTCTGTTGTTGGAACGAATGTTCAGTTCCTCCATCGGTCCGCGAATAATTCCAGTCGTGATATCAATGTTTTTAGAGCCGATTGCTGCGCCCACTTCCTGCATTGAAATGTTGTACCTCAATAAATCCTGTTCTCTAATCTCAACGTTTATTTCTTTATCTGGAAATCCCGTTTTTTGAATTTGAGTAATTTCTTTTGAATTCAATAATTGGCGCTCAACCTTCGAGGCGAGGTCCGTTAAATCATTGATATCCGCACTGTCAACTCTGGAGGCGATCCCAACAAAAGCGACCACGCTTCCCATTCCGCCTGTTTTCTGTTTGAAAATAGTTGGAGGTTCTATGCCTTTTGGAAATGAACTAATTGAATTTACGGAGTTTTCAATATCACTCAGAAGCGCTTCCATGTCCGTGTCCTCATCTGCAGTAATAATAACTTGCGCAAAGTTCTCTTGAGACGTCGAATTGATCTCATCAATTCCGTCAAGTCCTTTAACCGATTGCTCAATTTTAATCGTTACACCTTGTTCCATCTCCGAAGGAGAAGCTCCAGGATACATAACAGAGACATAGATTTGTTTCGGCTCCTGTTCCGGGAAAAATGACTTTTGCATCGTTAGAAGTGAGAACAAGCCAAACATCACTACGATCACAATAATCGCATTTCCCCAAATCGGTCGGTTGATAAAAAACTGTATTACTTTATTCATTGCTACAGTATTATTGGGAATCTCCCTTGTATTTTACGTCCTTCTCAATTTTACCAATCTGTTCCATGAGAACTTCTTGACCGTCTTTTAACCCCGTCAAATAAATCGAATCGGGGATTGAACCAACTTGATTGACTTTGATTTCGATTATTTTATTTCCTTCGATCACTTTTACTTTACCATCTTGCATGGCTGTTCTGGGAAGGACAACGCATTCTTTTAGTGTGTTGTCTTCTTGGTCAATAGAAACGTTCACGAAAAGGCCACTGTAAATTGTTTTGCCTTCCGCTGCTTTGATCGAATAGTAAACATCTGCAGATTGTGTTTGTTGATTGATTACATTCGATACCCGTAAAATTTTACCTGTTCCCACAGTTATATTGTCGGCGTTTACAAACTTGGCAAAACTTTTATTTCGATAGTTGTCTAAGTCTTCAATAGCTATTGGAACCTTAACTTCAAAATCATCCGTTTTTGCAATTTTAGCGACTTGCATCCCCGGACTGATTATAGATGAAGGTTCTGCGAATGTTGCTATGACAGTTCCGTTGAACGGAGCTATAAAAACATACTTTTCCATTTGTGACTCCAATTGCTGCAATGCGTAGAATTCGGGATAGAAATTTCGTCCCATGAAGAACATTTCTTCTTTCGTAGTTCTTGTTGCAGGTATTGCAGGTAATTTAGGGTTTTTTGGACTCAAATCATTTATGAACTTCATCCACTTATTTCGCTCTGCAGGAAAATCAAGTTCAATGTCAGGAAGCGAGCTCAGAATCATATTTGACATGACTGCTTTCTTTACTTCAAAATTGAATCTTGCATCCTTATTATCCACTCTGTATAGAACTTGACCCGCTCTAAAGTTGGTTCCAGGCTTCATTGTAACTTGCCCCTTCTGTAGTTCTCCTTGAATTTGAAAAGCCACATTTAACTCCATGTTTGGTGTTATCTGACCGTAAGAAACCAGTGAGATTCGCTGAGGGGCATTTTTCACCTTTTTGGTCCGGAGATGGACAGTTTTGTCCTCTTCCTTCATTGTTTTAGATTGTGTCTTCTGATTGGCTTTCAAAACGACAAATATACTGCCACTTATTACGATTGAAATGACAAATAAAATGATCTGACTCCTTTTCATTAATTGAATATTTACATTCTCTATAAAGGTACAATTCAGATCGCGAAAAAGTTCATATTAATTATGAACTCAATAAAATAATGTTGAAATGATCGTGGGCATGATGAAGGGTTAGTGTTTATAACTGTTGAAAAAGATGTTGAAAACCTAAAACCACCGTGTTCATAGCCGGGAAAGCCTTTATTACCTTTGTGTTAAGTATTACAACCTAACCCAAGAAATGTTCGGAACCATTATTAAGAAAAAAGTCTCTGACGATAAATTAGCCAATGTTTTCATTAATGGCTTATTTACGACGATTGACAATGGATTCCCAGTTATAGCTGAGCTAATCAACGACGACCCTGCTTTTGTTAAGTCGCCTAACCTTCGGCCAAATGATAATTATGAATTTTCTTTAATCGTGTTGGTTGGAAACCTTTCCTTTTTAGAAAGTGCATTTGATCCGCAACAAGCAGACCGTATCGAAACGTTGGTTTATGAAAAATTAGCCAAAGCGTATGATATGCCAGTTTATGATTTCAAGAAAATGATGAAAGATTACAAAACGCACTTATGTCGTTTAAATCATCCTTCTAGAAACATGATCTATGCCATGTCAAAAGGGGTGTTCGATAAATACTTATTGTACAATTTTCAAGATGAATACTTCAAAAGAATGCAAGCGCCAAATCCTTTGTTCTTAAAGAGAATGGATGAAGTAGTAGAGAACTTCGTTTGGGATTGGGATGTCTTCTTTAAAAAATATAGACTCGATTAACAAGTACACTCTCCAAAGTAGTAAATTCTAATTTCGAAGACGGCCTTCTAGTAAGAGGCCGTTTTTTTGTGGGGATGATTTATAGTGAGTGAAGTAGTTGGTAGGATTTAATTTATGCGCTTCCCGAAACGATAGTTGATCTTTTGCTTATCGAGGAATTTTATTAAATCAAATGCTTTAGGATTTAATATGTTCTTTGCTATCAATTTTCCATCTTTGAGTTCTTCCCTTGTAATTTGATAGGTGTAAACGTTGTCATGGGTTTTTATTTGACATTTGTATGATTTGAAAGTGTCGGGAATTTTACTCAAACCAAGCATGGGGTATAAAAGAACCATCTTTATATCTTTAAAAGGAATTGTTGTTGTTTCTTCATTTAAATGAAATGTAAAAGAATCTTCATTAATTTCCATTTCACCTTTGAAAATTACATCGTCAGCTACCTTGTGGATCACTGCGAATCCAGAAATACATAATATGGAAAAGACAATCCAAGTGTAGCCGATGTCTAGATTCAAAATGTCTAATACTGGATAGGATATTAAAAGCAAGAGAGGGATTCCGATGTAAAATATCCATCGTACTGACTTACTATGTTTTCCTTCAATAATACCTATTTGCATAATTGGCTATTACCTATGATTACAAAGTGCTCGTTCTTTGATGTTTATGAAACGATTTTGATTTTAAAATCAACTCGCAATTTGAAAATAAACTTAATATAACGCAGATATTTCTAGCTTGGAAAGGATGTAGGCGGCCTCTAATTCCTCACGTAAACCACCTTCTTCGTCTCGAAAAATTCTTCCTCAAATTTATCCTTGATGTCGAAAATTTGAACCGCCTTCATCACTGGAGCCATTTCCTCTGTTAAGTCACCGCCTTTCAAGTAAAGAATTCCATTCTTAAGGTCATTGTTGTTCTTCTTAAGGAATTGTCCTTTTGTCCAGCCAATGAATTTGGGCATGGCTGTAACTGCTCGGCTCACGATGAAATCAAACTGTTCATCGATATTCTCGGCTCTTTCGTGTGTTCCACGAACGTTTTTTAATCCAAGAGCCTCAGCGACCTCCTTAACGACTTTAATTTTCTTGCCAACGGAATCAACAAGTAAGAAATCACATTCAGGAAATAGTATGGCTAACGGGATCCCGGGGAAGCCACCACCAGTTCCTGTATCTAGGATCTTGGTGCCGTCTTTGAACTTTATTACATTGATTATCGCCAATGAATGCAGAACGTGCCGCTCGTAGAAGTTTTCGGTGTCTTTTCTAGAAATTACATTGATCTGTTCGTTCCAGTGCTGGTACAAGTCACCAAGTTTATCGAATTGCTCAATTTGCTTGGGTGTGAGATCAGGAAAATATTTCGTGATTAGTGATGTGTTGTTCATCTAAATCGTATCTTTTGTTTTTTCAATCATGTTCGAAAGGAAATCTCTCGCTCTAAACAGTTGAGCTTTAACGGTTCCCAGAGGAAGGTTGAGTTCTTCAGAGATTTCTTCGTAGCTCAGTTCCTCGAAGTAACGTTTTTCAACCAAGATTCTATACCGCGGTTTTAACTTGGATACCAAGTCGCGCATGTGCATTACTTTTTGCTTGTGTTCTAGAGTTTCCTCAGGATCACGCGTTGCACTTTTTGTATCTATAAAGATTGTTTCTCCGTCAGCTGTTTTAATCCCCGTATCCATTGAGGTTACTTTGATTCTTTTCTTTCTGATGAAGTCAATACAGTTGTTTGAAGCAATTTTAAAGAGCCAAGTTGAGAAAGCGTAACTCGGAGAATATTGCTCCAGTCTGTTAAATGCTTTTCCAAAAGCTTCGATAGTAAGATCATCAGCGTCATCGGTGTTTTTCACCATTTTAAGCATCATGAAATAAATTGATTCTCTGTACCGATCCATCAATTGACCGTAAGCAAGTTGATCGCCGCCAATTGCCGCATGAACTAAATCAAGATCTTTTTGGGCCTTTTCCGATAAGTGGTCTCTCTTTACCATTTTTTACTATCTGTTTTATCGACTGCGTAAAACATTAAAGGAGTTAGTAACGAGTACATTAGATCCAGTAATGGTATGAATGCGATAAATTTTGATTCGTTCAATTTTTTGAATGATTTCCCGAGAATGATCCACTTAATAATCAATATTAAAGCGAAGATCGCGAGGCTTAACCATCTGAAGTTCGAATCAAACATCAAAATAACAAAGGAAGTCGTCATGATTAACATGGTCAGTGGATATATTCCTAACATTAACTTTTTGATAACCCCATATTTTTCTGACGTAGTATAGTGTCTAGACTTTTGCTTGAACCAGCTTTTCCAAGAACTTGAACCTTTTGAATAGCAAAATGACTCCGGTTCTATGTTAATTGTGTAGTTTTTCTTTTTTGCTGCGTCTTGAATAAAAAGATCATCATCACCCGATGAAAGGGCGTAATGCGATTTGAATCCTTTCGCTGCATGGAACACAGATTTGGTGTATCCCAGGTTGCGGCCAATCCCCATGTAAGGCAATCCTGTTTTTGCAAAAGCGAAGTAATTCATTGCGATCCAAGCGGTGTCAAATCGAATTGCTTTATTGAGAAGGCCTTTCTCTCTTGTATAAGGACCGTAGCCCATTACAATCTGCTTCTTTTCTGTGAAATACTTCGACATACTCGCAATCCATTGTTCAGATTCAGGTCTGCAATCAGCGTCAGTCAGTAACAAATTTTCGTATTTCGCTCCTTTTATTCCCAGCGTTAAAGGAAGTTTTTTACCGAATTTGAGGTGTTTGCTTCGCTCGACCTTAATGATTCTTAAATTGGGGTATTGATGGGCGTAGGCATCAAGAATGTATTCTGAATCATCGAGGGATTGATGATTAATAACAATAACTTCAAATTTAGGATAGTCCTGTTCCATGATAAATGGAAGGTTATTGAAGAGATTTTTCGACTCATTTCGGGCTGCAATGATTATAGAAACAGGTTCTTGACTTTTTGAAAGGCGCTCTGGTCGGTTTTTGTGAAATGCGAATCGTGTGTAAGTGAATAATACGAAAATCAGGTGCACAAGGGAAATCCCACAGAAACCCAAGAATAAATAGGTCGCTATATCATACTGAAATTTGGGAAGAAGGTCCAACATCAAAATCGCTTTGCTACAAAGATGCAGGTTTGCTTAAATACATTTATCTTTGCGGCTGTAAATTATCAACATTTTTATGCACTTTGAACTCAAACATACTGACAGTCAATCGAAAGCGCGAGCTGGATTAATGCACACTGATCATGGAGTAATTGAAACTCCGATTTTTATGCCTGTTGGAACGGCAGGAACAGTCAAAACAGTCCACCAACACGAGCTAAAAGACGACATTAAAGCGGATATCATTTTAGGAAACACGTACCATTTGTTCTTAAGACCGGGACTGGACGTTCTAGAACCTGCAGGTGGATTGCATAAATTTATGAATTGGGACATGCCGATCTTAACAGATAGTGGTGGATACCAAGTTTATTCCTTGTCGGGAGCTCGAAAAATTAAGGAAGAAGGCGTGACGTTCCAATCGCACATTGATGGAAGTTACCATTTCTTTTCTCCTGAAAAAGCAATTGATATTCAGCGTTCAATCGGTGCAGATATTATCATGGCATTTGATGAATGTACACCGTATCCTTGTGACTACAATTATGCGAAACGTTCCATGCACATGACACACAGATGGTTGAAGCGTTGTTTCAATCAAATGGATGCGACAAGTCCGAAGTATGGACATGAACAAGCTTTGTTTCCAATTATTCAAGGGAGCGTTTATAAAGATTTAAGAAAAGAATCAGCGGAGAAAATTGCTTCATTTGATGCGATCGGAAACGCCATTGGTGGATTATCGGTGGGTGAGCCTGACGATGAATTGTACGAAATGACAGATCTTGTTTGTGGAATACTTCCAACGGATAAGCCAAGGTATTTAATGGGAGTAGGAACTCCTTTGAATATTTTAGAATGTATTTCAATGGGTATTGACATGTTCGATTGTGTTATGCCATCTCGGAATGCGCGCCATGGAATGTTGTTTACCTCCGAGGGAATCATCAACATTAAAAACAAAAAGTGGGAGAAGGATTTCTCGCCTTTAGATCCAAATGGAACCTCTTACGTCGATTCAACGTATAGTAAGGCCTACTTGAGACACTTGATGCGTTCGAAAGAACATCTCGGAATGCAAATTGCTACGATACACAATTTATCATTCTATTTGTGGTTAGTGAAGGAGGCAAGAAAACGTATTTTGGATGGAACTTTCTCAACTTGGAAAGCTCAAATGGTTTTGAAATTGGGCAATAGACTGTAAATGTTAACGATACTAGATAAATATATTATTAAGAAGTTTCTTAAAACCTTCTTCTTCATTTTTGGAGTGATAATGTTATTGTCTATTGTTTTTGACCTCGCCGAAAAACTACCATTATTCGCATCTAAAGATGCGTCGCTTTATGAGATTGTTTTCGATTACTATGTGAGTTTCATTCTTTTCCATGGAAACATGTTCTCCTCCATGATCATTTTTATTGCGGTGATTTGGTTTACAGCAAAAATGGCACAGGATACGGAGATTATTCCTATTTGGAACAGCGGTCGACCGTTTACAAGATTCATTCGTCCGTATATGATTGCGGCGACAATTCTCATGTTGATTTCACTTGGTTTAAACCACTTTGTCATTCCGAATACCAATCAATTGCGATTGAATTTTGAGGAGAAGTACTACCGTGATGAAATGTACATTTTGGACTATCATGCAGAATTCCCAGGCGGACAAGTCGTTTATTTTGACAGTTACATGGCGGATAAAAATCGAGCAGAGGATTTTGTTCTAGAACAAGAAGGTTCAGATGGCGAGTTAACGTATTTTTTGAAAGCACGCACCGCAGAAAACAAGAAAGGAACCAACAAATGGGTTCTGACGAACTATTGGAGTCGAAAAATAGGTGATACCAATGATGTTCTCGTCGAAGGTCAGCGGCTCGATACGACTTTTAAATTTACAATGGATGAAATGGCAACACGTGAAAATATAGCCGAGACCATGCCGTATTTTGAGCTGAAAGAATTCATTGAACGCGAAAAGAAAAAAGGTTCGGACATGGTTCCTACCTATGAGATCGAGTTGTATCAACGAACCTCATATCCATTTGCGACTTATGTCTTAACAATCATAGGGATTGCCGTCGCAAGTCGAAAAAAGCGGGGTGGGATTGGAATCAATATCGCCATTGGACTTGGAATAATATTCGTTTATATTTTTGCGATGAAAGTCACGACAGTTGCAGCTATGAATCTAGGTTTTGCAACATACATTGCTGTGTGGATCCCGAATTTCTTATTCGCCATTTTGGCCTATTTCCTTTACAAGAAAGCCCAACGCTGATTAATCATCAGTTGTCACGATTTCGAAAGAATAGCGACTTCCTTCGCGCTTGTATGTGCCATCCAATTGTTCTGTTAGAACATCGATTAACTCCAAACCAAAACTTCCAATTTCCTCTTCATTAGGTTCTACCCATTGTCCGTTATCCTCATACGAGAAGTAGATTTCGGACTTGTTTTTTGGTTTGATTTGAATTCGAATTACTGCTGACTCACCGTCTGAATAGGCATGCTTTAGGGAGTTAGAAATTAATTCGTTGACTAAAAGTCCAAAGGGAACAATTGTTTTCAATCCGGCGTATTCATCATCCGAATCAATTTCCAGAGATACTTTTCGATTCGCTACTGACAGTAATTCTTGGGATAAATCATTGATGTAATCTGCAATGTTAATCCTCGAAGGTTCCTTTTCTTGATACAGTTTTTGGTGGATCAAAGACATGGTTAATATTCTATTGATTGCAATGGTAAACTGTTCTTGATTTTCTTCTGATTTGATTTCAGAACGCTGCATCCGGAGCAAACTTATTATGATTTGCAGGTTGTTCTTAACCCTGTGATGCACTTCTTTAATAAGTGTAACGTTTTCTCTATTTCGGTTTAAAACTTCCTCGTTTTGTTGCTCCAAATTGAAGTTTAATTTCTTCAACTGAAGTTGAGAATAGTATTGAAACAAAACGTATTGGTTGACTAAATACCCCAGCACTAAAAACACTGAAATGATCTCGATGATGTTAATGATTCGAGATGTCAAGCTTTGAGCTTCGATAATTTCAATGTGGGTATTCAAATTGAAAAGAATAAACCAGCTTAATCCCAATAGATTTATAATCATAAATAACCAACCCGCCAATTTGTTAATTGAAATAAAAGCAAATACGACAATGACAAACATCCAAAGAAATTCGTTATAATGCGGTAATTCTGGAGTCATATTTAGCGAATACTGCGAAAGAACTGTTCCGGTAATCGAGTAAACTAAAAATATGACGCGATAGTTTTTGGTGACTTTCAAGAAAATCATCAAAAAGATTGAAAGAGCGGCAATAATTGAATATAGAATTGTTACGACTGTCGAATGGCCAAATGAAACAGGCACCATCGCTGAAAATAACACAATGAAAACGATGGTGAACCGCCAAGCCATTGTGAATTTACCTTTGTCTTCGAATTTTCGAATTTCAGAAGTGTCTGGAGTAAATAATTTCATCGCGCTAAAAATACGGAATTCCTAACTAATCCACTGAAGCTTATCCAGTTTGACTTTCATTCTAGCAAAGCCAAATGTGACAACAATAGTCGTTCCGGAGATCTCTTCTACGGTTCCCGATTGCTTCGTGGAAATGAGTTTAACCTTCGACCCAACTTTGATTTTATCTCGATTGAAATTGTCTTTAACAGAAATTTCTTTTTTCTGTCCCTTCTTTTTAGGTGATGCCAATGCTTGTTTCAAAACATTTTTAGCGTCTTCAGCTTTAGAACGTTCAACTGCCAGGTATTTTTTTACCTCATCGAGAAGTCCATCGTTGACTGTTTTCTTTCTCGACTTTGTGTTGTACTTGTCTATAAACGATTTCATTTTTTTTCCACCTTGAACGAGCTTGTCATTCGCAATAGAGTTTTGACGTAAATCCTTTAGTTTATTGTCGTAGATCGATTTTTGTTCTTCGTAGTTGTTCAAGGCCTTTTGAGCCGTTTCCTGCGCTTCAATATGTTCCTTGTTCAATCGGGAGAGGTAATTCTTTTCCTTTTGCAAATCACTTAGAAGCTGATCCATTTTGACTTTCTTGTCATCGAGCTTCGTTTTTGCATCAGCGATCAATTCTTCAGGAATCCCATTGATTGTTGCAACTTCAAACGTGAATGAACTTCCCGGTTGACCCGTGTCCAATTTATAAAGTGGCGCTAGTGTTTCTGTATTGAAAAGCATGCAACCGTTCTGTGCGTTTCGAAGTTTATCGGCTTTTAATTTAATGTTCGAATAGTGCGTTGTAATTACACCAAAACTCTTCTTGTTGTAGATCGCTTCAAATATAGACTCGGCCAAAGCTCCACCCAAATCAGGATCAGAACCCGTTCCAAATTCATCAATGAGGAACAAAGAATTTCGATTGGCAACATCTAAGAAACTTTTCATTCGTTTCAATCGATAGGAATAGGTACTCAACTCATTTTCGATGGATTGATTATCGCCAATATCGCTCATTATATTCTGAAAAAAACACATGATGCTATTTTCATGAACAGGAACTAACAAGCCCGATTGAAGCATAATTTGGATCAACCCAACGGATTTCAGTGTAATACTTTTACCACCGGCGTTAGGGCCCGAAATCACAAGCATGCGAGAGAATTTATCCAGAGCTACACTTTGCGGATGTGTTTTCTTCTTTTGATCTTTGTTGTTCTTCCAAAGAATAGGATGGTAGGCATCTATCAATTCGATTTTTAGTTCATCGGAAATTTTTGGAAGTTTACAATCCAATGCTGTGGCCAATCTCGTTTTTGCATTGATGAAATCAAATTCAGTTAAGACTTCTTGATACCCCTTAATGAGTGATAAATGATCTTTAAGCTCGCGACGCAAAATTTGCAGGATTCTGAAAATCTCTTTTCGTTCGTCGTCTTGAAGCAATTCCAATTCATTGTTCAATTGAACATTGACCTGCGGCTCGATATACGTAAATGTTCCAGTATTGCTTGAACCAGCAACCGCTCCTGATACCTTTCGCTTGTGCGAAGATAAAATCGAAAGTACGCGTCTGTCGTTGATGAACGTTTCTCGTGTATCACCAAGAATATTGTCCTTACCAAGCTTGCGCAATTCACGATCGAAATTTTTATTGATCTGCCTTTTCAATCCGTGCATATTCATGCGGATTTCAGCAAGAAGTTCCGAAGCATTGTCCTTCACATTTCCCGTGCTGTCAAATACCTTTTCAATAGCTTCAACGATTTCCTTTGTATAGTAAACATTTTTTAAAGTTCCGTTTAAAAGCGGAAACTCTGATTCACGTTTGTCAAAGAAAACCAGAAGTGAATTCACCAGCATTGACGCTTGATGCACCTTCATAAACCCGTCCAAAGAAATCGATGCATTCTCAATTGGAAGCATTTTGATTTCAGTTTTCAGTTCCTCAAAATCGAGGTGAGGAAAAGTTTCTCCTACGTTTCTAATTTCAAGAAATTCATTGGTTTTATCCAACTGATAACTGATCTCATCAAAGTTGGAAATGGGAGTAAGCTTTTCCAAGCGCTCTCTAGCCGTAGATTCTTTCGCATATGCCGCCAACCATACTCGAATAGTATCGAATTCAAGATCGGCGAGGGTTTGTATATCTACTGACATGCCGCGAAGATAAACCTAATTTGTAATTATGAATTGATAATTATGAATTATTGAAGATCTACCGTTAATGATAGGCGTAACCCTAAAATTCCTAATTCCTATCCCATAATTATTAGCCTTCTTTCAACTCAACCGTTCCATCCGCGTGTTTCGCAAAACGTGTCTCCTCGCGGGCATGAACCATATCGTATTTTCCCCAAGGCCATCCACCGTATTGCGTTGCGTGGTAATCTTCGAATGCTTGTTGAATCTCTTCACGTGTATTCATAACAAACGGCCCGTGTTGCACAACAGGCTCTGCAATCGGCATTCCTTGAAGAATAAGAATCTTTGAAACTGTATCTCCATTTTTGATGACCAAATTTTTCGTTGGATCAACTTCGGCAGCGTGGTAAAATGGAATGTCCAAATCTTGAATTTTCAAGTCGTTTCCTTCGTAATAATAAATTGTACGGTTTACCCCTTCAACACTCGCTTCCAGTTCAAACATAGAATTTGCTTCCAATTTAATATTGAAGATTCCTACATGGTTGACTTTTTCATTGGCCCATGAATCGGGTGGAGGAGCCGGAGCGTTTTCTTCTTTCAAAGTACCTGCGATAATTTCAATTGTTGCAGATAAATTACCATCAAGATCTTTTTCCTCAATAACTGGAATTGTATCGTTCCACAGCATTGCGAAATGAGGTTCTACCATTTTACTTTTCTTCGGAAGGTTCAACCAAATTTGAAACAATTCCATTGGATTTTCTTTTTCCTTCGAAACGAGCGGAAACATTTCGGAGTGCTGAACCCCTTTCCCAGCAGTCATCCATTGCACGTCACCATTTCCGTAGCGCCCAGAAGCACCAGTTGAATCCGCATGATCTACAATTCCTTCTCGAACGACAGTTATCGTTTCAAAACCTCTGTGTGGATGTCCAGGGAAACCAGGAACCGTTCCTCCGTGGTACATTCTCCATCCGTCTTTTATAATGAAATCTTGTCCTATATTTCTTCCTTCCAATGAAGCGTTTGGCCCCATCGCATCATTTCCTTTTGGATATTTGTCTTCGTGATGAACACAGAATAAAAAAGGATCGGCCGTTTCCCATTGAAACCCCAAGGCCTTAATACTTTTAACTGGATGTACTTTTTCCATATCGTCTTCGTCTTTTGATTTACTACTGAATAAAAATGGTAATGCTACTACCGATGAAAGGCCAAGAGCCATTTTCCCTAAAAATGCACGTCTTTCGTTTTTCTTTTCTTTCATGTCGATTTGAATTTTGTTACCATGGTAAATATAATGATATTTTGTTAGCTTTGACTACATTTGAGTACAACATTTTTTAGCTATGAAAATTATATCGTTCAACGTAAATGGAATTCGCGCAATCGCGAAAAAGAACTTTCATGAAGACATGAGAACCGTAAATGCAGATATTATCTGTTTGCAAGAAACAAAGTCGACCGTTGATCAAGCGCGGGAAGTTGCGAATGAGTTGGAAGGTTATCATTTTTATGGAAACGACTCAAAGGCGCGTAAGGGGTATTCCGGAACGGCCATTTTATCTAAAGTTGAGCCGATTTCAAATTCAATTGATATTGGAATTAGTGAGCACGATCAAGAGGGGCGCGTAACGTGCTTGGAATTTGAAGATTACTTTGTGGTTACGGCTTACGTTCCAAATTCTGGAAACGATTTACGTCGGTTGGAATACAGACAAGATTTTGACAAATCATTTTTGGGGTATTTAAAGAACCTTGAAAAAACGAAACCCGTAATTGTTTGTGGTGATTTCAATGTTGCCCACAAAGAGATTGATCTTGCACGACCAAAACCGAACTACAATAAATCTGCAGGGTTCATGCAAGAGGAAATCGATGGAATGGATGCTTATACTTCAAACGGATTGATTGACACGTTTAGAGCAAAGACATCGGAAGGTGAAAATTACTCATGGTGGAGTTATAGAGGTGGAGCTAGAGACAGAAACGTTGGCTGGCGTATCGATTATTTCCTTGTTTCACAATCATTGATGGATCGAGTAGAGGATGCTTTCATTTTGGGAGATGTTCACGGATCGGATCATTGTCCGGTTGGGATTGTTATTAAATAGAGAGGGAGAAGTTAAGGGTTATAAGTTATAGGTGATAAGTTATTTCGATCAATTGTAAATGGATCGAAATTTTCTTCAACTCCTCCTAACTCTGTTTATAAAACATTTTTGATTAATAAGAGTTATACGTTTAATCAGTTGCTTGTATTAATTGAAAGATAAAAGTTGGACTTATGAATCTAGTTAAGATAATAGTGATAGCGAGCTTACTGACATTAGTTGGTTCTTGTAAAAAGAAAAATCTTGAAAAAAGAGAATTCAAGACTTCATTCGAAACCGTCGACGATTTTATAGGGTTTTATTTAACTCCGCAGGGACATAAGGGAACAACGTATCACGAATTATCGGACTCGATTGTTCACAGCGGAACTTACGCGCACAAAGCGTGGATAACCGGAGCGAATTCGCCTTCAACAGCTTCTGAAAATAATAATCATCGAGGTTATCCGACGATTCAACTTCAAAACACTCCTGATGGCTCATTTGTGTCACCTTGTTATGTGACTTTCTGGGTATGGTTGGATATCGACCTTCAAGCAAGTACTTCTGGAGGTGAAGATGATTGGTTTAGTTTCGCAACATTTACGGATGATGAATCTGACAATTGGGACAGGACCGTATTGGTTAATTTAAGTCAGGATGGATTTGTGCATCTTCAACATGTTCCAAAACAAGGCGAACAGGAGCATGAATTTCAAACTTCAAGTTTACCTTTTCCTCAACAAGAATGGGTTGAATTGAAAGTGTATTTGGACTTGAGTAATGGTGGCTATGCAAAGGTATGGCAGAATGGCGAGCTTGTATCGCATGCTAATGTCAAAAAGACAAAGAACAGACTTTCACAAGCGCATTTTGGAATGTATTGTTCTCCGCAATTAACAAGTGGTGTTGTTTATAATGATGATTTGACCATTGAAATGGTAGATGGAGAATAGAAACTCTTGATAAATGCTCTCGCTTAATCCTCTTTAATATATTCAGTCAACTTTTTAACAAGAGCATTGCAATTGTTTTGAGGTTCCTCGTAACTTTCTGAGTTATCTTTGAATTTGACATGAGATAGTCTCATTAGCTGCCACGCGCATTTGTTACAGTTATACGGTTCATAGTATTTACTATTACAGCATTGATAATGGTTTTTAGAATGTTTGATATAATTCCTAACTTCTAATTCATCTGTAAAATGTTCTGTTCTTTTCGGTTTTGAGAATTCGACATTCTCTTCTAAAACCAGTTGTCATCGTTATAAGGAGTATGTAAAGTGATCGTTTCATTGTTCGAAATAATCCAAAAATCTATTTAGCCTTGTTTTAAAGGTTACTGCTGCTTTCAATCAATTGAATTTACGTAATTCTTTAAAACTATTTGATGAATATCAATTGTCGTAAGGATTTAAACTGAATTTCGTTTAAGAATTGAATTTGTTTGAAACAATAAATGAAATACAATCATAAATTTGTACTCTGAAATTGTGGATTCAGGGAAGTGTAAAAATTAAATAGACGAAGGATGGGGAATTTAAAGAAAGCATATATCGCAGGAGGTTGTTTTTGGGGTATGGAAGATCTGTTTAGAGTAAGAAAAGGAATCGTAGATACCGAAGTAGGTTATTTGGGTGGAGAAAATGAATCTCCTACTTATAAAAATCATCCTGGACATGCGGAAGGAATTGAACTTACGTATAATTCAGAGGAAACGACTTTTGAAGAGATTTTAGATTATTTCTACCGTATTCACAATCCAACAACAATTGATAGACAAGGAAACGACAGGGGGTCGAGCTATAGATCAACAATCTTTGTTCAGAATGAAGAAGAGAAAAAGATTTCAGTTGAAATAATTAAAACCGTTGATGCTACAAATAAATGGGAGGGCAAGATCGCAACGACCTTAGAACCCTTTACTAAGTTTTGGCCTGCGGAACCAGAACACCAAGATTATTTGGTTCGAATACCGAATGGATATACGTGCCATTTCGAACGGTTCGGAACGTTTTTATGATTTTACAAAAGCCCTTCTGAAATGAAGGTTTTTGTGTTACTTGGTCTGGTATAGTGTAAGTTGTCATTAGGTGTAAACACCCGTTTGGGTCTTTTTTTGTCAATAAAATTTTTGCAACATGTACGTTTTAGATTACGCACATGTGCGTTATAAATAAAGCACAATTATTGCCAATGAATGGCTTCGAAATCGTTAAACTTATGGCTGAACATCAATTTTAACCTTAATCGAAATAGCTATGGCAGACCTAACAACTTATCCTTGTTTAACTATAACTTTCTCCAACAATATTGGAGAGCCATTGGAAGATATTTATGTCTTTCTTCAGAGTCAAACACAAATTTATAGCATTGACACAACAACGTTTCTTGCTTCTCCAGTCACTAGTCCGGCAGATGGAAGTGCTCCCTCATTAAAATTAAGTCAATTAGATAACAATTCTTTTTATATCAATGCTGGTGATGATTTAACTTCTGGAAGAATCTATCTCAGTACTTCCGATAAAGCTGTTACAATCGTGAGTGGAACAATTAATGGCCCTTCGCCAACATCTGATTTTCAGTTTGATTTTATTGAGTTGACACTTTATGATGTCAAAAATAATAATGGAGTGGTAGAAATAGGCAAAAAAGGGATTAATTTGGATACAACTCAGATTGATCAATTTGGAATGCCAATGACAGTCCAGATAACTCCTTCGGATGATAATTTCCCAAATGGAACAGGTATTTTGGCGAAGTATGCCGATGCCGATGCCGTCAGTAAGGAAAGTGTAATCAGTAATTTTCAATCTTTTGTTGGGAAACCGGGATTTACAGCTTATGCCGAATGTGTTAAATCGACAACTCCAAGGTTGTTAGGACCACAGCACGTCATCGGTGGAGACCTTCCACAAATGCAGTTTGGCGGTTCAAGCCTGACTGTAGGAAGTGCAGCCAATACTGCGACAGTAACGATTTCTGGAACTTGGGATAATTTAAACCCTCCGTCTGATAAACTTCCTTCTGCGAGTGCGTTGACCGTGGGTACACGCGTTGTTGGTCAGGGAATTCCGCCTGGAGCAACTGTTGCTTCTGTTCCGGTAAACCCAGGTAAAGATTTGCCTTGGCAAGTTGAAATGACGAGTCCGACAGGTGCTGTTTTTGTAGCTCGAGACGCAACGTATTTAAGCTTTTTCCCTGCAATCACAAGCGAGCTTTCTAAATCGTTTGACGATGCTGTTTACAACATGTTTAATTATTACAAAGACAACGATCTTTACTTAAGCGCGAATGGTACGGAAAGCGGAATGGAGATCTATAAAGGAAGAGTCATTACTGATTATCAACTTCCCACTGGAATGACTGATTTTAATGGAGGAACAGACACGAAGTATACCGTTTTTGAATTTACTGGTACAGGTAAAAAATACAACGGAATAGACAACTCTTTGACTCCTTCAACGAATGGCACTGGAACTTCAAGTGTGTATCAAATCTTTTATCCATTCTTCTCAACGAATGCAGCGACTTCACCAAGTAATAATGCACTTACAGCGAATGGAACTCCGCCGCCACCTGAGTGGTGGAAGCCAAATTACGACACTTCTTTAGGGAACATTGATATCATTTCTCCAGCTTCAAATATGGTTTTTGCGTGTGCAGGAAGTTTTGCCGATAGTAAATACCAAGAGTCAGCCTATAAGAAAATATCAGCTCCTTTAGAGGATGATACGGTACTTGGAAACTTGGAAAATCAACTTGTGACAATGTTGAACAGAGGGATTGGACCAGTAACAGGAAGTACTTCAAATATTGAAATGAGAGCAGGATACATTGCCTCCAGTGCAATTGGCCCATTGGATCCAACAGGAACACCAACTTCAAATACTTTGAATTCTCCGACCGCTACTAGCGGTGCTTCAAGTCAATACACGTTACCTGGTGCGAGTGCTACGGCAACCGCAGTAATTCAAGACTCTGTTTCTGGAGTAATAACGCTAGAAGGCGGGAGTAAGCAGTCCTTTTCTGTAACTGGAGGTGTCTTTACAGTTGGCGCTCCGGTTCCAGCTGTTACTTCGGGAACAGCGTATGTGAATTCGACAAATGGTGGTCAATTTTACCCGCCGAACGCAAACAATAATCAAATTCAATTCAATTGGACAAAGCCACCCGCAAATGATAATTGGGGGAGTGTAGCGTTTAAATACGATTGCTCAAAAATTCTTTCAAATAAGTTCGCAACTGTTTCATTGATTGATCCTTATATCCAGGAGGGTGGTAAAGATTTTTATAACTCAGGAGATTTTGGACCAACATCGGATTTTGCGAATACTATTAAAGTCGGAATGCAAATGACCACTCTGGCTCAATTTTCTATTCCAATGACGGTATACAGCATTGATACGAGTAACAATTCAGTGATTGTGCAATCGGCATTGGAATTACAACCGTTCAACACTGGGATTTTAACTTTTGCAGACTTCTTTCCAATGGTTTCGGACCAACCCTCTGGAGCGTGGAATGCTTATGCGTATTATTTCCATGAAGGAGATTTGGGAAGCAAGATTCCAACAGTTGATGGCAGAGGCTATGCCTTCCCATTTGACGATAATGGCGGATACAGTTCTGACTTGAGTGTTGTATTGGATACAACTGTTCCGGAATCAGGAACGGTTACTGTTGATTTGTTGCCTTGGAGTAGTTAGAGGGAATTAAGGCGCTATATGTGTTGTTGTATAGCGCTTTTCAATTGCAGTGGTCGATCTGTGTGGATCTTAAGAAACGTCAATGAATAAAAAAAGCCGCATTCCAAAAGGATGCGGCTTTCTAATATCTAGTAAAAGAAATTATGCTGCTGTCTTAGAACAACAAGAAGATGAAGCACATTTTTTCTTCCCTTTCTTCGCTTTCTTTGATTTTTTCTTTTTCTTTTCTTTCTTTTCCTTTTCAACTTCAGTTTTAGCTGTATTGTCAGTCGAAGAATAGTTTGCCATTGCTAAAGTTCCAACGAATAATGTTAGAGAAAGAGCTAAAAATACTTTTTTCATATCTAGGGTTTTATTTGATTCAAGTCCTCAAGTTACGATAAAAAAGGTTTGTATCGTTAGTGAACTAAGATTTTAACTCTCCAATTTTCGTTAATTTCGCCTGAACCTTATCGCCAATCTTAATATCGATCTTCGTTCCTATTGGTAATAAGAGGTCAATTCTAGATCCGAATTTAATGAATCCAAACTCTTCACCGGCAGTCACATTCTGATCCGGCTTAGCGTAATAACAAATTCTTCGTGCAACAGCTCCAGCGATCTGGCGGAACAAAACTTCCTGCCCATTTTTGTGCTGTGTAACAAATGTCGATCTTTCGTTATCCGTACTGCTTTTTGGGTGCCATGCAACTAAGAAAAGTCCTTTGTGGTATTTCACGTATTTGACAATTCCAGAAATTGGATTGTAATTCGCGTGAACATTCATTGGAGACATGAAAATCGAAATCTGAATTCTCTTGTCATTGAAATATTCTGTTTCCTCAACTTCTTCGATCACGACAACTTTTCCATCCGCTGGACACATAATATCATTTTCAGAAAAAACGCATTCTCTTTTAGGAACACGAAAGAATTGAACGACCAAATACATCATTACCATTGCGCCTAATGAAAGCAAAGCGTAAAGCCAAAGCCACCCCGTATAAGTGAACAAAAGGTAGTTTCCGATCTGAATAGCGGAAAGGATTAAAAATGCTACAAGGATAATAACGTAACCTTCTCTGTGAATTTTCATTCTGCGAATTTACGCTAAAGAATAGAGATAAATAGATGTCCAAGCCACAAAAAATGGAATTGTGAATAACGTGGCGTCGAAACGGTCAAGAATTCCACCGTGTCCAGGCATAATGTTTCCAGAATCTTTGATGTTTAGAGATCGTTTTAAAAGAGATTCTAGCAAATCACCTACAATTGCACAAGGCGCAATGATTAATGCTGAAACAATCCAAAAGAGAGGTGAATAGTTGGGGGTATTAATAACAAATGCAAAAAGGCATCCAACGCCTATTGTGAATACGATTCCGCCAATTGTTCCTTCCCACGTTTTATTTGGTGAAACACGTTCGATCAATTTTGTTTTACCAAACAGACGTCCTGTCAAATAGGCGAATGTGTCGTTGGCCCAGATCATTAAAAACATACCAGCGATTAGTGGGAATTGAAACATATCGGTATCATTTGCCGCAGCAAGGAATTGATCAAGGTAGTTAATGTAAATCAGCAAGAAGAACGGCAGAACAATATAAACCATTCCAGTAATTAACAGTGCACCATTAATGATTGGATTCATTTTCTTTCTCCAAAGCTCTGTTAGAAGCATTAAGAAAATGATAGGAAGAACAAGCCATAATAGGTAGAAAGGAAGCTGGTCATACAATGAACTTACCGCAATACCGAATATTAAAAGGCCTGCTGTTGTTCCAATCCGCCAATCGATGTCAATGGTAGGATGGTTTTTAAAAAGCGAGTAGAATTCAATTAAACCTATAAGCATTACAACGGATAAAACTCCGGTCGCTGCAAGGTCATCAAAAATGATTGATCCGATTATTAAAAAGGCAAATACAGCTCCAGAAATCGCTCTAACTATCAGGTTGTTCATGATCTGTATTTAAAATTTTTCTCGCTTTTTTAACGTCTATAGTCCTAACGTGGAGGTAAAGATAGCCAAATGCATTATAAGACGAATCCCGCTGATCAAAGATCATAACGGGAATATTTTCGTCCTCTAATAAAAGCTTCTTTATTCTTATTTCGTATTCATTACTTGTTTGAAAAACAGACTCCCAACTAGGCTCCTTTACGAGTTTAACCCTTAGGCTTGTCAGTCTGTTCTTCAGTCGATGAATCAGTTTCATTGCTTTCCGTTTTTACTACTTCTACCGCTGGCGCTTCATCAACACTTGGCGCTGGCTTTGTAGCTTTAGGTTTCTTCGCAGTAACAACGTTGTCAGTGTCTTCTTTGGATTCCTCATCAGAAGCCTTCGTTTCGCTAGTTTCGGCAGAGTTCTCTTTGATTGTAGCCTCATTTGTTGATTCCTCAGCATAAACGGGTTCAGAATCTTCGTCATCTTTATCCCACGGACGTACACCGAAAATGGCAACCAAGTCTTCCTTAAAGATGACCTCTTTTTCAAGAAGCTTCTCTGCCAATTGATTCAATTGATCCTTATGCTCTGTAAGAACTTTTATCGCTCTTTGGTATTGAGCTTCAATCATTTTACTTGCCTCTTCATCAATCACTCTTGCAGTCACATCAGAGTATGGCTTCGTAAATTGGTTTCCATTTGGATCATAGAACGAAAGGTTACCAACTTTCTCATTCAATCCGTAAATTGAAACCATTGCGTAGGCTTGCTTTGTTACTTTTTCAAGATCACTTAAGGCACCTGTACTAATTTTTCCGAAAGTCAATAATTCAGCTGCTCTACCTCCAAGTGAGGTACACATTTCATCTAATATTTGCTCGGTTGTTGTGATGCTTCTTTCTCCAGGTAAGTACCATGCTGCTCCCAATGAATTTCCACGGGGTACAATGGTTACTTTAACCAAAGGGTTTGCATGTTCCAATAACCAAGATACAGATGCGTGACCTGCTTCATGGAATGCAATTGAACGTTTTTCCTCCGGCGTGATAATCTTGTTCTTCTTTTCTAATCCACCAACAATTCTATCAACGGCATCCAAGAAATCTTGTTTCTCAACTGCTTTCTTATTGTGTCGTGCTGCAATTAGTGCTGCCTCGTTACACAAGTTAGCGATATCTGCTCCAGAGAATCCAGGTGTTTGTTTCGATAAGAAACTAATGTCCAAGCCTTTTTTCAATTTCAATGGCTTCAAGTGAACTTGGAAAATTTCCTTACGTTCATTCAAATCAGGCATGTCAACATAGATCTGACGGTCAAAACGTCCAGCTCTTGTCAAGGCGTTATCTAGAACATCTGCACGATTTGTCGCAGCAAGAATAATAACTCCTGAATTTGTTCCGAAACCATCCATCTCAGTTAAGAGTTGGTTCAAAGTATTCTCTCTTTCATCGTTAGAACCGAAACTGTTGTTTTTTCCTCTAGCTCTACCAATAGCGTCTATCTCATCAATAAAAATAATTGACGGCGCTTTTTCTTTAGCTTGCTTGAATAAGTCACGTACTCTTGAAGCACCAACACCTACAAACATCTCAACGAAGTCAGATCCAGACAAGGAGAAGAAAGGTACTTTTGCTTCACCCGCAACAGCTTTTGCAAGTAATGTTTTTCCTGTTCCAGGAGGTCCTACAAGTAATGCTCCTTTTGGAATTTTAGCTCCTAATTCTGTATATTTTTTAGAGTTTTTCAAGAATTCAACAATCTCCTGAACCTCTTCTTTTGCTCCTGCAAGTCCAGCAACATCATTGAATGTCGTGTTTGTTGACTTCCCTTTGTCGTAAACTTTGGCTTTTGATTTTCCGATATTGAAAATTTGGCTTCCGCCACCACCTCCGCCACCACCAGTCATACGGCGCATAACGACTAACCAGATAATGATAAGAATAACAATAGGAAGCATAAAGCTCAATATTCCACCAAAGTAATCAGGTTCTGTCTTGGTTGTAACAACAATTTTTGGTTTGCCATTTTTTTCAAGATCAACATTTACTTTTCCTAAACGTGTTGTAAACGTCCCTGGGCTACTGATCTCAGTTGAAAATACAAGTTCACCATTGCCTTTTCCGCTGCTTTTCATGGCCTCCTTCATGGGAGCGTATCGCGTTTCAGAGCGAGATTTAACATACTTCTTTCCTTCCTCGTTCAATTTGAAATCGATTCGGGCTTTGTTAATGAAATCAGCTTCTTCAATTCCTTGTACTTGAACAATTTCGAAGAAAACCTCATCTGTATTTACTTCGATACTTGAACTTGAGGACATGAATAATTGAACCCCGATGATAGCAACTCCAATGACAGCATAAATCCAATATATAGAAAATGGGCTTTTCTTTTTGTCTTTCTTTTCGCTCATGTTATTTTAAAAAATCATTTATTAATTCAAATCTGGTACATCTGTTCTGACGGCGTCAGACCATAAATCTTCCAAATCGAAAAATTCTCTTGTTTCTCGGTAGAATACGTGGGCTACAACACTAACATAATCCATCAAAATCCATTCTCGTGCTGTTTTACCCTCAACACTCCATGGTTTTTCTGATAATTCTGATCGTGTATGTCTCATCACTGTTGAGCTAATTCCCTCAACTTGCGTGGTTGATTCCCCGCTGCAAATGACAAAGAAGTCGCATACGGCGCTCTCTACTTCTCTTAGGTCTAAAACCACGATGTTCTGTGCTTTATTTTCTTGCATCCCTTCTACGATTGTATCGCATAGGATTTTTGAATCGTTCTCTTCTATGTCTTTAGTCATTTACCTTTTTTATACCTTTACAAATCTAACGTTATATTTAAAGAAAACCTTACGTTTGATTTCACCAACTGTTAAAATGCATGGAGCAAATAGGTCGTAAAATAGTCCGTTTGGAATCTGTAGATTCAACGAACAATTATACTGCCAATCTGGTAAAGGGCGGCGAATTGGTTCATGGCTCGGTAATAATGGCAGTTGAACAAACGAATGGCAGAGGTCAAATGGGCGCTGAATGGCTTGTTAAGCCTGGGGAAAACCTTACAATTTCTATATTTCTTGACAACGTCAATCTGTCAGTAGACAATCAGTTCTTTTTAACCCGTCTGGTGTCCGTTTCACTGATCGATTTTTTGGCAAATTTTAACATTCCTGCAATGATAAAATGGCCAAATGACCTCTTTGTAAATGATAAAAAAATCGCTGGGATCTTAATTGAGAATAATGTGAGCGGTTCTTTCATTCAAAAATCAATTATTGGGATCGGTTTAAATGTCAATCAAAGTGATTTTGGAAACCTTGAGGCAACGAGTTTGTTTTTGAAAACAGGAATTCACCGTTCGATGGACGATGTTCTTTTCTCTTTTATAAAATCATTCAATAATAGAATTGCGGAAGGGGAGACGAATTCAAAATTGGAAACTGATTATTTGAAGTACCTTCATTTGCTGAACGTGAAAAGCAGGTTTGAAGATAAGGACGGTACGTTTGAAGGAACTATTTTAGGTGTAGCCGCAAACGGTCAACTCCGCGTTGAGAAATCAAAGGGCGAATTACTTTATTCACTGAAAGAGATTCGGTTTATTCGCTGAATTGCTTTTGAAGCCGATCAGACATGTAATTGAACAAGTTCGTCAATGGTCGTTCAACCATCATTTTTAGAAACGCATTCACTTCACCATCAAATTGGATATACCCTTCTGAAGCATCTCCAACTTTTTCAACTTTAATCGTCAATCTAAATGGAAATGGCGATTTCTCACCGGATTTCATGAAGAGAATGTTGTCTCCGCTTAAACCATCTTGGACAAGTGAAATCATTACACCACCTTGAACTTTAAATGAACACATTTCATCTGTTGACTTGAAATCTGAAATCTTGTCCTTTGGTAAAAGGTGAATAATGTTATTCGAATCTCCTAGAAACGCGAAAATTTCAGCTTGACTTGCGTTAACGGTAACTGTATTTCCTTTAATTGTCATAGCTTATTGTTTCCATTTTTTAGGATTGATTCTCCAATCTTTCAATGACTCTAAATCGTCCTTAGAAATTAAATTGCTATCCAAAGCCATGCTTACCATCGTGTCGTAATCAGACAATGTTACGTAAGGACATTCCGAATTGGCGAAGTTTGCATGTGCTACATCGAATCCATACGTGAAAATTGCAATAAGACCTTTAACTTCAAGGCCACCATCTCTTAATGCATCAACTGCTTTTAAGCTACTTCCTCCAGTCGAAATAAGATCTTCGATCACAACAACCTTTTGGCCCTTTTCGTAGAAACCTTCAATTTGATTCCCTAGTCCATGCTCTTTGGCAGAACTGCGAACGTAAATGAAAGGAAGGTTCAATTCTTGAGCCACAAGAGCACCTAGGGCAATACCACCTGTTGCTACACCGGCAATAACATCTGGTTTACCATAGTGATCTAAGATACTCTGAGCATAAGCTTGGCGAATATACGTTCTGATCGTTGGGTAAGATAATGTCACCCTGTTGTCACAGTATATCGGCGATTTAATTCCAGATGCCCAAGTAAATGGTTCATTAGGACTTAATTTAATCGCTTTGATTTGAAGCAAAAATTCTGCTACTTTTATTGCTTGGTCTTCATTTAAAATCATGGGCGCAAATGTACAAAGTTTTTATAGACAATAAGCTTATAGTTTTCATTCATACAAACGATTTATCAACAGTGAATCTACAATTGAAATCGAAGGAGGTTGAACGTGTAAAGGACTTAAAGGGCTTGCTTGAAGGTTCAGGAATTAACAATCCGTTGTATTTGACAAGTAAAAAACCGTTTGAAGAATTTAATCGATTGTTCAAGGATTACAAATATATTGAAGCAGCGGGAGGAATCGTTCAGCGAAAGAAGTCTTTCCTCGTTATTAAGCGCAAAGGCTTGTGGGATATTCCTAAAGGGAAAATTGAAAAAGGGGAGTCGCCAGAAATTGCCTGTATCAGAGAAATCACAGAAGAGTGCGGGATTGATGGGCAGCAAATTACAAGACCGTTGGTGAATACCTATCATGTTATGAATTGGAAAGGGCAGAAGGCGCTCAAGAAAACGTTTTGGTTCATGTTAAGATACGATGGCTCAAAAGAGGTGTCGCCGGCATTGGAGGAAGATATTACAGAAGTTGTTTGGATGAAAAAAGACGAACTGCTTGGGATACGGAGCAATACGTTTGGTTCAATTAATGAGGTTTTGGATGCGTTTGAAAATTAGGAATTATAAATTGTTGAATTATGAATTCCGTTTTTGAAACCTCTTAATTCATCATTTCTAATTTCAAATTCATCATTCTTTAAAAAGTACTTGACTGCTCGCTTGCGCTGTTGGCATTATCACAATATCGTTCAAATTCACATGAGCAGGACGCGTTGCTGCGAAATAGGCAGTTTCTGCGATGTCAATTGCTTGAAGAGGATCAAATCCATCGTAAACGGAGTCGGCTACAGATTGGTCTCCTTTAAAACGAACAACCGAAAATTCGGTTTCAGCTGCTCCTGGCGCAATGTTTGTTACTTTAATATGATGAGAAACCAAGTCTATGCGCATTGCTTTTGACAAAGCGTCAACAGCGTGTTTAGAGGCACAATAAACGTTTCCGCCGGGGTAAACTTCTTTCCCTGCAATACTCGCGATGTTAATAATGTGACCTCCTTTGTTCGCTTTTAGAAATGGAATGACAGCATTTGATACGTAAAGTAAACCCTTCACGTTCGTGTCGATCATTCGGTTCCAATCATCGATGATTCCATTGTCAATCGGTCCTTTTCCAACAGCCAATCCAGCATTATTGATCAAGATTCCAATTCCATCTTTTATTTTTTGAGGCAATTCAGAAACAACACGCGCGACTTCCTCTTGATTTCGAACGTCAAAATTCAATGTGTGAACATCAACACCGTGTTCAGATTTAATTTCACTCGCTAATTTTTCCAAACGTTCTTTCCTTCTTCCAGTGATGACTAAATTCCAACCATTTTCAGCAAAAAGGCGTGAACATGCTTCACCAAAACCTGCCGTAGCTCCTGTTATAAATATGTATTTGTTCATGCTTTCGATTTACTTTTAAAATGGGGGGTAATAATTAAGAGACCAATGATTACAATCGCAATCGTTATAGGAAGTCTATACCTTACAATTGCTCCTAAAACAGGTGTTGTCAGACCAATAATAGACGACAATGTAAAGATAAAAAGGAGCAACGAGACGATTGTCAGTTTAACTTCTGCGGAAATTTTTCGCCGTTTAAAGATGGCATAAACAATGAAAAAAAGAATCAACCAGACCTCAAATATTGCCGGATATTTTAACCAGCTTCCCGGATCTGTGAAATAAGGTCGAAAGAGGCAGTTTCGAATCGCACCTGGAATATTCATCAACAATTGACTGAATGAATCATCAATCTGTTCGATTTCAATATAACCTTGCGATTGGTCTCGTTTGAAGTAGATAGGCCACTCTGTTCCGTCCTTTGGAACCAATACAGGAATAGGAGATTCAAATCCACCGTGATCAATAATTGTGGCTCTTAGCGGTTTTTTCAATCGGACTTTATTGTTTTCAATACTTAGATCTGGAAATTGACTCGGTTCGAAATAATAGAAGCCATCACCGTGCCAAGCGAAGATTCCACCCTTTCCAATATTCCTGAAATCTTGTTGTTTTCGTGTAATCAAATGAACCATCTGCTCTCGCTCTTTAGAGAAAATAAGAAGTGCGGTTGAGGTAATAAAAACAAGCAAAAGAAGCGACCCAACGATTTTAAACTTTGGAAGAAGCTTATAAAACCCTATAAAGATAAAGGCAGGAATTAAAGCAAAAATAACGTAAGGCTTAAATGCTAAAAGAACAATTACCCCTAGAAAGACCCATAAGCTTCGGTTTAGTCGACTCGAATTGGCCAAAAGTCCTCGGGCGAGAAGACCGATTCCTAAAAACATTAAAGGTTCTTTCAGAAGTCCCGATGTCCAAAAAAGAACACTCGGTATAAGAATTAAAACCCAGAGTATTAAATTTTTATTTAGGTCTGTTTTTGAGGTAATTCCAATTATTAAATGCCTTGTCCCTACGATCGAAATTAGACACATAAAAAGAACGTGAATTACAGGGTATCCATAGCTTACAAAGTGGAATAGGCTGTGCACCCGAAGAATGTTCTTGTTGTCGTTGATTAAAGCTTGAGCACCTGCGTCCCAGTGGTGTGTTTCTAATAAGTACTGATGCTGTAAATCAGTGTTGTCTCCAATTCCAGTTAAGAACTTTAAATAGTCTATTGGCGATTCTGAGAAGACGTTATTTAGGATTTGACTCTCTTCCATGAAGGCACCTGCATCGGCACTTAGCGTTCCATCTCCATAGAATTTTGTGTAGATAAAAAGGAAGTATAAACCAATGAGTGTTTTTAGTGTGAATGCGATTGATAAGCTCCATTTATTTAGGCCGTCTATGTGCATTACTCGGGAGTAACGCGTAAATAAGAATATCGCAATAAAGATTAAAATGGAATAAATTATCACCCTTTTTTTGGCGTAAAAATAAACAATATTAAGTGCATTGTGTCACATTGTCCAAATTCTGCGACAGTTTGGCAGAGATTGAGCAGTGGCATAGAGATTGACTATTCAATGACTATAAAAATTTACAAAAATGAAAACAGGTCAGATTAATGTACAGACGGAAAATATATTTCCAATCATTAAAAAATTCTTGTATTCGGACCACGAAATTTTCTTGAGAGAATTGGTGTCGAATGCAGTTGATGCTTCACAAAAATTGAAGTTTTTATCATCGAATGGCGAATTCAAAGGAGAATTGGGTGAGTTGAAAGTGGAAGTAATACTTGATAAGAAAGAAGGAACATTAACGATTCGAGATAATGGAATCGGAATGACTGAAGATGAGATTGATAAATACATCAATCAAATCGCTTTTTCTGGAGCTGAAGAATTCGTTAAGCAATACGAAGGAAAAGAAGGTGCTGAGCAAATCATTGGACATTTTGGTCTAGGATTCTATTCTGCATTTATGGTTGCCGAAAAAGTTCAGATCAAAACATTATCGCGTCACGAAGGTTCAAAAGCTGTTCAGTGGGAGAGTAATGGAGATCCAGAATATACAATTGAAGAAATTGAAAAAGAGACAAGAGGAACCGATATTGTTCTTTTTATCTCGGACGAATCAAAAGAATTTTTAGAAAAAGCACGTGTTCAAGGAATTTTGGACAAGTATTGTAAATTCTTGCCTCAACCCGTATTCTTTGGAACGCGAACAGTCTATGAAGATGATAAAGACGGTGAGAAGGATGAGAATGGTAAAGTAAAGAGAGTATCCCTTGAAGTTCCAAATCAAGTAAATAATGTAGCTCCAGCTTGGACAAAAGCTCCTGCTGATTTGACAATTGAGGATTACCAAGGATTCTACCGTGAATTGTATCCTTCGACAATGGAAGATCCATTGTTTCACATTCATTTAAATGTGGATTATCCGTTCAATTTGACAGGGATTTTATATTTCCCTAAGATTTCGGAAAATGTTGAGGTTCAAAAGAACAAGATCAACTTGTACTCAAATCAAGTATTCATTACAGATAACGTTGAAGAAATTGTGCCTGAGTTTTTGACTCTTTTACATGGTGTAATTGACTCTCCAGACATTCCTTTGAATGTTTCAAGATCGTATTTGCAAAGTGATGGTAACGTGAAGAAGATTTCATCTCACATTACGAAGAAGGTTGCGGATAAATTGGCTCAAATGTTTAAGAAGGACAGGGCTGACTTTGAATCAAAATGGGAAGATTTGAAAATATTCGTTCAATACGGAACTCTTTCTGATGATAAGTTTGCTGAGAAATCGGATAAATTCACTTTGTTGAAAAACACGAAAGGTGAGCATGCAACAATTGAAGAGTACAAAGAAAAAATTGCTGCGCTTCAAACGAATAAGGACGGTAAAATTGTTATGCTTTACACGAATGATCCACAGGAACAATTTGGATTCGTGAAGAAAGCGAACGATAGAGGATATGACGTTTTGCACTTGGATGGCCCTTTAGCACCTCACTGGATTGCTAAATTGGAACAATCAAATGATAACATCATGTTTGTTCGTGTTGATTCGGACACATTGGATAAATTGATCCAGAAGGAAGAAGAAATTCCTTCAAAATTGTCGAAAGAAGATGAGGATAAATTGAAACCATTATTTGAAGAGGTTGTGAATAAAGAAAAGTACTCGGTTCAGTTTGAGAGTATGAATTCAGAAGATGCGCCTGTTATTATTACCCAACCCGAGTTTATCCGTCGAATGATGGAACAACAAAAGATGGGAGGAGGCGGTTTCATGGGAGCATTTCCAGATATGCGAAATATGGTCGTAAATGCCAACCATGAGAAAGTGAGTGATATTCTGAATACGAAGACAAAGAAGTCCCAAGAGCGAAAGATTAAGCAGTTAACAGATATTGCTTTGTTGTCTCAGGGATTGCTTAAAGGAGAAGAATTGAACGAGTTTATTGAAAGAAGTATAGAATTAATATAATTTTACCGGGCGGCCAGATGGTCGCCCTTAATTTTTTTTGTGATTTGTATAAAGTAATATTAGCAATTGGTGGTTACTTCCTTTTTAAGGGAAGTATTTTTGGTGCAATTCTAGGATTTTTCATCGGTTCTATGGTTGATAACTTTCAGAAAGTCAGTAGTTCGGCGCGTTCCCGAAATGGTGGGAAAAGAGTTACTGCTGAAGATATGTTTCAGTACTACCAGCAGCATTCAAGTTCTCAAGGGAGAAATGATGTGCCAACGATGCTTATGGCTCTTTCAGCATCCGTAATGAAAGCTGACGGGAAGGTTTTAAAGTCAGAATTGAATTACGTTAAGTCGTTTTACAATCAACAATTCGGAGCTCAATATTCACAACAGCATTTACAAACACTTAAGCGCTTTTTAGATTCAGACGAAATTCCATTACAGAAAATCTGTCAAGATATTAAAATGAGAATGCAGCCTGAGGTTCGCGTTCAATTGCTTCATTATTTATTCGGCATAGCGAAAGCAGATGGTGATGTTTCAGATTCTGAGATTTCTGTGATCAAGTCAATCGCAGGAATGATGGGTGTATCGAATGTCGATTTTGAGTCTGTGAAGAACATGTTCTACCGCGATGTAGATTCTGATTACAAAGTTCTTGGATTGGAGAAAGAAGCGACAGACGAAGAGGTTAAGAAAGCATACCGCAAGATGGCGATCAAATTTCACCCGGATAAAGTGGCTCAAATGGGAGAAGAATATCAAAAAGGAGCGAAGGAGAAATTCCAACAAATTCAAGATTCTTACGAAGGGATAAAGACGCGGAGGGGGATGAAGTGATTGGATCGGCTGCGCCTTTTGGATCGTTCGTACCTCACTATTGGATCGCTGCGCTTTTGGATCGGCTGCGCCTTTTAGAATTTAGATATTAGACGATCAAGATTCTAAAATCCAACATCCAACAATCTAATAATGAAAAATCTCCGATAAATCAGCACGAGCTAAAGAAAGAAACGTATCTGTTTGATTTTTACAATAAATGAAAATTTCATTGTCATTTTCTACGAAAATCGATTCAACAATTAGAATTGCCGAATAGTTTGATCCAACCTTATAAAGGTCTTCCTCATTGGCCTGTCCGTCCTGTGAAATTCGAATGATTTGGGTTTCAGTTTCTTTGCTGTAATATTCAGTCCCTTTTCTCATATAGCCGACAAAGGTTCCCGCGCCCTTGCTATTAAACAATAAGTAGATTTTGCCCTCGATCATTAGTGAACGAAACGAAGACGATCCTGACTCGCTTTTTTGAAATTTATCAAAGCGATTTTCAGCAATCATTTTGCCCTCGCTATCATAAGTTATCGCTATAATTTCATTTGAATATTGAGTCTTCCCAAATTTGGTTTTGTATGATTTTTCCCGTTCCATTAATACAGTAAATCCGCCAGAAGCCAATGGATAAACTTTCTTAACCAAAAGGTTGTCAGTAATTAATGGGAGGTCAACAAAACCGTCTTTAGAGTCCGGTTCGAAAATAGCCTCAAATGGCGATGCATTGTTTTGTATTACTTCAAAATTTTCATTCAGCTTTATCACAAAAGTTCCGATGGGTATTTGCTTTTTATCTAGGCTTTTCGCTTCAAGGGAATAAGTTCCAGTGATAAGCGTTGAATGATCCTCTTGGTAGATCACTTTAACTTGTATGGGAATTTTACAGAACGGAACATCTGTTGATTTAGACTCATTGGTTTTTAAATTTCGGAATGTTACCGTCTTTACTGCGTTCGGGTCTATTTCAAAATTTAGAGTACTGCTGCCTGTAGATTGATTGTTTTCAATTCTAGCAATTTCTTGTTTTGAGTAGAATTCAATTGAAATTAGATTGGCATCAATATAACGATCGTGAAGCATACGCACTCTGCCTTCATCTTGCGATGGCGTGTCTTCAATTTCATACTTAACTTCGTCAATAATTTCTAATGACTCATTGATGATTGTAACGTTCCAGGCTTTATTCTGATCGACAAGTGTATATAGAATTATGCGTGCTGGGTTTTCATCAATCCTGTAAAGCGCTGTGTTGGATAGCTTAATAAAATTATCAAATCCATTTTTCGTGAGTTTTTTGAACAGTTTCGACGATCCGGTATGGCCAGCTGTTTCCAGTTCAAGGTCCTTTGCGGGTTTAAAGCCATTATTCAGCTCTTGCAAAACATAATGGTCCATTTGACTGGCATCTTTATAACTCAATAGAAAAACCATCTTTCCTCCAAAATTGAAAGCGCGATTTGCGACGACTTTCTTACTCCCAAACTTTTCATCATAAATGATATCTTGGCTTCTTTCAAGTGTGATTGGATCGTAAGAAAGAATAATAGGGTCTTGATTCGAGCCCATGTAACAAACGGTATATTTTCCATCAATGATTCCAAGGGCAGTGCTTGAATATCCTTTTTTCAAAGTTACTTGCGGGCCCCAAATAACGCCTTTAACATCTTTTTGTCCGAGAAGTGTTGAGGAACTAAGCAGCAGGAGCAGAGCAATAGCAAGTTGTTTCATAGTGAATGGTGTTCTTTACGTTAAGGTAACGATTCGGATTGGAAATTGGATCGTTCGTCCCTCACTCTTGGATCGGCTACGCCTTTTGGGGTTTTAGATATTAGATATCCTGCCTTCTAATTTAGAGCACTCATTCCTCGGTGCTTGATTTATCCTGGACACCTTGATTTGACTGTTTATAAGGGAAGTATAAATTCCCGTCACCAGATTTGACAATTAGCCCGTCCCTTCCAAAGCCTATAATTTCGCATTTATAGAGTTCATCACCAAGCCTCAAACCGTTGTACTCCGCTTTGAGGCAATACAGGCCATTAAGTTTGGCCGTTTTGGATTTTTGATTACCTCTTTTGGTCGTATATTTTATTCTGGCCTTATCTTTATTTTTACCTTCAAAACTGATTATCTCACCATAATTTTCTCTGTTGTAAATTACTGAATCTCCTATAGCAAACAGGCTGTCATTGAATGAGCTGCCGGTTAACTTACTTAAATACAATTCAGAATAGTTACTTTGAGTCAAGCTGTCTTTTGGTGCTACTACATCAGCAACCACTGTTACTTTTGTTATTTGTACAAGCCCCAAGAAGAAACTATTTTTAATATCAATTGATATGTTATTGTATTCTTCAGCGCCCTCCAAATAACGATTCTTGATCATGTTTTGCTTCGCTTCAAAAATTAGAGCGTCTTTTGAAACTCCACCCATCCAAAGGAATTTGTTAGTTTGAGAAACACCAATGGCGATGTCCTTAGAATATACTGGTGTTGAGTTGGGTGTTGATACAATGCTTCCAGTGTGGAACGCACAAGAGGAAATAAGTAGTAAAATACTCAGTGATAATAGTGTTTTCATGTCTGTTTTTGAATCAATTATTATGCCAGTTCGGTTGGCTTTTGAATCGTTCGTTTCTCACTTTTTGGACCGCCTTTAGCCTTAGGTATTATTAGATAATAGACATCCTGCCTTCTAATTTCTAACGGTCTAAATTCTAAAATCCAAAAAGAAGCTTGCGACTGATCTAAAATCCAGCATCCTATTGCCCAATCCCTATCGCAAACATCGCTGGTCGTTTCGCCAAATCATACGCTTTATCACGCCAGTCCTTAGCGCTCATAGTACGAATATCTTCTGTCGGCAATGAAATGTCACAAGCAATGCAAATCATTGTAGGATCTGCCAAATTGTTCAATAAATCGTCCAAAACGTTCATGTTTCTAAATGGAGTATCCATAAATAAATGCGTCGTTCCAGTTTTTCTCGTATCACCTTCGTAATACTTTAAAGCACTAATTCTGTCTCTTCGCTCTTTTGGTAAATAACCATGAAACGTAAATTTTTGGCCTGAAAAACCACTTCCCATTAAAGCAAGAAGAATCGAAGAAGGTCCAACCATCGGGTGAACTCTAATTCCAGTAGAATGCGCCAAACTTACAATTGCCGCACCTGGATCTGCGACACCAGGACAACCTGCGTCTGACATTACACCAATGTTGTGTCCATCGTACAAAGGTGACATGAATGAATTTACTTCACCCGGTTCCGTTTTCTTATTTAAAATAAAGAAGGTCGATTCATCAATTGGAAACGTTCGATCAATCTTACGCAAATAACGTCGCGCGGATTTAATGTTCTCCACGATAAAGTACCTCAATCCTATTGTTTGGGCCTTCACATCCTCCGGAATGATATCACTTGTCGATTCACCACCCAAAGTTGTTGGGATCATATAAATAGTTCCTTTATCCATTACTGTTTTAAATTTTTGATAATTACATCTGTTGCCGCGTCCAAAAGCTCGTACACTTCTATAAATCCTTTATCTCCTCCGTAATACGGATCGGGAACAGCAAGGTTCATTCCTGGATGTGATTCGTTTAGAATTAACTTTACTTTGGCTTCCTCTTCAGGAGAACTAGCCAATGAAAGAATATTATTATAGTTGCTAGAATCCATTGCATAGATTAAATCGAAGTCTTGAAAATCTTGTGCGACAAATTGCCTTGCTTTAAGATTGTCAATTGGTACTCCAAAACTTCGAGCAGTGGCTCTCATTCGTGAATCGGGTGCGTCTCCAACGTGATAGCCTGCTGTACCTGCTGAGTCTACAAAAACATCCAATCCTTCATTTTTAACCTTGGCTTTTAATAAACCGTCGGCCAATGGAGAACGACAAATGTTGCCTAAACAAACCATTAATATTTTCATAGGTCAAAATTACCATTCAATTTTTACTGCACCTAGAAATATTCGATGAAAGGTGCGAAATATTCATTTACCGTGGTAATTTTTGGTTTATTCCCAACGAAGACAGAATGTTACGCGTTATAGGTATAGACAAACGTATATAAGACGTAAGCACATGAGACAATTAAAAATTGCAAAACAAGTCACGAATCGTGAAACGGCATCTCTTGATAAGTATTTACAAGAGATAGGAAAGGTAGATCTGATTACAGCAGAGGAAGAGGTGATTTTGGCACAAAAAATTCGAGCAGGCGACAAGCAAGCTTTGGAGAAATTGACCAAAGCAAACTTAAGATTTGTTGTTTCTGTATCTAAACAATACCAGAACCAAGGCTTGTCTTTACCGGATTTAATTAACGAAGGAAACTTGGGGTTAATTAAGGCTGCGAGACGCTTTGACGAAAAGCGAGGATTTAAATTTATTTCCTACGCGGTATGGTGGATTCGACAAGCGATATTACAAGCATTGGCGGAACAAGCTAGAATTGTTCGTTTGCCACTGAATAAAATTGGTACAATTAATAAGATCAATAAAGCGTATTCTGAATTGGAACAACGTTTGGAGCGACCACCTTCGGCAGAAGAGATGGCTGACTTCTTAGAATGTTCAATCAGTGACGTTAAACAATCTTTGCAAAATAGTGGACGTCATGTCTCGATGGATGCTCCTTTAATTAAGGACGATAATTCCTCTTCGAGCATGTACGACATACTTCCAAACGATTCATTGCCCGGCCCTGAAAAGAACCTCGTAGTTGAATCATTAAGAAAAGATATTGAGCGATCCTTATCAACATTGACTTCAAGAGAAGGAGACGTGGTAAGATTGTATTTCGGATTAAGCGGAATTCATCCAATGACGCTTGAAGAAATAGGAGAAAGATTTGAATTAACTCGAGAAAGAGTTAGACAAATTAAAGAAAAGGCAATTCGTCGTCTAAAACATACTTCCCGAAGCCGGATGCTTCAGTCATACCTTGGTTAAGCGGGATCTACGTCGACAATAGAACGAATTGATTTATTTAAAGGAGCGCTAAAAAACTCATCCATTATTAGATGAATGCGCTCCTTAACTTTTTTATCATTAGCGTCTCTTTCAATTTTTATCGTAATTTTCTTTAGAAACAAATTGTAAATTCTTTTTACTGAAGGAAATTCAGGCCCTAATACACGCTCCTTAAATGTTCCTCGAAGTTTTTCTGCTAATTCGGCTGCAGCTCTATTTAATTCGTTCTCATTTTTATGTTTGAGGGTGATTTCTATGATTTTGAAATAGGGAGGGTAGAAAAAATTCTTTCGTTCAATGATTTCAGAATTATAAAACCCAACGAAATCGTGTCCAATTACTTTTTCAATTACCCAATGATCTGGATCCCCCGTTTGAACGATTACTTTACCTCTTTTTTCTCGACGTCCCGAACGACCCGCAACTTGTGTCATTAACTGAAATGAGCGTTCAAAAGCTCTGAAATTAGCCCTGTTCAAGAGCATGTCGGCGTCCAAGATCCCTACAAGATTGACATTGTCAAAATCCAATCCTTTTGTTATCATTTGAGTTCCAATAAGAATATCGATCATTCCATTGTCGAAATCATTTAAGATGTTCGCGTACGCATTTTTGGAACGCGTCGTATCAAGATCCAAACGCTTGATTGTTTTATCTTCGAAAATCACGGAGAGTTCATCTTCGATTTTTTCCGTTCCAAACCCAAGCATTTTCAACCGATTACTTCCGCATGCTTTACAGGAGCCAACCGGTTTCGTCGTGTAGCTGCAATAATGACATTTCAGATTATTACTGTGTTTGTGGTAGGTCAATGACACATCGCAGTTCACACATTTTGGCGTCCAATTGCAAATTTCACACATCCAAAGCGGCGTATACCCTCTTCTGTTTTGGAATAAAATAACTTGCTCGCCTAAATTCAAACTTTCTCTGATGTTTTCCATCAAATAAGAAGTGAAATGCGATTGCATACTTTTTTGACGACGCTCCTTTCGCAAGTCTGCACAAAAAATCTCCGGGAGTTGATTGGCACCGAAACGATCCGTTAATGTTACCAGATGGTATTTCTCCGTGACAGCGTTGTAATAGCTCTCGATCGAAGGCGTCGCAGAGCCTAAGAGTATATTTGCCTTGTGTAACTTACTCAGAACAATTGCGCAATCTCTAGCGTTGTATCTGGGAGAAGGGTCGTATTGTTTAAATGAAGATTCGTGTTCCTCATCAACAATGATAAGTCCTAGATTGCTAAAGGGTAGAAAGATAGAAGAACGTGCTCCTAAAACAATTTTGTATTTATTGGGGTCATTGTTCAGGACATGGTTCCAAATTTCAACACGTTCATTCTGATTGAACTTTGAATGGTAAACCCCAACTTGTTCTCCGAAGTAAGCAGAAAGCCGTTGGATTAACTGCGTCGTTAGTGCAATCTCAGGCAACAAAAACAAAGACTGTTTGCCCAAGTCAAGTTGTTCTTGAATTAATTGAACGTAGATTTCTGTTTTTCCAGACCCAGTAACGCCATGAAGTAGCGCTACTTTTCCTTGATCGAAACCGTTGTGAACTTCATCCAACGCTACTTTCTGTGATTCAGATAATTCTTTGAATTCACTTCCCTCGTAATCGTTGGATTCAAATCTTGAAATTTCTAATTTTTCTTGAACAATGATTCCATTCTTTTCTAATGTATTCAGAGATGACATTGAAATATCATCTTGCATGATTAAGTTCCGCAAGACAGAGTCGGGAGTTTCGCTTTGTAAATCGACATGGCGCAATAAAGAAAGAAGAGCGTTCATTTGCTTCTCTTTACTTTTTATTCCATCTATGCTTCCTATGAAATCGGTTAGTTTGTTTTCATTGTTGTATTGGTCGGATAAACGAATGTGAACCGCTGTTTTTGGCGTGAATTTTTCGTTCAACTCTTCCAGGGAAAGAACGGCTTTTTTATCAATTAATGCTTTGATAATCGGTTGCACCGTTTTGATTCCAATAATTTCAGAGATCTCTTTAAGATCGAGAACCTCCTTCATTTCTAAAGCAGAAACAATCTCATATTCTCTATCTGTCAATAATTTCTGATCGATATTATAGTCAGGGTGAATAACGATTTTAGTCTCACTTGCCAGTTTGAAGTTGGCAGGAAGTGCTGCGTTCATTACATCACCTATTGGCGCCATGTAATAGCTCGATATCCATTTCCAAAACGTATATTGATTTGGATTGATGATCGGCCTTTCATCCAAAAGGTGTTCAATAAATTTGGCTTGATATTCTTGAGGAATGTTTTCGTGAACCGAAGTTATTATGCCCGTAATCAACTTAGATTTCCCAAATGGAACGACAACTCTTGCGCCGGTAAAAATGGCGTCATTGAGCTCAAAAGGTACGCGATAAGTGAACTCTTTACGAATAGGTATTGGTAGAATAACGTCTACAAAAAGCGTTTTCCTTTCTGACATCCGCTAAAGGTAGAGATTGAGAAGGTTAGTTGCAATAATATGCCTTGGGAATATCCAAAACATGATGACTACAGAACAAGTAAGCTCCAGTAATTGCTCCTATACAAAGTTCTTGAGTAGAGGTTGCGTCAATACATCTAACA
Source organism: Crocinitomicaceae bacterium (assembly GCA_047630755.1). Classification (GTDB taxonomy): domain Bacteria; phylum Bacteroidota; class Bacteroidia; order Flavobacteriales_D; family Crocinitomicaceae; genus UBA4466. Next base: position 382,911 of record JBLHYG010000001.1, on the reverse strand, counting down.
AACTGACTGCTTGGATCCGTGAATTGAATTGTTCTTTCGTATGTGTATCGCGACGAAAACAATCCTACTACTTTTCGATCTCCAGAAGCGGTTAAGTTTGTAAATGTTGGTTTGTTTTGAGCCAAACCAGAACTTGGTTGGTTCACTAAGATGTAATTCAACAAATCAGCAGAACCACCAACGATTGAAAGTGTTATTGACTCGAAATTTCTTTTGTCAATTAAGGGGTCAGCATCCTCACAATCCGCGGCGATAATGTTGTAAAAAATTTCGCCATTCATTGTGAAAGTCTCATCCACGACATCAACCTCTCTCTCTCCAAGCTCCCAAGTAACTGAGGCATCTGTTTCTGCAGTACCGATAAATTCTTTATAATTTAAAACAAGAGTAGCGTTGATTAGTGATGAATTCCCAGGAGTAACATTTAACCCTGTTGTTTGAAATTCTCCAGTTGTATTTGCTCCCTTTGCAAAATTGAAATGGGTTGTGACCTGACCTTGACTTGAATTAATATCTGAAATAACTTCAGTTTCACCGGAAACAGTGAATTCTCCATTGTTTACATTGATGTTCAAGTGATAAATAGCATTGGCTAAGATAGGCTGACCTGTTGGTGAATTGCTGTTATCATGAACGCCCGTTTTGAAAGCATAAAGTTTTTGATTTGGAGAATAGAAAATTCCGTCTGTATCTTTGGCTACAATTGTATCGTATAAAGTCCAAGTACGAGCTGTAGAACCATTGATTTTCTCAGTGATAGTTGACTGAACCGTTTCAAAATAATTTGAATCTGGAATTGTAGAAATTTCTAGTGCGTTTCCAGGACCAATAAATGCTCTTGTGATTTTAATCAAGTGAACCGAGTCCGCTTGGTCAATTAATCCGTAGACAACAGCTGTCTCTTCAAAATCACCTGTGATATCAATGTCTTCATTACAAGATTGCAACGATGCTACGAGTACGGCTATGGAGAATAAGCCAATTATATAATTTTTCATTTTCATTCTAAGTATATCCCAAAGATATGGAATTAAGCCATTCAAAAAAAACAGTTTAATCAATAAATTGGATTGTTAAATCAATAACTAGTCTTTTACCTTGTTCATTCCCATAGCATGAAGCATCCAATTGGGTAAATGTTTGCCTGGTTTTCGGTTTTTTAAATGGATGTACCAACCCATTTTTTTCATAACAGGCACCTTGTGTGTTTCAACAAATTCTATCCAAGTTCCATCGGGGTCTTCAATGTACGAAAAACGACCGCCAGCCTCACCCATATCGAATGTGTCTGAGCTGTCAACAGTAAATGGGAAGCCTTTCGCTTCACACTCTGCTTGCAATTTATCCATTCCTTGAACGTCAAAACACAAGTGGATGAACCCCCAATCTCCCCAAAATCTATCTTTGAAAATGGACTGGCAATCTTCGCGTTCTATTGCCTGAACTAATTCTATTTGAGAAGGACCTAATAATCGAGCAAAAGGGCCTTTTCTTTCTTGTTTGTGCGATAACAATATGCGGCGCACTTTTTTGTTTCCTGCAGGCAATCCACTTAAATCATCAAAAGTTCCTGTTTCGTCGTATTCAATTGTTTCGTAGCCAAGAATGTCTTGGTACAATGGAAGTGCCTTGTTGATGTCGCTTACTCCTATCATTGTGCCGGCAACAGCTCCACATTTAGATGGGTGTTTGGTGTTCTTAAACCATCCTTTTCCTTCAACGATATTGAAAATGTTCCCATTCGGATCTTTGGCGAAAAATGTTTTCTCACCTGAAGGAGTTGTTCCCAATTCTCCTAAAATTTCAGCACCATTTGATTTGAAATAATTGTAGGAAGCTTCAACATCTCTGGATTTGATTCTACAACTGTAAAGTCCGTAATCACCAAGAAGGATATCAAATTTTGATTTTTCTGTTGGACGCGATGTGAATTGCCAAATCTCAAATCCACCACCACCTTCCATACTTAAGGCCAATGTTGCTGTTCGAGAATGAACTGTGTCTCCAGTATAACGAGTCATTAAAGGTGCATCGGCAGCTTCTTCGAAAACGCGAACGTTGACTCCGAAGAACTTTCTATACCATTTCCAAACTTCTTGTACGTCTGGGACTCCAATTCCCATTTGCTGAATACCGCAGATAATTTTTTCCATGCCTCAATTTAATGAAGGCAAATATACATTTATCTTAGCGAATTGCACGTTCGTTGAAGATCACATGTCCAATACTAAATTGCAATGCGTAAGGGTTACTCTGTCTTGGGAAATAATTGAATGTAAAACGGATTGGTCCAATGAAACTGTGGTAAATCGCCGAGGCAGAAGCCATAAATGTTTCCCCGTTGAAAGGCTGCGAAAGCTCTAAGGTTCCATCCGTGTTTTGAATCACTTGAATAAAAGGTTGATAAAGAAAGGCATCAACGCGAAGGTCAATCTTTTTCTTTATGGTGAAAATGGTATTCAATCCACCACCAACGAATTGAGGCGAACGGTATTCTCTTAGAAAATAAGTTTTAGCATCTGGAACCAAAGAGAATTCAGTCATAGATAGAATTGAGGCGGTGTAATTAGCGAATAAAGTTTGGCTATTAAAAACCATTTGTCCTTGGATACCAAGATGAAAATAGGGTTTGTCAATTAAAAACGATTGATAATCGAGGCTTAGATTGATCCAGCTGTGGTCTTTAAATACCTCGATTGGATTGATAGATGTTGAACCTGGATCAGTATGCTCGCTTCCGTTAACATACCGCGCCTTGAACCTAAAATAGTTACCACTCGTTGCAAATTGTTTTCTATTCAACGTGTTTTGCGTAAGACTCCAACTCAATGAATACCCATCAAAGTTTGTGACATCGACCGTATCTGAATTTGTGAATTGCTCTGATTGGTAATAATTATCATTTAATTGAAAACCCCGACCGTCTATGGTGCTTGTGATATTATTTCCAATTGGTTGACAGAATTGCGCTCCTGCGTAGATTTCGTTTTGAACCAGAAAGGATGGTTTAACATCTTCAAAAAACGTTGCGAAACTTCTGAAGTAATCCCAACGATTCAATGCGAAGTAGCCCGTTATCGAAAATGGGTAAACAGCAGGTAAATCCAATCTAAATGATGCTTTCGCGGCTCCGTAGAATTTACCAAAATGAGACTCAAGCTTTGTTATGGTACTTATTTTATTGACTGTTTGATAGGTGATTCCAAAATAACCAGTATTGACAGGACGTGAAGAAAGATGTCCACCAATATCAACTTTAAAATCACGCGCCTTTCGAACCTCAATCTCCAAGCCATATGTAGAGTCGTTGATTAATGTTAATGTCGGGAATAAAAATTCAATTTGCGGAGAAGCCTGCAACCGAAAATAACGTTTCTCTAACTCAGAGAGATTAATGCGCTCTTTTCTTTTGGTTTGAATAAGTGATTTCTTAACGAACGCAACTTCTTTATCCTTTGATTTACTCGTTACTTGTCCAATATTAATTGGTACGATGTCTTTTCTGAATTCGACTCTGCGCGCATCGATTTCCTCTTTTGGAATACTCTTTTCGATATACAACTTTAAAGAATCCATCGAAGCCATCGTAGAATTGTATCCGTCTTCGATCAATTGCTTTACGCGTGTAAAATCAAAGGAAGAGCCGTAACTGTCGGGACTGATAATAAAGCCTTCCTCACAAGGCAAAGTAAAGTCGGAGTGACTCACAAGCATGTTTGTTAATTGTCCAATTAAATCATCTTCATCTGGTGGGTCTGCATTGTAAGACACGTTACTTCCTATGATATAATCTGGCCCAAAATCCTTGTACATCACATCAGCCGGGAAGTTGTTGTAGAGTCCGCCGTCGAATAATAAGACATCATCGATACGAATTGAATTGAAGTAAAACGGATAGGTCATCGAAGCTCGAACGGCTGCGTTGAGATTTCCATCATCGAAGACTACGGATTTTTTTTCCGAAATATCAGACGCAACACATCTAAATGGCACAAAGAGGCTGTCGAAGTGTTTGCTTTTTGACGCTGAAACTGTTCCTAACAATTTCATCATTTCAAAATCCAAATAAGCAGAGGATATGAAATTGGTAGGCAATGATCTTTTCAAGAGGCTGTCTTTTGAAAATGAAACACTCACAACTCCTGGGTGGGGAACTTCATTGCGAAGCAGAAAGCGCTGTTCGGCTTTCATTTCACCCGTCACCATTATTTGAAATTCTTCCGATAAAAAAATCGCTTCAATCTCTTCAGGACTAAAGCCCGCGGAGTATAAACTTCCCACCAACGCTCCAGAAGAAGTTCCCGTGATATAATCAATTGGAATCCCACTTTCTTCGAGCGCCTTTAAGACACCGATGTGAGAAAGCCCTTTCGCGCCACCACCACTTAACACCAAACCGACTTTTTGTTGGGTGTGCGCATGATTGACGAGAAGTAAACTAAAAAGAAGTATGTATAGCTTGTTTGCTTTCAAATTTGTTCTTTTGTACAAAAGTAAGAGTTTATCTCGTAACGTTGAAATGATGAATAAAGAGGAAGCAAAAGGGAAGAAGTTGATTATTACTCTAAAGACCGTTTTTGGTTTAGAGGAAGTTCTTGTGGAAGAGCTAGCAGAACTTGGTTATAAGGATTCTAAAATCCTTAATAGAGCCGTTCAAATCAAAGGGACGTGGAATGATGTTTATTATTTGAATGTTCATTTACGCTGTGCGATTTCAGTTTTAGTTCAGATTGAAACCTTTAGAATTCGCAACGAAGACGATTTGTACAAGCAAAGTATGAAAATCGACTGGACGAAATATTTCACACTTGATAAGACGTTTGCCGTTAAGGGAGCTGTTTTTTCTGATTTGTTTAGTCATACTCAATATCCATTTTTGGTTGTAAAGGATGCTATTGCTGATACGTTTAGAAAGAAACACAACGACCGTCCGGATGTAAATATCAAACGTCCTGCAATTTTATTCGATGTATACATCAATAGAAACGATGTAACGGTGTCCTTGAATACTTCTGGAGCACCTTTATTTCAAAGAGGGTATCGTCAAGCAGCGGGACTGGCACCAATGAATGAGGTTGTTGCTGCAGGATTGCTTCGTTTGACAGGTTGGGATAAAAAATCGACAATCGTGGATCCATTTTGTGGTTCGGGAACATTGTTGATTGAGGCGGCACTTATGGCGGCTGGAATTCCTTCTTCGATTGAAAGACAACATTACGCATTTAAGAATTTTGCGAATTTCGATGAAGAAGCATGGAATAAAATCCAAGATGATATCAATGACAGGGTTCGAGAATTGCCTTGCGTTATTAAAGGATCGGATATCAGTGCTGAAATGGTTACAAAGGCGAGAAGAAACTTAAGTGGATTGTCAGTTGGACGTTTTGTAGAAACAATCGTTGACGACTTTGCTGATATTAAAAAACCTACCCCTACTGGAATCGTGATTACAAACCCACCTTACGGGGAACGAATGGGTGAGGAGATCGAAGAAATGTATGAAGATCTCGGAAATTGGATGAAGACTGAAATGAAAGGCTATGATTGCTGGATTATTTCATCGAATCTTGAAGCGTTCAAATTTGTTGGACTTCGACCTGACCGAAAGATCAAAGTATACAACGGAAGTTTGGAATGTTCTTTCAGAAAGTATTCGATTTATGAAGGATCGAAGAAAACGAAATTTCAAAACGAAGAAGGAGATCAAGCTCAGGAATTAGACAATGATCAGGATCAAGATCTTGATAAAGATCAAGAAGAAACGAATTCTGAGTACACGTAATTTTTCATGGTTTTCACGATTTTATGAGATTTCCGCGCAGGAGTCTTTCAATTCTATATCTTTAGTTTTGTTGAATGCTAACGGAGCTAAAAGTTATGAGAACGATTGTAAAAAAGATTGGAACAGATCCTGAAAATGAAATTCAAATAAACGGCAAAGGAATTGCTGAAGTCCACGCCCGTTTAAGTATCAACGACAGAAGAGCAGTTTACCTTTCCGATACAAGTTCTAAAGCTGGAACGTTTGTTAATGGAAAATGGATTAAGAACGTTGGTCTTGGCTGCTACTTCACTGTTGGCGCTCTTTCTAATCTATTTAGGACTGAGCAGTTGGATTGATTTAAATTCAACTGCTAGTGGCACTCGCAAGCTGAATTTGTTTATTGGTCCAGGGTTGTATATTTCTGCAGCGGCAAGCGTAGTTATTATTGTAGAACAGATTATTCAGTTTAGAAAGAAGGGCAAGCCTTATGAGGTTTTTGAAATATAATGAACAGAAGGATAGTTAGTGCGAATTCATACTGTAAAAATATGAAGCAAAAAAAAATGGAGTCTAGGTTTAACCTAGACTCCATTTTTAATATTATAGATTTTATTTATCGTTTTTCAACAGGAACGTAATCTCTTTCGTTTTCTCCAGTGTAGATTTGACGAGGACGACCAATCGGTTCGCTGTTTTCAATCATTTCTTTCCACTGAGCAATCCATCCTGGTAAACGTCCGATAGCGAACATTACCGTAAACATTTCGGTTGGAATGTTGATTGCCTTGTAGATGATTCCAGAATAGAAATCAACATTTGGATACAGGTTACGCTCTTTGAAGTATTCATCTTCCAAAGCAACTTTCTCTAATTTTTTAGCAATCTCCAACATTGGATCATCAACTCCTAATTTCTCCAATACATCATCACAAGCTTTCTTGATGATAGTTGCACGTGGATCGAAGTTTTTATAAACTCTATGTCCGAACCCCATTAAACGGAACGAATCGTTTTTGTCTTTTGCTTTTGCTACCCATTTGTCAACATCACCACCATCGTTAGCGATTTGCTCAAGCATTTCAATTACAGCTTGATTCGCTCCACCGTGAAGTGGTCCCCAAAGTGCTGAAATACCAGCAGAAATTGAAGCATAAAGGTTAGCATGAGATGAACCAACGATACGTACAGTAGACGTTGAGCAATTTTGCTCGTGGTCAGCGTGAAGGATCAATAAAGTATTTAATGCTGAAACGACAACTGGATCCATTTGGTATTCCGAAGTTGGCATCGCATACATCATGTGCAAGAAGTTCTCACAATAATCCAAATCATTTTTTGGATACATAAATGGGTGACGCATTGCATTTTTATACGACCAAGCTGCTAGTGTTGGTAATTTTGCAATTAGTCTATGAATCGTTAAATCTTTCGCTTCTGTCCCTCTATCGTGATCTAATGATTCAGGATAAAAAGTAGAAAGTGAACATACCATTGATGCCAGTACTCCCATAGGGTGCGCTTTTGGCGGATATGCTTCGAAGAATTGCTTCATGTCTTCATGAACCAACGTATGGTTAGTAATGCTTTCTGTGAAAGATGTTAACTCATCCGCGTTTGGAAGTTCACCATAAATTAAAAGATAAGAAACTTCCAAGAACGTTGCTTTGTCAGCAAGTTGCTCAATTGGATATCCACGGTAACGAAGTATTCCATTTTCACCATCTAAGTAAGTAATGGCACTTTTCGTACTTCCAGTATTTTTAAATCCTGGATCGATAGTAATATACCCACCAGTCGCGCCTCTCAGCTTGCTGATGTCAATTCCTTTCTCGTTTTCTGTTCCTTCTACAATAGGGAATTCGTACGAAGTTCCCCCTAATTCAATTTTAGCTATTTCACTCATTTTTTCGTAAATACAGTATGTGATGTCCTATTCGGACGACTAAAGTACCACTTCATTTGCGTTCTGTCAAGTATTTAGAGAATTAAGTTACCCTGACAACTATAAATTTTTCAGAGTATAATCAAGCATCATGTTGAATAAATGATTGCGCGTATTGCCTCCATAAATTCCGTGGTTCTTATTTGGGTAAATAAATAAGTCAAACTGCTTGTTTGCTGCGACCATCGCGTTAATCATCTCCATTGTGTTCTGGTAGTGCACGTTATCATCTCCTGAACCGTGAATCAATAGGTATTTACCTTTTAATTTTTCGGCGAAGTTAATCGGTGAATTTTCATCGTAACCACTTGGATTTTCTGCTGGAGTTCTCATGAAACGCTCGGTATAAATATTGTCGTAATACCTCCAGTTTGTAACTGGTGCAACAGCGATTCCCATTTTGAACTGATCGGCTCCTTTGGTCATTGCCAATGAAGTCATAAATCCACCATAACTCCATCCCATTATTCCAATTCGACTTCCGTCAACGAAATCATAGCCTTGAAGCTCTTTAGCCACAGCGATGAAATCTTCAGTTTCCAATTTGCCCAATTGTAAATAGGTGCTTTTTTTGAAATCAGCTCCTCGGTACATCGTTCCTCTAGGATCTACTGAAACAACAATATATTCTTCTTGCGCTAATAATTGGTGATACATAAAATTGACACCTCCCCATGAATCTGAAACCATATTTGAACCAGGTCCACCATAAATATTAATATATACGGGATATTTCTTTGAAGGGTCAAAATTTGGAGGTTTAATCATCCATCCGTTCAGTTCAATGTCATGTCCTTTGAAAGTGATGAAATTCTTATCCGAAAGATTGTACCTGTTTAATTTTTTCTTCAAACTAGCATTGTCTTCTAGAACGATCAATTCTTTCCCCGTGTTGTCGCATAAAGAATAAACAGAAGGCGTATTCGCATCTGAATAATTTTTGATAAAGTACTTCATTCCATTTGAGAATGTTGCGCCATTGCTTCCTGTTTCCGAACTGATGGATTGATTGCCCGAACCGTCCATTCCAATCTTATAAATTCCTTTGTTAATTGGTCCTTGTGTTGCCGCTGTGTAGTAAACGGTTCCATTGTCTTCATCTATTCCTAAGAATTGAATAACATCCCATTTACCTTGAGTAATTTGTTTCGATGTTCCGTCAAAGTTCAATTTGTAAATATGGTTGTAGCCAGCTTGTTCACTTGTTCTTAAAATTGTTTTTCCATCCTTAAGTATTAAAAGGTTATCATCAATGTCAATGTATGTTTTTGACTGCTCTTCATAGAATACTTTCGATGTGAATTTCTTCTTGTTCATCGCAACCAAGTGGTATTTTAAATTATTCTGATGGCGATTCATTGTTTGAATGATTAAGTTGTTGTCTGTATTCGACCACTTCAATCTTGGAATGTATTCGTATTCACCCAAATCAATTGATTTTGCTTTTCCACCTTTCGCTGCAACAAGGTGCGCTGTGACTACTGAGTTGTCTTCTCCCGCTTTTGGATATTTGAAAGGGTATAATTTGGGATACAACTCGAAATGGTAGGTCAACGTAAATTCTCGAACCTTATCTTCATTAAATTTTAAGAAAGCGATGTATTTACTGTCCGGTGACCAAGCATATGCTTGCGTAATTGAAAATTCTTCTTCGTAAACCCAATCCGTGCTTCCGTTAATGATTTTATTTGTCTCACCATCTTTGGTTAATTGTTTCACTTTTCCTGAAGCGATGTCTTTTACATACAAGTTGTTCTTGTATACATAAGAAACTTTAGATCCGTCGGGAGAATATTGAGCCAGCATCTGTGGTTGACGCGTTTCGTCCAAAGGCTGCATTTCTTTTGTTTCTATATCCAAGAGGTAGTAAGTGGCAGTATAACTTCTTCTGTAAATACTTACTTGATTTGTAGTGATCAGTACTTTTGATTCATCTGAGTTAAATGAATAGTCATCCATCTTTATACCCTTCAGCAAATCAGATGAAACCAGAACCTCGCCGGATCCGCTATAGTCAGAGAATTGATGTTTCGTTATTGATTTCTGTACTCCGTTCTCTGTGATTTTAGAAAAGTAATTCCCATCTTTCATTGATCTAAAGCCACTCACAGAAGCACCAAAGAACTCATAATCTTTCCAGATTTTTTCAACCGTGATTTCGTCAAATGCAGGTTCTGCCTTTAGAAGCATAACTGGTTCTTTCAATGGAGATAAGGTTTCTGCCGACTGAAGTGGTCCAGATTGAGCCATCAAAGCCGAGCTTGATAGGATAATTCCGATTATTAAAATGATTCCCTTTTTCATATACAGTACTTGTTATTTGCTGCTAAAGTGGCTAAAAAAATTAAATGTTTCGGCGTATTATGGATGAATGGTTAAAAACATTAATAATTTGTTGATAATTTATTCTTTTAGGGATTACTTTTTTGTCATACATTTGTGCTGTAATCAATTTCGTGTCCTCCTTGATATCAATATGATTGAAACCACGAAATTGAACACACAGTCGAAGGAGTAAAGAATGTACACTACATCGCAACTGGTCATCCAGAATCAGGAATTGGGTCTTAATGAGTTAATTAAGTCCAACGGTATAGCTATAATCGACGTTACTATAATTGGAGTTTCTTAATCACATATAAATTTTTCACATGAAAAAAACATTACTAATATTGAGTGCATTCGTTGGTACATTTTCAATGGCCCAGGACTGTTCTGAATTATTCATTTCTGAATACGTAGAGGGCGTATCAAACAACAAAGCTCTTGAAATTTACAACCCAACAGGAGCAGATATAGACCTGAGTCAGTACATAATCGTTCGTTATTCGAATGGTTCAACATCAGTAACTCCTGCAAATGCAGTTGCCTTGGTTGGTATTATTCCAGCAAAAGGGGTTCACGTTGCTGTTATCGAGAAATTAATACCAAATGATCCAGATCCTCAAGAAGCAGAGGTTTGGGATTCACTTCAAGCAAGAGCAGATGAGTTTTACTGCCCTGATTACAACACATCGAATGCATTCTACTGGAATGGAAATGATGCAGTTGTTTTAGCGAAAGGAAGTATTGGTGATATTCCAAATGCTCAACTAATTGACTTGTTCGGTAAAATTGGTGAAGATCCAGGTATTGCTTGGACAAGTGATTTCCCTTACACTGGGGCTGGTGACATAGTTACTAAGGATCATTCTTTGATTCGTAAGCCAGGGGTTCTAACTGGACAAATCAACCCAACTATTGCGTTTTTCGATCCATTGTTGGAGTACGATTCAATTCCTGCACTAATTAATATCGGTGGACAAGATTACGGTAATTGGAATTCTTTAGGAGAACACACTTGCGATTGTGCAACTTCAAGTATCGAAGAAGGTACTGTTTCATCTAAGGTTTCAGTTTTTCCTAACCCTTCAAGTGCTGAGTTCTTTGTAAAAGGAGCAGCAAATTATCCAACATTAGTTGTTGTTAACTCTCTTGGACAAGAGGTAAGAAAAATTGAAAAGAATACAAGTGCAATAGTTTCAATTAATCTTGATGGTAGACGTGGAGTTTACTTCTTGAAATTATATGCTGAAGACGGTTCTACGGTTACTAGAAGAGTAATCATTAAGTAATAGATCTTAGGAATTAATAAGAGGCATTTCGATATTCTATCGGAAGGCCTCTTTTTTTGACAAATTATGAAATCACTCCTACTCATTTTAACTCTGGCTAGCTCATTTTCAATTGCGGCTCAGACGGCTACGGTTAGCGGTACTGTTACAGATAATGGCGCTAAAGAAGCTATTGTTGGCGCAAAAGTAATATTCTCATCAAAGTACAGAGCAATAACAGACTTCGACGGGAAATATGAGATCAAAGATGTTCCACTCGGAGAATATGATGTGATGATAACAATGTTATCGTTTGATACTCTGAGAATCAAGGTTAATGTGAATGAAGTGAACTTTACGAATGATATTATTCTTGGCGGAAGTCAAGAAATTGATGCTGTTAATGTAATAGGAAACCTTGCGCAAGACAGAAAAACACCAGTTGCTGTTACAACAATTGGAACCAAAGAAATTGGTGAAGAATTAGGATCACAGGATTTACCTATGATTTTGAATTCGAAACCGGGCGTACATGCTACGCAACAAGGTGGAGGAGATGGTGATGCGAGAATTACCATTCGTGGATTTGATCAACGGAATATTGGTGTGATGATCGACGGAGTTCCTGTGAACGATATGGAGAATGGTGCGGTATATTGGTCAAACTGGTTTGGTTTGGATGCAATTACTTCACAAATTCAAGTTCAACGTGGATTGGGAGCAACGAAACTTGCAATGCCATCCGTTGGAGGAACAATGAATATTTTGACTCAGAATACAGGAGGTAAAAGACAAATTAAATTCAGACAAGAATACGGAACAGGTAATTTTCTAAGAACATCGATGTCCTATAAATCGGGAACTTTGAAAAATGGATGGGGAGTTTTATTCTCAGGTTCATACAAACAAGGAGACGGATGGGTGGATGGATTGAGCACACAAGGTGGGTTCTACTATTTAAAGGTTCAGAAAAAAGTTAAAAATCATGTTATTTCTTTTAGTGGATTTGGAGCACCTCAACAACACGGACAGCGCTCATATTCTCAGCCAATAGAGTATTGGGATTCTGATTTTGCCGGAACAGTTGGAGTCCGTCCCGCGGATATAGATAGTCTTGGTGATCGTGGACTTCAATACAATGAACATTGGGGGTACAGAACTGATGATAATGGAAAACGACAAGTCTTTTCTGAAAGAAGAAATTATTACCATAAACCTCAAGTTACTTTAAAGGATTTTTGGAAGATCAACGATAATTTATCGTGGTCAAATACAGCGTATATGTCTATCGGAAGAGGTGGAGGACAGCGCTATTTTAATTCAGCATCGACAATTATTAGAGATGAGGAAGGTCAAGTAGATTGGGATCAAATAGTTTACAACAATCAATTCAAGACATTATTTGGGCAGGTATTTCCAACGACTGATGCCGCCTATCATCCGACTGCGTTGAAATCATCCCAAATTTTATCTGCTTCCGTGAACAATCATTTTTGGTTGGGAGGTTTGTCTCAGTTTGATTACAAATTAGGAGAGAAGTGGAACATCGCTGGTGGATTGGATTACAGGTATTATAAAGGAACACACTTCACTGAAATCTTAGATTTACTTGGAGGAGATTATTTTATTAATGAATCAGATTTGAATGCTGAAACAACAACGAAAGTTGTTGGTGATAAAATTGCAAGAGAAGATCGTCCTTATCAAAATTATAGAGATGGTTTAGTGCAATGGGCGGGTGGTTTTGGTCAGGCGGAATATTCTTTCGGACAATGGACTGCTTTTGCAAACGTTTCAGTTGTAGGTAACTTTTACAAGGGAATTGATTACTTCAGAAACAAGCAAATTACATTAGGTGGTGAAACATACCTTATAGATGATACGACCTCAATTGAGTACGATGGAAAATCTTACAATAAATTTTCACCGGAGTTGGTAGATAATCAAACGGAGTGGATTAAGAAGGTAGGTGTTACATTTAAAACTGGAGCTAACTTTAATATTGATGAGAAATCGAATGTCTTTTTGAATGTTGGTTATTTAAGCCGAACACCTCAATACAGTAATGTAATTAACAACAACCTCAATCAACCTTTCGATGAGTTGATTAATGAGAATATCTTGGCCTTTGAAGTTGGTTATGGATTTAGATCGAAGAAATTGAGCGCAAACTTTAATGCGTATTATACTTATTGGGAAAACAGACCGCTTCCTTTTGGATTGTCTATTCCAGATCCTAACGATCCTTCAGAGTTCATAACTGTTAATGTTCCAGGAATGGATGCATTGCACATCGGTGCTGAATTGGATGTCGCATATAACCCAACCAACAAACTTACTATTGAAGGTATGGTAAGTCTTGGTGATTGGACATGGCAATCTTCAGAGGAGATTCAAGTCTATGATGAGACAATCACATTCTATGCAACAGGAGTTCATGTTGGAAACGCTGCACAATCTACTGGAGGCGCAAGTATTAGATATGCCTTTGTTAAGAACGGTTATGTAAAACTTAAATACGCGGTGTTCGGAAGGTATTACAGTAGCTTTGATCCAACATCACTTTCTACACCTGACAATACCAAATACGAATTGATCGATGATACAAATCCAGATTTGGGTTACCAAGATCTTGACGGGAACGCAGTAGCTTTCGCAGATCTTGAGGGAAGAGATTCATGGATCGTTCCTTCGTATGGACTTATGAGTCTTCATGCTGGATACACGGTTAAGTTTGATAAAAGTCAATTGAACTTTAGAGCGAATGTTTTTAACCTGTTGAACTCAATGTATATTTCTGATGCGAGAAACAATGGACATCTAGATGGTTCTAATGATTTTGATGCCAACTCAGCAACTGTTTTTGTCGGTCAAGGAATTCGATTTAATGTTTCTCTTGGTTTCCAATTTTAAATAAATTAAAACGTGAGCACTGCTCGCAATAAATAAAGTAAAATGAAAAATATACTATCAATTTTAGCAGTATTTGCCTTCGTAGCGACGCTTTCTGCTCAAACGGACATTGCAAACGCAAGAACGTTTGGTATAGGCCAAACAGTTACGATTACTGGTGTTGCAACCAACGGTGGTGAGCTAGGACCTATCCGTTATATGCAGGATGGAACAGCTGGATTGGCAGCTTATGGTGGGCCAATTGGGACTGTAAATAGAGGAGATTCTATTACTGTTACTGGACCGCTAATTGATTTTTCTGGATTGTTGGAGATTTCAACAGTGACAAATGTTGTTAACCACGGACCAGCAAACGTTCAACCAACACCATTGCAGATTCCTATTCCTTCTGCGAATGAGTCGTTGGAATCTCAATTGACTGAAATTCAAAATGTAACTTTCGTGGAAACTGGAAATTTCGCTGGAAACACTACGTATACAATTACAGATGGAACGAACAACCTTGACGTTCGTGTTAATAACGGAACAGACTTAGTTGGAACTGCTATTCCAACGGGACCAATAACGATTACCGGATTGATTGGACAGTTTAATGCGAACTATCAAACGGTTCCTAGAGATTTGAATGATATTGTTGTTTATGTTGCACCTGCTTTCGAAATCAACGTTTTGGTTGAAGGAGCTACGGTATTGAACAACGGAAACTATTTCGTTGGAAGTACATCCGTTGTTAATATAACAATCGAAAATTTAGGTTCAACAAACCTTAACGTTACAGGTCATACATTCACAGGAGCAAATGCAGCGGCCTTTACGTCAAACATTACTGCAGGTTCAATTGCAGGATTGGGGTCTCAAGCCTACACGATGAACTATACGCCTACAACTCCAGGTTCTTATTTCGCTGCAATTGAAATTGGATCGAATGATACAGATGAAGATCCATACACGATTTATTTCGAAGGGGTTGGAACGGATAATCTTGCAACTGAACCAACGGCAAATGCAACGGCATTGACTTTCCCGTTACTTGAAGCATACACGCTTGGTGGACAATACACTGCTGGATCAGGAGCGACTAATTACTTAGTGTTAATTAAAACTGGAAGTCCAATCACAGGAGTTCCTGTTGATGCAAATACGTATATGAGAGGTGACTGGATCGGTGATGCGAAAGTAGCTTACACGGGTTCTGGAACGTCGTTTACGCCGCGTGGAGTTATTGCAAACCAAGATTACTATTTCTCTATATACGCCTTCAACGGTTCTAATGGATTTGAAAATTATTTAACAACGGGGCCTACAACTGGAAACGTCACAAGTTTAGGTGAGGATATCGGAACGTACTACAGCGGAATTTCTTCTGCTTCGGCAACACTTCCAACAGATCTTTATTCTTTGATCAATCCACATACGCAGTTGTCATATTTCTTGTACAAGCAAACGATGATGAATGAGTTTGAAGTAAAAGATACGACAGGAGGTCAGTCATACGTTACTTGTGTTTACTCTGGAGAGAACTTAGTGTTTAACGATCCATTTGACTGGACTGCGACAGGATATAGTAGAGAGCACACATTCCCTCATTCTTGGATGCATTCTTGGCCAGCTGATAATCCAGAAAAACCAGAATATTCAGATCAACACAACTTATACCCTGCGAATTTAAACCTTGCAAACCAACCAAGAAGTAATGTTCCTCTAGGTGAAGTTACAGGTGCGGTTTCACAGTCGTATCTAGAAGGAACTCTAGGTCAGGACGGAACAGGACAACTTGTTTACGAGCCAAGAGATTCGCACAAAGGAAATGCTGCGAGAGCCATCTTCTATATGGTTGTAGCATATAACTTTGAAATGAATGGCAATTTTAATTCAGACGATCAAGATCAAGACTTATTGAAAGATTGGCACTTCGCTGATTTGCCAGATAACTATGAGATTGCACGTCACGAATATATTTTCGATCAACAAGGGAATAGAAATCCATTTATTGATTCAGTTGAATTCGCTTGTTTCATTGATTTTCAGCAAAACACACACGATGCTAACGGTTGTTTGGTTGGAATTGATGAGAAATTGGAGAATAGTTTTGTAATCTACCCTGTACCTTCAAACGACATCGTTTATGTTCAGGTGAACGGAACGACAATCAATTCATACAATGTGATTGATATGCAAGGAAGATCAGTTCTTAGTGCAGATCAAGTTGAATTGCCTTTGTTAGAAATTGATGCAACGAACTTTACGTCAGGTTCATATATCATTGAAGTAACAACTCCATTCGGAAAAGTACAGCGAAAGTTTATCGTTGAATGATATTAAAATATTACATAGCGTTATTTATCGGAGCAGGCCTTATGGCCTGTTCTGCGGTTAATACAATTACCGTTGAGAGCGATTCCGTTGCGGTAACAGATATGTATGCCAACCCAAATCGAATAGATAGCATTGTTGCGCCTTACAAGTTAGGAATGGATGTAATTATGGATTCAGTAATTGCTTTTTCACCGAACGACTTTACGAAGGGAAGGCCAAGTGGATCTTTGAACAATTGGTCCGCAGATGTGATTCTGAGTGAAACATTGAAACTGAACCCGAAATCCGGTCCCGTTTTTTGCTTACTCAACGTAGGCGGCTTAAGAAACCCAATCAGCAAAGGGGAGGTGACCGTTGGAGATATCTATAAATTAATGCCTTTCGATAATGAAATTGTCATGGTAGAAATGCCATTGTCCACGATTTTAGATATTGAGGAATACTTAAAAAAATCAGGAGGTGAACCAATTGCCGGAGCCAAACTTGTTGAAGGTAAGTTGAAACTGGAAGGAACGGATAAAAACACAAAGTCGTATTGGATCGTGACTTCCGATTACTTGATGAACGGTGGAGACAAGATGACTTTTTTTGAAAAGCGCCTGTCCGAAGATTTTGCGGGTGTTTTAATGCGCGATGCTATGCTGGACGCAGCTAAAAGTCAAGATACCTTGATTTGGAATGATGAAAATCGAATCTCATTTTAAGATGGAAAGAAGAACGTTTATTCGAAATACAGCTTTATTCACTGGAGGAACATTGATTGCACCATCACTGTTTGCTGCGGTTGGAAATCCTTTAGAAGTTGTTGATTCTGAAAAAGGATTCAATTCATTAACCATTTTACACACCAACGATACGCATTCGAATATTGATCCGTTTCCAGATAATCATGCCAAGTACGCAGGGAAAGGCGGTGTAGCAAGACGCTACGAGTTGATAAAGCAAGTGCGTCAACAAGAAGATAATGTCTTATTGATCGATGCCGGAGATATTTTTCAAGGAACTCCCTATTTTAACATGTACGGAGGCGTTCTCGAAATGAAATTGATGTCGGAATTGGGGTATGAAGCCGCAACTATGGGGAACCATGACTTCGATGCTGGTTTGGAAGGTTTCGTTGCAGCACAGGAGCATGCGAACTTTCCATTTCTATGTGCGAATTACGATTTTTCCAATACACCCATTGACGGTTTAACCAGTGAACGATTGACTTTACAGAAAGGAGCAATCAAAGTTGGATTGTTTGGAATTGGTATAGAACTCGACGGTCTCGTTCCCGACTTAAAGTATGGTGAAACGAAATTCCTCGATCCAATCGAAAAAGCGAACGAACAAGCTCAGAAATTGAAGGAGGAAGGCTGTGATTTGGTGATCTGCATTTCTCACTTGGGGTATTCTTATGACGACGATAGAGTTTCAGACATTCAATTGGCGAAGAAAACAAAGAATATTCATCTAATTATTGGAGGCCATACGCATACCTTTCTCGAGAAACCCGTTGAAGAAGTTAATTTGGATGGCGAAATAGTGTTAATTAATCAAGTCGGATGGGGAGGAATTAACGTGGGAAGGATTGATTTTCAGTTTGATGTGAAGAAATTCGCGAAAAAAGATGTGCTGGTTGTACAATAAAACGCCAACTTCTGCTTTATATACTACGTTACCTAATTTGAATTAACGAAAAATACTATGAAGTCCCTAAAAACTATCTGCTCCGTTGTGTTGCTATTGGCAACCGCTTCAACTTATGCTCAAGATGAAGTTATTATTATTGATAGAAAAAATTACAAGCAAAATAAGAGCCGCGACATTAAGAAAAACGAGAACACGCAAATCATTAAATTCTCGCCTCTGCAATTGCTGGCAGGAGAAATCAACCTTGGTTACGAAAGGCAAATCAGTAAAAAAGGAAGTATTGATTTAGAACTGGGTCCTACAATTTCCAATATTGGATTTGGATTGAATAACCACTTCATAGATCCGTTTAATCCAAGCGCAATTGAAAAAGGTGCCTTAGGATTTGTAGCTGCTGCGGGATACAGGTACTATCCATTGGACGAAACGGAAGCTTTGAATCGGTTTTACGTTTCTCCCGTTTTGAAATTTAAATTGATGAACTCAATCTTTGAGGACGGTTCAGGAATTATAACTGAAACTCAAAGAGGATCGAAAACAATGACGAACTTCTTTTTCAATTTTGGATATCAAATGTGGCTGGCTAAATCATTTAGCTTAGACTTCTTTGCTGGATTTGGAATTGGTTTGCATCAAGAAACTAGATTTTATACTACGCAAGTTTTCAAAGACAATGTTTGGGTAAATGAATGGCAAGAAATCAATAACAGTGGATCCGTTTATGTTGGAAACATTGGAATTAAAATTGGAATTGGGTCTGTAGCAAAGTAAACTCAATGAATCATATTGAAGGTTGAATCACACCAATTGGGAGGTTCAACCTTTTTTTGTTTATAAAAACCACGCATTTTTTCCAATAGTATATCCTTTGGCTTCGATAAACTTTAAAAGGTCTGTTTGATTTTTTGGATAGATCGAGATCAACAATAGATCTTCATTTATTTGATTGTAATCCTGAATGGCTTCTCCAAATAGTGGCGCCTTGTAGTTTTTGTAGTTTAAATCGTACCAAGTTGCTTGCACCTCTTGGGATTGAAGCAATTCCATCGATAATTTCCCTTTCGTTCCTGCGCCTAGAAGCGCCAGGGATTTGCCTTTATCCATTAACCGAACGAACCAATTGATTTTTAATCGAAATAAGGCTTCTTGGTTGTATATGTCTGAATTCTTCGAAGTTCTTGTTGGATGGTCGCGCCAAAGAAGTGTCACATCGGACAAGCTCTCAATCACAAAGTTGTTTTCAAACCACTGAAATACCAAATCGTAGTCCTCTGGATAGTTCAATTTATCGAAGAGATCATAATCGATTAAATCTTGTTTTCTCGTTATCCAATTTGGTGAAGCGACAACGCATTCTCTATAAATATGCTTGTAATGATCATTGTTATCGATTCTGTCGTTGACCCATTCTTGGTAATTGAGAAAACCATCTGAAAGTTTTCCTTCAGCGAAGTACTTCACTTTCCCTGTTACGATTGTCTTTTTGGGAGAATGTATTAAGCGGTCATGCATGATTTGAAGCCGGTTTAAGGGCATCAGATCGTCGGCATCCATTCGGGTAATAAACTCTCCTTGTGATGATTTTAATCCCAATTGCAACGCAGCGATAATTCCGATTCCTTCATTTTGAATGACTTGGATTCTAGAATTTTTAAAGTCACGTATGATTTCGGCACCGTTATCCGTTGAATGATCATTAATACAAATCAATTCCCAATTGGTGAATGTTTGCTGAAGAATAGACTCAATTGTTTCTTTTAGCCACGGCTCGGCGTTTTTAAAAGGAAGGAGGATTGAGATTTTCATTGTGAGACAAAAATGGTGTTTTTATTTTTCACGACAAAAAAAACGCTGCTTCTAAAAAGAAGCAGCGCCTGTATCATATCAAATAATCTAAAAATCGAACGTTCGAAAAATCGATTATAAATGTATCACCTCACCGTAAGCTGCCGCAGCTGCTTCCATAATCGCCTCCGACATTGTTGGGTGCGGGTGAACTGTTTTAATTAATTCGTGACCTGTAATTTCAAGTTTGCGAATCGCAACGATCTCAGCAATCATTTCAGTAACATTTGCACCGATCATGTGAGCCCCAAGTAATTCGCCGTATTTTGCATCAAAGACCAATTTTACAAATCCTTCTTTGGCTCCAGCAGCACTTGCTTTTCCTGATGCCGAGAATGGAAATTTACCAATCTTCAATTCGTAACCTGCCTCTTGCGCTTGAACTTCAGTCATTCCAACTGATGCTACTTCCGGAGAAGAGTATGTACATCCTGGGATATTGCCGTAATCCAATGGATCAGGATTTTGTCCCGCTATTTTCTCAACACAGATAATTCCTTCAGCAGAAGCTACGTGAGCTAAAGCTGCGTTTTGAAGGATATCACCAATTGCGTAATAGCCTGGGATATTTGTTTGGTAGTAATCACCAACAATCACTCTTCCTTTATCCGTCACAATTCCAACATCTTCCAATCCAATGTTTTCAATGTTTGCTTCAATTCCAACAGCAGAAAGAACGATATCGCATTCGATTTTTTCTTCTCCTTTTTTCGTTTTAATAGAAACAACACATCCTTTACCTGAAGTATCAACGGACTCAACAGACGAATCTGTCATCACTTTGATCCCCGATTTTTTGAATGATTTTGTCAATTCCTTGGAAATATCTTTGTCTTCAATAGGAACGATAGTTGGCGCGTATTCCACGATTGTTACTTCCGTTCCAATTGCGTTATAGAAATAAGCAAACTCAACTCCAATAGCTCCAGACCCAACAATTACCATTTTCTTTGGCATGTCTTTCAAAGTCATCGCTTGACGGTACCCAATTACTTTCTTTCCATCTTGAGGAATATTAGGCAATTGTCTTGAACGTGCTCCTGTTGCTATAATCACTGCTTTGTCAGCAGAATATTCTGTCGTTTTACCGGCATCATCAATAACTGAAACCTTCTTTCCTGGCATTATAGTTCCAGTTCCCATAAGAACATCAATCTTGTTCTTTTTCATTAGGAATTGAACTCCTTTACTCATTCCGTCAGCAACTCCACGACTTCTATCAACCATTGCACCGAAGTCAGCTTTACTATCTTTTACAGTAATTCCGTAATCAGCGGCGTGATTAATATACTCGAACACATTCGCACTTTTCAAAAGTGCTTTTGTTGGGATACAACCCCAGTTCAAACAAATTCCACCTAACGACTCTTTTTCAACTACAGCCGTTTTTAGTCCTAGTTGAGAAGCACGGATCGCGGCAACATATCCACCGGGTCCACTTCCAACTACAATTATATCGTAACTCATATTTTCAAAATATTGGTGGTGCGAATTTAAGGATTAATTTGAAATCCTTGATACTCTAGTGCCAGATTCCAATTCTTTCTTATTTCAATCTATAAGCTGCTTTGATTTCGTATCGAAGTTTTATTTTCTTGAAACCAGGAGAGTCATCTCCTGAGCCCTGAATATCATAAGACGAAAGACTACCGTTACTCAACGCGACGTAGTTCGAATGTTGTGCCCCGTAACCTCTATATCCTAGATATTCTGGATTTTCAAATTCAACCTCTTCAATCAGCAGTGTTTCACCAATTTCCTCTCCAACGCTTTTTGCCAAATAAGTAGCTTTTTCTTTACTGGCCAATACCGCGTCTCTTTTTACTTCTTTTCTAAACCTTTCAATATCACTGTGAGAAGTCTTCTCGATGTGAAAATTGGTCAGTGCGTCTTCATTTAATTCCGCAACCAGTTTGTCGAGCTTGTCAATTGAGTTGACTTTAACCGAATACGAAACGGATCCCATGAAATCTGGCTCATTTCTTCGTCTGTAATACCAATAGTAATTATAGCGCTCGTTTCCACCATAATACGAAACGGTGATGTCGTCTGATTTAACTCCAATCTTTTTGCAAGCGGCCTCGAAGTCTGTCTTGATCTTGTCCAGGTCCATTTTTTTTCCGTTCTTAAAATATTCTTGAAGTGAGAAGGCCATGTAAATTTCGTTCGGTGAAATTTCGATTTCGGAACTTCCAGTGACTTCAATTTTACGTGTTACCTTTTTCTGATTGCTGTCTTTGTCTTCTCCTCCGCAGGATATAAGGGTTAATGCCATCGAAGTGACAAGGAGTCCAGTGATTAATTTGAAATTCATAAATAATAGTATTGGGTTTGATAAATGATTCTATGTTATGTGAGTACCACTGAATTAACAGATGGTTCATCTATTAACTGAAAATAAGAAATTCGTAACAATAGAGCATAAAAAAGCCGTCAATTCTAATGTTGAAAAGACGGCTCAATTTCGTAAGTAATGATAGAACTATGGAAGGTATTTCATTACTAAATAAGAGTTTGAAGTCATCTTCATACCAGCCATATTCATATCGACCGTGATTGTTCCACTTACTTTATCGAACATTCCTTTGTCAACGCTAAAAAATGACGTGATGTCAAAGGTCATATCCGGCATCATTTGTTGCATTGTCGTTGCGCCTCCCATTCCAGGCATAGAACTCATGTCCATCATTCCACCCATATCCGGCATTCCTTCCATTTCAGTTTCCATATCCATATCCATGTCCATTTCGGTTTCCATTCCCATTTCTGGATCATCCATATCCATGTTAATTGACATTGAGTTTGAACCGTCTCCAGAAGTTCCATTTACATCCACTTTTGAAATGTCTGCATTTTTATCTGTAACCATTGTGTAGTTAATAGTCGCTGTTCCTTCGCTAATATCGACAACGTGAATGTTGTTATCAAGACCTCCCATTTTAATTTCGATGCGATCGTCTTTAGTAATGTGACCTTCCGGTACAGCCAGCATTTCTAAGAACGAATAAGGCAAAACCTCCACCTCTTGGACTTCTTCCGTTACTTTGTATTCTATTGTTGTCGTGCTTTGCGCTGCGCTAAAAGAAGCTCCCGCTTTCATTTTTCCAGTCGCTGGATCAAATTCACAGTAAGCTTCGACTTTCATTCCGCCCGCTTCAGCACTTGCTTTGGCTCCATTTGGACCCACTTCGGCATAGGCAAGGATATTTGTTGAACTCCCAGAAGCGTTAACTCCAGTAATTAAATAAATGCGCTTTGGAAAAGTAAAAATTCCTTTTTTATCAACTGTAAAATTACTACTAACAGTATTCTTTGGTAAATCGTTCAGTGAAGCCAAGATGTTTCCAGCCGCGTTTTTCACAGAGAAACTCGTTAAATAAATTGTACCGTTTCCAGTTCCATTTGCATCAACACTTTCGATATACAACCAGAAATCTGTAGAAGTGATGAATTTATCTTTCATCGTCATTCCCATTGCCGATGTAGCAACATTGTCTGTAATTGAACAGTCGAAGTGATAGTACTTTCCAGCCTGCCACGAATAATTTAATTCAGTTGCAAAGCCTGTAGTGCTTAGTACGCAAATTGTGATCAGAGTAATTATTGTCTTCATAATTGATGTTTTTTATTGATTCTGTAAGCTCTAAATAAGTGGCCGCGACCCGTATTACAAAATTAAGACCAAAGTTGACCCGTCCAAATTTTTTAATTCTAAAGGCACAGAATCGCTTTTCATTTGACTTGTCTGAAAATCTTCGCAATGTCAAGAATGATATAGAGTTTGTTAAGACACGAGATAGTTTTTATTAATGACCATATATGCTGATTATCAGTATGAAATGATTTTCTTTGTGTTTTGGTTCTAACAATTTTTTAAATCCATTTTAGATGAAAACACTATTACTATTCACAACAACATTCTTATTATCAGTAACTAACCTAAGCGCGCAGCTCGCAGGAAATTCCTTGCACATGGATGGTGTGGATGATTATGTTGTTTGCGATTTACCTGTTGTTTTTGATGATATAACTTCGAATGATTTTACAATTGAAATGTGGGTGAAACAGGAGAGTTCGCAATTTTGTCGTTTAATTTATGCCCAAAGCGACGCCGATAATTTTGCCTGTCTTAGTTTGAATAGTACGAATGAAATCGTTTTTTACCTATCCGAAAACTCAGTAAATCACAGTATTCAATCAACGGATGTGATTACGAATGCTGAATGGACGCATATTGCTGCTTCATGGGACGCTTCTACGATGGAATCTAAAATTTACATCAACGGAACAGAGGCGAATTATGCAGGAGGTTTGTATGTTTCATCAACAGGAACGGATGCTACAATGACAATTGGAAGTCGAACAGATGGCAATCAATACTTTAATGGTGAATTTGATGAAGTTTCTATTTGGGGAACTGTTAAAACGCAATGTGAAATTGCCACGGAGCTGACGTCAAAATTAGCAGGGGATGAAACAGACCTGCTTCGATACTATTCATTTGATTCCGGAACGGCAGGAGGTTTAAATACAGGCGTAACAACATTAGATGCTGGTCCTTTTGCAGCTATAACGGCAAATGGAACGCTGACGAATTTCACTTTAGCGGGAACAACATCAAACTGGTTGAGTTCGGGAGCAACGATCACAAAAAATTACGGTGACGCAAGCGCGGTAACCTTGACAGGTCAAACGCTAACGGGGGAAGAAGTATTTTCAGATTTTTTCGCTTGGATTGATTGCTCAGACAATTCACAAATTCCTGGAGCAACAAGTTCTACTTTTAATCCAATAAACGATGACCCTAACTTCGATGGGACAGCAAGGTCTTATGCGATGATTTCTACAGATTTAACTTGTGTCGATACAACTGAGTGCTTTCTGTTTGATGTTACTGGTTTTGGAGAACTTGATCAAGCTAACTTTTCGATCTATCCGAATCCATCCAACGGAGCTTTCTTTGTCGATCTCCCGTCCGGAGCAGAAGAAGTTCAAATATTTTCAATGAATGGTAAGTTGATCGAAAGCTTTGTTCCAAATGGTGAGTCAACGATGCAAATTAAACTTCCTCAGTTGAATGGTTTCTACTTACTTCGAATAAAAACGAATACAGCTATTCTGTCAGAAAAAATTTCGATCCGTAACAACTAATTTTTTCCGATGTTAAAAACACGTGAATAACGCGTGAATAAACTCAAATTAATTCCAAGGCGGAGTGCATTATTATCATTAATTTTGCACCACAGTTTATTTACACTATGGAAAGTACAATACAACAAGAAGCAACAGTAGCGCAAGCAGTAGAATTAGGACTTCGTGAGGATGAGTTTGAAATGATCAAAGGAATCCTTGGAAGAACACCAAATTTCACAGAAACAGCAGTTTATTCTGTAATGTGGTCTGAGCACTGTTCTTATAAGAATTCAATTCACTGGTTAAAGCAATTACCGAAAGATGGACCTCAAATGTTAGTTAAAGCAGGTGAGGAAAATGCAGGATTGGTTGATTTAGGAGATGGAGTTGGATGTGTATTTAAAATTGAATCCCACAATCACCCAAGCGCATTAGAGCCATATCAAGGTGCGGCAACTGGAGTTGGAGGAATCAATCGTGACATTTTCACGATGGGTGCTCGACCAATTGCGCAATTGAATTCACTTCGTTTTGGAAACATTGAAGAAGAGAGAACAAAATGGTTGGTAAAAGGCGTTGTGAAGGGTATTGGTGATTACGGAAACTCATTTGGGATTCCTATCGTTGGAGGAGAAGTTTTCTTCGATGAATCATACAACACGAATCCACTAGTAAATGCATTCTCTGCTGGGATTATGGATCCTACGAAGGTTATTTCAGCAACTTCTGCTGGCCCTGGGAATCCAGTTTTCATTGTAGGAGCTGCAACTGGTAAAGACGGAATTGCAGGAGCTGCTTTCGCTTCAAAAGATATTACAGAAGATTCGGCAAACGATTTGCCATCGGTTCAAGTAGGTGATCCATTTATGGAAAAACTATTGCTTGAAGCTACAATGGAATTGGCCGAAACGGATGCCATCGTTGGAATGCAAGATATGGGAGCGGCAGGAATTACATGTTCATCATGTGAAATGTCTGCAGCAGGCGACAATGTAGGAATGGATATCGATTTGGATAAAGTTCCAACGCGCCAAGAAAATATGTTGCCGTACGAGATCCTTCTTTCTGAATCACAAGAAAGAATGCTTGTTGTCGTAGCAAAAGGAAAAGAGCAAGTCGTAAAAGACATCTTTGATAAGTGGGATTTACACGCAGAGGAAATCGGTGTCGTTACAGAAGGTGGAATTGTTCGTTATATGAAAGGAACAGAGGTTGTTGGTGAAGTTCCTGCTGAGTCATTAGTACTTGGTGGTGGTGCTCCAGTTTACGAAAGAGAGTATACAGAACCTGCTTACTTCCAAGAATACAAAAAATTCAATATCGATGATGTTAAGCAACCAGAAGACTTGAAAGAAGTAGCCTTCAAAATGCTTGCACATCCGAATATCGCTTCGAAGCGTTGGGTCTATGAACAATACGACTCGATGGTTGGAACAAAGAATATTACAACAAACCGTCCGGCGGATGCTGCAATCGTTAACATTAAAGGAACGAACCGCGCATTAGCAATGACTGTTGATTGTAATTCGAGATACGTAAACGCAGATCCATTTGTAGGAACAATGATTGCAGTATCTGAAGCAGCTAGAAACATTACGTGTGCGGGGGGGAATCCTAGCGCAATTACAAACTGTCTGAACTTTGGCAATCCGTACAACCCAGAATCTTTCTGGCAGTTCGTCGGTGCAATTAAAGGAATGTCTGCAGCTTGTCTTAAGTTCGAAACTCCAGTAACTGGAGGAAACGTTTCTTTTTACAACCAAACGAGTAAAAATGGAGTTGAGATCCCTGTGTTCCCAACGCCAACTATCGGAATGATAGGGATTGTTGAAGACAAAGACAAAACGATGTCTCTCGACTTTAAAGCCAAAGGAGATTTAATTTTCATAATTGGACAATCACACAATGATATTTCTTCTTCTGAGTACTTAGTTTCGTACCATGGAATTTCAGCGTCACCAGCTCCTTATTTCGATTTAGAAGAAGAGTTTACGATGCAACAAAAAATAAAAAGCTTAATACAAGAATCTCGTATTAATGCTGCACATGATGTTGCCGACGGAGGACTGTTTGTTGCATTGGCAGAAATGGGAATGCCGAATAACTTAGGGTTTGATATAGTTACAGATTCAGAAGTTAGAGAAGATGCTTTCCTTTTTGGTGAGGGACAAGGAAGAGTTGTTGTAACAGTAAATGAAGATCAAGAAGATGATTTTATTGGAGCAATGATGGATTCTGGAGTTAGCTTTACATTGCTTGGACATGTTACTAAAGGTAAGTTGATGATTGACGACGAACACTTTGGATTCATTAACGAAGCAAAGAACGTTTTTGACAACGCTCTTGGTAAGCATCTTGAAAATTAGTAGATTTACTACCTAGCTGGCTTTGCCGGTGCCTGCATCTTAAGAACGCGCAGAGCGAAAATCACAATATGGAATACAATACATCGAGAGGTAAAATGCTTCTCCCCGAATATGGGCGAAACGTGCAAAACATGATTATGCACGCTCATAAAATCGAGAATAGAGAAGAACGTAATAGAGCAGTACAGGCCATTATCGTGGTTATGGGGCAGCTGAATCCTCATCTAAGAGATGTTGACGATTATAGACACAAACTTTGGACGCACCTTTTCATAATGTCTGATTTTCAATTGGACGTTGACTCGCCTTACGAAAAGCCAGAAAGAGAAGCTTTAGCGGAACGACCTGCTATTATGCCTTACCCAAAAGGGAAAATTCGTTTTGGACATTACGGTCAATACACGCAGAAAATATTGGAATTATCGAAAGGTATGAAAGACGTTGGAGAACGTGTTTACATGACCAATTCAATGGGTAATTTTATGAAAAAGCAATACCTGTTGCACAACAATAATGCTGTTGAAAACCAGGTGATTGCTGATCAACTACACGAATTGTCGCAAAGTGAATTGACAATTGAAAAGCCTGAAGATTTAATTGGTACGAATCAAGTGTTGAAAGAACTTGGGATTCAAAATAATAGTAACAATAACAACCAAAGAAATCAAAAGAATTCACGTCATAGTAACAACAATAAAAATAAGAAACAATTCAAGCGCAGAAGATAAGCGTTTGCTTCTTTCATATATCTAGTCGTGCTAAGGTTCAACCAAGCACGACTTTTTTTATGCAATACAATCCATACACGATTCGAAGTGAATAACTTTTCAATTGCATGAATCGTACCTCCCGAAGGTTTCATTAGCTTCACAGAAGTAAATAAAATCAACGAAAATTATGGCGTCTTTCGAAATTCATGGAGGTAAACCTTTAAAAGGAGAATTAATTCCGCAGGGTGCGAAAAATGAAGCTTTACAAGTTTTGTGTGCACCGCTTCTTACTGCTGAAAAAGTTACAATCTCTAACATTCCTGACATTGTTGATGTAAACAAACTAATTGGTTTGTTGCAAGCGATGGGAGTGAAGATCGAGAAAGTCGAAAAAGGAACTTACATCTTCCAAGCGAAAGATATCAATCTGGAGTATTTACAAACTGAGGATTTTAAAATTAGAGCAGGTTCGTTAAGAGGTTCTGTAATGATTGTTGGGCCACTTCTTGCACGATTTGGAGTGGGTTATTTACCAAAGCCCGGCGGAGATAAAATTGGTCGTCGTAGATTGGATACGCATTTTGCAGGGATGATTTCTCTGGGAGCTAAATTCAACTATGATGCTGGTGAACACTTTTACGCCGTTGAAGGGGAAAAGCTAAAAGGAGCATACATCCACATGGATGAAGCCTCTGTTACAGGTACCGCCAACATTGTAATGGCTGCCGTAATGGCTGAAGGTAAAACGACAATTTACAACGCCGCATGCGAGCCTTATTTGCAACAGCTTTGCAAAATGTTAAACAGTATGGGAGCAAACATTTCGGGGATTAGCTCGAACATGTTGACCATCAAAGGAGTTAAAAAACTAGGAGGATGTTACCACAGAATCCTTCCTGATATGATTGAAATTGGATCGTTTATCGGATTGGCGGCAATGACAGGTTCTGAAATCACGATTAAAGATGTGAGCTGGGAAAACTTAGGTATCATTCCAACAATATTTAGACGACTCGGTATTAAGATTGAGAAGAAAGGGGACGATATGTTTATCCCAAAGCAGAAGAGTTATGAAATTGAAACATTCATTGATGGATCAATTATGACAATTGCAGATGCACCTTGGCCTGGATTTACACCCGATTTATTGTCCATTATTTTGGTGACAGCTTTACAGGCGAAAGGAAGTGTCCTTATTCATCAGAAAATGTTTGAATCAAGATTGTTCTTCGTCGATAAATTAATTGATATGGGAGGTCAGGTTATTTTATGTGATCCACACAGAGCTACCGTGATTGGAATGGATAGAAAGAACTCTTTAAGAGGAATTCAGATGACTTCTCCAGATATTAGAGCAGGAGTTTCATTATTGATTGCGGCGCTTTCTGCGGACGGCAAGAGTACAATTCACAACATTGAGCAAATAGATAGAGGCTACCAAGACATTGATATTCGATTGAATAATTTGGGCGCTGATATTAGAAGAATCGGATAGCCATCCAATACAGAATTGATAAAGCTCCTCGGTTTAGCCGAGGGGCTTTTTTTATTTGCCTACCTTAGGTCAATTAAAATTATTTTATGAAATACGCGATCATCTTTATTGGAATCTTATTTCTCGGGTTCACAACGCTCGAATCAACTCCAAAGACACTTTCTAAAGCTCCTGGCAAAGGATCAATCGCGCCTGATTTTGAATTAAAATCTCCAAAAGGGAAAAAGATAAAATTATCTAAATTGAAAGGAAAGATCGTGTTAATTGATTTTTGGGCTTCTTGGTGTAGACCTTGTCGTGCAGAAAACCCAAATGTGGTTGAAGCTTATAACAAATACAACAAATCAAAATTTGAGAACGGAAATGGATTCGAAGTATTGAGTGTTTCTCTTGATCGCGCTCCTGATGCTTGGAAGAAAGCCATCAAAGACGATGGCCTAAAATGGAAAAACCATTGCATCGATGACGGAGGAAAAGTGTCCGCTCAATACGGTGTGAAATCCATTCCTACCGCTTTCCTAATTGACGGTGAAGGAAAAATAATTGCGTCGGGTACTGATATTCGTGGACTCAAGCTCCACATGGCTTTGGATAATCTGTTAAGGAAGTAGAAATACCCATCATCTAGTTTATTTTTTGTTACCTTTTACTAACTATCCTATTATAAGGTAGTACCAACACATTTATTATGAAAACCGTATTCACTATCGCCTTAGTTTCGGCACTACTTGTTTCTTGTCAAAGCACAGGAAAAAACAGAATAGCAGATACAAACCCAGTATCGAACGAAAAAAAATCTGCAATTAAACCCATCGCAAATGTAGATGCTCAATCCACTATTTTCCAAGTTGAAGCCAACCAAGCGGATACTATTTTATTACCGAATGGAGGGAGTATTGTTTTTGAAAAGAACTCATTTGCTGATTCCGAAGGAAAAGTGGTAAAAGGAAAGGTGGACGTACAATGGGAAGAATTTCACTCTCTAGAAGACATTATGTTGTCTGGAATCCCAATGAAGTATGATTCAGCAGGAGTAGCGCACGACCTTGTTTCTGGCGGGATGTTTACAATTAGCGCAACTCAAAAGAAGAAAGAAGTTGAAATGGCTGAAGGAAAATCAGCACAAGTTAATTTGGTTTCACTACAAGACACACCCTGTTATAATTTTTACGAATTGGATGAGGAAACGGGAGATTGGGCTTATGAAACAACTCAAAATGGGGAAGTGATTGAAGTTCCGGAAGAAGCCAAAGACGAAGCGCCAGAAACAGATGTTCTTCAGATTGAATTAATGACGGATAATATTGAGGAATTACAGGATAAAGACATCGTAGGTTGGAAAACGCTAGAACCGTTAAGTAGAAAGGACCGAAATATTCTAGGATCAAAATACAGGAAATCTAAATTGGAAGCAACAGATGCAAAAGGGGAGTATTTGGCAAAAATTGTAATCGGGAAAGAGATCCACAATTACAAAGTGAAGCCCTATTTCATGTCAGACGCTGTTAAGGATTCAAAAGTAAATAACGCTGAGTTGACTGCTGAAACGGAAGCGCTGTTGAAATATGCGAACGATGTAGCGAGTGGAAAGGTAATTCGCTCCATTGAAATCGATGATTTTGGAACATACAATTGGGATGTTGTGAACAAACGTGAGAATTCGAAGCGAATGATTGCCAGCTTCGACTTTCCTGATGAAACGGATACACGCATTGTTTCTTTGTTCCTAATCTCACCTGACGAAAATATTATTGTGAATTATAACGCAAGTGGAGACAAGATGTTCTCATTCGATCCGGATAAAAGAAATTGCATCATCGCGATTTTACCAGACAACAGCTTGGTCTCATTTTCAGACAAAGATTTTGATGCCGTAAGAGCTGCTAAAAGAGGTACGTCTTACGAATTCAAAATGAAACCAACGAAGATTAAGTTGAAGTCGGCGAAGGATATTTCAAACCATCTTGAAGAATTAATCTAAATCGATTCCTTGAATAAATTTCTTGTTTGTATAGCGCTATTAATTGTCCATTCCGCATGGAGTCAAATTGACGTTCCTGTTGTAGGAAACAAAGACGGACAATGGCGAATTATCAATGAAAGCAAGGAGATTCTAATGCCTCGAAGTGTCCATTATATCAATCACTTCGATTCTAAGAATCTTGCGTATTACAAGGAGAACAACAAGGTTGGGATCATCAATTCAAAAGGGAAAATCATTTATGAACCTTCTTTCCGAGCAGTAAAAATGTTGGGGAATGGCATTTATCATTGTTACACAGACAAAGGGCAACAAATTGTAGATTTCAGCACAGTTGACCTCAAATCCATTGATTGTATTTCTGCATACCGATTGGATGATGCTTGGTATAGCATTCAAAATGAAGACGGTTACCACCTATTCAATTATTTGTCGAAGAAATTAATTGATATTGACAGTCTGAACGCCATACGTTTGGCCGCCAATGGATATGTTTCTGTTATCGAGACGGATTCTCTCTTAATGGTTTACAACACAGCTGGGGAAGAGTTTCTAGTGGGTCGATTGAATATACAATATTGGGGGAACCGTGTTGAGTTAAGGTTGCCGAAAGAAACCAGAGTTATTTACCCTAATTATGAGTTCAAATTACCAACGGATGTTAGTCTAGATTTGGATAATTTGGGCAATCTAATTTACAGCTGGAATGGAGAAACGAATTGGGCCAATCCAAGTACAGGCGAAATTTTGAGAACACTTCGATTTGACCGGGTTTGGTATTTGCAAGAACGGTTGATTGCTGTTGAGAAAAATGGAAAGCAAGGGCTGTATCATTTAGAAAAAGGGCTTCTGACACCAATTGTTTATGATGGATTTAGTTATCGGTTCAATGATTCGAAAGAATTTTATGCGGTAAAAAATCAATTAACTGGAATAATATCTGAAAATGGAAAGGTTAAAATTCCATGCAAATACCTCAGTATTTATGAAGATGCTGAATGGTATTATGTTTCAAACAGTAGTTTTTCTCAAGGGTTGATTTCGAAGATTACAAACCGTGAATTTTTACCTTGTATTTACGATGGAATAACGATTGATGGAGACCAGATAAAAGCGCAAAGCGGAACAAAGTTAAAGGTTATAAAATACGATAAAAACCATTCTGTTGTAAGCAGTGTAACGATTAAGAATGTTGTTCAATTGACAAAATCAGGGAGTTACCGAAGAAATGGTGTGATTGACCCTCGATTGTATGCGATCGGATGGTTTACAGAGACCCAAAAGAAGTTTGACAGAAATGATTTTTTCTTAGGCTATGTAGACAATTGGGGATTTAAGGATAAAAATGATTCAATTCTGATTAAGGCGAAACATGCCATGCCTCTTTATGTCGAAAATGCCGAATTCACCTTGGTTCCTCACGATTCGATTGGATATACATTTCAAGGCATTGAGTACAAGGAATCCTGTAATTCAGCTTTGAGAAATACGGATGGAAGAATGGCAATGGAGGCTTTGGTCATTGGAATGGATACGCTTGATTTTAAGAAGCGAATGTTTGCGAGGGTGAGCACCGATAAAGGTTTGGCAACGATTAACAGCCTTGGAAAACCAACTTTTCATAATTTCATTGGAAGAGAACAAGGAAAGTACATCCGCTTTTGCGATGAAGGAACAATTATTCCCGTCGATTTTAGCAGTAAGGAAAAGGTTCAGTATCCAGCTTTGGATTTAGGACAATCCAACAACAGTTTTATAGGAGGTCAGACTTTAGCTTGGAAGTACGACGGAGACGATTACAGTTATATCGAATTCGAGGAAGGAAAATGGAACTTCCTCGATTTAGAAGGGAATCATCTTTTCACTGAATCCTTTGAATTTGTGAACGAATTTAAATTGCAAAGATCAATTGCAAAGAAGGACGGAAAATGGGGATTGCTAAGCTCTGATACGACAATTGTTCCATTCAAATATTCGAATATTAGCCGCGTAAAAGAGTTGGGCGATTCCGTGTTTTTGGTTCAGTCATCCGCCGGTGGAAGTATATTTCTGGATTCCAATTCTGTCGAGTTGGACTTTAAAATTAAATCGTTTGTTAGAAGTAAAGGGGCATTGAATCAGGTGATCATCGACGGGAAACGAAAAGTTATCGATGCAGACAATAAGATTGTTTCGGGAGATTCTAAAAGTCAAAAATTAATGGATGGCGGATGGTTTTACACGAAATCCAAGAAAGTGATGTCCATTTATGATGGCGATGGAATGTCGCTTGGAGAGTACGACCTAAAACCAATTGAACGAATGGGCGAAGATGCTTTTTTGTTTAAAAAAGGAAGTCGGTATGGTGTGATTAATAGTTCTGCTGAAACCGTAATTCCTTTTGAATACAAGGAGATCACGAAAATGGGCACGTATTATTTCGCAAAAAATGGCGCTGGTAATTTATTGCTGGATGCAAATTTTGAGGTAGTACGAAAATGCAAGTCCGCAGATGTTCTTGTGGACAATGTTACAGGGAATTACTTGACGGTTTATTATGGTAAAGTCAAAGTATATCGCACCTCAGACGGTAAGAAGGTGGGCAAATCAACAGGCAAACCGACCTTGTTTCATAACGGATGGATTTTCAATCTCGGGAAAGATGCAATGATCGCAACACATTCTGAAATGTCAGAAGTAAGAAGTTTCAAATCAACGGTTGAAGAAATTGAAGTGATTGAAGGATATGGCTACCTATTTCACACCAAGGATCACGTTTCGAGTTACGTAAATTTGGAGCTTGAGCCAATAGAAATTGGAAACACTTTGAAGCGCTCAGAATCATTAGGGAAAGGATTTGTTACAGGGAAATTTTCCCAAGGAATTGCGATCTACAACGCGGAAAATTGGATGAAATTCAAAAAAGATTCTAAGATTTACGGAACTTTTAACGATAAATACATTCTTGTTAAAGAAGAAGGGAAATATTATTACTTAGACCAAGATTTCAAAAATCCAATGGGGAGGTATTACAACAATGCAACCCCGTTTAATGGAAGTCACGCTGCTGTTGAAGAAAGAGAAGGTTGGGCAATTATCGATGATA
The DNA here is from genome assembly GCA_047630755.1 of Crocinitomicaceae bacterium. GTDB lineage: Bacteria > Bacteroidota > Bacteroidia > Flavobacteriales_D > Crocinitomicaceae > UBA4466. The sequence continues at coordinate 348,133 of JBLHYG010000001.1, read as the reverse complement.
AAGGCGTTTTTAAAACCCTTCCAACGTATAGCGGAATGAAGAACCTTGGCCCTAACTTGTTTTCAATTCCTGCCTTTTCGTTGTATGGATTAATTGACAATGATGGAAACGAAATCTTACCTTCAATTTATAAGAAAATAACCTTCATTCATCCCAATCTGATACAAGTCATTCACGAGGGCGATATCAAGTATTTTAACGCTTCGGGAATGGAATTGAAGATTTACAAGTGAGCACGGAATGTCCTCTTTTGTCAACCTTCTCTGCCAACTTTTCACACCTTTTAAAAAAAGAACTGCCAACATGTCCTATTTGTACTAATGGCAGAATCTTTGTGTTCTCCAAATCGAGAAAATATTATTAGCATGTCAGAGGAAAAAGATTTGAAAAACGATCAAAACGAAAAAGAGCTTAACGATCAAGTTACGGATGAGCAAATTGTTGAAGAGCAGGAAGCGCCAAAAGCACCAACTGTTGAAGAAAAGTTCAATGAGCTTAATGACAAATACATGAGAATTCATGCTGAATTCGATAATTACAGAAAAAGAACGAACAAGGAAAAAGTGGACATCATAAATACGGCGAATGCTGGAATGATGAGAGACTTACTTTCAGTAATGGATGATTTGCACAGAGCGAAAGTCAACAATGAAACTGCTGACGATATCGATAGCGTAAAAGAAGGATTCAACCTTATATTCAATAAGCTGAATTCAGTTCTTGAAGCGAAAGGGTTAACGGAGATGAAAGCCGAAGGCGAAGTTTTCGATAGTGAAATTCACGAAGCACTTGCCAATGTTCCTGCGCCAAGTAAGAAGATGAAAGGAAAGGTAATTGAAGCAGTAGAAAAAGGATATTACCTAAACGATAAAGTAATTCGTTACGCTAAAGTGGTTGTAGGGCAATAACAAGATAACATGAGCAATAAGAGAGATTATTACGAAGTATTAGGCGTTTCCAAAGGTGCGGATACAGCAGAAATTAAAAAGGCATACCGCAAACTTGCGTTGAAATACCACCCCGATAAAAACGAAGGTGATACGGCTGCGGAAGATAAATTTAAAGAAGCTGCCGAGGCATACGAAATACTTAGTAATGCTGAAAAAAAATCTCGCTATGATCAGTTTGGTCATGCTGGAATGGGCGGCGCTTCAGGTTTTGGCGGAGGCGGTGGAGGAATGAATATGGATGACATATTCTCTCAATTCGGCGACATCTTTGGTGGCGGCGGCGGCGGAGGCTTCGGAGGTGGAGGTTTCGGAGGAGCTCGCGGCGGATCTAGAGTTATCAAAGGTTCCAACCTTCGTGTTAAAATGAAATTAACGCTTCAGGAAATTGCTGAAGGTGTTCAAAAGAAAATAAAAGTCAACAAGTTGGTGAATGCCGACGGTGTGTCGTATAAAGATTGCGGAACATGTAATGGTACAGGTCGTATCACACGAGTTTCTCAAACTTTCTTAGGTGCCATGCAAACACAATCTACGTGTAATGTGTGTCGTGGTGCTGGAAAAATGATTGACAAAAAGCCGAAAGACGCAGATGATCAAGGATTAACTCGTAAAGAGGAAGTTGTTGAAATTGAAATTCCTGCAGGAGTTGAGGAAGGAATGCAATTGAGCGTATCTGGAAAAGGAAACGCTGGACCGTTTGACGGAATCCCTGGTGATTTGATCGTTGTGATTGAAGAACTCGAAGATGAAAACCTAAGACGGGATGGTGAACATTTGCATTACGATGCCTATGTAAACTTCGTTGACGCTGTTCTAGGACAAACAATTGAAATTCCTACTGTTTCTGGAAAAGCAAAAATAAAGGTTGATCCAGGAACGCAAAGTGGGAAAGTGCTTCGTTTGAAAGGAAAAGGACTTCCAATGGTACAACGTTACGGTCAAGGAGATCTTTTCGTTCATATCAATGTTTGGACGCCTAAGAAAGTTTCAAAAGAAGAAAAAGAGATTTTGGAAAAATTGAAAGAAAGTGAAAACTTTGAGCCAACTCCAGATTACCACGACAAAGGATTCTTCCAACGAATGAAAGACATGTTTCAATAAACCATGAACTTTCTTCAGCAAGGGGAAAAGGACAAGAGGGATGGTGCAATGTATCTGCTCACTCTGATTCTTGTCTTTCTCTCGTTTCTTTATGGAATGTATACAAGCGCATATATTGCTGAAGGGCATTTGGGATATTCTCTCCTTGAGAAAATTCCTGAAGGTCAAGAAGCGATTGCATTTGGACTTCAATTGTTGCCATTCGTTTTTGGCTTTGCCACTCTTTTACTAAGTATCAAATTTCTGAATAAACGCCCCATTCGATCGGCTTTTACAATCAGGGAACGTTTCGACTGGAAGCGGTTTTTGGCAATGTTTGCGGTTTGGGGAGGTATTCTCACCATTTTTCTGTGCATTGGTTTCGCCATGCAAGATCCTATAGAACTGCAATTTAATCCAAGCAAATTTTTCCCACTTCTTTTCTTTGCATTGATTCTTATTCCAATTCAAACAACCACTGAAGATTTAATGTTTAGAGGTTACCTCTTTCAAGGATTTGCAACATTGGGTAAGATCAGCATCTTCGGTAAGTATCCCTTTGCATCATTGTCTAAAAGTGGATTGACCGGAATCTTGATCCTCGGAGGGCTCTTCGGTTACCTGCATATCGGCAATCCAGAAGTTCTTTTACTTGGGAAGGGGATTGTGATTTATTACATCTCAACTGGTGTGTTTATGGGCCTTTTAACCCACTTCGACGACGGCCTTGAACTTGGAATGGGATACCATGCAGCAAATAATCTATTTGGTGTACTAATCCTTTCAACGGATTGGCAAGTTTTTCAAACCAATTCAGTATTTATTGATCATTCGCCTCCTTCTTTCGGTTGGGATTTGATTCTTTCGCTTATTGTCCTTCAGCCTTTAATTATCTTCCTTTTCTATAAAATTTACAAATGGAAAGGTGTTAAAGAAAAATTAATGAAGTAATTTGCGTCATAATTGTAAGGGACGGAATCATATTTCGTCTTTAAAATAAACAAAGGAAGAATAACGAATGGCTGTATTAACGCATAAATCTTTAGCTGCTCAAAAGCACGAACTTTCTGAGACAAAAAAGCAATTAGATCTTATTGACAAAACTGGACTTGAAAGATTCCAAGATAAATTAACGCAAACGGGTCTCTATCCGCTTACATCTATTGGGATCGACACTTTCCAGATCAACATGGGGAAGATGTGTAATCAGGTGTGCAATCACTGCCACGTAGATGCAGGACCAGACCGCAAAGAGATCATGTTGCGAGACACAATGGTGATTTGCTTGGAAGCAATTGAGAAATCGAATTGTACCACTGTTGATTTGACAGGTGGAGCTCCGGAAATGAATCCTGATTTCAGATGGTTTGTTGAACAATTAACAGCGCTTGGAAAGAAGGTTCTTGTTCGTTGTAATTTAACGATCATTGTTGCGAATAAAAAGTACCATACATTGCCTGAATTCTTTAAGAAACACAATGTTGAAGTTGTTTCTTCATTGCCTTGCTATACAGAAGGAAATACAGATTCACAGCGTGGAGATGGCGTTTTTAGCCAAAGTATTACGGCGCTTAAAATGCTCAACGAAGTAGGATACGGAATGCCAGACTCTAGTTTAACGCTGAATCTAGTTTTCAATCCGACGGGAGCAAGCTTGCCTGGAGATCAAATGCAACTTGAGCTTGACTACAAACGTGAACTCAAAGAGAACTTCGATATCGAATTCAACAGCTTGTTTACAATTACCAACCTTCCAATTAGTAGATACTTGCAGTATTTAGTCGCGAGTGATAACTATGAAGGCTATATGGAGAAATTGGTGAACGCCTACAATCCATCTGCAGCGTCTGAAGTGATGTGTAGAAATACAATTTCCATTGGTTGGGACGGATATATTTTTGATTGCGATTTTAATCAAATGTTAGATTTGAAAGTAGCCGCTAAAGGACAACACCTTTCCGATTTCAACTTGAAAGAATTAGAAGAAAGAAACATAATTGTCAATCAACACTGTTACGGATGCACGGCAGGAGCAGGATCGAGTTGTGGTGGAGCAACAACTTAATTATTAATTGTAGAATTATGAACAGGTGGTTAGGGGATTCCTAATTTCTAATTTTTAATTCCTAATTTAAGATAGAATGAAATCATATTTAGATACAACGGTAGACGTTTATAGAGAAGCAGCATTAACGCCTGATGTAGGTTTGTGTTGTACAACAACACCCGTTTGGGCATTGCCAGAATTAAACATGCCAAGCATCATGTTGGAGATGAATTACGGATGTGGAAGCACTGTGAATCCGCGTGACTTGGTCAATGAGCCAACCGTACTCTACGTTGGAGTAGGAGGTGGAATGGAAGTGTTTCAATTTTCTTATTTCAGCAGAAAGACCGCTGGAGTAATTGGACTGGATGTCGTTGATGAAATGATTGACGCTTGCAACGCCAATTTAAAGGAAGCTGAAGCAACGAATTCATGGTTTAAATCTGAGTACGTTGATATCCGTAAAGGAGATGCTTTGAACTTGCCCGTTGACGACAACTCAATTGACGTTGCGGCACAAAATTGTTTGTTCAACATTTTCGACAAAGAAGATTTAAAGAAAGCAATTGATGAAATGTACCGCGTTCTTAAGCCGAACGGGAGATTGGTTTTGTCTGATCCTGTTACAGAAGATCCAATGCCAGAATCATTGAAAAATGACGAACGTTTGAGAGCTTTGTGTTTGAGTGGTTCTTTGCCATTGAATGAATACATCAAAATGCTGACAGATGCCGGTTTCGGAACTATTGAAATTAGAGCGAAACGACCATATAGAGTTTTAGATCCAGGTCATTATGACACGGATGAATTGATTTACTTAGAAAGCGTTGAGGTTGCCGCAATTAAAGATCCAATGCCAGAAGATGGACCATGTGTCTTTACGGGAAAAACAGCGATCTATTATGGTGATGATGAATACTTCGATGACGGAGAAGGGCATACGCTTATGCAAAATTCACCGTTGGCAGTTTGTGATAAAACAGCTGGCGCTTTTAGGAAATTGAATCGAAATGATATTTACATTTCAGAATCTACTTTTTTCTATGATGGTGGTGGTTGCTGCTAAATCAAATAAAATGTTCAAAAGCGTCTCGGTTTAACCAAGACGCTTTTTTTTTTGCTTCTAATAATCAATTTCCTAGCTAGTTTTTTACAATTCTTTGTGTTTGTACAAGCCCATTTTCTTGGGCTGCCGAAATAAAATACATCCCTGTCGATAAAGAACTGATATCGATTTTTCCTATAGGATTTTTAATCTTCAAAAGAGATGATCCTTCTAAATCCAGAACTTCAATTGTTTCAAATTGTATATCTGAATCAATAGTGACACTGTTTGTTGCAGGATTTGGATAAACCAAGAAGTTGGAGATCTTATCTTCAACAAGGTTTAATTCTTCATCAAGTCGCGCCAAATGATTCAATCCTGTATACTCGTAGGACGACTCTGTAAATTCGCCACCAATGAATAATGTAGAGTTAACTTTAGCTAAATTGGATACTTCACCATTTGGCGCGCCTAGACTATATACACCTATGTTATTGTATAAATCCACTCCTGCCGCTTGGTCGAAATAGGAATAATTTACAACTCCAAGATTAAGGCCATAGTCCATTCCTCCAATAACAAAATTGTCACCGCAAACAACTAGTTCTGTAGACGAAACGGCTTCAATATCAAGAATGAACATGGGGCTAAGATTCATATAAGTGCCGAACCCTGTCTGGCTATACAATCCGGCAAGTGTATCGTTGTGTATCATACTCAGCGCGATTTGTTTTGTTGGGTTTTGTAGAATTTGGCCTTTTCCGCCGAAGAAAAAGGTGTTGTTTAGCCATTTCACAACCTTCACAGAAGCACATACTTGTCCAGTTAGAGCAGACCAATTCCCTGTTGATTTCTCTCTTAAACAGGCATTTTTTGAATACAGCATCGTATTATCCGAATACGTAAAGAGTGAATCGTAGAAACCACCATAGGCCTGATGAGAATCTCCTATAGCCATACTTTGAATAATGCCGTAAGATAAAGCTTCCAATGTCCAGTTGTTTGAATTATCAACCCTCCACAATTCGTATTCATCATTACCCAGATCATTTTTCAGAACAACTTCTCTATTGAATAAAACTCCATCAGAAATACTTGAGATTGCCACTAGTCCTTCTCTATTCGGGATGTTAATATAATTCCAACTTCCATTCGAGTAAATTGCTTGTGAATAATTTGTTCCGTTGTTATACAATAGGCCAGAGACTATGATACCGCCATTGTATTCGTTAACGTCATTGATAATTCCAATTAATCCCCCACCAAGACAGTGCATTGTACCCAATTGGAGATCATAATATCCAATGCCATCGCAAATTGTTCCGCCATCAATTTCGGTAAAATCACCCGCATAAATGAGCCTATTGTTTGTTTTGTCTTCGCAAACTATTTGAACTGCGTCATTTGTTCCGTTCCCAACTGGCGAGAATGGCAAAGAGACAATATAGCCCGGCTGAATCCATGCCAATTCTGAAAGTGTGAAACCATTTTCTTGAGCCCATTGAGCAAGACCTGGCGTTTTAATATCTCTTAAATAATCATAGTTGTGTTCGTCGTGAATCCGATTAGATAAATCAGAACAACCAGAAGTCATTATTAAATAACCGACGGCGCAATGCACTCCAAAATCATCAATGAAGTAAGGCGTGCGCTCTGAATGGTACAAGTTCGTTGGGAATTCCATTCGATTAGTATAGATTTTTAATGCATCCAACAACTCAATTCTGTTTCGAAGAGCTTCTTCATTTAAACCAAGAGGAGCATTGTTTCTTAACTCTTTTTCGACGAGGTTTAAGTGAAACGCAATTCTCTCATTATCGCTTTTAAAATGGATTGTCTTAATTGGTGCTGCGTTTTTATGGGTTGCCCATTCTTTATTTACTTCAAATAAATGACTGTACGACAAATCAGTATTAGTGTATGCAAATGAATACGTTGACGATAATACTACGATGAAAAGGGCTAAAAGTCGTGAAATTGATAAAGACATCATTCGAGAATTTGTGAATTACTAATTTCGTAATAAACGAGTAACTATCAGCTACCATTCACTCAATACATTACACAATTTGCTGTTCAGTTGGCTTTAATTTGCTGATATTATTTACCTTACAAATTCAAACTACTTAATGAAAACTACCAAATTAAGCCCACTGGAAAGGTTTTAACGTATAAATTTAAATACATAAAATCGGGTAATTATGCCTTTTGTATTTACCACGACCAAAACGGAGATAAGAAATGCAACAAGAATTTAATTGGTGTTCCTATTGAACCTTACGCTTTTTCAAATAACTTTAGGCCACGGTTTTCAAAACCCAAATTTTTAGATTGCAGTTTCTTTGTTAAAGAAGGAAAGACAATTACAATCAATATGGTTAACTAAAATATAGAATAAATTATGATTTTTCGATTATTCCCAATCCTGTTAGTAGTTGTTTTTTGTACAAGTTGTACAGCATATATACGAGTAGCCATCGATGAGAAGCCGAAAGCATCTTCACCAGAAGGCTTTCAGAGAGTAGGTGTATTTAATAGAACGAGACAAGACCCAAATCAAATGGGGGTAACTAATAAAACGATTATTGAAAACAACAACGTCGCCGTAGACAAATCAATTGATGGCGCTTTTAACTCAATGGTTCGTAACAATATCTGGGTGAAAGAATACGATATGGATTCGATCGGAATGATTGTCGGGTTTGACTGGGCTATTTTAGATTCTTTAGGAAGAATTGATTCTTTGGACTTTTTTATCGAATTGGGGAGTATTGAATCGAAAACAACGGGAACAGGTTCTATAGGATCTGTAATCACAGGGCAATCGAGACAAGCACGACAGAAGTTAAATGGATTGATGTATGTGTCATTTTACGAATTAGATTCACACTTTGTGCAGGAATTGCTAATTGTGAAACATGACGAAGAGTATCCAATTTCATTGAGCCCATTAGAAGCTAAGAACAATGCTAGAAGTAAAAAAGCGGGTTTTGAGCGAATGGGATACCAATTGGGATTCAAAGCTTCAGAATTAGTGTTTCCACACGTTATTACTGAAAACAGACAATATTATAAATACGGAAGTAAGTCCATCAATGAAGCACGTAAATTTATCATGCGCCGACAGTGGGCAGAAGCTGAAGCAATTCTCGTTCTAACTATGGATGACGGGAAGCCGGGCAGACGAGGCAAGGAGCTGTTCAACATGGCAATGGTACAAGAAGCGCAAGGAAATTTGGATCAAGCAATTCAATTTGCGGAACGATCTGCTTACAATTGTAAAAATACCAATGCGAAAATTTACCTAAGAAAGCTTCAAGAAAGCGCAGGGATTTCTCCTGATGTGGAGTGATTTTTATTGTAATGCTTAAAGGGGGATAACTGTTGCAGGTATAATTTTCAATTGGACGAACATTTATTGATGGTAAAAGGAGGGCTTGGGAATTAATTACAATTGAAGTATTGAACTAGCATTTTCTTTTGTCAAAGCTAAACCGCAATCCAATTGTCTGTATGGCATGCAATTTGTATTTTCACTGAGTAGAAAACTGAACACTATGAAATTAAGACTACTCACTGCCATCGTTATTGCACTATCTATTGTAAGTTGCAAATCTCATTATCGAATCTCTGTAGACCAGCCTGCAACGATCAAAATCCCCAAAGAAGCTAAATTAATTGGCGTCATAAATAATGTTACGCAGGTCAATAGCCCTGAAACTGTGGTTGGAAGTATCTTACAAGGGGAGCAAATTAACGGAAACGTAGAAGCCGCAAATAGGGCAGTGGATGGTGTTCTTAATTCATTGAGCCGATCGAACGATGTTCGCGGAATTGTGTTTGAATCGGATTCAATTCGAAATGATGACGGAACGCTCAACTGGAACTTCATTGACTCCATCGGTCGCTTACAAGGCATTGACGCTTTTGTCGAGTTGAACGAACTTCGAACTGTCTCTCCAGTGGGAGGAACGGCTGTTGCTGTAGTTACAGGACAATCAAGATCGAAACTGGACGGGACGTTGTTTGTGAATATTCATGTTGTAACAACAGGATTCAATTTTGAGCGCTTCTCTGTCGATAGATCATACAACATTCCGTTATCAACATCTGGAAATCCAATTGACATTCTAGGCGATGTTCAGAAGAAAAGAGAATACTATCGAAAATTAGGATTCAACCTTGGATACCAAGCTGCTGAACTTATTTACGCACACCGAATTTGGGTGAACAGAATGTACTTCAACAAAGGAAGTCGGGCACTGAAAGCGGCGAAACCAATGATGAAAAATGGAAATTGGGACATTGCTGAAAAGCAATTGCTACAAGACATTGACAATGGTAAATTAAAAGCACGCGGAAGAGCATTGTACAACTTGGCTGTCGTAAAAGAAGGCCAAGGAGACATCGATAAAGCAATTGAATATGCCGAACGATCTGCTCTGGAATGTTACAACAAGGACGCGAACGATTACCTCGTGAAATTAAGACAACGCAAAAGAATTATGGAACTTTAATCTGATTCTGCCCACTGTAAAATGTTCCTTTCCATGTCAATGGAACTTCAGAATCCAATGTGTTCTCAAAGGTAAAGTCAAATTTTCCTTTGAGAATTCCGTTCATGTAGGCTTCTGAATCCAGAACCAAAATTCCTGTCTTTAATTGAAAATTTTGCCGTGGTGTTTGTCTAATACTGTTAAAATCAACAGACGCATTAAATCGATCACCACTTATAGTCAATACCAATGCGCTGTGCGTCGATGCATCACATGCAGAGACTCCTACATAATCGCCGTTTTCAGATTTTGTAAATCTTAATTGTGCCGATTGACCCCATTCGTATTGATGCGCTTGAGAATTCAATGAATGAAATTCATGCATCGTATCGACCAAAGCATAAAACGCCTCCAAGGAATCTTCATAAATCATTCCTTCTTCGTCTCTAAATCCCCAAGCTCCTTCTGGACAAAATCCGTCACAACTGACTTGACCATGACGGTTAACATAAACACCGAGCGGATAATCCCATTTTGAAGTGTAAGAAAAATCATCATCTATTTTATCCTTGAAAATGATTGAATGATCAGTTTCCAATTTTAATTCGTCAACCATTACTTGAATATTCTTCAGAAATTGAGAATAGACCTTTTCATTAGTAAGAGTCTTTTCAAAAGCGAAATCTGCACTTTTCGAAAATTCAAATTTGTTATTGGCGTACAAGGTGAAAGTCGTGTCGAGATAGGGCATTTTACTCCAATCATACGTGTCTGTAATGCTATCATAATCCGCTTGAAAATTTTCTTCGTCCGGCCAATGTTTCCAAAAAACATATTTATATACTTTGCTATCCTTTAAATAAATACGATGACTTCCATGATAGAACGAAACAGCATTCTCCCCATTAATATAGACCAATTCTCCGTTGTTATAATATCCACTGAGATGTCCGCCAACCATAGATCTATTGACGTAACTGAATTTCTCTAATCGATCTTCCTCTAGCAAGGAATCAATTGTATGGACATAAGCCTCAATTTCAGCCTTGTCGAGAACTTGAGCAAAGAGGGAAACGGGAAACAATAAGAAGATCAGCCAAACTTTCATCACATCCAAAATAAGAAGATTTGAAATTCTTTTAGAGAAAAGAACGCCAGTAAGTGTTAAATACACAAATCAATTAACAAATCCTCCTTCAAGTTTTATCACTCTTCTCCCAACGCTTTATCTCAGGAGTCAAAGTAAGTACTCCAATTACAGGAATGAATATTTCAAGGAATATGAACCATCTGGATCTCGCATAGAAAACACGTTTGATTTTGGCGCTCAATAAAACAGTAAAAACAATCCAAACAAGGAGGGCCGTAATCGCTAAAATAAATTCAAACATTCCGTCGCGAATTGAAGCATCAAATGATAAGACTAGCGTACTTGTTAGAAGAAGTTTCAAAAGTTTAATCCATTTATAGGACTTGGACTCAAATCTGAAGTAATCTATCAAAGAGAACGCCCAAATATAAAACACAGCAAGCCCCCAAAGGTTGAAAATGATTAGCGTCGTTTCCGATAATAACTGAGGAAATTGAAATAAAAAGAGAAGAAGAAGCGCAAAAGGAACAAAAAATAACGAATAGATTATTCCAAGCGGTACACTGATTATTAAATTTCTCATAATGCGAAAATAAGTATTCACAATTCAATAGTTAACCAAATTACTTTATCCCGTTAATTCATTACACTTTTATTATATTCACAGTATTATCATTTCTATGCTTGAAGTAAGAAACATTAGTAAATCATTTTACCGAAAAGAAGCGCTTAACGACGTTTCATTTACGGTGGGAAAAGGCGAAATTTTTGGCCTCCTAGGTCCGAATGGTGCTGGTAAAACAACCATGATTCGTGTTATAAACCGAATTGTAGAATCCGACAGCGGATCTGTTCGTATCAACGGCGACTTAATGGTCAACGATGATTTAAAACACATTGGATACCTGCCCGAAGAACGCGGATTGTATAAAAACATGACGGTTGAAGCACACGCCATGTTTCTTGGCCGGTTGAGAGGTCTTTCAAAGGCAGATGTCAATACGAAGATCGATTACTGGTTTGACCGTTTCGAAATCAACGATTGGAGAAAGAAACGCATCGAGCAACTTTCAAAAGGAATGGCTCAAAAGGTTCAGTTTATTTGTACAGTCTTACACGAACCTAAATTGCTCATTCTCGATGAACCCTTTAGCGGATTCGATCCGGTGAACGTAGAATTGATCAAGCAAGAATTAATTGAAATGAAAGCCGCAGGGAAAACAATCATCCTTTCATCGCACAATATGAAAAGTGTGGAAGAGATTTGTGATCGTGTGGTGTTGATAGATAAAGCGAAAAAAGTTGCAGAAGGCTCAATCGTAGAGCTCCAGGAAGAACGGAAGGCTGGGTTGTATGCCGTTAAGTTCCGAGGGAGTATGATTGCGTTTGTCAATGCGCTGTGGACTGGATTTGAAGTCGTAGATAAAGACATTCACGGAGGGGACAAGTTTACCGTTCGTTTGAAAATGAGAAACGAAAGTTCGTTCGATGATTTACTCAAAGTATTAATTGGTCAAGTGAAAATTGAAGCCGCATGGGAGGTTTTACCATCGATGCAAGATGTTTTTATTGACATAGTACAACCAAGAAAGGAGAACGAAGATGAAAAATAGTTTATTAATCGCAATCCGAGAATGGAAGGCTAGAGTGTTCTCTAGATCGTTTATCGTAATGTCCATCATTGGGCCAATCGTCATTTTAGCATTGACTTATCTGTTGTTCGTTTTTGGCGACGATGGGAAGCAGGAATGGAACGTTCTTATTACCGATCCCGCTGGAATAATGGATGGTAAAATCAATGCTCATGGGAGCAGTCGCGTCACTTACTCATTTGCCAATGACTACATCGAACATGAGGATTTCCGGGACGGTAAGGCGTATCAGGACTTTGATGCGATGGTCGAAATCAATGACAAGGTGCTGCAAAATAAAGTCAGCCATGTTTTTTACCGCACAGAGCCATCAACAAGGATGCAAACCACTGTTCATTATCACGTAGAACGACGGCTCGAAGAAGTAATGGTCGGTCAATTTACAGACTTTTCAATTGGAGAGTATTTAAAAATTAAGCAAGAATTAGTACTTGGATTTCACAATGTTTACGATCCGTACGACAAAGCAACAGACCTTCGGGGTTGGGTAGGGTTCTCGTATGGAGCACTAATATTTGTCTTTATTTTTCTCTTCGGGATGACCATTCTAAGAAGCGTTTCAGGCGAGAAAAGCAACCGTATTGTTGAGGTGCTTCTAGCATCTGTTTCTCCGAATCAACTGATGTCTGGAAAGATTATTGGAATTGGATTGGCTGCGATAATTCAATTTTTAATCTGGTGCTTGTTCATTGGACTGGGGCTCTATTTCATGCGAGAAAATCTATTTCCAGACATGATGGACCCTCAAAATGTCGTTGATCAAGAGTTATTCGCCTCGGCAGAATACAACCGTTTTGTAGAGTTAATTTATAGAGGCATTGATTACGGAATAATGGTTCCGTTTTTCATCTTGTTCTTCATTGTAGGCTATTTGTTCTACGGCGCATTATTCGCTGGAATTGGAGCAACGATGGGAACCGAAAGCGATGGACAGCAATTTGTTATTCCAATAATATTCCTGCTTGGCTTTGGATTGTATTCGGGATATTACGTCGTCAATTATCCAGAAAGCGACTTGGCAACGTGGTTCTATTATTTGCCTTTCACATCGCCAGTTGCTGTCATGGTTGACCTTGCTCAGTCTGATTCACCTGGCTACGAAACCTTCTTATCGCTGTTCATCTTAATTGTCAGCGCGGCTGTATTCCTCAAAATTGCAGGGCGTTTGTACAAAAATGGCATCCTTCAATTCGGACACCGCGTTCGACTGCGTCACATTATAAAATGGCTGAGAAGAAGTTAATATGAAAAGAGCCATTATTGATCTTGGTACAAACACTTTTAACCTTCTAATTGGAGAGATGGACAACGGACATTTGAACCGTTTGCGCACTGAAAAAGAGGCTGTTTTATTGGGGATGAATGGCATCAATCACGGAACAATTGCCGAAGCAGCTTGGCTTCGCGGGATTCAGACCTTAATTCGGTTTAAAGCGTATTGCATCGAAGAAGGCGTATCTGATTCTGAAATCATTGGCTACGGCACTTCAGCATTGAGAGATGCGAAAAACGGCGGTATGTTCATTCAAGAAGTCAAAGAGCAAACGGGAATCCAGATTGAAATTATCTCGGGAGCAACCGAATCCAAGTTGATTTATCAAGGCGTTAGATTGTTGCACGATTTTCAAAAACCGGGAATGATCATGGATATTGGCGGAGGAAGTACAGAATTCATTTTAGCAGATAGTTCGGGTGTCCAAACTGCTTCAAGCTTTGATGTTGGCGTTTCTAGGTTGTATCAAGAAATGGGAAAGAACAACAACTTAACGGCCCAAAACTATAAGTTCTTGGAAGGTTATTTTGACGCCCGATTGAGCGGCTTTTTTGATACGAACAGATCCGAAACTTTAATTGGTGCTTCAGGAAGTTTTGAAACGTTCTACGAAATGATCTACCAAAAACGCTTTTCAAGCCACAACAGTATCGAAAGACTTCCCATGAATGCCTTGATGGAAAAAATAGATTGGGTGATTGATTCGCGTTACGAAGACAGAATGAACAACGAATGGATCATTCCAATGCGAAAGCAGATGCTTCCTATCGCTGCTTTTAAGATCAAATGGGTGATTGAGAGGATGAATGCAACAAAGGTATTGGTTTGTCCTTATTCGCTGAAGGAAGGCGCTTTTTTGGAGTGAAATTGAACACTATATAATCAGAATATTTAATGGCAAATTGTCCTAATTGTAAAACGAAACTTCCGATAGCCAAAACGGGATTTATGTCCAAAATGAAAAAATCATTAACGTGCCCCGTGTGCGATTCATACTTGGAAGCGGATACAAAGCACATGACAGCAATAGGTGTTTTTGGAGCAGGTGTCGGAGTTTTATGCAGTCGTTGGTTATTTACAGAAATCGAAAATGGTTCTGGCCTATGGTTTCTTCCATTGATTGTGGTGATATTCGTTTTCTTTACGTTAGTGGTTTATCAAAGCGAGACTATCAAGTTGAATTTGGCTGAAAAGCCGGAACCAGAACCGAAAAAGGAAAAGCCTGTTGATCCACATACAGGTCCAATACCGGGTAGATCTGACTCAATTGCATATCTGAAATACGAGTACCGCATGTATTCAAAAGAAAAGTTAATAGAGGTCGCTAACAGTAAGGATTATAGAGAAGATGCAATCGAGGCTGCAACCGAGTTATTAAAAGAAAAATTCGAATCATAAATTGAATTAATTAGGAGAAAAACGATATTCTTTTTACTGCTTTTTTCATTCAGTTTAGCGTAGAATGTGGAGATGGTAGTTCAAAACAACGGGAGTTTATACTTGAGTTGCTTTTAATACTGTCGAGATAGTACAAAGTCCTATTGAAAGGTTAAATTTATAGGTTGGGTATGTGCAAGGGTATACATATCCAATTGTTATGCAGAACTAATACCACTATATGACAGAATACGATAAAGCATACCAAAATTTACTAGAATTTGAAACTGAATACACCAGTTACAAAGCTTCAGACCTTACAGAATCTGATACTCGGAGTAAAATATTAGACAAAATTTTAATTTCCATATTAGGCTGGACTGAGTTTGATATTGAAAGAGAAGGATGGGTTCGAGTGGGTTATTTTGATTATGAAGTTGGAACAGCAAATTTCAGATATGTTGTAGAGGCTAAGAAAAATTTAGTAGATTTCAAATTACCTAAATCAGGTAACGAAGTCAAACTGAAATCTATTTACCAGGGGAATAAAGATGTAGTTGACCAACTAAGAAATTACCTTTTTCAAAAAGGACTTTCATTTGGGGTAATCACAAATGGATCTCAATTTATTATTGGTAGATTCGTTAACACCCAAGGACTTGATTGGCTTGAAGAGAAAGCTATTTTCTTCAAAGATTTCGAAGATATTAAAACAAATTTCAACCTCTTCTATGATTTACTTTCGCGTGAAGCTGTCAGCAAATACGGGAAAATAAAAATTGTTCAATCATCCAATGTTGGAAAAACAATTGTAAAAGACTATTCTTTACGCAGACGAAACCAAGAGCTAGTGAGAAATCAAATTAGCCAACATCTAATCCCTATAATTAATAAGGTTTTCGAGGAAATTTATAACACTGAATCACTAGAGGGTCAAAAAATATTAAAATACTGCTACGTTCAGAATGAGGACGTAAAAAAATATAATAGTGAACTTGGCTCAATTTTCTCTGATGATCCACCAACTTTTGACACTAGAATAGTCCCTGTCCAAAACACGGAAGAAACTCAATCTCAATTAAAATCTAATATTTTCGACACAGGTTCCAATCTTCCCGACCCGATTATCCTAATTGGAACTGCTGGCGCCGGTAAAACAACCTTCATTAAGTACTTTTCTGATATCCTTCTGAATAAAAAAAGTAAGAAAAACCGACCGTTGGTTTATTTAGATTTCAGACTATACACTAGTCAAACTATAAAAGATACAAGATTCATTTATTCCGCTATTATTGAGCAGCTAGAGAATAATTATCCTGAGTTAAATTTAACCAAATTCGGCATTCTCAAAACCATTTATAGTGACTCTATTAAAAAGAAAAAGGAAGGTGCATGGTCGATTTTTGAAAGCGATGAAGGCAAATTAAATGAAGCAATAGCCCAGTTGATTGAAGAGAAACAAAAAGATCCAATAACTCATTTAAAAAGTATAACCGATTACCTTTTACATAGATGTAATAAACGGATATGCGTTCTTTTTGACAATGCCGACCAATTAGATGATAATGATCAAAAAGAAGTTTTTTTATTAGGAAATGGAATTAACCGTATTTTGAATTCATTAGTGATAATTTCTCTTCGCGAAGGTTATTTTTACAAATGGAGAAATAAACCCCCATTCAACGCCTATCAATCTGTAGTTTATCATATTACTGCCCCGCCATACAAAAAAGTTCTTGAGAAAAGAATTAAATATGTCATGGACAATTTTGAGTTTCAAGAAATAGATCTCCAGGCATCTAATAAGGTTGTGAAATTCCGAGAAGGAAATTTGAAACATCTCTTCAAAAATCTATACGATACCCTTTTCAATTCAAAAACCAATGAAGTGATGGATTTTTTAGAAGAAACTTCATATCCAAACACTAGAGAAGGACTAGAATTATTTAAAAACTTTTTATTATCGGGACATTCAAAAATCACAGAATATATGTCCTTCTCTTATGGGAATGGAGAGGGAATTCCTATTTGGGAGTTTTTTAAATCTATTGCTCTTGAATCCAATTATTATTATGAAACCAACAAGAGTAATGTCGTCAATCTATTCTATCCAAGTAAATCAAATAAAAATCACTTCACAAAAATTCGCATACTAAACTACCTTAATTCAAAGTTATCCGCCTCGTCAAAAAGAAAAGAATACTTCGCCGTAAAGGAACTTACAGACTTGTTCTTAAAAGCTGGTTACACAATTGATATCGTTGAAGAAGAATTACAAGAATTGTTTGAAAAAAAATTAATTTCAACATCGGATTATACTGAAGACATTGAAGAACTTGTCGAAATCGACTCCACCTCAATGATTTCAATCACTTCGGTTGGGGTGTATTATCTAAATCGCTTAATGGGTAAATTCCATTATTTGGATCTTGTTGTACAGGATACTCCCATTTATGATGATGAATTTTACGATAAAATCACTCAGGTCTTCCCTGATTCAGATGAAAATGGAAATAGAAATTTACAGGCACGAAAAACTACAGTAGAAGAATTTGTAAATTACTTAAAAAGTCAAGCGAAAAAAGACAAAAAGTTTGAGAGTAATTTCACTGATGACATCATTATGTTTGATATTGGTGAGCGTATTCAAGGCTCGGTTAATAGTGATTTTGAACGTCTTGAAAAAATCATTGAACGGATGCTCTAATAATCTGCATAACACTACCTAAGAAAACATAGCCGCCCTTCGGGGACGGCAACGTTTCTTAGCTTTAGCCATTACCCCCAATTAGAAAAATAAAGAGATATTCACTTTGCAAGTAGAAATAAAAAATCCAAGAATCAATTGTTACAAATGCATGAGGCCTTCAGTTGCATGTATTTGTAAACACCTCAATCCCATCCAGACAAAGACTCGTTTTATTATTCTTATGCACCCGAAGGAGTACCAAAAAGAAAAAAACGGAACGGGACATATGACGAAGCTTCAACTTGAAAATTCAGAAATTATAGTTGGCGTCGATTTCACCGATAATGATCGTGTAAATGAAATACTGTCGAACGAAAAAAACAGTTCTTTTTTACTTTATCCGGGAAAAGACAATTTCAACTTATCGGTACGGAAAAGCTCAGAAATAAATTCATTTATGGGGAGTAATCCACACATCTTCCTTCTTGATGGCACATGGCCCTGCGTCCGAAAAATGCTTAAGCAAAGTAAGAACTTGCAAAAACTAAAAAGAGTGAGCTTTGATAATAAAATAAAATCAAAATTTATTATCAAGCAGCAGCCGGAATCTCTTTGTCTAAGCACTATTGAGTCCGTCTATACGGTCTTGAATTTACTTAATGAAGGTGTAGAACAATGCGAAACGAAGGATTTCCTTGTTCCTTTTGAAAAAATGATTGAGTACCAACTCGAATGTATTCTAAACCCAAATAATAATAACTACCGCCCAAGTACGAAAAAAGAGATTCTTCCGAAGAACATGTATAAGAAGAAAGCAGAAAGAAATATTATTTTTGAACAAGATAGGTAGGTGTCCTTTTTGTGAATGGTAGTTGTTGGAATACATTCCTAACTTTAAATAAAAATCACGCCAACTGAAAGCAATTCTTGCCATAGTACTCTTTTAAAACTGAATAAATAATTATTCAAAATTCGCACGGTAAGAAATTAAACAAATGGAAGTTTTCTTCAAGAAAAAGCCCGATTTGCATCTTTCAATAATTATTACATACATTTGCAACAGAAAAAAAACAATGAACTTTAGTCAACTACATCATCATCATTTTCATACTTGCCCTCAGGCGATGTGTTCATGATATGTGTTGACTTCAACTAAAAATATTAAAAACCCGTCTGAGTAATCAGACGGGTTTTTTGTTTCTCATCGGTTTACTCAGGCACATTTTCTCCAAAATGAGTAAACTAAAAATAGCAATTCAAAAAAGCGGACGACTTAACGAAGAGTCACTGAAACTCCTTAAATCTTGTGGAATCAGGATTGAAAACGGCATCGATCAACTGAAAGTTAGTGTTCCGAATTTCCCCCTTGAAATTTTCTACCTGAGAAATTCTGATATTCCGCAATACCTTGAAGATGGCGTAGTGGATATCGCAATCATTGGCGAAAATTTATTGATTGAAAAAGAGAACAACGTTAAGGTGATTGAGAAACTTGGGTTTTCTAAATGCAGAGTGTCGCTTGCCGTTCCCAAAGATATCGATGTAGCTGATGTTTCGTATTTCAACGGTCGAAAAATCGCGACTTCCTACCCAAATACAATTAAAAACTTCCTTGCTGAGAGGAACGTCGTAGCGGAGATTCACACCATTTCTGGATCGGTTGAAATTGCTCCAAACATTGGCTTGGCGGATGGGATTTGCGACATCGTTAGTTCTGGGTCAACCCTTTTCAAAAATGGTTTAAAAGAGACCCAAGTCATTCTGAAGTCAGAAGCGGTTCTCGCGAGTTCAACGAATCTCTCAGAAGAAAAACAAGTCATTCTGGACAAACTTCTCTTTAGGATTAAAGCGGTTCTTAAGGCGAAATCTTCAAAATATGTTTTAATGAATGTTCCCAATGATAAGATCCTGCTCGTAAGCTCCATTCTCCCCGTTTTAAAATCTCCAACGGTTCTTCCACTTGCCGAAGAGGGCTGGAGTTCACTACACTCTGTAATTGACGAAGAAAAGTTCTGGGAGGTGATTGACGAACTAAAAGACGCGGGAGCAGAAGGAATCCTAATTGTACCTATCAATAAAATTGTCTTGTAATGAAAAAGTACATGCTACCCAAAAAAGAGGAATGGTCAGAGATTTGCGCACGGCCAACTTTTAACAAAAATGAATTGACAGCGCAAGTTAACACTGTTCTTGAAAGTGTGAAAACTTCTGGTGATTCTGCTATTCAAGGTTTCACAAAGCAGTTTGACGGCGTTGACCTGAAAGACTTTATAGTTTCAGAAGACGAAATTAAAAAAGCTTCGAATGCTGTTTCGGGGGACTTAAAAGAAGCGATCCAATTGGCCAAGGCGAATATTGAAAGGTTTCACAGAAGTCAAATTGAGTTGCCTGAGTTTATAGAAACGATGCCGGGTGTTCAATGTTGGAGAGAAAGTGCCGCTATTGAAAAAGTAGGACTTTACATTCCTGGAGGTTCAGCGCCTTTGTTTTCCACAATATTGATGCTTGGAATTCCTGCGTCAATTGCGGGGTGCAAAGAAGTGGTTTTGTGCACGCCTCCGAACAAGAACGGTGAAATTAATCCTGCCATCTTGTACACGGCCAAGCTCGTAGGAATTACTCAAATATTTAAGATTGGTGGAGCGCAAGCAATTGGAGCGATGGCATTCGGAACGGAAACGGTTCCTGCGGTTTACAAAATTTTCGGCCCAGGAAATCAATATGTCACGAAGGCCAAAGAGTTGATTCAACAGCAAGGTGTTGCAATTGATATGCCTGCAGGTCCAAGTGAGGTTTTGGTCATCGCAGATTCGACGTGCAACCCGTCGTTTGTAGCTTCTGATCTGCTTTCACAGGCGGAACACGGGGCAGACAGTCAGGTGATTATGGTCTCTGATGACGCGAATGTTCTGGAGAAAACGAATGCTGCGTTGTTGGATCAATTGGAGCGATTGCCAAGAATGGAAATTGCGAAAAGGGCTTTGGAAAACAGCAAATCAATCCTTCTTCGGTCTATTGAAGAATGCATGGAATTGAGCAATTACTACGCTCCAGAGCACTTAATTATCGCATCTGAAAATCCAGAACGTTTGTCTAAGTCGATTGTGAATGCGGGTTCGGTATTTCTTGGGAATTACAGTTGTGAAAGCGCCGGAGATTATGCAAGTGGGACAAACCACACCTTACCGACAAATGGATATGCTCGAAATTACAGCGGGGTATCGCTTGACAGTTTTGTGCGTAAAATTACGTTCCAAAAAATATCAAAAACGGGGATTCAAGCGATTGGTCCAGCAATTGAATTAATGGCAGCGGCAGAAGAACTTTTCGCCCACAAAAATGCAGTATCCATCCGACTTAAAGCTTTGGAAAATGTTTGAATTAGATAAAATTACAAGACCAAATATTCGGGCACTTCAACCGTATTCGAGCGCTAGAGATGAGTTTAGCGGTACAGATGGAATCTTTCTTGATGCCAACGAGAATCCTTATGGTGACTTGAACCGCTATCCTGATCCGTATCAACGAGACTTGAAACAGATGATTTCAGGGATTAAAAACGTGGATGAGAAGAACGTTTTCATTGGGAACGGAAGCGATGAAATTATTGACCTTCTCTTCAGAATTTTCTGCAATCCTGGAAAAGACAAAGCATTGACTTTTTCGCCAACGTATGGAATGTACGATGTCGCTGCGGGAATTAACGATGTGGAGTTAATCAAGATCGATTTGAATCAAGATTTTGATATCGATTTTGTTTCAGTCGAACCGTATTTGTCCGATCCTGAATTGAAATTGATCTTACTTTGTTCGCCGAACAATCCAACAGGGAACTGTTTAAATCAAGCCACCGTCGAAAAAATCCTTTCATCTTTTAATGGAATCGTTCTTATTGATGAAGCCTATATTGATTTTTCAGATCGGCCTTCCTTTTTAAATCAAATTGATTCGTATCCAAATCTCCTTGTCAGTCAAACGATGAGTAAAGCATACGGATTGGCAGCGGCTAGAGTAGGGTTGGCGTATTCAAACACTTCGATCATTGCGTTGTTGAATAAGGTGAAACCTCCGTACAACGTGAGCGCATTGAATCAAAAAGCAGCTCTTGATTCCTTGAATAATAGGGAGGAATTCGAGCGAAACAAAGAACGAATCCTTTCAGAAAAGATAAAACTGCAGGTTGCTCTTGAAAAGTTAGATCTGGTAAAGAAGATTTACCCTTCAGAAGCCAATTTCTTTCTGGTTGAAACGGACGACGCAGATGGAATTTATAAAATGCTTGTTGAAGAACAAATAATAGTCAGAAATCGGAATCGAGTGCTTCGGAATTGCATTCGAATCACGGTTGGATCGGCCGAAGAGAATAAAGCATTAATTGAAGCATTAAAAAGAATTTAAGATGAAAAAAGTAGTATTTATAGACAGAGATGGAACCTTGGTAATCGAACCGCCCGTTGATTTTCAATTGGATAGTTTGGAGAAATTGGAATTCTATCCAGGCGTTTTTCAATGGTTGTCAAAAATCGCATTGGAACTCGATTATGAATTGGTCATGGTCACGAATCAAGATGGATTGGGAACGGATTCATTTCCAGAAGATACGTTTTGGCCTGCCCAAAATAAAATTATCGAAGCGTTTAAAAATGAAGGAGTAGAATTCAATGAAATTCTGATTGACAGAAGCTTTCCAGAGGACAACGCTCCAACGAGAAAACCAGAAACAGGCCTTTTGAATAAGTACATTTTTGGCGGTTATAACATGGCTGAATCGTTCGTGATTGGAGACCGTGAATCCGATCTTCAGCTTGCTAAAAACTTGGGTGCTCAAGGAATATACATTGGAGATTCAAAAACTATGGATTCTGTATTGACAACGACAGATTGGAGTGAGATCTACAATTTTTTAAAATCAAAACCGCGGACGTCAAAACGTTCTCGAGTTACGAATGAAACGGAAATCAATATTGAAATCAACCTGGACGGAACGGGGCAAAGTAGCATTTCAACGGGAATTGGATTTTTTGATCACATGTTGGAACAAATCGCGAAACACGGAAAAATTGATTTGAATGTCCAAGTCCAAGGCGATCTTGAAATTGACGAACACCACACGATTGAAGACGTTGCAATTACCTTAGGCGAAACGCTAAATGACGCTTTGGGTTCAAAAAAGGGAATTCAACGCTATGGATTCTTATTGCCTATGGACGATTGTTTGGCACAAGTTGCAATTGATTTCGGCGGACGGCCTTGGCTCGTTTGGGATGTCGATTTCAAGCGGGAAATGATCGGTGAAATGCCAACGGAAATGTTCATGCACTTTTTCAAATCTTTCAGTGATGGAGCGAAATGCAACCTCAATATCAAAGCGGAAGGAGAAAATGAACACCACAAAATTGAATCGGTTTTTAAAGCGCTCGCAAGAGCTTTGAGCATGGCCGTAAAACAAACAAACGATTATTCAATTCCAAGTACAAAAGGGACCTTATGATAGCGATAGTAAAATACAATGCGGGGAACATCAAGTCTGTTCAGAATGCTTTAATCCGTCTGGGCTATGATTCCATTGTAACCGATGATGTTGCTGCTCTAAACAGTGCTGAAAAAGTCATTTTCCCAGGCGTTGGAGAAGCGAGTTCGGCGATGAATTTTTTACGCGAACGCGGTTTGGATGACGTGATAAAGAATTTGAAACAACCCGTTTTAGGAATCTGTCTCGGCATGCAATTGATGTGCTCGAGTTCCGAAGAAGGCGAAACGGAATGCCTTGGGATCTTCCCGAATAAAGTAAAGCGATTTGAAGACACAGTAATCGTTCCACACATGGGATGGAATGAGCTATCAAGCCTGAAAGGAGTTTTGTTTCAGAATTTACAAACGGAAAGTGACGCGTATTTCGTTCATGGCTATTACGCCGACTTGTCCGAAGAAACATCAGCGGTTTGCCATTACAGTATTCCGTTCAGCGCTGCAATTGAAAAAGGAAACTTCTACGGGACGCAATTTCACCCCGAAAAATCATCGGATGTCGGAGAATCAATATTGAAAAACTTTTTAGAATTATGAGGATTATACCAGCAATAGATATCATAGACGGCAAGTGCGTTCGGCTTACGAGAGGCGATTATGATACAAGCAAAATTTACAATATTGACCCGGTCGAAGTGGCCAAAGAGTTTGAAGCGAACGGAATTCAATTTCTTCACGTTGTTGATCTCGATGGAGCAAAATCGAAACGGATTGTAAATTATAAAATCCTCGAAAAAATTGTTTCAGAGACAAATCTTAGCATCGATTTTGGTGGAGGTTTAAAATCCGATGAAGATTTGAGAATCGCATTTGATTCAGGCGCAAATCAAGTTACAGGAGGAAGCGTTGCTGTTCAAAATCCTGAAATTTTCAAAGGATGGTTGAAGCAATTTGGAGCGAACAAAATCATTTTAGGCGCAGATTGCAAGGACCGAAGAATCGCTACGAACGGTTGGTTAAAAACTTCAGAATTGGACGTTTTGGACTTTGTCTTGGGCTATGAAGCAGAAGGAATAGAATCTGTGATCTGCACGGATATTTCCAAAGACGGAATGCTCCAAGGGCCTTCGATTGAACTTTACAAAGAACTGCTTTTTAAAAGTGAAGTGAAGTTAATCGCAAGCGGCGGAGTGGCGTCCATTCAAGATTTAATTGATTTGAAAGCGATTGGTTGCGAAGGAGCAATTGTCGGGAAAGCGATCTACGAAGGAAAAATAACCCTTAAAGAATTGAGCACGTTATGCTAAAGAAAAGAATCATTCCCTGTCTGGACATTCAAAATGGAAGGACGGTTAAAGGAATCAATTTTGTTGGAATTCAAGATGCTGGCGATCCTATTGAATTGGCCAAAAAGTACGTTGAGGAAGGCGCTGATGAATTGGTGTTCTTAGATATCACTGCGACCATCGAAAAGCGCGGAACTTGGGTCGAACTTGTCGAGGAAATAGCACTTGAAATCGATATTCCATTTACGGTTGGTGGGGGAATAAACTCCGTGAGTGACGTTGAA
Organism: Crocinitomicaceae bacterium; assembly: GCA_047630755.1. Lineage (GTDB taxonomy): Bacteria > Bacteroidota > Bacteroidia > Flavobacteriales_D > Crocinitomicaceae > UBA4466. The sequence continues at coordinate 323,395 of JBLHYG010000001.1, read as the reverse complement.
AAGTTAATCGCAGCGGGAGCAGACAAGGTCTCAATCAATTCATCTGCAGTTAAACGGCCCCAGTTGATTCAAGAAATCGCAGCGCAGTTCGGCAGCCAATGTGTCGTTTTGGCGATTGACACGAAATTCATCAACAACGAATGGATGGTTTTCATCAACGGAGGAAAAATTGAAACAGAATTAAAAGCCGTTGATTGGGCCAGAACTGCCGTTGAACTTGGCGCAGGAGAAATTTTACTTACTTCAATGAACAACGACGGAATGAAGGCGGGCTTTGCTTTGGATATTGTGCGAGAAGTCAGCGAAACCGTTAATGTTCCAGTAATCGCGTCTGGAGGTGCAGGTTCGAAAGAGGATTTCGAGATTCTATTTTCTACAACAAAAGCGACAGGTGGATTGGCGGCAAGCATTTTCCACTACGGTGAAATTCCAATTCCAGTGCTCAAAAATTATTTAAAAACGAAAAAAATACCAGTACGATGCAGATAGATTTTAAAAAAGGAAATGGGCTTGTTCCCGTGATCGTTCAAAACTCAATGACGCTTCAAGTTCTAATGCTTGGATACATGAACGAAGAGGCCTATGAAAAGACGTTGAAAGAAGGCGTTGTTACGTTTTTTAGCAGAAGCAAGGAACGACTTTGGACAAAGGGCGAAACGTCGAAGAACTATTTAACGGTAGATGAAATGCGCATTGACTGCGATCAGGATACGGTTCTTATAAAAGCTACGCCTTCTGGGCCAACGTGTCACACAGGAGCAATTTCGTGTTTCAAAGAAGAGACATCGAAAGGGTTTATTTATGAACTTGAAAAAACGATCAACCAACGAATTGACGACAACGACCAGAATTCTTACACGAATCAGTTGTACAGAAGAGGAATTAACAAAGTGGCTCAAAAAGTAGGCGAAGAAGCCGTTGAAGTCGTGATTGAAGCCAAAGACGATAATGTTGATTTGTTCAAAAATGAAATGGCCGATTTAACCTACCACATGTTGATTCTTTTGAAGGCGAAAAACGTCAGCTTTGGGGAAATTGAGGAGGTTTTATTTGCAAGAAATTAAACATTAATTTCTGTACCTTTACTCAAAATAACATGGTATGAGCAAGATATTGATAGTCGATGACGAACGCGCGATTCGAAGAGCTTTAAGAGAGATCCTTGAATTTGAAGAATTCGAAGTTGACGAAGCAGAGAACGGTAAAATTGGTTTGGACAAAGCCAAAGCCGAAAACTACGACATCATATTTTGTGATATTAAAATGCCAGAAATGGATGGAATGGAGGTTCTCGATGGTTTGCAAAAAGCCAACGTTGAATCGCCTGTAATCATGATTAGTGGTCATGGAAACATAGAAACTGCTGTTGTTGCCATTAAAAAAGGTGCATTTGACTTTATCGAGAAGCCGCTTGATTTAAATAGAATTCTAGTTACAATTCGTAACGCAAAAGATAAAAACGTTTTGATTGAGGAGAAGAAAGTCCTTAAGAAAACGGTTAAGAAATTCAGAGGTTCTTCGATTATTGGAGAAACGGATGAGATCATCAAGATCAAAGAGATGATCGAAAAAGTCGCTCCATCGGATGCAAGAGTACTTGTGACTGGAGAGAATGGAACGGGAAAAGAACTTGTTGCTCAATCTTTACACGATTTAAGTGAGAGAAAAGGAAATCCATTCGTTGAGGTGAATTGTGCGGCTATTCCAGCTGAATTGATCGAAAGTGAGTTGTTTGGCCACGAGAAAGGAGCCTTTACATCGGCAATTAAGCAAAAGAAAGGAAAGTTTGAATTGGCATCTGGCGGAACCTTGTTCTTGGATGAAATTGGAGACATGTCGGCAAGCGCTCAAGCCAAAGTTCTTAGAGCACTTCAAGAAAACGTTATTCAACGCGTTGGAGGAGAGAAAGACATTAAAGTGAACGCTAGAATTGTTGCTGCGACAAACAAAGACCTCCGAAAAGAGATTGATAAAGGAAATTTCCGTGAGGATTTATTCCACCGTTTGGCCGTAATCTTAATTCACGTTCCTTCATTAAACGATAGGAGAGATGACATTCCAATGCTCGCAAATCATTTTATGTCGATGGTCTGTTCTGAGCATGGTATTGCGAGAAAATCGTTTGATGACAAAGCGTTAGAACAATTACAAAAGACGGATTGGTCAGGAAATATTCGTGAATTGAGAAACATCGTGGAGCGTTTGATTATCCTAGGAGGAGATATCATTTCTGCAGAAGAAGTTCTTCTGTTCGCAAATCCATCGGTTACAGCAAAATAAATTTTAGACGAATTGTGTGATTGCAATAGAATTAACTTTATATTTACCACGGTATTTAATTAACGGGTAATTATAAAGTTATGAAAAAAATTAAAATCGCACATTGGATCTTTACAGGGTTACTATCAGTATTGTTAGTAATGGGGGCAAGTATGTACATTTTTGAGCATGAAACGGTTGTAGGAAACTTCGCGAAATTGGGATTCCCAGAATGGTTGATCTATCCAATGGCAACAGCAAAATTATTAGCCGTATTGATGTTGTTGACAAAATTCAATAAAAGTTTGACGGAATGGTCGTATGCCGGAATTTTCTTAAATCTTCTTTTAGCAGTTAGTGCTCACGTAGCAGTATCAGATGGTGAATTTCCAGCTGCACTTATAGGATTGATTTTAGTTTTAGCATCTTACTTTACATGGGGAAAATCCCAGAAAGCATAAATAAAGAACAGTAGTAGTGGTAAGTTAAAAAAGGATATTTTCGGCAACGAGAGTATCCTTTTCTTCCAATTGGAATATATTTTTAGTCACCATTTCCATCACGGTTGTTTTAACCATTAGATCGCCATCCATCCATTCTATATCTGTAGAATCGCTTGAAATTAATTCAAGGTGAAGCGTATTTGGCTCATAGTTGTTTTCCATTAAAGCTCGGTGTGAATACACACGAATAATTGGAGAAGGGTGAATCAATAATTTATTCAATTCGTGGGCGTTAGCAACTTTTTTAAGTTTACTGTACTCATGGTAAATTTCACTTGAAGCAACCACAGTAATTTTATCTTCTGCTACGTAAGGCGATTTCGACAAAGTACTTACAATTCGATGCACGTGTTTTTCATGGTAAACAGAATCACTTTTGTTCTTCAATTCCCATCTCGTTAATAGCTCAACATCCTCGTCATCAATAACTCCATCTTGAGCATTGATCGAATAGGTCTTAATAGCTAAGGCAACGATAATCGAAAATAAAGTTAACAAGCGCAATTTCATGTTTTCCTAATCTATGGTTTTAGTATTCGTCTCAATTTTAGCTCCTCCCCATTCTAAAACTGTGAATCCGTCGCGATTGAAGGTTGGAATCTCCTGTGGGAGCAATCCAATCTCGTTGTAGTCGGTTCCAGCGTCTGCCCAAAGCATGTAAAAACGTGCTTTGGGATGGTTCAGGGCTGATGTCTAAGGTTGCAAATTCATCACATGCTTCATTAAACAGAAAGTAAATATACAAATTTGTTACGTCTTTCATGTTTGGAACCCAATATGTTATAAAATCAGCTTTCTCTTTTGAGGTAAACCCAAACTTCGTTAGCGCGCCCTCAAGATATGAAACCAACTCGTTTTGTGGAACAATAACTCCTTGATTACTATCTAGTTTCGTAGTGTTGAATTGATGTTCACCTTCCCAAAAAAGATAATTAAAAGTCTCACCATTGTTCGTAATATTTCCAAGTGAATCTGCTGTTACAGACCAACCGTCATTGTATTCTGGATACGTAAAAGTGAGATCGCCTGTTGTGTTCAATTGTATATTAACTTCAGTCTTCGTTTCTGGATACAAGTAGATCACAGGTTTTTTCACGTGAATCGTTTGATTCGATAATTGGAAGTTTAATTGAACAATCACATGATGGGAGTGTTTCACATCCAGATCTTTTATAAATATTTCATAATGTCTTTTATTCAGGACGAATTCGAAATTATGCTTTCCAGCATCGACTAATTCTAGAATTTCAGTATTCGTTGTTGTTTTGGCTGTTTTTTCCAATCCATTGACGGAATAAACAATCTTTTTTGATTTTTGTGAATCCTGTTCGTTTATTCTAAACGTTACCTTACTCTTCGTCAGAAGTGCTGAATCTACTTCGTCTGATAGAATAATATAGCCCGAAGGTTGATAGTATTCTTTAGCTCCAAAGGAATGGAAAGTGAGAAGAGTGGTAAATAAAAAAAGGTATTTCATATTCGACATGGTTTAATTATTTGAAGAAGAGAAAGAGAGTTTTGGCAATTCCTGACCTCCCCATTCCAATACATCGAATCCTTCTCGATTTATGACTGGTATTGACTGTAGCCCTATACTAGCACCTGCATCAACCGGTTGCCATAACATGTATATTCTGTTAATATTATCTGGTTTCGGAGTGATGTCCAGTTGCGCAAATCGATTGCAATCTTCATTGAATACAAAGTGCACAAAATTATTTTCGTTTTGAGCCAGTCGAGGTGCCCAATATGTGATGAAATCAGTTTGTTCTTTTGAGTTTAATCCAGCTTCGGTCAATATTTTTTCTAGAAATGAAGTTGCATTTCTGCCGTTAACATAAAAACCTGATGAATAGTCAATATTTTCCAAGCTATAGCGCTGCGAAGATTCCCAAAAGAGATAATTATAGGTGTCCTCTCCAAAAGTCAAATCCCCATTAGGACTGGCGGTAAATTCCCATCCGTCCTTGTATTCAGGATACGAGAAGGTCAATTTCCCCTTAACATCGAGCTTGACGGAAACCGTAGTATCTGTTTCTGGGTACAAATAAATAATCGGTTTTTCTGACATTATTTGCATGTTGGATTCTTGAAGGTAAACGGAGTAATTACTAACGAATCCACCTGAACTGTGCAGTGAATCGGAATACACTTCAAAATAATCGGGACTGTAAAAGAATTGAAAAACGTGATTTCCAGGAGTTGTTAGTACCGTCAGTCTTGTTCCTTCTTCTATAGTTCCAAGAAATGCCTCCCCATCAATTGAATAATTCGTTTTTCTTGGAAGTCCTTCGGTCCACATATTTCGAAATGTGAATACATATTTCGTCCCTGTATTTGATAATGTGGTATCCATTTGCGTGCTATCTAAACTTATACTAGTTGGGCGTTCCAATTCCTTTTGCCCCCCATAGCCTGTACTTGAAACGAGTGCAATTGCGAGTGTCAATATGATTTTAAATTTCATCATTGATTATATATTAGTTGGTTTAATGGCTATCGAAAGTGAAACTTGACCGCCCCATTCCAGAACCGTAAATCCATTTCTATTCATTTTCGGAATCTGTTGTTCTACTACTTCAAAGGCTTCTTCTATTGGGCTGAAAAAGATGTACAATCGATAAATATGATCTGGAGTCGGAGTTATATTCAACTCAGCAAACTTATCACATACTTCGTTGAATTCAAACCGCACAAAATTCAATTCGTTTTGTTGAATTAAAGGCCCCCAGAATGTGATGAAATCTGCTTTTTCCTTCGATGTAAACCCAGCAGTATTCAATTTTGCTTCGAGAAACGAAATACTGTTTTCGCCCTTAACGATAAAGCCTTCATTTAGATCGGCTGTGGACAAATGATCAGATTGATCGGCTTCCCAAAATAAGTAATTATACGTGTCGTCTCCAAAAGCTAAATCCCCATTTGGACGTGCCATAAACTCCCAACCGTCCTTGTATTCTGGATAGGTGAAGGTCAATTCGCCTTGAGCTTCGAGGGTGACCGTCACCAAGGTATCTGTTTCTGGATACAAGTAAATAATTGGTTTTCGCATCAGTGTAGGCTGAACTGCTTGCAAAAGGTAAACGGAGTAATTGCTACTATGGCCAGGCGCAGAATAAAGTGAATCCGAATCAACTTCGTAATACTTCGAGCTATAGTAGAATTGAAAAACATGCTTTCCGGGAACTGTTACGAGAGTCAGTCTTTTTCCATGGTCAAGATCTGCAGTTTGCGTGAAACCATCCATCGAAAAAGTAATTTGTTCTACTTCACTTCCTTCAGCGATGGATTGAAAAGTGAATATATATTTCGTTTCTGAATTCGACAATGTGGAATCGACTGCTGTGCTTTGCAATTCGACAATAGGGAGACGATCAAACTCCTTCCGACCAGCGTGACTTACACTTGAAACCAGTGCAATGGCGAGAGTTAATATGATTTTAAATTTCGTCATAGATTATATGTTCGTTGGATTCATCGTTATTGGTAATGAAACTTGACCGCCCCATTCAAGAACCGTAAATCCTTCTCGATTCAATTTCGGAATCTGCTGTTCAACTACTTCAAAGGCTTCTTCTATTGGGCTGAAAAAGATGTACAATCGATAAATATGATCTGGCGTCGGAGTTATATTCAACTCAGCAAACTTATCACATACTTCGTTGAATTCAAACCGCACGAAGTTCAATTCGTTTTGTTGAATTAAAGGCCCCCAGAATGTAATGAAATCTGCTTTTTCCTTCGATGTAAATCCAGCGGCATTCAATTTTGCTTCTAGAAACGAAATGCTGTTCTCGCCTTTAACTATAAATCCTTCGTTTAAGTCAGCAGTCGATAAATGATCGGGTTGGTTCACTTCCCAGAAAAGGTAATTGTAAGTTGATTGTCCGATTTTCAAATCTCCGTTTGGACTTGCGGTGCATTTCCAGCCGTCATTGTAAGCAGGGTATAAAAATGGATGTTCTCCTTCAAAATCAAGTTTTACTTCAACTTCCATTTCATTCTCTGGGTAAAGATAGATAATAGGCTTGCAGGTCTTAATTATTTGGATCTCATCGGTTCTTGATACAATCCGAGAACTAAATGTAATGTAGTATTGACTAATAAAATGTGCCTCAATGGCTAATTCAGCAGTCGTGACGGTATTCCAAATGGAGTCGGTAAAAAATACAAAGCTGTGCGCTCCAGGAGTCGTTGTCACTTTCAGTGTGGCGTCATCTGACAATGCTTCTGTGACTTGGTCTCCACCATCTAAAGAATATGAAATCTTTGTTTGACCCGTAGCATTGCTTATTCCCAAGAATTGGAAATGATAGGCCGACTCTTTGGATTTAAGATTTTTGTCCTTTTCCGTTTTAATGAATTGAACAGCGGGTTGAATCCATTCAACTGGCTGCATTTGCCCAAAACTAAGTTGAGAACTAACTACAGCGATACAGCTTAAAATCAATTTGATAGGTTTCATAATTTAACTTTTTGGTGCGTTAATTGAAATTGGGGATGATAGTTGACCTCCCCATTCTAAAACTGTAAAGCCACTTCGGTCAATCGGAATCATGTCTTGCCCGTTCGTTTTTATTTTTTTATCAAGCGGTGCGATCTGAATGTAAATTCTATAAATGTGATTGGGTTCTGGTGAAATTTTCAAGTCTGCATATTTATTGCACGCTTCGTTAAAGTCAAAGCGAATGAAGTTGTGTTCGTTGGTTTGGATTCTTGGTCCCCAGAAAGTGATAAAATCGGCTTTTTCTTTGGATGTAAAACCAGCGGAAGTCAATTTGGATTCTAAGAACGCCATTGCATTTTGTCCTTCTACGTAAAATCCATCCGTTAAAGTATTCCCGTTTAAATGATCCGGCTCTGAAGCTTCCCAGAAAAGATAGTTGTACGTGTTGTCTCCAATTTTCAAATCTCCATTAGGCTGTGCAATGCATTCCCAACCGTCATTGTATTCTGGATAGAAAAAAGGCTTGTCGCCTTTGATGTCAACTTCTACTTTAACCGTCGTTTCAGATTCAGGATAAAGGTAAATGACGGGTTTGTAAACCACTCTAGGTTCAGGACTGACTTGCTGATATTCTTCCATCAAAATAGTGTATTCACTTTTATAGCGTGCTTTTATTTCCAATGAATCCGAGTAGAATTCATGAAACTCACTGTAGTAAAAAATGAACTTGTGCTTTCCAGGAGTTGTCTTAAGTTCCAACGACTTGTCTTTTGATAAATACATACTTCCGTCTTTGCCATCGATGCTATACAGAATTTCCTTTTCGGCTGTGTTGTTGGCGATATTCATGAAATTGAATACGTAAACAGCTTCATTTTCGCTAAGGGATTCGTCCAATTCCGTTTTAACGAGATACACTCCAGATGCCATTCTGTCTTTCGCTGAAACGGAGTAGAAAAGTCCAAGAAAGAGAAGTAAGTTGATTGCTTTGATCATAATATAAAGTTAAAGTGTTTCTGAATTGTTTTCTAGAATGATTTGTTGGCCTCCCCATTCTAAAACATCAAATCCAGACCGATCCATTTTTTGAATTTCTTGAGGTTGAATGACCCTTCCACCATCGTATTCTGCCCATGACATATAGAAGCGATTGGTATGATCGGGAAGAGGTGAAATGTCTAATGTCGCGAATTGATCGCAGGCTGAGTTTTGTATGAATTCGATTAAGACAGTCTCAAATTCAATCATTCGAGGAGCCCAATACGTTATAAAGTCTGCTTTTTCTTTAGATGTGAATCCGGCGGCGCTCAATTTGTTTTCAAGGAAAGATAAAACATTCTTTTTTTCAACCACGTATCCGCCTTTACGGGCAAAAGTGACCGTGTTTATAGTTTGTTTCGATTCCCAGAATAAATAATTGTATTCATTTCCTTCATACGTAATTGTTCCGTCTGGACTAGCAATTACATTCCAGCCCTCGTTGTATTTTGGATAGGTGAAATTCATTTTGCCCACGGGATTTACCTTTACTGTGACTTCTTGCTCAACTTCTGGATACAAATAGATGACCGGCTTGTCAACTTCTATTTCCAAGTTCTGTAAGTTACTTCGAGGATAAAGATTATAGGAATTTTTTGTTTCCCCTTCAATCATAAGGGAGTCAGAATACATTTCCATGTAGTCCTGATTGATATAGATAAGGAATTTATGTTTTCCTGGAGTCGCTTTAACTTCAAAGGTATAATCTATCAGTTTAACTTTAAAATCCACATTATCAATACTGTAGCGAATTTCCTCAGTCTCTATGTTTTCAGAGATATTCATGAATTTGAATTCATAAATGGATTCAGAAGATTTAAGATTACTTTGTTTCTCGCTCGATACCAAACGAAATTGGGGGGCCATTCTTCTCAATTCAACTCCAGCAAATGTGTTTAAGCTTAGTAATGTTGCAAATAGTAAGGTGATGCGCATAATTCTGTTTTTCTAGTAAGGTACTGTACAACTAAGATGCCGAGGAGTTCAAATTTCCATAAGAAAAGACGAAAGTCTTTGATAAAAGGAACGGGAAGTGACTGCTAAATAGACGAAAGTCTTTAATAAAAGTGAACTATACTTTTTTTAAACGATTAATGCTTCTGTTGATAATTGGATTTATTAAATTCACGCAATTAACATTTGAAGTATGAAATTCGATATAAAAGCATTTTTTATTAGAAATTGGCAGCATTTTGCAGCTATTGCATTTTTTATTGTTGTAGCTGTTGCTTTCTACCAACCACAGATGGATGGAATGAAATTGAAGCAACATGATATTGAGCAATGGCAGGGCATGGCGCATGAAGCAAGAGCATATCGCGCTGAAACGGGTGAAGAAGTTCTTTGGACCAATTCCATGTTTGGAGGAATGCCAGCCGCTCAAATTTCGGTGAATTATCCAGGGAACGTTTTCCTTGAAACGAGGACTTGGTTTTCGAAATCATTCCCAGGCGCTAGAGGCCACCTATTGCTTCACATGTTAGGCTTTTATATATTTGCTTTGTTCCTTAGAATCAAGCCTCTTCTCGGCGTCCTTGGAGCCGTAGCCCTCGCTTTTTCAACTTATGAGATTTTAATATTACAGGCTGGTCATACCACTAAATCTGTAGCTTTTGCGTTTATGGCGCCAGCTTTAGGCGCTTTTATTTATTCCTTTCGAACCCATCGAGTCTGGGGAATACTGTGGACCATAATATTTATGGGGTATGAATTTTCGGCCAATCACTTCCAAATAACCTATTATTTAATCTTCCTTTTGTTTGCTATTGGCGTATCATTTATGATTACTGCCTACAAGAAAAAGCAATTAAAACCCTTTTTTATTACTTCTGGAGGACTAATTGTAGCCATTGCAGTAGCTGCCGTAATGAATCTCGGAAACATTCTTCTCACCGCCGATTATGCACCTCACACAATTAGGGGGGCGAATGATGTTTCAGTCAAGGCGAATGGAGAACCAGCAGCGTCAACTCAGTCATTGGGACTTGATAGAGATTACATAACGCATTGGTCTTATGGTCTAGGAGAGTCATTTAACATGCTTTCTCCCAGTGTTATGGGAGGTGGAAGTTTTTATATTAAGAACAGCCAGTTTGAAGATGTAGTGACGGACTCTGAGTTTACCGAACCGCAGAAAAGAGATCTGATGAGTGCGCAGCCTTATTGGGGTGAACAGCCCGTTACCGGAGGGCCAACGTATTTAGGAATTGTAGTTGTATTGCTCGCATTTTTAGGACTTGTTTTCATCAAAAGTGGTATCAAATGGCCTTTGCTCGTTATAACTCTTTTGGCAGTCTTCCTCTCTTGGGGAAAAAACTTCATGGGCTTAACGGATTTTTTCATCGATTATATACCCGGCTACGACAAATTCAGAACCGTGACCATGATTTTGGTTTTAGTACAACTATGTGTTGTGGTGCTGGGCGTGTTTTTCCTTTCGGAATTGGTTAAGAATCGAGATGAATTTATAGTGAAGAAGAACAAGGTTGCTATCGCGTTGGGTGGGTTCTTTGTGTTTATTCTTATTGTGAAAATAGTGGGGATTGGTAATTATTCTTCGCTTACTGAGAAAGAACAATTGAGTGAGGCTTCTAAGAATTTGAAGAAAGATGTTCTTGCACAGGATCCTCAGAAGATGCTGGCTGAAATAAATTTGAATATAAATAATCCAGCTGCGGTGGATGAGTACGTATCACAGCGGCTTAGTCCTTACTACGAGCGTCAAGCTAATTTGGAAGTGATTCGCGAGGAAATTTTCCAATCTAGCATGAATCGATCATTAATCTTCATTTTCATTACGGGCGGTTTAATTCTAGCGTTCCTATTCACGTCGCTCCCTGCAATCGCTATGAGTCTGGGTGTGTTGGTGTTAGTAATGGTTGATTTAGTGCCAATAGCGAACGACTATATCGGAGATGAAGACAAGTACTGGGATGATGCTGAATTGATGACGTACCCTGTGACTGCAAACGATGGAGATCGAATGATAATGGAAGCTGAATTAGCAGCGAATCCTAAACTAAAAGGTATTATAGATGAGGCGGCTAAAAAAGGCACACAAGAAGCTGAAGATTTAGATTTTACGGGATTAGCGGCAATAAGAAATGTAGTTAACGCAAATAAGTTCTATGCATTAAATATGTCTACGAATTATCGAGTATTTGAATCTTACGGAGGATTCCAAAGCAGTAGAGCTTCTTATTTTCATAAATCAATAGGAGGGTATCATGGAGCGAAATTGAGAAATTTCCAGAATGTAATTGACTTTCATTTGATTCCAGGACATCAAGAAGTGTACGATATGTTAAATGTCAAATATTTCATTCAACGTTCAGAGGATGAAAAAACCAGGGTAGTTACTAACAGCGCAGTTACGAGTAGATCGGCAATGGGTAATGCGTGGTTTGTTAAGACAATTGAAACGCATCCTACACCAGAAGCTGAACTTCGTGCACTTGGAAATACGTTTGAGATGAAAAACACTTCCAATGGAACGTTATTGATCAATGGTAAACCAAAAGATGCTTCAATGATTTATGGTGCTGAAAAGGTTCAGTATTTGTTTGCAGGTCAAGACACAATCAAGATTTCTCTGGACGATCTGTTTAGAGCGAGACTCAGAATTGGTGAGCAAGCGGCCTCTGTTATGGATACGAATGGGGTAACATCATTAGTACCGATGTTCACGGTTGAAAATGATACGGCAAACTCATTTAATCAATTAACATCGTATACATTTTTAAATTCGTTTAATCCAACCGAGGAAGCGGTAATGCTTAAGTCGGTAGCTGATAAATTATCGAAGAGTGAATTTTCAGGGAAAGGAAAGATTGAAATGAAGTCTTATGATCCAAAGAAAATTACATATGATGTTAGTGTCGAAGATCAACAATTTGCTGTGTTCTCCGAGATCTATTATCCAGATGGATGGACGGCTTACGTTGATGGTAAAGAAGTTCCGATTCACAAAACAAACTATTTATTGAGGGGGATTGAAATTCCAAAAGGTGCGCGTGAGGTTCGCTTTGAATTTGATCAACCAAAGTACCACACTTCGAATAACTTGTCACTGGTTCTTTCAATTTTATTGGTGATCTCTGTTTTTGGATATGCCTTTATGTTTTACCGAAAGAAGAAAAGTGCGAAATTAGAGACAACAGCCACAGAGTAATCTGTATCAAGGTATAAAGTGAGAAAGAGGCATCATTAGTATGCCTCTTTTTTTTGCTCATTTATTTACAAGATGTGACTGGATTGAAATCAATTCCTTACCGTCTTGGCTTTATTCTTAGGACTTTATTAATGATCTGATTGACATCGTCCGATAGTCGAAGAAAATAGGCGAGCGTGAAGTAAACCACAGTCAACAGACCTCCTGATATGAGTATTCCAATTAGAGGGTCATTAATTGTAGGCATAAAGAATTCAAAACATCCGAACAGTCCTAAAATAATCAATACGTTGATGAGCATATTTATTGAAAAAGGGAACAATCCCATTTTTCGGTAGAGGAAAACGAATCGAATGGTGTTTACAATCAGCAATGCGAGAAAAGACGAGAATGCGGCACCATTAATTCCCCAGATCGGAATGAAGAGGAGGTTAAGACCAATTACAAAAACAATTAGAATTCCAGTGAAATAACTGTTGTATTTGTAATATTTGGAGACCGTTATTATTTCCGCATTGACCCCTGTGGCCATATCGATAAGTTGGGCAAGTCCAATAAATAGTATTACATACAATCCTCTTGAGTATTCAGGACGCATGAAATCGAATACATGGTTAACCGTAAACCAAATCCCTAAGAATAGGTAACCCGCGATCAACAATTGATTGAGGCAGCTTTTTTTATAGACTTCGGCGACAGTCTCCATATTGTCCTCTTTGAAAGAGTCAGATAGAATTGATGCTGCTATTCGTTTTAATCCACGTGAAGGAATACTGATAAAAAGGCCAAAGAAGAAGGCGACAGAGTAAATACCATTTTCACTTAATCCAAGCATGTTACTGATCATTACACGATCAACCTCAAGAACTACTGCAGCTCCAAGTCCTCCAATTATTCCAAAACCTCCTATGGACAGGATTTCTTTCCAATTGTATCCTGCGCTTTTTCGGAAGCTACTGGCACTGAGACGCACCTTTTGGGTCAATAAGTAAATGGTGGCAATTACCCCTGGAAGCGAAATGGCTACAATGTAGAGGATAAGAACGAGACTAAAGTTTCCCTTGAATCTCCATGCGATGATTAAAAGCCCGCTAAAAATAATAAGTTTCGTTAGGAACCCTTCTAGCACAATACCAAGAACGGTTTTGTAAAGCATTCTAAGGTAACTGTCTATGTTTCTAAATAGTACTCTAAATGCGAAAATCGTTGCGAACGCGATAAAGAAAAGACTATAATTTCGTGCGGCATTGTCCTTTGAAATCAGAATGTCATTTAGTGAAAGAAAGGCAATGATCCCAATGGAGATTCCTATTATACTGCCATAAAATGACAAGGAAAAGAAGCCGTTGTCGCCTTTTTCTCGGTCCCTGAATTGAGGGAAAAGTTTAATTGTAATTAAAGGAATACCCAAACATCCAATTGTAGAGAAAATGAGAGTGAGTGAATTCAAGAATCCAATAAGACCAACTTCTTCCGTTGTAAATAGAGAAGGTAGTAAAATTGCAGAGTTCAGAAAACCAATCCCAACACCTAAATAGGTAAAGATGGTAGACTGAATAGACTGTTTCTTTACGATTCCCATTGTATAATTTTCTTGCTGCCTCTAACGGCTATTAGAGTGTAATGCGCTTAAAAGTAACGATTCCAAAAAGTATTTATTGAATTACAGTTATAATTTTCTGTTTGAGGAATGTTATTGATTTGAATCAATTAACAAAGCAAGTTGATAGTCATACTCACTAAACACCCCAAAAGAGGATTCCTTATCAATAATCATATGTCCAACCATACCATTGATAACTTTTTTCTTGTCTTCGAATGCATTTCGACGAACGACAGTAATTCCTCCAGAATGTCTGTAAAGAGCTTCACGTTCCAACTTCGTAAAACGGTCGCGTTCCAGGATAGGATGGAGGCCATCTCCCTTGTGCACATAGAAAACCGAACTATCGGAAAGGACACTTAACAAGGTATCCGATCCAAACAGGAACAAAGTATGAATAGCATCGTCAATTTTGTGTGGTTTAAGAAATGGATATTCTATCGAAATTAAACATATATTCGAAAATTCAGTTTTTTGAACCCAATCCAATTCAGTGATTTCTTGAATAGTACCGTCAAGACTTAAACTAATTCGTGCTTTGTCTTCGCCACGTAAATGGAAGTGAACTCGATCGCTATTGCGCAAGTTTACATCGAGGGCATCGTAAACGTTTTGATCTGGTGATGTTATAATTATTTCTGCGTGGTTTGCAGTTTCTAGTGCTTGTCTTACTTTTTCACTAATAAAATTACGATTTCCAATTTTTCTGTAGGCAAGGTCTTTTTCACCACCACGAACAGGAATAACGATTAATGATTTCGTAGAGATTCCACTTTCTGCGATGTAGTCTGCATTTATTTGAGCCCTTGTATCAAGAATTCGATTTTCATTAGAGGTCAAGTTCGCGCCGTGTTGACGGTAGTAAAATAAAGGTTTACTAACATTAGAGATTTTGAATTTAAGTGTAAATTTCACCCAAAGTTCGTATCCATCTTGGCACGTGTAATTTTCATTGTAACCACCAACTTGCTTTAAGAACTCAGTACGAATCATTGTACAAGCTCCATGTGCGGCCTGATCAAACAATTGAACTTCATTATCAAAATCATGTCTAATTTCCTCAGAGATTATGAAGTCATCCTTATTTATTAAATAGTAATTGGGGAACACCAATCCTAGTTCAGGATCACTTTCTAACTTCTGAGAAAGCATTTCAATTGCATTCTCTTCCAAATAATCATCAGCGTCAAGGCGCATAATGTACTTTCCATTCGAGGCTTTTAACGCAACATTATTTGTAGCATTTAAGCCCTTGTTTTGTTGGTAAATGATACTGACTTTCTTGTTGCTACGGTAACTTTCGATAATTTCTTTTGAATTGTCAACAGATCCATCATCAATTATAATTAGTTCGAAATCAGTTGTTGATTGGTTCAGTACAGAATCGACAGCTTTGCTAAGGTATTGACCGTAATTGTAGTTCGTTATGTAAACCGTTATAAGCATATAGTTTCTTATTGTCGTAATTTAAGTTGCTTCGCAGGAACACCTCCAACGATTACATTTTTATCTACACTCGTATTGACAACGGCATTACTTCCTGCAATAGATCCTTGTTTCATCGTTACGCCAGGGAATACAACAACATGAGCTCCACACCAAGTATCATCTTCAAGTACAATTGGAGCGTGAGAATAGCCTTGATTTTGCACCATCATTTCTTTTTCATGGTTGTGCATACTTGTTTGAAGGTAGACGAATCCGGAAAGTAGAACATTTTTACCTAGCGTAATGGAATCACCACCATTTAATACCGAATAAAGGCCGATTTTAGTACCTTCTCCAATAGTTAATTCAGATTTGTTGGCAGCCAATAAGCGAACCCCACGATCAATTCTGTTATTGCCTTTTAAATTAATTGTTGCATTACCATGAACTCTTAATTCAACACTTCTTCTAAGGTATACATCGTCCTGAATAATTATTCTTCCCTTGTCAGTAATTGAAATATCCGGCCACGAATCACATTTAAACCTTTTTCCAATTTGTAGTTTTTTTGAAGCGAATAGCAGTTTAAACCAAAATCCTTTCCAAGTTGGTTTTCTATTTTTCAAATACAATTTTAATCCAAGTATCAAATGAAATGTTTTATTCTAAATACGACCAATTTAATTTTTCAAAAGCTTTAACGTCAGTGGTAAGTGTCTTTCCAATAACTTTTTTATAGTCCCGAGCGTCTATACCATGATTGGGCCTCAAATATACTAAATTCTCAGCAACTAAAGTTGTTCCTTTTGGTAGGTCTGTTGCAGGATAGATTGCTCTTCTGAAGGTAATAAGATGATCCCCTTCAACGGATTGTGGTTCCTTTATTTTGGACCCTTTTAATTTATTTATTTCAGTGATTTTTTCATTCAATTCAAGTACCTCATCTCTAGTTAAAGAAACTTTATGGTCTCTAAAATCCTTGCCCTCACGGCTGTCAGTAAAGTGGAATTCAAGAATCTGAGCACCCATGGCAACAGCAATTTCTAAAGCATAACTCCCTTCGGTATGATCTGAATATCCAACTGGTAAGCCTGTTTTCGAAGTGAATTCGTTCATCACCGACAAATGCGCAAAATCAAATGGTATCGGATACATCGATGTGCATTGCAGGACAGATAAGAATTCTGGATCTTTGTATTTCACATTACATGATTGAATAAATTCAATGGCGTCTAGAACTTCATCTATGCTGCTCAAACCTGTCGAAAGAATGATGGGTTTACCAAGTGCTGCAGTTGCTTCCAAAACTGGATACGCCGTCATGTCACCTGATCCGATTTTGTAAATGTCCATGTATTGATCAATCCATTCGAAATAGTCAGGATTCCATACCGAGGCCATAAATCCAACGCCACCGGCTTTACACATTTCCGCCAATTCAATATAATGTTTGTGGTTTAGCTCAAATTTTTTGAAGTGCTTATTGCGTACTGGATTTTCAACAGGACTAACAAGACTGTCTCCTGAATACATCTGAAACTTAATGTAATCGACATTTGATTCGATTGCTAGTTGCGTGAGTTTTTTTGCGTATTCAAAATCGCCTTCATGGTTTCCACCAATTTCAGCGATCATTAATGGACCATTTTTACCTATCCAGTTGCTCATATGCGTTCTTAATGTTTAAAAGAGTGTAGTCCTCGTAATTCGCACCCAAGGATGTGATTAATTTATTGATTCGTTCAAAGTCTTCCGGAGTATCCAATGCCAGTTGAATTCCTTGTAGTTCCTTAATTTCAGTATTGTAGAAGTATTGATAGTTGCCCAAATTATGCTGATATAAAGCCAGCGTTACGTGTTCTTCATAATTTGCGTCTCCCTTTATTAGATCAAAACATTTTTCGTAGAAATCAGTTTTTACGATCTCAATACTCATTCCTTTGGGAAAAGTTCTGTTTTTTACGTTGGTCAGGAAGTCATAACGGCCCTTTTCGGCTGCTTCATACATTTCTTTGAAGCATTTTAGGTCAATGAAAATATTGTCTCCGTTGGTACGAATGGCATATTCCCAATCCATAAATCTTGAAGCTTCCAAAAACCGTTGAGCAGCATTGTTTAAGCTTCCTCGGAAGACGTTCCAACCTTTTTCTTTTGCAAATGTAGCAATTGGATCGTCCGATGATTCGTCGGAAGTTGCAATAACAATTTGATCGTCCTTAAGTACTTTTCGCAAGCGATTGTATGTGTGCTCAAGTGCAGGAGTTCCATGGATCTCCTTCAATACTTTCCCGTATAATCGAGAAGAGTTGTACCGTGCAATTATAACCGCTCCTATTTTCATTCAACCCTTTCGCTAATGACTTTGGCGGGAACTCCACCTACTATTTTGTTTGCTTCAACGTTTTCTTTGACCAAAGCTCCGGCAGCGATTACGGCGCCGTCACCAATCGTTACGCCCTTTAATATTTTTGCGCCAGTACCAATCCAAACGTCGTTTCCAATTTTTATTGGTGCAGATTCGTTCGCTTGTTGATTTATAAGTATACCTTTTTTTATTCCATGATCACTATCAACGATATATACAAAAGGGGCTATTAGACAATCGTCTCCTATTTCAACTCCTGCTGAAGCGAATAGATGTGAATTGTATCCGAATGTGGAGTTTTTTCCAATGCTCACTTTTGCTGTTGCGTTGCAAGCACAAATTCTCGCTCCTGCCTTGATCATGGCGTTGTCATGAATGGAAACATTCTTTGGAAACCGAAAAATATCAACGTTCTTGTCAAATAAAACTCCACTGCCACAAAAGCCAAGTCTCGACGCTTGTCTAAACCTGCGCCATCTATGACCCAAAGTTATCTTCGTGTTTTGTCTAAGCTGTGATTTCGTCATAGGATATTTTATCAAAGGCATCAATGTAGGATCCCTCTGTTAAATTATAAATTTTTGTCCCTTCTAGCTCTGCGTATTCCTTTAAAAACCAATAAGATCTAAAGGAATAGTAGAATTTTTGAAGAATTTCATGCAATTTCTTCGGTGTTAAGCTGTTTTCATCGAACACTGGTTTTGCATTATCAGACAGCAACGAACTATTTAAAGATTTCAATTGATCCGCATAGAAGTGTTTCTGCGCCATCATTGGTACATTGTCTTTGGTCACAAATAATTCAGGAATCCATGAATGATCCGCTCCTGAGAGGTAACATTTTTTATAGCCTAAATTTATTCCGATTAAAATGGAAGGAATAAGAACGTTGTGTGGTCTTGGACAGGCTTTGAAATTTCTGAGTGCGTTCCTGAAAAAATCAGGGTTGCCATCCAAAGGCGTTAAATTGAAAAAGTTGAGTTTTATGTTTGGGTTTTCAGAAATGAAACTTCTCCATTCCGTGGCTTTCGAAGCAACCATAGGAACGAACAATTGAAGTTCCCAATCTACTTTTTCTTTAAGAATTTGAAAAATTCTCTTTCTGTCGTTGTCCCAACCTTCATTGTCATCCTTGGCCCAATATTGTTGGGAAACAATTACGTGGTATTTAGGTTTGAGTTCTAAAAATTCTTTAGTAGCCACAAAATAGTTTACGCCTAAGACATCTCTAGTTGAAGAAAGTCTTCTGATTTGATCCATGTCATTCGTTAAAGAAGGACCATTGCCAAGAATCAATAAATCATCGGAAGTTTTCTTTGCTACAATGGTTGTAGGTTTGGATTGAATCCAAATTTTCAATAGACCTTCTGCTTTTATTTTAAACGATTCGTATCCCATTCTTAATTATTGAGTTAGGTACTAAATTTTAGATTTAATAAAAAAACCAGTTAATACATACCACCGAACAAGTACAATGTATTTTGCTTTCGGCAACTGACCTTTTATCAGAAATGAAATGGCCAGTAGATAGGATGCGCCTAATTTGAAAAGATACTCTATTACTTTAGAAAAACGCGTTCCAAAGCCTTCTGACTTCAATCGAATGGCTTCGCTTTGTCCTACAATTTTGGATAAACGTACAATAAACGAATGCTCTAAGCGGTGGTCATCTATGAAATGTTCCACCTCCATTTTAGGTACATAAAGTGTTTTTAATTCGGCTTTTTTAAGTTTATCAAAGACAAATTTCTCGTCACTGCGCGTGTGTAAATTGGTATTGAATCCACCGTGTTTTTCAAAGAAATGAGATCGAAATCCCATGTTACATCCAACGGGGTATTTCTTTAGAAATGGCATTACCTCATCTCCCATATCAACTTTTGAAACAAGGCCTTCAAGATATGGAGAAAGCCATTTAGGATGTTTTCCCTCGTTGTATCTAGGAATTACTTTTCCGCCAAAAGCGATGTATTCGTTATAACGAGGATCCAATGCGAATGTTCTGAAAGTCTCAACGTATTCAGGAACTGCAAAGCCGTCATCATCAATGAAGCAAATAAGATCTCCGTTGGCCGTTTTTATTCCGCAGTTTCGCGCGAAGGAAAGGCCCGGGTTTTCTTCTTTGACATACGTAATATCCAATTGAGGGTTCTCCGAAATGAATGTTTTGCAAATTTGAGCAGTTGAATCACTTGAGTTATTGTCGACAAGAACTATTTCAAAATTTTCCGGATTCTCGGTCTGATTTTTTAAATGCAACAAGCATTCAGGAAGATAGACTTCACGATTATACGTACAGATAACTACGGATACTTTCATTCAATTGAAATTAGTTCAATTTTCCTTTTACTTCTTTAATCGCAGCTTCAAGTCCACCTGCGTTCTTACCTCCAGCCTTGGCAAAAGCAGCTTGCCCGCCGCCGCCTCCTTGGATGTGCTTTGATACTTCACGAATGATCGTTCCAGCATTGAAATCTTTGTCAGCAACAATATTATCTGAAGCAATGATGCTTAAGGTACATTTATCGCCTTCTTTTCCTCCAATAATTCCAACGAAGTCTTTTACTTCACCTTTCAGTTGGAATAAAATGTCTTGAATAGATGCGCCATCCAAATCGATAATTTCGCTTAAAAGATTAACACCATTATAAGGTGCAATGTGCGTTTTTAAGTGAAGCTTCATCGACTTCGCCTTTTCTTTTTGGAATTGATCTAATTCTTTACAGAGATCCTTGTTCTTTGCAATGAGATCATTCACTGCTTTCAAGATGTCTTTTGGATTCTTAAGAGTAGTATGAACCTCATCTAAAATAGCCGCTTTGTTCGAGTAAAACTGCTCTGCTTTTTTAGAAGTAATTGCTTCAATTCGACGAATTCCAGAAGCGACTGCCGTTTCTGTTGTAATAATAAACAAGCCAATTTCACCCGTTGCTTGAACGTGTGTTCCTCCACACAATTCTACTGAATCTCCGAATTTGATGACACGAACTGTATCCCCGTATTTTTCTCCAAATAAAGCCATTGCACCCATTTCTTGGGCAATTTCCATTGGAGTATTTCTTTTCTCTTCCAGTTTAATGTTTGCATGAATGTTTGCCGACACCATTTCCTGTACTTGCGCCAATTCTTCATCGGTGACCTTAGAGAAGTGCGAGAAATCGAAACGCAAATAGTCCGAGTTAACCAACGAACCTTTTTGTTCAACATGATCGCCCAGAACCGTTCTCAACGCATGATGCAATAAGTGTGTCGCAGAGTGGTTGTATGCCGAAGCCAAACGCTTTTGCTTGCCAACAACACCGTTAAACGTTGCGTGAAGATCACTTGGCATTTCGTTCATCAAATGAATGATCAAACCGTTTTCTTTCTTCGTATCGAAAATTGAATATTTCTTTCCTTCATCCTCAATGTACCCTGTGTCGCCAACTTGTCCTCCACCTTCCGGGTAGAAAGGAGTTAAGTTAAAGACCACCTGAAAGAATTCTTTTTTCTTCTGTGATACCTTTCGGTATTTCACAATTTTAACGTGTGTGGAAAGTAGATCGTATCCTACAAATTCTTCAATGTTATCCTCTCGAAGTTCAATCCAATCATCCGTCTCGATTGCTGTTGCAGCGCGAGATCGCGTTTTTTGTTTTTCAAGTTCTTCTTCAAATCCTTTTTCATCAATTTCAAGACCGTTTTCTCTTGCTATCAATGAAGTCAAATCAATAGGGAATCCATAAGTGTCCAATAATTCGAAGACGATGAACCCTTCAATCGTTGATTGATTTGCCAATTTCGTTTTCTTGATAACAAGATCCATTCTTCTTAGACCTTGCTCCAATGTTCTAAAGAAACTGTTTTCTTCTTCTTTAATCACTTTTTGAATTAAGCCTTGTTGTTGCTTTAATTCGGTAAAGGTTTCTCCCATCTCTTCTACAAGTACAGCAGACAAATCGGATAAGAATGATTCTTTTAAATCCAAAGTTTGGTATCCGTATCGAACGGCACGACGTAAAATTCTACGGATCACATAACCAGCACCTGTGTTTGAAGGCAACTGGCCATCAGCAATAGAGAAAGCAATTGCTCTCACATGATCGGCGATTACTCGAAGTGCAATATCCGTTTCTTCTTTCTTTCCGTATTCCACACCAGAAACCTTTTCCATGTGTTGAATAAGCGTTTGAAACAAGTCCGAATCGTAATTCGATTGCTTTCCTTGAAGCGCCATGGCAAGTCGTTCCAGTCCCATTCCTGTATCAACGTGTGTTTCTGGAAGCGGTTCTAAATCTCCATTTGCTTTGCGGTTGTATTGCATGAAAACGTTATTCCAAATTTCAATAACTTGAGGATGGTCTTCATTGACCAAAGATTTTCCATCTCGTTTTTCACGTTCGTTTTCTGATCTTAAGTCAACATGGATTTCAGAACAAGGACCGCAAGGACCAGTATCACCCATTTCCCAGAAATTGTCCTTCTTGTTGGCTAAAATGATTCTATCGGCAGCAATGTACTTTTTCCAAATATCAATGCTTTCTTGGTCAACGGGAACACCGTCAGCTTCGTCACCTTCGAATACGGTTACATAAATTCGATCGATAGGAATTTCGTATACATTCGTCAATAAATCCCAAGCCCATTCAATTGCTTCTTCCTTAAAGTAGTCACCAAATGACCAGTTTCCTAACATCTCAAACATCGTGTGGTGGTAGGTGTCAACTCCAACTTCTTCCAAATCGTTGTGCTTTCCTGAAACGCGCAAACATTTCTGTGAATTGGCAAGGCGTGGGTTTTTAGGAACGGCATTTCCAAGAAAATAGTCCTTGAATTGATTCATTCCCGCATTGATAAACATCAATGTTGGATCGTTTTTCACTACCATTGGTGCGCTTGGCACAATCTCGTGACCTTTTGATTCGAAATAATCAAAAAATACTTTTCGGATTTCAGCAACTGTCATTTGTTGATCGCTATATAAAGGTTGTTTCTAATTTTTAATATCGTTTCCTATGGGGCATTTTCACATTGCTCTAGCGAAGTAAAATCCGCACCATCAGGAGTTTCACTACTACTTCAACTCTTTTTTGAAAATAGTTTGAGTTGGGTAAGCGAACTCAAGTCCTGCTTCATTGAATTGACGAAGAACAGCCAGATTCACTTCCGACTGCGCACTCAAGATGTTATCAGCTTCTTCAATGTAGTAAATGAATAAAATTCCCATTGAGAAATCTCCCCAACTGTTAAATGAAATCAAAGCCTCTCCAGTTAACTTTGGATTTGCTTTTACAATGTCATCCAGGATTTTCATGGCTTTCTCCATGTCATTTGGCGACGTGTCATACGTTAAACCTAAATTTACCACGACTTTTCGGGTAGGCTCTTTGGTAACGTTTTCAACAGCATTATCGCTAAATTGACCGTTTGGAATTGTGATTAAACGTCCTTCCAATGTTCTTACTCTTGTGCTTCGAACTCCAATTTCTTCAACGAAACCATCCATTCCATTCACTTTAATTCGTTCTTTTATTTGGAACGGTTTATCCAAGAAAATCATCAGACCTCCAAAGATATTTTTAACGGTGTCTTGCGCTGCCAAAGCAAGTGCCAGACCTCCAATTCCAAGTCCTGCGATCAATGCACCAACATCAAAGCCTGAGTTACTCAATGCAATCACAACTCCAAATACCCAAAGAACTGCTTTGATCGTTTTACGAAGAACGGGAAGCAATTGATCGTCCAAATCACTATCTGATTTTTCAACCATTGGAACAACATATTCTTCAATCAATGAATCAACAACACGAACGATCAACCACGTGACGTTCAAGATGAAAATGATCATAAACACATTTGCAAAAAAGGAGTCAACGCTGTCTGTAAAGTGAAGTCGACTGAAACCCCAATAGAATCCTAAAATTACAATTCCGTAAACTACAGGCTCTTCCAGTTTGTCAACAAGGATATCATCCAAACCTGTTTTGGTCTTTGCCGTAATTTTTTTCACAAAAGTACCAATGGCCCAATAAAGAACATGACCAACAATAAGTGCTGAAATAAGAATTCCAACAGACATGAAAATACTCATGATGGAGTTCTGTCCCCATTTTTCTAATGACCAGTCTGGTGCCCAACTTGTAATCCAACTTGGCAGTTCCTCCGTCGCACTTAATAACTTAAAGAAAACATTCATAATCTATTTTTTTGAAGATTCAACTGGCGAAGATAACGCTATCTTTTATGAATACATAGCAAAGAAGTAACGATTAATTGAAGATGGATTATTGAATGCAGAATAGTCTTGATTTGAGCGTGTTTTAAAATGGCTAAATACAGATAGAATTTCATCCAATTTTGTCATTTAATCTTTGTTAACAAGGACTTCAGTGAATTCTACGTAATTTTACGACGTGGCAAAACAACACTTTAATTACAATCCGAAGACTTTATCCTATGAGGAAGTCAATGTTAGTGCTGGGAAAAAGGTTTTCAGAGTACTTCTTTGGTTGGCGCCAAATGTTGTTGTTGGACTCTTAATCGCCTTTATTTTTACACAAAATATTGATTCTCCAAGAGAAAAGGAGCAGCAAGCCGAAATTGATCGTTACAAGAAAGAATTGGACATCATTCAAGAAGACTTGGAACTGTTTAACAATGCGCTGGATGCCGTTCAGGGTAGGGATGAGGATTTATACCGTTCTGCCTTACACGCAAAAGAATTTCCTGAAGAGCTTAGAATGATGGGGGCAGGAGGGAGCGATAAGTACGCTTACCTTGAGAAACTTTCAAATTCGAATTTATTGATTTCAACGAAAATAGAGATTGATAGATTAGAGCGTAGGTTGAATGCGCAAAGCATGTCATTCACAGAATTGATGAGTTTGGCAAAGGAAAAAGAGAAAATGTTATCTCACATTCCGGCAATTCAACCCGTGCGTAATTCGGAATTGAAACGTGGAATTTCAGGATTTGGATATAGAATTGATCCGCATTACAGAACACGACACATGCATACTGGAATTGATTTTACTGCTGATAAAGGCACAGAAATCTATGTTACAGGTGATGGATATGTTGAGGAAATTGAAGACAAGCGTTGGGGATATGGAAAAAGCATTATTGTCAATCACGGATTTGGTTACAAAACGAGATACGCCCACTTAAGCAAGTTCGAAGTGAAGAAAGGTCAGAAATTGAAACGCGGTGAGTTAATCGGATTGATTGGTTCAACGGGGAAGTCGACAGGACCGCACTTGCATTACGAAGTTGTAAAAGACGGAGTAAAAATTAATCCAATCGGGTTCTTCCATTCAGATCTTACTCCTGAACAGTATGAGCAATTGCTTGAAATGAGCGAGAACTCTCACAAGGCCTTTGATTAGGTCATTTCTAATCACTAATTAAATCACATTGAATTTTCTTCCTTTTCCTGAACTTGAAACGGAACGACTTAGGCTCAGACGAGTCCTTGAGTCCGACTGTGATGTTATTTTGTATTTACGATCGGATGAAGAGATCAATAAATACATAAAGCGACCCGAAAACCGAAAAACAAAAACGAAGTCCGACGCATTGAAGCACATTCATAAATTGGAGAATGGGCTTGAAGAAGGATTATTCCTTACTTGGGGAATTACAATTCTGGGAGATCCAACGATCATTGGAACAATTTGTTTATGGAATTTTTCCGAAGATTATAAAACTGCAGAGACGGGGTACGATATGAATCCAGCCTTTCATGGGAAAGGGATGATGAGTGAGGCTTTAAATAGCGTTCTTACTTATGGATTCAATGAATTGAATTTGGACAAAGTGACAGCCTATACGCACAATGCTAATGAAGCGTCAAATAAACTATTGACAAGAAACGGTTTTAATTTAGTTGTAGGTGAAATCGATGAAGGGAATGCTTCAAATATAATTCTTGAGGTTTTAAAGACTAACTTTAAGTAAAATCATTCAGATGAGTTTTCTTAAGGCAGAATGGAGAAGGTTGGCAATTGCGAATTACGCAGTCGATCCAGAAGTACTCGAACCACATGTGCCTTTTGGAACCGAATTGGATCTTTGGGAAGGTAAGTGTTATGTCAGTCTAGTTGGTTTTATGTTTCTCAATACGAAACTCTTGGGCGTTCGAATCCCATTTCATTCAAATTTCGAAGAAGTTAATCTTAGATTTTATGTCAAGCGATTTGATGGCAAAGAATGGAGGCGGGGTGTCGTTTTTATAAAAGAGATTGTTCCAAAATGGACGTTGACTTTTGTGGCAAATACAGTTTATAAGGAGAATTACGAAACAATGCCGATGCAACATACTTGGCGGGAAAATGATACGAATAGAACCGTTGAATACCGTTGGAAGAAAAACGGTAAATGGAATACGTTTAAAGTTGAGGCCGAGTTGAATGCAATGCATATTCCCGAAGGAAGTGAATCTGAATTTATAACAGAACATTATTGGGGATACGCCCATGTCACTGACCAGCGATCAAATGAATACGAAGTGACACACCCAAGATGGGAGGGGTATAGAGTTTTGAATACTGAAATTGATGTTGATTTTGGAAGTGTTTATGGCACGGATTTTCAGTTCTTAGATAAAGAGACACCAGCATCTATAATGTTAGCCGAAGGATCTAAAATAACTGTAGAAGGTAAAACTAAAGTAAAGGGTGTTTAAAAATTAAATCCTCTACGATTCGATCTTGGATTTATTATTTCTATTTTAAGATAATTCTATCTGAAATAGATTCCCTACCGTCACTAGATTCTAATTTGAATATATACATTCCGGAAGCTAGGTTACCTCTCTCCAACGCCACAACATCAGATGTAATTCCTGTAATTCTATCAACTATTTGTCCATAGCTATCCAAAAGCGTAAAGTTGAATACTTCGTTATTGGGATTCGAAAATTGAAGAGTCGCACTGTTCAGTGACGGGTTTGGAAATAGTGTGTAAGAAGTAGGTGAAGTTTGATTTTTATCTAAATAGAGATTCCCTCCGGGAAAATGTAGAATATCGCCATTACTGCCTGCTAGCCAACCTTCAGCGTCAGAGATAAAATGTGAGTTGTTTATCAATGAATTATATCCAATGTCTTCTAATGACCAATTTATACCGTCAATGGTGTGAAGAACTAAACCCTCGTTTTGCCCAATCGTATTGTTTTTACCAACCGCATATCCGTTATTGCTAGAAGAGAATTCTAGATCTAAGATCTTCATGTCAGTTCCTGTAAATTGGCTCGACCAAGTTTCTCCTGAATCAGAAGAATAAAGAATTTCCACGCCGATATTTACTAATGCATCGTCAAAGAAGGAAATTGCGGCATAAACATCTTGTTCATTGATTGCGTAAATTTTAACGAAAACTAAATTCGATGGCGTAGTTGTTACTACGGGAATTAAAAAACGTTCCCAAAAACTCCCTCCATTTTGTGTTCTGTAGATAAATGCATCATTTCCTACTGTCCCTGATGTATAGCCAAATTGAGAATGAACAAAATTGATATCATCGCTTCCAATAGTATCGTTTATATTTACCCATGAATCTCCTGCATCTAAGGTTTTATATAGCCCCTCATTTGCGCGTAGAATATACCCCGTATCTAAGGAAGGGAAGTCTAAAGTACCCGATCCAAAAAAAGAAGGGTATGCGGCCGACATGTTGATCCAAGTGTCGCCGCCGTCAAATGTACGTTCATATGTTTGCATAGTCATGCCTTGTTGCTGTTGCCTTGTTGCGTACCCTAGTTGCGTATTGGTAAAAAAAATAGAATTTGCAGGGGATATAAACATAGGCGTCCATGTTACTCCTCCATCGATTGTCTTACTCGTATTACTAAACCCTAAAGTGTCGTTTAGAAAGAAGACGTTCGTACCATAACTAAAGCCTGATAGATTTTGATTTGAAATGAGTGACCATTGCGCATTTGATTCAGAAACGGACAAAAGAAGAAAGGCAAGAAAGGCTAAGATTTTCATTATTGATTATTAAATAAGGTGTTCTGATGAAAGATGTCTTTCGAAGTAACGGTTTTTTTTCGGGAAGGTTGGTTCCTTAATAAAATTTAACATGAAGAAAGACATTCTTCTTTTTGTATACCGATTATGTGCTTCAACAAGGGGTATTGTTCAGAAGTCACGATTGAATAATTTCTTCCACTCCGTTTAAAATACTGACAAGTTGACGTTTTGTCAGTCCTTACACCCCCTTGTAGGCTATGAATTCTATCATTTTGTCAGAAAAATGTCAGAAATACCCAATGGCATAATGATTGACTAAGGTAAAGCAACACAAAATTTGAAAATAAAAGTCATGGGAAAAATAATCGGTATAGATTTAGGTACAACGAACTCTTGTGTTTCTGTAATGGAAGGAAATGAGCCAGTTGTAATCGCAAACTCAGAAGGAAAAAGAACTACACCATCAGTTGTAGCATTTGTAGAAGGAGGAGAACGTAAAGTTGGAGATCCCGCGAAACGTCAGGCGATCACGAATCCAACCAAAACGATTTACTCAATCAAACGTTTTATGGGATCAACGTACGACGCCTCAAACGGTGAGTACGATAGAGTACCTTATAAAATAGTAAAAGGAGACAACAATACACCTCGTGTATTAATTGACGAAAGAAAATATACTCCGCAGGAAATTTCAGCAATGATTCTTCAAAAAATGAAGAAAACGGCTGAGGATTACCTTGGACATGAAGTTTCTGAAGCAGTTGTTACTGTTCCAGCATATTTTAACGATTCTCAACGTCAAGCAACGAAAGAAGCTGGTGAGATCGCAGGATTAACAATCAAACGTATTATCAATGAGCCAACAGCGGCAGCATTGGCTTACGGATTGGATAAAAAAGGTATTGACCAAAAAATCGTAGTATTTGATTTTGGTGGAGGTACGCATGATGTTTCTATCCTTGAATTGGGAGATGGAGTATTTGAAGTATTGTCAACAGATGGAGATACGCACTTAGGTGGAGATGATGTTGATGATGTAATCATTAACTGGTTGGCTGAAGAATTCAAAAAAGACGAAGGTTTGGACTTAAGAAAAGATCCAATGGCGTTACAACGTTTGAAAGAAGCAGCTGAAAAAGCGAAGATTGAATTGTCTTCTACAACTTCAACTGAAATCAACTTGCCTTATATCATGCCAGTTGACGGTGTGCCAAAGCACTTGGTTAGAACAATGCAACGTTCTAAATTCGAACAATTGATTTCTAAGATCGTTGAAAGAACTATCGCACCGTGTCGTTCTGCATTGAAAAATGCTGGATTGGATAAAGGAGATATTGATGAAATCATCTTGGTAGGTGGATCGACAAGAATTCCAATTATTCAAGACGCAGTTAAGAACTTCTTCGGTAAAGAAGCTTCAAAAGGAGTGAATCCAGATGAGGTTGTTGCAATTGGTGCAGCGATTCAAGGTGGTGTATTGACAGGAGAAGTGAAAGATGTACTTCTTTTGGATGTAATTCCATTATCATTGGGTATTGAAACAATGGGTGGTGTTTTGACAAAGTTGATTGACGCGAATACAACGATTCCTACAAAGAAAAGTGAAGTGTTCTCAACAGCATCAGATAACCAACCGTCTGTAGATATTCACGTATTGCAAGGTGAGCGTTCAATGGCAGCGGATAACAAATCATTGGGTAGATTCCAATTGACTGATATTCCACCAGCGCAAAGAGGAATGCCTCAAATTGAAGTGATTTTCGATATCGATGCAAACGGTATTATGAATATCTCTGCAAAAGATAAAGGTACTGGTAAAGAGCAATCAATTAAAATCGAAGCTTCTTCAGGATTGTCAGAGGAAGAAATCGAGAAAATGAAAGCTGAAGCTGAAGCAAATGCTGAATCGGATCAAAAAGCTAGAGAAGCTGTCGAGGCTGTTAATAAAGCTGATTCATTGATTTTCCAAACGGAACGTCAATTGAAAGAATATGGAGATAAAATCCCAGCGGATAAGAAACAACCAATTGAAGATGCTTTAGCTGCACTTAAAGTAGAATTCGAAGCGAAGAATATGGAAAACTTAGAGCCAGCAATGGAGAAGTTGAACGAAGTATTCCAAGCGGCATCTGAAGAAATGTATGCAGCTGCAAATGAAGGTGGAAACGCTGGAGGAGCAGGACCTGATGCAGGAGCAGAAGGAGCACCAGAAGATGAGGTGACTGATGTTGATTTCGAAGAAGTTGAAGAAGAAGAGAAAAAATAATAAACCAATAGAGTTTTAGAGAAGGGGACGGCTTAAGCTGTCCCTTTTTTTTGTTGCTATAAAATTATACACTTACACCTATTACACTGATCTTTATATAGTTGAATCGATTGGTTATTGTTGCAATTCGAATGGTCTAATTATTGCATGTTCGTGGGGATTACTAAAACATTACTTATGAAAAAAATTCTACTCGGAGTGGCATTGACTCTTACTACAACCAGTTTCGGACAATTCTCGAACATAACTTTAAATTATAACGATGTATCTGCACGTTTAACCGATGGAGGGGTGCTTTTCCAAGGAGTTCAAGAAAGTATTGCAGGCTATGAAGTTGGAGGATGGAGTCAGACTGCTATTTTTTCAAGTTCCTTTTGGTTTGCGGCTGAAGATTCCCTTAGTGATTTGCATATGTCAGCAACTGGCTATATACCCAGCGAAGATTTATTCCCAGGTCCAATTGCTGACCAGGGAGAATATGGTTCTGCTGCTTATTTAAATGATTATTCAGGCTCAATTTGGTTCATGACTGCTGGTTACGTGAATTTTCACATTCAAAATTACAATCAACCGGGTTATGTGGCCAATCCAACCATTCTTAATTGGCCTGGGAATGGCAATACTTCAATTGGAGTTGCCGAACAATTAGCGCCTTACGTTGATCTAAATGGGAATGGAGTATATGAACCCATTCTTGGAGACTATCCTGAAATTAGAGGAGATGGGGCGATGTTTATTGTGATGAATGATGCGGCACAGGCACATGCCAATACTGGGGCAACTGCTTTAGGTATAGAAGTTCATTTAATGGTTTATCAATATGCAACTGGGGATTATAAAAACCAAGCGACGTTTATGAATGCTCGCGTATTCAATAGAGGAGATATTGATTATTCAGATTTTAAGTGTTCTATGTTTACAGATGCAGATTTAGGAGGGTATACGGATGATTACTACGGATGTGATCCTTCAAGAAACGCGATATTCACTTATAATGGAGATAATCTTGATGAAGATAATGGTGGGGCAATAGGCTATGGTAGTAATCCTCCGGTTATTGGTGTAATGTCATTAAATAACTCAATGGCTCAGGCAGGGCAATTTACCTCGGGTGCTGGAGCGGCTTATTCTGACCCTGTTTCATCCGCAGATTATTGGAATTATATGAATGGAAAATGGAAAGATGGAAGTGACTGGGTTTATGGTGGTGCTGGTTTTGCTGGATCACCAGGATCTACCGTTGCTCCAACAAATTTCATTTTTGATGGAAGTCCAAGCGATATAAATGAGTGGTCAGAGACTTCTTATGATTTGGCAGGTGGATTAAATGCCCCAGGCGATAGACGTATGTTTATGAATATTGAATCTTCATCATTAATGGCTGGAGCCGTAAATTGTTATGATTTTGCCATTGTCTATGCTAGAGATGTTACGAATTCTAATATTGAAAATATTACATTACTTAAAAGTCAGTTAGATGATGCGCAACTATTTTATGATACGATGAATTACACATGTAATCAAGTAGCGCTAGGGACGGAAGAGTTATCATTGGAAAATTATTTTAGAATTCAACCAAATCCAACTACAGGTACTTTTGTAATCGAAAAAGAAAATCAACTAGGTGATTTTGAATTTAGCATCTCTGATATGGCAGGAAGAGTAGTTTTGTCTGAGGGCGTTTTAAATTCAACCAGTACAACAATACATCTTAAGGAAGAACCGGGTGTTTATTTGGTTACGATTTCAAGTCAGGAAGGTAGGACTACGAAGCGACTTATCATTCAGTAAAAATTATTGAGGACGTCAAGCTTTAGATTTTCTATTGAGAAAGTAGAATATCTAAGGCTATTTTTCTTTTGTTGTGCATGATTCCAAAATAGAGTATTAATTCTGTTGAATTAATGGTTCAATTGAAATGTATATATATTCTCATTTTTTTTATTTGAATTGTGAAGATTTACGAATCAAGTGTACAAATTCCAACTTAATCTGTGATTCGCACATTCCTTTGACGCGTAGCTTCTCTCTTTAGAATGGATATTTTACATGATTAATTCAAAACCTGATGGTTAGATTTAAGTTATGTTAAATTAAATTCTACGCTATGAAAAACAATTACTTAACGATCCTACTCATCTTAGTTTCGAGTTTCGCCAATTCACAATCTTCAACTGTACTGAATCAGAATAACGTTTCAGCAAACATACAAGACGAAGGATTCTTCTTCAATAACACAGCCAATGCAACTGCAGGATTTGAAGTTCCAGCAGGCAATGGAACACATTTAATCTATTCAAGTTCATTTTGGATGGGTGGAACGGATATTAATGGTCAATTGAAATTGGCGGCACAAAGATATATTGGCAGTGGTCAAGATTACTGGAGTGGATTTCTTGAACTTGGATCAGGTTCTCCAGTTGCAAATCCTTTTGGTCAAACGATCTGGCAAGTAACAAAGGCTGAAATTGACAATCATATTTTGAATTCTCAAACAGTGGGATATGTGATTCCCAATGATATTCTAAATTGGCCTGTTCATGGCGATTCTACTCTTGGGACGTTGCCTTATATTGCACCTTTCGTAGATGTTAATAATGATGGTGTTTACGACCCTCATGGGGGTGATTACCCATGTATAAAGGGAGATGAGGCTGTCTATACAATAATGAATGATAGAGGTAATGTTCATGCTTCAGGTGGTGATCCGATTAGTGTTGAATTGCATTATATGTTTTATCAATACAGCACGGTTCCAGGATTGGAAGATGTAACATTTATTGATCTAGAAATAGTAAACATGGGAACACAAACGATCTTTGATTTTAAGACGTCATACTTCCTTGATGCTGATGTTGGTTACGGTCAAGATGACTATGTGGGTTGCGATACAACTCGAAATTTAATTTTCGCTTACAACGGTGATGCCGTGGATGAATCAGCCGGAGGACAGAATGGGTATGGAATACCGCCAGCTTTGGGTGTTGTTTGTTTGAGTCATTCAATGGATTACAGTTCTGTATTCTCAAATGGAGCGATGGCTCCTCAAACGGATCCAAGTACAGCATCGGAATATTACAACGTTATGCAAGGAAACTGGACCGATGGTTCAGATCAATTGGACGGGAATGGTCAGAGTTCAGATTACATGTATTATGGGGATCCAAATGACCTTTCTGCATGGTCTGAGATGTCTGAAGCGAATATACCTGGAGACCGTCGAATGGTCATGTCAACGTCGCTTGGGGTTTTAGGCCCTTTGGCTTATTTCAATACTGGACGTAGAAATCTTTCTTATGCCGTAATGCATGCTCAAGGAACAAGTAACCTTAATAGTGTCACGGAGCTTTATCAACTTGCCGATGCTGTGCAAAGCTTTTACGACGGGCAAAATACCGTTTGTTTTAATGCTGAAACGGCGTCAATTAGCGAGTTAGAAGAAGTTGATTTCACTGTGTATCCAAATCCTTCAAATGGAACTTTCACAATTGATCTTCCAGAAGTAGAGGGGGAGGTAGAAATAGAAATTGTTGATTTGTCTGGAAGAGTAATATTCTCTGAAACGTATTTCAATACAGACAGAATCCAAATAGATTTGGATGAATCGAACGGAATGTATGTTCTTAAAACAAAAATCAATCCGATTGGTATCGGATCTCATAGTTCAACAAAAAGATTGATTTTAGATTAGAAAGCGTAATTAATAGTTTTAGTTTCATTTACAGTATAGTTTTCTAATGTTTATAACCCGTGTCACCTCGGTTCAAACGAGATGATACGGGTTTTTTATTGGATAGAAGATTAGTAAATGTTGTCGCATAAAAAAAGCCCTCCAAAATAGAGGGCTTAATGCTATATAAAGTTGTTTAATTACTTCTTAACTGCGTTTACAACTGCTGCAAATGCATCTGGGTGATTCATCGCTAAATCCGCAAGAACCTTACGGTTAAGCTCCATTTCACTCTTGTTAACAAGTCCCATGAATTGAGAATAACTCATTCCGTGTTGTCTAGCACCCGCATTAATACGAGTAATCCACAATGAACGGAAGTTTCTTTTCTTTTGTTTACGTCCAGTGTACGCGTACAACATCCCTTTTTCAACGGCGTTCTTTGCTACTGTCCAAACGTTTTTTCTTCTTCCAAAGTAACCTTTGGCGTACTTCATCACGTTCTTACGACGTGCTCTTGAAGCTACATGATTTACTGATCTTGGCATAAAATTAAGTTTTTAATAAGGAGTGCAACACTATTTCAGAAGACTTAGTTACTCATTACTTGGTTAACATATTAAACCTGTGAATGCTTTTGAATTCGTTTTGGCAAGGCCAATTCGAATTACTTCATACACAATTGTTGCTTGATGTTTGGCGTATCAGCTTTAGATACTAATCCATCCTTCGTTAAATTACGCTTTTGTTTCTTCGTCTTCTTCGTTAGAATGTGACTCTTAAACGCGTGTTTTCTTTTGATTTTACCGCTTCCAGTTACTACGAATCTCTTCTTAGCACTAGATTTAGTTTTCATTTTTGGCATCTCTGTTCAATTTTAAGTTACCCTTATATAGCTTCTTCTAATTGATAATTCTTAATTATCAATTCTTAATTCTTTTTCGGGTTGATAAGCATAATCATACGCTTACCTTCCAGTTTTGGCATTTGCTCAACAACTCCGTATTCTTCAAGCTCTTGCGCTAATTTTAACAAAAGAATTTCTCCCCTGTCTTTAAACACAATTGTACGTCCTCTAAAGAATACATACGCTTTCAGCTTACTTCCATCTGTTAAGAACTTCTTAGCATGCACAAGTTTGAAATCGAAATCGTGATCATCGGTATTTGGTCCGAATCTAATTTCTTTTAAAACAACCTTACTTTGCTTCGCTTTCAGCTCTTTTTGCTTTCTCTTTTGGTTGTAAAGGAACTTTTTATAATCAAGAATTTTACAAACAGGAGGTACAGCTTTCGGCGAAATTTCAACAAGGTCTAAACCTTCTTCATCGGCCAATTTAATTGCTGCATCCGTAGACATAACTTGAGGCTCTTGGCCTTCCATTACCAATCGAACCTCACGTACTAAAATCTTTTCGTTGATTCTATGCGGATCCTCTTCTTGTCTTTTTACAAATTTTCTTCTGTTGTTTGGTCTTCTCATTAAGTTCTTAAACGTTTAAAGCTAGTTCGTTTTCAATCGCACTATTTATTAATTTGGCAAAAGCATCAATATCCATTGCTCCTAAATCTTCTCCACCACGCTGTCTCACTGAGACTTGATTGTTTTCGGCTTCTTTCTCACCGACAATCAGCATAAATGGAATCTTTCCAAGTTCCGAATCTCTAATCTTTTTACCCACCTTTTCGTTGCGATCGTCAACGAATCCGCGAATATCGTAATTATTTAGCAATTGCAAAAGGTTTTGAGCGTAATCATTGTATTTCTCGCTCAATGGCAAAATTGCAATTTGATCGGTTGTTAACCATAAAGGGAAATCACCTGCGCAATGTTCTAACAGAACGGCAACGAATCTCTCCATCGATCCAAACGGTGCTCTATGGATCATAACCGGTCTGTGTTTCTGGTTGTCTGAACCAGTGTATTCCAACTCGAAACGCTCTGGTAGGTTATAGTCTACTTGGATTGTTCCCAATTGCCATTCTCTTCCCAATGCGTCTTCAACCATGAAATCAAGCTTCGGTCCGTAGAACGCAGCTTCTCCATATTCAACGATTGTATTTAATTCTTTTTCAGCCGCAGCTTCAATAATTGCATTCTCTGCTTTTACCCAGTTGGCATCTTCTCCAATATATTTTTCTGGCGTTTCAGGATCTCTTAATGAAATTTGAGCCTTGAAATTTTGGAAATCAAGCGTTTTGAAAATGTACAATACAAGATCAATTACTTTTTTGAATTCCTCTTTTACTTGGTCCTGTGTACAGAAAATGTGTGCATCATCTTGTGTAAATCCTCTAACACGCGTCAAACCGTGAAGTTCACCACTTTGCTCATACCTGTAAACCGTTCCGAATTCAGCATAACGAACAGGAAGGTCTTTGTACGATTTTGGTCGTGCTTTGAAAATCTCACAGTGATGCGGACAGTTCATTGGTTTTAACAAGAACTCTTCTTCATCATCCGGCGTATTAATCGGTTGGAATGAATCTTTCCCGTATTTAGCATAATGTCCAGAGCAAACGTACAATTCTTTACTTCCGATATGCGGAGTAATTACTTGATCGTAACCGCCTTTCTTCTGCGCCTTTTTCAGGAAGTTTTCCAAGCGTTCCCTTAATGCAGCTCCTTTCGGCAACCACAAGGGCAATCCTTGTCCAACTCTTTGTGAGAAAGTGAATAAATCCAATTCTTTCCCTAATTTTCTATGGTCTCTTGCTTTCGCTAATTCAACGTTTTCAAGGTACTCCGTTAACTCTTTATTCTTAGGGAACGTAATTCCGTAAATACGCGTTAATTGTTTTCTCGTTTCATCTCCACGCCAGTAAGCACCAGCTATTGAAGTTAATTTAACCGCCTTGATATATCCTGTGTGAGGAATGTGCGGTCCACGGCATAAATCCGTGAATTCACCTTGCGTGTAAAATGTAATTGTTCCATCATCAAGACCTTCAAGGAGTTCCAATTTGTACTCGTCGTCTTTGTCTTTGAAATATGCAATGGCATCCGCTTTGGAAACATCTTTTCGAATGAATTGATTTTTTAGCTTCGCCAATTCCTTCATTTTCTGCTCAATCTTTTCAAGATCAAGTTCAGTGATCGTTTGATCTAAGAAATCAATGTCATAATAGAACCCGTTTTTAATCGGAGGTCCAATTGCCAATTTAACACCAGGGTAGTAAAACTCAACTGCCTCAGCCATTAAATGCGCTGAAGAGTGCCACATGGTTGATTTACCATCCTTGTCATTCCAGGTTAACAATTGTAATGTTGCATCGTCATTCATCGGACGATTGGCATCAATTACTTCATCATTTACTTTGGCGGCAAGAACGTTTCTGGCAAGACCTTCAGAGATACTAAGTGCAATATCCATTGCCGAAGTTCCCTTTTCTACCTGTCTTACAGAACCATCTGGTAGCGTTATATTAATCATTCTACTATAAATAAATTAGAGCCCAAAGATAGACAAATGGATTAATTAATAGCATGATTTTAATGTAAAGAAATGCTTTAAAAACTCAGCGAGAATTTACTTTGAGAAAGGTGTGTTGGTTTATTTTTAACCGCGGAGGCGCAAAAGAACTATTTGATTCCTTTGGTGACTGGCGCAAGATTTATTTTTCAATAAATCCCTCCTTAACAGCCGCGAGGAAACTTCGAATCTACAGCCAATAACTTACAACCTCCAAAAGGAACTTGCGGTTCAATTACCTCTTCGCCGTTACCAACACCCAGTAATACCCGCTTGAGCTTGATGGATCGTAGAAAATACCGATTCCAACTTTTTTGCTTGATTCATCAAACAAGACGTCGTATTGCTCATCGTACTCCATCCATTGGTTGAATGTTTCGATAGCGTTCGTACTCCCTGCGGCAATGTTCTGCGAAAGAATATGTTGCTTTGGGTGGAATTGTCCAATTCGAGTTTTTGCGTCAGTTACGAGTACAAGTTTACCGTCAATTCTGTCATAACTTTCTTCATAGAAGTAGTTCTGAGTTGCCATGTCAAAGGCGTGATAGCGTGCGGCTTGGTTTAAATTATCGTCCAGTTTTAAAGGAGACATAAACAAGGCTTTGCGCTCTTCATTGATTCTATTGAACAATTCTCGTTCTTGAATTTTATTGTAAGATGGAGTGATTTCATTGCCCGAAGCCAAGCCATAATAACCTTTCTTTTCAGAATCATCTATTTCATTTTCAACCTCTTGTTCTTCGTTTTTAACTTCGGAAGTGTTACCTCCTGGAACCGTAATTTGAGTATCGTTCGTTCCTCCTGAAACCAATAAGATGATTTCGCGGTTGTCAACCATTTTCTGATGTTTGATGGCAAGTCGATCTCCTAAACTTGCAATTTCAGTTTGTTCTAATTCTTTAATTAACAAATCTGTATCGTTTTGCAATTCGTCTAAATACGATTCCCATCCCAATTTTATTTCAAGATCCACATCGTCGAAATTTTCAAATTTCATTGCATATCCGATTGATTTACTCATCATTAAATACCTCGTTTTTATAGATGAATGAGCGTTCGCTTTATCGCGGTATACGATTGAGGCAAAATAATAGGGAACTGCGTTATCTGGTAAATATTTGATGTGACGCTTTGACACTTTTAAGCATCTTGAAGGATCAGAATTGTACAATCTATCAAGACGATTATATGGACGATCTGCCGCAACCGTCGCAAAACTGATACAAATAATTGCAAGTAAGGATGTAAGATTTTTCATAATGTCTTGTTTTAGAATTTGACCTTATGTATTGCAAGGCGGATGCCAACTTCTGTTAATGGATTGTTAACGGGTATTCGCAATGTGTAACTTCTTACCAGCTATTTTGCGCAAATGTTGCAATAGATTGAGTACATATACTCTTGTAATAAATTTTGCCAAATCATAGTTTTGCTTTCAATCAAACCATTTTAGTGCATTGAAGTTTTTCAAAGTTCCCTTTTCCGCGATCACACTTTTACTCATTGTCGGGGTGATTCTTGGAGGGGTGTATTCGTCCGATTACGGAATAACGTTTTTTATTGTTCTTTTCTCGTTGGTTGCGTTGACTTTTATAAAAAACTTAAATCCTGCAGTAATGACGACCTGCATTGGTGTTTTGATTGTTTTGCTTGGTGCCGAACGAATGGATTCATTCCAGTCCGTTGCGGATTCGAAAGCGGGAGACGATAGTTCTGTAATTGTTGAGATAGAAGAGGTTGAAAAAAGTGACAAGCCTTGGAAGAAAACCTTAGGCAGGCTGACGCATATTAAAACGAAGGATGGATTGGTTCCGTGTTCTGAACACGTTTTGTTTTATACTCAAACACAGTTCGTCGAAGGGGATATTATCTTTTTGAAAACAAATTTTCAGGAAATTGAAAACGCTAGAAACCCTGGTGAATTTAACGCTAAGAGCTATTGGAACAACAAGAGCATTCGGAAAATGGCGTTCATCGGTGAGTCTGAATTTAAATTCATTGACCACAAAGATATTTCCCAAATCACTGCATTTTTTAAAAGTATTCGTTCCAACTTGACTGCTTCGTTGACCGCAAATCTAAGTAGAGATCAAGCGGGAATTGCAAAGGCTCTTTTGTTAGGAGACAAGAGCACCTTATCTATGGAGACGAAGAAAAGTTTCGGGAACGCAGGGGCAATGCATGTTTTGGCGGTTTCTGGATTGCATGTTGGAATAATAATGTATTTGCTTCTTTTTGTGCTAAGCAAATTCTCACGGTTTATTTCAAGACGAAAGGCTGTTTTGATTTGCGTAATTCTGGTTTGGATTTACGCCGGCGTAACTGGATTTTCTCCTTCGGTCATGAGGGCTGCTTTTATGTTTTCAGTATTGATGTTAGGACAAGTGTGGAGTAAGAACGGAAACAGTGTCAATACGCTTTTCTTTTCGGCATTCGTTCTTCTTTTGATCAATCCATTGTTGATTAATGACATTGGATTTCAACTGTCCTACTTGGCTGTTTTAGGCATTTTATTGATGTACGAAAGAGTTCGTTCTTTACTGTTAATAAAAAATAAATGGTTAAACAAGATTTGGGAAGGAACAGCTGTTGGAATCTCAGCGCAAATTTTAACCGTTCCATTATCGCTCTATTATTTCCATCAATTCCCGAATTACTTCATGTTATCAAATTTGGGAGTGATGGTATTTGCAGGCGTTTTACTTGCAATTGGATTGGCATTATTCACCTTTAAAGCAATTGCCTTTTTGAAACCCCTTTTGGTTTTTGTACTTGGACTTGGAATCTCGCTGTTGTTTTTCTTTATTCAGTTCGTGGAATCCATTCCAGGTTCCGTAGCAACAGGATTCGCACCTTCAGCAATGATCGTTCTCTTCCTATATGCTTTGATTACGACATTAATTCTTGCTCGAAAAAACAAGCGCTTGCTTTACGTTGGATCATTGATGGCGTTGATTTTATTGACCGGACTTCAATGGGATAGAAGTGAGAGAATGAGCCAAAATGAGATGGTGTTTTACAACGTTGGATCGCCGACCATTTCCATAAAATCCAAAGGTCAAATCACTTGCTTTTATATTGGGAAGAAAGACGATTTGAAACGGGTTCATTTCCTATTGGATGCGTATTCGAAGGTGAAACCAGGAAGTGTAAAATACGTTGAGTTGAAAGAAGGAAAAACGAAATACAAATCGGGATTGGGAACGGCAGAATTCACGAATATTAATCGAGATGTGTATCTAGAGATGAATGGAAAGACGTACTTTTTGAGATCCAATTATAAGCAGGAAGAAAGAATCGTGGATGTTGTTATTGACTTGCCTTATTTAGCAAAAAATCAATCGAATTATAATTTGAAAAGCGGCGCTTATGTTGTTGAACTTTGATTTCGCTGCGCCACATCATTTCCAATCATTTCCGCCAATTTCAAAAGTGCATCGGAATTAACGATCGTATCCTTGATGTAAAATGACCTGCGCTTCATTAATTTTTTGATTTGATTCCCACCTTTGTATCCTGGTCCCACAACCAATTTGTACTCATTTACTCGTTTGGACCTTGACCATCTTGCAATGGATTGAATATCCTTAACGTTTAAATTGTAAATTTTTCCGAGCCATGCAGAATGGTCGTTGAGAACACCATTTTCATAAGAAATGACCCCGTCTTTGTATTTTCTAAGCTTCCAGTAATGATAGAACAAAAGGAACCCAACGGTTGCTCCAAGAATGATGAAGATGAAATAGACGAGGTTCTCCATTAATGCCTGTTCGTTCTTGTAGCTGTCGGCCATAAGTAAAAATGCCACCGCATATTGAACCAATACAAAGAGTAAAGCAATGGCCATTTTTCTTCCGTTTTTCTTCTTGTCAAGTGCTATTTTCATGGGCATCGAAGTTAGTTATAATTTAATTCGCGAGAAAGAAGGTTGTGAAGGCTTTTCCAACTTCGGCACACTCTTTGAAATACAATGATTAAATAATTTAAAACAAGAGTTATGAAAAGAAGAATTACATTCCAAATCATTATGATGTCAATTCTTTTCTTGCCTTCATGTAAAAGAGAAGAATCTGTAAACATCGATCAAAACAGAATTTATTCGAGCTACGATTACACGTACGATGCGAATGTCAATAAGTCAACTATGACGGCTACGTTTCATGTGGATAATAGCGGTGGACAAAAAGTTGAATTGTCTTACCCGTCTCGAGTTAGCTTTAATGGAGAAGGACTTGCATGGAAAAATGCAATGGGACATTACTCTTTAAACCGTTCAGGAAATTTAAATGGAGGCTCATTTTTATTCATTGACACGGAAAACAAAGAATTTGAAAATCAAGTTTCAGGCTTGAACTCCGTTGAAATTCCATTTGGATTGAATAGTATCAGCAGAAGTGGAAACTTCTTCTTGCCCTGGGATGGCGAGCCTTTGGTTTCGGGAGAGACGATTAAGGTGACAATCAATGGAGGAGATCAATCTGGTTCTAAAACATGGACGGTTACGAATCCTGGAACATCACATGTTATTTTGGATCAATTCAAATTGAATGGATTGGTTGTAGGAACAGCGAACATTCAAATTGAAAGAGAAGTGTCAAGTTATTTAACAGAAACAGGTCTTGCGGGAGGTCGTATTTCAGCTCAATATAAGAGTCGAAAAATAGCGATTAATATTATGAATTAAAGTACAAGGAAAACCAGAAATGAGCGTCCAATTTGAGAAATCAGGTTGGACGTTTTTTTTGCTTGAAGTATTTTTAACCGCGGAGTCAAAGGGACATTGTTTTATTTGCTTTCGTGTATTGCACAAGATTAATTTTGTATTAAATCGAAACGCTTTGCAATCAGTGGTGTGGAGAATTCCTGCTCAACGGTAAGCAGGTAACGATCGAAAAGTCGAAAAAATACTTGACAATGTTCAATTTTACTTATATTCATACTGTGAAACATTTCTACTTTTTTATCCTGCTATTTATCATTGGATCGTGTTCATTGAATGCTGCTCAAGAGTCAGCGTTGAACCAATCCAAAAATGAATATATTGGAGCTAGAAATGAAGGTGTTATCATTAGTTATGTCGCTTATACGCATCCGAATGTTGTTGGCTTTTACAAAGACCTTGGCGATGAGGCATTTATTGAAAGATTTGATTTACATGTTGGTGTTGGTTCCTTGTTTTTACAAGATGGCAGTATCAAAGAAACAAATTGGGACGGTGACAACATTCAAGTTAAATATGAGTTCATGGGTATTCTTGAAACGGAATTTCGGTACGAAGGAGATCCTGTTTTCATTTATGCTTTATCGGCAGATGATGGTAAATCCTGGCATTTTTTGGAAGAGAAGGATTATTTCAACAGCAAAATTATTAAACCCAAAGACAGATTGATTAAGAAATGATGAAGTTACTTTTAAGTTGTCTATTGATTGGTTTGGTCCAATTCTCTTTCGCCCAAGGGTGGGTGCCTTCAGGTGGTAAATCCATGTCCATGGCGAATGCATCGGTTTGCAATAATGATGTTTGGGGATTCCACAATAATCCAGGAGCATTGGGAGATCTAGAGAAAATTAGTGTTGGTATTTCTTATGAAAATCGATTTTTACTCAAAGAACTTCAAAGTCAAGGGATAGCGATGGCCATTCCATTGAAAGTTGGGGTTGTTTCATTTGGCGGCCAATTGTATGGTTACAATCAATTTAGATCGTACAAGGCAGGATTGGGATACAGCTTGAAGCTTGCCGATAAATTCTACGCCGGAGTTCAGTTGAACTATCAAGGATTACGACTTGCTCAGAATTATGGAAGCGCAAATTCAATGACTGCGGAAGTTGGCGTTTATGGAAAGGTTACGGACAATTGGAAAGTCGGAATTGCAATCTTCAATTTAGGACGTTCGAAATTATCCGATTTTCAAGACGACAGATTTTCAACAATCATGCGAATTGGAACGTCGTACACCTTCTCTAAAAAAGTAATGCTTTCAGGAGAATTTGAAAAAGATCTCGACAACCCAATTCGATTTAGAACCGGACTGGAATATCAAGTGATCGAAAATTTCTTTGTTCGTGGCGGTTTTGCAACTGCGCCTGTAGAATTGACTTTAGGATTCGGATATCAATTCAAACAAATTCAACTCAGTCTTGGAAGCGCTTACCATCAAATTTTAGGATGGTCTCCACATTTTTCATTTGTTTTCCAATCAAAATAAAGTGCGTTTGAAACTCTATATCGCCGCTTTATTCCTCCTTGTTTCAGAAATGTCATTGGCGCAAGGTAAAGATGAAATTATTCAACAAAGAGTTGAGTTTATCTCAGAACAGCTGGAAGACGAAAACATCGACTTGACCAACATCGTTGAGCAATTGAATTTCTACTACGAGCATCCGCTGAACCTAAATAGTGCGACATCCGATCAGTTGCGAGACCTTTGGATATTGTCGGATATTCAAATTAACGACCTTCAATTGCATATCAAGTTGTTTGGGAAATTAATCTCTCAATATGAATTGCAGAGTTTGGAATATTGGGACATGTCCACAATAAAAATGGTTCTTCCGTTTATTCGAGTGGACGACAAGCTGGATCAATTGCACGTTGGTTTAAAGGAGGCCTTTAAGAATGGGAAGTTTGAAGTATACCTTCGGTACCAGGATATTCTTGAGAATAAGTCAGGCTATGATGATGTAGCAGATTCAATATTAGAAAATAGCAATTCGTATTATCATGGTAATTCCGCTCGTTATTATACAAGATTAAGGTTTAGCTATAGAACAAATTTAAGTGTTGGAATTACGGCGGAGAAAGATCCCGGAGAGCAATTCTTCAAGGGAAAACAAAAGTATGGATTCGATTTTTATTCAGCCCACGCCTTTTACAAAGGAGGTAAGTATGTGAAATCAGTTGCGCTCGGAGATTACCAAGTACAAATTGGGCAAGGTTTGAATTTTTGGTCGGGTTATGCATTTGGTAAATCAGCGGATGTAACCAATGTAAAGAAATCTGCGAATCCACTTCGGGCCTACACTTCTGTTGATGAAACGCGGTTTCTTAGAGGTGCTGCGGTTGTTTTGGGAGTTGGTAACTTCTCGTTGACGGCAT
Source organism: Crocinitomicaceae bacterium (assembly GCA_047630755.1). GTDB lineage: Bacteria > Bacteroidota > Bacteroidia > Flavobacteriales_D > Crocinitomicaceae > UBA4466. The sequence goes on along the minus strand of JBLHYG010000001.1, from coordinate 279,124 downwards.
TTGGTTCTCGAAAGGCGGTCGATGCATCCGTAGTTGTCGATTCTTTGCTTGAAGATCAAGAATTTGTTTCGAGCATCAATCTAACAGGATTTCACAGAACCAATTCAGAGATTGAGCGAAAAAATGCGTTGATTGAAAATATTTATGGAGCTAATTTTCAGTATGCGCAGCGGAACCTTCAGGTCGGCGTTGCAGCCGTTTCTCAAGGATACGATTCAGAATTTATAAAGGACATCCAACCATACAATCAATTTGATTTTAGGGGTAAGAATTCGGTTGCAATTAGTGCAGATTACAGTTTCGTGGTTAAGAATTTTAACTTCTTTGGTGAGATTTCGAGAACAGGTTACTCAGGTAAGACGGCAATTTTGAGCGGTGTCTTGTTTTCTTTAGACAAAAGAGTTTCAATGGCCGTTGTGGCTAGAGATTACGACCGAGCCTATCAAACCTTCTACAACGCTGGTTTTGCAGAAGGAAGTCGAACACAAAACGAAAGAGGTCTTTACGCTGGTTTGAAATTGAACTTGTCGCGTGAGTTCTCAATTAATTCATACCTGGATGTTTTCAAGTTTCCATGGATGAAATTCCAAGTAGATGGCCCTTCTGACGGATATGAAATCATGATTCAACCGTCTTATAAGCCCAGTCGCTCTTTGGAAATTTATACCCGTTTCAGACAGCAAATGCGTCAAAAGAACAGCCGCGATTCTGATGGAACGATTACAGGATTGGAAGATGTGCTTCAACGGAATTACCGAATCAATTTCAATTATAAGATTTCAGAAGCATTTAGATTGAAAAGTAGGGTAGAGTACGTGACCATCAACCGACCAAGCAATACGCCTGAAAGTGGAATCATCATAACGCAAGATTTACTGTACAGACCAAAATCATCTCCAATTGATATTGCGCTCCGCTACGCTTTATTTGACACAGACAGCTACGATACACGAATTTACACCTTTGAAAGCAATGCCTTGTACGTGTTTTCTGTTCCTGCTTATTACTACAAAGGAAGTCGCGCTTATGCCCTGATTCGCTATACTTTCTTACGCAAGTTCGACCTTTGGGTGAGGTACGGTGTGAGTATTTTCGCAAACAGAACGTCTTTGGGTTCTGGAGCGGAAGAAATTATAGGAAATACGAAAACGGATGTAACGATTCAGTTGCGAATGAAGTTATAGGGGTATGAAGCTATTGTGACTGCCCTTCACCAACGTTTCGATATGTGGTGCATTTGTTTCCTAAATCAATAACCAAATGAGATTGTTTCTATTGACCTTCTTGTGTTTGATATCTTATTGCGCTTCGGGTCAAATTGATGCGAAGACACAAAAACGTTTGAATAAAATATTCACTGATGATTTCAATGCGTTATCTCCAATTGATGACTATGCACCTTACTTTGAATGCAAAGAATGTACGATGGATACTTCAATGGTTTATCTGCATCGGTTGAATGGAGCGCGTTATAACAATCAATTTATCCTTCATCACGATCCAATTTCATTCAGTTCTAAGCAAGAAGTACTTCGGTTCATTAGTACTGCTTATGTTACAAATGCCAATTATCAAGAATTTCAAGATTGGACACGAGATTCAATAGCCAGACATAATGTTCTTATTTGGTTATTTGAAGATGAATATGCATCAAAGTTTGGTTCATTTGAATTAATTGAATCAAAGAATTTCCGTGAAAATTTTAGGAATTTAATTTCTTTGAATTGGAAGTATAAGTTTCGTTATGATGATCCTGAATTGATTCCAATTTTAGCGAGAATGTATATTGACGTGTCTCAACGGTACTATCGACAAAGGAAGTTTAATTATACTAGTTATATGTATCAATATACGAGTGAATTCAATACCCTTAAAGGGCTGAAGTATGATTCGATCGTTCAAATGTTTAGCTATACTCCTGATGTTTTGTGGAGCTCTGATAGCGCGAAAATTAAAAATGAAGTTCCCGTTTTTAGAGATAAGTTCGAAATAGCCAAAACTGCTAATCACTTGAGAGATGAACGCAGTGTACTAGCGGAATTGTGCGACCAAATTTTCGAAGAGTTTCCAGTTCACGGCATTGACGGTTTCCAAGCCAGTGCTTTTTGCAATTGGAAAACAAAAGAAATACAAGCCAAAATAGATGCTGCAGAATTGCCCTTTATAGCCAAAGTAACTTTGCCAATTAGGGATGATGTCGTTAGTGAGTCAACCGTTTCTGTGAACTTTGAAATAAAAGGCCGCGATTATACCGAACAATGGAGTATTTCAAACGACGATTATTTAGATTTTATGAATTTCGTTAAAGACTCAGTAACAAGAGAGTTCTTATGTCTGAATTTAGAGGAAGATCTATTGGCCGCTCGCTTTCTCGATCACCCTGATTATTATTTTTCAGAACCAGATTTGGAGTATGTGGATTTTGACGCCTCTGACAATTATATGAACCGAGAAATTTTTTCTTTAAATTATGACCAGAAAATAAATAGAAAAAACCATGCAATTCAAGGACTTCTAGAGTCTGATGATTATAAGTATCGAATGAATACGATTTTTGAATACGTTTGTTTGGATGCCAAAAGTTATGCATTTGATGGCCATTTCAAAGAAGTGACGATGTACAACGGTAGTTCAACCCCAGATACCATGTGGTTGCCGGATTATTCATTGAAGGATGGCTTATTGCCTAAGACAAGGTGCATCGGGAAATACAATCGATTGGGGGAGCCATTGGCTAAAAGAGTTCATGGGGATTTGCAAGCATTTATGGTGGGAATTAGAATTGATGTCACTCCTAATCATAACAGTTACCCGTCAGATAATGAGTCGATCATGGAGTTTATTACTTACGATCAGGCCTTGGCCTATTACTATTGGAAAACTAAAATTCACTCAGTAGAGGACGCAACGGATTGGCAAAGTTATGTTCTTCCAAGCCTACAAGAATTCGAAATCATTCAAGGTAAAGGCAAAGTTGTAAAGAGCCAAAAGACGATTGTCTATCCTGCATCTACTTTTAAATACGTCGTGCATTTATTTCCGAAGTAACCTCTTTGCAGCAAAAAAAATGGAAGAACATCTCTGCACTTCCATTTAGTGATTTTTGTTAGGTAATTTTAATTGAATTAGTTCATTCTACGAATATAAATCAACTTGTACCGTCCTTTTCCACTATCTCTTTGATCAATTTCAAACTTTCCAGTCGATTTAATCAAAGGCGTAAGCTTCTCAAAACCATAGTTTCTCGAATCAAAATTCGGTTGTTTTTTCTGAATTAAACTTCCAACATCTCCCAAGAAAGCCCAGCCCTCATCGTCTGCCAAATCGTTGACAGTTTGTGTAATTAACTTGACAACTTTTGGCGTTACCGTATCGACCGATTTCTTTTTCTCTCGCTGTTCGGGTGTTGACTCGTCGTCTTTTTCACTTGCACGCAAAATCTCTAAATAGATGAACTTGTCGCAAGCAACAATGAACGGATCTGGAGTCTTCTTTTCTCCAATTCCAATCACACTCAATCCCGTTTCTCTAATTCGAGTTGCAAGACGTGTAAAGTCACTATCGCTAGACGCTATGCAGAAACCATCCACTTTATCCGAATACAAAATGTCCATCGCATCGATGATCATTCCTGAATCGGTAGAATTTTTTCCAGTTGTATAATTGTATTGTTGAATTGGTGTTATGGCGTTTTCTAAAAGGAGCTTTTTCCATTTAGAAAGTTGAGGTTTTGTCCAATCGCCGTAGATTCTTTTTATGGTTGGATTACCGTATTTGGCAATCTCTTCCATCATTTCTTTAATATATTTTGAAGGTATATTATCACCGTCAATTAGGACGGCTAGTTTTTTATCTTTTTCCATTATTTATTTTATACTGATAACACGAAGGATATGCTTTTTAGAATTCAATATCCAGATTAAACGTGTTCTTTAATGTATGTAAGTTAGGGTTTTTTCTCGCAAGTGATGCAAATTTGTCTTTTCCAGTTAAATATTTCACCTCTTCTTCAGGGTTACTGGTCACTTCAATTTTGATGTTAAACGCGTAGTTTTTAACCGATGCACGAACATATCCAACAAGGTCACCTAGCATTGGGAAAATGTAATCCACTTGCACTGCATTGTCTACTTCAAGAATGTAAAGCTCCGTCGTTCTTACAACCGGATCCCTTTTAATCAGTGCATTGTAGAACGTTTCCTTGTGCTTTTCTTTCATTTGGAACGCGAACCTTCTCCAAGCCATTTTGAAGTCATCGAACGAATAATCGTTCATTGGCATGTTCTCGATGTCCATTGTTTGTCCAATCGATCCTTCAGCATCTGCGTCCATCAATTTCTTGATAGAAAGATTGGAAGATTTTAATTTACCAGAAGTCGTTAACATAACTTTTGGTTTTTTATCTTCAACAGGAAGCTTAATAGATTTTTTAGCAACGGGTTTCTCCGCTTTTTTAGTAGCGCGATCTCTCAATCCTTGATCTGGAAAGGGAATAACTTTAACCAGGTCCGTTAATCGTTTTTTTTTTCGAGCTCCTTAGAAATGGAACACAGTTGCATAAGAGCCATTTCGACCAGTAAACGCTGATTTTTTGAGGCTTTAAATTCAACGTCTGCTCGGCTTAGAACTCCTAGCGCACGAATGATATGGTTCGCATCAATTGCTTTTGATTGCTCAACAAACTTGCTTTGAATTGCTTCTCCAACTTCGAGCAAATCGGCTGTTCGAACATCTTTACAAACGAGTAGGTTTCTATAGTGATCCGCCAATCCAACAATAAAGTTGTGTTGATCAAACCCTTTTTCCAAAATGTCATTCAACAACAAGAGCGACGCAGGAATATCTTCTTTTAAAGAGCAATCTATAATTCTGAAAAAGTAATCGTAATCTAAAATATTCAAATTCTCAATTACACTCTGGTACGTAACATTGTTTCCAGAGAAGGTCACAACTTGATCAAAAATGGAAAGTGCATCTCTCAATGCTCCATCGGCTTTTTGCGCAATTATATGCAAAGCTTCTTTTTCTGCTGTCACACCTTCTTTTTCGGCAATGTTTGCCAAATGATCCGCGATGTCTTTAACCTTGATTCTGTTGAAATCAAATATTTGACAACGGGATAATATAGTAGGAATGATTTTGTGCTTCTCCGTTGTAGCCAAAATGAAAATGGCATGCTTCGGCGGCTCTTCAAGTGTTTTCAGGAATGCATTAAATGCACTCGTTGAAAGCATGTGAACCTCATCAATGATATATACTTTGTGAGTTCCCAGTTGCGGTGCAATACGCACTTGATCAATCAAACTTCTGATATCTTCAACCGAGTTGTTCGATGCAGCATCCAATTCATAGACATTCAATGATGCCCCAGAATTAAAGGATTCGCATGAATCACATTTGTCACACGCCTCAATTGAATCCGATTTGTCAAAACAATTGATCGTCTTTGCTAAGATTCTCGCAGTCGATGTTTTACCAACTCCTCTTGATCCACAGAACAAAAATGCCTGAGCCAAATGGTCATTTTTGATCGCGTTTCTCAACGTTGAGGTAATAGATTTTTGCCCCACGACAGTGTCGAAGGTTTGCGGTCTATATTTACGTGCTGATACTATGAAATCACCCATCTAGAACAAATATAAATGAATTCTCCGTTGAATTGTAGAACTGTTGATAACTCTTGCGAAAAGTGGAATTATTCTTCCTCTGAATCTTCCCCGTATTCTTCTTCGTCCCAAAACCACATTGTCATCAGTAATTCCTTACATGCCGCACCGAATTGATCGGATGCATCATAAGTTTTTTCCGCTAAAATGAAGATCAGTTCGCCTTTGAATGTCGTTGAGTAAAGGTCTTGAACTTTAGTTGGTCCCTTCGTAGCAGGCATGAAGTTATATTTGGTAAAAGTCAAAGCTTCATTTTCAAAAGTTTCCGAAGCCGACAATCTTCGAATCATGTGCTGGGGAAATACCTTATAAACGGCTTCTCCCTTTGATGCATCATCCGTGTACATTTCAAGATCTCCCGCCGAAAAAACTTTGACAATTCCTTCATGGACCGACTTTCCATTTTCTTTTCGCTCATAGGAATAACTCAAAAGAAGTTTTTTCATATCCTCATCTTCAATTTCTTGCCAAGGAGCATTAATTCCTTCTAATTCAGTATCAAAAAATACATCTTCGTAGGCTAAAGAAGTTTCAAATTCCGAATTTTCGAAAAAGTCGAAATCTACTTCATCAGGATCAAAAACGTCGAGTTCATTTTTTCTTGTGGTTTCGTAAACCGTAAATGAATTCAGTACTTTTTTGAATTTAGAACTTGAAACGACATCGCTTTCATTAACAGGTGGAGTATACATGACCATCACCATTTTATCTTCAAAAATAACAAGCCCAACCTGCATGTTTTTGACCGAAAAATCACCATCTCCAACAGTCACAACAGCATGTGTAAAGTCGCCTCCCTTTGTTTCCATTTTCGCAGGTTCTTTTACAATTGTTGTCGCTCCATCTGCTCGGATTTCGTTATTAAAAAATGCAAGCGGAGATTCAACTCCTTCCCTGTCAATAATTCCAAACATATACATGTCCGATTCTGGACCATTTCCAAAGTCCTCCAATGTTTTTGTTTTGTCCTTTGAAAAAATATCGTATCCAACCGCTGGGCCACCGCCAACTTTAAAAAAATCACTTGGAACACTAACTTTAAATGAATTTCCGTTTTTCACATAAGGAGATTCATAAACTGTTTGGGCCGAAAGGGCATTGGCTGCAAGCACTGTTAAGAATAAAAGGAAGTATTTCATATTGTATAAGAGTCAATTTTGTTTCTAGTTCTATACTATTCGAACAACTTTAAAGAATGGTGTTATTTCATTATGAACAACTGTTCCACGAAATCTTCGTAATTATTTAGGAAGTCTTGGGTTACGTTACCACCATTTTCGACAAGGATAATGAACATTTCACCATCGATGTCAACGCTGTAAATTGCTTCGACGTCAACGTAAGTGCTACCTTTTGTCTTTGTTCTGTACAGCGTAATATCATGATAACTTCCGAGATCCAATTCGCTGCACGTAAAACCACTTGCTGGATGGTTCGGAAAGTTTCTATTAAAGGTACGTTCGATCATAGGGGCTTTGTCCCCTATTTGTAAATCAGGAAAATGAATCGATTCCCCCACTTTTTCAATAAAAACCATTCCTTCAAGGGCTTGATTCGCATAACCATACTCATAGTATGCCTCGTAGTCCTGATAATCTACTCGTCGCCATTTGTTGTCTATTTCTTCCTCATCAGATGAGATATCATATTCGTAGTAATCATAATCATCGTAATAATCTTCCTCATCTTCGTATTCGTCGTAATACTCATTGTATTCTGCCCTTCTTAGAATATCTTCGCGCCTTCTTTTTTCCTTTTGGGCCTGTTCCAAGCGCTCCGGGTCCTTTTCTTTAATGCTTTCATCGGATTTCACTTCACATGAAGTAACAAAAAGAAATACCCCTATAAAGAGACAGTTGAGAAGTAGTAAGCTGGTTTTCATAGACGAATTACAATGTTCGGAGGTTGAAGATACAGAAATATTGAGAACCAAAAAAAAGGAAAAGTAAATAACTTGAAAATCAATTCATGCTATTTATTTTTCCCTCAATAAGATCGATGTAGTTTAAAGTACAGTAATGCTATCTATAGAGTCTCCTTCGCGAATCTCATCAATTACATCAAGACCATCAACAACTTTACCGAAGCAAGTGTGACCTCCATCTAAATGCGCAGTGTTGTTTCTAGAGTGACAAACAAAAAATTGCGATCCTCCAGTGTTCTTTCCAGCGTGAGCCATAGAAAGAACTCCTTTCTCGTGGTGTTGATTTCCTCCGTCAACTTCACAATCAATTTGGTAACCAGGCCCACCTGTTCCTGCCATTCCTTCAGCACCGTCTCTTGAATTCGGGCACCCGCCTTGAATAACGAAATCAGGCAACACTCTGTGCCATTTCAATCCGTCATAATATCCTTCTTTCGCCAATTTAGTGAAATTAGCTACTGTTTTCGGAGCATCAGTGTCGTAGAATTCGACCTTCATGTCTCCTTTATTTGTTTTAATAATTGCTTCCATAAAATTCAATTTTTGTAAAGATAACTTCTTGCCTTTATTATTCAAGGCAACTTAAGTACATTTGTTCAATGAAATCAATGACAATTAATAGAAAGGAATCAGGACTGTTTTCTGAACAGCAAATCAAAATGGTCTATGATCAAGAATTTTATTCAGATTTCATGAATAAACCTTTCGAAATTGATGCCTTTGAAGATCAAATAAAATCAAAGGGAGAATCGTTTGATAATGAGTCGAGAAAGGTGCTTAAGAATGCATTGATTCAACAAAACACGGCTTTGAATTTAAGTGAAGCTTCTCAAACCAACTTGAATGCATTGGTGGATGAAAATACCTTCACGATAACGACGGGACATCAATTGTCTTTGTTTACAGGACCGCTTTATTTTGTTGTAAAAATTCTTCACGTGATAAAAATGTGTGAAGAGCTTAAAGTAAAGTATCCGAATAAAAATTTCGTTCCGGTATATTGGATGGCCACAGAAGATCATGATTTTGAAGAGATTCAATCGTGCAATTTGTTCAATCAAAAAATCACTTGGGAAAGCGATCAGCAAGGACCTGTTGGTCGATTTGATGTTGATGGTTTTGAAGACGTTAGAGAAAAACTGATGGATCTGTTTTCAAATCATCCGGATTCAGAGGTGTCGAAAATTATAGAGGCATACAGCGGAAAGGACTTTGCTGAAATGACTCGAAACATGGTCAATGAAATCTTTGGAGACAGAGGTTTGTTGATTGTAGATGGAGATGATCGTGCCTTAAAAAGCAGTTTCGTTCCTGTAATGGTAAAAGAAATTGAAGAGCAATTTTCATTCAATCAAGTTTCTTTAACGAATGAAAAGTTAGAGAAAGTAGATGCAAAATTACAGGTGACTTCAAGAGAAATTAATCTCTTTTATATTGAAAAGGGAATCCGCCAACGGGTTGAGATGGTGGATGGTAAATTCATTATTGAAGGAATTGGAGAATACAGCAAAGAAGCTATAATCGAAGAAATCAATGCAAATCCAGAACGATTCTCACCAAACGTGATTCTTCGTCCTGTTTACCAAGAAGTTATTTTGCCCAACTTAGCATATATCGGTGGAGCAGGGGAGATCTCTTATTGGCTGCAACTCAAAGGTGTTTTTGATGCCTTGCAATTGCCTTATCCTTTGATTCAAGTTCGGAATTCAATCATCTGGTTGGATAATGCTTTAGTTGGGAAACTGGAAAAATTCGAATTTGCAGTAACAGACATCTTTAAAGACCTCGATGCGTGGAAAAAAGAATTTGTGCAGGACAATGCCGGTGATGAATTGGACTTTACCTTACTTGATGAGCAATTAAAGGCCTTAACGGACACTTTGAAAAACACAATTCTTGGGCTTGATCAAAGCAAAGGACAGTTTGCCGATGCTGAAATTGCCAAATTATCAAAGCAAATTGATGGAGTGAAATCCAAGGCAATTAAGATGTCGAAAGGAAAGCACGAGCAGGTTATGAAGGCCATGGATCAAATAAAATCGAAACTTTTTCCAAACAATGGCTTGCAAGAACGCTCTGTTAATTTCTTCCAATTCTGCGCAGACGGTAAGGTTTCGGCTCATGTAAACGATCTATATACAATACTAGATCCATTTGAAAAGGACTTAATTCTCTTACTTGCTGAATAAGCTTGAAATATTCCAATAGATCTAACGTTTGTTAAGCAACAATTAAACAATGCACAAATTACTGTTACTTATTTTCCTATGTTTTACAAGTTTGACGTTCGCGCAGACAACTGTTGTGACCGGTCGTTGCATCGATAAAAGAGGGAAAATTCTTCCAAATGTTCTCGTTTCAGCGAAGAATAGCGTGAATCAAGATTTGATCTTAACGGATAAAAACGGTCGGTTTGAGATCAGCTTCTTTAATCAGTTTGGGACTACGCTCTATTTCGAATTGGATATGAAAGACCGATTGAAGTACCCTGTGAGTTTTAACAAAGAGGATACAATCGACATCGGTGACTTTCGATTTCCATATCAGGTGGAAGGTCCAATTGTCGTGAATCATGCCGTCGAAAACCCACTTGAAATTGATAAATTAGAGTATGTCGATCTTCAGTTAATACCAATGAACGGTGGTGTTGAGAGACTTCTAGCATTAACCACGGCTGCTTCTTCCAACAATGAATTAACAAGCAACTACAACGTAAGAGGTGGATCGTACGACGAAAATTTAGTCTATGTCAATGGGTTCAATATTTACCGGCCGTTTTTAACACGATCGGGACAGCAAGAAGGAATGAGTTTTATAAACTCTGCGCTGGTTAGTTCAATACAATTTTCTGGAGGTGGGTTTAGCGCAGAATATGGTGATAAGCTGAGTTCTGTCCTAGATATTACATACAAAACGCCTGGCGGAAAAAATAAGAAAGATTCATTGGAAGGTTCTGTAATGGCTTCACTTATGGGTGTCGAGGCTCACATTGGACATGCAGTTTCAAACAGATTGAATTATTTGGTGGGTGCGCGTTACCGTTCCAATGGTTATTTATTGAATTCCCTTCCAACGAAAGGTTCTTACAATCCTGTGTTTTGGGATGCGCAAGTTCTTGTGAATTATAAAATAACAGAACGATTGACTTGGTCGACGATAGGACATTTTTCATCCAATGATTACCGATTCGCACCAGAAACGGCACGAACAGATTTCGGAACAGCAAACGAGGCGTATTCATTTACAATTTACTTCGATGGGGAAGAGAAGACGCGTTTCCAGACGATGATGGGAGGAACAGCTTTGAAATATGAAACGGTCGATGAGAAGTCGCATTTGGAGTTGTATGCTACTGTTTTTAATACTGATGAACGCGAGTCTTTCGATATTCAAGGCCAGTATTTCATCAATGAATTGGAAACAGATCCATCGAAAGAAGAATTCGGCGACTCTATTGCCGTTTTAGGAGTTGGAACCTTCTTAAATCATGCGAGAAACAGACTGAACGCAACAATTATCAATGTCTATCATCATGGCGATCATCAGCTCAATAAGGGGTATAAAGATGATGAAAGATTAAAGTTCAGAAGCAATATTTTGAAGTGGGGAGTCAACTTCCAAATGGACGATTTTCAAGATGTGTTAAGTGAATGGAGAATGATTGATTCTGCGGGTTATTCAGTTGCGCCAGGAGAAACCCCACCCAATGAAATTCAATTGTTTGAAACGATTAAAGGCAAGTTGAGTCTAAGATCGCAACGCTATACGTCCTTTGTTCAACTCAATTCAATTTGGTCTAAAAATAAATTGAACCATCCAGTTGAAGTGACAAAAAAATACAAAAATAAACTTGGAGTTAGAGAGAAAGTAACATTCAGAGATACAATCAGAGAATCGCGATCTAAATTGGCCATGAGCTTTGGTTTACGTGGGGGATATACAAGTGCAAACGACGAGTTTTACCTAACGCCAAGAGCTACTTTGAAGTATTTCCCTAGGGTTTATATGGTGGATGATTCTGTTGTAAAAAGAAGAGATGTTGTCTTTAAAGTTGCTACAGGGTTGTACTATCAGCCGCCCTTTTATAGAGAGTTTAGGACGTTTGAAGGAGGACTAAATATGAATGTTCTTTCTCAGAAATCATTGCACATTGTTACGGGAACTGATGTTTATTTCAACATGTGGGACAGAGAAGTTCCATTCAAATTTACGGCAGAAGCCTATTACAAGCATTTGTGGAATGTAAATCCGTATGAAATTGACAATGTTAGAACGCGTTACTTTGCTAATAATGACGCTGTTGGCTACGCTTACGGCCTTGACCTTAACATTCACGGTCAATTTGTTCCTGGAATTGAATCGTTCTTTAAAGTTGGTTTCTTGAACACGAAGGAAGATGTTTTAACAGATCAATTCACGGAATACTACAACGAAGCAGGTGACAAGATCATCTTTGGAATTAGCGAAGATCAAACGGTTGTTGATAGCGCTATTATTGAGCCCGGATATATTCCAAGGCCAACAGACCAATGGGTAAATTTCGGTGCTTTGATTCAAGACCGTATGCCGAAGTATGAAAGTATTAGCGTTCAAGTTGGTATTCAATTTGGATCAAGATTGCCTTACGGACCTCCAGATTTAAACCGATACAGAGATACACTTCGTATGAAGTCCTACTTTAGAGTGGATTTTGGAACGTCCTATGATTTCCTTTACCGCCACAAGGAGAAAGTGGCCGCTCAGGAGCTTCGAAAGTTGAAGAATGCAGGAACTGACCCGATCAATGAAGAAATTAAAGAAAGTTTCTGGTCTAGAAGGTTTACCGATGCAATTATTTCATTCGAGGTATTTAATTTATTGGGCATAAACAATGTTCTCTCGAAACAGTGGATTCAAGATACGCAAGGTGTTTACTACTCTATACCTAATTACTTGACGCAGCGTCGGTTCAACTTAAAGTTGATCTTAAGGTTCTAAGCCTTTCATAATTCCCTGAAAGTGTTATTTTTAGGGTATGAAGCGTTTTATTGTCCTTTTGTGCTTAACGTCATTTGCCTCTTTTGGCCAATATTCTGTTCAAGAATATAAAGGCATTCTAGAAGGCGATACTTCTTCGGTTCCCACCAAGATAAATGCGATCCACTCAATTTTAGACAAAGAGAAATCAAAATTGAATGATACTGTTGCCGTCGCTTATTACAGGCAATTGGCTGATTTGTACGACGCCAATAAAGATGTTCTTACAGCCATTCAGTATTGCGATACAATTCTAAAAAAATATCCAAAAATTGATTTTTATCTAACCAAGGAAGTCGAGGAGCAACAAGCGATGTTTAATAAGGATGCGGGAAATGCTGAGGAAGCTTTTTCTACGCTTTTGAGAATTTTATCCGAATACGAGGACCGATCTGATTTTGGAGAAAGCGCAAAGTTAAACAAGCGAATAGGGATTCTTTTCATGAAATTGAAGAACCTTAAAGCAGCTGAGTATCATCTTGAAGAAAGTATTGAGCAAGCCAGAAGGGTGGGAGATACAGAAACGGAAGGGTACAGTTTAATGAGTTATGGAAACCGTTTTAAAAATGAGAAAAGATTTGAAGAGGCTGAAGAAAAATACAAAGCGAGTATATTAATTGCCAAAAGAGATAATTACAAACGTTTGTTGGCTGGGAATTACAACAATTACGGCAGTTTGTTCCGGATGATGAAAGATCAAGATCAAGCCATGAAGTATTATAAAATGGCGGTGAGTATCAATAAGGAAATCGGCAATGACAAGTGGCTAAGTTACAATTACAACAACCTTGGTAATATTTACGACGAGAAAGGCCAATACCAAGAAGCTCTGAATTATTTTCTGTTGAGTATTCGAATGAAAGAGAAGATTAACGATGACAGGGGGCGGTTGTTTACAATTTTAAATATTGCATCCGTTTACAGTCGAATGGGTAATTTCAAGAAGGCCTATGCCTATCAAGTGGAGTATACAAAACTGTCGGATTCAATTGCTGTTTTGGATAATGCAGACCTGACAAAGAAATTGGCGGCTGAATTTCAAGTAGATATTAGAGAAGCGAAAATTGTGAAGCTGAACATGCAGGACAAGTTGAACCGCCAAGAACTCGTTGCGCAGGACGAAAGGATATCTTATCAGAACTTTATCGGGTGGGTTTTGGGCATCGGAATTTTCATCATTATAATTGTGGCATTATTGCTTTGGAGATCCGTCATAAATAGGAAAAACATTAACTCTGAACTTGTATCAAAGAATATTCAAATTGATGAACAACACAATGAAATTATTGACAGTATCAATTATGCGAAACGAATTCAAAACTCAATTCTGCCAGGTCGTGAACGTTTGACGAAATTACTGAAGAACCATTCCATTTTGTATAAGCCAAAGGACATTATTTCAGGCGATTTTTACATTTGTGATGAAACGGCAAACGGAATCTATTTTGGAACAGTTGATTGCACGGGACATGGAGTTCCTGGAGCAATGGTGAGTCTTGTAGCGTCGTCTCACTTTAACAAAATGATCCACGAATTGAACTTGGTCAATCCTGACGCAATTTTGAACGAACTCAATAACGTTGTTCCCGATGCACTTGCCGTTGAAAACGAAGTGATCAATGATGGAATGGATATGGCACTTTGTTATATCGACAAGGATAGGAAGCATTTAAAGTTTTCTGGAGCGCATCAGAATTGTTGGGTTTTAAACCGAGAAAGTGCAAACAAAGGACGGATTGTAAATGGAGCGTCTGTTGTTCATGAAGAAGGTGGTTTCTCAATTATCGAGCTGAAAGGAGAGCGCCAAGGAATTGGTAAATCAACGAATAAAATTCACTTTACAAGCCAGTCGATAGAACTTCTTAAAGGAGATACGATTATCATGTCAACGGATGGATTTCAAGATCAATTTGGTGGACCCGACAATAAGAAGTTCAAAATCAAAGAAATGCGGAATCTTGTCCTTAAAAATGGAAGTCAATCACCAGAAGAAATCATTGATACTTTATCCAAAGCAATTACTGACTGGCAAGGCGATTACGATCAAATCGATGATATTTGCATCCTAGTTGTTCAAGTCTAACAGCCGTTCATCTTTCTTTCCAACCGTTGAAGAATTCTATTCTTAATCATTTGTAAATATTGCGCTAACAAACCGTCTATTCCTTAGTTTTATGTTGTATTAGTGGATACAAATGAAAATTAAACTTCTCTTTCTTTGCTTAATAGCCTTATCCTGCGAGCCATCTGCTTATGCTCAGCGTGAATACCATGTTGAGCAACAAGATGCCGTTTTAGACATGGATGGACTTCTTAATGAAGAGGTTTGGAAAACCACAGAAATTGCAGATAAATTCACAGTGAATTCCCCTTCTTACGGAGCGATATCTAAATTCGATTCTGAAATTCACGTTTTTTACGATGATGACGCCATCTACTTCGGAGGGAATCTTTACGACCCAAATCCTGACTCTGTAAGTTATACTTTATCACAAAGAGATGATACAGGAAATGCCGACTGGTTTGGTGTTTCTGTTGATCCTTATGCCAATAGCGTCAATGCTTTTGCTTTTATGGTAACCGCTGCTGGAGTTGAAATAGATGGATTGGAGTCGTCCGATGATATGGACGATTCATGGAATGCAGTTTGGAAAAGTGCGGTTTCGAAAACAGAATTTGGTTGGTCGTTTGAAATTAGAATCCCGTATTCAGCGGTTCGTTTTCCAAATAAGCCTGTTCAAGAATGGAAAATGAATTTTTGGAGACAAGTTCGAAGAAGTCGTGAAATGTCCCATTGGAACCCAATTGATCCGCAAGTGTTTGGAGCAATTACTCAGTCGGGTTATATGAAAGGTTTGAAAGATGTAAAATCACCGTTGCGACTTTCAATCACACCCTATGCAACGGGTTATGTTGAGAATTCATTCGATGAGGAAAGCGGACTCCAAACCTGGAAAAGAAGACTAACGTACGGAATGGATTTGAAATACGGATTGAACGATGCATTTACATTGGACATGACGTTGATTCCCGATTTTGGGCAAACCACTTCTGATAAGCAGGTTTTAAACCTCGGGCCTTTCGAAGTTCGTTACAATGAGAACCGCCCTTTCTTTATTGAAGGAACCGATCTGTTTCAAATCGGAAATGTGTTTTACTCCAGACGAATTGGGGCACGGCCTCACCGATACGATAATGCTATTAATGGCTTAGGAACAAATGAAACATTAGCAAGCAGTCCGAACTCTTCTCCGCTGATCAATGGTACAAAGGTTTCTGGGCGAACGAAAAACGGACTTGGAATTGGAATTTTTAATTCCGTTGAAGGCCGCACAAGCGCCTCAATTTTAGATTCAAGTGGAGTGGAACGCTTGGTGCTCACGAATCCTTTGACGAATTACAACGTATTCGTTCTTTCTCAAAACTTGAAGAACAACAGTACAGTTTCATTTGTGAATACTAATGTGACGAGAGAAGGCAGTGCAAGAGATGCCAACGTGAGTGTAGGGCAGGTGAACTTGTTCTCCACGAACGGGATGTATAAGCTTTCATCGACAGTGAGAGCCTCAAATGTCATTGAAGACGAAGTAGTAAACGGACATAGTTTTACCGCAAATTTTGCTAAAGTCGCTGGACTCATTCAGTACGACTTCGGTTATTGGGAAGAAAGCGACACGTATGACCCAAACGATCTTGGTTTTCTGTACAACAACAATGAGCGCGGATATAGCGCTGGAGTGAGTTGGAATGACTTTAAAGGAACTAAGAACTTCTACCGTAGAGATGTACGTCTTGGATGGTGGTATGCGGAACTTTATAAACCGCAATTGTTTGCATCAACGCAATTCAATTGGAGGGTAGGAGCACTTCATAAGAAGCAATTTTACGCCAATTTTACAGGGAATGTCAACCCTTTTGGAAGTGTGAACCATTTTGAATCAAGAGATTTTGGAAGAGAAGTTCGCTTCAATCCAAGTATGGAATTGGCTACATTTTTCACCAGTGATTATAGCAAACGGTTTGCACTGGATGGACGGTTTTGGTTCAAGAACTTCTTTGGCACGAGTCAGCACGGAAAAGGACTGTATATTAGCCCGAGGTTTAGGATTTCTGACAGTTGGAACCTTGTACTCAATGTGGATGTAGACTTTTTCGATGAAGATTACGGGTATGTTTCTCCAGATGAAACGGGTTATGAAGATCAGGTTCTACTTGGCGTTCGCGATAGAGTCGTGGTTGAAAACTCCATCGAAAGCCAGTTTGTTTTTACCAATCGAATGGGAATCGATTTACGTCTGCGCCATTATTGGCAACAAGTGGATTACAGTTCGTTTAGATCACTAATGAATGACGGTTGGACCGAGCCAAGTGCGTATGATCCTCTCGATAGTGAAGGAGAATCTGTGCACAACACGAATTACAACGCTTTCACAGTCGACGTAAATTACCGCTGGATTTTCGTTCCAGGAAGCGAGTTGAGAGTGGTTTACAAGAATAACCTGTTTCACTCAAAATCAGACTTGGATCCAAGTTATTTCGGAACGTTTGAATCTCTTTTCGATCAACCTCAAATCAACAGTATTTCTATTCGGTTTCTCGTCTTTGTTGACGCCATTTACCTTAGAAACTTGAAGAAGAAAAAATCTGAAAGGATTTAAGAATTTGTGAGTACAGTTTGATCTGTTACTTTTATGACTTCACCCGAATAAGCATAAAAAAAACAATATGGAATACATCGAAGAACAAGCTTTTGAAAACGAGGATTATTCGGCAAAACCACTCCCATTGGGAGAGTACGAAAGATGTCGGTTCTTAAATTGTAATTTTTCAAATGCGAACTTGTCGGAAATAAAATTCATTGAATGTGAATTTGTGGAATGCAACTTCAGCAATAGTAAACTCAACCATACATCGTTGCAAGATGTGAAATTTGAAAACTGCAAAATGTTGGGCCTTCAATTTGATAGCTGCAATGAATTTGGGTTATCATTTGAATTTTCTGGATGTACTTTAAATCATTCTTCCTTCTATCAAAATAATATTAGAAAGACACGTTTCAGTGCTTCTCAACTGCATGAGGTCGATTTTACCGAGTCGAATCTATCCGAAGCGATCTTTGATGATTGTGACTTGACCCGAGCGATCTTTGACCGTACCAACCTTGTTAAAACAGATTTTAAATCGTCGTATAATTATTCAATTGATCCTGAAAACAATCGAATTAAGAAAGCCATTTTTTCACAAGACGGATTGGCTGGATTGTTGGGGAAATACGGAATCGATGTAAGGAAATAGCTTGAAAGGCAATCACGAGCGAAGAAACATTGAATGAAACGAAATTGATGTAGATAATGAAATTACCACTGAACTGTGAAGTTGAATACATTGAAGACTTCTTGAGCGAAGAGTCTGCCAATAAATTGTTCTCTGAGTTAATGAGTATTGTAGAAAAACAAAATTTCCGCCCGTCAACAGAAGAAGGCAAAACGTATACCGTAAATTTTGGGAAAATTATGTTTTTGGACAAGAAGCTAATCGATGAAAATAGATTTCCTGAAAAACAATGGGGTGCATCAAATGCATGGACCGACAAATTGAAATTAGTAAAAGAGCAAATTGAAAAATTGACGAATCAGCAATTTCAAGTTTGTGTTTTAATCTATTATCCTGATGGAAATTCTGGAGTAGATTACCACTCGGATTATCCTGCATTCGGAGATACAACAGTCATTCCATCACTAAGTGTAGGAGAAGAAAGAGAATTCAAATTTAGAAATAAGGAGAGTGGGGATGAATTTTGTCAAGTTTTGTCAAATGGAAGCCTTACGATTATGGGGGATCATTGTCAAGAAAGGTATGAACATAGTTTGCCAATTAATTCAGAATACAAGCGGCCTAGAATGAATCTAACCTTTAGAAAATATGGGTTTGATAATTGAATATGGAAAGATCTTGAAACAAGCATCTTAAATTAAAAGTCAATATGCGTCGCTCTTTAGTTCTTGTTTCTTGCTTGTCATTTCGAATCTCCTTTGGCTCCTATGGACAGCTTGATGAAATAAAACAATGCTTATTGTATTCTGAACCGCCCGAATGCTCGAACGAGAATCGCACTTTCGATAGAGATTTAAAACCTTCTGAAGCGACCAAATCGAGGTGTGTCTTCTACCTTTTTTCTAAGTCCTGCGCGTCGATACAGAAACAGTCCATAAAGAATTGGTCCTGTTGGAATGATAAACATATTACCAAGATTGATCACTCGGAAGTACGTTAAAATCATAATTCCTGCACCGCCAAAAACAAGTGCTCCAGCCCAAAGCTTCGTGCTTAGAATATTACTTTGTTTTGGTTTTGTCTTTCGTTTGGCAAGCGTTTGATCGTCAACGAACCGTATGATATCACTAATGTGTTCAGGGTCAATGCTTCTTGATTTCAGCTCCTTGCGAATATCGGAAATATCCATTCCTTCCTTACGCCTTTCAAGGTAGAATCCTTCTAGTTCCGATTTTTCCATTCGCATTTGGCTCACTCTTTTTCTTTTTCAAGTTTATTAAACTCCTCATTTGCAAATTTCATAAAGTCATCCGTTACATCCATTGATGGGTTTATATACCCAAAAGAAAGACCCCTTTCTTGTTTAATTAAGACGTCAATTTTATTCTTTTCAGAATATTTTCGATGTATTTCACTCAAGGTGATTAGTATTTCTAAATGTTCATCTTGAGCTTCTAGGCTCGCTTTTTCCCAAGCCTCTTGAGTTTTTAGTATATTGCCTTGCATCGCCTGAATTCGTGACTGTACATGAGCAACTTCATTATCTGTTAGTAAGCCTTTTTCCAATTTCGCTTGTTGAATGCGACTGTACTCGTTTAGCTTTAAATTTTCGGCTTCAATCTTATTTTGGAATGCCATTAATTTTGCCGTAAAAATAGAATCCTTTACTCTGAAGTACTCAATTTCAGATACAATACTATCCGCTTTATAAAAGGCCATTGTCAAGTCCCCTATCTTTTGTTTTTCCTGAGAATAAACGGAATTAGAAATGAATAAATTTGAAAGTAAAATGAGGAGTGTTACAGCAGTAAGTTTCATCGATGCGACGTTTTTAAATATCAGTCAAAGCTAAGAAATTTGAAAGCTAATTATGCTTCGATATCTCCGAAGAAATCATCATGGTATTTCACAAGTTTATTCTCCATCATGACGTACGTTATTTTTTCGCCGTAAACGGGGGAGAAGAAAACTTCAAACACAATTCCTTCTTTAACTTTTAGGTTCACCTCAACGTATTGCGGATGGCTTTTTGATTGCAAATCAGAACCGCAAGAAGGACAGTAGAATTTTAATTTGTCTCCTTGCGTTAATGTTAATGAATCCTCAGAGTCATATCCATACTTACCAGGCGCTGCGTTTAAATTGATGCTGGTAAATTTGTTGTCCTTCGTTTCCACTTTAAAGCGAATCTGATCATTGTTTGTGAGTTGAAACGCACAATGAGGACAATGGTAATTGTATTTCCAGAGCATATTTCGAAAGTGTTAAATGGTGATGACTTGTTATTAAGATAGCCATAATTCGTGAATATGAGTGCTTTTCTTTTTTTAGGATTTAGAATCTTTATTCGTTTGATGGGATATAAAGCTGAACTACTAAAAATAAACCGGAAGATTTAGTTCCGTCTATTGGGAGAACGGGGGTGTGCTAAACGAACATTTTGTGTATTTTGTTAGGGATATAAAGAAGTTATAGTGCATGAAAGCGACAATACTAATTCACATAATTTTATCCTTCAGTTTTGTTGGCCACTCTCAGATTGACACAATAACTCTAGAAATAAAACAGTCTTCATTTTCCTTAAGAATCTGGAAAAGTGTTTTTCTCAGTAAGAGTAAAAGTTACTCATATAGCCCATCTCAATTAAGTAATACTGACAGCCTTGTTAAAATGAATGAGGATACAATTTATTTATTTGTTAAAAAAAACGGAAGAACTCTTTATGAAGGAAAAAAATTACCCCAAGACCAAGCCATAGGAGATATTATCATTTACAAAAGAAATGAACAGATTAAGTCTATTCAAACATGGGAGCGTGGTTTCGTCGCCTCAAATGAAGTTATTTATATTTCAGTTGGAAGTGAAGATGGAGTTATCAGTAAAGAAGTATTTTATAAAAAAAACATACCAACTAGAAAAATTGAACGTAAAACAATATTAAACTCATCGAATAAAAATAGATTCGAAGAAAGAATCTTCAAATTCAAAAAGCCAAACGAGTGGATTTATTTAAAAACACGTTATAAATTATTTATGAAACTTTGAGACTTATAACACACGCTACATCCCAGTGCAAGTCTAAGCTTCGTATTATTAGTTTGTATTAACTCAACTATATGCAAAAGCTAAGTCGCTTTTTTTTTATCTTCGAAAAACTAGTTCACTCTAAATCGTTGCACCGTGGTGTAGCGCCAAACCTTGTGGTTAATTGATGCCCAGAATGAACCACTAGAAATGACACAACAAAAAAATGTATTTAAATGGACAAAGTAGACATGCTAATAAGCTCTTTTGAAAATGAAATTGAAATACAATATCAAGCAACACTTTTAGGTGATTACAAACGAAACAACCGAAGTGTAAAAAAGTCTCATAGAATATTCAAGACACTACGTGAATTAGAAATGGTAGCTAAACTTCTACCCTTAATTGATTCGAAAGTACCTCAAATTAGAGCGAACGGAGCATTGTACTGTCTTCCAATAGCCGAAGAACTGTGTTTAAATACATTGAAAGAAATCCGAGATGGTGACTATCAAATATTAAGTTTGGGCGCAGAATATACTATCAAGAATTGGACTAACAAACAATATTACTTGTGGGATGATTGAGACTAACCATAACTGCACCTCACACCCCTTGCGGGTTCATGCTTCGTAATAATAATCTTAGTTGAAAAACTTTCCGAACTTTAAATTTAGACCTTGGTAGATATCCGAACATTGCGTAGCTGCCGACCGTTAGACTGTCTAAAGAGCGCTATTCTAGATTTTAATTTCGGGTACTTGTCCATTAAATTATTGATATATTCGATTCTCATGAAGCAGATTTTGCTTTTTAGAGAAACTACCGTTATAAGTAATGTAGGTTTGGGTGCGCCATGTCCGAGATAAGCCCAGAGTAGATATCTCTCAAACAAGGTTAAAGGGCAGGAACATTCTTTTAATTTGGTACGCATAGTTATGAATTGGAAAATCATTAAAGAAAATCAAAGGAATTATGCTGACACTTGCTATTATTTAAAGGCAGAGCAGGAATGTTCAGAGGGAACCCTTATTCAACTTTGAACGTTTGTTTATCAAAAACTCCATTTCATTATGCGTACTTATACTTGATAAGATTCAGTATTTGTACCTTATTTTCAATTTGAATTAGCTTTTTGTGATTAATTGATCTAAATTCAGTCAATACCTCATTCATTGTATTGAAATCTAAAAAACAACATAAACCTCACGCATCAAATCATCGTAACGATTCAAATAGCATGTTCATAAGACCCTCAGCGGGGCAAATTGCTAAAATGAATCGAGAGAGTCCCAACAGAAAAGTTACGAATGCAGATTTTGACCCTGAAGTTAAGCTGAATCAATATGGAGAACCTGCATTTATTCAACCGAATAATACGGTGCAAGCGCGAATGAAAATGGGACAGGCAGATGATCAATATGAGCAAGAAGCAGATACTATTGCTGATAAAGTAGTGAATAAAAAAACTACTGGTGAAAGTTCATTTCATGCTTCACCGGACATTCAAACCAAACCACAACCTACACCTGTAACTCATCCTGAAGTTCAAAAGCAAGAACAGCAAGAGACTGAAATTCAGGAAAAACCAATTGCAGACTCAATTACACCACTGATTCAAAGAAAAGAAGTAGAAGACGAGTCAATTCAAAAAATGGAAGATGAGCAAGATATTCAGATGCATAAATCTGATGGTGACAGCGCTTCATCAAACATTGAAAGTCAACTGAATTCTTCTAAAGGCACAGGGAGTAAAATGGAGGCTAGCACAAAATCCCAAATGGAATCTGGCTTTGGTAGAGATTTTAACGATGTAAAGATCCACACTGATTCGAATGCTGTCCAAATGAATGAAAACTTAGGAGCTCAAGCGTTTACAAATGGCTCTGATGTTTATTTCAATGAAGGAAAATACAATCCATCCAGCAAAGAAGGAAAGCACTTATTGGCTCATGAGTTGACGCATACTGTTCAACAAGGAACAAAAGGAGATCAAGTTCAAAGGAAAGAGGAGAAATCAATTTATACAACCACTAAAGAGGTTATTAACTTACTCTCTGGTTACACAAGTGACGCTAGCAGCGAGTCCATCGTGAATAAATTCAGATGGAGATCTGCTAGTGATGTTCGAAAATTAATGGTCGAATTGAAAAGTGGAAAACACAGTTCAACCAAAGGCAATCAGATGGTTTTGTGGCTCATGAGTGATCTAACGGACGATCATCGAAAGGAAATGACTCGAATTCTTCTTCGAAGTAATGCCTACTCGGGTAAATGGTATGTCGCCCATATGGTTATCGAGTATATCTCTGGGTATACTTCGGATAGTAATTCTGCCACAATTATCGATTACTTCTATGCCATGAATATTTTCGATGTGATCAAAGTAATGGAGGTCATGCAAAGTATACTTAGCAAGAACAAAGAAGATACTGAAGCCTATTTACTGGCAGACCTAACTGAAGAAGATCAAAATAAGATAAAAGATTTACTAGATATTCGGTCAAAATCACCTAAAAGTCCCAATATCTCAAAAAATGGATTTGATACGTTTATTGTTGGAACCTCGTATAATTTATCAGCCTTTGCGATTCAGATTGGTCAGGGGGAAGGTGATTCTAAGGCATCAATTACCATAGCATTAAGATCATCGAAAATGTATACTCCAGATTTAACGGATGTATCTAAAAGAAAAATGAATCTTGAGATTGATGAAACAAAAACGCGAACACCAAAAATTATTCGTGAAACTGAGTATGAGAATGGTGATTCAAAAACCAAATTATTACAACTTGAAATAATTCCGAATGATGAATCTTCTCGTGTTTCAATAAGTATAGTGCATTCTAAAGTTTGGACGAAAGTACCTTTTCCAAAAGGAGCATTTGGATACTGGAAGCCAATGTTTGTTGAGGATGGTAATATGCAAGTCTCCCATAACAGCAATTTACTAAACTTTAATTTTCCAGTCAATGTGCCAGGTTCAATGTGGAGTTCAACAGTAAGCACTAAACCTAGACAACATCCAGCATTAGGGTATGTCTATGATGACAAAACAAATGGCAAAGCCTATCTCTACCCTAAAGGAGTTCCAAGTTACGATCCTAAACCATTAATTAGTGCTGTAATTTATTCCATTCCAATTATAGGTTCATTGGTTATGATTGGAGAAGCTATTGTAGGAAGAGATATTTGGGGAAGAGAACTGTCTACAACGGAACGAGCCTTATTAGCGGCGGGAGCTTTGCTTTCTGCGTTAGGGCCTGTTATTAGAGCTTCAAAGTCCACCGTAGCGACAGTCAAAACTACGAATCAAGTGGCAAAAGTGGCGAATATTAGTCGCTTGGAAGCACTCGGATATGTTAGAGGAATGAAGGCCTTGACACCTTCAGAAAGAGCCGCGCTTACTCGATATTCTGCAAAAATAGAAGGGGGAGGAAAGTTACTTCAGAAGGAAACGAAATCGTTTGAGCGAATACTTAAAAAAGTCACGACCGCCAAAATGGGTACGACTGGTTTAAAGAATGGACATTTGGCAGGTAAGCTTCATCCTAAAACGGGCGTTCCATTTACAAAGAAAGGATTTCCTAATTTTAAGGACTTTTTGTTTAAAGGGGGTAAAGCCGATATCAAGATTAAACCAACTGGTAATAGAGCGAGTGATTTTGATGCCGCTAATAAAATAGCAGGATATTCATCTACTCCAAAAGGTTATACTTGGCATCATCATCAATCGAAAGGAAGAATGCAATTAGTTAATTCTTCAGTACATTCGAAAACTGGACATACAGGAGGCTTTTCTTTGTGGTAAAAATTTAAAACAACAACAACACTATGACTGATTTTTTAGATACAGAAGAACAATTAACGGAAACTCAAATTAAGGAATTAGAAAGCAAGATAAACTTTGTATTCCCAATAGAGTTTAAAATACATTTATTAAAATTCAACGGTGGTCGTTGTGAACCGAATACATTTAGTTTTGAGGAGAATGGAACTATAACCAAATCTTCCGTCGATTGGTTTTTAGCTCTATACGATGGTGAGTTTGATAATCTTGAGGATTATTTCAATACTTACAAAATAGATGAAAAAAGAATACCAATTTCTTTTTTGCCAATAGCTCATGACCCTGGTGGAAATCTAATTTGCATGAATAAAACAGACAACAAAATATATTTTTGGAATCATGATTTTGAGGTTGATTATAGCTCTTCTGATGATAATGACTGGTCAAATATTTATTTAATAGCTGAAAGCTTAAATGAATTTATATCTACCTTAAAGTAGAAGGAGGCGCGAAACTTATTGAAACGGAGACGAAATCGTTTGAGAGGATCATTAGGAAGTTGGAGAATGCTCGACGAAGTAGAACTCTAACTCAATTGGAAAGTAAATACAATTACGGTAAATTTGATAGTAATTTTAAAAACCATACAGATTAAATAAGGAAAGACTTGGGGGTTCCGAGTGACTGGATTGTAAAACAAGAAAAATTTGGACAAGGTATTAGATTTATGGACCCGAAGAATTTGGCTAACAGTCATATAAGAGTTTCTCCCGGCATAAATGGGGCAGATCATGCAGCGAGTAGAATCCCAAACGTCAAATATTACAAAAATGGTGCTCCAATTGATGCTAATGGAAATCCAATTGTAGCAAAAAGTGGCCTCAATCAAAACAAATCAGCAGAAGTGCATATACCATATGATAAATTCAAATTTCACTAAATGAACAAATTTCGCAACGTACTCTTAAATGTACTTAACATTACTAAAAGATATTCGGATAGTAATTTTATCCAAAAGAATTGGTCACACGGAACTGAATCGAATAGTATTGTTCATAGTTGCCAAGAGTCTATATCAATTCTAGATGATTACTCATTTTTCGATTTAACACTGGAAGATCTAGGAATTTGGAAAGAAATAGTTTTAGCATTTCCATCCAATCTTACTGAAGATTTAATTCTTCTATCAAAAAAAATAGATGTCTTTGAGGGGTACGAATTAGATGCGAATGAATTGTTAACCGATCCCTCATGGATCGAAATAATGAATCTTAGTAAAGAGACTGCTCATCAATTGGAAGTTTTATTAGAAGTTGAAAACGATAAAAGTTATTTGATTTAAATACTAAAGTTCATTTAACAACGCCGCTGAGGTATTACCAAATTAAGTATTATGTTAAGCGATAAAGAAAAATACAATTATGACCGTATAAGAGAAATCTCAGTTCTTTTAGGTTTGGATTTTGAAACACAAGATTGGGGTATTATTAATTCTGACGGCTCTAGAGTTACAGAATTTTTAAAGTTTTTTAATGATAATATACATTTTGAAGTAACGCTGCGATATAAAATTTTTGAATTAATTATAGCTTCAATGAATGACGCTTTAGTTGAAGAAATTGTGACGGATGAAATAGCGCAGGATTTTACCAATTTCATAGATAAAGCGAAAAATGAAGATGAATATCTTTTTGAATCAACATTAGATTATTGGATTAGTATCACTGATGAGGAGTATCCTGTTGGTCAATATTTAGTGCTAAACGAATAATTTGGTGATTATCCCCATAAAGAAGGAATTGCAATTTAATTAAAATCTAAAAACAACAAAGGTTATTACAGGCTTCTCTGATCGAGCGGTAGAGCATATTAAATAATAAAGTTATGATTAATTGGTTAGAAGTTGCGATTAAGTTAGAGAAGGGTGAAACGGAAGTAATATGTCCGAATTGTAATAAGTTAAACCTAATTATAATCGAAACCAAAAGACCGAACGAGCCCAAATTGGATATTTATGTTAATTGTCCAAACTGCAATGAAAATACAGTTTTCTCCGGCGTTGATGAAAAAAAAGAATAGAGAAGATAGGTATGCTGACAAGAAATGATGCTGAGAAAATCGCTCAAAAGGAATTAAGATTACTAGAAAAAGAATCAAGTATTAAACTTGACATTATGAAAGAAGAAACAATTGAATTCGAATTTGGAAGGATTAAACATTTATATCAAAAAAGTAAAGGATCAGGACGGATCAAGCTTGCTTGGAATTATAGTATTAATCTTATTAATTCTACTCGGACTTATTTTGGTGCCAATTTTAATTGTATTCTGGATTTTTGGTACACTATACAATTTACTTATCCCAAATAAGACAAGACACACTCCTCCTTCATGGACGAATATTTCTACAAATTTGAACTTGAGCATAAAATACAATTGGGCTTCTAATGAGAGTATTCCTGATTACTTGGAGAAATATTTTGATTCATATGCCTTAATGATTTTTGAGACTGATCCGAAAATCGAATTTTTCAACGCTTTCTTTACCAATTTTAAGGTTGAAAGAAGCGATGGAATATTCATTCAAAGAATTGAACCAAACGAAACTAATGACGGGATCGAAGCTCTTCCTTTGTATTTCTTCAAATACAGCACTCTTGAATTTGAAATGATTGACTAGTCCTAAATAACCGTTACAGGTTAAACATAGATAAAGTTATAAATTAAGACTCAGCAAGAACGTTCTTGCTCGTTAACTTTGGTCCTCACCTATTTTATTGGTTCTTCACTCTTGGTACACGGTTCCAATTAAGACTTATTTCGCGTCAGAGCTATAGTTTCTCTTCTTACAAAAATTTCTTACTCATGTTGTCTTGGATATTACCAGTTTTGGGATTAATCATTATCATCATTAGTCTGTGGGGTGCACTAAAGCTCTTAGATTATTCAAATCTATCCATTTGTTCTATGGGCGCGACCCTCTTAATCTCAGGTCGTGATTTAAATAAATACTTAAAAGAAAATCCAAACTAAAATGTATAGAACAGCCTCTAAAAAAATAGGCAACGCATATATCCGAGAAAAGCACTACTTTTCCTAGCGGTAAAACATCACCAACAATATGAAGCAAATAGTACAAATCATCAGTATAGCATTTATTCTAACAAGCTGTTTTCAAAATAAATCTGAAATAGTGAAGGATAATACTGCTGATATTCAAATCAGTTCAGAATCAGAAAACATAGCGCCGCAAGAGTTTAGTTCAACTGATCAAGTAAGCACCGAGGAAAAACAACATTCTGAAACCGACACATTATTTAATTCGGAACTTATCCATGATTGGAGTAAAGAAATTATGACTTCCGGTTTATTAGAAAAGCAATTTAATTACAGAGCTGACACCGTTAAAAATATTCATTGGCCAGAGCAAATTGATTCATTGCTGTATTACACGACAGAAACTTCAAAAGTTCAAATTTACCGGTCTTTTAATAAAGATATACTATTGGATACTGACCTATTTGATTCTGACATAACTCTTTCGTCTAAAATTAAAATTGGATCGCCTAAAAAGGAAGTTTCCCAAATTCTGTTAGAAGAAATAAGATCGAATATCTTGATGGTTCATGATGAAGATTCTGACATATCATTCACATTTTATTTCATGAATGATTCATTGTATCACATCCATTATAATAGCTATATTGACTAGTGTTGGTAACATGGCTTACTTACAATACGGCGTGCTTTCTTCGAAAGAATTACTTTTGGTTAACAAATCTATTTCTATCTTCGAGAGACAAGTCGTAGTTGAAAGTCCTTACGAGGCATAGCAACACAACGTTATGTGTAAAGAAGTGCTACATGAATATATCCATCGGAAAAATATTATTAAGTCTGTGTTTGTTATGGCTTAGTAGTAGCTGTTCTGGTCCAAGTGCTGAAGACTTCACAAATAAGTCAAGTTACGAATTGAAAGTTGGTGATACATTAAGAATTTATTATACGACAAATTCTTGCTGTTACGAATGTGCTCCAAATAAAGACAGTTTGAATAATTTGATTTTTATTGGAAGTGAAACAGTAATCTCTGGCCCAAAGGGTGTTGAGGGTGGGAACTCAACAAGAGCTATATTATTTAAAGCGACAAACATAGGTACAGATACGATTTACGCCAAAATAATTGGCGGAGGAATGGAATGTTCGGATACTATCCCAGGGATGACACGTTACATCGTAAACATAAAAAAATGACGGCACATAACACCAGCAACCGTCGCACAACTCCACCAAAGCAATAATTGAACAACAGACCAACTATCTTGAAAACTTATGGCCCTGATTATCTATCACTTAACTTTTCTTGTTTTGATCAAACTCTACCATTATTCAAGAAGTCTAAGTTGTACAAAAGGCACTACTCTTAATGCCGAAAAGTGTATATTCGAGAGTCGGCACGGAAGAGCCGCCGAGAAACGTTAGTCAGAATTAGAATAGTATGAAAAGAGAATTTATTTTAATTGCAATTGGAATCTTTTTTATGTCTTGCGTGATGGCTCAAGACGGTTCTAATATCAGATACTATGAGCCAAATAATCTTGATAGTACTCTTGTCGGTGAATACTGTCATATCGATTTTGGAAAAATATCATATGGAGGACATACGGTTGATACGATTGAAATTAGTGTGAACGGTCAACAAATGAAATTTTATGAGCACAGAGAAGATAATGGATTCAATAATTGGTTCAACAAACAATATTTGTGTTTAGTAGAAGATGAAAAACATTCATCAACTCGCATTGAAAATTCGAAAATTGATAGCCTTACATCAGATAGAATATATGTAACAAGTATATTGAGTTATTATATAAACGAATCGCCTATTGACACAATTACAGTGTTTCAGCACTGGTATGATATTGAAAACGTCTCGAAAGTGTTGATTAAAAAGTAAAAAAGAAACTATACGTTGGTATATATGAGGCGTTACCGTAAAATACTGTCTATTGTCCTGTTCGCTCTACTGATGACCGTTGATTTTTCTATTTAATTCAACACACAAAAAAAGCCATCCAGTTTACACGAGATGGCTTTAACAGTATAACGTTTAATTCCTAGCGATTCAGCATAACTGGCATCACAAGCATTAAAATATCTTCGTCTTCATTTGATTCTGATGGCATTAACAAACCAGCTCTGCTTGGCTCACTCATTTCCAATCGAACTTCAGAGGTATCAATGTTATTCAACATTTCCATTAAGAAACGCGAGTTAAATCCGATCTCCATGTCTTCACCCGAGTAATTACACGTTAAACGCTCGTTGGCTTCGTTCGCGAAATCAATATCTTCTGCAGAAAGTGACAATTCAGAACCTGCCAATTTCAATTTGATTTGGTGTGTTGTTTTGTTTGCGAAAATTGAAACACGCTTGATAGAACTCAAGAATTGCAATCTATCAATTGTTAATACGTTTGGATTTTCCTTTGGAATCACGGCTTCGTAATTTGGATATTTTCCATCGATCAAACGACAAACCAAAACGATATCATTGAATGTGAATACGGCATTCGAATCGTTGTAATCCAATTGCACTTCTTCCTCGCCCTTAATGTTTGATTTAAGCAAGTTCAATGGCTTTTTCGGCAAGATGAAAGATGAACTTCCGACAGCTTGAGAATCCGTTCTTGTATAGCGAACCAATTTGTGCGCATCTGTTGCAACGAAAGTGATACTCTCTGGTGAAAATTGACAAAACACACCGCTCATTACCGGACGAAGATCATCAACTCCAGTCGCGAATAAGGTTTTGTTAATCGCATTTGAGATAATACTTCCCGAAATTTTAATAGAACTTGAATTTTCCAATTCTGGTGTTTTTGGAAAGTCATCACCGTTGTATCCAACCATTTTTGATTTTCCGTTGTCGTAAGCAATTTCAACTGCAAAGTTCGACATGTCAACCAAGAAAGTACAAGGCTGGTCTGGTAAGTTTTTAAGAACGTCTAATAGGAGTTTTGCTGGAATAGCAATCTTTCCTTCTTCTTTCGCTTCAACTTCCATAGAAGTGCGCATTGTTGTCTCCAGATCTGAAGCCGCAACGGTCATTCGACCATCAACGATTTCGAAAAGGAAATTATCTAGAATAGGAAGCGTGTTGCTCGTACTGAGAACTCCCGAGATTCCTTGTAAATGCTTTAATAAGGTAGCACTTGAGATTACAAAATTCATTTCAATAATGTTTAACCACCAAAGCTATTAAATTCACAGGATGTAGAACACGGGATTTCTACTCAGTTTTCCCTGAGTTATTAACAACGAATGTGGATTTCTACACCGACGGATAAGATTCAGGACTTACTGAATTGAAAAATTATTACAGAACTATAGTTTCACTTTCAATTAACTGAATTCCATCGTGTGTTTTGACACCTGTTAAATCCAATGGGAAATAAGCATCTCCGCGCAATAGACGGTTGAAAACAAAGTATTGACATTTAACAAATTCACCAGTAGGAAGTTCGCACCAGAACCGATCGAGATCAATGTCTTGCATTTCTGCCATTCCCACGCGCTGTGCCGGACCGCTTACAATTCTGTATAGTTTGTAAGTGTTCTTTTTCTGTCCAACTTTTTTAATAGACAGTTCACAGAATGGAGTCGTACGTTTCAGGCTATCCATTTGAATCGCATTCAATTCGTAATTTGCCGTATTGAAATTAACATCTTGGTAGTTGCTCAAGTAATCATAGATAGATGAAGAGCTAATTCCTGTCAGTTGTTTGTTCTTTTGGAATACTTTCATGTCACTGTCATTCTTTGTGACTTTAAAGCTTCTTTGAGGCTCGTCGTTGAATTTTACATCAATTTCAGAAACTTCAGAAAGCTTCATTGTGATTAAATCCTGACACATCCACTGAAGAGGGTCTGCATAGAAACGCGGATCGATAATTCCGTTCATATTGTTCAATTCCATAAGAACTGGAAAAGCACTTTTACCTTGTTCTGCATCATCCAATAACATGATTTGGCCATCGTGATTTTGAGCTGCTGGTCCTAAATACCACGTTTTACTCCATTGACCGTTTTGAAAAATCTTTACTTTAATGTTCTGTGCAGCCATCAAGTTCGTGAATTTTTCTTTGGAGTTGTCTGCGAGGTATCCTTTGAATTCAATGTTCTTAAATGCATCGAGGCAAAATGAAACTTTGTCTTGGGTAACACAACCGCCTTTTTTATCGGTCCAGATTCCATTCGTTTTGCGAAGTTCGAATACGTTTTCAAATTTGTCCGTGATGATAATCTTATCGATCGATTCAACATCTTTAATAGCGAATTCAATCAATTCATTGTCTGATTTCCCTGCGTTTTCAGAAAGATCGATGGCGAAATAGAGCATACCCGCCAAGCCAGCCAATGCGACGATTATAATTATTATTTTTTTCATTTGAAGTAGGTTATCTTGAGAATTTTCGTTTTCTCATAATGTTCATTACCAGGGCTAATAGGAGTATTATCACAATTGGTAATCCAACGTTTAACAGCTTGTAAAATCCTGAATCGGCTTTCACTTTCTCCGTATCAATTGCGTGTATCCCGATTTCACGCGATCGGATGTCCATAACAGAATGTTCGCCCATCATGAAATCAGTTAAGTTTTGGTAAAATTCTTGGTTCCCAATGACATGCTGATAGCGTGCTTGAACCAATTCGAAATTTTGTTTTAAGTCGTTTACATCCAATTTAGGGCGGTATTTAAAAACGCTGTCAGATCGGAGTCCTTTGGGCATTGAGTCGTATCGGTTTTCGAAAAAACGTCCATTTCCAACTAAAAGTACTTTCCCTTCGGTCTTGCTTTTTTCGAGGTAGTTGGATTCAGGATTCTTTGCAAATTCATCAACAATTCTAGTTCTAAAATAAGATTTGAATTTACCGGCAGAAAGTGCCGCAAGACATTTCGCATTGTTTGGATTGTCCGGGTTTGGAACCAATGGCTCATTGCCATATTCAATTGGAATCATAAAACTCACTTGTGGCGCCATTCCTGTAGCGACTGAGTTCGAACTTGAAGTTAATATTGGAGTAACTATGTATTCATTATTCTCCGAAGGAACGAGCTGAACTTCGTTTGTGTATTCCAAAGAAACAGGGTCTAAATTTCGAGCAATGGGGTGATTCGTCGGAGTGGCCAATACATTGAAGAACCACGGAATCATCGCCTGTTTCTCCATTCGAACTGGTTTTGGCAAACAATTCCGGTCCATCACGTAATTGTCCATTAGTTTTAATCCGTAATCAAAAAGAAGCTTGTCAAGTCCTGTTTCAATTCGGGTTGTTGGCGATACCCCGTAACGGTTCAACGTGTCCATAGGCAGACTTAACTTATCTAAGAAACACATTAATCGACCGCCTCTCATAACGAATTGATCAATTAAATATAAATCCTTGTCACTGAATTTCTGCGTTGGGCGCGCAATAACAAGCCCATCAAATTCATTTAACGCTCCCAAAGAATCGTTTAATTCTACATCCGTAACGGAATAATAGGGATTGATTACCGCACGAGCTCGCTGCGTTTGAGCGAAAGTTAACTCACCGTGTCCTTGCAAGAATGCAATTCGAGGTTTGCTCTCTTGGATTACACGCCGCAAGGCACTCACTAACATGTATTCTAAATCTTTTGTTGAATTCTGAATGATTTGACCAATGTTTTCTAATGGAAATGGGCGTCCGTCATTTGTTCCCGGCATCAGTTGAACAGCTTGCTTTTTCGATCCTGTTCCTGCGCCACCATAATCCAAAATTGCTCCAGGCCACAATTTAATTTGACGTTGAG
This sequence comes from Crocinitomicaceae bacterium, assembly GCA_047630755.1. Taxonomy (GTDB): domain Bacteria; phylum Bacteroidota; class Bacteroidia; order Flavobacteriales_D; family Crocinitomicaceae; genus UBA4466. Next base: position 245,593 of record JBLHYG010000001.1, on the reverse strand, counting down.
AACCGTCCTGCATGTAAACAACATTCATTGGTAAAATTCCCTTCCCTGCATTGAATAGGCGGTCTTCCAACTCACGCTTATCAACCTTAGAACCAACCGAAGGATTAATGAATTGGTATTCAATTCGATCTCCAGCGTGGACTTTAAACTCTTTTAGTTTGTCTTCAATAGCAACTCTGAAGTGCTCAATTTCAGCTGGCAATTCACCCGCTAAATAAATCTTAATGCTAATTCTTCCTTTGAAGCTGTCCGATTTCTGTAAGAATTCTTTTGTGCTTTCGGCAAGTGAATAGCGTTGATCTTCTGTCACATCAATTCGCTTGTACCAAAATGAACTAATTACATTAACCAAGATTACAGCTGCCAAAACAATCCCAAGAATTGTCCAGTTGTAAAGACTGTTTGTGGTTTTTTTAGTCTGATTATTCATAGCTATTTCTTAAGTGATTTGATAACTGTCAAAGCAGCATAAATGAACAGGACAATAATTGAAATGAAGTAAACAATGTTCTTCGTGTCGATTAATCCACGTTTAATTCCGTCGTAATGATAGGTCATCCCACAGTATTTAATTACAGAATCCAAACTCCCCATTTGGTTGTAGGATCCCATTAATTCGAAGCCTTGGTAGAAGAGAATGCACAAGAACATTGCAATGATGAAGGCTACGATTTGGCTGCTTGTTATCGCCGAGGCAAATATCCCAATAGCGACAAATGAAGCTCCGATTAGTATTAGGCCGAGATAAGACGTTAATGTTGCGCCATCATCCATTATACCGACTGGCTTGCCTAGATAATGCATTGAAGCATAGTAGATCAAGGTCGGTAGAAGTGCGATTATTAATAGTGTCACACTTGCAAAGTATTTTGCGAGAATGATTTTCAAATCAGAAATAGGTCTTGTAAACAGTAATTCTATTGTTCCCGTTCGTCTTTCTTCTGCGATTGAACGCATCGTAATTGCGGGGATTAGAAAAAGGAAAAACCAAGGCGAAAGATTGAAAAACGGAATTAGATCCGCTTCCATTCCTTCTAAAAGGTTTGTCTCCATTGATATTATCCAATGGAATGCCCCTGATAAGATCAAGAAAATTAGGATAAAGATGTACCCGATAATGGAGCCTAAAAAACTCCTGATTTCTTTGAAATATAGTGCTCTCATGTGCGCTAAAGAATTATACCCGATTAGTATCGGATCAAAAATAAGATTTCCTTTCAATACATCAACGGAAAGAGTGCGAAGTGTTACTATCATTTATTAAGATGTTGATGTTTATTAGTTGATTGCTTTGGTTTTGGAGCTTTGGTATTGGATGTTAGATGTTAGATGTTAGATGTTAGATGTTGGATCGCTTTCGGCTTTTAGATATTAGAAGTTCGGATTGAGTTCATTGAAACCGAAGCAGTCAAATATCCAATATCCAACAGTGAGGCACGAACGATCCAATATCCAATCAAGAGCCTGCGAACGATCCAGCATCTAATAAAATAATTGTAAATTTGTCCACGATGCGCAAAGCATTGATCAAACTGAATAGATGAGCAAGATACAAACAGCAGAAAGAGTTTCCGGAAGTGATGTTTCCGACAATTATGTTTTTCAAAGAAGCCTTTTGGCTTACGTTGAAGCGTCGAAATTAATTTCAGGAAAAGTTTTAGAAATTGGAACAGGAAGTGGTTACGGAATTGAAATAATCAGTCCAGTAGCAGAAGAATTTGTGACAGTTGATAAATTTGAGACTTCTGCATTGGAGAAAATAAAGGGACATGACAATGTCAAATTTATTCAAATGAATATTCCTCCGCTCATTGGTTTGGAAGACAATAGTTTTGATTTTGTTATTTCGTTTCAGGTAATTGAGCATATTAAAAAGGACCACGATTTCGTAAAAGAAATTCACCGCGTACTTAAACCGGGAGGGAAGTTCATCGTAACAACTCCGAACAAAACAATGTCGATTTCTAGAAATCCTTGGCACATCAGAGAATACAAGATTGATGAATTGACAAACATGCTTGGGAAGTATTATTCATCGGTAGATTCAAAAGGTGTTTTTGGAAATGAAACTGTGATGAAATACTACGAGCAGAACAAAGCTTCTGTGAACAAGACCATGCGTTTCGATGTTTTTAACTTCCAATGGTGGGGCCCAAGATGGATGCTGCAAATTCCTTATGATTTTTTGAACCGCAGAAATAGAAATAAATTGACTGACGCTGGAGCTCATATCCAACTCGAAGATTATTTCATTGAAGATGCAAAAGAAGGTTGTTTTGATCTGTTTTATGTAGCAACGAAGTAGTTGGTCTAAATAAATTGGTATTCGTGTAGTACAGTGGAGTATGGTAAAGTTGTTTCATGATAGGTGTTAGGGTTACGAAGGGAATAGCAAATAGCATTATCAATATGGAAATTATTATTCTCTACATATTCCCCATTTGTTTCAATTGCAACAAAGGCCCTGGCTATAATTAAATAATTTTTACCGTTTGTAATCATGCGCTCTTCGTTGTTTTTGTGCTTGCCTAATTGTTCTCTGATTTCCATCTGTTAATCTTTTTATACAAAGATAATTCATTTCAACGTTAATTTTGTCAGTGCCTCCTGACTTACGGCATAACTGTCTATATGTAGCGTGAGTATAGCTATATTGATCTTTCAATTATCTCGTTAATCTCATCCGCGTTATTCAAGACAATCATGTGTCCACCGCTCGAAACAACGTGGTCCATTCCCTTCTTCATTGGAAGCAAACGGTCCTTATCTCCGTGAATTCGAATTCCATTTGAATTATCGTGATTCTTCCAATTCACAATCGCATTTATTGCCCATTTTAGATGTACAGGATCTGTGTCATGCAGAATATCTTTGAAGACCTGCTTGTTTTCATTGTTCGTGATTCCAAACAGAAAGTAAGAGATGAAATTCGGATAACTTAGTAATGACATCGGAATGATCTTGTGAAGGTTCAGTAAACCTGCAACTCTCATGTAACCCGGTAGGTCCTTCTTGTCACGCATGGTTGAAAGAAGAATCAGTGTTTTCGGAGCTTTGATCTTTTCCCATTCCGTAGCGATCATTCCACCGAAAGACAATCCAATTAAATTGTAATCATCTTCCGGTTGAATTGCCTCAAACAATCGTTTCGCATAAGATTGTAGAGATTCATTCTCCTTAAAATCGATCCATGGAACATGCACAAGTTCAACGCCTTCGACATGAATGCGTTGAAACGCTCTTTTGTCCGTTCCAAGTCCGCTAAGGCAATAGAGTTTTATCGCTCCCATATAGGGGACTTCTTAAAATTCAATTCCAAGCTCAGTCATGCACTCTTGAGACAATTCAGCGCAACCTGCACCGTCATTGTCGGCGTCATAAAAAGAGTCGTATGTTGCCATTAATTTTTCAGAATAGCAATCATAGAAGGCGTCTAATTCGGAGTTGCCTTCGTCCTCTGCACGAAGCTCATCCATTGTAGATTCAATGATTTTAATATCTTGCTCCGACCAATTGCCTGCTGTACTGCCTGAGTTCCCTATTAATTGTAAGGCGCATTCTTTTCCGATAGCTTCACAACCAGCAAAATCAGAATCTGCTTCTTCAAAAGAACTGAATTTTTGTTCTGCTTTCTCGATGGCACACTCAATGAATGTGTCGAAATTAAGTCCGCCAGCTTCAATTTCGGTTTTGACTGTTTCTAATTCAGTGCGAAACTTCCCTTTGTCCTCTTCAGTCCAATTTCCTTTGGTGCTAACGTTGCAAGAGAATAATAATGCACTAACGGCAATAATGTAGAATGTAATTTTCATAATTTATTAGTTGTTATTTATTGTTTTTAATTTAATTTTCTTCCAACAATCCAACAATCCAACTATCCAACAATCGAATTATCGATTTTCAAACCCATTAAAATAGGCGCCAACACTCCATGCCTCTGGCTTCGCATCAAACCAAGGTTTAATTTTTGGCCAAATCATTCCAAATTGTTCGGAGTTTCGGTAGTTGTCCAAGGACGCTTGATTGTCCCAGTGGCTGTAGGTCATTACAATTGTAGGTCGATTAATATCTTGATATAATTTCATTCCAGAACAACCGGGGAATTCATTTACAATATGTTTAATTGTATCGAAGAAACTTAAGAAGTCCTCAATGCTCTCTTCTTGAAATTCGAGTTTTACAATTCGTGTAATCATTAGAAAAGAGAGTCTAAAGTTTCACGAGATCCAGGTGGTGTGAACTCAACGCGGATCATGTCGTTTTTGTGCATTCCAAATAATTTTTCCGCTCCTCCCGTACTTGCGTTTGCTCCGCGGTTAATGGCAATTTCTAAATACCCCGTTTCATTGAATATTGCTACTTTTTCTCCTTGAGCAACTTCATTGTACGTGTTCGAAATAATATCGATGAAGTAATCTTTTCGTCTGAAATAAAGGATGAACGGGGTATTCTTACCGAAGCGTTCAAACAAAGTGTGATGGATGTTTGTTACTACATTCCCGTAAATATCCATGTGAACAACATGGCCTTTAATTAGGTTTGTTTCCGAGATCGCTGCTAGTGATAATGCGTTTTTATAACCGTTGAATGATGTCGCGAAAGATTCGGGCTTCTCACCGTTCATTATGCGAGCAGCGGCTTTAATTAAAATATTCTTTGTTGGGAATTTGAATGCTTTTGGATCAGAAATAAAATCCTCAATTCTCCAAATTGCAACAGGTCGTTCTTCTTTTAGAAAAGCTCCAAAGAATCCGTTGTCATTCGAAATAAAGAACTGTCCTGCAAATTCCATGATGGTTGGAAAGCTCCCGTCAGATCCTCCAAAATTAACGATAGGTTCACTGTCAACGCCAATTACGTGGATTGTTCCTTTAGGAAAATCTTTATAGCAGCAATTCAAATGAAACGCGGCTTCTGAAATATCAAACGGACGAACAGCATGTGTAATGTCAATAATAGTTGCCTTTTCAACAGCAGATAAGATCGTACCCTTAAGCGAAGCCACGTAGTGGTCATCAAGCCCCATATCAGTTGTTAAAGTAATAATGCTCATCTCCGATAATTTCAGTCGTTTTGCGACGAATATTTTCCTAAATTTGGGTTAGTAATCCTTACGAGTAAAGGTAAAAATAAATTAGTCTATTGCTAGAAAAGAAGATTGAAATAAAAGGAATTAGCCCAGCAGAGTTGTTTGGCTCAAATAATACGAAACTCAAGCACATCAAGAGTTTCTTTCCGAAACTTAGAATTAGCGCGAGAGGTAACGTAATTACTTACGCTGGAGATGAATTGGTCATGACTGAATTTGAAAAGAAATTCGATCTCATCATTCGTCATTATAATAAATTCAATAACCTCACGGAAAATAACATTGATAATCTGATGTTGGACAGTGGCTCTGAAATGTTGGAGTCAGATGACGGATCAGAAATATTGGTTCATGGAAATCACGGTGCTAAGATTAAGGCGAAGACAATCAATCAAAAGAAATTGGTTGAACTCGTGAACAAAAATGATATGGTTTTTGCCGTTGGACCTGCGGGAACGGGAAAGACATATACTGCGGTTGCACTTGCTGTTCGAGCATTGAAAGCTAAAGAAGTTAAGCGGATCATTTTAACACGCCCTGCTGTGGAAGCGGGTGAAAACCTTGGGTTTCTTCCTGGGGATTTAAAAGAAAAACTCGATCCTTATTTAATGCCTTTGTATGATGCTTTAAGAGATATGATTCCAGCAGAAAAATTGGCAGACATGATCGAATTTGGCATTATTGAAATTGCACCTTTGGCGTTTATGCGTGGACGAACTTTAGATAAAGCCTTTGTTATTCTCGATGAGGCTCAGAACACCACTACGATGCAAATCAAAATGTTCTTAACCCGAATGGGGAAGTCAGCGAAGTTTGCGATTACGGGAGATATGTCTCAAGTAGATTTGCCGAGAAATCAGAAATCAGGTTTGGCCTATGCACTGGATGCTCTTGATGGAGTAGAAGGGATCGGGGTAATAAGAATGGGAGCTGCCGATGTGATGCGTCATCAATTGGTGAAAAGAATCATTGTTGCGATGGATAAAATGGATGAAGATAATGATCAATAATTATTAATTGGAGGTTCAGGTTTCATCTATAGAATTTTCTCGTTTAGAATTTTAATAAGTTGTGGGTAATTAATAATTAATAATTCACAATTAATAATTCCATTTATCTAATTTTGCACCAAACTTTTTCTCATGAGCGAAGCAATTATCGAAAGCACATTTACTTTTAAAGGACAAACGAATGTATACAATGGAAAAGTCCGTGATGTATATACGTTGGACAATGGATTGATGGTAATGATTGCTTCGGATCGGATCTCTGCATTTGATCATGTTCTTCTAAAAGGAATTCCTCACAAAGGTCAAGTTTTGAATCAAGTGGCAACTATGTTTTTGGATGCTACGAAAGATATTGTTCCAAACTGGTTGATTGCTACTCCAGATCCATCTGTTGCTGTCGGATACGCTTGTGATCCAATTCGTGTTGAAATGGTGATCCGTGGATATATGTCCGGGCACGCGGCACGAGAATACAAGGCAGGCAAACGAATACTATGCGGTGTTCCAATGCCAGATGGAATGAAAGAAAACGATAAGTTTCCGGTTCCAATTATCACGCCTGCAACAAAAGCGGAGGAGGGACACGATGAAGACATTTCGAGAGAAGAAATTATCGCACAAGGAATTGTTCCAGAAGCAGATTACATCAAATTAGAAGCGTACACGAGAGCTTTGTTTCAAAGAGGGTCAGAAATGGCCGCTGCCGAAGGATTGATTTTGGTGGATACGAAATATGAATTCGGAATGAGAAACGGAGAAATCATCTTAATTGATGAGATTCATACGCCAGATTCTTCTCGTTTTTTCTATGCTGATGGATATGCAGAACGCCAAGAGGCTGGAGAAGCTCAGAAGCAATTGTCAAAAGAATTTGTACGTCAATGGTTGATTGAAAACAATTTTCAAGGACTGGATGGACAAACAATGCCTGTTATGCCAGACGAATTCGTTAAAGTGGTGACGGACCGCTATATCGAGTTGTTCGAAAAAATCACAGGAAATGAATTTGATAGAGCGGATACATCAGATATTACTGCACGGATTCAAGGAAATGTTGATGCGTTCTTGGAAAATTATCAAGGTTAACATTATCGAATATTCGAAAAATTAGATCATTCGACACGCTGTGCTTTTCGATTTAATTTGGATTCATTAAAGCCAAATCAATCGAGAGATCAAACAATCGAAAAACATTAATTTTTTACAAACTGCATTTTCTCAACACCATTCGAGTACATTACAATAATGAAGTGAACACCTTTACTCCAATTAATTACCCCAATTTATTGGCTTGCTCGTTGGCCTTTTGCATAATGGCATCGGCTTTCTTATCACCTTCCTTTTCCACGGCTACCGCCTTCTTCTCAGCTTCTTCCGTATATTTTTTAGCCGCTGCTTCTGCCAATTTTTTCTTAAGTGGGTTGCTTCCAGCTTCTTTAATCAACTTTTTTCCCTGAGCATCTGCCTCCGTTCTTATTTTATCTGCTCCTTTTTTAGCGAGAGCTTTTGCTTCATTTGCTTTTTCCTGAGCATCAGCTAAAATTGCTTTCTTCTGCTTTTCAATCTCCGCTTTAAGATCATCAACCTTATCATCGATAATTGCAGTAACTGAATCTTTTACAACGGTCTTTATATCTTCAATTAGGTTTCCAATTTGAGCTTTCACCGCTTTTGAAACTTGATCCTTTAAATCCGTTGTGATCTTTGGGTTCTTAGGGTCTCCGCTTGCAAAAACATTGACTGGAATGAATGCAGGTAGATCGCCCATCTTAATAGACGGGTGAAGTCCGTTAAGCGTTGTTAATCCTTTTTCAACTTCCTTTAAAATGGATGCAGGAATTTTATCTTTTGGAACATTCATCGCGAACTTATAGTTCATGTCCTTTTCTAAAGTCGTATATCCAGAGACCTTGGTGTTAATTCCACCAAGTTTTAAATCGAAAGGAGTCAACATTACTTTACCGTCATGAACTGAGAAATGCGTTGTAAAATTCTTGAATGTTTGTTTTGAGAAATCTTTGAACTTCGTCACTTGTTCAATTTTATTCAAAAGTTCAAACCCCGTTACTTGCAGTTTATTTGAACTGACATCTCCATCACTTGAGATTGAGTTTAGAACCGGCATTAATCCAGTCGTTAAGTTAGAACTCATATCGAAACTTGAAGAGATTTTTCCTTTTGCGTACTTAGCAATTGGAGCTAATTTCTCTACTGTCAAGAAGTTTTTCGTCAATTCTTCAATGTCAATTTCTTTGAGCTTGTAGCCGAAGTTAAATTTAGGATTCTCATGGTCTTGTGTGTTGTAATTTCCAGTCAATCCAATGTCTCCTCCCATTGCTTTCAAGTCAAAATTGCTTAGTTCGGCAATCTCATCCTTAAGAACCAATTTCCCAGAAATGTCTTTGGCATCGATTCCGCTGTAACGCGCCTTGTTTATTTTCGTCGATATTTTTAAGTCGATATTGGCCGGAACAAGAGTTGGTTCAACCTCAACCGGGGCAGGAGCAACTGCACCTAAAGTTTGGCCGTCAGCCCGCGTTTCTTCCTCTGGGTAAATTCCCATTAAATCGTCAAGATCGATGTAGTCACTGTTTAAGTTGAAATCGCCCGCCAAGACACCATCTCGAAGCATATAATCGAAATAGTCATGAATCTCACCGTCCAATTTAAAATCAGATTCTCCCATTTGGGCATCCAATTCATTCAGTACTAAACTCTCAGGCGAGAAGGTTAATTTTAAATGGTTGACATCTACCTCTTCAGATAATTCTTCAGATTTATAATTCATCTTCGACAACTCTACTGTTCCTGCCGCCGTGAAATTCTCGTAATCTTCAGCGTCTAAAGCACTCATTTTCCCTTTAATGTCAACATCAGCATCTAGAATCCCACTATATTCTTCACCTTTTTCCATTGGAATGAAATCCTTTAATGTTGCCAAGTCAACATGGGTGTTGATCGAAGATTGAATGTAGGGGTCGGACATTAATTTCTTCATGAACAAGCTTCCGTCAATTGTGTTCTTCGAAAGATTCGCATGAAATTTAGGCATGTCAAATGTCATGTCATCAAGATTTTCGCCTCCGGGGTATTTACTTGCCGCATCCACCTGAACATTTGTAATCTTACTTAATCCAGGGTATTTAATTGAGCCGTCTTTCAATTTGACACCGAAGTCCCAACCCGGCAAGTTTTTCTCGTCCATTTTACCTTTAATCAATCCGTTAAGCGACATCGATCCAGATGAAACCATGCTTTCATAACCTGAATGATAGAACGTTGGAATAAGTGATAAGAAGTCTTTGAATGAAGATTTTGACGCATCAAGTTTCAAGTCCATATCATCATACCCCTCAAACATTTCGTAATACCCATCAAGAGAAAGATCTACTTTATTCAATGAAATACTGTTTTTCTTCAAAGTGAATTTCGATGATTTCTCCGTGAATTTCATTAAAAGATTAATGTCGGCGTCTGTTTTTACCTCCGTCAAATAATTGAGTCCATCCATGCGGTACGTCAATTTATCCATCGTTGTTTTCGTTTCAAAATCAACAACATCGGCTGTTAAATCTCCGCTCCCGGAGTGATTTACATTGATTAGTTCAGCGAACATGTCTGAAGCACGATCATCGTATTTGATACGAGCATTTGTAATAGTATATTCTTTCAAGGACAATTTAAAACTCGATGGTTCTTCAATTTCCTCTTTAGTTTTTTCAGTATCGGGTTTGACGATATCATAATTGGCCAATCCGTTTTTCAATATTCTAACGTCAATAATCGGCTCGTCAATGTGGATTTCATCAATTTCAACTTGATCGCCTCCAATGACACTCCAAAAACCAACATGAGCTGTTAAAGTTTTGATTTTCATTAACTCAACGCCTTTAAACTCTTTTATTCCCGTCAATTTAGCATCGTGAATTTCCACAGTCATGTTTGGGAAAGTGGTAATAAACGTCAAGTCAAAATCCTCAATAGTTAGCTTTGCATTAAGGTTCGTATTCACCTCATCAATTACCATTTGTTTGATTTGATCCTTAAATAATATTGGAATTAAAATTAAGAGTACAATGATAACAAGCAGGGAGATACCTGTCCATTTTAGGATTTTTTTAACGACCTTTTTCATAAAATAATGGGATTTAGTTTTAATCGTATTTCAAAGATAAGAAAACGCCTCATTTTCAAGTTGAAAAAAGTACTGATAAATGTTAATTTTTTAAACAAACGAAAAATCATATTTCAAACGTATTATCTGATTATCTTTGTTTCCAATTTATCAATTACAGATGGAAAAATTTGCTAGAGGCTTTTTCTCGATTCGAATGATGGCTGTTGGAATGTTAGTGTTCCTTTTGGCCATAGGATTCGCCACTTTTATAGAAACTAAATTCGATACTCAATCAGCGAAACTAGTTGTTTACAACGCAATGTGGTTCGAACTTTTATTAACATATTTGGCTCTGAGCCTTATTGCGAACATTTTTAGATACAGAATGTTCCGACCGGAGAAAATCGCTATTCTCTTTTTCCACCTTTCATTTATAGTAATGTTGATTGGTGCTGGCGTAACGCGGTATGTGAGTTTTGAAGGTCTGATGGTTGTTAAAGAAGGCCAACAATCGGATTTTATTTATTCCTCTGATCCGTATTTCTGGATGAAAGTGAATGATGGAAAAATGCAATATACTTGGGATCAAAAGGCATTCATGACTGAGATTTCAGATTTTTACAACGATTTTGATCATGAATTTAAATTGCCTGGACATGCGCCAGTAACAGTTGAATACGCTGATTACCGTAAAAACCACATGGATTCTTTAGTGACGGACAAAAAAATTAAAGAAACCACTTTAGAAATTGTAACGGATGGAATGAGATCCAATTTTGTTACAGAAGGTTCTTTCCTGATGATCGGTGAAGCAGCGCTTTCTTTCGAGAAGAAGGATGCTATGCCTGGGATCCAGATCAAGCGAAAAGGAGCGAAGTTAATGATGGAGTCAAAACTTCCAATTACGTTTTTGGCAATGTCTGAGATGCAAAAGGCGGCTCGAACAGGTCAAGTTGCGGATTCCTTGTATCAGAAAATTCCAGTTGATAGTATAGTACCATTGCAAACAGCGACCTTATATAAAGTTGGTGAACAGCAATTTGTATTGAAATCGATTCGAAAGAATTCAAAAATAAAGGTTCTTCCAGCCCCAGAGAAAAATATGGGACGGGATATCTTAACGGTGAAAGTAACCGATGGTAAAGAATCTAAAATGGTTGATTTAAGAGGGGGAGAAGATGCTATTCCAACGCGATCGGTTTTTGAATTTAAAGGATTGATTTACGAAATGGACTATGGTTCTAAGGAAATTAAGGTTCCTTTCTCCATTTTCTGTAAAGACTTTAAGTTGGATCGTTACCCTGGATCAAATTCTCCATCTTCATTTGAAAGTTTCATTACAATTATTGATGATGAAAACAACTACAAAAAGAACACAAGCATTTACATGAACAATGTAATTGACTACAAAGGATACCGTCTTTTTCAATCTGGATACGAACAGGATGAAAGCGGCACGCACCTTAGTGTCAATCACGATTGGTGGGGAACGAATATTTCATACTTGGGTTATTTGATGATGGGAATCGGAATGATTCTTTCGCTATTCTCAAAGCATGGAAGGTTTAGAGAATTGATTCTATTAATGATGAAGACTAACGATAAATTGGAGAAAATGTGGCTTCCAGTAGTGGCTCTTTTGGTGTCAACTTCAATGAGTCTTGCAACTCAAGACACTATTGCAAACCCGTCCGACTTGGATACGGTATCGCATACGGAACATCACGATCATGATGGCCACGACCACAGTGATCCGAATCATACGCATGAAGAAGCACAAGCGCCGGTGAAAAACATGGCTTTTAATGTCATGACGGAGGAGCATTCTGAAGAGTTCGCTTCACTTCTTGTTCAGGATTTCAGAGGTCGAATTATTCCAATGCACACCTTGTGTAGTCAATTGCTTCGTAAAATTCATAGAGACGACTCGTATGGCGAATACAATGCTGTGCAGGCAATCATTAGTATGCACATCTATTGGGATTACTGGAAGAGTCAAGAGATGATTTACGTCTCGAGAAAAGGAGGGATTCGTGAGGAATTGAATTTGAAAGGAAAGTACGCTTCGTATGACCAATTGCTGGATAAAGAAGGACAATTTATCTATTGGAAATCATACAATAAGTCACATCAGACTTCCGAAGCGGATCGAAATGAATTTCAAAAACAAGTTTTGTTGTTGGGGGAGAAATTTCAAATTCTACAGACGATTTACTCTTTCAAATGGGAAAACTTGAAAATTTTGCCTATCAAAGAAGATAAGAACGAAACTTGGACGCCAATTGGAATGGCAGATAAAGATCCTGAAGGATTTAATACGGCTGTTGCTTATTTCAATGCGTTGAATGACGCTTATTCGAATCAAGGAGCGTATAAGGTTGCATCGGAGAAGTTAAAGGACCTGAAAAAATACCAAAGAAAGTTCGGGGCAAATGTTGTTCCAAGCGAGAAATTGGTGGATCTTGAGATTCGCTACAACAAGATGAATATCTTTGAAAAAGCGACCAATTATTACTTGTATCTCGGTTTAATTATATTGATTATTTATTTCATCAAGGTATTTATCCGACGTACGCAAAGAGTAATGAAAGCTTTTAAAGCAATAGGGTGGGTATTGATCGGTCTTACGAGTATATTGTTTCTGTATCATGGATACGGGATCTATATGCGAATGATGATCACAGGAGAAGCTCCTTGGAGTAATGGTTTTGAAGCAATAATTTTCATTGCTTGGGTTGGCGTTTTAGTCAGCTTAATTTTTGCTAGAAGGAGTATCGCGATATTAGCAGGGGGAACTCTTTTGGCCTTCTTTATTCTATGGGTAGCGAATATGAATTTATTGGATCCTGAAATCACACCACTTCAGCCCGTATTAAAATCGTATTGGTTGATGATTCATGTTGCCATCATCACTGGTAGTTATGCACCATTAGGCATTTCATTTATGCTTGGCTTTATTAACCTTATCCTTTACATTTTTAGAGGAAAGAGTAAAGGAGAAGTAATTGGATTGGAAATTGCAGAAATCAGATACATTGCCGAAATAACAATGATCATTGGATTGTTCATGCTTACGATCGGTACCTTCCTTGGTGGTATTTGGGCAAATGAATCTTGGGGCCGCTATTGGGGATGGGATCCAAAGGAAACATGGGCACTTGTTGCGGTTTTAGTGTATGCTGTCATTTTGCACTTACGCTACATTCCTGCTTTGAAAGATAAATTTACATTCAGTGTGCTTTCATTCTGGGGTTTTTCTTCCATTCTATTTACATTCTTTGGAGTGAACTTCTACTTGGTCGGCTTGCACTCGTATGCGAATGGAGATGGCTTAGGAGAGTTTCCTGAATGGTTGATTTCCATGGTTGTGATACTCTATATCTTTACTGAAATTGCTTCGGTTCAAAACCAATTGTACATTACTAAAGGGAACGTTGTAGCTTCGTATTTCAAGAAAAAAATTGCACTTGTTGCAGGCTTTGTCTTATTTACGAGCTTCATGCTTTGGGTGTTGTCCGTAACTGAATTTTTAGTGATGATACAACCATTGCTTCTAATCCTTGGTTTGATTGCTGCAACGAACGCTTTACAATATGGATACGTCTACCTTAGAACGAATAAGGCCACTTCGACAGAAATCGATGAGATATGAAATTAGATATTTTAGTTTTTGCTGCACATCCCGATGATGCTGAATTGGGTTGTTCCGGTACGTTAATGAAACAAATCGAAGCTGGATCTAAAGTTGGAATCGTCGATTTGACACAAGGTGAAATGGGATCTCGTGGTACTATTGAATCCCGTTACGAAGAAGCTGCTGTGGCCTCTGAAATCATGGGGATTCACGCAAGGGTGAATCTAAAAATGGCCGATGGTTTTTTCGAAATCAACGAAGCGAACAAACGATTGATTATTGAACAAATTCGAAGATTTCAGCCGGAAATTGTATTGATGAATGCTGTGAATGACAGGCATCCAGATCATGGGCGCGCTTCAAAACTCGTTTCAGAATCTTGTTTTCTATCTGGATTGATCATGTATAAAACAGAGTGGGAGGGAAGTAAACAAGAGGCAATCAGACCTAATGCGGTTTATCATTACATTCAAGATTATTACATCAAACCTGATTTTGTTGTTGATGTGACGGAGTTCCATGAGCGCAAAATAAGCGCAGTTCAGGCGTATAAAACACAGTTTTACAATCCTGATTCAACGGAACCTGAAACACCAATTTCTGGATTGGATTTTTTAGAATCAATTTCCGCAAGAATGATGGAATTTGGTCGTCCTGCTGGATTTAAATATGCGGAAGGTTTTACCGCTGAGCGTTTTATTGGTGTTGACAGTTTGTCGGACCTTATCTGATAAATCACTGGTTAACACTTTGTATATGCCTTACTTTTGCTAATGAGCAACGCATGCCTTATTTTCACGTTTAGACTATAGACGAATACCACTACTACTACTGTAATTATAAAAAATTAGAATAGAAGCGAATGAAAAGTTTTTTATTGAGTGGTTTATTTTGTTTGATAGCAGTGTTTGGGTCAAATGCTCAGTGTGCCAACCCTACAGTAATGCTATTCGAAGATTTTGAAGGGGCAGCTCCAGTAATTGGAAGTATTCCTGGGACTACTTATGGTTCGGTTTGGAATAATGCTGCTTACATTCTCAGCGGATCTCAACATGGATGGTTTAACGTTGTCAATGGATTAGGAGATATAGATGTTTACGACAGGACTGTAACTGGTTATTGTGTCGGATCAGACGCTGAAATTTCATTTTGGACACGACAATCTTTTGGTGTGACCAATGTCACCTTCACTGCTTTTGACGATTTAAATAATATTCTTGCATCTACAACAATTAACCTAACAAATGTATATCAACAGATAACGTTTGGTTTCATTGTTTCAACACCTGGTGTTCGTTTCGTAATTCATTGTAACTCTACTGGTGGTAATGGAGTTGACATTGTCATGGAAGATTTATTATTTACCCAATGCGCAAGTTCACCTACCGAAGATGTCGCTTATACAGACTGTTCTTCACTTCTCCCGTTTGATTTATTTTCTTTCTTCACTGCTATTCCTCCCGGAGGAACATGGAGTGGACCTTCTGTTTTAACGAATGGAGATTTGGGAACATTTGATCCAATTGTTAACACTTCAGGGCTTTATTCCTATACTGAAATAACAAATTGCGGACCCGTTGTTTCAACGGTAGATGTTTCATTAACCAACGACATTGATTTAGGAAATGATACAACCTTTTGTACAGGAAATGCTTTGAACCTAGATGCAGGTCCTGGATTTGATACTTATTTATGGTCAAACGGCGCAACAACGCAAGCAATTAACGTATCAGCAACTGGAACGTACAGTGTTGTAGCTGGAGTTCCACTGACGAACCTTGTAGTTAATGGAGATTTTGAAGGAGGTACCACAGCCGCAGCAAACAACTTTACAACTGGATATGCAGTTGGAAGCGGTGGAGCTTGGGGACTGCTTTCGAATGCTGGAGAATGGGCAATTACCACATCTTCAAACCTTGTTCACAACAACTTCCCTGCATGTACAGATCATACAACGGGAGCAACCAATATGTTTGTTGCCAACGGAGCATCGGTTGCCAATATAAACGTTTGGAGTCAAACGGTGCCTGTAACTCCAAATACGGATTATTTATTCTCTTTCTGGGCAATGCGTGTCAGTAACGACCCGAATCCCGCAAATCTTCAGTTGTACATAAATGGAGTGGCTATTGGACCTGTTAATTCAACAGGCGGAATTTGTACTTGGGGACAGACTGCCGATTCATGGAACTCTGGAGCTGCAGTTTCTGCAGTTTTGAGTATTGTAAATCAGAGTACGGCAGGATCAGGAAATGATTTTGCCTTAGACGATATAACATTTGCACCGGTTTGTACTTCAACAGATACAATTGCAGTCAGCGTTCAGGCACCTGCGCAAGTAGTCACTTTTGTTGATCCCTCGTGCAATGGATTGGCAGATGGTGAAATTCATGTCGACAATGTTTTAGCCGATGATTATAGTAATGATGGCGGATTAACATGGCAAGTAGATTCCTTCTTTGTTAACCTTCCAAGTGGTGTTTACAATGTATGTTCTCGAACGGCAATTGGATGTGTTGTTTGCGAAAATGTTGTAGTAACAGATCCAGCACCTGTTGTCGTTACAGCAAGTGCCGATGTTCTTATTTGTCAAAATGGTTCAACCGATATTAGCGCTGCCGCAATTGGCGGAACAGTTTTCTCTTATCATTGGGATTTCACAGCAGACACGACTGATACTCAAAGTGTGTCGCCAATAAATGATTCTATTTTCTATGTGTATGCAGAAAATGAAAACGGATGTGTTTCAGAAATTGATTCGGTTATTGTTACCGTTAATCCACCATTGGATGGAACAATTTCTGCAAACGTATCGATCTGTCCTGGTGACCAAACGACGATTAATGCTACGGCAAGCGGCGGAATGGGAGCGCCTTATACCTTCACATGGAGTTCTGGAGCTGTGAATACAACGGCTGGAATAGATGCAATTACAGTTTCTCCAGCTTCGACAACAGTTTATACAGTGACGATTACAGACGGATGTGAATCTACTCCTTTTGTTATTAGTAATACGGTGACAGTTTCACCCGTTCCTGAACCTTCTTATTTGATCACAAGTCCGCCGCAGTGCGAACCAGCGACGTTTGAAATAATCAATACAACAGATCCGAATTTGAGTGATATTATCAACTGGACAGTAAACGGAACTGAATTATTTTCAAATCTCGAGTCGATATCAACAGGGCCATGGATGGCAGGGGATTACGACTTGGAAATGGTTGTGACTTCATCTGACGGTTGTGTTGGAACTGCATTTTTCCCAGGCGCTTTGGTTGTTCAGCCAGTGCCCGTAGCCAATTTTACTTACAGTCCATCGCCTGTAACGATGTTTAACACGAATGTTGTTTTCAATAATGGATCTATTGGTGGTGCGTATTACCAATGGTATTTCGAAGAAGGATCACCAGCGTCGTCGACGAGTTACAACCCAACAACGGATTTCCCAGACGGTCAAGTAGGAACGTATGAAGTGATTTTAATTGTTGAATCTGAATTGGGCTGTTTTGATACGATCACTCAACAGGTTCAAGTATATCCCGAAGTGATTCTTTACGCTCCGAATACATTTACGCCGGATGGAGATGAATTCAACCAGCTTTGGAATGTCTATATCGAAGGGGTAGATATTTACAATTTTGAATTGAACCTCTACAACCGTTGGGGGCAACAAATTTGGATCAATAAGGATCCTAATCAAGGTTGGGATGGAACGTATAATGGTCAATACGTTCAGGCTGGTACTTATGTTTGGACAATTACCGCTAAGGATTTATTGAATGATTCGAAGTACGAATTTAACGGACATGTTACAATTCTTAAATAAGATCTAGAATTTCAATCTGTCCGTTCATTTGAACACTATCGCCTTTACTTTTCCCTAAAAGTTGTTGTCCCATTGGGCTTGTTGCCGTCAAGCAAAAAACGGTTTCATTGCCAACATCTATTTGCCCAAGTCCGACGGAAAAGAAGAAATAGCCTCTGCTAGATTTAACCAAACTGCCGTATTGAATGATCGTGTGCTGATCTTCCGGATTCACTTTTGCCAGAGCGCTGCGCAACAATGTCATTTGATTCAATGATTTGGAAAGTTTTTCTTGTTCCAATTGAGCCATCGCACGACCTGTTTCATGCTTATCACCTGCAGAGCTTTTCGTTTCGTTCGTGAGCGATTTTTGAAGTTCATCAAATTGAACTTGAATCCGATGGATTCGACCCATTAACTCTGTTTTTAGGGTTTTATATACCAAGGATTTATTCAACATGTTTACCAATAAGTTTGGACCATTTGTTCAATATTGACGCTGAAGAATATTCTGCGGCTTTTGCTGTCAAAGTATCTTGGTCGAATTGAACTTCGTTATTCATAAATTGAAGCATCGCGTTTTTTAGATCTTCGCTAATTCCTTTTTCAACTTGAATTCCCAATTCAGAACTCATTCCATTGGCAATTCCAACAGAAGTTGATATTACAGGTGTTCCCGTAGCCCAGGCTTCCGCTAATACGATAGAGAAGGTTTCATAATCTGAAAACAAAAGGAACGCATCAGCCGCGTGATAATAGGGTACAAGTTCGTGCCATTGCAACGGGCCAATAAATTCAATAACCTTGTTCAAGCCTAATTCTTCGCAGTACTTTATCCAGTCTGCAATGTCTTCATCGCAAATGATTGTCAATTTGAAATTTGCATTTTCCTTTTTTAGCAATTCCACCGCTTCAATTATTCCATCCGGGTTTTTGGTGTTGTGATCGAATGTTGAAACATGCAAGAATTGCGTTTTCTCATTCTTAACCTTAGGCTGAGCGGAAAATAAATTCACGTCAATATGGTTTCCAATAACATTGATTTCTCTTTTCTTGAAGTTTGGCTGCATATCCGCTTTTAACACATCGGATACGGCAATAATCTCCGTTGATTTTTTACGAATTTGACCTAGAATCCAATGGTGCATTCGGCCCCATTTAAAAGGTCCTTTCGGTCTAAAGTAAGATCCATGTTCGATATAATATACAGGACATCCAAAATTCTTTCGTGCGACTAAAAATTGCCATCCTCTTGGCAGCAATACATTTCCAATGATCAAATTTACATTGTCCAAGCTATCAATCCCGCGAATTAGTGCAGCGCGTTCTTGTTTCTTTCTCGCGAAAATATGTCCGTTGCCGTTGTATTTAACAATAATCTCGTTGAATTCGGTTTTCTCGGATTTGTCAAATTCAATTGCACCGCCATCTTTTGCAACTGTATGAACTACGGTAACTTTATAGCGTTTTCCCAAGAGCCGCGCTTGACGCTCAACGAAATTGCCTAAAAAAGGATGTTCTTTTGATGGATACCAAGAACTTAATATGAGGATGTGAATATCATTATCTGCCATGCAATGACAAAATACGAAATTAAGCCAATGTCTTCTCGAAAACAGATTTTACCTGATCAAGCGCAAAATCAATTTCTTCCTTAGTTGTGAGTCTTGAAAATGAGAAACGCACATTTGGACGTTCCATATCCGCTCCAATGGCCTCCAAAACATGCGAGCCTTTCGAAGCTCCAGAAGAGCAAGCACTTCCTCCAGAAACCGCAACGCCTTTCATATCCAATGTAAAAAGTAACATGCTCGATTTTTCGTTTTTAGGGAAACAAACATTTAGAACTGTATACAATGACTTTTCTGGGGTCGTTTCTCCATGGAAATTAATTGTGTTGAAGTACTCTTTTAATTGGTCGATCATGTACGTTTTCAATTCCTGTACGTGATTTTTATGTCCTAAAAGATCTTCATAAGCCAAGTCCATTGCTTTCGCCATTCCAACAATTCCGTAAACATTTTCCGTTCCACCGCGAAGACCTCTTTCTTGAGCTCCACCATGAATTAGCACGTCTGCCTTACGGTCTTTGTTGATGTATAGAAATCCAATTCCTTTTGGTCCGTGGAACTTGTGTGCCGCCCCTGCAATGAAATCAATATCCAAGGCATTCAAATCAAATTTGTAATGACACATTGTTTGAACGGTATCTGAATGGAAAAGCGCGTTGTATTTACGGCACAATTCACTGACCCTATCGATAGGAAGAAGTGTTGATATTTCATTGTTTGCATGCATCAAGGAGACAAGCGTTTTATCTTCAGATTGCAGCAATCGTTCAAGGTCTTTTAAATCTACGTTTCCTTTATCGCAAACGTTTACGTATGAAACGCGCACTGCGTCTGACTTCATGTGCTCAGCCGTATGTCCAACTGCGTGATGCTCTAATTTCGATGTAATAATGTGTGTTACACCCATTTGATTTACAGCGGAGTTTAACGCCATATTATCAGCTTCCGTTCCACCTGAAGTGAAAATAATTTCGGAAGGTTGACAGTTCAAGTGTTTCGCAATTGAACGCCTTGAAGTTTCGATAAGCGCCTTTGATTTTCGACCATAACTATGGGCCGATGATGGGTTTCCAAATCCTTCTTTCAAAATAGGAAGCATAGCTTCTATAACTTCTGGTGCAATAGGCGTTGTCGCCGCGTTATCCAAGTAAACAGACATGAGCATTAAATTTATGGCTCAAATATATCATTATTAGGGCAAATCTTTGCCTAAGACATGACGCATTGTTTCTTCTCCTTTTGGAGCGCGTTTTAGGTTTTCAAGAAAGAGGATGCTTTTCTCTATTTTTTTATCACTGGATTTGATCTGAATGACTAAATAAATGATCGCTCTTTGGACTCCCATTCGAAGTGACTCAAAACGCTCTCGTCCTTCGTGATCCTGCTCTAGAACTTCGGTGAATTCTTCTGGAACTTCAAACCCGTACTTTGAGAAATCGCGTTTAAGTTCTACAGAAACCTCATCTTTTAAATGAACATCAAGTTCCTTCATTCGCGCTTTTGAAAGTGCAATGTAAGCCGTATTATTTCCCAAAGAAACAGAGCCGCCTTGCCATGTGACTTGACCGTTAAGAGTGATGTGGAAACGCTGATTGTACAACGATCCTGTGTCATCCTTTGTCCAAAATGATTTTAGAATTTCATCCGTTACAGTAACGTGATGCATTTTCAGTTTGGCGAGATGTCCTATTTTCGATTTGAATTTCACGAAGGGAAGGTAATGATTCTAAAGGAAATTGGGTTAAAAACAAAAGGCCACACAACGAACTTAACATTCGTCATATGACCTCCTTTCTGAAATTTTAAAGTGTTTTTACTAAACCAATATCGATTTCCTATTTCGAGAAAAAAGGGTGCGTAAACTGAACTCATTTTGCTGAGTCTTGTCATCATCTTTGATGTTATGATCATTGAAAATCAAGTTTCAATCTATCTTCAAATATAATAGATAATTGTTGGACAGTGATTCTCCAATTCTGAATAGGCTGAAGGTTATTGTTTGTTAATAACAAACACGCGCAATTGGACTCCTAGTAAATAAACCCGCATTTCAATCGACTCAATAAATACACATTCCATTATTATTTCAAAGAAATACATGTTACATTGCATTCTCTAATCCTTTAAAGAAACTGTATATGAAATTATTAGCAAGTTTAACGTTGGCGTTGATGTTTAGCGCAACGGTATTTGGACAAACGAATGCAACAGATGCGACAGTTACAGATTGTGCAGGAACCTCGTATAATTTGTTCGATGAGTTAGACGCTGGAAAAATAATTGTAATTGGTTGGACAATGCCATGTGCAACGTGCGCGGGGCCTTTATTGGATGTTCACAATGCAGTTTTGGGGTTTGCAGTTAGTCACCCAGGTGTTGTTGAATATTGGATGACGGATGATTTTGCAAATTCTTCTTGTGTAACGATTCAAGATTGGTGTGCATCGAACGGTATTACAAACGCAAAATTCTTTAGCTCTGCGGAATTAGATATGTTTGATTATGGATCAGCGGGAATGCCTAAGGTTGTCGTTCTAGGATGTACAGATCATAAGGTATACTACAACAAAAACAATTCACCAAGCGGTCAAGCAGCGGAGGCATCAATTAATTATGCATTGGATGATCTTGCAAATGCGTGTCAACCTGTTGGAATTGATGAATTGGAAGTTACCAATTTGGATGTTTCTTGTTTTCCTAACCCAACAAGTTCTGTTTTGAATGTTACGGTTGGAATGGTTACTCCTCAAGCTGTTGTTATAGAGGTGATTGGATTGAACGGGAAAGTTTTCTCAACGGTTTCAGTGGAAGATTTAATCCTTCTTACAGACGGAGTTCAGATAGACGTAAATAACTTAGCAACGGGTATTTATATGTTAAAAGTCTCTAGCTATGAAGACACGGTGGTTGAGAAATTCGAAGTAAAGTAATTCAGAAATCTACTTTCTTATGCGTTTAGTAATTGTTTCAATCCTTGTGTTGTTTGTTGGGAATAGCTCTTTTGGCCAAGGGTGTTGTTCTGGTGGTGGAGGTTCTCCATTAGCAGGTGGGGCTTCAGCTGGTGTTCTTCAAGAGGGACAAGTTCAACTGGTAGGTTCTTATAAGTACACAAGGTCTGATCGATTCATGTCTGGCGATAGAGATACTACGGCGTTCTTTGATAATTTATCGAGCGATTATCTTTTCTTGAAAGCAGATTATGGCCTGACAAAGAAGTTGACACTTTCAGTAGCGGCTGGTTATTATTTAAACAGAACGATTACTGAGCATGCTGACACAACAATGATTGGCGGTGTTCAACATATTGAGAGTGAGTTGGTGACTTCATCGGGATTCGGTGATTTAATCCTCTTTCCTCGATACAACGTTTATTCAAATGAAAAAAAATCGATTCAATCTGAATTGACACTTGGGTTGGGATTGAAAATGCCCTTGGGTAGGCATGACGATTCGACATTTGTAGGTCAATCCTATTTTTTGAATCAAGATGATCCTTCAAGTCCATTTATAGATTCTATTGAAATCTGGCAGACATCGCCTCCAACAGTTCAAGCTACAACGGGATCCAATGATTTGATGTTCTATGCATTCTATTTGAAGAATTTCAAGAAAAAGAATTTTAAATTGTTTACAAGCGCCCTATATATTCACAAAGGTTGGAACTCTTTGGGAATTAAATTTGGTGATTATGCAACGGTTGGCCTTTACGGGGGAACAAGCGTATTCAACAACCGATTGAGTCTATTGGGTCAACTTAAAGGCGAATGGGTTGGGAGAATGCAAGCACATGAAAGCCTAAATATCTTATCGATGTACAACATAGAGCAAGAGTCTACCGGAAGTGCGATGCTGTCTTTCGTGCCTCAGGCTACGTATATGTTTAAGAAACCACAGATCTCTATTTTTGCAACGGCTGACATTCCAATGTATCAGTTTATGCGAGGGACGCAGATTTCATCAGGAATTCAAATTACCGGTGGAATTTCATACCGCTTCTTCGCTAAAGAACCAAAAAAGGAACCCGTGCAAAAAGAAGAAGGATTGTTCGTTTATCAAGAAGAACGTTTCAAGGTTTTTGGGATTTGCGGAATGTGTAAAGAAACAATTGAAGGAACTTTAAACAGTATGACTGGTGTTTCGTTTGCCAATTGGGATCAAAAATCTCAATCACTTAAAGTGCGTTTCGACTCTTTGAAATTGTCATTGGATGATTTGAAAGTAGCACTTGCCGAAGTTGGGTACGACTCTGAAACACACAAAGCTACGGATGAAGCTTATGAAAATCTTCATTCATGTTGTAAGTACGAGAGATTATAATTTTCTCTATCTTTAGAGAACACTATAAAATCATCGATCATGAAAAAGTACATCGTATATCTGCCAATATTCTTATTGTTTATAGTAGCAAGCTGTTCCGAAGAAGCGTCGAGTGATGCACCCAAAGATCAAGTTGATGAGACGCCTAAAAAAGCGTTAGAAGAGCGTGAACCTGAGGTTAAAGAGTATTTAGACGCTGTCGATGAATTGGCTACTGAATATCTTGTCTTAGCGGAAGGGTTGTTGGATACCTACGATAAAGTACAAGAAGGGGAGTTGGATGCCTTTGAAAAATTGGCACTGGTTGCCGAAATGTCATCAACGGCTCTAGAGATTGAAAGATTGTCAGGAGAGATTGTATCCATTGAAAAGCAACAAGAAGGCATAGAAGCTAAGTTGGATGCGGATGATATCATCGAATTAGGAATGAAAGTCCAAGAGAAGATGGTGCGCTACAATGAAGTAATGGTACGCGTTAGTAAAATTGACTTTAGCGAATTTTCTGACGTCTCAGATCTTACGTCTTACTTTTAGTTCTTCCCCAAAAAAAACTCTGATTTCGATAAACGAAACCAGAGCTGAAACATGAAAACTTACTTACTGTTTACCCCACCTATGGAGTTTCTTTCTGGAAGCCGATATTCGTGGCTTTTTCCATAATGCTTTGATTTACTGAAGATCCAAAATCGTCAATTTCTTCGCCCTCGTCTGCTCGTTTTTGTAATTCTGCAGCGATGAACGCTTCTCTTTCTGCTGCAAGCTCGCCAATCTTCGCTTGAAACGCCTCTCGCTCTTCCTGCTTCTGGGCAACGAGTGCTTTTTTCTCCTCATCGGTTTTGCCTTTGAATTCTTCTGGTAATTGATCGTCTTTTAAATCTTCAATATTGATTGTTCCACTTTTTTCAGCATCCATGATGTCCCAACTACTATTGTCGTAAACGTGGCTTTTGGATTTTACAATAGCTCTTTCTGTTGCAACTTCTGGTGCACTCATACTCGCGTTTCCATCCTCATTCGATTGACTTGATTTTCCAGCCCGTCCCATTGAACCATATCCGTAATACGTGCTGTTTAATGAATCATTGTACGTTTGAATTTTATCATCATAAGGCGTAGAAATATGGACAACCTGTTGATCTGAATTAATGTTGAAGTAATCACCACCACTACATTCAGCGCCTTCTTTCCAAAGATCAATTACACCCTTTTCGTACGTCCCACAGTGAATTGTGTTTATGAAAATCCCACGGTCTTTCGCTTTCTTACATTCTGCTCTAAAATCAACGGCACCTTGATCGAAGCGTTCATTTCCTGCGATGTAGATCATCTTTAAATCCGTTGGGTTGACGGACCAATTCAAATCAGACAGTGATTTCCCGATTACAGCACCGCAATATTCACTTCCTCCGTTTGTCGTTAAGGCAAAGAGTTTTTGAGAAATGGCGTCCATGTCACTTGTTAAATCAAGTAATTGCTCAATATAATTTGAAGAAGATGAAAGTCCATCGTTACCGTATCTGTAAAGTGCGAACTCCAATGCTGGCGATTTTCCTTCGTATTGCAACGAGCTAATCTCATTTACAATATTCCAAATTCTTGACTTCGCTTGATCGATCAGACCGTCCATACTTCCAGAAGTATCGAATAAAATCGAAACCTGAACTTTTCTAGGGTTTGGCGGAGGAGTAACTTGAGCATCTGTTTGAAATGCTCCGAATGCGAATAGTGTTGCAATTAAAATAAGGTGTTTCATACTGCTGTCTTTTTCAGCTGTACAACGGTGTTTAAATTTGGTTCAGAATTTAATTAATTAGAAGTGATGAATGATGAATTAGGAGTGGTCGATAAATTCAGGTTTTCAATTCATAATTCAATTTTCAACCTATAATTAATTAACTTCTAATTCATAACTTTTAACGCATCATACCTAGATAAATATTCGACGAAAGTAGTAGTTCGGTAATCTAACCTGTTTACCTATAATAAGTTTGGACATTAATAGTTTAGTGTGACGAAAGCGCTGTAAAGTGTTATTAATTAAAACCTCTACTTATGTTAAAGTTCAAATTATCGTTGATTACGGTTCTACTAAGCATCTTTGCTCATGCGGACTGTAGTTATTGCACTTCTATAGAAGACGCAATGGAAAACCCGTTAAGAGTTACCTATCTTGACCTAAAAGCAACAGGATTAAAATCGATTCCAATTGAAATTTCAAAATTGATAAACCTCAAAAATTTAGATCTGTCAGACAATTTGTTGATGGATTTAGATTTTTCAGGAATTCACTTATTAGATCTTGAAAGCATTGATTTTGAAAACAATCCAGGTTTAAATTTCATGGAGATTGGAGGTATGAATCAAGCCTTTCCTAATTTAAGAAAGTTGAATGTGGACAATTGCAGCATTTCCTTTCTTTCTCCTGAAATTGGAGATTTTGAAAATTTGGAAGAACTTTCCATTTCAAACAACGCTGTTCGAAACTTGCCAGATGAACTTGATAAATTAAAGAAAATCAGTTATTTAAATGCATCCAACAATGAGATCAGTGATACGCCTTGGCTTAAAAACATGTGGACGCTCCAGAACTTAGACTTGAGTGGGAACGAAAAATTAAACCTTAGAGGCGTTGGTGTTTCATTGCTTTTTAAAGAAAACTTGAAGCGCCTTGCTATTACTCCTTCAATGGTATATTCTGGAATTCCATCTGAGTTCTCAGAATTGAACGTTGATGAATTGGAATTAAAAGGAGGGGAAATAATGTCACTTCACAAAGGTGTCGCGCGAAATACAAGTATTAAGCAAATTATATTTGACGGAGTAACGATTGAAAATGCAGCTAGAGTTTACGATTGGGTTGCAACATTTCCGTCTTTGGACAGAGTTAGTTATTCAAACATGGAATTGCCGAAAGGTGTTTCAAAAACGGGGGAAGTAAAAGAGATTCGATTCAATAATTGTTCTTTCGAGAACCCAAATGAGATGAATAAAATTTCTTCTTCAACCAAAGTTGTTATGCTTGGAAGAGTAGCGGAACCAAATCAAAAATCGGAGCCAGTTGAAGTCAGTGAAAGACCAGCCGTAAGCGGAGTGTTAGATGGACAACCGGCAATGGAAATGAGCGATGAAATGATTAATAATGGTCTGGAGCCAATACTAAAACCAGAAATGGAAGTCATTACGATTTCGGCGAAGAAACCGCAAACCGTTGAACTTGAATTTAGCAAATACGAAATTCCAAGTGAGGCATTCTTAGATGCAAATGGAGAAGTATATGAAGGCGAAGTTGACTTGAAGATCGTCGAGTACAAAGACCCCGTTTTAAATGCACTTGCTGGCGCTCCAATGGTTTATCGAAACAACGGTACAAACAACATTTTCGCCTCTTCTGGAATGATCGATTTTAGAGCTTATGATGATCAAGGACGTGAATTACAGGCCAATCCAAACAGTGTGATCCAAGTAGAGTTAAACGATCTTCAACCGTCAGAAACTTCTGATTTGTATGTGTTTGATAAGCAAGATAGTAACTGGGTGAAAATTGGAGTTCCAGTGCCAACTGGCTTCGCTAAAAAACGACAAAGAATATTGGATTCACTCAACAGAATGACGGATGATAATTTCCTTCGCTTTACTGAAACGCAGATTGCAGTTGGGTTGTCTTATAAGAAGAGTCGTCACGATCCTTATGAACTCAAATTTCAAGCTCAAAAAAGGAAAAGCCTGAGTAGATTGAAACAGATGAGTGCTACTGTTGGAACGGGAAATGCGGATCAATACTGGATTTGCAATAACGTAAAAGGATGGAAGATAGATACGGTGATTACGCAAGACATTAAAGATGTTCTACTCGAGATCAAAAAGGATCAGAAGAATTCCACTAAATATTGGAAGAAAAAGAATATTTCATCGGCAAATATTCCACGTTTAATAACGGACATGAAGCTGGATCTTAACCTTGAAGCAGACAATTACAAACTGTCATTTAGGTTCAAAGATTCGTTGATCTCACTTCCTGTGATTGCTTCTTTTGAAGGGGCGCCTTCGCGCGTTCAGGAGCGCGAGAAACGAAACTATATCAATTATCAGAAGTCACTTAAAAGGGCTAAGAGTGAAGAGGATCTGATTGTTCGCTATAAAACGGGCGTTTACAAAAATCAAATTCAGTTTTTGAAAGAATCGCGAGCGACAATGTTGGCTTATGCTCCAGAGCCGAGTGTTGAGCAAAGAGAGAAACTTCGATTTGGATTGTCGTCATTCGGATTGGTGAACTGTGATTATTTCAGTAGAAATAAACCCAATGGATATGTTCGGATGACTAAAACTGCGGTAGATGAAGCGGGCAACACGTATGATGTTCCGGACAATGTGAGGAATATTTTTCTAGATGATAATTCATTTGTCAGCACGTCTTCCGAAAGAGTTCCAACCTTCAAAAGGAAAGCTCAAATTATTATCTTCTTAATCAGTGCACTTGAAGTAGCCGTTGTTAAAGGCTGGAAAACATTGACCAATGGAACCAAACAACCTATTATTAAAAGAGTATCGCTAGATGGTGTTGCACCTGAAGATGTTCGACAACGAATTTTAGACGAAAATTGAGAACTAAGCTCGGCATATTAACCTTTTTACTGATTGCTTCATCGGCAATAGGGCAGTCGAGAGTCTTTATTGAAAAGGCAAAGGCAGCATTAGAGTCGACGGATAAAATCGAGGACATTGAAGACAATAGTTTCAGTGAACAGCAATACGATTTTGTCAGTGATGGAACCAGAAAGCTGGAGTCTTTGTTTTTAAGTGAAATGAAGCGGATTGCGAAGAAAAAACCAGATACTATGCAGGTGAGTCAGACGCTTAAATCACTGGCGTTGGCTGCCACAATATCTTGGAAAGGGTCTCATTATACTGACCACAAAAAATGGAACAAGCTCAATAAATATTTCCGAAGAGCGTCCAATCAATGCACGAGTAAATTCAACATTATTAGAGCTGTTTCGTTTCGAATTCCACTGGTAAATAACCACGGTAAAAAATTCTATTACGACAGAAAAGGAGTGGAGGGGGAGTTGAACTTGTTTTATGGAAATCAACCCAGAAATTCAAAAGAGCGTGAAGAAATGGTACAAGAAGAATTGGACTTTTTTACTGAAGAGGAATTGATTGAAAAGGGAATTCGTAAAATGAGAAGCCGCGGCATTTTGGGCGATGTGAAAAGGGGTAATTATTCCTTCGTTGGAATTAAAATTGAAGTCGATTCAAAATCGCTTTATAAAAATAGAATTCCAACGGCTAGAGTGGTGGTTGTGCTTGGTGCGCGTCGGATGAGAGCGGTGAGAGTGAAGTAGGTGTTTGAATTAGAAGTTAGAAATTATAGATTAGGAGTTATTAATTATTGAGAAATTCAAGTTTCATAATTCAACGGTGCATCCGATACAAGTGAATGATTTCTCCATCGTTGTTGAATTCCTTGAAGAATTCGAATCCTAATTTCAAAATTAATTTTTCGGAAATAAAGTGGTCCGGACTCATGATTCCGTGAATGTATTCGAGGCCGCGCGTATTGAAACCGTAATCGACTATAGCGGTCAAAAGCTCCGTTGAATATCCCTTGTTCCAGAATTTTCCTGACAAATGACTTCCGATATGATTCATTCCTGTGTCTTTGAATTCATTCAGGTTTACGGTTCCGATCAATGTGTTCGTTAATAATTCTCGAACCGTCCAAAAACCGAGTATGGTTTTGTTTGTTTCAACTTTTCCAGCAAGAAAATTTTGATAATATTCTGTCGTTTTATTTAATAATGGCGGAATGAAAGTATTGGAATCGGGTTCTTGATACATTTCCATGATCTCCTTAAAGTCACTTTTTGAAAGTGGGGATATAAGCGCTCGACTGGTTTTTATCTGCAAGGAATTCAATTTAGAGATTGACCCAAGATAATTATTAAAAAATTATGAATTAGAAGTTACTAGTTATGAGTGGTCGAGAAATTCAAGTTTCTTAATTCAATGGTTCATCCGATACAAGTGAATGATTTCTCCATCGTTGTTGTATTCCTTGAAGAATTCGAATCCTAATTTCAAAATTAATTTTTCGGAAACAACATGGTCAGGACTCATGATTCCGTGAATGTATTCGAGGCCGCGCGTATTGAAACCGTAATCTATAATGGCGGTCAAAAGCTCTGTTGAATATCCTTTGTTCCAGAATTTTCCTGACAAATGACTTCCGATATGATTCATTCCTGTGTCTTTGAATTCATTCAGGTTTACGGTTCATAATTCAATTTTTAACCCATAATTCATAATTTCTAACTTATAACTTATAACTTATAACTTCTAATTCGATTCACAATTCTCTTCCGTGTGGCAACATTCCATTTGAACTTCTGGCTTTGCCGATTTATCCGTTTGTTCCATAATTTTCACTTCTGGACTGATGTAGGGAATATTTAGATTCATTCCACGCAAGATGATCAGAACACCAACAAGTGTGATTAGAACAGGGGCTACACGTTTCAATTTCGCGCGAAGTGAACTCCCAATCTTGTTCGAGGCAAAGGTTACGGCCAGCATAGCAGGTAAAGTTCCCAATCCAAATGCTGCCATCGCCAAAGCGCTCAATAGAATTTCTCCTGTCAATAAGGCGTTTAAGAGCGCTGCGAATACCATTCCACAGGGAAGTAATCCATTGAGGCCGCCAAGAAATAACAATTTCAAAGGTGATTTCGATTTGATGATTTTACCCAGCATTTTGTTGAGCCCAAATTGAAAATTAAAAGAGGGAAGGCGTTTAAAAAAGGCGTTTTTCAAGTGTTTTCTCCAAGCGTAAAAAATCAAGAAGACACCGGCAAAAATACTGAGCCATTGCAGAATGCCGAAAGTGTTCAATGTTAAGCCCATTGTGCCGACAATCCCACCAAGGATTGAATAAATAATAATTCGCCCAAAATTATATTGCAAGGCGCCGAATAAAATTCTTCGGTTGTTGCTTCTATCGACAGGAATGGCCATGGCAATTGGTCCGCACATTCCAATGCAGTGCAGACTTGAAGTGATTCCTAATAAAAATCCGGTTATGATTAATGGATTCATTGAATGAATATTTTTTCCTTTTGAAGGCAAACAATTCCAGATTCTAAATAAGAAATGGCAACGTTATATTGACCATGTTTAAGTTCATCTATTCCGATCATAAAAATCTGAGAATCTTTGATGTCGTAGATTTTGTCTTGGTCTTTATCGTTTGGCCGAAACAATTCTAGTCGAACATCTTTGAATTTACCATCTGGAATTTGAACTATTAGGAATTCATCATCCGTTTCAATGCTGATTTTTTCATCCAGATTGTTCGCGTTTTTGAGCGCTTGAATTTCCTGCTCATACGCCATTTCTTTCAGGTAATAATCTTCGGTCTCCAGTTCAACGCCTTTCGACATCATAATACCAGCCATTGTCAGAATGAATCCCATAAACAAAACCAGTGCAACAGTAATGCCTTTTCCCCATCCAAAAGTGCCTTGTTTCTTCGTTTCTTTTTCCATAATTCTCGTTGTTTAGATTAAAGCATTGGTCCTATAAACTTCGCTTTAACTCTTTGGATTTCTTTTCCGTTTCCAAGGACTCTAACATAGAAAATGCGCTCTCCATTTTCAATTTCATCCATGGGTAACTTTATGATAAACCGTTCTGTTAATCGGCTTTCTTTTTTGAGGCGAATCGATTTCGAAACCATTTCAATTTCTCCTTTTTTTCCTTCCAGTTTTAAAGTAACCTTATAATTGTTTTGCGTTTTGTTTGTAATACTGATTTGGAAAATATTACTCACATCGCCATTATTCATGATCTGAAATGTAGAACCTCTCTGTCTGAAAATTTTCGATTCAAAATCGTTTCGAGTGACCAACAAGGCAACTAAAATCCCAAGCATAAGAATCAGAAGCGCAGTGTAGGACTTTACCCGTCTTGTCCACTTAAATGGAGTTCCATTTTTAATTCCGTTTTCAGAAACGAATCGAATAAGACCTTTGTCCATTCCAACGCCATCCATAATATGATCACAGGCATCAATACACGCTGTGCAGTTCACGCATTCCAGTTGTGTACCGTTTCGAATGTCAATTCCCGTTGGACAAACATTGACGCATTGATTGCAGTCAATACAATCTCCTTTGCTCGCTGCAGCTCTATCTTCTGATTTTTTAAATTTCGCACGGCCTTCTCCTCGTTTGTGATCGTAAGCGACATTCAATGTGTTTTCATCCAATAGAACGCCTTGAAGTCTACCGTAAGGGCAAATAGTTGTACAAACTTGTTCTCTCAATTGGGTAAAAACAAGGTAGAAAACGGTTGTGAAAATAATCAGAGCAATTAAGCCTCCGATATGCTCACTTAGCACTCCTGTTTGAATGTTCCAAAGTTCGTCTGCCCCAATGATGTAGGACAGGAAGGTATTGGCAATAAGAAAGGAAATTATCCAGAATATGAAATGCTTAAACATCTTTTTGAAGATCTTATCGCGTGTCCAAGGTGCGTTTTTCAATTTCTTTTGGTGCGTCCAATCGCCTTCAATCCAATATTCGATTCTTCGGAAGACCATCTCCATGAAGATCGTTTGCGGGCAGACCCAACCACAGAATAAGCGCCCAAAAATAATGGTGAAAAGAATAACGAAAACTACGCCTATGATCATTGCAATGGCGAACAAATAAAGATCTTGTGGCCAAAATGTTTTTCCTAGAAGAACAAACTTTCGTTCAATAATATTGAACAGAATGGATTGTTCTCCGTTGATTTTTAAGTGCGGCGCACCAAACAGCATTATCAGTAATACATAACTAACTATTTTCCGTTTGGTAAAGTATTTTCCGCTTGGTTTTTTTGGGAAAATCCAATTGCGCTTCCCATCTTCGTTAACCGTCGCAATGCGATCGCGAAAAGCCTCCTCATCTCCTGTTACTTCCTCAAACTCTTCGTTCATAATAGAACTTATTTTAGGTGAATTCAGGGCAGGATCCCCACCCTGAATTCGGTACTATTTCTCAATGATTTCCCCCTGCGGTTCTTTCCCTTTTGCTTCTGGCATTGACAAAACATAAGAACCAATTTGTTGAATTTGAATTGGGTTGAATTTAGTTTCCCAACTTTGCATTCCGCCCGGTCGGCCTTTCTGGATACTCATAA
Source organism: Crocinitomicaceae bacterium (assembly GCA_047630755.1). GTDB lineage: Bacteria > Bacteroidota > Bacteroidia > Flavobacteriales_D > Crocinitomicaceae > UBA4466. Next base: position 212,867 of record JBLHYG010000001.1, on the reverse strand, counting down.
ATACATCGCTGATGTCATACCCATAAATCCAAGCTTTGTCCGTCAGGTTAGGTCCTGTACTTCCTTCTCCTTTATCGCCATGACAAGTTGCACAAACACTTGAGAATAATTTTTTTCCGATTTTCATGTCCTCACTTTCCGTTAGAAGTATCACGTTTTCGGATGTAATATCCATTGCGTTGGCTTTTCGATACGCGTCCATTTCTAACTCCGCTTGTTTCATGGATTTATCGTACTCGGCTTCTTGAAGGTCACCTGTACCCAATATATGATAGTTGAATATGTAAATAACGCCGAAGACAATTGTGGCATAGAACAACCAAACCCACCACGGTGGCAAATTGTTATCCAGCTCTTTAATTCCATCGTATTCATGGTGCAATAAAATCGTATGCTCTTCCTCGATTGGAACAACGTCAGTCAAAATTTGATTTACCTTCTTGATCACTTCGACTGGTTCTTCTGCCTCTTTTTCTTCTGGAGGCATTGCGATATTGAAGAAGACTTTCAGCATTCTTTTCAAATAAAAGACCACGAAAACCAAGATAAGGTTAATGAAAACCAAAACATAGATGTCCATGTTCTCGACCTTCAACCAGGGGATAGATTCGGTAGCTTCGCCATGTTCAAGCATTGTTAAAGCATTTCCTGTATTCGAAAAGGCAATTGAGAATCCAACGAGTAGTAAAAGTGTTTTAAGATTCGAATTGTTCGATTTCTTTTTATAGTAATCAGATTTAATAAACCGAAGCATCGTTCCTGATAGAATGATAATTGTAATCAACAATAAAATCAATGTGCAGAGCAAGGCGTAAAACAAGTCCAAGTTGCTGTTGTAGTCGGGAACGTAAGTAACCTCAGCCTCTCCTTTTGCACTTTTAGGTGGAGGAGGTGGTGCAGGAACATAATTGTCTATGTAACTTAGAATTGCATCTATTTCTTCGTCGCTAACATTTTGCACCGACATTGCAGATGAGCTATAATTCTCGATTTTAGCCGCCATTGTACTTTCGCCAGAAGCGATTAGGTTTTGAGAATTTTTCACCCATCGGTAAAGGAATTCTTTTTCGCCAGCGCTTTCCCATTTTGCTGCTACGCCTTTTAAGTTCGGGCCTGTTCCATCATCTCCTAAAATGTGGCAGGTGTTGCATTTTGATTTGAATAAACCTTCTCCGTCCTGTGCGTTTCCGAACAACGGACCAAGGATCATTAAGAAGGCTATGATTTGTGCTTTGTATTTCATCATACTCATTTTAGCGGGTTCATTAATCATTCAGAAAATTTGTACTAACATCTTTAGAGCTATCTTCTAAAGGCATTTCACCCATTTCTTCAATTCTAGATTTCTTCATGCGAAACACATAAGTGAGCATTACCGCAAAGAATAGTGTGAATATTAAAAGGGATAGAATAGGGTAGATCGATATTCCCTCGATTTCCGTCATGTTGTGTTTAATGTATCTTAACATATCTATTCTTTTAAATTGTTAGTACTGTCTGACGCTGCGGGTTTTGCTGGTGCGGCTGCCGCGTTCGCTTCGTTCTCTGCTTTAATATCTACACCGAGTCGTTGCAAGTATGCGATAATGGCAACAATCTCTTTTTTGCGAAGTTTGTTGATCTCCTTGTCGAGATTCATTCCTTTTTTGAACTCTTCAGGCAAACCATTTACAATGTCCGTTGCAATTTCTTTTGCTTGGATTCGTGCGTCTTTAGTTGCTTGTTTTTCGTACCCTTTTTCATAAGGAACACCAAGTGTTCTCATCGCATTGATTTTTGTTTCCATCGTTGATAAATCCATATCATTTTCTTTCATCCAGGAATAAGCCGGCATGATAGATCCAGGAGAAACTACTTTTGGACGAATCATGTGTTGGTAATGCCAAGTGTTGTTTCGTTTTCCACCTTCACGCGCTAGATCAGGCCCCGTACGTTTGGATCCCCATTGGAATGGATGGTCATAAACGGATTCTCCAGACTTGGAATATTCACCGTAGCGTTCGGTTTCAAAACGCAATGGTCGAATCATTTGAGAGTGACAATTGTAGCACCCTTCCTTGATGTATAAATCACGGCCTTCTAATTCAAGTGGTGTATAAGGTTTCACACTTGAAATCGTTTGTACATTTCCATCAACGATCAGCGTTGGGATGATTTCGACAAGTCCGCCGATAGCAACTACGACAATACTGATTAACATGAATCGCATTGGACGTTTTTCGATTGAGCGGTGCCAGAATTGTTTTCCACTAGCTTTTGCATTCACCAATCTTAAGTTTGGAGCTTCCGCATCTTCGTTCGCCAATAGGCTTCCTGATCGTGCTGTTTTAATTAAGTTGTAGAACAACATTATGGCTCCAATGATGAACAACAATCCACCGAGAGATCGAAGCATGTAATAAGGTGCTAATGCTTGTGTTGTTTCTAAGAATTCAGGGTTTGCAAGTGTTCCGTCAGCGTTGAATTCTTGCCACATTAATCCTTGTACAAATCCAGCGATGTACATTGGGATTGCGTAAAGAATGATTCCTAGCGTTGCGATCCAGAAGTGTTGGTTGGCCAATTTCTTCGAGTACAGTTTGATTCTAAATATTTTAGGGAACAACCAGTAGAGCATACCAAAGGCGAACATTCCATTCCATCCAAGACCACCAACGTGAACGTGTGCAATTGTCCAATCCGTGTAGTGGGACAAACTGTTTATGTTTTTCAAGGCCAACAAAGGACCTTCGAAAGTCACCATACCGTAACACGTTAAAGCAACCACCATGAATTTCAATGTCACATCGTCTCGAACTCTATCCCAAGCACCACGAAGTGTTAGTAATCCGTTCAGCATTCCACCCCAAGAAGGAGCGATCAACATAATGGAAAAGACAACACCTAAACTTTGTGCCCAGTCTGGTAATGCGGTGTATAGTAAGTGGTGCGGTCCGGCCCAGATGTAAATGAAAATCAAGGACCAAAAGTGAATGATCGATAATCGGTACGAGTAAACCGGTCTGTTGGCTGCTTTAGGAACGAAGTAGTACATCAGACCTAAGAAAGGTGTTGTTAAGAAGAAGGCGACGGCATTGTGTCCATACCACCATTGAACCAAGGCATCTTGAACACCAGCGTAGGCCGAGTAACTTTTCATCAAAGAAACGGGTAGAGCAAACGAGTTGAAAATATGCAAGATTGCAACGGTTACAAACGTCGCGATGTAGAACCAAATTGCTACATATAAGTGTTTTACACGACGGTGAAGAATCGTAGCAAACATGTTGAAACCAAAAACAACCCACATGACTGCGATAAGTATGTCAATCCACCATTCAAGCTCGGCGTATTCCTTACCTTGAGTAATTCCCAATGGCAATGTTATAACTGCACAAACAATGATGAATTGCCAACCCCAAAAGTTAATGTAACTCAATTTATCACTCCACATTCGGGCTTTAACCAAGCGCTGGAGTGAGTAATAGACACCGGTGAAAATGGCGTTACCTACAAAGGCGAAAATCACCGCATTTGTGTGCAATGGTCTAATCCGTCCAAAGGACAGCCAACTGAACCCTAGATAGTCGTTAAAAAATTCTGGAAATGCCAATTGAAGGGCTGCAGTTAACCCTACGAGCATTCCCGTTATTCCCCAAATAATTGTGGCGTAACCGAAATTTCTAACGATTTTGTTGTCATAACTAAACTTCTCTATTTCCATCTTTCTTTTGATTTACTTTTTTGGTTTCATCATCAAAGAGAATTCGAACTGAAGGCCCAAAGTCGTCATCGTACTGCCCTGTTTTTGTTGCCCAAAAAAAAGCGAACAAAAAGAAGAGTGCAATTACTAAACTCACGATAAGCATCAGATAAATTATCCCCATAGAACAAAGAAACAGCCTATCGACAGCATAAAGAATGACAGTGGGTCATGAAAAAAACTGACTTAAATCATGTTTTTTTTAAACGGCTCTATATCATCGGGTTAAAGCGGTTGAAAATGGCTGTTTAAGCTATTTTTTCACGGAACTTAAGATGGTGCTCAATAAAACAATGGAAATGGAGCTCAAGGGCATCAAAATAGCCGCGATAAGAGGAGTTAAGTGACCGGTGACTGCAAATGACAATCCAATCAAATTGTAAATTATGGAAAAGATGAAACAACTCGCCAAAACGACTTTTGAAAATTTGGAAATGCGTAACAATTGATTGAGTTGTGCTAGTTTTGACGCTTCAATGATTGCATCAGAACTTGGAGAAAATCGAAAAATGTCTTCGGAAATTGCAATACCGATATCGGCGCTGTTCAAAGCTCCGGAATCATTCAGTCCGTCTCCGATCATCATCACTTTGCGTCCTTCCGATTGAATTGCTTTGATGTATTCAAACTTGTCGGATGGAATTTGATTGAAATGGATATTCTTCAGTGAAGGCGTATGGCTTTCGAAGAAATTCAAATCTTTATCGTTGTCGCCAGAAAGGACGTGAACGGTTTTGCCCTTGGAAAGGTTTTCAATTAAATCAGCAATGCCATCTCTAAACGAGGATTTAAAAACAAACCGACCTTCGATTCTGGAATCTATTGAGATGAAAACCGATGTTTCTCGATCCGAATTCTCTTTGTCACCAACAAATTGAGCAGATCCGATTTTAAAGATTCTTCCGTTAATATTGCCTTCAATTCCTTGTCCTTTTAATTCCGAAAACGCTGTTAATTTCAAGTTGTAATCCGCTAAATTTTGGTTGAGGTGATTTACCAATCCTCTCGATAATGGATGCGTTGAAGAGTTGGCCAAGAGCACAATTCCTGCCATTTCTTCTCCTGTTAAAATTTCACCTTGATAACGAACCTCATTGCTGTTTCCATGTGTTAATGTTCCCGTTTTATCGAAAACGATATCATCCACCGAATTGATACCATCGATACAATCCGTGTTTTTTAGGTACAATCCTTTTCTTCCTAAAATCCGCATAATGTTCCCATAAGTAAACGGTCGAGAAAGTGCGAGCGCACAGGGGCAAGCAACGATTAATACGGAAACAACAATCTCCGTAACTCTTGAACTGTCAATTGTAATCCAAGCGATGGCTGAGATTAATGAAATGACTAAGACGCCAACTAGAAAGTAAATCGAGAGTTTATCCGATTTCGATTTTACTGGCTCTTTGCGCGAGGACTCATTCCACATTTTCGTCAAATGACTGCGATTGCTTTCTTTCTGAACAAGGAATTCGCTTTTTTGACCGATCAGTTTTCCGCCCGCATATATAAGGTCTCCTTTTTTCATTTTAATTGGAACGGATTCGCCCGTCACGAAACTGTAATCGATTCTGGCTTCTTCTGAGATCAAAGTTGAATCGCAGGGCAAAACTTCTTCGTTTCTAATAACAATGCGGTCGTCGATTTTCACCTGATCAATTTCGACAATGGCTTCTTCCTCGTTTAGAATTCGCGTCACTGCGACAGGGAAGTAGGAGGTGTAATCTCTATCGAAAGAAAGTGAATCGTAGGTCTTGTTTTGAAACCATTTTCCAATGAGTAGGAAGAAAACAAAGCCCGCGAAACTGTCCATGTAGCCTGGTCCAAGTCCAGCGAAAATTGTGTAGCAACTTTGAATGTAAAGTGCGAGAATTCCAATGGAAATAGGAACGTCAAGGTTCAAGCTTTTGTAGCGAATGGCCTTGAAAGCAGAGATTAAATATTCGTTGGCAGAGTAGAGAATTACAGGTATTGAAACCGCTAGCGAGAGGTAAGAAGTGAAGGATCGAAATTCAGGATTGGTTTCTTCAATGCCGAGATATTCGGGGAAACTCCACAGCATAATACTTCCAAACGCGAAGCCTGCAACTCCAAGTTTGTACATGAATTGATTGTTTCTCTTTTTGTCAATTTTCTTTCGGTCTCCGAAGTTTGGAGCGTACCCTATTTTGTCCAAAAGGAGTGCGAAATTGGCAATCGTAATCGTTTTTGAAAGAATGAAATTCGCTTGTCGTTGTGTGAAATCGACTTGGCAAGAGATGACAGCCGGTTCAAGTTTCTGAATGTTTTCCAATAAATAAATGCAGGAAGAACAATGAATTTGAGGCAGGAACAAGGTAATGTGAACCGTCGATTCATCTTCGAAATCGATAAATTTGTTTCGAATCTCTTCGACTTCTAAAAAATTGTATTTGTGTTCATTGATCTCTTTGGGGCGCTGTCCTGCTTGCCTATCAATTTCATAAAATGAATCCAGATCATTTGCTGCCAAAAGCTGGTACACACTTTTGCAACCCGCACAGCAAAATACTTTGTCTTCGAGAACAATGCTTTTGTCTATAACGTTGTCACCACAGTGATAACAGATCGATTCACTCATATTGTTTTGGAAAACAGATTTTCTCGTTCCATTGATGGTTTTAAATCTTGATCAAATGCCATACAGCAATTTCTCACAAACGGAATCCCATCGTTTGTCACCGTGATTTCATTTTCATTTATCTCTATCAATCCGTCTTCAAGCATTTCGTTCAAGCGCTCTTTAATCTCTGGGATTATTGGTTCTATAGAACCACCTAACTTGATTTTAGTGCTAAAATGACACATCAAATCTAAAATATGTTGTCGAATTTCAATGTCCAATTTTGATAAAATGTGGCCTCTAAAAATGGGGACCTCACCGTTTTGAACACGCTTGGTGTATTCTTCAACGGATTTTTCATTTTGAGCAAAGCCAAACCAGCTATCGGAAATTGCCGACATTCCAAGCCCCAAAAGAAAATTCGTTTTCTGCGTTGTATAGCCCATGAAGTTTCGGTGCAGTTCTTTCTCTTTGAATGCAATAGATAAAGAATCGTGCGGCAAGGCGAAATGATCCATTCCAATTTCGATGTAGCCGGCTTCCTCTAGCATTGATTTCGCCTTAACATAAAGCGCTCGTTTTTCATGATCTTTCGGTAAATCGGATTCATTGTAGCCTCGTTGCCCATTGCCCTTGATCCACGGAACGTGCGCATAGCTGTACAATGAAATACGATCCGGTTTTAGAATCAGCGTTTTGTTAACTGTATCGATAATATCTTCCAGTTGCTGTTTCGGAAGTCCGAAAACCAGATCATGACTAATGGAAGTATAGCCAACTGCAACAGCCTGATCGTGTACTTTTTTGACCTCTTCGAAAGGCTGAATTCTGTTAATCGTTTTCTGAACTGTTGGACTGTAATCTTGAATTCCAAGGCTCAATCTTCTAAATCCAAAATCGAACAATTTCTGTAAGTGTTCGTCTGAGGTATTGTTTGGATGTGCTTCAAAACTCAACTCGACTTTCTCTGGATCAACGCTCTCCTCATTAAACAGTGTTTTTACCAAGCGAATTAATTCATCGGCTTGAAAAAAAGTGGGTGTCCCTCCACCGAAATGAAGTTCCTTAATTTGAGGTTCGAAATCCATCGCAGCTTTATACAATTCCCACTCCTTAATCACAGTGTCGATATAGGGAGCTTCAACCGCGTGGTTTTTAGTGATTCGCTTGTGGCAACCACAGAACGTGCAAAGGTTCTCGCAATAGGGCAGGTGAACGTATACGCTCATCTTGGTGTCACTGAATTCCGTTTGGTTTCTTGCGATTGATTGCAACCATTGCGATTCTGTAAGTTCAGGATTTTTCCAAAAGGGAACGGTAGGGTAGGACGTGTATCTTGGCCCTGGAACATTGTATTTTTGGATGAGGTTTTTCACACTTCGCGAATTGATTCAATACAAAGTTAGCTCGGAGTTCTTCAATAAAACATGACATAAATCACCTTTGAAACGTTGGAAACCACTAAATTTGATAAAAACGAGTCAATGCCACAGAAATCTCATAAACATGTTACTTGCGAAAATTGCTTAGCAAGAAATAAATCGCTGTTCTCGGCATTTTGTGATACGGAGATAGAAGGTCTTGAGGCAACGAGGTCTTGCGCTTACTTCAAAAAGAACCAACCCCTTTTTATTGAGAACAGCTCGCCAAGAGGTGTGTATTGCATTAATGAGGGGAAAGTGAAGATCTTTGCGCGTGGTGAGGAAGGTAAGGAACAAATCATTCATTTGGCTGCTGCAGGAGAAATCGTTGGTTTTAGAGCAATGTTTAGCGGAGAACCGTACAAAGTTTCTGCAACGACATTGGAAGAGAGTAACATCTGCTTTATCGGAAAAAATGACTTTTTGAATTTGGTGGATACCAATCCTACATTGCGCAATGGGATTATGAAGGAGTTGTCTCTCGAACTTGCCGAAAGAGCTACGTTTATTACCAATATGGCTCAGAAATCAGTACGCGAGCGTTTCGCTTCTACGTTGATACTCTTAAACGATATTTACGAAGACGAAATGATCAATTTGACCCGCGAAGATCTCGCCAATTTCGTTGGAACAGCAACTGAAACTTTAATTCGTTTATTGAAAGATTTCAAAGATGAAAATTTGGTTCGGACACACGCTAGAAAAATTGAGATTCTAGACAAAGAAGGTTTACTTCAAGTTGCAGGTTCTTAAAAATCTACCAGGTAGCATCAGGATATTTATTTGTTAGGAACTGCATGTCACTTAAGATATAGCCAAAGTATTCACTGTGTCTCCCGGACTTACCTCCTTTGAGTTGAAATTCATTTTCTGGTTTTCTAAGGTTCGACAAGTAAAAGACTTCATTCACTTTTTGATCCCAATTTACTTTAACAACATCTAAATCAGCGGAAATCCCGTCGTTTCTTAGTTTTAAATCGACTTCACTTGGAGTAAACAACTCATCTGTAAACCTCCAAAGGTCGTCAATTGCGGTTTGCGCCTTTTGGCTTGAGACCTCTGTTCCATTACCCAGACGCAGCATCCATTCCGAGCTACGTCTAAGGTGGTAGGTAATTTCTTTCAGAGATTTGGTTCCGATGGCAGCTAGAAATTTGTCTTTGCTGTTTGTCAGCTCAGAAAATAAATAATAATTATAAGTATCCATCATAAATTGGCGCACCATCAAATGTGCAAAATCACCATTCGGTTGCTCTGTCAGCAAACAATTTATATATTCGGATTCATCTCTTCGGTAGGCCAGAGTATCTCCTGTGGCAATAGAGTTGGGTTGTTTGGCTATTTCATTGTAAATCGATTCAGCCAATCCGATTAAGTCCAACGCAACATTTGTACAGGCCAGATCTTCCTCCAAATAGGGGCCTTTGCTACAGTTTTCAGAGAGTCGATGACTCAATATAAAAGCGTTGTCAGCGATTTCGAGGTAGTACTTTTCTCTAATTTCCATGGCTACATTTGTTTAACACCTTCCGGTAAATTGTAGAATGTCGGATGTCTATAAATTTTATCCGTGGCAGGTTCAAAAAATGAACTAGCCTCAGAAGAAGAAACCGCGACAATTTGATCACTTGGTACAACCCAAAGCCCCGTTCCTTCATTTCTTCTTGTGTACGTATCTCGTGCATTTTCAATCGCCATTTCCTTATCGAAGGCGTGAATACTTCCCACATGTTTGTAAGCAACTCCTGGCTTTTTCTGAATAAAAACCTCCCAAAGTGGTCCTTGATTTTCGCTTGATTCCATAATCGTTTAATAAATTTTTTCTACGGTAAAGCTGTTTCCAGCATGCGTAAATTGATCGCCTTCAACCTTGTTCGCCATCAATGAATAAATAGGAGAGTTAATTGAAATACTGACAATTTTATCCGTGCCAACCTTAAACGGTACCATCGAGAACCCAATGAAAAATACCACCTTATCCGTAACAACAATGGATCCTGTTGTGATCGTGTTTTTTGGATTGAAATCAATGGATTCTAACTGTTGAAGTCCGCTTTTCGCTTTATTGAGTTGAACCTTGATTAAATGTTCTAATTCTTGCGATTCAAATTGATGCGAGTAATCTTCAGGATCATGCGTTGATTCTTCATCGATATCAACCATTGTGTGAAGTGAAGAAATACGTTGGCTGAGTTCCGCTATAATTGTTTGTTGGTGAGAAAGCATTTTCTCACGGATTGAATTCTTATTCATTGCACTGCTTTTTAATTGAGTTAATTCGATACGCTTCGGCACATTCTCGAACCCAAGCACCTTCATTATGGGCTTTTATATGGTGATCGAGACGTTGTTGGTTACAGGGGCCATTTCCATTTACGACATCCCAAAATTCATCCCAGTTGATGTCACCATGCTCATAAATGTTTTCTCCCATAGCATCCGTCCCAATAATATTCAAATCGGGATCGGGAACTTTAAGCCCTATTAATTCGGCTTGTGGAACTGTTTTATTGATAAATTTCTCGCGGAGGTTATCGTTTGTTTCTCGCTTTATCTTCCATTTCATAGCATTGGAAGTGTGAGGCGAATTCGTATCGTGCGGACCAAACATTGTTAATGCTGGCCACCACCATCGGTCAATTGCATCTTGCGCCATTTTTTGTTGGTCAATTGTTCCTTCCATCATTTTCCACATGATCTCATATCCCTGTCGTTGATGAAAAGATTCTTCTTTGCAAATTCGAACCATTCCTCGCGCATAAGGCCCGTAGGATGTTCTTTGGAGTGAAACTTGATTTGTAATTGCAGCGCCGTCAACAAGCCATCCAATCGCGCCGATATCGGCCCAGTTTAGCGTGGGGTAATTAAAGACACTTGCGTATTTCGCTTTTCCTTCGTGCAACCATTGAATGTATTGCTCACGACTAACACCTAGTGTTTCAGCGGCACTATACAGGTACAAGCCATGTCCACCTTCATCTTGAATTTTTGCAAGTAATATTTTCTTTGATCTTAATGAAGGAGCTCTTGTAATCCAATTCCCTTCTGGTTGCATTCCGATTACTTCTGAATGCGCATGTTGAGACATTTGTCGAATTAAATGCGTTCTGTATTCATTCGGCATCCAATCTCTAGGCTCAATTTTGATTTCGGCCTCGATTTTTTCTTCAAATGTTTTGAGAAGCGCAGCCGTATTTTCCAATGTCTCTTTCATTCTACAATAGATATACTGCAAAGAAAAGGCATAAGCTTTGTTGTCGAAATGATATAACTTCGCATTAAAACCTGATATAAATCATCTTTTTCGTCCTAACATTCAATGTACCTTTGACTCTCAATACAGAGATATGGCAGTTTTTTCTAAAGGTTCGAAGTTCTACAGTATTTTTAAAATGAGATGTCCACGGTGTCAGGAAGGTGATTTTTTCAAGTCGCATCCTTACAATCTGAAAAAGGCTGGGGATATTTATAAAAACTGCCCCAAATGTGATTTGAAGTACTCACCAGAACCCGGGTTTTATTTTGGTGCATTGTTTATTTCGTATGCTTTAGGAGTTGCTTTGTTTGTGACTTTTTGGGTCTCGTTTAATTTGTTTTTTGAGGACATGGCCGTAGGGTTACAGATCTTAATTATTGTAATTGCATCATTGGTTACGGCTCCGTATTTCTACTCCTTGTCTAAAATTATATGGGCAAACCTGTTCATTAAAGCAGATCCGAAGTTGACTTCATCCCAAAAGGAAAGTTAAGACCAATTCCGTTTTATCCTTTCATTACGAGTGACTTCAATGTTTTTTTATTAATCTATCGGCTTTGTAGATTTAACATTTAAGATATCTTAAGTTAAGATTTCAATAATCACACGAATGTCGTATATTTGTTGCTGTAAATTAATTAAAAACTATAACTATGAAAAAAATTTTACTATCATTAGTAGTACTTGCTACTGCTGGATCAGTTAACGCTCAGCTTCTTGAAGCTAGTGATGCTGCAGGTTTCTCAACTTGGTCAACGTATGATCTTGATGGTGACTCATTAACTTGGGCTGCTTCTGATTTAACAGGTCTTACAAATGCAATGGTACCTGCTGGAGAATGTATGATCTCTAACTCTTTTGACAATACAGCTTCGTTGCCATTGACACCAGATAACGCTCTTGTTTCACCAATCACTGATTGTTCAGGTGCTACTAGTGTTTTCCTTAGTTGGACAACTGGTAACCCAGAAACTACTGCTTCAGGTTGGTACGAAGAGAAATATGCTGTTTACGTTTTGACTTCAGCTGATCTTCCTGGTGTTTTAGGAGGTACTTTCCCAACTCCAGCTTTTGAAACTACTTTGTCTGCTGGTGAAACTTTCTTCTTCGAAGAAATTGACATTACTGCTTTGGCTGCTGGAAATTCAGATGTTTATATCGCTTTCCGTCACTACGATTGTACTGATGAAAACTGGATGATTATGGATGACGTTATGGTGACTGAAACTTCTTCTGCTTCTATCGAAGAGAATTCAGTTGTTGCTAATGTATATCCTAACCCAGCTGCTGATGTATTGAACATTACTGCTTCTGAAGAAGTATCTATTGTTTCAATCATCGGAATGGACGGTAAAGTTATCTCTACAACAGATGTTAATGGAACTACTACTTCAGTTAATATTTCTGCTTTAAACGCAGGAGTTTATTTCTATGAAGTTGTTGCTGCTAGCGCAACTGTAAGAAGTACTTTCGTTAAGAAATAATTAAGCAAACGCTTTGAATGGGAATCGAAAGATGACCTTTCTAAACTATTAATCCTCTCTCGTTTATTCGGGGGAGGATTTTTTTTGGAGCGGCTGTGCCTCTTTGGATATTGGATATTGGTTAATAGATATTGGATATTAGAATTTTGACGTTGAATGTTTGAATTTAGATATTAGACTGATATGGTTTCAATGAATCTAGAATCATCTAAGATCTAAAATCTGAAAAGGAGCTTGCGACTGATCTAATATCTAAAAACGCAGCGGTCTAAAACCTGAAAGGCATCTAAACTCTTCCCGGATAAACCTTCAACGCCTCTTCTAAGCACTTCACAGCCTTTTTCAATGAGTCTTGATTCAATACGTAAGCAATTCGAGCTTCTTGGGTACCTTGTCCTTCTGTTGAATAGAATCCGCTTGCTGGAGCCATCATTACTGTATCACCGTTGTATTCGAAATCTTCGAGTAGCCATTGACAAAACTTTTCAGCGCTATCCACTGGGAATTTAGCAACGCAATAAAATGCGCCTCTTGGCATAGGGCAGAAAACGCCATCGATTTCATTCAAGCCATTTACCATTATGTTTCTTCGCTCAACATATTCCGAGACAACATCATCAAAGTAAGACTGAGGAGTGTTTAAAGCTGCTTCTGCTGCAATTTGATCTATTGTTGGAGGTGACAAACGCGCTTGCCCAAATTTGAGCGCAGCGGCCATTACTTCTTTGTTTTTTGTAACCAATGCTCCAATTCTAGCACCGCACATTGAGTAGCGCTTAGAAACAGAATCAATCATGATCACATTGTTTTCAATTCCTTCCAGATTCATCACCGAGAATGGAGTTGCCCCATCATAACAGAACTCTCTGTAAACTTCATCGGCGAATAGGAACAAATCGTGTTCCTTAACGATGTCACGAAGTTTTTCCAATTCTTGTTTAGAATACAAATAACCCGTTGGATTTCCTGGATTACAAATCACAATCGCTTTTGTCTTTGAGGTGATCTTTTTTTCAATTTCTTCGACTGGAGGAAGTGCGAATCCGCTTTCTATAGTGGCAGTAACAGGAACGACTTTTATTCCTGCTGCAACAGCAAATCCATTGTAGTTCGCATAAAATGGTTCTGGAATAATTACCTCATCGTGTAAATCACAAGTCGTCAAAAAGCCAAAAGTCAAAGCTTCAGATCCACCAGTTGTAATAAGGATGTTTTCTGATTCAACAGGCAATCCTGAATTTTTGTAATACTTCGATAAATTATCACGGTACGATTGAAATCCTGCCGAGTGACTATATTCAATCACCTTACGATCCATGTTCCTTATAGCATCCAAAGCAACTTGAGGGGTCTCAATATCAGGTTGTCCAATATTTAAATGAAACACTGATTTACCGTTCGCTTTGGCTTTTTCAGCGTAAGGCATCAGTTTACGTATTGGCGATTCTGGCATCTTAATCGCTTTGTTGGATATAGTCGGCATACAATTAATTTGGCGCTAAATTAATTAGAAAGTTTAAGTCTCTTTATAATAATTTAGATTTTGTTTCTTTGTTAAATGAAATTCCTAACGGCGACCGCTATTCTATCCATTTTCCTGCTCTCTTGTGGGGAAAAGAAGAAGGTCGAACCGAAACAAGAAATCGTAGTTGTTGAAGAACCAATCGTTATTGAGGTAGACCCAATGACTGACAGTGTTTTAGCGAAATATTATTCTTTTGGTTTAATAGAATTGAAAGACAAAAGAATCTTAATTGATCTAAGGTATTCAACGGATAATAATTTCATGAAAACCGTGCTATACGACACGTTAAATAAGTTGTTCGTTCAAAAAGAAGTTGGAATTCGACTTGTTCATTGTCAAGATTACCTCGATTCGCTTTACCCCGGATTGCGGTTGAAAATATTTGATGGTGTTCGTCCGCTGCAAGTGCAACGTGAGATGTGGGACGCCATGGATACAGTTCCTGCAGGATTGCGAGGTAAGTTTGTGTCCAATCCAATTTACGGTTCAGGGCACAATTACGGAACATCAGTGGACCTAACAATTTGCGATTCCCTTGGACAAGAATTGGATATGGGAGCAGGGTACGATGATTTCAGGACTATTGCATTCCCAAGTAAGGAAGCTCACTTTTTAAAAACGGGAGAATTGTCAAAAGACCAATACGAGAACAGAAAACTGCTAAGAAAAGTAATGCGGTTTCAACGATTTTACGGGATTCCAAGCGAGTGGTGGCATTTCAACGCTTATTCTCGAATGGCGGCAGAAGCGCGGTTTGACCTTCTTTTGGATGAATCTGGAAATCATACGAGATGGGTTTCGCCAAAAATAAAGAAGGACACAATTGTCGACTCAATACGCACCATTGTTCCATTAACTATTTAATCCTCATGACTCGATTTTTTTTTAACCTCAATCTTACGTGCTTGTTACTTTGTGTTTCCTTCTCTGGGCGATCACAAACGGACAGTACAGAGTTGTATGAAATGCTCGATTCTATTGTTGATATGGGCGTCAGGAATTATGAGGATACTGCTGTATTGAATCAAGTCGGGAATTACATTCACAGTCAATTTGAATTTTATTCTGACAACGTTTCCAAGCAAGAATTTAAGATTGGATCGTTGACTTTTTTCAATGTAATTGCGCTTGTTGGTGACACAACAAAACCACGAATTGTCGTCGGAGCACATTATGACGTTTGTCAAGAACAAGATGGCGCAGATGACAACGGTTCGGGCGTGGTTGGATTGATAACCACTTTGAAAAATTTGAAAGACCATCGAGGAGAATACTGTTACGAATTTGTGGCCTATACGCTCGAAGAGCCGCCGTTCTATGGATCTGAATACATGGGAAGTCATATTCATGCAACCGACTTGAAGAAAAGGGGAGTGGAGGTGTATGGAATGATCTCTCTCGAAATGCTCGGCTTTTTTAGCGACGAAAAGAAATCTCAACGCTATCCATTGGGGATTTTGAAGTTGTTTTATGGAGGCAAAGGAGATTACATAACGCTTGTTGGGACCTTCCACAAAGGGAAGTTTGTTAAGAGGTTCACGAAAGAATTTAAGAAATCAAAAATGATCAAAACGAAAAAGTTCACTGGGCCAAAAAGTCTAGCAGGAATTGATTTTAGTGATCACAGGAGTTATTGGGCACTCGGGATGGATGCCATGATGATTACAGACACTTCCTTTTATAGAAACGAGAATTACCATAAGAACACAGATACAATGGATACTTTAGACTATCATCGAATGGCGGCCGTTGTTAATGCAGTTATTTATTCATTGAAGAAATTTTAGAATGGAAAAATTCTTTTTGATTCTTCTGGTAACTTACTTTATTACTTCTTGTGATAGTAAAGAGAAACAACAAAATTTTGAAGGGGTATTGGAATCGAAAGTGACGTATACCTCTAAAATTGATAGTTTATCTGCCACTGATTTATTTGGACAATCGTCTGCTAAAGATGTCACCTTTATTAAGGATGGTTTTTTCAAAGTTACTTCTAGCACAGATTTCATGAGTATGATGCTGTGGCGTCACTTGGACACAACGCTTTATTATTTTAACAAATCGAGTGGAGATACTTTATGGTTCGATAGAACAAATTCTCACCCCGGAAGCATTGTTGAACATCAAATAATTCGAAATGCTGACACGATTTTAAATTATGTTTGTGACGCTCTTGTTATGATTAATGATAAGGATAAAGTGCTAACCTACTATTATTCTCCTGAACTTTCTCTCAACCCTGAATTTTACCTGAATGCAACCAATTCTGCTAAATATGAGGTAATGAAGCTTATTGAGAGTGTTACTTTGCGAATCAAAATAGAATCTTCTTACGGTATTGTCGATAGTGAAGCAGTTAAAATAACACACAAAAAACTGGACGATAAACTATTTGATCTACCAACGCATAGTGTGCTTAAGAAAAGCACGTATTGAATACATTAGAGTGATTTCGTCTTCTTAGCTTATTAATTAGGAAAGTGTGTCTAATCCTCCATCTCGATACCCAACTTAGCGGCAACCAATTCAAGAATGTCTTTGTTATGAGGGGATACAAGAAGAGATCCGGTTGAAG
This sequence comes from Crocinitomicaceae bacterium, assembly GCA_047630755.1. GTDB lineage: Bacteria > Bacteroidota > Bacteroidia > Flavobacteriales_D > Crocinitomicaceae > UBA4466. The sequence continues at coordinate 196,283 of JBLHYG010000001.1, read as the reverse complement.
AATCGATTACATATTCATATCCTTCTTCGCTAGCAACCTCAGTAATGGCCTGTTTCGCTTTTATTAAAATGGGCTGAACCAATTCAAATTCGCGCATAGCCATTGCATCTTCCGCTGTTTTCTTGGCATTCGTTATTGTTTCCTGAAGCTTTTGTAATTCCTCCTCCTTGATCTTCTTAATCACCTTTGACCAATTGTCTCCATTTTGAACAAGGTCAGCGTAAAGAACATTGTATTTCTCTAGTAACTCTGCTAAAAGAGCTTCGAATTCGATGTGCATATTGGTCAACTCTTTTTCCGCCATGGCTTTCTCAGGCATGAGCTCAACAAGCTCGTTGGTGTTGATATGTGCAAATTTTTGTGAGAAACTAACGGTGCTAAATAAAGCAATGAAGGCTAAAGTGAGAAGTGATTTCATACGGTGTTTATTGGTTAACTAGAACGCCAATGTATGAGAAATATTCGTTGGCTGGATTTTATTTAAGAGACCTTAACAAATCGAATTCACGATCATTTGATTTTTAGAAGCGCTTCGCTTTTGGATCATTCGATTTTTCTACGCTTCAAATCATCGGACAATCGGACAGTCGAACTACCGATCTACCGAATCTTCGATTCGTCCAATACATTAATGAAATGAAATCCACGTGCTTCGTATCCATTCGCTTCGAAAAAATCATGCGACGGAAGGTTTTTTCTGTAAGAGTCCAAAGCGAGCATCGTGCATTTTTCATCTTCTGCTTTTTGTTTGAAGAAATCAAACAATTGATTGCCAATTCCCAAACGGCGGTATTTCTTTGACACGACAACATTGTCGAGTTCCATATATTTCCCGCACCAAAGTTTCGTTCCGATCCAATAGCCTGTTAAACCGGCACAAATTTCGCCATCAAAAACGCCTACTTGGCCATAATTGTGCGGAAGCATTAAATCCAATTCCGAGCTGTATTCGTCCATTGTTAAGTTCGGGTAAACCTCTAAAAGAAGATCGTAATTTTTCAACATCTCTTCCTTCGAAGTGATTTCTCTTAACTCCATATTATTTTTTCTTGAGAAGAAGTTCCTCGTTAAACAATTCATAAATTCTTCGGTACTCGTCAGTCCAAGAAGTCGCTTTTTTAAATCCATGCGCTTCAACAGGATAAACAGCCAGTTCCCAGTTTTCTTTTCCCAATTCAATAAAACGCTGTGACATTCGAACAACATCTTGAAATTGTACATTATCATCCACCATTCCGTGAAGCATAATCAACCGATCTTCCAAGTTGTCCGCGAAAGTGATCGGCGAGCTATTTTTATAAGCATCTGGATCGGTCGTTGGGTAATTTAGAATATTACTCGTGTATTCGTGGTTGTAATGATTCCAGTCCGTTACAGATCGAATTGCCGCGCCTGCTTGAAATTTTCCTGGTTCATTCAACAAGGCCATAAGCGTAATAAATCCTCCGTAAGAACCACCGTACATTCCGATTCGATCTGGATCAATTCCCAACGAGTCTATCAAATACTGTCGTCCATCTACTTGATCAGATAAATCCTTTCCGCCCATGTTTCTGTAGATCGCTGTACGAAAATCTCTTCCGTACCCCTTGCTCGCTCTGAAATCGATGTCAATGATTGTGTAGCCGTTATCGCGAAGCATGTTGTGAAACATATACTCTCGATAGTATCCACTCCAAAAATTATGTGCGTTTTGCAAATATCCAGCGCCGTGAACGAATACAACCGCCGCTCCGTTTGCGTTCTCTTTTTCAGGCTTGTACAATCGTGCATTTACTGGAACCCCGTCAGAAGCCGTGAACGTTATTACTTCTGGAGCGAACCAATCATAAGCCTTGAATTCATCGGTTGTTGATTCCGTTATTTGCGTTAAAGTCGAATTTTCTTTATTGGGAGCAGTATACAATTCCCAAGGTTTGTTTTTGGATGAATACCGAACGGCAAGTGTTTTTTCGTCTGGTGAAATACTTACTTCGTGATTCCCCAGTTTCGTTAAAATCGGAATGAGTTTTTTATTCTTAATGATTAAATGATAAAAGCCGCGATCTCCAGGATGCGTTTTGTTGGCTGTAATAAAGAATTTCGTTTTGTCCTTGCTCAATTGGACATCGTGTACTTCCCAATTTCCAGATGTTAATGCTGTTAAAGTTGGAAGATAAACGCTGCGAGAGTACAAATGCGAATACCCCGTTTTCTCCGATTGAAAATAGAATTCATTGGTATTGATCCAACCAAGTGTTCCTGAGACCATGTTCCAACTGGAGATTCCTGGCCCACCAATCCACGCTTCATCGTGCTGATGTTCAAGTTCTCTTACAGTTCCTTTTTTTAAGTCGATTGAAACAATCCAACGGTCTTTGTTGTCATAACTTCTGATGTCCATTATATTTCTCTTACCATCCTCTGAAAAGATCATTTTGTGCATGATAATGCTTCGGTCTTTTTCGTATTGAGTTTCTGTATCGCCGTATTCAGATAGATATGCGGGCTTTTTACGGATGTCGGTTAAGTCAGAGAAATCGATCAGGTAAGAAGTATCATTTTCGAGATCGTAAATCCCCATTTTGTGCGATGGATCATTGTCGGAAACCTTTGGTCGAGCGTCTTTTGCATACGTGTAGCCATCGGCTGAGATATGGTGTTCAACATGCGTTCGATCACCGTCTGCTCTTTTGTTTAATCGGTAGGTAACGAATCTTTCATCCGGTGATATTTGAATGTTCGAAACGGAGTGTTTACCGTGATATACCGTTGGTGTTTCTTCGTTCCAAATTGAATCTTGAATTTCATTCCAATCCTTCTTCTCTTTATTGTCCTTGTGGAATTCGAACAATTCTTCTTCTTGTGTTACCCAATGCGTTGGTTTTTTTACTTCGGCTGGTTTTTCTCCTTTTTTAAATTGAAGAACAATCAATGAAGCATTTTGTTCTCGTTCCGATTTGTAAAGATCAGATCCGATTTGATAATAGAAGCTTGAATTGTCTTTGATGTTCATTAAGTTTCGAGCGCCTTGCCCCATTTTAAGGTAAACTTCGGTCGATTTGTTTTTTATGTCGTATTGATAAATAGCTCCGTTGTACGTGAAATAATCGAAGAGCTTGGGTTGAAATTGACTCGGGTTGTATTCGCTGTTCTCTTCGTAAAAGGAAGGTTGAATTGAAACCGTTGCCTTGTCTGTCAATGAATAGGCAAATGTTTTATCGCCCGGTTCATTTTCCGGATTCCATTCAAAAAGAATTGTTTTACCATCGTAAGCCCAACGGATGTTATTCGGTTGATGCCCAATAAATTCGTTCTCTTTCATTATTTCAGGAAGCTTGAGGCTTGACGTGTTCTCTATTTGAGCAGACACGATACGTGTCAATGTCAATAGAACGAGTGTGATAAAAATCTTCATAATTGTGGAATGATATGACGGTGAATTTAGCTATAAAAAGTAAAAGCATCATTCGAAAATGATGCTTTTACAGATGTATTAAAAGAAGTTAAACCTCTAACGAAACGTTCTCGAATTAATTGAATATAATTCTGCTTGTTCCAGTTTTTCCTTCCGAATCGGTGATTTTAATAATATAGGTTCCCGATCCAATTCCGTTCTTTTCAATTGTATATTCTGATGCGTTTAAATCAACGGATTCAATCGATCTTCCCGATAAATCTAAAATTTCAATGGAGTGAATTTTAGAAGTTCCTTCCAATTGAACTGTGATTAAATTGTTCGACGGGTTTGGAAAAATGTTCGCTTTGATTTCAATTTCACCCTCGTTGATCCCAAGTCCACAATACGTAAGGGGGTATAGTGGTGCAGCTCCAGTTGGTGCGTTGTCTGGCTGAAGAATTGGTTCAGAACAAGCCAAATGATCCACTAAAAAGTCAGTAACGAATTTAATAGTTGTGTCCATGTAGGCAGTACTTGTAGCGTATACTGCGTGGCCAGCTCCATAATGTGTGTAGAAATTATTTTGAATTCCAATTGCGTTTGCCTGTTCGTTCAAAATACGACTTCCGTCCAATTGAATTACATTAAATCCAGCAACAACCGCTACATCCGTGTAATAAGGCACTGTACCGTCATCATCTCCATGCAACGAACAAAATGGAACATCTCCTGGTTCCATCCATCCGTAACTTGCTAAAGCACCACATAAATTGATCACAGCATGCACATTCGTGGAATATCCTGGACTTCCGCTTGTGCCTTCAAGTCCACCCATTGCATTTAAATCTGCATTACTGATGTATTGCTCTACTTCGCAATCTTTATCCAAATAAGCAAGGTGAAGCGCTGTAACCGCTCCGGCAGAACTACCACCAATGATAATGTTGTTCGTGTCAATTTTATACGTGTTCGAATTTTGTTTGTCTTCATAGAAGAAACGAATTGATCCCTTCATGTCTTGTGTAGCTCTTACAACTGCTTTAACCGCATTTACAGAATCAATAGGAAACATTCCCGTTCTGTAATCGATAGAAACACAAACGAAACCTTTTTTCGCAAATGCTGTTGCAAGTGCTACAACATCCCCGTCTTCTCTGGATCCTGCTATAAAGCTTCCACCGTGCGCCCAAATAATCAAAGGACGTTCTGTTTCAGTATCTCCAGTTGGTTCATAGATGTCCATTGTGAGGTCCATATTTGCTCCTGTCCATGTTGTGTTTGATCCAAACTGAACACCATTTGTTATTGTCACATTCGGGAACAATTCAGTGTAATACCTTCCATTGTCACAAGGAGTTTGTGCTTGGACAGTTCCAAGAATGCCGATGAAGGCTAAAGTTAAATAGTAGATTTTTTTCATAGCTTGATTAATTATAGTGTTATGGGAAATAGACTCCCGGGTAATTCGTGACTGGTGCTAGCGGAATGCGAGCGTTGTACTTGTTATTTATTGCTTTTATATATTGATTCGCGAGTAAGGCATTTCCAATTGGATTTAAGTTGAGGCCATCCATAGAAAAGGCTCCTCCTGAAACGAATTCGGTAGATATTGAAACGCCGTTGTAAACAATTCCTGATTGCAGTGAAAGATATATCGCGGTTGCATCTACAAGAGCATAGTCATTCGTCATGGCATAGCTTGAGATTTCATTGTTGTATTGAAACATTTTTTGATAAAGAGCAGTTATTTCATCCAGTGTTAAAATGTACCGATCTGGTATTGGAACGATTGATCCCATTCCATAACATTTAACGGAATCCAATGGAATGCCCAATAAAACCAATTCTCCCTCCACTATTTTTCGGACTCCAAAAGGTTCACCTGCATCTTCTATTAAAAAACCATTGTCACCCTCCGTAAAAAATATTCCAATTGGATTGAAAACGTTATTTATTGTTTCAGCTTGATCTGCATCTAGAGTCAATCCGTTGTATGGAATGGTATTGAAATAAGGCGTTAACAGTACGTTTGGAATCATTGAAATTACTCCTTGGACATTTGGGAATGTCGCTTCAACTTCCTGTAAATCATTGTAAAAGTCTACGTTCGAAGGAAGTGCAGTTCCAGTTGCGCCAGACTTTGCGAAATCAGTAATATCATCTTGCCCAATAGAGAGGAGTAGAAAAGTTGGGTCCAAAGCCACAGCATCTGACAAAATTGAACTGTTTGCTTGGTTGCTTGCAATTCTAGAGAACCATGGATTGTAATTTCCAATACCGTTCGCAGGGTTTCCTAATCCGACATCGTTCAGTTCCTGAAATTTTAGGTTTGGAATGGAAAGGTTGTAAAATGGACCGTCTGTTCCATAAACCCAATTGTTTAAATCATCAAGATTTCCTGAAACCGCTTTTCGAATAGGCGAAAGTGAAGTCTCATTGTTGCAATCGGTTTTATAGCCCAAGATCAATTTTGAATCTCCGTTCAAATTTATTCCATTTGAAGAAGACGATAAATAAGGTAGTGTGAATGGATTGAATTGATTTGACCCTTCCATTCTGTCTAATACAATGCTTGGGATTGAATACTCTTGACCTTCTGGGTGCAGAGCGTCATCCGAATACCCTGCAAAACTATTTCCGCCAATCGCAACAATAGATGTAGCATTGACATCTCCTAAGACTGTTGGTGGAAGTACCTTCTTTGGCTTACAACTTGAAGCAATAATGATTACTGCAAGGAACATTATGTATCGTTTCATCTTCATTATTTGAATAGGTATGAAATGGAAAGTCCAGGAGCGAAAGCAATAACTTTAAACGTTCCTTCTAAATTCGTTTCTAGGTTTTTATCTGTTCGAGTTACTTGTGTGTAAAGCAATGATGCGTCTAGCTTCAAACGCTCTTTAATCGCGTAGCCAACACCAACGGTATAGCTAACTCGATTCGCATCAGGCGTTTCTGGTGTAACGTATCCGCTTGAAACAGGCGATATACCATAACTAAGTCCAGCGCGAGCAGCAATTTTTTCTGTGAAGTCGTATTGTGCACCCAATCGAAAAGCAAAAGTGTTTTCATAATTCCGCGGTGACTTCGTGTCTTCCAGCGATTCTGTATTTACCTCATAGTCGAAAGCAAGCGTGTCATACGCGACCCAACCAACGTGATTGATATCAAGAGCCAATGTCAATTTATCATTTGGTCTGAATGAAAAGCCTAAAGTCATTACACTCGGCAAGGGCAATGATGAAGTAAAGTTTCCAGAAGGAAAATTCTCTTCTAGCGAACTTGGAACAGTAAATGTTGCCGTTCCTTTTTTGAGGTTCATGTTGACTTGTGAACGGTATGTAAATCCAGCGGAAAACCATTTCGCAGGCTCGAAATAAATACCTGCATTAAATCCAAATCCACTTCCCGTTCCATCCAATTCGACAGAACCGTAATCTCCATTTTGAAATTGTAGCGGAAGGTCTTTTTGTAGGTTTACTTTGCCGTAGCTGTACACAAATCCTGCACCTACGCCAATTGCGTCTGTCAACTTATAACTTACAGTCGGTTGCACAAAAATGGACATGAGTTGTAAACGTGTTACGGCGAATCGTCCAACCCATCCTTCTTGCCATTCAACTGTACTTCCGAAAGGAGTGTAAATGCCTAATCCGAAACTTAATTTACTTGAATCGCTCAATTTGTAAACTCCATAAGCGGCAAATGGAGTTCCAACTGGAGAAGTAGTTCTTCCATATTCACCCGTTTCAGCTTCTGTAAAAAGGCCGTTTGAGAATGTAGGAGTGACTCCACCAATGACTTGACTTTTATCCAAAAAGGACATTCCTCCGGGGTTGTAAAAGACACTAGCAGCGTCCTGAATGAAGGCCGTTCCTGTGCTTGCCATTCCTTGTTGAGCCTGACCTTGAAGGTTGACTTGATAGCCTTGACCAAAGCTACCAAAGGGCAAATAGAAAAAAAATGATAACAAGACAGTTATGTGTGGAATGTGAGTTTTCAAGTTATAGCGTTTCTGTGAAAATAGTGAATTTATAGTAGATTATAAAACAGAATATTTGAATGGTAAAATCTTGACATGAGTGGTATTTTTTATTGAAAAAAACTGAATAGATTAATCGTATTGAATTAATACTAATTTAGTTAGCTATGAAAGAAGTTACTGAGACATCCAATACAGAAAATTTATACGGTCAAGAAAAATCGAATGCCCGCGACAGGCTAATTCTGATAGCTATTTTAATTAGTGCATTTTCAGCTTTGTACTGGGTCGTAATATCAAAATATATTGAAGCAACGGAAAATTTTGAGATTAGTGCTTTTTTTAAAGGTTTTGGCTATCTCATTGATCTTGGTATGGTTGCGGCACCTGTGCTTTTGGCATTTAGTATTAAAAGGAGTAAATGGAGGGTTTTAGCTCTTGTGTTTGGAATAATTTGCGCTGTTATACGACTTTATTGGTTCTTTAAAGCAATGATGCCAGTGCCAAAAGAAGAATTTGTCTATTTCGAATTCTAATAAAATTGCAACTTATGGTTAGGGCTATTTATTATGTAAAATTCAATTCTTAGGTTGAAAATGTAAAATCCTTTTTATACGCTCATGGATCGGATCGAAATATACAATTCTGGAATTTGACTTTTTTCACCTAACCCTCTAGCTTTTATTGGAATTAGTGTTATCTTTGCCGACTCATCTCGAGAAGATGGATTATTATTAACACGGAGTTTCGTACTCCAAACAATAAAATTAGATATGGCAACTAAAATTAGATTGCAAAGACACGGTAAGAAAGGTAAACCTTTTTACCACATCGTAGCTGCAGACAGCAGAGCACCAAGAGACGGTCGTTTCATTGAGAAATTAGGAACTTATAACCCAAATGTTAATCCAGCAGTTATCGATATTGATTTCGATAAAACGTTAAGTTGGATTCAAACAGGTGCTGAGATGACTGATACTGCAAAAGCGATTTTGTCTTACAAAGGAGTTATTTACAAGAATCACCTTATCAAAGGAATTGCAAAGGGAGCATTAACTGAAGCGCAAGTGGAAGAGAAGTTCGCTAAGTGGTTAGAGGAGAAAGAAGGTAAAGTAACGACTAAGAAAGATGGTTTGTCTAAAGCAGCAGAAAAAGCAGCGGCAGATGCATTGAAAGCAGAGTCTGAAGTTTCAGCAGCGAGAGCTAAAGAAATTGAAGCTAAAAATACTCCTGAACCAGAAGTAGTTGAAGAAGCTCCAGTAGCAGAAGCAGCTCCAGAAGCAGCAGTAGAAGAAGCTCCAGCAGCAGTAGTAACTGAAGAGGCGGCTCCAGTAGCAGCAGCGGAAGAAGCTCCAGCAGTAGAGGCAGCTCCAGCGGCAGAAGTAACTGAAGAAGCGGCTCCAGTAGCAGCAGCGGAAGAAACTCCAGCAGCAGAGGCAGCTCCAGAAGCTCCAGCTGATGAAGAAAAACCAGCAGCTGAGTAGAAAGCTAAGCTTTCAAACAAACATTAAGAATGAAAAAAGCAGATTGCTTTCATTTAGGATATGTAGCGAAACTTCACGGATTTAAAGGTGAAGTTTCGTTGTTTTTAGACGTTACTAATCCTGAAGACTATCGTACACTCGATGCGATTTTTATTGATCTAAATGATCAACTTACCCCTTTCTTTCTAGAATCATTTAAACTGAAGAACAAAGGATTTGCTGCGGCAAAATTCGAAGGTGTTACGACAGAAGATGGAGCGAGAAAACTTTTGAGAAAGGATATCTATTTGCCGGCTCAAATTTTACCTGAGTTAACAGGACTTCACTATTACGATCATGAAGTTGCTGGATTTACAATCGTGGACGCAAGACTTGGAGCCGTGGGAGAACTGCAACAAATTGTCGATTTTAAAGTCAATCCATTGTTCCAAATAATTTCTCCAGATTCAAAGGAGATTCTAATTCCCTTACTCAAAGATACCGTCACGAAAGTGGATCGTGAGAAGAAAGAACTTCACGTTCAAACACCAGAAGGCCTCATCGAAATTTATTTAAGTTAATGTCAAACTTTCGATTCAAACAATTCGAAATCATTCAAAATGACAACGCTATGAAAGTTGGAACCGACGCAATGGTTCTGGGCTCTTTCATTAACAGTCATGGACGTAAAAAAGGATTGGATGTTGGTTCTGGAACAGGAGTTCTGTCGCTAATGATTGCCCAAAACAATTCAGACATTTCAATTGACGCCGTTGAGTTGGACGCGCTTTCCGCGACGGAATGCGAATTGAACTTTAAGAATTCACCATGGCCAGAACGTCTTAAGACACATCACTGTGATTTTTTAGAATACGAAACGGAAGAGAAATACGATTTGATTGTTTCCAATCCGCCGTATTATCAAACAACGCTTTTGAACCAAGACGATAGAAAAGCAAACGCACGGCACGAGAAAAGTTTACCGATGCGCGAGTTTATTCTTAAAGCCAGAAGATTACTAGCTGATGACGGTGAATTTTGGTTTATCGTTCCAGTAGAAGATGAACAAGTTTGGAAAAAGCAATGCAATAGTGCCAATCTTCACATGATTGAGAAAATTTCAATACACGGAAAAGAAGGCGGCGATACGAAACGGGTAATTTTCGTTTGTTGCAATTACAAAAGCATTCTTGAAGAATCCCATTTCTCGGTTCGCGACAAAACAAATGGGTATTCGAAAGAGTACAAAGAATTGACAAGAGAATTTCATTTCAACGAATTGTAAGGGAGTTTCGTTTAATTAGCATCATGAAACAGGTTCTACTATTTATTCTTTGTGTTTCTATACTATTTGGCTGCTCAAAGGCGAAGCGCAGTGGTTGGATTGTAGCAGATATCCAAGTTGTGAATGGGTATACTGGTGAGCCAATAGAAGCTAATATTTATTTGAGTTACTGGTCTAGTGCTGGTTTGGGGCAAGCACAAGAAAATTCTATTGCATTTGGACAGGTTGATGAATTTGGACGAATGCATATCGAAAGGAAAGTTAGATGGAAGGAGTCTAGCTTTAAAATTAATATTCCAGTTGGACACTTTTTTGGTGCAACTCCAGGTGAAATTTATTTTAAAGAATATGGCTTAGGGCTGAAAAGTAAAAATCAATTATTTATCGAACTTCTGCCCAAAAGTGCCATAGTTTTAAATTTGAAAAATGTGAATTGTACTGCCCCAACAGATACAATGTGGCTAACTTATAGTTCAGGATATCAGCACGTTTTTATTGGGTGTGCAGATACGTTACTTTTGAATCCGTATGGTTATTCTTTAATGGTTGATAATCCAGCAGTGACATTTGATATTACAACTAAGAAATCAGGGGTGTTGAATTCTTACTCAGAGTCGTTTTCAAATCTTAATTCAGGTGGTTTTACAAATCTCCAAATAGATTATTAAAAAAAACACGGTGAAGCTACCACTCTCCACCGCATTTAGCACTCTACCACAAATATTTATTCGTTCTATATCAAATCGGCCAATTCTTTTTGAATCGAGATTCCCTTGTCCTTATTGTACCAAACTTGTAACTCCGATTTCTTCTCTTCCGCCGTTTGATTTGAAGACTTCTGATTCATAACAATCGCTTGAGGTTCTGTGGGGCGTGGCCCCCAATTGTACAAATCTGTTCCGTTTTCATCTCTTACTATTAACTTAGGAATCGACTTTCCTCCATTCGTTAGGTAATTATCAATTTCACTTTGTTCGCCATCTCTTTTTTGTATTTCCAGCTCAATGTTAGGAGAGTAGTCCGCCATCATTTTTATAAACGGAGTCAAATGGGCAGCGTCACCGCACCAAGGTTCTGTAATAAGAATCCATTTTTGTTTCGCTTGAACTGAATCTAACTTCGACTTAATCTCATCCGTTAATTCTCCTTTCTTAATCCATCTCTTAGATCTTGAGTTGTTCAATTTTACATATTCGACATAAGACGCATTGTCATAAGGTGAATCTGTGAATTCGCCACTTAATATTTGGTCAAATTCCAATTGATATTCTTCCCACTTCATAATTTTTACTTTTGGTTTTTTATTAGAACTCTATTGAGCCTTTAGACTTACAAAAGTAATTTAATGATTCCGGTTGTTATTGCAATCCTATTCATATATAACCACCGTTGTGTTAAATCTCATTGATTTTTTGAAGTTCACGAAAGAAACTATATCTTTGTGGCGCTTAATTAATTACAAGCTATTCATACGGAAGAGGACTAGCCTTTAAATCAGGCTTATAGCGTCATTTTCTTTCTTGTGATTTCTTTTAGTTATTTGGGATTAACAAAACTATTACCAAACAAATTCACATGAAAAGAACATTACAAAAAGTTGGATTGATTGCAATCACATCAATTTTTGCAGGATCAGCGTGGGCACAATGCCCGGTCGTAAACTGTCCAACAGACATCGTTGTTTCAAGCGATTCAACAGGCTGCGGAGCAACAATCACTTACACGGCGCCAGAAGGAAATGATCCTTGTAACACTGTTTCCGATACATTTAATTTCTCGGGAATTATTGACAGTTGGGTTGTACCGGCTGGAGTTACTTTCATTTCTATTGAAGCGAGAGGAGCAGAAGGAAGTAACAACACTGGTTCTACAATTCCCCCAGGTTTGGGAGCTACAATGACTGGTGACTTTACAGTTACACCTGGTGAAACAATTTCAATTCTTGTAGGTCAACAATATGCAACTATCGACGGAAATGGCGGCGGCGGCGGAAGCTTCGTTGTCGATGCCTTGAACAATCCATTGGTTATTGCCGGTGGGGGTGGAGGTTCATCTGAATCACAAGATTCTCCTGATAAGCACGGTCAAGTTGGAACGGCAGGAGGTACTGGCGCTGGTGGCGGTGGACTTGGTGGTACGGCAGGAAACGGTGGTGCAGTCGGAGCGACATTCGCATCTGGAGCAGGAGGTGGACTTTTGACAAATGGCGCTGATGGTTGGACACCAGGTTCAGGTGGATTCGCATTTGTTAACGGCGGTGCTGGAGCAAATGTTGGATACGGTATTGGTGGTTTCGGTGGAGGCGGAAACGGTTCTGGAAATGTTGTCGGTGGCGGCGGCGGAGGTTACTCTGGCGGTGGTTCTGGTTCTAACAGTACTGGTGGTGGAGTTGGCGGTGGCGGCGGCTCTATTAATAATGGGACCAACCAAGTTAACACAGGTGGAGATAATTCTGGAAACGGAATGGTGATTATTTCGTATGGTGGAACAACAACAACAACTTTCGAATCAGGATTGGGAAGTGGAACGGTTTTCCCTGTGGGAACGACTGTTGAAACATTCTCTGTGGTTAATGCATTCGGAGATTCAGCTTGGTGTTCATTTAACGTTACTGTTTATGATTCTATCGTACCTACAATTGCAGATCTAGTAGATGTTTCATCTTGTGATCCAGTGGTTAATGGTCTTGCAGCAACTACCAATGATAACTGTGTTGGTGAAACTGTATCATATAACATGATGGGAGCGACTACAGATTCAGGTTCAGGAGACGCGAGCGGAATGACATTTAATGTTGGAACAACAACGGTTTGGTACATTGTCTCAGATGCTTCTGGAAACCAAGACAGCACTTCATTCGATGTTGTAATTAATGCATTGCCTGCAGTGGCGATTGATGCTTTTCCAAGCACTACGGTTTGCATTTATAATGACCCAATTACATTACCGACGGCAACTCCAACGGGAGGATTGTATTCGGGTTCTGGAGTTACTGGATCTAATTTTGACCCTGCATCGGCTGGAAATGGAGCGCATTGGATTACCTATTCTTATACAGATAGTTTAGGATGTATGAATTCTGATTCAACAGAAATTATTGTTGATGCATGTGCAGGAATCGATGAGCTTCCTCAATTGACTGGATTCGTTATTTATCCAAATCCAAGTGAGGGAGTATTCAATGTTGAGTTTGAAAACTTGGAAGCTGAGTTGTTCAGTATTGAAATTACAGACGTAAATGGGAGATTAGTTTACAAAATGTCATCGCAATCAGAAATGGTTGAACTTGGGGTTAATATTAGTGAAGAGGCTCGCGGAGTTTACTTTATGAATATTACTTCTGAATCACATAAAGTAATGCAAAGAATTGTGAAGAACTAAATAGAGTTTATATAAAATAGGAAAGGGGCTCAATTGATTTGAGCCCCTTTTTTTGTGCTGTTGAATTTGTTCCCTTGAGGTAGTTTTTTGTGATTAAACTCTTTTCATGTTATATAAAGAGTCTGCAACATAAAACCTCTCTGGTCGAAATTTATTGCTGTTTCGCACTTCTGAATTTATAAATAGCTACAACTGGGATTGTAATTATTGATAGACCTGCTATTCCCAATACCAATGCAATGTTTGCTCCTGGCCAGTGCATTACCTTAAAAAGCATTCCTAATAATGTTAGGCTTGTAAAAATCCCTGCTGTTCCATATGCTAATCCTTTCATTTTGTATGATTTAGTCCCTAAAGGGTGGTTATACCCATGTAAATGCAAACGGAATGAAAAGGAACAGAATTAAATCTAATCCAATATATTTAATTCAATAAACGCATTGTGCGTAAGTGTTTTTCGGGCCTCAAAGAAATCTTTATATTCAATAACTGAGTCCTTCTCAATGTTTGTCGCAAAGAAATAAACATTATCATTCTTCTCTACGTAACCGACATACCATCCGTTGTATACATCATTGGTAATGGAGAGTCCAGTTTTCCCACTTATAATTTCATTCTCCTCTTCGTTAACGATTAGAATTTCTTTAACCTTATTATAGGTCTTTTTAGAGATTGGCAATTTTTTTTGATAGAACCGTGCAAGAAATTCTATTTGCTGAAATTGATTGATTCTTGATTCTCCTTCAAGCCAGAACATGTCAATAGTTGTTGAATCGACAGCCATTTTTGGATACTCATATTTGTCCAAGTATTCGTTCATTCTGTCAGTTCCAATTTCCCTTGCAAGTTCTTGATAGCAGGGAACACACGAGTATTCAATGGCCTCGTCTAAGGTTAAGTCCTGCATCCATTTCTCGTTCCATTTTTGTTCGCCATCCCATTTAAAAATCACAGAGTCAGTTATTACTCCAGTTTCCAAACCAATGATGGAATTCACAATCTTAAATGTCGAAGCGGGAAGTTGACCTTGACTTGCCCAGTCGTAATCGTTTGAGTAGTAAATGCTCTTTTTCAAATCATAAATCAACACAGCTCCTTGCACTCCTGTATGCTCTAAAATGGTTTTAAAGGCTTCCTCTTTATTGGATTTTGGTTCCTCGTAAATTTTTTCTTTCGGTTTTGGTACCTCTGTGCACGATGCGATTGCCAATAGTACCGCTGAGAGAATTAATGTTTTGTAATGGTTCATGAATGTGGTGTTTTAGTCTGTTGAATTAATTTTTTAATCAAAACGATTTGTCCCAAGTGATAATGAGCGTGCTCAACGATTCCAAAAAGGTTTCTGAAGTACAATCCATATTTTTTGTCTGTAAAATCTTTCGATAATTTTTCGTCTGGAAGTTGTTCGATCAAAATCGCAAATTTTTCTGTGTCTTGCATTACGGATTCAATTAATTCATCCCAATCTTCTTTGGAATTAATCGGTGGATGATCGAAACTCAATTCGTCTTTTGAGTTGAGTTTTCCTCCTTCTAGAACTTCAGTTGCTGCAGTGGTGTAGTAATTCATGTGAAAAACGAGCGTCGCAATTGTATTGAAAGCATGCACTTGAGTCGTCGCTTGTTGCCAAGAAACATCCGATAAATGGTCTTTCAAATTTGAATAGGTCCAGTTGCCACCGAAATAAATTTCTCGTAAATGCTTCGCGATTTGAGATGCTGAAGAAACCATAATTTGATAAGTTTTTCCTAAGATAGAAATATCTGTTTTATTCAATCGCTTATAAATGTGTACATTGAGATTATCATAAACCGATCACTATTCATATCACTTCTCTTTGGAGCAAGCCTAATCTGCTTTTCAAACAAAGCATGTGCACAAGACACCCTGAAAATTATATCGTGGAATGTTTTTCTTCGCCCAAGTATTTTAGCGGACAAACAAATGAAACGGGTGGACAGCATTGCAAATTACCTCATCGAAAGTGATGCAGATGTTATAATTCTGCAAGAGGCGTTTCACGAACGAGCAACAAAGCGCTTGAATGAATTGATGGCTGAATCGTATCCAAATAGTACGAAGCCTGGACCGAAATCCTTTTTTGGAGTAGCGTCAGGCGTGCTCGTTTATTCGAAAGTGAAGTTTAAAAAACAGCCTGAATACTATTCGTACAAAAATAAAACCGGTGCGGATCAATTGGCTAAAAAAGGTCTCGTTCATGTTACACTTGATGTTGACGGGAAAAATTTGCATGTTTTAGGAACACATCTACAAGCGGGGAGGGGGCTGAAACGAATTGGAATTAGAAAGAATCAAGTAGAAATGATCAATACGGTTCAACGCGAAATTAGTGATTCAAACGCCGTTCTTTATGTTGGCGATTTCAATATTTCGGCTTCAACGGCTAATTTCGACAGTTTGACTGAAACGCTTCATGCATATACATTTGAGCCAACAAGTCAATTGAAAAACACGTGCAATTTCAACGATCAAGAATTGATGGAAGCTGACGGAAAACCGTATTGGATTGATTTTATTTTTCTCAGAAAGAACAAACGATCAAAATTGATTGGATCTATTATTGAATCGCCAAGGCAATTAATGAACGGGAAATTATTACGATTATCAGATCACAATCCGATTAAATCAACGTTGATTTTGAAGTAATCGAATCTATAAATCCATCGCTTTGATGCTCTCAATTCTATTTCGAGCCAAGAATTCGTCAATTGATTCGAAATGCTCTATCACACGTTTTTCCTTGAATTCAAAAACTTTTTGTGACAAGCCTTGAAGAAAATCTCTATCGTGAGAAACAAGAATTAACGTTCCATCAAAAGCCATAAGAGCTTCTTTCAAAACATCCTTTGATTTAAGATCCAGGTGATTTGTAGGCTCATCGAGAATGAGAACGTTTACAGGCTCAAGAAGTAATTTCACCATCGCCAAACGCGTTTTCTCTCCACCGGATAAGTATTTCACCTTTTTATCGATAGCATCTCCGCTAAACATAAACCCACCCAAAATGTTTTTCATTTGAGTTCTGATTTCGCCTTGAGCAACATTATCAACGGTTTCAAAAACAGTCAATTCTCCATCCAACAACGAGGCTTGATTCTGAGCGAAATATCCAACCTTCGCGTTGTGTCCTAAATCGCATTGACCCTCGTATTCGATTTCACTCATGATGGCCTTAATCATCGTCGATTTTCCTTCACCGTTTCTTCCAACGAAAGATACTTTTTCACCTCTCGCAATGGCCAAACTCGCATCCTTGAAAATAACGTTGTCACCATACGATTTACTCAAATCCTTTGCAATTACAGGATAATCTCCAGATCGCCGTGATTTAGGAAAACGCAAGTTCAAAGCTGAAGTGTCAACATCATCAACTTCAACAATTACAAGCTTGTCCAACATTCGTTTTCGAGAGTTGACTTGATTGGATTTCGAAAACGTTCCTTTGAATTTGTCAATGAATAGTTTTGTGTCAGCGATAAACAATTTCTGCTCATTGTACGTTTTGATTTGAGCCAATCTTCTATCTTCTCTTAACTGCAAATAATGCGAGTAATTCGCCTTGTAGTCAAATATTTGCCCCATCGCTACTTCGATAGTTCGGTTGGTGATATTATCAATGAATGCTTTATCGTGAGAGATTACAATCACGGCTTTTGCTTTGTTTAGCAAGAAGTCTTCTAGCCAAAAAACAGATTCAATGTCAATGTGATTGGTAGGCTCATCGAGAAGAACCAAATCCGGTTTTTGCAGCAATATTTTCGCTAATTCGATTCGCATTCTCCATCCACCACTAAATTCGCTTGTTTGTCGCGTAAAGTCAGAACGTTTGAATCCCAATCCTAAAAGTGATTTTTCAATCTCCGCATCGAAGTTCGTTTCCTCAATTGAATAGAACTTTTCACCGATATCAGAAACCTGCTCGATAATGTCCATATACGCTTGCGACTCGTAATCGGTTCTTGTTTCCAATTCCTTGTTCAAGCGTTCCATATCTTCCTTCATCTGGAAAATACTTCCGAACGCTTTCGACGTTTCATCGAAAACAGTACAATTATCTTCTGTCAATAAGTGTTGTGGCAAATAGGCGATAACAGCATCTTCTGGACCTTGAACCGTTCCTTTGTTGGCTTTCAGTTCACCCGCAATGATCTTCATCATCGTCGTTTTACCTGCACCGTTTTTACCCATCAATGCAATCTTGTCATTTTCATTAATCACAAAACTCACATCACCGAATAAATCCTCACCGCCAAAACCTATTCCAATTCCATTTACCGATATCATATCTCATTGTTTAAGAGCGCAAAATTACGATTCTTTCAATGAAGCAAGACGATAACAAGTTATTTTTTGATAAATGAAATTGACTTGAGATTAATACGATTATGAGATAAGTGAATTGAATACATTCCACTACTTAGTAAGGAAATATCTATTTCGTTACTTCCTTCAGTAACTGTGATGGGTTTAGAAACAATTTCCCCAAAATTATCCATGATTATTATTGAATAATTGTCACTATACGTATCCGAAATATCTAGATTAAGTTTGTTTTCCGCAGGATTTGGAAATACATGAATTAAAGGAGGGATTTCATTTAAATTAGAGACGCTTGCAAAATTCAAGCGTTGACGCATTACAATTTTATGAGAACCGGGAATACTTCTGTGGTAATACATGATTTCCATGTTCTTTGTCAGTGTTGGAGCTTCGATTAAATCGATAAACAATTCAGAGAAAAGAACAACAGGCATTGAGAAATTATCTGTCGCTGAATTCCGAGTCGCAACGCAAATGTCAAATTGTGTGGCTAGAGTAACCGAATCTCTTGGATAACGGGAATAGTACAACTCTAGATTATTGCTACTTATGCAGGGCGCATAGTAAATGAAATTTGTGTCGTTTACGGTTGTCATTAACGTTGCTGAATTTGGAAGTGTCATAAATGTCGAGTCATTAACCTTTTGAGCAACTCCCAGCACTGTCTCACAAGGTCCTTGACATCCTACTGGGTCAAATCGAGCATTATTGAAATACAGAAGTTCTCCGTCATAGCTAACACCATGGTCCATTACAAGCCAGCCTGGAATTCCCATATTGAAATCCCCATGAACGTGACCTATGTTTGTCACGTTCCCATTTGAAAAGGTTCCATGCATTAAATTGTCCAATTCGGCAGGGTAATTTCTGTTCGAAGTCCAATAGAAATTGTTTAGGGTGTCCAAGTCAGGAACAGCATCTAGCAGCATCGCAGCAGGGGCTTGATTGGTTCCATTTACTTCTCCTACTAAATCGAACGTAGAATCATTGACCCGTGTTGCATAAAATAACTTCGTGTCCACCCCATCATTAATGTTATTGAAGAACAAATAGGTTCCGTCAGCGGAAATAAAAGGCTCCATTGCATCGAATGTCAGGCCATTAATTGTAACGTCCGTTTCTGGACCAAAAGAAGGCGTTCCTTGTGCTTTTGCCAAAGAAGATGTTGACAGCAAGATCAGAAAAACAAAGTACTTAGTATATGCGATCATAGGAAATGTTTAGTGTTGTTTGAATCGAATCAATGTTTAATAATAATTCTTTCTGCACTCATATTATAGTTGTCTTCCATTGCTCGAAGAATATATGTTCCATTTGGTACATCAATGGGAATTGGGATTTCAATACGATCTCCAGTGAATTTTTTCGAGATAACTACTTTTCCATCCAAGTCTAATACGGTGATCGTATATGTATTTTCTTCAGCGAAATCAATATTGATTTTATCTGAAGCCGGATTTGGATAGATTTTCACGATAATTGGATTCAATGGGTCCGAATAATCAACAAATGATTCTGGCGTAAACGGAGTTACTAGAATGGGGAATAGATTTGCCTTAATTCCATTTTTCGCACATAATTTAAGAATGTCCTTTCGCGAGTAATCGGACAATGAGTCTTCCAATGAAGGTGCGTCACCGATAACCAAAATCATTTTTTTTGAATTCTCTCGCCAATCAGTTTCATTAATAACATTTGCTATTCCATCGTAAACAGATTCAGGAGTGTCACCACCATCAGAAACTTGTAGTCCATTAATAAAGCGTCTCGAAATGTTAAAGTCTTCTGAAATTTCAGTGTTATTCCACCAATCACCTCCATCAACGTTTTTATCTCCATAAGTAGCAATTCCTAATCGAACACTGCTCAGTTTTTCAATTTGATCAATAATCAAGTTTAAATTGATTCTGACACTATCAATATCGTTGGACATACTTCCTGTTTTGTCAATCAAGAAAATAATATCCGAGCCATTTTCGCCATGATCGTTAAGAACATCAATAATTGTCGAATGAACAGATTCAGCTCCGGTTTTAAAATAAAATTCTCCACCGGTAGATGCGCCTAAATTGTAAAAGCAATCTAGAGCTAATTTATTGAACATCAGCGTATCCAACGGTGGTGGTATTGTGTCAATAATTACAGATGCCTGAATAGGATTTTCGTTCGAGTCAACGCTTAAATCTGTATTGTCAGTGGTGCATGAGTTAATGACTGCAAAGACTAATGCGAATAGGGAGTATTTGAACGAATGTAGCATGAAATAGTAGATTTCAACCAATATAAGTTTATCTAAGAGAAAAACATGAATTCCGAGGCCCATAATTGCAAAAAAAATCGACTATTTTAACTACTTTTGCAAGGCTTTTTAAAAGCATTACAAACAGCATTTATGGAAAGAGTAGAACCTTATATCCCTTCAAATAAAGTAAGAATCGTAACGGCAGCATCATTGTTTGATGGGCACGACGCGGCGATCAATATCATGCGTAGAATTATCCAATCAACAGGTTGTGAGGTGATTCATCTTGGACATGATAGATCTGTAGAAGAAGTAGTGAATTGTGCAATTCAAGAAGATGCGCAAGCTATCGCAATGACCTCATATCAAGGAGGGCATAACGAGTACTTCAAGTACATGTACGATTTATTGCAGGAAAAAGGAGCTCCAAATATTAAAATATTCGGTGGAGGAGGAGGAACTATTCTTCCGTCTGAAATTGCTGAATTAGAAGCCTACGGAATTGAAAGAATTTACCATCCAGACGATGGCCGTTCAATGGGGCTTCAAGGAATGATAAATGACCTTGTGAAGCGTTGTGATTTTCCTGTTGGAGATAATTTGAACGGAGAAATCAATCATTTGACAGAAAAAAGCGATCCAGCAATTGCACGAATTATATCTGCCGCTGAAAATTTCGCTGATGCTTCAAAAGATATCTTGGAACAAGTGAATGTAATGGCCAAAGCTGCTGCGGTTCCTGTTTTGGGAATCACGGGAACAGGTGGATCAGGTAAATCATCTCTAGTAGATGAGTTGGTGCGTCGTTTCTTGGTCGATTTTCCAGAAAAAAATATAGCTGTTGTTTCTGTCGATCCATCGAAACGGAAGACGGGTGGAGCGCTTTTAGGAGATAGAATTAGAATGAATTCGATTAAAAGTGATCGTGTTTATATGCGTTCATTGGCAACACGTCAATCGAATTTAGCCTTGTCGAAGCATGTTGCGGAAGCGATCAACGTTTTGAAAGCAGCCGAGTACGATTTAATCATTCTTGAAACATCGGGAATAGGACAGTCGGACACTGAGATTTTAGACCATTCAGACGTGTCGTTGTACGTAATGACGCCTGAATACGGAGCTGCGACGCAGTTAGAGAAAATAGATATGTTGGATTTTGCCGATGTTATTGCATTGAACAAATTTGACAAGCGTGGCGCACTAGATGCAATCCGCGACGTTCGAAAACAATACCAAAGAAATCATAATAGATGGGAAGATTCAGTTGACTCAATGCCCGTTTATGGAACAATAGCTTCGCAATTCAACGATCCAGGAATGAACACCTTGTACAAAGTGATCATGGATAAGGTAGTTGAAAAAACGGGTGCAAATTTAAAATCGACGTTCGAGATTACAGAAGAAATGTCGGAGAAAATTTATGTTATTCCACCTGAAAGAACGCGCTACTTGTCTGAAATTTCAGAGAGCAACCGTGCTTACGATAAATGGGTAGATGAGCAAGTTAAAGTTGCTGATAGACTTTGGGGATTGAACTCTTCAATTGAGTCAATGAAAGACTCAAGCTTGGAAGACAAAGACAGACTCGTTAAAGGTCTGCAAGAAGCATTAGAATTGGAGAAATTAAATTTCGATCCAAAGAACTGGGTGCTTTTAGAAAACTGGGAAGAGAAAAAACAATTGTATAAGAACCCTGAATTTAAGTTCAAAGTTCGTGATAAAGAATTGACAATTCAAACACATTCGGAATCATTATCGCATTCACAAATTCCAAAAATCGCAACGCCTAAGTATACAGGTTGGGGAGATATTTTGAGATGGTCATTGCAAGAGAATGTTCCAGGTGAATTTCCGTACACTGCCGGATTGTTCCCTTTTAAAAGAGAAGGCGAAGACCCAACGCGTATGTTTGCGGGTGAAGGAGGCCCAGAAAGAACGAACAAGCGTTTTCACTATGTAAGTTTGGGAATGCCAGCAAAGCGTCTTTCAACTGCATTTGATTCTGTAACACTTTATGGAAATGATCCAGGTGAACGCCCTGATGTTTACGGAAAGATTGGTAACGCAGGAGTTTCAATCTGCTGTTTGGACGATGCGAAAAAATTGTATTCAGGATTTGATTTATCCGATCCGAAGACTTCAGTTTCTATGACAATTAATGGCCCAGCGCCAATGTTGTTAGGGTTCTTTATGAACGCTGCAATTGATCAAAATTGTGAAAAGTACATCAAGGAAAACGGATTGGAAAAAGAAATTGAGGCGAAAGTTGCTGCAATTTACAAGAAGAAAGGAACGGTTCGTCCAACGTATCAAGGAGATCTACCTGAAGGAAACGACGGGTTGGGATTGATGCTTTTGGGGACAACGGGAGATCAAGTTTTACCTGCGAATGTTTACGATGAAATTAAAAAAGTAACACTAACTCAGGTTCGTGGTACTGTTCAAGCGGATATCTTAAAAGAAGATCAAGCACAAAACACATGTATTTTCTCAACTGAATTTGCGTTGCGTTTGATGGGAGATGTGCAGGAATACTTCATCAACAATGGAGTTCGTAATTTCTATTCTGTTTCTATCTCTGGATACCACATCGCGGAAGCAGGAGCAAATCCAATTACGCAATTAGGATTTACACTGGCAAACGGATTTACGTATGTAGAATACTATTTAAGCCGAGGAATGGACATCAACAAGTTCGGGCCTAACTTATCGTTCTTCTTTTCAAACGGTATCGATCCTGAATACGCAGTTATCGGACGCGTTGCAAGAAGAATTTGGGCAAAAGCTTTGGATAAAAAATACGGAGCAAACCCAAGGGCTCAGATGTTGAAGTACCATATTCAAACTTCTGGTCGCTCATTGCATGCTCAAGAAATTGATTTCAACGATATTAGAACGACGTTACAAGCACTTTACGCTATTTACGACAACTGTAACTCACTTCATACGAACGCCTATGACGAGGCAATTACAACGCCAACTGAAGAGTCCGTTCGTAGAGCAATGGCAATTCAATTGATTATCAACCGTGAGTTGGGGTTAACGCAGAACGAAAACCCGCTTCAAGGTTCATTTATCATTGAAGAATTGACCGACCTTGTTGAAGAAGCTGTTTTAACAGAATTCGATCGTATCACAGAACGTGGCGGAGTTCTTGGCGCAATGGAAACGATGTACCAAAGATCTAAAATTCAAGAGGAGTCGTTGTATTACGAAACGTTGAAGCATACAGGTGAATTTCCAATTATTGGAGTGAATACTTTCTTAAGTTCAAAAGGATCGCCAACCGTGATTCCGAAAGAAGTAATTAGAGCAACTGAAGAAGAGAAGCAATATCAAATTACAATGTTGAAGGAACTGAATAACTCCTTTAAAACGGAAGTCGCAGATGGCATTCAAAAAATTCAGAAGTCAGCAATTCAGAACAAGAACATATTTGAACAATTGATGGAAACGAGTAAATACGCTTCTTTGGGTGAGATTACGAATGCTTTATTTGAAGTAGGAGGGCAGTACAGACGGAATATGTAATAGCTGTTGACTATCATTCTTAAAGCTGGGTTTTATAAATTGTATTTCGCAATTTTACTATGTAACCCGTTTGAAAATAAACAGTTAGAATGAGGAAATCAGAGAGGAATTTTTTTTATATTTTGGATTCCCATATTTCTAATATTTGGATTGATTGTTCTTTGTGGCAATTACAATAGAAATAAGCAAGGTTTGGAGGAATTCAGATTGATGGGGATTTCTTCAAAAATTCAAAAGGTAAAAACGGGAAAAAGTGATCGGATTTACCTGAAAAACAAGAAAGTTTTTAGCTTCAGTATTGACTCTTCCAAAGAAGGAATGGAAAAGTTTAAAAACATTCGTGTTAATAAGGTAATTCACATTGGAGATAGTATTGTCAAAAACAAAAACAGTCTTAAGATTAGAGTTTACAGGAATTCTTCTCCTGATAATTACTTTGATTTGTTGGGAAGAGGTTCTATAATTAGATAATATTTCAGAATTTCAACTAAAGTCAATACGTAATTCCGAAGACTTATTAATAGAGTTAACCAAATTGAATTTTCGAAGCCATCTGCACTTCGCGTGTTGCTTTCGGTGCACGATCAGCTAAGTGAAGTCAAAATTTCAAGCTGTTTGAAGGCTCTCGGCTCAACCGAGAGACAAGTTCTTGAAATTTACTTCATGTGCTGTAATCGGGTGAAAGCGTTATGCAGGTGCTAGACCTTTTTTGTTTCATTTTTTGCGGCAATGGCAAAAAAGAAAAACGATGTTTAAACTAAAACGTATTACCAACTTCTCAAAACTGTTAATAAAAAACACCTAAGATTCTTCGCTATTCTCAATCAATCTGCTTTATTTGCACTCCACTTTGAGAGGTCTCACCACTACTGATTTTCAGTTGTATAGTTAATAGACTGTTAATTGAGCCAATCATAGTGTTCAAAACTATGTATGCAGAATATTTCAACTGAGGTTAGAATAAACTATATTAAAGAAAATACGCATGTTATTATGAAAATACTTCTTACTTCGCTTGCTTGTCTTTATATGTTTCTCAGTTATTCTCAGAATCACAGTGAAAATATGAGCGCTATCAAAACTGTGGAACAAGCGAATAAATATGCAGCAGGATTTAGAGAAGTAAGCGTGTCTTTAATAAATGCAGAAAAGGATGTAATTTTTTTTGACGACATCGACACCTCTGATCTTTCCAAGTATGTAGGAACGTCAAAAAAGTTTTATGGGAGAACAACAAAATTGATCAAAGACTCAATCATTGATATAATTAACGTTCAAGTGATCTCATTTGATCTATCAAAGACATCAAAAGAAACCGCGAATCTATTGCTTGGACAGATTTCAAAAAAAATGGATGAAGGTGAATCGTTTTGGGCATTAAAGAAAAAGTACGCACATACGTCGGCCGTATTTTCTAGCTCACCAGAACCATTAGAATCAATCAAGAAAAAATACAGTTTAAGTGAAGAAGCATTGGAAGTTGGTAAAAAATCAGATTGGGAAATTTCAGGAAGCGAGGATCAAGTTGGATTACTAATTGTTGAAAAAGGAGCACACCCTGTGCGTGCCTTCTACACAATTTCGTATTTGAACTTGGCCAATGTCA
This sequence comes from Crocinitomicaceae bacterium, assembly GCA_047630755.1. Taxonomy (GTDB): domain Bacteria; phylum Bacteroidota; class Bacteroidia; order Flavobacteriales_D; family Crocinitomicaceae; genus UBA4466. Next base: position 171,070 of record JBLHYG010000001.1, on the reverse strand, counting down.
GATAAAACTGACGAACCAGAAAGAAAGGCTCAAATCAGAAATGGTTTGAGCCTTTTTTATTATCAAGAGAATTATGATAAATTCAATTTTTGGCAAAATAGTTGTAACTTAGGTATGTATGAAAGATCTACCTCCAGCCGTTATGCGGGCATTTAAACTAACGATATCAAACCAATAATGAGAAACCTTATTCTTTTCCTTTCTCTTTCCGCATCGATTTCCGTTTACTCTCAAAACCACAAAGACGCGATTGCTTCCATTAGTACCATCGAAGAAGCGGAAGCCTATGCCGATGAATTTGAAGAAGTGAGTATAATCTTTTTGCATGAAGAGTTAGCAAATTCCACCTACATGGATATGAAGGACACGCTGAAAGTAGGGGATGGTTTCAGTATGCAATTTTACCGCTTGAGGGTTATTGCGCTCGGCGAGAAAGAACTTTTTCGCTGTCGGTACATTTTTATGAGTGAGTTTGAACTGGAAGATGGTCAAGTTCTAAAAAATCAAGAGACAATAATCAAGAAACTGAAAAATGGAGAAATGTTTGAAGATCTTCATGCGAAATATTCAATGGATAAAAGCGCAAATGCTGGCGATCTAGGTTGGGTTGATCCAGATCACATGGCCGAAGGCTTCAAAGAGGCATTGATCAGGCATAAGAATGGAGACGTTTTTAAATGTTCAGAGGATTCGCTTGGTTGGCATTACGTTGTTGAGGTTACAGATGAACCCAAGAAAGTAAATGGACATTATGTGCTGGTTTATCCTGAAATTGCCAATATCGGCAATGATCAAAACATTGATCACGAGGCCAATTTGAAAGAACTGCGCTCGGCTAATGAAATGCGCGATTATGCAGGAAAGAACAGTGCTGTTAATATCCATTTATTCAATTCAGTGAACGATCTTCAGTTCTTCAGGAACCTTGAAAAGCTCAAAGAACAATCCGAAGTTATAGTTGGAAATAAAGTAGACATCGAAGGAACGAGGTACGTCATTTTAAAAGACACAACGGTGGCTTTGTTTACGTTTCAGTACATTTTTATTGACGGTACTAAACTATCTATTGAGGAGCGGAAACGCAGAATAAATGACATTTACGCAAGGTACAACGGCGGAGAAGAGTTTCAATCGATAGTCAACGCTTACTGGACTGAGAAAAAAGAGTACAGCACGATGACGAACATTGACGGCGCACTATTAATGCCTGAATTGGTAGCGCAGTTAAATATTAAAAAGCCAGGAGAATTATTCGTAGCCCGAACAAGTCAATCTTATTTTATTGGAATTCCTTTAGAAGAGGTAACTATTGCCGGAGGCTATGTCGCGATTAGTTATCCTATAATGGTAAATTAAAGATTCTACTTTCTAATTTAGCGGGTATGAAAAACATCTTTTTTGTTCTGTCTGTATTGCTCGTTGCAATTGCTAAAGCACAATGCCCAGTAATACCAACCCCTTCGGGGTATTTACCTATTAATGGGCATTTCATCGTTCCCGATACTTTAAAGATCAATGCTCCGGATATGAAGCCAACGACGTATGATTACCTTAAAAAGGAGTTGGCAGCCCGTTCAATTGTTTTGTTCAGTACGAGTAAAGCGGAAGATTTAAAGTTTTTGAAAGTCGATGATGCTTCAGAACATGGCTATGAAATGAACGTCGCGAATAATATCGTGATCATCTATAAATCGCATGAAGGGGCTTTCTATGCAGTGAATTCGCTTCTTCAAATGATTATTGAAAAGGACGGCAAACTTGCGGTCCAAAAATGTTTCATCAACGACGAGCCTCGATTCGATTGGCGGGGATTGCACCTTGATGTTAGCCGTCATTTCTTTGATGTTGCTGAGGTTAAAGGATTCATTGATCTGATGGCTTTGTACAAATTCAATAAATTCCATTGGCATTTAACAGACGATCAAGGTTGGCGGATTGAAATTAAAAAATACCCCAAACTGACATCGATCGGTGGATTTAGAGACAGCACTGTTATTGGTCATTTCTCAGATTCACCTCGTAAATACGATACTGAAAATTATGGTGGTTTTTATACCCAAGAGGAAATTAAAGAAGTAGTTGCTTATGCGAATACGAAGTTTATTACTGTTGTTCCTGAAATCGAAATGCCTGGACATAGTCGAGCTGCTTTGGCCGCATATCCTGAGTTTTCATGCACTGGTGAATTGAATCCTGTTCCTGGTCTTTGGGGCGTTTTTGACGATGTTTATTGTTCCAAGGTGGAATCAATCAATTTCATGAAAGACATTTTAGCTGAAGTTCTTGAACTTTTTCCATCCGAATATATCCACATCGGAGGGGATGAAGCACCGAAAGAAAGATGGAAAGAATGCAAACAGTGCCAAAAAGTGATCAAGAAAAATAAATTGAAAGACACACATGAGCTGCAAAGCTATTTTATCCGTCAGATGGATGCGTTTTTAACGGAACGTGGACGTAAATTAATTGGCTGGGACGAAATTCTCGAAGGTGGTTTGTCTCCAAACGCAGCGGTAATGTCTTGGCGTGGAGAAAAAGGCGGGATTGAAGCTGCTAAACAAGGGCATAACGTTGTAATGTCGCCAACTGCATATTGTTATTTCGATTATTACCAAAGTGCTCATGATATAGAGCCGCTGGCAATTGGCGGGTATTTACCCTTAGAAAAAGTGTGCAAATACAATCCTGTCCCAGAAGAGTTGACGGAAGAACAAGAGAAATACATTCTAGGTGGGCAAGCCAATTTATGGACGGAATACATGCCAACCATGGATCATGTGGAGTATATGGCGTTTCCCCGTGCATTGGCGTTAATGCAGAGTCTTTGGTGTGTCAATAAGCCTGATTATCAAGAATTTTTAAATGTGTATTTAAATTACCATGAGGATTATCTCGCATTGCATGATGTGAATTTTTCGAAGTCTATTCATTATCCAGAACTGCTTATTAATAGGTCAGAAGAGGGATTAATAATTCAATTTAAGACCGTAAATCCAAACGATGAGCTTGATTGTTTCGCGTCCTTTTATTCGGATGGAAATGTTTCTAGTGGAAAAAGTAGAATGCGTTATTTAGACAGTATCTATATTAAGCAGTCAACTACGAATTATGTGAATACAGCGTTATATTTTTTGACCTCCCAGAACTTTCAAGATACATTGCACTATACATTTCACATTACTCCAGACTTGGGTAGAGAAATTAAATTGATAACTCCACCGCACCCAAAATATGATCACAACGGAAGTTTAAATCTGGTGGATGGAATTCGTGGAGGAGAAACCTTTAAAGGTAATGAATGGCTTGGTTTTAGAGAAAATCATATCGAAATGATCGTTGATATGGATGATTCCAAAGAAGTGAATGGTCTCAAAATCGGTTTTAAGTACAACAATGGATCTTGGATTTATTTACCAGAAAAGGTCACTTTGTACGCTTCGGATGATTCTGAAAATTGGAAGGAAATTGGAAGTGGAGCTGAGTTTAAAGACAGAGAGAATCAAATTTCTTTTCCAAGCACCAAATCAAAATTCATCAAACTCGTAATTAAGCCAATGGATGAAATTCCAGCTGGAAATGGTGGAGCAGGAAGTGTTCCATGGACATTCATTGATGAAATAGAATTTTTAAGAACAAACTAGGTATGGAATTAGAATTATGTGCAGCATCGATTGAAGCAATTCAACTGGCAAAAAAATATAATTTATCGAGAATCGAATTGTGTCAAAACTTGGAGCAAGGCGGTATTACACCTTCTCCAGGGTTGATTGAATACGCCTTGGCTTACGGAGTTGAAACACACGTTTTGATCCGTCATCGACCGGGTGGTTTTCGGTACAATGAAGACGAAGTTGAAATAATGTTACGCGATATTCGTGAATGCAAAGCGATTGGAGCGCAAGGTGTCGTTATTGGTGCATTAAATGAACGTGGATTGATTGACGAAAAAGCAGTCGGGTTAATGATTGAGCAAGCGCAAGGAATGACGGTTTCTTTTCACCGCGCCTTTGATGATACTTTTGAATTTGGAAAATCGCTGGACACATTGATTGAATTGGGAGTAAATCGCGTTCTTTCTGCAGGTTTGGCAAGAAACGTGGATCTTGGACTTTCAATATTGAAGGAGATGAAAGCGTATGCAGGGAACCGGATCCAAATTATGCCAGGAGGTGGCGTCAATGCATCCAATATTGCTAAGATTAGAGATCAAGTTCAACCGGATGCGATTCACTTTTCAAGCACGGAAAACCATCTTTTGGATGAATCTTCGATGTTCTCCGAGACTATTATGAAAGTGAGTGAAGAGAAGGTGGAGCGTCTTTTGAAGGAAGTTTTATAGAATGTTCGATCATTCGAAAGTTAGACCTGTATTCGTAGGCATCAATGTTGAGATTACTAATGCTGATACGAATTGAGTTAATAGCTCCCTTGCGTCTCAGCGGTTAAAAAAATAAATTCAGCTAAACCACCAACCAACAACATCTAGTATTAATTAACGTTAGAACACCATGCGACTTGTATTGATTTTATTTCTTTTTATCACTTCAATTTCATTCAGTCAAGACTGTGACTCTATTCCTGAGATAAACAAAAAAATTGTAACGCTCGCGAAGAAGAAGATCGGAAAGAAAGTTGATCGTGGAGAATGCTGGGATTTAGCCAAGTACGTTCTCGATGAAACAGATGCGAAATGGGACAAATTTGAAGTGTATGGCGAACTCATCAATTGGAAAAAAGAATGCATCAAGCCTGGAGATATTATTCAATTTGAAAAGATTAAACTCGAATGGGAAGATGGCAATACAACTTACAATGAAGAGATGAAACACCATACGGCTGTTGTCCAAAAAGTGATTTCGGAAGATTTAATTCTTATTCTCCATCAAAACACCGCAGAGCATGGTCGAAAAGTGGGCTCTTCAAAATTGAGATTGGACGCCATTAAAAAAGGGAAATTGTATATCTATAGACCTGTTGAGTCCATTTAAATTCGGTCAAGAACATACTCAATCAATTCAAGCATATCGTCGTTGTATCCTGCCGAGAATTCCTTATTTGGACGGTTTGCGATCCCAAGACAAATAGTAGCGCATTCATGCCCAAGTGCTTTTCCCAAGCTAAACAATGCCGAACTTTCCATTTCAAAATTTGTAATTCGATGACCGCCTGAATTGAACGAAGTCAATTTATCATTTAACTCAGATGTTCTGTTCTTTAATCGCAATTGACGCCCCTGTGGCCCATAAAATCCGCTTGATGTAACTGTAATTCCTTCTTTTGTTCTGTCAGAACTAAGCTTGGCAAAAAGTCCAGCCGAAGCTTCTGTTGTATACGTGTGTATTCCTTCGGGCAAGCCAACGTGATCAGTGATTGCCTTGTTCAATGCTTTTTCCTTCTCGCTAAATTCTATTTCATAGAAATGGGCAACATTATCCAAACCATATGCATGCGTTGAAAGGATGAATGAATGAACCGGAATTTCAGAATGCAAAATACCGCAAGTTCCAATTCGAATAAGATTTAAGGAAGTAAACTCTTTCTTATCAACTCGATTGGCAATATCAATGTTAAAAAGCGCATCCAACTCATTAATCGTAATATCAATGTTGTCTGTTCCTATCCCAGTAGAAAGCGCGGTTATTCGTTTGCCTTTGTACATTCCTGTTTTACAAACAAACTCTCTATGCTGTGACGAATGCTCAATAGAATCAAAAAATGATGCTACTAAGTCCACACGGCCTTGATCGCCAACAAGAATTACGTTTTCAGCAACATTGTCTATAGATATTCCAAGATGATATACGTGACCATTGGCGTCTAGGACAAGTTCGGTTGCAGGATATTGCATAGGTATTTTTTAGTGAATACTAAAAGTAGACATTTTAAGTCTTTAGCACAATAAAAAAGTCCTTCCCGATTTACGAGAAGGACTTTAAATTGGATATATGTTGTTCTTAGTTTCCTAGGCTACCAAATACTTTTTTAAGAATATCACTAACTCGAGCAATAGGGTCCAAGCGAATTTTGTTTTCTTCTTTTGCTACCATTATGAATAAACCTTCAATTGCCTTATTGGTTACATATTCATTCAGGTCTGGATTTAATTTTTCGCCTCCAGTAAGTGTCATTGCAGAGTTGTACTTTGTAATAATCGGATTCCAATATTCAGTTAACTTCACTTTTGCAATCGCCGCTTCAACCTTAGGTCTGAATGCGTCTTTTAAAGCACTCGAAGTTGCACCTTTAAGATAGGATGTTGCAGCTCCGTCTCCACCTCTCAAAATTCCAAAAGCATCTTGAATACTCATTCCGACAATTGCACTTTTAAAAATAGGTAGGGCTTCTTTAGTTGCTTCTTCAGCTGCTCTATTCAATGTTGTTTCAAATTTTTCAACTTGACCATCTAGCCCCCAATTCAGTGCTTTTTCTTTTACTTTTTGAGCATCTTCAGGGAAAGGCAATCGAATTTCACTATTTCCTAAAAAGCCATCTGTTACAGATGTCAGATTAACTGAATTTTTAATTCCAACAGTTAAAGCTTCTTTCAATCCGGAAATTACTTCTCCTTCTGTTAAGCTTGGCTCAGCTGTTTCCGTACCTTCAGTTGATAATACTGATCCAGCAACTTCCTCTAAAACATCACAAGATGAGATTGAAATTGTAGCAATTAATGCAAGTGGTATGAATAGTTTTTTCATGGGTTTTATTTTTTTTCAAACTTAATAACTTTTAGTGTATTACAAATGCAATGCCATTCATAAAAAAAGAGGCCTGGATTTAACCAAGGCCTCTTTAAAGTTTATTATTGTGAGTCTTTTATCGAATAAGATTAATTGATCCAGAGAATTCTTCTTTACCATCGTCATAAAGATTTGTAACTCTAGCTCTCCAAGCATACGTTCCATTTTGAACAGGCTTGCCTTCGTAAGTTCCGTCCCATCCAACTGAAGGATCATGACTTTCCCAAATTAATTCTCCCCATCTGTTGAAGATGAACATGTCGTAATCGTAAATATCAATTCCAGAAATTTGAGGTTTCCAATTTTGGTTGAATTCATCTCCATCTGGCGTAAAGGTATTCGGAGCGAAGAACAATACATCTGGAATAACATGGAAGATATATGTAACTGTATCTACACATCCTCTTTCTGTTACTACAGCTAGTGTTATTGGGTATTCACCTACAACGCCTTCAGGGAATTGGAATGATGGGCTCTCTGAAGAACTAGTCATTGGTAATGAACCTGGACTGTACCAATCCCATGCTACAACATCAAATGATGATTTGTCTTGCATGAATACTGATGTTTCAAAAATCGTTGCCGGATTTGTTGAGAAGAAGAAGTCTGCTGTTGGCGTTGGCTTCACTTCAATTATTGAAGAAACAGAGTCTTCATAGACACATCCATAAACCGAAGTTATTGTCATGTTTAAAGTATATGTTCCAACTTCGTCGAACCACATTGAAATAGAATCATTTCCTGCTTCTAGCATTGATAACTTAAGTGAACCAAAGTCCCAATATGTTGTAGCAATCTCTCCACCGTTTGTTGAAGTGTTTGTGAACTCATAATATCCAGGTACACATTTTTCAACTTCATCTGGAATAGCGTTAGGTACAATCGGAGTAGGGAAATAAATTAAAGTACATTCTTCATCTGTTGGTGAACCACATGCCTCAGACATAACGACACAGTATGTAGTGTTCGTCAATGAAGGGTCAACTGTAATTTGGTCTCCAGTTCCAATTACAGTTCCATTTTCAGACCATGTAAATGTGTGAAGAGTTGAACCACCAGTTCCAGTTACTTCCAAAAGAATATCATCTTCAGGACAAATTTGAGTATTAGCAGTTACAAACGTAATGCTCAATGGTGTAGGCTCTCCAAGAACACCTTGGATATTAATCATACATCCGTTAGCATCCGTAATATCTATTGAGTGTGGGCCAACCATTAAGTCTGACGCAATATTTGTTGTCGATACTGAATTGTCCCAAGAATACGTGTAAGGAGGAGTTCCTTGAATAACATTTAATTCAATCATTCCGTCACTTCCATTGTTACAAGTAACATCCGTTTGGTTTGCAATATTTGCAATCATTCCTGGAATTTCAAGAACATCAATAGTTACAACTCCAAGACAACCGATGTCAGAAGTGATTGTACAATTGTATTGTCCAGCTGTAAGGCCAACTGCAGTTTGTGTTGTTTGCATTAAAGGATCATCCCATTGATACGTAATGTTACCTAACATTGGAATCATTTCAGCAAATGCTGTTCCATCGTTTCCACCAGGGCAAGAAACTACGGTCATTGAGCCTTGGAAAGCGGCAGGAGTATCTCCTACAAGAATATTTGCAGAAGACATACATCCCATAGCATCCCACATTTGAACCGTATAGTTTCCAGCAAATACACCAGTCACGGTTGGAGTTGTTTGATTTCCAAGTCCAGGCCAGTTGAATGTGTAAGGTGCCATTCCACCAGTAGGTGTTGCTGTTACCGTTCCAATTCCCGATGAACAAATATCATCTGTCATTGATGCAGAAACACTAGATGAAACTCCAGTAATGAATGTTGTATCACCTCCACCTCCAACACCATTCGAACATGATACGGCAGAAAGCGTAAGGAAATATCCTGTTGTGCCTGGTAAAGTTGGGTTAACAACTAAGGTACCAGAATTGTAAGGAAACGTTTGTCCCAAAGTATTTTGCCAAGCATAAGTGCTGTTTGGACTTAGGATGCTTAAATAAGGAATCGTTGTAATTGAATAAGCCATTGTATTATTAGGTGCAGTAGGAGTATACAATCTAGCATCACTAATCGCTGACCATGTTGAGTTGTTTCTTCCCGGCGTAGCATGTGCAATAGTTCCACCTTGATTTTCAGTTGCCTGAATTGCCAATCCATTATTCCAACCACCAGCGATTGGTTTAAAACCTAAGTGGTATTCAATAGTATTCGATGTTTCGTTAAGAATCATTCCCATATAAGAACATTCACCACCTCCACCGAAGGCCATAATGTCTTTATAAAGAACAACAAATTGTCTATTTGGTGCAACACCCAATGTTTGATACATAATCTCTCCCTGAGGAGAAGCAAACACACTTGGGTTCATATCATGATAAGCAGGCATACATGCATCCATTGCGTCATCAAATACAGTACTAGGTAAGGCTCCAACTCCACCAAGAGCCCAAGGACAATATCCATTTGCTTCAGTTAAATCAAAGGTTACAACTCCATTGGATCCAATAACACATTGTGTTTTATTGTTACCATAGAAATTAAATGTAAATCCAATTGGTACAACTCCACTATAAGAGTCATCCGATAAACTTACAAAAGTTGGGTTGGGTAATAACAAACCTGCCGTTGTTCCAGGGTTACAATCTTCAATTGTTACGGGCGATCCTTGACAAACTACAGCATCAGTACCAAGACAAACCGTAGTTTGTGCATTAACAGATGTGAAACTTGCTAAGATAATTGATAGTGTTGCTAGTGCCTTTGTAGTATATTTCATTATAAAATTATTTCTTTTCAATCTCTTAGACGAGGTGCCTTTAAATAAGTTGCTCCTTATCGTAATAAATTTAACTGCTTATTGAAGTTAATAGTGCAAATCTAACGCTTATAGAATTATTCACACATATAAACCAATGTTTTGAGGCGTTCAAACCCAACATAAAATTGATTTAGCAGTCCAAACATATATTTAACAATATGCGCTTGAAACTTAAAAATTATTTACATTTACGACCTGAAATAAACCAATTATAAATGTCAAATAAATATCAATCACAAATTGATGCTTTCATGGACAAAGTGAAAGCTTCTAATGGTCACGAAACGGAATTTTTACAGGCTGTACATGAAGTAGCAGAAGCTGTTATACCGGTGATCGAAGAAACGCCTAAGTACAAGAATGCTAAAATTCTTGAGAGAATGGTTGAGCCAGAACGTACAATCATGTTTAGAGTACCTTGGTTGGATGATAAAGGTGAAGTTCAAGTAAACAGAGGTTTTAGAATTGAGTTTAACTCAGCTATTGGACCATATAAAGGTGGATTAAGATTCCACCCTTCTGTGAATTTGTCGATCCTTAAGTTTTTAGGATTCGAACAAGTCTTTAAGAATTCTTTGACAACACTTCCAATGGGAGGAGGCAAAGGTGGTGCTGATTTTGACCCAAAAGGGAAATCAGACAATGAAGTAATGAAATTTTGTCAATCTTTCATGACTGAGCTTTCTAGACACATTGGTCCTAATACTGATGTTCCTGCTGGAGATATTGGTGTTGGTGGAAGAGAGATAGGATATATGTTTGGACAGTACAAAAGAATCAGAAATGAATTTACAGGTGTTTTAACTGGTAAAGGATTGAGCTGGGGAGGGTCTTTGATCCGAACTGAAGCAACTGGTTATGGAACTGTTTATTTCGCAAAAGAAATGTTAGCGACGAAAGGTGATTCGTTCCAAGGGAAAACGGTAGTTATTTCTGGATCTGGAAACGTTGCGCAATACGCTTGTGAAAAAGTAACTGAATTAGGTGGAAAAGTGGTAACGCTTTCGGATTCTTCTGGATTCATTCACGATACTGATGGAATTGACGCTGAGAAATTAGCATTCATCATGGAATTGAAAAATGTTAGAAGAGGTCGTATTTCTGAATACGCAGATAAATATCCTTCAGCGACATTCTCAGCGGACTCTCGTCCTTGGAGTGTTAAGGCGGATGTTGCTTTACCGTGTGCGACTCAAAATGAATTGAATGGTGAAGAGGCTTCTCAACTTATAGCAAATGGTGTAATAGCTGTTGTAGAAGGAGCTAATATGCCAACAACTCCAGAGGCGATCGAAGCATTCCAAGCTGCAAGAGTGTTGTTTTCACCAGGAAAAGCGTCTAACGCTGGTGGTGTTGCAACATCTGGACTTGAAATGTCTCAAAATTCAATGAGATACAATTGGACAAGAGAAGAAGTTGATGAGAAATTACACGCAATCATGGTTTCAATTCATGAGGCTTGTGTTAAGTATGGTAAAAACGAGGACGGTACAGTAGACTACGTGAGAGGTGCAAACATTGCAGGTTTCGTTAAGGTTGCTGATTCAATGATTGATCAAGGGCTAGTATAGTTCCCAATTAAAAATAATAAAAGCCACTTCGTTAATTCGGAGTGGCTTTTCTTTTGAAATGATATTCTTTGACTCTACAACTTTAGACTGAGAACATTTTGAATTTTTTTCACATCAAATTAATCTATTTGTTAGATTTGTTTTAAACAATGTTGAACTATGGCTGTCCTTGATAAAAGAACAATAGAGTATAATCGTACAGGTTTTGATGACGCGGAACTTCTTGGAATTTACAAGAGAATCCTAAAGCCACGATTGATTGAAGAAAAAATGTTGATTCTTCTTCGTCAAGGGAAAATTACAAAATGGTTTTCTGGTTGGGGACAAGAGGCTATTTCAGTCGGTACTACATATGCAATGAAAAATGAGGAGTACATCTTTCCGATGCATAGAAACCTTGGTGTTTTTACAACGAGAGACATTCCATTAAGCCGGCTTTTTGCGCAATTCCAAGGCAAGATGTCTGGATTTACAAAAGGTAGAGATAGATCTTTTCATTTTGGTACTCAGGAATACAATATTGTTGGAATGATTTCGCATTTGGGACCTCAATTGGCTTTGGCCGGTGGAGTGGGGCTTGCATCGAAAATTAGAGATGAGAAAAAGGCTACACTGGTGTTCACTGGAGACGGTGGAGCGAGTGAAGGAGATTTTCACGAAGCTTTAAACGTTGCTTCTGTTTGGGATTTGCCAGTGATTTTTGCCATCGAAAATAACCGTTGGGGACTTTCAACGCCATCGTCTGAGCAATTCAGATGCGAGCAATTCATTGACAAAGGCATTGGATATGGAATGGAAGCGATTCAAGTCAATGGAAATAACATTCTTGAGGTTATCACTGCGGTTCGTAAGATATCGGAGTCAATGCGAAATGACCCAAAACCAATTTTACTTGAATTGATGACATTCAGAATGAGAGGTCATGAAGAAGCGTCTGGAACGAAATACTATCCTGAAGGTTTGCAAGAAGACTGGGCGCCTTATGATCCGTTAGATGCATTCACGATTTTCTTGAAAAAGGAAGGAGTTTTGACGGACGAAATTCAAGAGGAATACACCAAAGAGATTAAAAAAGAAATTCAAGATGGTTTGGATATCGCATATGCGGAGCCAGCAATCATTCCTTCAATGGAAAACGAGGTGACTGACCTTTTCACGGATTACAAACAAGTCGTTAAAGAAGGTTCTGGCGAAACAAGCGAAAAAAGATTGGTTGATGCCATTCAAGACGGTTTACGCCAGTCGATGGAGAAATACGATGACCTTATAATAATGGGACAAGATGTTGCCGAATACGGAGGTGTATTCAAAGTGACTGAAGGTTTTGTTGAGCAATTCGGAAAGGATAGAGTGCGTAATACTCCTATCTGTGAATCTGCAATTGTAGGAGCGGGATTGGGATTATCGATCGCAGGAATGAAAGCCGTTGTTGAAATGCAATTCGCCGATTTTGCAACTTGTGGATTCAATCAGATTGTAAATAATCTTGCCAAAATACACTGGAGGTGGGGACAAAACGCAGATGTTGTTATTCGAATGCCAACTGGTGCTGGATCCGCTGCTGGACCTTTCCATTCACAGAGTAACGAAGCATGGTTCTTTCATACACCAGGATTAAAGATTGTATTTCCATCAACCCCTTATGAAGCCAAAGGTTTATTGGCTGCAGCGATTGAAGACCCCAACCCTGTAATGGTTTTTGAACATAAATTCCTTTACAGAAGTATTCGCGAAGAGATTCCAAATGAATATTATACAGTTGAAATCGGAAAAGCAAGAGTTGTAAATGAAGGATCAGACCTCACAATCGTTACCTATGGTTTAGGTGTTCACTGGGCAAAAGAATACGCTGAGAAGCATTCCGATCAAAGTATTGAGATTATTGATCTCAGAACGCTACTACCTCTTGATACAGACACGATATACGATTCAGTGAAGAAGACAGGTAAAGTTGTTGTTCTGCACGAGGATTGTATGACCGGTGGTATCGGTGGAGAGATAGTTGCGCTAATTTCTGAGAACTGTTTCCAGTACCTAGACGCTCCAGTAAAACGAGTTGCTTCTTTGGATACTCCAGTTCCTTTTGCGGAAGACTTAGAAAAGCAATTTTTACCCAAGTTAAGATTGGATGAAGCTATTGCTTCAGTTTTGGCTTATTAACCTTCAGCCTTTTAAGAGGAAGGGGATAGCCTAATTTTAATTCAATCAGTTCATACACGTCCAAATATGTAGATAATTGAATTGAGGCGTTACCACATTTGTCTTTTAAAAATGCAGCGACAACAGTCTTTCTGTTGCCATACAACGATGCCACATAGTGGTGTTCGTCCGTGTTTGAACAGTCGAAGAATTGGTTGTCCTTTGACTTTTGTTGCTCTGTCATAAATCACGCTATTTTTAGTTCTTCTACAATCTAAGACTTATAATTAATGATCCACTCAGAATATATACCTGAAATCATTGCAACAAATACCTGATTTATTTAACGGCAAAAAGCCCGCTGATTCTTAAATCAGCGGGCTTTTAATTTTGATACCTAATTCGATCTCAGTTATCTCTAACAACTGTGTATCCAGGATATTTTTTTGATTCGTAAATGAATTTAGAATCGTTGACTTCCGGATTTGCTGTATACTTTGTTAAGCGATACGTCATTCTCGTTCCGTCTTTCATTTTTAAAAGAACTTTCTTTAATTCGTTTTTATCTTTTGAAATGTAAAGAACTACTGTATGGTAATCAACACTACCAGGGCTCTTAGGATAAAGATAGATCTCATGAACAGCTTCTCCATTCAATTCCTTTTCTTTTCCGTATTTGTTTTTGAAACCGCTTTCCCAGATTGTCATTAATTTCTTAGGATTCATCATGTCGTCATCCTCTTCATCTGCATCAGCTTCGTAAACTGTCTTCTCTTCCTTGACAACCGTCCAAGTCTTTTTACCGTTACTGATAATTGTGTTGTCACCAAAAGAAGCGTAATATTTGTCTCCTTTAACCCATCCTTTTCCAGTCTCATTTTCATCTGTACCAGTCGAAGTGTTTTTGATGTTAGCACTGAACTCCACGTAAAAAGAAGTATGGGATTTAATTTTCTTAGATAGATCATCTAAAATACCTTGAGATTTAGTGTCCTGTCCGAAAGAGGCGAACGTTAATAAGGTAAAAAGTGTAAGTACTAATTTCATATTGTTTTATTTTCCTTTGCAAATATCTAAAATTGTGCCAAAACTACGTCGACAATATTTACTTTAATTTATTTGACGAACAATTTCATTTAAAGTTTCATTATCAATATCATGTTTTCCGTCGTATCGAATGCAATTATATCCCATCTTCTCATAATATGCGATCAATGCATTTTGTTGATCTGGAGTATAAAACTCATCTTCGCTGCCAATTACGAAATAAGGCCTTTTCACTCGACTAGCCTCAGCGTTCAATTCCAGATCGGGTGGAAATACACAAGCCCACAAAACCATTTCATCAAAGGAAACAGCGCCTAAGTTTTCCCATCTTGCTGCTGTTGCACCGCCTTGCGAAAACCCTATCAATATTCTTTTTGAAATTGAATACTGCTCAGAAATTTGTTTGTCTAATTCATTGAGCCAATCAATGTTGTCAGTAATATCAGATTCTCGTGCCTCTTTTGTCATCCAAGAAGCGCCAACTCGTCCGCTAGATTCCCTTAAATAAAATCGATGCATTCCTTCGGGGGCAACAATCATTATATCCTTTGATAAATGTTGAAATTTTCGAATGAAAAATTTTGCCAACTGTCCATACCCATGCAATACGTAGATTACGATTTTAGGAGAGGGTGAGGGATTGATTATTTCGTAACGGTATGTTTTTGTGTGTTTGAATTCAATTTCCATAATTATAACAAAGTTAATTTATTAATTCTTGGCACATTCCTTGTTGCATGACGTACAAATCGTACTTTCGCAATAGTGAGTAATTTAAGGGTATATCTATTAATAATTAGCTTCGCTTTCACGGTTCAATTTGTGTTTGCACAAGAGATTACTGTGATAGATCAATTCACTCGAAAGCACATTCCAAGTGCAAAAATTGAATGCATTGATTTGTCCATTCGAAAAATAGCGAATTTGGATGGAAGGTTCAACCTTGAGGACTTCTATTCATGTGATTCCATTTCCATTTCCTATTCAAGTTATTCTACGGGTTACTTTTCTGTGGCGGAGTTAAAAAAAGTCGTTGCTGTTGAGCTTTCTGATTTGAAGTTGGATTTTGATGGAATTGATGTTACCGCAAATCGATGGAAGCAAGAAAAGGCTGAAGTTCCGGGAAGAATCACTCAAATAAAAATAAAAGATTTGGACTTGTACAGTCCGCAAACAACGGCTGATTTATTAGAATCGAGTGGGTATGTCTTTATTCAGAAAAGTCAATTGGCTGGAGGGTCGCCTCAATTGAGAGGATTCGGAACAAATCGGGTAATGATTGTTGTAGATGGAGTTCGAATGAACAATGCCATTTTTAGATCGGGTAATTTACAGAATGTTCTATCTGTCGATCCGAGTTCGTTGGAAGATGTCGAAATATTGTTTGGCCCCGGTTCTGTAATGTATGGTAGTGATGCCATCGGCGGTGTAATGGACTTCACAACCAAAGAAGCGAAGTTCTCCCCAGATTCAACAAGACGCTATGTAAAAACAAATATTTTTAGTCGGTATTCGAGTGCAAGTAATGAATCTTCAAGTCATGCCGATTTCAGTTATGGCACACAGAGGTTTGCTTCAACAACGTCCTTGTCTTATTCGTTATTCGGTGATTTAACTGTTGGTAAGCATGGAAATGATCATTTCTTACGGCCAACCTATCAAGAGAATGGTGCGACAGTTGTAAATCCAAATCCAAGAAAGCAAGTTCATACCGGTTATGACCAATTAAACGCGATCCAGAAATTTTCATTTCAAGCCAAAGAACATTTCCGTATTGATTACGGATTTAACTTCTCAACCAATTTGAAGGATGCTCCGCGTTATGACCGTCTTACATTAGATGATGACAACGATGGAAACTTGGATTACGAAGAATGGTATTACGGTCCGCAAGAATGGATGATGAATCGATTGGCGTTTACTGCCGACAAGAAAACCAAGCTGTTTGATGAATTCAGAACTATTCTAGCGTATCAAAGATTTAAGGAAAGTAGAAACGATAGAAAGTTTGGAAGTACAAATATCCGTCGACAGTTTGAAGAGGTTGATGCGCTTTCAATGAATATCGATTTAAATAAAGTGTTTAGTAAAAGAACAACATTGTTTTATGGTGTCGAAGCGATTTATAACAAAGTAAGTTCAAATGCATTTAGAGCAAATGATGATGGAACCTCGACGGCAATCAACCCTCGATACCCGGACGGTTCAACATGGCAGGCGTACGGGGTTTACGCAAGTCTAAAACACTTCTTGACTGATACTTGGATCTTGAATACTGGAGTTCGTTACAGTCAGTATTACATTCAAGCCGACTTCGATACAACATTATTTCCCTATCCAATTGCATCAACGGCCAATAACAAAGGTTCATTGAATGGTAGTATTGGCTTGGTTTTTCATCCTGACAAAACATCACAGTATTATTTTAATGCTTCTTCTGGATTTAGAGCTCCAAACATTGATGATTTGGGAAAAGTATTTGATTCAGAACCAGGAAGTGTTGTTGTTCCAAACGAAAACCTAAAGGCGGAACATGCTTACAATACCGAGTTAGGGTTTGTAAAGTCGTTTAAAGCTAAGCTTAAACTTGATGCCGCTGTATACTATACCTACTTGCAAAACGACTTAACACGCGCGAATTATACATTGAACGGGCAAGACAGTATCCTTTACGATGGAGTGCTAAGTCAAGTTCAAGCAATTCAAAATTCAGGAAATGCACATGTTTATGGTGTTCAAGGAGGGGTTGAGGTTTCGCTTGCCAAAGGATTATCGTTGTTTAGTTCGATTAGTTTTCAGAAAGGAGTAGAGTTGGATGTTGATAGCGCCGTGTATTTTCCTAAATCACATGTTGCCCCATTATTCGGAAGAACTGCTTTGCGTTACAAACGCCGTCAATTAAGCTTAGAATTTTATGCTGTGTATCATGGTCAAGTTAGTTATGACGATTTACCATTGATAGAAAGAAACGATGCTTCGTATGCTTTAGATGAAAATGGTTTGGCCTTTACGCCTGCGTGGTACACGTTGAATTTAAAGGGTTCCGTCTTCTTTAATAAGCATTTGTCTTTAAACGCAGGAGTTGAAAATATTACCAATCAATTGTACCGCACCCTAGGTTCGGGCATTTCTGCACCTGGATTGAATTTTATCATTTCGCTTAACGCAACCTTCTAAGGTTGGACCATGTAATATTTCCTCTGCTGGGGACTATAATGCCAAATACGGTCAATATTCCCTGTTGATTTTATTTCTGGAACGATAGCATATACATCGTCTGGTGCCTCCAACTTTATTTGCTCCAATGAACCTTCATAAACAACGATGTCATTTGAAGCGTTCGATTCATGGTTTACATATTCAATAACGTACGATTCCGTTTCTTTTCCGTCCAATCCAAGGTTGTAGAAAATAACGTTTTCACAAACTTGCAATGGTGAATTATTATTGATTGCATAAAACCGTCTTCTTCTCGAATTTCGAATCTTATAGTCAACTACAAAATCCTTATGTATTTGCGAGGTAATATTCTCGAAACCAATTATTAACTCAGCTTTTGCGCTAGACGGGACAACGACTTCTTTAGAAAGTTCTTTTGTTTTCCCATCCACAAAAAAGAAGTAATTGTAATTCCCTAAAAAGCCTATTTCGGCCATTTTTGCGGTTTTGCCATTTTCGATCGCCTCATTGATTGCTCTGTCCTTAAGATTGACTGTAATGATCCAATCCGTGCTGTCATCTCGGTTCAATTCTTCCTTATAGATCTTAAGATCGTACTTTTCTATTGCAGAAATTTTAAGTTTTGAACAGATTTGGCGCGTGAGTTGCTCTTCTAATGTTCCGACAGGAGCTTCTTCTGGCTTGTCTGTTACTATTGGATCTTCTTCATTTTTTGTGGATTCACAAGAAATAAATGAGATCGAAATCAATATAAAAAAAAGGTACTTCATGGGGGTAAAGATAATGCTTCTTTATAAATTCGTGATATGGACTTGGAGATAGAATCATCTTGGAAAATTCGACTTGAAAAAGAATTCTCAAAACCCTATTTTGAACAATTGCAAGCGTTCATTAGTGATGCTTATGAGGAAAGTCCGGATTCAATATTTCCAGAGAGAAATCAAATTTTCCGCGCTTTTGAGGCCTGCCCCTTTGACAAAGTGAAAGTTGTTCTTTTAGGACAAGATCCTTATCCCACGAAAGGACATGCGCATGGATTGTGTTTTTCCGTAGCGCCAGATGTGAGGCCATTGCCAAAAAGTTTAATCAATATTTTTAAAGAGTTAGAATCTGACCTTGGGATTAAGCCGCCAGAAAATGGAGATTTAAACTACTGGGCAGAGCAAGGAGTCTTGATGTTGAATGCCATTTTAACCGTTCGTGAAGGTGAGCCACTAAGTCATAAGAAACAAGGATGGGAAACATTTACGGATGCTGTCATTCAGGCATTAGGCAAAAAGGAAGAGATTGTTTACATACTTTGGGGAAACGGGGCAATTAAGAAAGCTGAATCTGTTGACAGTTCGCGAAACTTGGTATTAAGTTCATCGCATCCTTCTCCACTTGGGGCGTATCGTAGTTTTTGGGGCAGTAGGCCGTTTTCTAAAGCCAATGCTTATTTGAAGTCGTTTGGAAGTGAGGAGATTGTGTGGTAATATAGTAGGTTATGTATTTATTTAACCATTAAGACACTACTTTATGCACTTGTTTTTGGTACAAGGAATCTCTAAATAGATCCCAAACGAATTGCGCGCTATCAATCTAACGATCGAATTATCCAACAATCGAATAATCCCTACCTAGCGATATACAGGTAACAATCCAAATTACTATCTTTGCGGCAATGAATTTGAAGAACGATTTAATATTAAGAGCAGCTAGAGGGGAGGATATCGAACGTTATCCAGTTTGGCTCATGAGACAAGCAGGTAGAATTCTTCCTGAGTATAGAGCAGTGCGCGGTTCGCTATCTGGATTTAAAGAACTAGTGGAAACTCCTGAGCGTGCTGCTGAGGTAACGGTTCAGCCCGTTGATATCCTAGATGTTGACGCAGCAATTATTTTCTCAGACATATTAGTAGTTCCCGAAGCAATGGGACTTGAGTACCAATTAATTGAGAAAAAAGGACCTTGGTTTGAAAAAACGGTTCGAACAGAAGAGGCTTTGAAATCAATCGATACTGATTTCGATGTTGAAGATAGATTGGGTTACGTAATGGAGGCCATACGAATTGCCAGTAAAGAAATCGATGGAAGAGTTCCATTGATTGGTTTTGCAGGTGCTCCATGGACGATCTTTTGTTACATGACAGAAGGTCAAGGCTCGAAAACATTCTCGGAATCTAGAAAGATACTTTACACAAATCCTAGTTTGGCACACGAGTTGCTAAATAGTATCACAGAAGTGACAATTCGGTATATCAAAGCTCAGGTAAAAGCAGGTGCTCACATGGTGCAGGTTTTTGATTCTTGGGCGGGAATTCTTGGAAAAGAACAATATGCCGAGTTTGGATTGAAATACATGGAAAGAATTGCTTCGGCAATTAATGAGGTTCCGGTGACATTGTTTGCCAAAGGAGCTTACAATTCTGTTGTTGAGTTATCTAAAATGGATTGCAATACAATTGGAGTTGATTGGAACATGCAAATGGATACCATCCGAAAGACGGTTGGAGAAACACGAACTTTGCAAGGAAATTTAGACCCATGTGCTTTATACTCATCACATTCTGAGGTGGAGAGACTGACGAATAATATGCTGGATTCTTTTAAAAGTAAAAGACATATTGTTAATTTAGGGCACGGTGTTTATCCGGACGTTGATCCTGAGAAGGTAAAAACATTTATTAAAACAGTTAAAAGTTATGAAAATCACTACTAAGAACAGAATTAAAGCAATTTCAACAATGACCTTCGTGGCGTTGTCGTTTTTTGCTTCGTCTCAAGACAGTGAGAATTTGGTTGCAAATCCAAGTTTTGAGTCTACCGATAAAAAAGTAAAGCGATTGGGATCGATTGCAAATGCAACAGGCTGGACATCTCCAACAGGTGTGCGTGCTGATTTATTTGTTTCTAGTAATATTCCTGACTTAAGCGTTCCAAAAAATATTTATGGATCTGAAGTCGCAAAAGACGGTGTTAATTACGCTGGAATTGTTGCTTATTCTTATGGGGATAAAGTTCCTAGAAGTTACATTATGAGTAAGATGGATGCTCCTATGAAAAAGGGAATGACCTACTGCGTTAAATTTAATGTGTCTCTTTCAGAAGCTTCAAAATACGCTTCGAATAATATTGGGGCATTGTTCTTGAAAAAACCAAAAGGTACTGACGCTAAGCTTCCTATCATTGATGAACCAAGTGTGGTTCATTTCAACAATAACATGAAGATTATGAACGCTCGTTACAACTGGACAGAAGTTTGTGGAACATTTGTTTCTACGGGAGGTGAAAAGTACATTATGCTTGGAAATTTTTTGTCTGATGACGAAACGAAGTACGAAAGAATGAAGAAAAGTAAAGACGTTAAGGTAAAAGAACTTATTGCGGCTTACTATTATATTGATGATGTTTCAGTTCAATTGTTGGACAGCGATAAGGGAGAAAGATGTGAATGTGCTGCTGAAGCAGCAGGGGATTCGTATTCAACTACAATTTATCAAAAGGTTTTTCAAATGACTGAGGAAATGACCGTTTCGGATCAAATTGAAGAGCACCAAGTTTTCTTTGCCTTTGGTAGAGATAAAATGAATTCAGAAGGCAAAGGGTCATTGGATTTTATTATCAAGCAATTGAAAGCAAATCCAGAAATGAAACTTCAAATCAATGCACACAACAACGCAATGGAAGATGAAGTTGGAATGGAAAACGATTTCTATGCTGATATGGATGGAAAACGTCTTGGGTCTGTGATGGAGTATCTAATTGCCGGAGGAATTGATAAGGGAAGATTAATTCCTTCTCAAAAAGGCAGCGATTCACCAAATCCTGATGTTACGGAAGAAGATTTAGTTGAAGATGAAGATTTGGCTCTAGCAAAAAGCAGAAGAGTTACCTTCAAAGTGAGATAAGATACAACTGATTTTTAAAAGAAAAGCCCTCTCAGTTCCGATAGCTATCGGATCGGGAGGGCTTTTTTATTTGAATGAATTCGTGTAGAATTTTGAATAAGTTTAACCGTGAAGGCTAGACTATCCTCTGCAAGTTGAATTGACTATTTACTTGTTATTTTCACTATTCCGATAGTGACAGGTTTATACTCTTCTGCCGTTCTAATTTTGCCTTGCTGATACTTTTTTCCAATAAGAATAGCATCTTGTCCAATTCTATCTCCAAGGAAATCATTGGAGTCATGATCTCTTAGGTAGCTGTTGTTTGAGCCGCGACCGATAATTTCAACATCTTCAAACATTTCCATTGGTCCAAAACCTTGTGTAATTTGTTCTCTTTTAACGACAGAACAATCCTCCAAGTTTATCATAACATGAACTGGATAATTGGTGGAGTTAACGCCTCGCTTTATCAGTCCAATAAACTGCCCCTCTTGATCATAACGAAAGGCCTGATCGTTCATTAAAACATGAAGTTTATTTGATTCATCCAAAAAAGCACTTACCACTATGCCTAATAAGGGGAGGCGAGAATAGGTTACAATTTTTCCTTTATTGTCAATTTTATATGAGATGCCTGCAATAATATTTCCTGTACCAGTGAATACGCCGGCAAAGTTAAACAGACCAATTGAATTGTCTTCGTCATCTTTCGTATGTAGATTAATTTCCCTCGTGAAATATGCACCCTTTACGCTTTTCGCTGCGTTCTTCTTGAATTTGGCCGCACCTTCAATTCTTTCATCACCAACTAGGCTTAGCAAAGGAATCTTAATTTCATCCAATTGAATTAACTTTCTGTTATTGATTGTAAATGATGTTAATGCCACCTCGTTAGACAAGCCTTCAAATCGCATGGATTCAAAATAGCATTCTCCTTTTTTCATTATAAAATCTCCCTTAATGAAATGGCTATTTTTCCATTCTTTGGTGTGAACGATTGAATATTCACTTTTTATTTCTGCGACAAATACGTGTGTGGTAATTCTATACGGTGTGGAGCTTGATACTTGAAAATTGTCTGCATCATAGCCTTCCGATTTAAGAATATTGCCTCCTAAATAAAACGTTCCATTTTCTGCGAAAAGTATCTTAGTTAGAATTGGAAGCCCGTCATATCTAGGAATAGTTAATCGTTTATCATAAATTTTGGTAAGAGTTTCTTTACTGAACACCGCAGCCTCAACATAAATCAGCTTTGGTCTATAAGGATCTGAATTGATTTTTAATACTCCAAAAAAGTCATCATTTGAAAAGAGTTTGAATTCAGAACCCATTTGTATAGGACTAAAATCATGTAGAGCTTCCGATTCTCCAATTGTAGAAAAATCATTCATGCTTCTTTCAGAAAGAGTTACTTTTCCTGAGCCGAGTGATGCTTGGAATGAATAAAGTTTTTCCTTGGCCGTAAAAAAATCCAAGTTATCAAACAAAGCAGCATCAGTAGAGTTTGCTTCATTCAATAATTTGCTTTCCAATTCTCCTGTTTCTTCGTTGTATTTGTGTTTGTAAAGAAATGATTCTCCGCTTAAAATTGCTTTCTCAATCGTAATCATAGTATTCGAATCAATTCTAATTAAACTTGAGAATTGATGTTTACCTAAGTCGTTCCAGTGAAAGATTGGCGTTTGGCAGTGAACCTTTCCAAATGTAAGGAGACAAAGAATTGCAATAGAATATTTAACCATAATGGGGTCCTAGTTGTATTTCTTTCAAATGTAGTTAATCCAACAAACAAAAACTCCCTCTCAATCCCGATAGCTTTCGGGATTGAGGGGGAGTTTTTGTTTTATAGAGTTTGGAGGGTACTTTCGCTCCTCAATTTATTAGTTTTTAATTTCCAATGGTTTCTGCTCAACTCCTCTTTCAGGTGTCACATCTCCAGTTTCCAAAGGCTTAACAATTTTCTTGCTGTCTGGTTGGTTGTATAAATCAGGTTGTAAATACTTTCCTTGATTCCATTCTTCTTTATTAACCTCAACTTGTTTTGATTCTGGATGCTGTTGCATGTAAGGATCGTTTCTTTCAGCGTAAACTGTCCAAGACACTTCCATTCCCGCTGAACCTCCGGCAATTACAAATTGTCCATTGTTGAGTTTTTCTTTAATGAATAAAGGTGCGTATCCTCCAATTGGAGTTAATTGATAACTGAAGTTAGCGTTCACGGCATCAAAATAACCTGGCATTGTCACAACTGCTTCTCCGTTTGCATCAAAAGGAACTGTTCCTCTGTACATATTCAATACTTCATTCGATTCAACACTGTAATGCCTCAAATACTTGTTTTCTGGATCCAATGGATGATCTATAGAGAATGCTTTAGTTCCTGCAGCACCAAAATCACCATTTGCGTATACTGAGAATCCAAGAGGATCAGATTGATCTCCCCAAACTCCAACATATCCCATTCCGTATGCACCTACTGCATTTCCTAAAGGTCCAATTGCGTCATAGTTTCTTCCGTAAGTTCCAAAACCAAGTTGATAGTTCGTTTCTCCTACCGTTCCGCTGTGTCCAATTCCATATGTTCCCCAACCTCCGTCGGTTCTTAAGTTGTTTCCGTAAATACCTTGAGCCGCAGCAGATCCTAATTCAACCTGTCCAGAAACGCCAGACGCGCCTCCGGTTGTACTCCCAACGATGGCAGACGTTAAGCCACTCGTCGCATTCGTGCTCGCTTGAATAGGAGAGAATGTGTTTGCTGCACTTGACGACGTCGCTAACAGTCCAACTCCTGTACTTGTGGTTGTAGCGCGTAAGCCAATTCCATTCGCCGTTCCGTTGATTAATTCGACTTCACCCGCATCGACTGAAATAACGCTTCCTAATCCAGGTCCGCCTTGATCATATGCTTCGTCCAAAGTGTTTCCCCCACCTGCTAATGTAACTGTGTTTCCTCCCGAGATCGTAAGGTCTTGACCAAGCAATTGAAGCGATTGAATTTCATTCGCTGGATCCGCATCCGCATCATCAACTAAATCAATGGCAACGCTTCCTGCAGTTTCGGCATACAAAGCGTAAGGAACACTCAAGAATTGAGAGGTTCCCGATATCGTATAAATTGTTCCTCCAGTCGGATCTGTTTCTGTTTTAAGAAAGTAAGGCCCATTTGACCAATCAATTGCAGCGAAGGATCCCGCGACAACAGTTCCACTACCTATTTCTACCGTTGCAAGTCCATTCGCGTTTGTAGAAGGTGTGTGTGTTTCAATATAAACAGCAATTCCAGTGGGTGAAGTTTGAAGAATGCTAATTTGCATTCCAATCGCCGAACTTGAAACAAGTTGATCCGATCCATCACGGACAACAGCTTGATAGGTCATTTTTTGCGGTGATTGCGCCAATGACATCATTGTCACTGATATAAAAAGGGCAGTTGTTAAAAATCGTTTCATACTTAGTTTTTAATGATTTTGATTGATTGAATGTTGTTTGTTGCGTTTTTGATAGCAAGGTTGTATTGACCTGTTGCTAATGCACGCATGTCAATTTGAGTTTCGGCAGTTTCTACAATTCCCCGAACGACAATTTTGCCATTCAAATCGTACAATGCATAACTCAAATCGTTTGTGAAACTTTCGAATTGAAGAATGATGAACTCGTTCGTAGGGTTTGGAAAAAGTGAAACATTTACGAAAAACGCTTCTTTAATTCCCAGTTCGTAAAACTCATAAGGTTGTTGTACTCCTTGATTGATCGATCCATTCGATCCTTGGCTATTGTTGTAGTCAATTTGCCCCACAGAATAGCTAACTGTTCCTCCAGTTCCCGAAGCTTCTCCACCACTAGAGACTGAATTTTGTTGGGCTAAACTAATTAGAGAGAAACAACTGCATATAGCTGTTAATAAAGTCTTATTCATGTAGTATAGATATTAGTTGCTTAAAGTTACGAAAAGATATTTTCTTTTAAGTGACAAAAGTCATACAACGCTATGTTGGTTTGTTTTAATTTTGAAGCATGGGAATGATTCTAAAAAGCAAAATTATTTTGTTCTGCTTGCTACTGGTTTTAGCCAGTTGTTCAAGTAAAGAGGATGGGTATACAGTCGGGAAAATGGATATCATCGAATCTGTATATTCTAGTGTTATTGTTGAACCAAAATTAATGTACATCGTTAATTCGTCAACGTCTGGTTATATAGATGAAATGAACTTTAAAACAGGAGATGATATTGGCTTTGGTGAGATTGTATTTTCCATACGTGATGTCCAATCTGAAAATTCTGCTAGTAATGCTAGATTGGTGTATCAAATGGCTAAGAGTAACTACAGTGGAGAAGTGAATCTGTTGGGAGATTTAGAGTTAGAGCTGGATGAAGCAGAACGAAAAAAAGCAAATGATTCAATTAATTTCGGACGAAATAAAAAGCTATATGAAAAAGACTTGATAACATCACTTGAGTATGAGCGATCAGAGCTTGCGTATAAAGCCTCTAAAACACGTTATCGTTTGCTAAAGAATAATATCACTCGATCTGAAATGGATTTAAGAAATTCTTTATCTCAGGCAAAAAACAATTACAACAGCAGTTTGTCGAGATCGGAAGACGCCTTGGTTCGAAATGAAATTGAGGGCATAGTATATGATGTTTTTAAGGAGTCAGGTGAATTTGTCACGGTGCAAGAACCTGTTGCTATGATTGGTTCTAAGGATGCTTTTATCATTAAAATGAGAATTGATGAGGTGGATGTTACAAAATTGAAATTGGGTCAGAAAGTAATCGTGGCTTTAGAAGCTTATAAAAACAAAACATTTATTGCAAAGATTACCCGTATTTCACCCAAGATGGATAGTCAAACTCAAACGTTTGAAATTGAAGCGGAATTCATTGAAACGCCAAAATCATTATTTATGGGATTGACTGGAGAGGGGAATATTGTTATCTCTGAAAGCAAATCGTCATTGGTTATTCCTTTAGAATACTTGACGCCTAACAACAAGGTGACAACTGAAAATGGCCTTGTTAATGTGAAAACAGGGTCTAGAAGTATAAGTCATGTTGAGATTCTTTCAGGCTTGAAAGAGGGGGATGTAATTTTTAAAACTGAATAAATGAAATTTTCAGTAATCCTTTCCATTTCAAAAACCCATTTGTTTTCTCGTAAAAAGCAGACAATAATTGCTGCGCTTGGAGTGACTTTCGGCATTGGGGCTTACATTATTATGATGAGTTTCATGACCGGTTTAAATGGCTTGCTTGACGGTATGGTGTTAAATCGAACACCACATATTCATTTATTCAATGAGGTAAAACAAAGCGAGAAACAGCCTATAGATAAGGATGATGAATACAAAGATTTTTTTCGTGTCGTACATTCGATAAAGCCTACAGAAAGTCAAACTAAAGTTAATAATGCTTCGGCGATAATGTCTTACTTGAACGAGCAGCCTTATGTAAAAGGGGCAACGCCAATGGTTAGGGCACAAGCATTTTACATGGCGGGGACATCTCGTTTGAATGGTTCTATTATTGGCGTTGATGTCCTAAAAGAAGCTGAGTTTTACAACTTGAATGATTATATTATTAACGGAGATGTAAAAGACCTCGCGGTCAATGAAAACGGAATTTTAATGGGAATTGGTGTAGCAAAGATTCTTTCACTGAAGGTAGGAGATGTTGTTCAAGTTTCTTCCACGTCAAGTGAAGTGTTTCCTTTAAAGATTGTCGGGTTCTTCCAAAGCGGTTTGGCTGATGTCGACAAAATCCAAAGTTATGTGAATATAAAAACGGCGCAGCGCTTGATGGGCCAACCAATTACTTACATAACGGATATTAATATCAAGCTGTACGACATGGAAAAAGCTCCTGAAATAAGCAAGGACTTGAGAGCTATGTTTGATTTATCGGTTGTTGATATACAAACTGCGAATGCTCAATTTGAAACAGGAACGTCAATCCGAAATTTGATTTCTTATGCTGTTTCAATAACCTTGTTGATTGTTGCTGGATTTGGAATTTACAACATTCTCAACATGCTTATATATGAGAAAATGAATGATATTGCTATCTTAAAAGCAACTGGTTTTTCGGGTAGGGATGTTCAATTAATCTTCATAAGCCAGGCATTAATAATTGGTTTTATTGGCGGTGTTTTGGGTTTGATTTTAGGCTATGGAGTTTCAGTACTCATTAGTCATGCCCCTTTCGAAACGGAAGCCCTTCCAACGGTCAAAACTATGCCGGTAGATTTCTCAGCATCGTATTACATTATCGGAATTATTTTCGCAATGATCTCCACGTTTTTTGCTGGATATTTCCCATCGAAAAAAGCACAAAGAATTGATCCAGTTGAAATAATTAGAGGCCAGTGATATGAGTAAAGCACTTGAAGCAAAAAACATTAATAAGTACTTCAGAAAACCTGTTGAATTCCATGTGTTGAAGGATATTTCGATGGATATTGAGCAAGGTGAGTTCGTTTCAGTTATGGGGAAGTCTGGATGTGGAAAATCAACTTTGTTGTACATCTTATCGACAATGGACACCGATTACGAAGGAGAGCTGTATCTCAATGATAAGCTTATCACCGGGCGGACAGCAGATGAGCTTGCGCAGCTTAGAAATGAGAAAATTGGCTTTGTATTTCAATTTCACTATTTATTGGCGGAGTTTACAGTATTAGAAAATGTAATGCTCCCTGCGAAGAAACTGGGAAAGAAGAGCTATGAGGAAATCGAGCATGATGCAATGTTGAAATTAGAACTGTTGGGAATTAAAGATCAAGCATTGAAATTATCAAGTCGTATTTCTGGTGGACAAAAGCAGCGGGTTGCGATCGCTCGTTCATTGATCAATGACCCTGTAATAATCATGGGAGATGAGCCAACTGGTAATTTGGACAGCAAAAATGCAGATATTGTTTTCAATATTTTTAAAGATTTAACCCATGAGCAAGGTTTGTCGCTTTTGATAGTAACGCATGACGATGATTTTGCGCAACGAACAGATCGGATTATAACAATGGAAGATGGTTTGATATTGAGTTGAAATTGCGAACTTCGATCCGTGATAAAGATCCATTCTCATACCGTAGTTAAGATCAATGCGCCCATTCGCTTGGTCGATTATGTCATTGGAATTTTTCCTCAAGTCATGACTAAAAATGCAGTTAAGAATTCGTTGAAGCGAAAAGAATTACTAATCAATTCTAAAAGAGCTGAGTCGGGTATTTGGATTAAGGAAGGCGATATTATTGAATACGTAGACCCTCAAAATCGAATTCCAAAAGAGTTTCCATTAGAAGTTGTAATCGTTTTTGAAGATGATTATTTACTCGTTGTCAATAAACCTTCTGGATTGGTTGTTAGTGGGAATCAGTTTAGGACACTGGAAAATTCATTGGTCAATTCAATAAAACTTTCCTCTCAAGAAGATGCTCTCAAGTGGGCGAAACCTGTTCACCGTTTGGATTCAGCAACGAGTGGGCTTGTTTTGTTGGCTAAAACGGCTTCGGCGCACAGGAAGCTTTCATCAATGTTTAAGGAGAAAACGATTGAGAAAAAATACAGAGCCGTTGTCCAAGGGAAACCTGAGGAATTTATGATTGTTAAGGATTCGATAGAAGGCAAAGAGTCTGAATCGGAATTGAGGTTGCTCGAAAGTGTTCATTCGGTGAAAAGTGATTTTTTATCCTTAATTGAATTAGCACCAAAAACGGGTCGTACCCATCAATTGAGAATCCATTGCAAGACCATTGGCCATCCAATCGTTGGAGATAAACTCTACGGCGAAGAAGGGAATATAATGAACCACAAAGGACTTTTCTTATCGGCCGTTTCGTTGAAGTTTATGCATCCGATTCTAAACGAAGAGGTGGTTGTTGAATTGGATCAGCCCAAGAAGTTTGATGCTTTGTTGAAAAGGGAATCTGAATGGTTTAATAGAATTAGAAATTAGGAATGATGAGTTATGGGTTCCGTGAAACTCGTCCAATTCATAATTTTCAATTCATAATTTTAGAAAGCGTTCCTCCAAAATAAGCACGGTGTCCTTTGTAGTAATCGCATGCTTGTTCTTCCTCAATGATAATCTCATTTTCAAAGAATTTAATAGACAGTTCACAACCTTCCTCGCCTTTGAATTGACCGAGTTTAGGTGTTAAGTACTTTCCCGTTCCGCTTATTGATCCCGTGTGGTAATTGTGTCCGATTGCATCATATAGAATTATGAATCGATCATTTCCGATGTTTGTGATGGAACAATAGTCTGTTACCACTTCTGTTTTGAAATTATCAATCTCTGGATCGAATACATCAATTTCGTGGTTGAATTCATATTCATCAAACGTCGGTTTCATGTGCTTTTTTGCAGCAGTATACATTGTTTCACAATAGAAAGATTGTTTTTCTGAACTTGCTGTTGCAGAAGGACTAAACCATGAACCTTGAATTTGATCGTCCTCAACTTTAAACGTGAAATGACCGGTAATTTTTCCTTTGACAGTTTCGTTCAATTGTACTTCTTGAGCTGTTGAATCGTATTCTCCTTTAAGATGAATGCGTTTTTTATGTTTCGCGTACCAATAGTTACCGGTGACATCTGATCCATTGAAACTTAATTCCATTACAATGGGTGAGTCATACGTCCCAACGGATCCAGCGTAATAGTTCCAAAGCGAATCAATCGCAGGTTCTTCTATAACCTCATCAATTTGCTCGTCTATAACTTCATCTGAAGCATTCGGATTGTTGTCTTTTTTCTCGGATTTGCTAGAGCATGAAGCAATAAGTAGAGCGATACTTAATGGTAGTAATAGGTGTTTCATAGTTGTGGTTTGTGATCAAAAATAGCAATTGAAAGTTAAATAGGGAAATTCCAGGTTTAGCCAACACAATGCTTACTGACGATTCTCTTCAACGAGGTATTCAATTCATGAATAAACTCCAAATTTAAAGTCAATGGAATTTTACTATTTCTTTACAGCTCACTTTTAGCATCAAGTTGACGTTCAATTTCATCCTCAACGAGTTCTATACGGGGTAGAAACCAGCGTTCTTCATTTTGCTTGACGAATCTTCCATTTAAGTTTTCAATATCAAATGGAGCCAGGTTTTCAGCGTCAATTATCTTAATAGATTTTTCAATTTTGGTTAAAACTGTTTTGAGTTTGGTCCATCGGTAGTAATTGATGTTCATTCTATCCACGATTAAATGGCGACGATGGAAGGAATGGTACCTTACTTCGTGTCTTTTGTTTAGAGCTGTTATAACGTTTTCTTGTATTTCAAAAACGCCGTGTTCCTCAATTAATGGTTCATAAAAGAGATGGATAACCAGGTCTCCAGAACTTAATAAACCTTGAGCATATTTATTCCAGTCATAGTAAATGCGAATGGTTCTTCCATTCTCATTGCTAATTAGGCCTTTGTATTCACCAAAAATTTCATCTCTAAATGTCAATTGTTTGAGTTCTTTAAACAATTTGGAATCATGAATGTAGATGTGTTTTTTCTTCCCGAAGTAGTCTTTTATTATTAGATACGGTATGGAGATGGTTGTGAATACAAGGCTGAAATAGAATCCAATAAGAGCATTCCACGTGAGGAGAGAGAAAATACCAAATGTTAATACGAAACTGAAGAGGCCCATTCCAACGTATTTGTTTCTAAAAACAGAAGTTTTCTTGCGGTCTTTATTTTTGAGAGGTGTAGGTTTCATCGTGATTTCGACTAAGAATTCAGAGAACGGTTATTGCTATTTGAAAGAACATTCAGGGATCAGTAATTAAACGAAACTTGCAGAATTTCACATGGATCAATTGTTCTGATTTCCAAAGCTTTATGTGCAACAATAGAATCTGACTCTTTAATTATTTCACTACCACATTTAAGGGATCCTTTGGCCAAAAAGAAAAGTGTCATATCAGCTCTTGATTCAATTGAAACTGAAGCGTTTTGTGAATAAGACAGGTGTTTAACAACCGCGTTTCCGTTTTTCCACATTACATTAAAGTCCTTTACTTTTCCTTGGCTTCGAATGCTTTCATCCCCTGAAAATGAATGTTGTTGGTAGGGCTTTAAGTAAACTTCAAAGTGATTTTCGTTGATTAATTTTAAGTCGCCTTCAAGAACGGTCAAGGTTCTATTTACACCGGGCAAAGGAGTAAAGGTTGTCGACGATAAATTAACTGTCGCAACGCTGACTCTAAGGTCGTAGTTTCCTTCTTTGAAATTAGAACCGTGCGGTTGGATCAAGATTTCGAATGTCTGACCTCCAGACCATTCCGTAATTTTTGCATCTTTAAAACGAATGATGTCCATATTATCTGTTTTTCAACTCATTAAGAGTCCTTATAAAATCCGATTTGATTTGATCGTAATTACCGCTTTTTCCATTTGGAAGTAAAACACCATTGGCGATTGTACCGCTCTGTTGCGTTGTGTCTGCCGTGTAAATAATACTTGAAGCCAAGTTTGCCTCAGAACAAGTGGCAAGTAGAGGAGAGCTGGATTCTAGAACAGAAGCATTAAGAATCCCGCCAACTTTGAAATAGTCAGAATTAAAATTGTTCATTGCTTTTCTTCCAGCTTCAGTCGCCATTTTAATAGCAAATTCACCGCTATTCCCTGTCGTTTCTGAAGTGAAAGTATTTCGTTTGTGTGTAATCAAACGTTGTCCGTAATCCAGAAGCCTTAATTCTTCCAATGGATTGATTCCAACATGGCTGTCCGTTCCGATGCTCCAATTCCCACCGTGTGCTTGAAAATCGCGAAGTGGGAAAATACCATCTCCTAAATTCCCTTCTGTGCTTGGACAAACAACAACGT
Source organism: Crocinitomicaceae bacterium (assembly GCA_047630755.1). Lineage (GTDB taxonomy): Bacteria > Bacteroidota > Bacteroidia > Flavobacteriales_D > Crocinitomicaceae > UBA4466. The sequence continues at coordinate 138,858 of JBLHYG010000001.1, read as the reverse complement.
TCGCCTTGCTGTTCGCGATTCCAACTGTCTCCGCGTTTGTAAGGTGCGTTGCATGAACGAGATGGTATCTGTCGTTAAGATCTACGTTGTCGAGAAGCCATTCTACGGGTCGTTTGTTCAAATAGGCGATTGAATCTTCTATCTCTTTTAGTTGTTCAGAAATGTGAATGTGAAATGGAATGTCTTGCGGTCCAGACTTCGCTATCTCGGCTATGTCCTTTGGTTCAACGCCTCGCATGGAATGGATTCCCAAACCGATATTTGCATGCGAATAGTGCTTGCAAGCCTCAGAACTCGATTCTAATAACCTTAAATAACTATCAATGTCTGGAGAAATAAAGCGTTTCTGTCCTTCCGTAGGTTCTTTTCCAAAACCGCCTTTTTGGTAGAAGATTGGAACAAGTGTGATTCCAATTCCCGCCGTTTTTGCTGCCCCAATCATTCGACTTCCCATTTCAGCAAGGTTATCGTAATGTTGTCCATCTTTATCGTGATGCACATAATGGAACTCTGCAACATTGGTGTATCCATGGCGCAACATCTCCGCGTAAAGCATCGCGGCAATGCTTTCCATTTGATCCGGATTCACGCTGAGTGCCAATTTGTACATCGCATCTCTCCACGACCAAAAATCATCGGATGTATGCGAGATATTGTGCACTTCAGCCAATCCCGCCATTGCATATTGAAAAGCATGGGAATGCGCATTTTGAAACCCCGGAATAGCAAGTCCTTTAACGTGCGTACCTTCTTTGTTTGCATTTTCTTGAATGGAAGTAATAATTCCGTTCGAATTCGTCGAAATCAAGACGTTCGATTTCCAACCGTCGTTTTGCAAGATTTTATCAAAGAAATAATGTCCCATTTTAAATACGATCTAATTCAGTAATTATATTGTTGAAGGTTCTTTTCAGAACTTCTCTCATTTTAGTTGCGCGGTCTTCATCAAACGCCAATTCTTCATCGTTCATGTAGAGAATCTTATTCATCTCTAATTGCAAAGCGTGTTGGTTGTTTTCTGGTTTCCCGAAGTAGCGCGTGATGTGTCCGCCTTTGAATGGAGTATTGTGATTCACTCCATATTCTCCTGATTTCAATCCTGCAAGCGTTGTTTCAATTAAGTTTGGGTGTGCCGTTTTACCATCGTTGTTTCCAAGAATCATATCGGGGAAAACATCTTTTCGAATCGTTGGAACAAGATGCCGAATTGAATGTGCATCCCAAAGAAGTGCTTTTCCAAACTCCGCTTTTCTCTCGTCCAATAGAGCCTGAACTTTTTGGTAATACGGCCAATAGTAATTCGTTAATCGACGTTCAACTTCTTCTTGTTTTGGAATTTTATCTTCAGAAATATAGATGTCCTTCCCAAAGAAATCCGTTGTTGTCGTTAATCCAGTAATGATTCTTCCGTCGTCATACAAGGGTGCGCTTTCTGGATCTCGGTTCAAGTCAATGACCCATCGACTGTACTTTGCATGGATAATCGTAATGCCCATTTCAGACGCGAAATTATACAAGTCATGCACGAACCAGTCCGTATCATCTGGTGCTTTCGCCATATCGGGAACGTAGTCTCCAATTATTTCTGAAGGGAATTCTGTTCCGCAATGCGGCACGCTTAAAACAAAAGGGATTTTCTTGCCTTTTGGCTCGATAATATGGAAGGGATCCGACATAAAAACTGTTTAGAACAAATTTAGCATTGTTTCCCTATCTTGTGCGTCCTATGGATTCGAATTCAATCGGCACTAAAAAAGAAATTTCATTCTGGTTGGCCAGTATACCAATGCTTGCGATGGGTGTTTTTGTCGGAGTCGGAAACCTGTGGATGGAAATTGATTTGAAGTTCATTCTTTTACTCTCTACTCTAGTTGCAGGAATCGTTGCTTACGTTGTTGGAGTATCTGTTAAGGAAATGATCGAATCGATTGCAAAGACTGTTAAAAAGGCATTTCCTGTCATTTTAATATTGATCGCGATTGGCGGAATTGTCGGTACATGGATGTACAGTGGAACAGTTCCCTACTTGATCTATTACGGCTTAAAATTATTACACCCCGATTATCTTTTAGTAACTGCATTCCTTGTCACGGCAACTGTTTCAACGTTTACAGGAACCAGTTGGGGCTCGGCTGCGACTGCCGGAGTTGCATTTATGGGAATCGGAATAAGCATGGGCGTTCCATTGCCAATGGTTGCTGGGGCCGTGATCTCTGGAGCCGTTTTTGGAGATAAAGTCTCACCCGTTTCTGATACGACGAATATCTGTGCGATGTCTGCTGAAATTTCAGTTTATGATCATATCCGTGGAATGTTGCCCAATGTTTTAATCTCTGGAGGACTTGCTGTCATTGCGTTTTTGATCTTAGGATTGATGAATGGAGGACAGGCAGGTGAGAATGAAGGAGCGTTAAGAGTTATGGGTGCTTTGGACGGAATGTACAATTTTAATCCGGTAATGTTGATTCCTCCGATTATCGTTTTTGTTGGCGGATATAAAGGTTACAATCCAATTGTTTTAATGGTTTCATCGTGCATAGCTGCCATAATAATCGGGATGGCGTTTAACGGTTTCAGTATTCAAGATGGCGCTAAATCAATGATTTCAGGGTTCAATATGGAGATGACCCACTTTAGTGCTAGCAATAGCTATTGGGCCCAAGAAGCGCCAATGGCAGTTGATGTTTTACATATTCCACCGCTTAAAACACCGATGAATGTAATGAATGTTCTTACGACTTTACTCAACCGAGGTGGATTTGAAGGAATGATGAGTGGTGCCGTGTTGTTCTGTATTCTAGCCATCGCATTTGGAGCGATAATGGAAGTTTCCGGTGCTTTAAACAAGTTGATGCATTTGCTATTGAAAGGTGTTAAGTCTTCATTCAGATTGATTGTTTCGGCCTTTGTTTCCGGTGCTCTTTTGAATGGTGTAACTGGAAATGCAATGTTCTCAATTTTAACGGTTGGGCAATTGTTTCGAGATTCATTTAGAGAACGCGGCATTCCACTTCCAATGTTATCGCGATCCATGGAAAACTCAATGACCTTGTTCGAATCGCTAATTCCTTGGCACGTAACAGCAATTTATATGGCTGCTACCTTGGAAATCGATACACTTTCGTATGCGCCGTATGCTTTCTTTAACATGGCTGGGATTGGGTTGTTTTTCATTCTGTCCTATCGGACGGTTAAGAAATTGAAGTTATAGTTTTTAACCGCTGAGGCGCAATTTATGACCATAGTGGAAATTTATAACGTGCACAGGTCAAAAACTATAATCCAATAAAAGTCACATATTGGCGATCTTGCATCAAACAGTCCGACTGACTGTAGTTATAAATAGTGCCCTTTGCGCCTCTGCGGTTAAAAACCAAATATAGTACCAACACAGCAGCCAAAAACCTTGTAGCACCTCACTCGTATTTGGATAATTCTTTTAAAAGCAGTATCTTAAGTCAGTCTTCTCGCAAGGATGATGAAACCAATTGTTAATTGATCCGTTACAATTAAAACAAGAGGTTATGAAACGCTATTACATCATATTACTGCCATTGCTTGTTCTTTTGTCACTTTCATCGTGCAAGAAACAAGTCGATGAAGAATACCAGCCCTTGGTATTCGTTAGTCTGTTTTCATCGAGTTCATCGATGAGTCCAGGTGGAGATGTTGGAATTACAGCCGACGTTACGGGAACTCAAGTCAATTATTATTGGAGCTATAATTCAGGAACAATAACTGGTGGTGGAGATCACATTCAATACACGAATTTGGAATTAGGTTCTCACTTGATTATTTGCACTGTTGTCGATGGCGCGGGGGAGGTTGAGCAAAAAGAAGTGACAATTACGGTTCAGTAATTACTGAGCGCAATTTGTACTTCTTCGAGTATCCGTAATTGAAATAATTTTCCACCCCTCCTTCGAATTGATTAACTGAAAGGAATTCACACCGCAATGGCTGAATTTATCGTCGAGGTAAAAGCTATAATCCATCCAAACTTGAGCAAGATTATCATCTCTTTGAATAACAACGTTGGAGATTCGCTCGTCCCAAATGGCATCGTGGGGTGTTCCAACCGCAGTAGTGAATTCAATTAAACTTCCAACGTGAATCTTCGGCTCTCCCTTTTTAGTCGTGTAAGAACTCATTAAACGAATGTCTTTGTGAAACACATTCGCAACCATAGAGCTGTCTCCATTTCGCATTCCTGTAAACATGGCATCAATTGTAGCTCTAATAACAGTTTCAGGATTGACTGGCTCTGCACTTGCTTTTACTTCTTCATTTTGAGCGAAGATTGAACTGCTGAGTATCAGAAAGCTGAAGACAATTAAATTTTGCATGGTCTTTTGTTTACATGTAACGAACTTTCATCGTCACTGACTTGTCCGTATTTAAATACAGTTTGAATTTGTAAAAGGTTGGTTTAGACCATGCCGTATGGTAATAATCTGAAAAGCCAAAGCCTTCTTTTGGATAAACCAAACCGTAATCCATTTTCTTATTGCCGTTTTCATCATCCAATAATGCAAGACCATAATGGTTTGGGTCAAGTCCCGTGATCTTGAAATTAAGTGTTTTCCCAGTTACATCATTCTTGGAAATGCGGAAGGTTTTATAAGGAGCTTCTGCTTTGAATGCCTTTTGAGTGCGGTACAATTGAAGCTGAATTTTGCCCTTTTTGTTTCGGATATTCGTGATCTTAATCGAAATCGTGTACGTCGTTGCAGGCGGCTTCACTTTAAAAGAGCTAGAAACGACGACTAAGAATGCAACAACTAAAAACTTTATTAAGTATCTCATATTCATGTCCTAAATTTAGTAAATCTTCGTTTTCAATGAAAACCGCTCAACCCATTTAGTTGATTTTAGCAAATATCGAGAATTTGAAGCATTTAAATATTCATGTCAAGGTCGGCTTTGATAATTGAGGGTGTCGAAACGGATAATGCGAAAAGATAAAGATATGCGTGCACAATAAATAGAAATGTAGATGTATTTGAATTTATTATAGATGAATGACGAAAAATTGTCTTTAAAAGTTGCGTTTACCTAAATGCGTGCATAATAATCATGTAGCAACTATACGGTTTAGTAAACGTTTTATAAGTAGTCATCCATTAAATTCTGCTGCTATGAAATATTTCACACTCATTTTTGGGCTGTTTGCTTTTACGAGTATATTAAATGCCCAACATTCACATTCACAAATAGAACATCTTTTCGAAGATAAGAGTCTTCATCAGGTTGAAACAATCCTTGGTTTATCGGAAATTGATTATCAGAATCAGCCCTTATTGGACTTTATAGATACACGGTATCAAGAATTTCATTCCGCTGTTTACGATCGAATTCTTAGCGATCAAGGAATTACAGACGAGGAATTCAAAACAGCATTTGATGCGTGGGTAACGGACGTACAAAATGGAAAGCTAGGTGTTACGCCTGGAGGAGTTCCTAATGAAACATCTGCTGCTGATGGTCCTTGCGAGAATATGGATTTTGAAACAGGTGATCTCACCGGTTGGACTTTAACGAGAGGCGATGTTGATGGATTAGGACCGTATAGTTTTGTAAATGAATTCGGAGTTGGACCTGGACCGTATCATAACATCTTCGGAGGTGGGTTGGATCCTGTAACTGGAATTTCCAGAGTAGACCCACTCAGTGGAGCGTTTTCTGTTCGATTGGGAAATGGAACAGGAGTAGGAGCAAGAGCCGCTCGAATGAAACAAACATTCTTGGTCGATTCAAGCAATTTTTTATTTACATATAGCTATGCTGTTATTTTCGAATCACCAAATGGTCATGGCTTAAATCAACTTCCCTATTTTACGGTGCGTGTAATTGATTCCACTGGAAATAGCGTTCCGTGTGGTGAATATTCTGTTATTGCAGATGCGGCCAATGCACCGAACTATCAAACGACAAATTGGGGTGGAACAACAGTTTTGTTCAAGGATTGGGAAACTGTTTTCACGAACCTAATAGGCTATATCGGCCAGAACGTAACAATAGAATTCACAACAGGCGACTGTTCACTAACCGGTCATTTTGGATATGCTTATGTCGATGCTTCATGCGCTGTGGATCAAATCATACCCTCAAGTACAATTATCTGTGCTGGTGATTCTTCATTGCTTTCTGCTCCACTTGGCGCTGCTAGTTATTTATGGAGCAATGGCGCAACAACTCAAACAACATGGGTATCTACTGGAGGAACGTATTCATGCACATTAACGCCGTTCCAAGGAGGCGGATGTTCAATTACATTGGATGTCACCATTGATGAAAATCCATCTCCAACGGCAAGTTTCGTTTCAAATACAACTACCATTTGCGTGGGAGATACAATCCACTTTACGGATGCTTCAACAATTCCAGTTCCAGGTTTAATAACTGGCTACCGATGGGATTTTGGAGATGGCACAATATCTCCAATTGGAACAGGTTCAATTGCGGCTGTTCTAAATACAACAGGAACGTACCTTCTTCCGAGTCATGTGTATACAGTAGCGGGCGCTTATACGGTTCAATTGTACGTAGTGTCAGCCGATGGATGTGCCGATTCAATTCAATTTCCAGTAACAATTAATGCACTTCCAGTGGTTGTCGCTGGAATAGATCAAACGGTTTGTGAAGGAACTGCTGTCACTTTAACGGGAGCAGGAGCTGTGGCGTACGCTTGGGACAATGGTGTCATGGATGGCTTCCCATTTGTTCAAGGTGTCGGGACGGTTACATATACGGTAATCGGAACCAATGCGAATGGTTGCGAGAATTTAGATCAAGTAGACGTGATCGTGAATCCGCAGCCAGTCGTAAGCGCCGGTGTAGATCAAGAAGTTTGTGAAGGAACGCTGGTGACATTATCCGGTTCTGGAGCATTGGCTTATGTTTGGGACAATTCGGTCAACGATGCAGTTCCATTTATTCAAGCGCCAGGCACAACAACATATACAGTGATTGGAACGGATGCAAACGGTTGTTCCAATTCGGATCAGGTTGATGTGACTGTAAATTCACTTCCTGTAGTTTCAGCAGGTCCAGATTTTAGCAATTGTGAAAACACACAGTTGGTCTTGAACGGGGCAGGAGCTGTAACCTATGCTTGGGACAACGGAGTTACTGATGGAATTGGATTTGTTCAATTGCCAGGAACTACAACGTATACCGTAATTGGAACGGATGCGAATGGTTGTGTAAATACAGATGAAGTTGATATAACAATTAATGTGCTTCCTGCAGTCGTTGCTGGAGTAGATCAAACAGTTTGCGAAGGAACTGCTGTCACCTTAACGGGAGCAGGAGCTACGGCGTACGCTTGGGACAATGGTGTCATGGATGGCTTCCCATTTGTTCAAAGTGTAGGGACGGTTACATATACGGTAATCGGAACCGATGCGAATGGTTGTGAGAATTCAGATCAAGTCGACGTGACCGTGAATCCGCAGCCGCTCGTTAGCGCTGGAATAGATCAAGAAGTTTGTGAAGGAGCATTGGTGATTTTATTGGGTTCTGGAGCAACAGGATATGTTTGGGACAATTCAGTTCTTGATGCAGTTCCGTTTATTCAAGCGCCAGGTACAATAACTTATACAGTGATCGGAACGGACGCAAACGGTTGTTCCAATTCGGATCAAGTTGATGTAACTGTAAATTCACTTCCTGTAGTTTCAGCAGGTCCAGATTTTGCCGAATGTGAAAATACACAGTTGGTTTTGACCGGTGGAGGTGCTGTAACGTATGCTTGGGACAACGGAGTTACCGATGGAATTTTATTTAATCAATTGCCGGGAACGGTAACGTACACGGTTACAGGAACAGATGCGAACGGCTGCATGAATACAGATCAAGTTGATGTTACTGTAAATGCCTTGCCAATTGTAGTTGCAGGTCCAGATCAAGAAGTTTGTGAGGGAACGCCTGTTACATTGAATGGGTCTGGAGCGACTGGTTATTCGTGGTCGGGCGGAGTTGTTGATGGTGTGCCATTTGCACTTGGCATTGGACAATATCAATTCGTTGTGACAGGAACCGACCTTCTGCTTTGCGACAATTCAGATACCGTTTCGGTACTCGTAAATCCAAACCCTATTGTTTCTGCGGGAATGGATGAGTCGATTTGTGATGGAGAATTGGTGGTCTTGAATGCCTTTGGAAGTCCAAACCTATACTGGAGTAATGGTGTAATTAACGGGACTCCTTTTCAGCAAGTTGTCGGAATTGTGGATTATGTTGTCTATGATTCTTTAGCAACAGGCTGTACGGCAAACGACACGGTTCGTGTTGAGGTACTTGCAAATCCAGTAGTTACGGCGAACGATGCTATAATTTGCGAAGGCGATGAAGTTGTTTTAGAAGGCCAAGGTGCGGTTTCTTATTCTTGGACCGGCGGTATACAAGACGGAGTGGCTTTCTTTCCATTGAACTCTGGAATATACACAGTAACAGGAATCGGAGCAAACGGTTGTTCTTCAGAGGCGGATGCTAACGTAACGGTTCACAAAGCGCCAGTGGTGCAGTTTAAGATTTCTGACATGTCTTTAACGACTTTGAATCCGGTAACAGGTTTTGAAAATTTGACAACGGGAGCAACGACCTACGAATGGAATTTTGGTGACGGCTCGGCTGAAAGCAATGAATTCGAACCGACGCATACTTTTCCAACAGAACAAGCGGGTGAATATGAAATCATTTTAACCGCGTATTCAGCGGAAGGATGTCCAGGACAGGCTATTAAATACATTCACGTGTTTCAAGATTACACGATTTATGTTCCGAATTCATTTACACCAGACCACAATGGAGTCAATGAAGTTTTCAAACCGGTAATGGAAGGTTTTGATGAAGATGATTTCACATTGTACATTTTCAACCGTTGGGGAGATTTAATTTTTGAATCACACGACATGCAAGTCGGTTGGGACGGAACGTTTGCTCGACAAGATTTTCAAGTTCAGGACGGAGCATATACTTGGAAAATTGTTGCAGGATTGAAAGATTCATCGGACAGTAAAATCTTTGTTGGGCACGTTGTTATTCTCAAGTAATTAGAAATAGGAGTGATAATTTGTGACACTTGGTTGATAGAACTACCACCAAACAAGTTCACATGAACAAGAATCGGGTACAGTTGTTATGACTGTACTCGATTTTTCCGTTTGCTTTTCTTCATTAAAACATTGAAGTTTGACCGAAACCTGAATTACCAGTTAGCTCAGCATATTCAAATTCTTCCGTTGCTTCAGGTGTATTCCCAATGTATTGCTTTCCACGAATAGGCTTGACGGTTTTCGTTATCAATTCCTGCGATGTGTTTGGATGAATAAGTTGCAGGACTTCGTCTTTGGTTCCTTCAAACCACGTATCGATATCGGATTCATTTATAAGTAAGGGCATTCGAGATTCTGGAACTTTAGGATTGTTGTGAATCGTTTCCATAAGTTCGTTCGCCTTCGTGGTGATTATTGCAAAGGAATCAATCACTTCTCCCGAAACGGGGTTTGTCCACGAACTCTTAATTCCGCCCATGAGCATGCGTTTTTTGTCTTTTCTTTCGATGTAATACGGAAACGTTTTTCCGCTCTGATGAAAATGTTCAAAGAAACCATCAATTGGAATAATGCAACGATTTTTCATTGCAGCTTCTCTAAAAGATGGCTTCTCAAACATACTTTCGCCGCGGGCGATGATCGTATTGTTCCATAGCTTTTGTGCACGTTTTTCGCTTTCCGTCCATTCAGGAATCAAGCCCCAGATGGACCTTGATAAATCCAATTTCCCATCCGGTTTCGAAAAAACCAAAAGTTCGGGGTGTTGAAATCCACTTGCATGATGAAAGTCTGGATAGCCTTCTCGTAAACGTTTCCACTTGTCTTTCAAATACTCAATCTCTTCAGGGCTTCCTTTCAATCGAACGGCGTCCTTATAAATTTTGTATGCAAGTTGGGCAGTATCGTAACACATGCCATGAAGATACAATTCTTTACAATCCTAGAAGGGTTTTTAAGTCATCGGATGTTTTTAATTCAGCCGTCATGTCTTTCATATTAAAACGGGGAGAATTGCTATTCTTTTTACATGCTTCGTTGAATTCCTCTTTTGTCAACATGAACGTCTTTTTGTCAGAGGTGAACAACAGAATAACATTTTCACCTGCCGCGTTGCACGTCAAATTATTGGGTTGAAAGCTAAAGGAACCGTTATAACTGAGGTCCATAACACAAGTCACGTGTTGCTTCTGGATTGTGTTTCCTGTTTGAGAATTAAAATAGGTTGGACTTAAAGCTAACGGGGTCCCAATTCTATAAATCTGATCGCAATTGTAAACGCCAAACGATTCAGAATTCAATCCTTTGACCAAGTTCGGATAGGTGTGACCAGCGTCCATCCCTTCGGCTAAAAGTGTCCCTCCATTTCCCGCTTTGATCAATTTAGGAACGATGGCGTTTTCAAGAAAATCACTAAAAGCTGCACTGTCTGATTTAAGCACTCGAACTTCCAAGTCATCCGCGTTATAATAGTTTACTTTAGACATCCATTTGTCATTCTGCTTCATTTTTGGTGAAACGTGTTTCCAAGCATATTCGCTTAATTCCATAGCAACATTATCTTCGGAATTTCTCACAATCCAAACGGGTTTGTCGTCTTTTTGTCCGTCAATGAAAACTACTTGAGGATCACGCCAAACAGTGCCTGCCGGTTTTTCTAGTGCCGTCCATTCTGGCTTCACTTCAAATTCTATCTTTTGCAATTGTTCCCATTCTCCTGTTTTATCATCCATTTGATAGAAATCAACACCTTCTGCCTGTTCCGTGCAGTTGAAATCAACTGCAATAGGTTTTGCCAGGGAAAGGTCTTTTCCATCTTTGGTCGCTCTTACTTCATACATTCCGTTTGAACTGAAATTCAATTCATTGTCCCCCGATTTGTACGTCATTGGGATTCCTGAATATACAATGTCCGCCGGGTTTCTGAATTCTTTGTACTTTAATGTATATCCACCTTTTACGAGGCTTCCGTCGGCATAAGTAACAGCATTTGCAGGGACTGAAAGTTTCGTTCCAGAAGCGTATTTGAATTCTTTGTCTTTCGTGTTATCGCCATCATATTTGGTAAAAGGTGTTTGAAATGGTTTAAAAAAGTCACTCATGACTTCAAAGCTTAATTCCTCTCCAATGTGAATAACGAATCCGTGGAAATAATCACGCGCAACTTCAGAGGTCTGTGCTCCAAGCTGCTCAACCATTTTCCATGTTGGATTGTCGCTTTTAATTTGTGGCAAGGCCTTCATCAATTGCTGCTGACGTCTTTTATTCAGTCCGCGTTGATCAAAATCTTCCGATTCTCTAAAAGCCGTATAAACAAGATCAATATGATGGATTTTCTTCCCTGTCAATTGATTCAATACTTCAGGTGTAAGAATGAATTCTTTGGCAAAGTCCATGGGAACCCTAATTGAGTTTTGAGGATTCTTGTTGTACTTTTTAATTTTCTCAACTGGAGGATTCGCCGATGCAAATAGGATAGAGGTATGCCCAATTAAGAGTAATACGATGATTGCAAGATTTTTCATGATGTGTTTATTTACCTTTTAATGTTGTGATTTGTAAAAGGTAAACGGAAGAATAGTAAAACTACTTTTGATTTTCTATTGCTTTCCTCTGATCCACTAGCGCCTTATTGTTAGGCGGGGCTACTTTTTCTCAAACTCAGTACCGCACTCTTTGCATTTATAAACGGATTTGGCGTAAATAGGAAAAGCGGTCATTGCAAAAGCCGCTATCATCGCCAAGAACCCTTTTGGACTTTCATTGATTTGTAATCGGAATAGAAACTTTGAGAATTACAATTTGGACATTTTACCTTAATCTACTTCGGAATCTTGCCATCAATGCTACTCAAAAAAAATTATCGATTCAAATAGCTTTGTAGTTCAGTAATTTTGTGTTGCTGTTTAAATACGCCTCCATAATAAGAAGTAACGGTAGCAGAAGTAGTGTCTTTAATTCCACGAGAAGAAACACATAAATGCTTTGCATCAATGATAACTGCTATGTCTTCTGTATTTAAAATCATCTTCAAATCCGTTGCTATTTGATTTGTTAATCGCTCTTGTACTTGCGGACGTTTCGCATAATATTGTACAATTCTATTCAATTTTGATAGGCCAATAACTTTACCCGATGAAACATAAGCGATGTGTGCATGTCCAGTGAAAGGAACAAAATGGTGTTCGCAATTGGAGTAAAACGTAATGTTCTTTTCAACCAACATCTGGTTGTATTGGTACTTATTTTCAAACAACGAAATCTTTGGCTTGTTCTCAGGATTAAGTCCAGAGAAGATTTCTTCAATATACATTTTCGCAACTCTTTTCGGCGTATCTTTTAAAGAATCGTCTGTAAGATCCATTCCCATTACATCCATAATCTGTTCAAATAAATAAGAAATTTTCTCCTTTTTCTCTGTGTCGGATAGTGCATGTGCATCTGGTTTCATTGGCGTTTCTAAGCCGTTATAAATATGGTCGTCTCCCATCTCATCAATGGATAGATCACTAATTGTGTTGCTATTAGTAGGAGTTGAATTTGTTGTTTTCAATTTCATCTATTTTAGTATGTAAGCGTATGTTTGGTCTTCTTTTATAACTTCCAGAAGTTTCTTTTTAATTGTAAACTGCTTTCTTTTATAGTACAAAGTTATGATTTGTTTAACAATTAACAATAAAGATTAAACAAAAAATACGATTTAGTGTAGGTTTTACTGAGCGGCTATTGTACATTTGTGAACTCTTTTAAATAATTAATTTTTAGGTTGGAACCATACAAAAAATGAGAATCATAAAGAAGTATGTCTAAATTGCCTAAAGAACATAAGTTTATAGACCTTTCGGATTATGGAAGACCGATTGCAAGAGTCATCGCTAACTCACTGAAAGAAACTTCGTACACGCCTATTGATGTCACAATATGGTTTATTATCTCGGGGTTAATTGGGATTGCGTGTATCTTTTTGGGATATTACTGGGTAGCAGCTTTTTTCTTACTGTTTAAATCGATCCTAGATGCGGCCGATGGAGAATTAGCAAGAGTAAAAAACACACCTTCATATACTGGACGCTACCTCGATTCTGTGGCAGATATACTCTTAAATATGCTTATTTTTATGGCATTGTGGTACATTACTGAGGTTCATTTTGCATACTGTATTTTGGCGTTCTTGGGAATTCAATTGCAAGGCACTTTGTACAATTATTACTATGTTATTTTGAGAAATAATTTGAATGGTGATACGACAAGTCGAATTTTTGAAAATGAAACTCCAACCGCTCTAAAGGGAGAAACGCAAAAAAATGTAACTCTTCTTTTCGGAATTTACAAAGCGCTTTATGGAGTCTTTGATAAAACTATTTACGCGCTAGATGCGAATGCTTCTAAAGGCAAACGACTTCCAAACGTACTGATGACGGCGCTATCAACTTTTGGATTGGGTTTTCAACTTCTAACAATAAGTTTGATGTTGGTTTTGGGATACAAAGAATATATCGCTTATTTCTTTTTATGGTATTCCCTGATGATCCTTGTTTTTATAGGTATTAGGAAGCTTCTCTAATTTTATAAAACACGATTAGAACTCTTCATTCTGCCTGTCGATTTTAAACAAAAAAGCTTAGTAAGGGTATTCAACAATGTTTCTTCTCGTTTCGTAAAGCTTTATTTTCAATTCGAGGCTTTCATCTAACTCTGGTTTAAGGAGGTTGTAAATGACCATCGCGATATTTTCTGCCGTAGGATTTAAGCTTGCAAATTCGCTTGTATCGACGTTTAGGTTTTTATGATCGAACCTGTCGAGTACCTTGTCTTTAATGATGTCGGAAAGAATTTTTGTATCCATAACGTAACCCGTATCTGGATTGCAGAAACCAATCACCTTGACTTCTAATTCATAATTATGTCCGTGATAACTAGGGTTATTGCATTTACCAAAAACTTCTCGGTTTTTTTCATCACTCCAATTAGAATTGTGTAATCTGTGTGCTGCATTGAAATGTTCGCAACGGACAATGGCTGTTTTATTCATATCTCTAGCATGTTATGATGGTCTATAATATTACGAATTATAAAGGTATTTATTTTTTTGTTTAATCCCACATGTTAATCGTTAAACAAAAAATGAATTTGCCAAAATGAGACCATTGATAAGAATCATCTTATTGACTAATTAATGTTCTGCTTATTCAAGCGTTGACTGATTACATTTATAGAAATTCATTCTATGAAACACATTATTTTACCTTCAGACTTCTCCGAAAATGCATGGAAAGCCATGAGTTATGCAGCAGACCTGTATCATAACACGCCATGTAAATTTTACATTATCAATACGTATAGCCTTCCGACTTCATTTGCTGGAACTGGAGGAGTTGATCTTCCGGTTGAGGATGTGTCAATGGGCAAAGAATCAGCAAAGCAGCTTGAGCGCCTATTAAAACAATTCAAGGAATTAGATCATCATGACCTTAGTAAATTCGAAACTAAATCTACTTATGGTTCTGTGATTGTTGCCATTAAGAATTTGGAAGAAGGCTTAAAGGGCGCACCAATTGTTGTTATGGGAACAAAAGGAGCTACTGGTTTGGGCAAGTTTTTCTTTGGGTCAACAACTACAGATGTAATTAAAAAATGCAAATCACCAGTTGTTTGTGTACCGGATCTTGCAAATTTAGGAACACCAAAAAGTATTATGTTTGCTATGGATGACCTCGGTATTTCTTCACAAAGCGAAGTACAGCCGCTTATAGAATTGGCAGAGGAATGGGATTCAAAAATCGCGACAGTCCATATAAATGATTCTAATAATGTGCCTGCTGATAAAACACCCGAGGAAATCGTCTCTGACTACTACCTAAATCGCATTGAGCACTCTTTCCATAATATTCCAGGGGACAATATTGAAGACGAATTAATGCATTTTGCGGAGGTGAATCAAATTGACCTTATTGCAATGATTAAAAGAGACCAAGGATTTTGGAACAATTTCTTTTCAACTAGTTTAACTAAGAACATGGCATTTTACTCAAAAATTCCTCTTCTAATACTAAAAGATATTTAGAGTAAAGTTTCGCTTTTTTTCGGTGACGGTTTTATTGATTGTTTCGTTCCGTAAAATTTATCAAAAATTAGACAGGCTGTAAGATCTCCTGTTACATTGACCGCTGTTTTGAACATTCCCAATATACGGTCTAGTCCAACGATCACAATTATTCCACCCATAGGAATTCCAACACTCTGTAAAACAGAAGCAAGGATAATGATTCCACCTCCAGGTATTGCAGGAGTTCCTATGGATGAGGCAACCACAGTAAAGGTGAGTAACAACAAGTTCATTATCGACAATTCCATACCATAAGCTTGCGCCATGAATAACGTGGTTGCGCATTGGGACATTGCTGTGCCATCCATATTGATTGTTGCACCAATTGGAATAATAAAGTCACTAATATTGGAAGATACACCTAGTTTTTCATCTGCTGTTTTCATTGAAAGGGGCATAACAGCTGCTGAACTTGAAGTGGAAAATGCCAAAAGCTGAGGTTCACGGATTGCGCGTAAAAACGTTATCGGGTTCCTGCCAATAATCAATACTAATACCATGTAGAAGAGTAATAACAGTAACAGTCCGAGAAGAATTACAAGCATATAGTACCCCAGACCAATGAAAATATCGAAGCCTATTCTTGATAGTAGAGCTGCCATTAAACCAAACACAGCATAAGGAACAAGAATCATTGCCCACGAAACTATGATCATGCAAATTTTTTGAATGGCTGATGTAAAACGAATGACTGGATTTGCCGTTTCTTTTCGGAGCTGGGTAATTGCGACTCCAATTATTATTGTAAAAATGACTACGGCCAGCATTTCCCCAGTTAAAATAGACTCAAGTGGGTTATTGGGAATAAGGTTGGAAATCGTGGTTGGAATGTTTTCAATTAGAACAGGTGTGTCCTCTGTGATAGGTGGTTCTGCATCACTGTTTGGAAAACCGCCAAGCTCGAAAACATATTTACCTGGCTTCATAATAAGAGTAAGCGTAAGCCCAATGATGACGGAAACAACAGTTGTAAAAAGAAAATAGAGCAGAAGTTTTATACCAAAACTCTTCAGGTTCTCGGAAGTATTGCTCACAATTCCGGTAATAATCGATGCGAAAATTAATGGAATCATAATCATTTGAACCAACCTCAGAAATACTTCTCCAGGTAAATCAAGCCAATTGGCAGCGGTCTGGCTAACTTCTTCAGAAACAAGATCTGTTGATGGATTTAACAAAATTCCCAATCCAGCCCCCAAAATCAAACCGATAATTACTTTCAGCCAAAGGCGGCCTTTTATCAAATTTTCAAGGTGAACCGACAATTGATTGAGGGAAGTGAATTCTAACATAAGGTAAAATGGTTTGATTAAATTGTGGCTCCAAACAAATATCCAACGAATGCAGTTAGGCCCATTGCAACCGTACCCCAAAACGTAATTCTAATTATTGCTTTGCTTAAGCCTGAACCTCCCGTTTTAGCAGATAATGCACCAAGAAAAATCAGAAAGAACAGAGCAGAACCATAAAGGGAGAACTCCATACTTTCTAAGGGGACGAAAAGAGTTACAATAAGTGGAAGCAGGCCACCAACTGTAAATGCTAAACCTGACGCTAAAGCAGCTTGGATTGGTTTTGCTTGATTCATTTCATTAATCCCTAATTCATCTCGAACGTGAGCAGCGAGGGCATCTTTTTCAGTTAGCTCTTTTGCTACAATCAGTGCAGTTTCTTTTTTTAGCCCTCTTTTTTCATAGATTTCTGCCAACCGTTGCAGTTCAAGTTCGGGCATTTCTATGAGTTCTACTTTTTCTCTTTCAATATCAGCGTTTTCCACATCCGTTTGGGAACTCACAGAGACGTATTCTCCCGCTGCCATAGATAATGCACCAGCTACTAATCCGGCTACAGTAGCGAGTACAACTGGCTCTCTTAATTCAGTTGCAGCGGCAACTCCAATTGCCAGACTTGCTGTTGATAGAATGCCATCATTTGCACCCAGAACAGCTGCTCTTAACCAGTTACTTCTTTGTATGTAGTGGTTGTCGAGATAATTGTCAATCGTTTTTTCTGGTTCACTCATTTTACTTTTTAAATGTGGAGTTCATATCTAATTCATTTACTTTTTATTTTCTAAGCTGAGTAAATAGCTCAGCTCTAAAAAGTAGTGATTTTAAGGATCGCTGGCAACAATTTTTCTTCTGCCACAAAAGGAACGAAAAAAGTATCCCTTGCATGCTGCTCTTCAATTTGATTGATAATGTCAATTTCTCCTTCCGCTCTCTTACTTAGAATGGGATCTGTGATAGTATCAACCAATGAAAGCGATTGGTTGATCACCCACGAATAAGGTTCAATTCCAGCCCTCTTTAGATCATTTTGAAGTTCAACTGCTTCCCGCATTGGGGTTGTTTCGGGCAATGCTACCAATAAAATTTTGGCAAATTCCGAATCCTGTAAACTCATATAAGGTGTTGAAATACGATTTGGATCGAGCTTGGTCGTTTTCATTATCTCTTTGTGATAGCTTCCCGTCGTGTCAAGGAGTAAAAGCGTATGTCCAGTTGGAGCCGTATCCATCACTACAAATTGACGCTTTGCTTTATTTATGGCTTTTGAAAATGCATTAAAAACAGCAACTTCTTCACTGCATGGCGACTTTAAATCTTCGATTAATAAGGCTTTTGCTTCTGCATCTAGACCTGTTCCTTTCTGGCGTAAGATTTTATCTGTGTAATTCTTCGTTTCCAGTTTAGGGTCAATTCTTTCAACTGTCAGGTTCTTTGGCTTTTCTTCCAATTGACTGATGAAATCGTTTACATGAGCCGCAGGATCCGTCGTCGTTAAAAGAACCTTGTGCCCTCTCTCAGCCAGCAAAGTTGCTATGGTTGCTGCGACAATCGTTTTGCCCACACCACCTTTGCCCATTGTCATTATTAATCCAGAGTTATTGTTGCCTTCTAATTCATCAACTAATTCCTTAATCCCCTTCATTTCCGAATGCAGTATTGCCGCCTTCTTGGTCTCCGTTTTGATAATAAGATCTTGTTTTTGCTTGTCAAAAATGGACCTTAGCTTCTCCAACCCCAAAATATTGTAGGGGAGTAGAGGGTAATCCTTTCTTTTAAGGTTTTGGAGGACGTCAGGCATACTCGATAGGTTTTTTTGCGTTATTCGAGCTATTTCATTCGCCAAAGGATCCGAATCATAAATTGGTGCGAACACCCCATTTATTAGAAGTTCTTGATTGGTAAAACCGAGGCTCTTCATTTCTAAACTGGTCCTTGCTGCCTCTTTCAATGAATGTACGTCACAACGAGCGACTAGATTGAAAATCGTTCTGTCTGAATCTTTTAGGGTTGCAATTACCTTTTTATACCTCTCCTTACTGCTCATTAATGCAGAAGAAGGGCCAATACATGAAGCGCCCTGTGGATTTTTTTCAAGATACGTATCCCAAGCAGCCGGCAATTCAAGTAAGCGTATCGTATGTCCTGTTGGCGCGGTATCAAAGATGACAGCATCAAAAATTTCAGTGCTTCCTTCTCCTGTTACGAATCTTGAAAACTCGTCAAATGAAGCGATCTCTGTTGTGCAAGCTCCTGAGAGGCCTTCCTCAATGCGTTGTACTTCTTTGTCGCTGACTGTTTCTTTTAAGGGGGTAATTACACGTTCGCGGTATTCTTCTGCTGCTTTTTCTGGATCGATATTAACCAAGTAAAGATTGGGTATTTTTTTGTGTTGTGCGATTGTCTGGCTTATGGAGGTTTCCAATACATCCTCTAAATTCGAAGCTGGATCTGTACTTATAAGGAGTACTTTTTTTCCATCATCTGCAATTTTTACTGCGTTTGCACATGCCAATGAAGTCTTTCCAACTCCACCTTTCCCAGTGAAAAACATAAATTTAGTGTCCTCTTTGCTCATAATTCAAGTTAAATAATTGTTGTTACTTTTGGTTCTGTAGCATCCGTTCACTGGAAACTAAGATACGCTTACCTCCTTATCATTTTTATGGCCAACGAGTAAATAGATGGAAACACTCATGATGGATGCGAAAAAGCACCAGACAGATAGTACGTAGTGCTCATAAAATAGCACCGCAATAATGTAAGAAATAGCGATGGACAGGCCTAAAATCCACATTCGTTTAATATTTGATAAAAATAAGGGCGCGATTGTCGATGAAGCATATAATAATATCACGAAATATTTTAGTGAAACCGGGTAATCTTGTCTGTAGGAAATATGATAACCTACTATTTTTGTTTCAACGTTAAACGTTATAAGGCAATATCCGAGATAGACACCAACCAAAATCCCCGCACCAACCAAAATTCGTTGGATTGTTTTACGCGCATTGCGTTTTTCCAGCAAGAGAACTGAGATAGGAACCCATATCGGCCAAATAACTTGAGCGAACAACAAGAAGGTAACCGTTGCGATCTTTTGTGTGCTTATCAGGTCAGGATTTGGAAGTGTTACCCATAGCACACCTTCGGCTATTTGCTGGACTCCAAAAACCAATGGAATACTTGCAAACATAATCTGTGATTTTTGAGGCGCTTTTTTTATTGATGCAATTCCAATAACGGTAAGCACAACTCCAGCTCCAAAACTTGCTGTTGCAGAAAAACACATAACTATTTCGTATTATTTGAATACTATAACTTGTTATTGAGCTGTGTAGCCACCATCTATTGTATAATAGGATCCCGTCACAAATGATGATTTAGAAGAACTTAACCAGAGTACTAACTCTGCTACTTCTTCGGCAGTTCCAAGTCTACCAATAGGGTGCAGACCTGCTACAGCTTTTATTGTTGCATCATCTAGTGCTTTCGTAAGCAATGGCGTATTAATGTATCCAGGACCAATAGCATTAACCCTTATACTTTGATCGGCATATTCCAATGCAGCTGTTTGCGTCAATCCAATGACTCCATGTTTTGCTGCTACATAAGCCGAAGCGTTTCTGGTTCCGACAATTCCTAGAATAGATGCCATATTTATTATACTTCCACCACCTGACTTGAGCATCGCAGGGATCTGATAACGCATACCGTAGAACACCCCCGATAAATTAGTCCCAATTACTTTGTCCCATTCTTCAATTGGATATTCCTCAACGGGTTGGGGAACACCTCCAATTCCAGCGTTGTTACAAACGATGTGCAGGCCACCGTATTTTTTCACTGTTTGCTCTACTAAGGTTTCATGATCACTTGGTTTTGAAGTGTCTGTTTTGATAAACATAGCATCGCCATTTGCGTTATGAATTTGCGAAACCGTGTCCATCGATCCTGCTTCATCAATATCTGCGATTACGATTTTAGCCCCTTCTGAAGAAAGTAATAGCGCTGTAGCTTTTCCAATTCCCGAGCCACCACCAGTAACGATTGCCACTTTATTTTCTAAGTTTTTCATCTTTAATCTTGTTTTTTGATTTGTAGCTTGTTGAATTCAAAGATTCTGTATACTGCCTCTTTTTAACTACTCATGTAAGCCAATTCAGAAGAGCATAAAATACCTTTGCGACTGTTTTCATAATTGACTTTACATTATAACAATGCGTAAAAGTTTATATACTGTTGAGAACCTTCATTAATTTAATTTGAACCTCATTGGCAGCGGTTTCTAGATCATTATTACCAACTGCTCCCATAGCCGCAGAAGGATCTATTACTGCAACCTCTACATCGCCATTTCCCAATTCTCGTAAAGTTACATTGCAAGGCAACATTGTGCTTATGGTTGGTTCTATGCTAATTACTTTATCGGCATAAACGGGATTGCACGCTCCTAAAATGACATGAGGCAAATAATCTTTATCTAGTTTTTTTTTCATGGTCGCTTGAATGTCAATTTCAGTAAGCACGCCAAAACCTTCTTTTTGTAATTCTTCTTCCACCTTTGGGCGAATAACTGAAATAGTCGTTCCAGTAATTGTTTTTGAATTGAAATACTTCATGCTCTAATTATTTAATGAGTAACAAATAACTGTCCGTAATACTATTGAGTTGATGCTGAACCATTGGTTCAATGTCTATGTAATCCCCTTGTTTTAACGTTTCTTTTACACCCTTCTCATTTTCGAACACAGCTTCCCCAGTGATACAGATTAAAATGGCGGGTGTCTTACTTTGGTGTTTCGCCAATTCAGCACCTTTCGAGAGGTGAATACTTTTGGTAACTCCTTCTTCGCCTTTAAAAAAGGTTAGGGCTGAAACTTCTTTTTCTCCTGGATGCAATTGTTGAATATTCATGGTTTTCGTTTTTAGTTATTTCCAATACAATAGATTCTCGTATTTCATTTTCTTTCTAGCCATTAAATGACCCGCTAATTAATGTCACAACGGTTTTGTTTCTTTCAATTTCATTGTTTTCACAATTGGAGCATAAAGCATTAGGTTGATTCCCATCAGCATGTAAAGCAGTCCGAATTTTTCCATTTCGACCGCCAAGTTAGTGTCAGGATCATACATTAATACAGTAACTCCTATTCCTATTAAAAGCCCAATTAATAAGCGAATAATGACAATTCTGTGAAATATTTTCTTTCCTAAATTGAATAGCCAGAAGCAAAAAAATATTTCTGAGAATGCGTAGAAAAAGAACAAAAAATAATTGAGGTATATAAGTGTTTCTAACTTGTCACAGATTAACAAAACGAAGAATCCATAAAACAGCATAGTAAAAGCATGCATTCCATGATATAAGAATGCGACTGGTTTATTTTTATAGGATAATTGTGTCACAATGACCATTAGTGACCCTAAAACTAAAGGAAGACCAACGGTGAGCTTTAGGGTTTCGAATGTCCAGTTTTCCGAAAACAAAAGAAAAATGCTCTCTAATAGTATAATCACACCATATATATAGATTGGAAGAGACTTTTTCATAGTTAGGATGTTTTCGCTCAATTTGAATTAGTCTTTCGGTTTTTTTCTTGTGCTATATTTAAAAGGGAAATAGATCGGGCAAAAACTGATTGAACTTGTTAAAAGTAAAATGGCAGCAATCCCTATCAATATTAATGCTAGAAGCCCAGTAATAAACTCTGTAAAAAAGAGAATAACGACTATTAATGCCAAGGCAACTCTGATTCTTCGGTCTAATAAACCCATGTTCTTTTTCATAACTATTTATTTTTTTGGTGGATTATTCACTTGATCTATCGTAAGTTCTTTCGTACAGAAGAACCAATCATAACAAGTAACGCCATCTTCGTTAGTTTCCATTCTGTCTTTGGCAATACCGCATGAACCCGCTGGAGGTACAATCACGTCATCCCCAGGTTCCCAATCTGCCGGTGTAGCCACTGCGTATGCATCAGCTGTCTGCATAGCGATAAGTGCTCTTTTTAATTCATCGAAATTTCGGCCCAATGAAAGTGGGTAGTAGATGACTGCACGAACCGTTCCTTTAGGATCAATAAAAAAGACAGCTCTAACTGCTTGGGTAGTACTTTCTCCAGGCTGAATCATACCGTATTTTTTGGCAACTTCCATAGAGATGTCTTCGATCAATGGAAAATTAACTTCCATATTTTTCATCCCCTTATATTCTATCTTTTCTTTTATTGTTCTCAACCATGCGATGTGGCTATACAAACCATCAATAGAAAGACCAACCAGTTGGCAGTTAAGGGCTGTAAACTCAGGCTCTCGTTTGGCAAACGTCATAAACTCAGATGTACAAACCGGTGTGAAATCCGCGGGATGACTGAAGAGAATAATCCATTTGTCTTTATAATCTGAAGGGAAATTGATCTCGCCTTGCGTTGTGTTGGCCTTAAATTCTGGAGCTTTATCTCCGATTCTCGGTATGCTGATCACTTCTTGTTCTTGAATTTGTTCCATAGCTCTTCGTTTTTTTTTTTTAATATTAATGTTTACTTTTCTTATAAAATCAAAAGTTTTGAATACGCCCAAAAATGGTTTTTAAAGCAGTTTTGACTTTGTCTGTAGCGTCTGATACCGCAAACTCAACAGTGTCTGCCTGACTTGTGACCGCGACCGGTTGTCTTCCTTCAATTCTAACTTCAAGGATGCATTTTATATCATTCAATCCTTCCTTTTTTCCATTTTCATCTTTTAAGTGAACCTCAATTCGAGTAATATGTGGTTCATATATTTTCAAAGCTTTCGTAATTTCGGAAGCAAGAAAATCTTTTTGTTTTTGATTCCCGCTTAGGGTTTTGTCTGTATTTATTTGTATTGTCATAATTTCGGTTTAATCTCTATTCAAAGGTTGCAATAAGGCTTTTTAAAAGGACTGAGGAATATCAACCTTTCGCATGATATTTAGACATCAATAGTTCTAGTGTTACGGCTACCTTTATTAATCACGAAACACTTAATTTATTATGGTAAAATTCCTAGAACTCGTTAATAGTAACGAACTCGTTTTGGTTGATTTTCATGCAGAGTGGTGCGGCCCGTGCAAAACACTCGCACCTATTCTTAAATCAGTAAAAAATGAATTTGGAAGCCAACTTAAAATAGTGAAAATTGATATTGATAGAAATCAGGGGTTTTCAACAAAGATGAAGGTGAAGGGAGTTCCGACTTTGGTGCTGTTTCAGAAGGGAAAGCAGGTCTGGCGTGAATCGGGAGTAATACCAAAGAATCAACTAAGCTCCTTGATTGCAAATTATATCGGGAAATAAAAAAGTTTAAGAAGCTCAATGACGGAATTTTTTGATAATTGTCACTCTTGAATAAAGTCTGTGTCAGCATTTCTAAGAGTCTTGAGCTATAATTTTGCAGAGCCGTCATACCTATCAATCGAAAATTAGGAATGTGTGGTGAGAAATAGTACTAAATACGTATAAACCAAAATGATTGCCCTATGAACAAATTAATTATCAGTCAAGTAGAGTCTTATTGGGTTGAACTAACATCTACCAAAAAAACAGACAATAAGGAGCGTTTTAACTCTACGATGCTTGCCCTAATTCCTGAAATGAGAAAGTATATTGCACACAGCTTGAAAGTGCAGTTAAACAAAGGAACTATCGTGAAAGGAAATCATGAAATCGATGAGTTCATTAACGACCTTTTTATTGAAGCCTATAGCCGTTTTTCCGATTTCGATACTTTTAATGCATTCTCAAATTGGTTGTACATAAAATTGGATGAAATTATTGAGGATACAGCAATTGAAGATCAATTTAACGCCGTCTTCTTTAAAAATATTGATTCGTATACTCAAATTGAGTGGGACTCTATGGAAGAACAGTACACTGTTGATGGAGGAGGCGATTTTGTGATGCAGGAGGATTTGGAGTCAAGCACCGCCTCTGAACGTTATTTTTACACCTTGAATGATGTTTTTGTAGAAAATAAGGATGAAGAATTAATTGAGCGACTGGATCAAGTTCTCGGTAAAGAGCGCGTTCACAATCATATTAACATGATACTCCATAACCTTTCCTCGGCGAACAGGAGTTTATTTGATTTAGCTGCAACTCAAAAATTGAGCTTAGCGGATATTTCTGAAATCAAAAAGCTTTCTGGCGATACTGTTAAAAAAACATTGAAGGA
Organism: Crocinitomicaceae bacterium; assembly: GCA_047630755.1. Lineage (GTDB taxonomy): Bacteria > Bacteroidota > Bacteroidia > Flavobacteriales_D > Crocinitomicaceae > UBA4466. The sequence goes on along the minus strand of JBLHYG010000001.1, from coordinate 114,208 downwards.
AGTTCGAGACAACCTCATTGTAAGTTTTGATTATAGATTTAAAATGAGTTTTTAAGAATAAATCGATACAGTTTGAGGTAGATACAATTTTCTTCATCTGCTTCAAACTGCCTTCGACTTCGCTAGGAAGGAATAAAAACGAGAATTGGAACATTGGCGTGAAAGAGAATTTCTGTGGTTAAGCTTCTATGTGAAATTATGCCAAATAAGCTCCTAGTTTTCGTTGTCATAGTCAACATAATTGATGGGGGCTGTTTCATTTAATCTTCAATTCCCATAACAATTTTGATTTTAGAGGAGTCCGTTGGAAAGAGAATCGTATGGATCCATTTTTTTGTGGAAAGAACAATTATTGGCCTCTTCGAATTCAGTCATAACCCTATCTTTTCCATCAAAAAGACTACTATGAAGTCAATGGAGAGCCATCAATTTGCAACTTTCTAAATTTCATTTACTCTAGTTTTTTGGTCTCTTTGATTAGAAAGTCTGGTTTGGATGATATAAATCATTTTTTATTGAGGCCAACTAGCCTTTCTTTGATAATTAAAACAGATAAGACTCAATGGAATTTAGACTGCGACCTGAAGATGACTTTATTTTAAATGCTGACTTTTCTGAAATTTTAGAGCTGACTTATTATTGGGAAGTAGAAATTAACCAAATACTGGCAGAAACTAAATTTTTAAAAACAATTTTTGAAGAGTTTTCGAAGATCGGATCATCAAGTCTGCTCATTGATGAACTCACAATATTAATTCAGAAAAACGAACTGTTAGAGTCAAGAATTAAAATGGTTGCAAGTAGGATTGCCATGCATATTGTACACCTGGAAGAATTAATTGAACAAGTTTACATTTATGGCGAACAGGAGTTTAGAATGAAACATGAACGACTCGAAAAGATATATGTTGGAGTAGTGGTTTACTTTAAATCCAACAAAAAAAAGTTTTTCAATGCAATTTCGGACTAAATGATTTTAAGTATGACTGTTAAAAGTCGCTTGCACTTGATTTTAATCGATTCATGTCAACAACTGAAATTTGGCGTCCAACTAATTCTATAACACCTTCCTTTTTCAATTCTGAGAGCATTCGAATCAACGTTTCTTTTGCCGTTCCAACGATATTTGCTAAATCTTCTCTTGACAGATTTATATTCGCAGTATTGGCTTTTTTATTTTCGTCGTTGTTCGCTAATTTATACAATGCCTGAGCGACTCGTTCTCCTACCGGTGAATAAGCAAGATGAAGCAAGCGCTTCTCCCGATCAATCACATTCCCTGACAGCATTTTTATAAACTTACTTGACACATCTTTGTTCTTTTGAATTAATTGCAAAAAATCGTCTTTAGGTATTATAGCTACGCGTGTATTTTCCATGGCAACAGCCGTGCTTTTATATTCACTTCCTTCTAACAGCGATAGGTATCCTAGAAAATCCCCTGGATTATAGATTTCAGTCACAAAACTCTTACCATAAGTATCTGTTTTTTCACATTTTACTTTTCCTGAAATAATAAAGTAGAGGTAGTTAGCATGGTCGTCTTCTCTAAAAATCTCTTTCTTCTTCAAAAACTCTTTTTCTTTGCGTTCCTTTGATAAATCACTTAACTCTTCAATTCCTCTAGATTTTTCAATGAATGAATTGAGGCCATCAACGTTATTATCAAAATTTTCTTGGAACTCGACACTTCTTTTTAGGCGAATCTCAACTGCGTCTAGTAGATCTGAATCCTCAAAGGGCTTAACAATGTAGTCATCGGCTCCAAGCCCCATTCCTTTTCTGAAATCACTCTTTTCACTTTTAGCCGTCAGGAAAATAAATGGAATCCGGGATGTATTGGGGTTTTTATTTAGGATTTTAAGTACACCATAGCCGTCAAGATGAGGCATCATTATATCACAAATTATTAAATCTGGATGGGTCGATTTTGCCATTTCCACACCAATTTTCCCATCCTCAGCGGTGATCACTTCAAAGTCTGCCAATTCAAGTATTTCAGCTGTGTTTTCTCTGATCGCCTGATTATCTTCAATAACTAATATCTTTTTCATAACGATTCTTTAATTTTTTCTACTGGAATTTCTACTGTGAAAATGGTGCCTTTATCAATATCACTCTTAAATGAAATTGTTCCATTTGCCATATCTATATATTTTTTAACGATATACAATCCAAGTCCTGTCCCTTCCTTGTTTAACGCATTTTTAGCTCTGAAAAAACGTTCGAATAAATGCTTTTGTTCATCTAAGGGAATACCAATGCCTTGATCAACAATAACAGCTGTAAAAATGTTATTTTTAAGAGATGTTGTAAATTCAATTTTCGCGTTTTCTGGAGAGTATTTAACAGCATTACTCAGTAAATTGTTGAATACGTGCTTAAATACTTCTTGGCTCATTTTTCCGCCTGTTGTTCCTGTATGTGAGTGTATTATTTCTTGGTTTGGCTTAGCTATACTCTGAATGTCTTCAACAATGGAGTTCATAAATTCCTTTAGGTTTATGTTCGCTATAACAAGTTCCATTTTTCCTTCCTCAAATTTTTCAAGAGAAAGAAAGTCATTCAGAATATTAATTAAATGATACACCGAAATTTTTATTCGGTCAACGTGTTTCCATTGCTTTTCATCATTGTTTTCAAGTCCAATGTACTTTCCTATTAACGAAACGGACGATAAAATTGAAGTGAGTGGAGTTCTAAATTCGTGCGAAGCCATTGCTACGAAACGAGATTTTAGTTCGTTTAAATGTTTTTCTTTTTTTAAGGCCTCAAAAATGTCTATTTCGGCTCCTTTCAAAAGCGTGATATTTTGTTGTACAGCTAGAATTTGATTGATTTCTCCATTAGCATTTAGCAAACCAACCGCATTCACAATCCATGTTTTTTCATTATAGGATATTTCAAATGAAATACTCGATCCGTCAAATACTGAAGTAAGGTTTTCACGTGTTTTTTCTCGAATGTTTTTTGGGAGCAAGTCAATATAACTAATTCCAACTAAATTTTCTGATTTTTTATGACCTAGCATTTCCATTCCATCGGCAAACACAAAATTCAATTCTTTATCATAAACATGAATGGCTCCATTTGGGAAATTGCGGGCAATCATTTGATACAATAATTGACTTTCTTCTAAGGCTTTAGTTCTTTCAACTACTCTTTTTTCCAATTCAGAGTTCAATTCAATAAGTGCTTGATCCTTCTTCTTTCTTTCCGTAACGTCAGAAACTAGACCCATCACCAACAATTCACCTTTAGCTTCAAAATGATTAAGAGAGATTTCTACTGGAAAAGTTGTTCCGTTCTCGCGTTGGCCCAATAGATCCATCCCTTTACCCATCGATCTTTTCTTAGGGTTTTCGTTGTACTTATCACGATGTGTAATGTGTTTTGATCGAAGGTTTTCAGGAATTAGAATTTCAATAGATTCTCCAATTAATTTTTCGCGCGAGTACCCAAACATTTCAGTCAAACGAGGATTAACCTTTCTAATCTTACCACTTTTGTCAATTACAATAAGGCCTTCACCAGAAGAATCAAATAAAATATTTCCAATGTCATGAATTTCTAATTCAAGTTTCTTTGGGCTCATTGATGTGGGGTTTTATTAAAAATACAATTTAAAATTAGGGAATAATTCCTTTTTCATGATAAAAATCATGCTACATCGAAAGATTTAATCTTGAGGCAGCGATTAAGGAAGCCTAATTTTACTCGATGTCACGAAAAATACAAGAAATATTATGAGAAACGAGAATGATGAATTCAAAATAAAGTTTTTGGGTGGCGCTGGAACAGTGACTGGATCGAAAACGATCGTAGAGTACCAAGGAAAAAAAGTGCTAATAGATTGCGGACTTTTTCAAGGACTAAAATATTTGAGGAAGTTGAACCGCGAACCGTTTCCAATTGATCCTTCTTCAATAGATTGTATTATTCTTACACACGCCCATTTAGACCATTGCGGATACATTCCAGTTTTGGTTAAAAATGGATTTAAGGGAGTCATTTATTGCACCTCACCAACGAAAGAGTTAACTGAAATTATTTTGCGAGATAGCGGAAAAATTCAGGAAGAAGATGCCAAACGAGCCAACGCATATAATTACTCTAAACACAGCGATGCAAAACCACTATACACAGTAGAAGATGCCGAGAAAGTCAGTGCATTGTTTTCGGAACATGCGTATGGTGAATGGGTTTTTATTTCACCAACAATTAAGTTTCAGTTGCTGAATGCAGGTCACATTATTGGTTCTGCCATGGTGGAATTAAAAATCGGTGAAAAGAAAATTCTTTTTTCTGGTGATATCGGACGAAAAAATCCAATGCTTCTTTATCCTCCCAAAAAGGTCGATCAAGTTGATTATTTGGTACTGGAATCCACGTATGGAGATCGAGAACATGAGGTTATTGATGTGAAAAAGGCACTTTCGGAAATAATTTTAGAAACGTATAAGCGAAAAGGTATTTTAATGGTGCCATCGTTTGCTGTGGAACGAACTCAGGAAATAATTTATTTGATCTTTCAACTGAAAAAGGATGGACTCATTCCTAATATTCCTATCTATTTGGATTCTCCCATGGCAACCAAAGCCACTCAAGTTTTTGATAAATACCAACAATGGCAAGATGTTTCAAAATTTGATTTGGACCACATGTATGAATCTATTCATTTCATTGGTGATTATAAAGAATCCAAAGCAGTTGTATTGAACGATTCACCGAAAATTGTTATTGCTGGAAGTGGTATGCTCGAAGGAGGAAGGATCATCCATTACTTAAACAATCACATGTCAAATCCAAAAAACACATTATTGTTTACTGGTTTTCAAGCTGCAGGAACGCGAGGTAGGGCTATTCTGGAAGGAAGTGAATTCGTTAAGTTTTTTGGAGAGTATCACGAAGTTAAATGCCAGATTGAGTCCATTTCTTCTATGTCTGCACATGCGGATAGAATTGAGATGTTGAATTGGATCCGAGAATTCAAGGAATTGCCTAAGAAAATTTTCTTAAATCATGGTGAGCCGCATCAAGCAGATTCGTTTCGGGTCTTAATTGAGAGCAAACTAGACACCGAGGTCATCATACCATTCATTTACGAATCCTTCGATCTTTAAATAAGATGCAGCAACTTTACCTTATTGTTAAAGCTTAAAATTCAAATTTAATGAACTACACTAACAAGTTGTTTCATAGGTAGTAAAAGCTTTTTTAAAAGCACATGCAGACTTATAGGAATCTTATCATTAAACTAAATAGTCACAAATTAATTCTCATCCATGAAAATTTCCTGCGCGCTTATTTTTTCGATTATTTCTTCCGTTTGTCTTGCTCAATCCCTGGATTTCGATATTGTTTCAAAGAACAAAGTGATGGGCTCACTATCTGTCGTTAAAAGTGAAGCCAATTCGATTACCAAATATGAAATCGCTAGTAAAATTGATCTTGTTTTCGGAATTGATTATAAATACTCCCTTGTGAGTGTTTTTAAAAATGGAGTTCTTCAAAAAAGTGATTTAAAATCATACATTAATGATAAACCAAATTCATTGGTTCTGACCTCAATACATGGTCATAACAGTTCGGTTTCGATCAACGGAAAAACTCAGTTTTATAGGGGACTTATCTATTACAATGAAGCATCGATGTATTTCCAAGAGCCCTTAGGACGGGGTGAAATTTATTCTGATTTTTTAGGCGTCAACAAAACAGTTAAGAAAATTGATGATGAAACGTATGAAGTAATGAATGTTTCAAACCAACGTATTAGTACTTATTACTACAAAAGTGGTGTTTTGGAATCTGTGACAGTGGATTTTGGAATCATCGAATTCAGTTTACAAAGACAATACCTTTAGGTTCTATAGTGTTAATCCGAATGTAATCGAAAATTAGTGTTTCTACTTTTTTAAAATCATCTAAAATCCCCATTTTCTTTAATCGATTCAACTTTGACTTCCTATATCCTTGTTGTATGAAATATATGTAACTATAAAATAGTTTCCTTCAAAACAATGTATATTCCCATTAATAGCACAAACCACCCAAACCCCTTTTTGAGTTTCTTTCCATCAATAAATTTATTCAAGTAGATTCCGATAAAGATCCCTCCTATAGAAAGCCCTGTGAAAATTCCTAAGAAAGTCCAATCGATGTCAAGATTTTGAACATCTCCTAAGAAACCAATTAATGATTTTATCGCAATAATCATCAATGAGGTAGCTACTGCCTTTTTCATTGGAAGTTTTGCGAAAAGCACCAAAGCAGGAATGATTAGGAAGCCTCCTCCAGCTCCAACAATTCCTGTTAAAAAACCTACTACAATTCCTTCAATAATAATCAATGGATAATTATAAACTACAGCTTCCTCTTTTTTTGAAGATTCTTCTCCTCCTTTAATCATGAAATAAGCGGCAATGAGCATAATAAGTGCGAAAAACACCATAATGGCAATGTCCTTGGTGAGCATGAAATCTCCTATTGCGAATAGCTCATCGGGAATTGCTGGGATGACAAGTTTTCTTGTTAGAAACACTGCGATTAATGCAGGAATTGCGAATATAATACCTGTTTTAAAATCAACCATTCCCTTTCGTGCATTGATAATTGCGCCAACCAAAGCTGCTGATCCAACAACGAATAACGAGTAGGCTGTTGCCGTAACGGGGTCAAGAGAGAGTATATAGACAAGAATTGGAACGGTTAATATTGAACCTCCTCCACCTATTAGACCAAGAACCAGTCCTATTATCAACGCTCCTGCAAATCCTAATATTTCAACTACTTCCATACTTTTACATTGTTAATTAAATATTGTTTTTTGAGCTAGAATTGTAAGCCGCGAAAAGTTGATTTTCTAATATTCGAGAATTTACATTTTGCTTCTTAACTGCTATACTTTATTCGTTGAATAGTCTTTCATTTTTAAAAATGCTTTTGGCAAATATTTTATGATGTCTCGAGCGATTAAAGAATCTTCCCCCAATTCTTTAGCACCTAAATCTCCGGCCAATCCATGTAAATAAACTCCAACGCATAATGCGGCCTCGGAAGTGTATCCTTGAGCCAATAGACCTGTAATAATCCCCGTAAGTACATCTCCGCTGCCGGCTGTTGCCATACCTGGGTTTCCAGTTGAATTGTAATAGCAAATTCCATCAGGTGTTGCTATGCAGCTGTGTGCACCTTTCAGTAAAATAAAGCATTTCAAGTGCATCGCTTTTTCCCTTTGAAGACGGATTCTTTCAAAATCAGTAGTAGTCTTTCCAAATAGTCTTTCGAATTCTTTAGGGTGGGGTGTTAAGATTGAATTTTCAGGGATTCTATTTAACATGTCTGGATTCGAGGCAATGATGTTTAAGGCATCTGCATCCAAAACGATGGGTTGCTTTGAGGTATTCAATAATTTGTCTACGACCCGTTGGGTTTGATTTTCCATTCCTAGCCCACAGCCAATACCAATAGCATCGTAGGAATCTATTTTGGGTAAATCACTAATATAGTCTCCGTTAGAATCCGTAATTACCATGGCTTCAGGAACACTCGTTTGTAAAATTTCATAGCCGCAAGGTGGCGTGTAAACAGTTGTCAATCCACATCCTGATCTCAAGCAAGCAAAGGTTGAAAGAACAGCGGCACCGATCTTTCCTTTACTTCCCACAATCAAAATTGCATGTCCAAAACTACCTTTGTGATCAAATTTTTCTCTTTTCTTATAGTGAGACAGAGCTACTTTGTTTGTTAGGAGGTAGTTCTCCGTGCTTTCGCTGAAATAGTATTCTTTAGAAAGATGAATGGATTTCACCACCCACTTCCCAACATATTTATGGTTTTCAGGGAAAAAAAAGGCCAATTTGGGTTGTTCAAATGAGAAGGTGTAATCAGCATTGAATATGACACCTGTAGAAGATTTATCTCCAAAAAGTCCAGAAGGAGTATCAACAGCTACTCGAATTGCATTCAGTTGATTTAGAAAACCGACTAAATTTTCAGTGAAACCATGTAATTCGTTTTTAAGGCCAGTTCCCAAAAGAGCATCTATGACAATAGATGCGTCTGTAATGGTTGGGAAATCGTCACTATTTGAAAGCGTAGAAATTTTAAGGCCGTTGATCTTTTGAGCGGCATTAAGATTGGTTTGATTGTCTATTGATCTTCTATCGGAATGAGGAAGCAATGCAACGTTAACGTCATACGATTTCTGATGCAGAAGACGGCTGATGGCTAAACCGTCACCTCCATTGTTTCCATTTCCGCAAAAGACGTAAACAGAAACCGTTTTGTCTGTGAATTGCTCTGTAAACCAACTCACAAAAGTTTCAGATGCGCGTTCCATTAATCCTAAAGAATCAATATCCTCGTTATGAGTCGTATACGTATCCCAATGTTTTATTTGTTCTGCGCTGAATATTTTCATTTTTATTGCAAATCGTTCCGAAATCGAAAATCACGTTTTCTATCTTCTCTGTTGACACAGCTTGGGGTTGTTGTGCTTTCGTTTTCTATTTAGAATTAACTTCTTTATGCGGTCTAAGTAATTGATGCAGGCCCTTTTTAAAGTGTTTTTCACAGTGCTACGTTACTAATTTTGTTCTTTAAAAATAACTGACTCTGATTTGATGTATTGAGATAGATAAGTTTCTATAGTTAATAAAAGTTTTTGTGCTATGTCCAGATCATAACTTTGTTTAGTGGTCTTCGTGATTTTTTTATCAGCGTAGTATTCACCTGATCTAAGTTCTGCGTTTGGAGTTTCGATAAGAAAGCTCAAAGTCTGAGAACCTTTTTCTGGAGATTTTCCCATGAAGTAAAAGATCATTTTCGAAAACCATCCTGCACTTTGACCCAGATTTGTTCTGACCATTCCGGGATGCTGTGAGTAGATTCCTACCTTATGTTTTTCTAAAGATTTCTCGAGCAGCCTGCAAATTAGGATCACGCCAAGTTTTGATTGTCGGTAAACTTTAAAGCTGGAAAATGAATTGTTGAATTCTAAATTATCAAAATTTATTTCACCTTGATGAAGCCCTGAACTTGTGATAATGATTTTTGGATCATTCGATTTTTTCAAGTTTTCAAAAAGCAAATGACAAATTAATAGGGGAGATAGGAGGTTAACTTGTAGCGTTTCCTCTACACCATTTGTAGTTTTTTTTGGCTTAAAATTCATTATTCCTGCATTATTGACAATCATGTCGATTACAGGGAATTTTAAACGAACTTCTTCACACGCCGAGTAAACTGAATCAAACGAACTCAAATCACCTTCAATAATTTCAATTTTGCCCGAGCTGTCATGGTATTGGGCTTTAAATTCAGTGCATAAAGCTTCGGCCTTAACTTTATCTCTAGCCAGAACGATTAGGGTAGCACCGCTTTGAGCCGCTTTTAATGCGCTTATCTTCCCAAATCCAGAAGTGGCACCTGTCATGAAAATGATTTTATTTCGTTCCATTTATTCGAGCTGTTTTATTTTTTGGTCGAAAGATGATTTATCCATTACATATACTTCGACAAAAAGCGATAGAAATCTTTTTTCAAATCTGCATAGATTTCCCGTTGCGTTTCTATTTTTTCACGAAAGGCCAAATGACTTTTAGTATGTGCAATATTCAAGGGTGAAATCTTATCCGTCATATCTAATCCGCTCATTTCTGTTTCATGTACGTTAATAGTATGTTGTAATTCATCAATTACCTCACTGTGCACGATGAATTGATTTTGATAATGTTCCAATTGTTTCAAAACGTCCTTATCTGTCCAACGAACGACCAACTCTTCCAAGCGGTGTTTGAAGGTCTTAATTTCATCTTCCCAAAATGAAAGTTCACTTTTCCATTGTACGTGTTCAAAATGTAAATCTGAATTAAATGTATCCTGTGTGTTCATAATTTAAACTGTTTATTAATTAATGTTTACGACTCAAATTTATGAGTAGGTCAGCAGAAATAAGATGACTTATGTCACCTCTTGATTTTTAATTTTCTTTATTAATTCCACATTTTGGTTGTGTTCTGCACTGTAAGACATTACCAAAGTTCCTTTTGTTCCATCATTTGCCACTATAGCAAAAAGTTCTGTTTCATCTTCAGGGCTGCCCATTCCTTCAAAACGATAGCTTCGGGTAATTCTAAGTTCTTTAGGTAGGTATTCTTTTTTTGAATAAAGGGCCAAAATAGTTTTTTCCTCTGCCTTAAAGTCGTCGGTAAATCCTTCTTCAGTTAAAGAGTTAACTGCTTGAGAAAGTGTGTCAAAATTTGTTGTGTTCATCTTTTTTATTGAATTATTGGTTTTTGTATCCGTTATGTTTAAAATAAAGGGATTCAATTCCAAAACCTATCCCTTAGCATAAATTTTTTCAAACTGCCTCATTCCAAATTTAGAGTTCACCAAAGCAATCCATAACAAGACTGCAGCAAACGTCACCTTTTGAAGGATGGGAAGTATAAAAATAGATTCTTGACTAAAATAAATATAGGCGTTAAGTGCGATTAGTACCACACAAAAAATTCCAGTCCGAACAAAATTTTTCATTTTTCTTTTTTTCAACCCTATGAACATTCCTGTCAATGAAAGTGATCCGAAAGAACATGCTAATACGGATAAAATATCGTGATAGTCAGTGTAAATGAATACCGCACAAAGCATTGAGGACAGACCAGAAAAGGGAATTATTTTCCTCCAAACTTTTCCTAAGCTAAAAAACAGTGGGAATTCAAAAAAGAAGAACAACAAGCTGACACATAGAATACACATTCCCAGAATTGCAAATTTCCGTGATGGATTTAATTCTCCATTAATAGCGTAAGTGTAGTATAAGTTGCACCAATAATTATTGCTCCAATCAAAACCTTCACTTGACCTATCAATTAACGAGCCTCCAGGGTATAGGTGCGCGGCAATCAGGTACAAACAAATGAATGCTACAATTCCAATAATTGGAAGAAATCGGATGTGTGTTACGGCTTTTTTCAAACTTCCTTTTTTCGGATATGGATTGCATTTTTTGAACCAAAAACGATTCAATTCACACTTCGAGATACTTCGACAAGCTCAGCATTCGGCTCAGCGTAAACAACTCCTCATTCAGAACTCATAACTTTTCACTAATAACGCTTCACTCATAATTCCAGAGCGTTTCGCAGCTGACTTAAGAACACCAATTCTGATTTGTTCCGTTTCGCAAAAGAAGAGACAATTTTGGATGCTGTTTGCATGATGAGTTCAACAATGGACACGGTGAAAAGACTTGAATGAATCTTCTTAAATGATTTTAATTCGTTTATTACATCCTCCACAACAATATCATTGTTAAGTAAATGGTCGAACACAATTTCTATCTGGTAGGCTGAATCTGAATTGAATTCATCAAATGTATTTTCTACATCGAGCCAAATATCCTTTACCGTTTGTTTGAGTACTGAAATCTCTTCTGGCCGAATCACCTTGTCAGACTGAGCTGCTGCATAAAACACACGTCCCAATAATTGGTAGAATGAGGTCATTGTAGTATTCTTTAATTCCATGATTTTGATTTTATGTTAGAACTTCAAATTACATTATTCTAATGCTATTTTAGTGTGACAATTGTCAGCAATAAAGTTGATAAACGTTTAGAGTGAACTCTTTGCAAGAGACAAGTGTCCATACATTATTAAAGAGCGAACTCACAATTTGAAAAAAGAAATTCTGAATAATACTAGTTTCTTTAATCCAAGGTATTCGAATTGGGAAGCTCAGCTATAGGCTATTTTACTAGGTGAAAGAGCTGATCCGTCTATTTTATAAATTGATCAAAATCATGGGGGCAAATGATTGTTATCATTCGTTTAATATCGATTTTAATTCATCTTCGTAATAAATAAAAACAACCTCATCGATAAATTTAACCAATTATGAAAACGATACTAATACCAACAGACTTTTCGGATAATGCTTGGAAGGCCGTAGGATTTGCAGCAAATATATACAGAGATACTCCCTGCCGGTTCATTTTATTTCATGCCTATTACATGGGTGGATCGATTTTAGAAGCAGATGTTCCGCACATCATTGCAGATAGATCAAAAGAAATCAACAGAGATTTAACAAAAATAAAAGAAGCATTTCTAGAATTTGATCACCACGATGACACCAAAATTGAGGCAATTGCTCGCTATGGAGAAGTGCCTGATGCAGTAGAGGAGATCGTGAAAAACGAATCCGTAGATCTTATCATATTAGGTACCAAAGGTGCTGGTAATAATCAAGATGCAGTTCTTGGCGGCTCAACCTTAGGTGTTCTTGAACATTTGCCGTGTCCAGTAATTTGTGTTCCATTTGAATCCAGTCTGACAGGGCTAGATCACATCATGTTTGCAACAGATTATCACAATCTCAATAATCTCAACAAGCTGGTTGAACTCAAAGAAATCGCTGAATCGAATGATTCTAAAGTCTCAATTGTAAATGTCACGACAGATTTGAAAGCTAAGGTTATCGTTGAGGATGAAATGGAAATCCTTGTATTGCACAACTTTTTCGGCGTTGTTCCAAATGAATTTCACGACATTGAGGCAGATGATATAGAAGAGGGAATATTGAATTTTGCACAGCAAAAAGAAGTCAACTTGATCGTTATGATGAATCGGAACATATCGTATTGGAAAAGTTTATTTCACAAAAGTTTAAGTAAAGATACAGCGCTTCATAGTACTATTCCATTGCTGGTCCTGAAGGATTAATAAAGAGCTGCTTTATGGTGAACGGTGACTATTCATTCATTTGATTGTATTTTAGAATCGAACTTAGGTTCGTAGAACTTGAGAGATGATTTTCGCATAGACTTAAATTGCTTTTAACTCGGAATCTTTCAATTGAATGTCGTTATTGATTCGGTTGCTTATTCATTATAAAAATAGTCTTCCGTTTCAAGGTAGAATTGAGGGTGGTATTCAACCATAAACATCAAATGATTTAGTTCTTCGGTTTCCTTGAAAATATGGTATTGAAAATCCATATTCACTAAATAGAAAGTCGTAGTTCCTTCTTTTTGAGCCATAATATGTGTCTTTGGAACTTCTACTTTATAAATGTCACACACCCAAAATGGCATTCCATCAACTTGATTTAAGGTGTCTAAGTTTTCGACTTGATATATTGTTGCAACGTCTGGCCAGAGCGTTTTGGGTAAGATATTGGGACTGATACATTTTACAAGAGATGTTTCTCCTTGTTCTGATTCTTCGAGATGTTTTACTACGTGTTTGAAATAGCGGGTTTCTTTTCCGAGGAATGCTTTCTCCTTGGAATAGATGTAGGTAATTGTCGAGTCGGCGTAATCCCGAACACCGTAATTGATTTCGTCATCACAGGAGTACCATTTGACCTTTTTTATACCTGGAAAGTCTTTTTTGAAGGTTCTTTTGGGACCATGAGTGCTTTTTTGATCAGAACGATCATAATTGCAATTGTAGCATTGAGAGAATGATACCGATGTTACTAGTAGAAAAGTAAAAGACAAAATTGTATTCATAATGTTCTAATTTGAATGGTGGATTTTAATCAAGGATTTTGGGTTGTTTTTTCGCTGGTATTGCTGCGATTAGCATAAAAGAAGTACTCGATAGAAACCAGAGCCAGTAACCAATATATAAGTCAGAGGTGAAGCTTACATTGGCTCCGAAATTAATACTCCAGGATCCAGCAGACAGAAACACGATGAGTAAGAAAAAGTATTTCAACAAAGGGGGGAACTTTTTATGAAAGAGAAAAGCAAGAATCATCAGTAGATTTGGTAAGATTAGGAAGATGTCAAATAGTATTGTTTGAAAATCTTGAGAATCGAGGTCTATTATAAGTCCCATAACAACATATACTGCGCAGTGAATTCCAAAAAGCATATCGTGCATTGAGTACACAGCTGGTAAGAAGAAACTGATGGTAAATAATATACCTAGAATGTATAAGATTCTTTTTTTTTGTCTGGTTGTCATTTTAGCTAGTTTTTAGTTCTAATTGTTGATGTTGAAACATCTATACCTTTTGTAAAGGTTTGATTGTTAATGAGGTGTTTTACCTGTGGTACGTGAATTTCTTCATAAATCGACCAATTTTTGCGGAGATTACATTGTAAATATGAGCGAAGAATATACTCTTAGTTCAGCATCTATTTTCTTAAGGCAAGTCCACTTTTTTTTCTTTAGGTAGTGCCACCATTAGCATATAAGAGGTGCTAGATATAAACCAGAGCCAGTAACCAATTTTTAAAGAGCTAGCATATATATATGATTGGAAAGTAAAGATCCAGGATCCAGCGGATAAAAATACGATGAGTAAGAAAAGGTATTTCAGCAAAGGATGGAACTTTTCATGAAAGAGCAGGGTAAGAATCATCAGGAGGTTTGGCAAGATTAGGAAGATGTCAAAAAATATTGCTTGAATATTTCCAGAATCTAGGTCTATTACAAGTAGCACAACGACATATACTGCGCAGTAAAACCCTAGAGCAGTGCCTTCTAGTGAATACTCAGCAGAAGACGCAACAGGTAAACAGAAACTGATGAGATATAATATCGCGAGAACGTATAAGATTCTTTTTCTTTGTTTAGTTGTCATTTTAGCTAGTTTTTAATATTAGTTCTACTCCCTTTTAGGATTATTTTCACAGGCTTCTTTTTATAAATTGGAGCTGGGGCAGGAATTTTAGTTGATTCAAATCGAATGAATTCCGCTTCATGGCCATAAGGTTCGATGGATATTAAGGCGGGATCACCATTCGGGAATTGGGTTAAACGACTTTGATAGTTTAAGGTATAGTCGGTTTTTTTTGGAGTGATGAGGTAGTCACCATTGGTATTGAGCAACGCAACTGTTGCCGTATAGTCATACTCAAACTCTCCCGTCTTATACATGAACGCCATGAATATATCGCCATTCAATTCAATAATAAAAGGAATACTTTCGTCTTGATTTGGTGTTTTTATCCAGCGACGCATCACCTCCTTTCCATTCAAATCCATTTTGATAAACAGGAAGTCCTTTTTTTGTTTTAAAATCGGCAAGTTTTGTTTTGGTACCGTTGCAATAACCGTGTAGAAGTAGTCACCGATCCGAACAATTCCTCCAATCTCACCGGCATCCGTAGTAGATTTTGATATGGCATGCATTTCTTCATAAGAAAGGATATTTTGATCTGGATGAATAACACGATCACTTACTTTTTTTCCATCGCTAAATCGGGTAAAGGATATTCCAAAAGGAGAAGCGTCCCCAATTGAGATAGCAACGCCTTCTCCAGTTCCATCACTTATTGTATGCGGGAAGTAACTGTGACTATGATTCCAAGGTGAACGTCCATTTTCACGAACAATTCCATCGATATCAAATGTCAAATAATAATCCCCTTCATGAATGTCAAATTCTGACGACCCTTGAGCGGTGAAATTACCACATGTTTCGACCATAGCATGAAAATAGTTTCCATCAAATGCTAATTCACCATGGCTCGAATAGGTGCATAAAAAATACTGCCCTCCCTTCGTTCCTTCATGTCCAAATAGCTGGTGTTTGTAAATTATTCTTCCAGTAGTATCTACTTTCAGAAATACGAGAATGTTTCCTTCTTCTTCATAATCCAATTGACCTGCTCCTGTATATCCAGCAGTTTCTTTTCCAAGAACGTAGTAATCACTATCAATCACCAAAAAGTCCATGAAATAAATCCCTTTGAGTTCAATTTCGGTTGAGTTGAATTCCCAGTTCTTATCGAGTGCCCGAATATAGGAACCTTCATTTTCAACTCCATAAATAATTACGGGGTTTTCATTCGCATCAAAATCCAAATCAACTCGATTGTCATATACGGTTCTACTTTGACTGAGATGCAGAACAGTTTTAGATGCATTCAAATAGCTTGGTGAACCTGACGATGAACTCGTTGTGATTTGAGCCGAAGCATTATTGATGACTGAAAACCCAAGTGAAAATAGGAGGATAGAGGAGAAAAAGAAATGCATGAGAACAAGTGTTAGGGTGAATAAAAAAGGGAAAAATGATTTTTTCCCTTTCTCGTGATAATTGTGATTAGGATTCTTTTAACCAGTAGGTTGCATGAGATCCGTCAGGTAATGTCATTATGATTTTTCCATTGCCCCAATTAATATTCAGTTCATATACTTTGCCTGAAGCTTTAGACTTCACGCGGATATATGATTCGTAATCGCTCATACTCAGTATTTCTGTTTCTGTCCAAGCTGTGTCGCCCTTTTTCCCAAGGTTCACTTTCGAGACGGATGAATTACTGCCTGTTGTTTTTATTTGGATCCTATTATCTGAACCATTGGCTGCTTCATAAAACCACGTGGTTGTTTGTGCATTCGTGGTACTGAACATCATTATTCCCACCAATACCATCAATAATGCTGTAAATCTGATTTCTGTTACTTTTTTCATATTATTTGTTTTTAGATTTAATTATCCTAGCTCTTTTTGAGCCAGTAGCTTACTTTTATTTTGTGTGCGTCGATCGCAATCATTTTGTCACTATTCCACTCAATAAACAATTCGAATATTTCATGCGTTCCTTTGAGTTTCACTTTTAGATACTCTTGAATTGTATCTATGGAAAGTATCTCTGCATGTATCCAATGCGTATCGTTCTTTCTAAAAAAGTAGATTTTTGAGATCCCGTATTCTCCTTCAATAATTTTAATTCGATCGTTCGTATTATTCCCTGATGCATATATTTTAACGGTCTCTACTTTGTCTAGTTCTAATGCATTTGAGGAGCACAAAAAACAGCTAATAAGTAAAAGAGAATATGTGAAAATAATACGGCTCATATCTATAGAACAACTTGTTTGATTCGTTGCTGATACAAATATGGGGAGGGTTGAATCCGATTGCCTGTAGCTATTTTACGGATGCATGGATGTATCTTACAGCAAGGGTAAATTTGCTGTACATATCTTTCAAAACGGGATGTCTAATAGGTGCTAAGTAGTTGTTTATGAACTAACTTCTGAAGTGTAGAGGTGGGTTCCCAAATTCTTTGTGAAAAGTTCGAGAAAAGTAGTTTGGATCGGAAAAACCGACTTCATAAGCGACTTCAGAGATATTCAAATCACTTGTTTGAATCAATTTCAGTCCTTTATTTAATCGATAAGAACGAATAAATTGAGAAGGCGTTTTATCGGTCAATGCTTTCAACTTTCGGTATACCTGCATTTGGCTTAAACCTGCCTTTCTTGATAGTTCTGGAATCCCAAAATCAGCGTCGGTAAGGTGCGCTTCGATTATCGTATTTAGTTTTTCCAGAAATGCTTCTTCAACCGGACTAAATTTTGTTTCTACAAGTGCAGGTTCTTCAGTGATTTCTGATCCCAAAGTAGAGTAGTACACTTGTAGTTTCTGTCTGACATCAATGAGTTTTTGAAGACTCACTTTTAATTCATCCCTGTAAAAAGGTTTGGTGATGTAAAGGTCAGCTCCGGCCTGGAGTCCGCTCATTTTTTCTTCTTGAGCCGTTTTTGCTGTCAGTAGAATAATGGGGATGTGACTCGTTCTTTCGTCCTGTTTTAAGATTTCGCAGACTTCATATCCATCCATTTCAGGCATGGCAATATCACTAATAATCGCATCTGGAATAATGTCAAAAGCCTTAGAAACACCAAATTTCCCATTTTCCGCAATGTGCGTATTGTAAGTTGAATTGAAAACGCTGTCCAAATAATTCGCTATTTCTTCATTGTCTTCTATGATTAATAAATTCAAAGCATCCGGATCATCATTTTTAATGGAAGTTGCTGGATCATTTTTAAGTGTTTTTTCCGTTCCCCATCCCAATGGATGAATGAAATCACCGTTTCCGATCTTCGAACAATTTGTATGAACGGGAATGGTCAGTGTGAACGAAGTTCCTTGATCAACAGTACTTTCTACGGTGATGGTTCCGCTCATTAATTCGACCAAACTTTTAGTCAACGCTAAACCAATTCCAGAACCCGTATTGTGTCCCTTTTGTACGTTATTTGCTTGGTAAAAACGATCAAAAATATTATTCACTTCACGTGCTGCAATCCCAATTCCAGAATCCGTGATTTTTAATTGAAATGCATTTTCATGGTTTCCTTTAATTTCTGATAAATGGCAAATAATACTTCCATCTTTAGGAGTGAATTTTATAGCGTTCGATAAAAGGTTATAAACGATGGCCTGAATTTTTTGTTCATCGTAGTCCATATTTAACTGCTTTACTTCCGCATAAAAAGTGAGTTTGATTCCTTTGTCAGCAGCAAGACCATGAAAGGATTCCGTCAAAAATTGAATGTAGGAGATAATATCGTATTGAATGAGGTCGAGATGGATATTTCCTGAGTCCAATTTTGAAGCATCCAATAATTGGTTTATTTGCAACAGGAGTTTTTCGCTGTTTCGACGAATGATCGTTTTTTCCTTTTCATGGCCTTCAATTTGTTCGTTCATTCCGATGATTAGGGTCAGGGGAGTCCTGAACTCATGGGTGATATTGGCGTAAAGTTGTCCTTTTACAGCGTCCATTTCTTTGATGTGCTCTGCATCTGCTTTTTCCTTTCGTCTGATATTAAGCATCTTATTGATGCTCCATATTATCGCAATTCCGATGAGTGCCCAGAGGGAGTAAGCCCACCACGTCTCCCACCAGAAAGGGAGAATCGTAAATGTATACGAATGCGGTTCGCTCCAAATTCCATTTATTTCGGAAACTTTAGCACGTAATGTGTACGTTCCAGAAGGAATGCCTCGGTAATTAATAGTGTTGTCGGTTGAAGGAATACTCCAGTCTTTATCAATTCCTTCCATGAAATAACTGAATTTCAAATCTGCCGATGATTTGGCACCACGAGCGGAATAGATGAACTTAAGATCGTTAATTGTTGGAGGAAGAGACAGTTCTTCAGGACAGTTTACAAATGGAAAGACTCCATTAAAGTTCGAATTGGCTAGGTCGATTTGATCTCCTCCTTGCGTGAACCAATGTTTGTTCTTTTGGATGCTATCCTGAAGTGATTTAAAATCGAGTTGATTATTAACCAAATTTAGATCTTCCAAAGAAATTTTTAAGGTTGCATGACTCAGTATGTTTTTAGGATTCGGAAGCATCAATGCCATTTGATCAGTTCCCCACCATAATTGCTTGTTTTGATCCAGAATTCCTGAGTTGGCATAGAATTCAGCTCCTTTCAATCCATCTAAATCGCAATAGGTTTGAATACTGTACTTTTCATCGTTATTTGGTCCTTTAATCAGTACGTTCAGACATTTGTCAGCGCCAAGCCAGATGTTTTTTTCAGCATCTTCAGTGATCGTCCAAATCGCATTGCTCGACAAACCGTCTTCTGTTGTGATGTGAGTAAAACGATGACCGTCATAATGATTCACACCCTTGTCACTGGTTCCGATCCAGATGCTACCATCGCTGTTCAGCATGAGTGATACTGCATGATTACTACTCAGGCCGTCTTTTGTCGTGTAAGAAGTAAAGTTCGTACCGTCATATTTTTTAACCCCACCATTCTCCAATGCGATCCATAGATTGCCATGATCGTCTTTTTTTAATGCACGAATATTGGCAGGTTCTTTTTCACCCAGCGGGTAATGCGTGAATTGTTTTCCATCATACTTTACGAGTCCTTTGGTCCGTGTACCGATCCAAATGTTACGGTCTTTATCTTCCTCCAATGCAAAAACATGAAAATCTTCGCCATTGAAACAGTTCATTCGAGTAACGGTTGGAGTCGGACTGTCAATATTTTCAATTTTGTAAACCCCAAAATGAACCGTTCCAGCCCAAATGTTCCCGTCTGAATCTTGAAGCAATGAACGGATCGATATTTCTGTTCTATCCTGAATTAAGTCGATATAGGTGTGCTTGGTTCCATCGTACTTATAAAGTCCAAAACCATGAGATCCGAGCCAAATATTGCCAGACTGATCTTCCAGAATAGCTGATATATTTCCACCTTTTTGCAATTCGTCAAATTTGAAATGTTTGAATCCCTTCGGGTTATAGCACTGAATTCCCTTTCCAGGCGCACTCAGCCAGATATTTTCAAACTTATCAATGTAGAGAGGATGGGCAGCAGAAAATACCGGCGTATTGTCGGAGGTAATCGTTAGAAAACGATCATTGATAGAGCAAATTGCCATTTTCTTTTGTTCCGTAGCCAATACAAAATCGTGATTGACTGTGAGGGTGTTTCTTACGTCGTAATTGGCCATGAACTTGGCTGGGTAGATGTATAGAGAATCATTTTTAAGAACAGTAATTCCGGTGCCTGTCGTAATAACGAGCCCTTTTTCATCTTCCATTACTGGGTGGCATAAGTTATTTTCAGATTGTTCTTCGATGGCAAAGTATTTCATTTGATCCCCCTCAATAAGGCAAACACCACCGAGCGCACTTAACCAAAACTGGCCGTCTTTATTTTCTTTGATGATGACATTTAAGTTCTGTAAATTTTGAAACTGGTAAGGGAAGCACGTGAACTTTTCACCGTCAAAGCGTATTATTTGGGTGTCTGATTTTAACCAGATATTTCCTTTTTTGTCTGTATGAATAATACCCAAATACTGTTCGCCAAGATTTAAACCTGCCCCTTCGTTGTATTCATGGAAATTATGCCCGTCGAATTTTACGAGTCCACCGAATGCTCCGAATGTCATCCATAAGTTGCCTTCCAAATCTTCTGTGATGGCACCGATCCCTCTGTGTCGATCCGCTGCAGCAAACGAGTAATATTGAAATGAATGCGTATTGTAACGTGTTAAACCACGACGACTTCCAAACCAAAAATAGCCTCTGCTATCCTGAAAAACGGAAGAAATAAAAGCCGACTTTAATCCCTGTGAAAGTCCCAATGTCTTATAACTTAATTTTTCGTGAATTTCATTTTGAAAGGGGAGAGCAGGTAGAATTTCGGGTTGCTTGTAGCTTACTTCGGGTTTTCCCAGTTTGCGAATAGAAATGGGAGGGAAATTATCATGTCCGTAGCTGATTTTTTTAGGTTTCCCTAGAGCGATAGTTTTGGTTTTTGGGTAGTATTTGGAAGCTAATTGAGGCTCGCTAAAAACATTGTCGGTGCGAACTATCCGAGCACTCAACTGTATATTTTTAGCTGGGATTGTCTTTCCTTCAATAAATTGACTTGTACCTAATAGGGGAGTTGTTCCTATATCTTTCGCCGATTCACTATTTCGAGACGGTTCAGATGGAACCGTATCGATTGATGTTGAGTCACATGCAGTAAATAATAACAGTAAAACTCCAAAAGCGATCAACGCAATTTTAAACATAGTTGTATGATTGAACCCATTAAGGATTCCCTAAAGTAAAGGTTTTCTTGAGAAAAATGAAGGGTTAGATATGATCGAAGAACAAATTTCTAAGATATTTTCAGAATTGAGAGAGAATTACTTCAGGTCGAAATTGTAGAGCTGAAAGAGGGCGGGGTAATTCTTGAAAAGTGACAGATTGTTGTTCGCTCCAACTAAGGTTAAGCCAAGTTTTCCATGTTCTCTTTGATCAACTTTGCGTCATGCAAATAATAGGGACAATAACAATTTTCGTTTCTTACTGAAAGGTCTTTGTGTCTTAAACGACTAAGTCGTAGATCCAAAAAATAAATCGAGAATATGTCAATTTTTAAATTAAGCTTCGCGGTAATTTCAATAGCCATTCTTTCATCTTGCGGGAACTCTCAAACAGAAAAGGAATCAAAAATGGAGCAGGAGGAAATCCAACTCTCTGCATCGGAAAAATTGATTCAAGAAACGATTGCTGCACACGGGGGAGATCTTTACAATACCGCCAATTATTCATTTGTGTTTCGTGAGAAAGAATATCAATTCAAAAATGACAATGCGAATTACACCTACACGAAAACCTATAAAAAAGGGGATTCTCTAATTGTGGATGTCTTCGAAAATGGCATTTTTTCAAGAACTGTAAATGGAAAATCTCTAACGCCGAGCGATAAAGAGAAGGCAAACGGTGGATCGGGTATCAATTCGGTTATTTATTTTGCCACGCTTCCTCACAAGTTGAGCGACAAATCCGTTAATTCCGAGTTACAAGAAACCGTATCCATAAAAGGACAGAAGTACGATGTAGTGGAGGTGTCATTTGATCAAGCCGGTGGAGGTGAAGACCATGATGACATGTACTATTATTGGATCAACCAAATGACAAAAAAAATGGATTATTTCGCTTACAACTATTCCGTAAATGATGGAGGCGTGAGGTTTAGAAGTGCATTCAACAAGCGAGTAGTAGATGGGGTTACCTTTCAAGACTATATCAATTTTGAAGCAAAAGTGGGTACGCCATTAAAGGATTTACCCGCACTTTATGAAGCTGGAAAGTTAAATGAGCTTTCGCAGATCAAAACAGAAAACGTATTAGTTTTAAACAAATAATAAGATAAAAGAATACTATTTATTTTCGCAATTGTTCTTGCGACAGCAACTGTAAACGCACAAGATTTTTCACAAATAGATGAAAAATGTTTCGTAGTCCAACTTGATTTCAGTAAAATTTGTTCTTTAGAATTGAACTCAGGTTAGTAAAACTTCGGAGATGATCTTCGCCGAGGCCTGATATGCTTTTAACTCGGAATCTTTCAATTGAATGCCGTTATTGATTCGAATTCCTTTGTTCGAAATTTCAACAGGAACACTGATGTAAATACTTTTTTCCAGTTTGAGCAGCTTGTTGTAATATTCATTCGTTAAAATGGAAAGAGGGTAGTGGGAGACCTCTGAACTCATTAAACTATTTAAAATTGTTTCCGCACATTTCGAAACCCCATACAATGTCCCGCCTTGTGTTTTTCGAATTTGAAAGGCAGCATTCCGCGTCAAGGTTTGAGCTTCTTCTAGTCGTTTTGGTGAAAAGAACGCAAGTTCTGAAATTGGAGAACCTTGAACTTTGGTCATTGAATACGCTGCAAATTGTGTGTCTCCATGTTCTCCTAAAACGTAAGCGTTAATTTCGTCGGCTTTGTAATCGGATAAAATGGAAAGGTAATACGACAGTCGAACGCTGTCTAAAAATGTTCCTACTCCAACAACATGATCGTAAGGTAATTTCGAGAACTTCATTACATGGTATGAGATGATGTCGACAGGGTTTGTAATTACAATGATGTAAGGAATTTTATGGAATTCTTGGCCGTCAAAAAGATCCTTCGTTAATTGAATGTTTTGCTTTGCTGTTGAAAGTCTAGATCCTCCATGCAGATTTGGGGTTCCCGCAGTAAAATAAATAAAATCCGCGTTGGCGAACATGTCAGAATCGTTCACATGAAGTTCTTTGTTCGGATACAAGGACATTCCATGTAACAAGTCCAATATTGCGCCTTCCTTACTCGGGTTTGGCTCTAAAACATTCACTCTCATGTCGTTCTTGTTGTTAAGCAACAGAAGAGACAATGCAGAGCCTACACTCCCAAATCCTATAACGGTTACGTCAATCATGTTTTAATAAAGTGATTTGTACTCCTAAAGTAAGAAAAAAACACTCGTTTAAGAAAGGTCAAACAACAATAAAACAGAATAAAATAGCTGGTAATTCATCTTGGAGCGACTTTCGGATTTTTGATATACTAAGGATTATCTGATGTGTTTGGGCGAATTGGTAACATTGTAATGTACGCGTTGTGCGCTTCGGCAATACCTTGTATTTCATGAATTAATAAAGAATCATCTGCTTCTATATCAATTGAATAGAAAATTTTCGAAGTAGGTTTTAGTTTTGCGTCTTCAGGAATAATAAGAACGGGAGTTTTTGATTTTTGAACCATACTTTTTGTGATAGCACCAATTTTCAAGTTCGTAGCCCCTCCTTTTTTACCCATGACAACGTAATTGAATTCCTTTGTCTCAGCTAGACTGTTTACAACGTCGGGTAGTCTTCCGTAAATGGACAGTTGATCAATTTCAATTGTTTTATTCGGAAATTGTTCATGAATAAAAGCATGGTCTTTTTGCAATCCATCAACAGATCTCTTTTCCAAAATATCTTTGATAGTAATGAGGATGTCTTCATTGATTTGTGGTTCCATGAAAACATTTAGTAAAGTATACTGAACGTCCTTCTCTTCGAAAAGTTCTATGGCGTAAACAATTGATTTTCTTGCGTTTTCGGAAAAATCCGAAGCCAGAATGATATTCTTCATATTCTGAATTATTGAATCGTTAGGTGAAACCTCACCTTATCCAAAGAAAGAGCTTATTTGATAATAATTCCATGAGGTTCGTTTTAGTCACTAGTGATTTCCGTTAGTGCTTACTACTCGATTTTCAATTTCAGTTAAAATCCAATTGCCGTTCTTTCCAAGCTTTTTTGATCCAAAACAATTATTTCCTGACCATTCGTATCTAGCATGCCCTCACTCTTTAATTCCGATAGGGTTCTAATTAAAGATTCTTTTGCTGCTCCAACCATATTTGCTAAGTCCTCTCTAGAAACTACAATTTTTGTTTCTAACTCCTCATTCGAGGAGGATTTATGCATAAGTTTCAATATAATGTCTGCTAACCTTTCTCTTACAGGAGCGTATGCCAACTGGAGTAAGCGTTTTTCTCTATCAAAGACCTCATTGGACAAGATTTTAATAAAACTGGCTGCCACGTCGCGATTTTTGTAAATTAAATCGAGAAAATCTTGTTTCGGGATAGTAGCCAATTGTGTCTGTTCCATTGCTATTGCCGTTTCACCGTACACATCTTCCTTGATTAATGCCATATAGCCAATGAAATCGCCTTTCCCGTATACTTCATGGACATACGATTTTCCGTAATTGTCTGATCTACAGCATTTTGCACTCCCTTCCACGATGTAATACATAGAATTCGCATGATCGTCTTCTCTGTAGATGGTTTCCTTGCGCTTGTAATCCTTAATTTTTCGATCCTTAGATAGATTTTTTAGTTCTTCATTTCCTCTTGCCTGATCTATAAAATTGTTAAGATTGTTCAAATTTGGACTGAGCTCTTTTTTCAGGCTTTCACTTTTGGATAATCGTATTTCAATGGTTTCCAGTAATTCAGTTTCTTCAAATGGTTTTGTAATGTAGTCATCAGCTCCTAGATTCATTCCTTTACGGAAATCACTTTTATCAGCTTTTGCAGTTAAGAATATGAATGGAATAGTTGAAGTTTCAGGGGTTCGACTAAGAATTCGAAGCACGCCATAACCGTCTAGTTCGGGCATCATAATATCACATATAATAATGTCTGGATTATGCTCTTTAGCTTGTTCAACGCCACGCTTGCCATTTTCGGCAACAAATACCTCGAAATTAGCTAGTTCTAGGATTTCTTGAGTCGTTTCTCTAATGTTTAAATTGTCTTCAATAAGTAAAATTTTTTTCATGGCTGATTGATTTTTGTTTAATTTTCGCAATTGTGGTAGTAAATCGGCAACTTAACTGTGAACTTAGACCCTTCGTTCAAAGTACTTTCAAAGCTGATCTCTCCGTTGATCATCTCCGTATATTTTTTAATAATGTTCAATCCAAGTCCTGTTCCTTGAATCTCTAGAGCATTATTCGCTCTAAAAAAACGTTCGAACAAATGTTTTTGATCCTCTTCTGAAATTCCCATTCCTTGATCCGTAATGACTACTGTAAACAGTTCATCTTTTATGGTCGTTTCGATAGTTACTTTACTTCCCTCTGGTGAGTATTTTACTGCATTTGAAAGAAGGTTGTTGAAGATGTTTTTAAGCATCATTTTATCAAGACACACCTCTGTAATTCCTTCGTGATTATGGATTATTTGCTGACCTGATTTTAACATTCCTCCCATATCTTCTATAGCATCTTCCACGAATTGAGTCAGATTGAAATGGGTGTAATGAATGGTAACTTTTCCCTCTTCGAGTTTATCAATTGAAAGAAAATCATTCAAAGTACCCGTTAAGTGAGCAACCGATGCTTTGATCCGTTCAATGTGACGTTCTTGACGCTCTCTTTTGTCAGGCATCCCAATATATTTTGAAAGTAAATTCAAGGAGTTGAGTGCTGTTGTAAGTGGCGTTCTAAATTCGTGAGATGCCATTGAAACAAATCTTGATTTAAGTTCATTCAAATGGCGTTCTTTCTCAAGCGCATGTAAGGTATCTTCCTCCGCCTTTTTCAAACCAGTAACGTTTTGAGAAACCATTAATATTTGATCTACTTCGTTATTTGAACTGTGAAGACCAACTGCGTATATCAAGAAAGTTCGGCCTTCCGTTTTTAACTCAAAATCGACACTCTCACCGCTAAAAACGGATAACAATTGCACTTCAATTTCTTTTCTAATCTCAGGTTTGACTCGACTTAAAAAACTAGTCCCAATAAGAGTTTCGCTTGTAATTCCTTGACGGTACATTTCCATGCCTTCCGCGAAGATATAGTTCAGGTCTTTGTCTAGAACGTTAATTACTCCATTTGGGAAGTTTCGTGCGATCATCTTGTACATTTCCTGACTTTCCTTTAATGCTTTTGATCTTTCGTCTACACGCTTCTCTAACTCTATATTTAGATCTTTTAATTTTTTTTCAGCGAATCGTTGTTCGGTTACGTCAATCCCAGAGCTTAAAGTGCCAATTGATTCATTACCTTTTTTTAAAACTTTATTGTGCCATAAAATCGTCCGTTTTTTACCTGACTTAGTTACTACATCATTTTCAAATGTTTCACCCTCAACGGTGCTTTGATTTATTAATTTATCGAAGGCAGACTTTGTTCTTTCTTGATCATACAAGGGAAGAAAATTATCGAACCAGTTCTTTCCAATAATTTCATCTTCATCATATTCCAAATATTCGCAAGTAGAAAGGTTCACCATTTGAACTTTTTGATGAGAATCTAGAATAACAAACATTGTCCCGGCTACATCCAAGTATTGCTGTGCTTTTTCTTTCTCATTTTTGAGTAATTCCACCATTTTTTTTCGAACAGAAATATCAGTGATAATCGCCATTGTATAGTGCTCACCTCCTATATCAACTGCACTTAAACTGACTTCAACGGGGAATTTACATCCGTTTTTGCGGATGGCAAATAAATCTTGATGTACTGCCATCTTTCGTGAACGAGTTTGAGTCGTAAATTTATGTTGGTATTCCTTATGCGCTTCTCTCTGATCGTGTGGTACGAGTGATTCAATTGTTTGTCCAATTAATTCATCTTGTTCATAGGCAAATAAGTCTTCTGCGACATTATTTACCTTGAAGATTACCCCTTTTAAATCTGTTATTATGATTGCTTCAGCTGCAGACTCAAATAATACACGAAACATTATTTCCATCTTGAGTATCTCTGAACTGAAGCGTTTGTGCCAAATCACGAATCCGGTTACCAACCAGACACTTGAAAGTGCTATAACTCTATTAACTGGTACCTTTGTGACATCACTATTTAGCTCAGTAATGAAATATCCAATAACGATCAAAGCTGATGCTATAATTCCTGCAATTACTGTCGGACGGTCTCTTGGAATGAATATACTCAGCAGAATCACAAAGAAGTACGCGAAACTAGCTGAGATTGCTCTAGGCAAGACAATATCAACCACGAAAATTGCTAGGCACAACACACCACTGGCAATCAGTATTTTTCGACTTCTGTTCATGAATCACTTTAAAATCCTCGTTTCGTTGACATTGCATTAATGTCTATTGACAAGGTCTTAATTCATGCATTAAAAACACATGACTTTGGTCACGAGAAGGGGGAACTTATATTAGTGGTTGAATTGGGCATAAAAAATGGGAGTTATCAAATGATAACTCCCATTTCAGGTTTTAACTGTTAACTAAAACTACTATTTATGAACTATTACTCTTTCGGTTAAAACCTGATTTTCAGTGTTGATATTCAAGAAGTATACTCCGTTAGAGAAGTCTTGAACATTAACTAATGTTTCCTCACTGTTTGGAGTTGTCTGGTAAACAACTTTTCCTGTCATATCAATTAATGCGATACTCTGAATAGGCTCTATGTTTTCGAATTTAACATGAAGTGTCGTTGACGCTGGGTTCGGGTAAATAAGAACCGCGTTGTCAATTGCACCTTCGTTCAGTCCTACTAAAGAAGCGACTGTGAACGTTCCTGAATTAGAACATCCATTTGCATCTGTAACTTGTACAGTGTATGTACCAGGAGTCAATCCTGTTATGTCCTGAGTAACATCAGAATTACTCCAATCGTAAGTGTAAGGAGGAGTTCCACCAGTTACAGTGATATCAACTTCACCTTCATTGCTTGCTGCATTTACTACCGTAGCATTTATAATAATTGGGTTAGAAGGCTCAACTACAGTGAAAACATCACTTGTTGTACATCCGTTTGCATCAGTGATATCTACGAAGTAGTTTCCAGCTCCAAGGTTAAAGATATCTTCAGACGATTGAAAGTTAGACCAAGAGTATGAGTAAGGTGCAACACCACCCGAAACGGATATGTTAATTACTCCATTAATTCCACCCACACACGATACATTGGTTACCACAGAGGAAGAAGTTAAGACAGCTGGTTCGAAAACTGTTACTTGAACTATTCTTTCACATCCTGTTGCATCAACTGCATATACATCGTAATCTGCTGCCGATAAGTTATTGAAGACTCCACTTGTTTGCCAGTTGATTCCATCAACACTGTACAAGATTGTTCCGATACCACCGATAGCAGCGGCGTTAATTGCACCATCAGATCCTCCATTACATGAAACATTCAATGCTGCTGCGAATAATCCAATTGCATCTGGCTCAATGATAGTTATAGTAACTTGTACTGTACATCCACCTGCATCTTTTACAGTAACTGTGTAAGTTCCCGCTGCAAGGTTATCAAATTGATTTGCAGATTGGAAGTTAACTCCATCAATGCTGTAAGCAAGAGTTCCTTGTCCACCACCAGCAAGAATTGAAAGACTTCCTTCAAATGCTCCGAAACAATCAACATCTGTTGCGGTAACAATCGCTGAAATAGCAGACGGCTCTGTCAACGTGACAATAAGCTCACCTGTACAACCGTTTGCATCTCTAACAACCACCGTGTGATCACCTGCATTCAATCCTAATAACACATTTGACGAACCAAACTGACCACCGTCAACGCTATATTCAATAGTTCCAGTACCACCTGTTACTAAAGTAACTGTGATTGTACCGTCATTTCCACCGTTACAAGTAACTTGTGTAGAAGTTGTTCCAGCAATAACTGGCCCATCAGAATCGGCTACAATTCCTGTGAATACTTCAGAACAACCTGTACCATCTGTAATTAAAACTAAGTAAGTTCCTGCAGCTAATCCTGCAAACGCACCTGTTCCGTTACTCGTGAATCCACCGTCAATACTGTATGTATATCCTGAACCTGAACCGTTAGCAGCAACTGCTAAAAGAGTTCCGTTTGGATTACCACAAGTAGAGTTCCCTAAAGTAAGACTAGCAGTAATTTGTGTTGGTTGGTAAATTACTTGAGTTGCTTCTCCGGTACATCCATTAACATCTTCAACATAAACGGTATAAGATCCAGCATCTAAACTCGAGAATTCACCTGAAGGTTGTTGGCTACCACCAATATTAAATAAGTAACCTCCATTACCTCCTGATGCTAATGCATTCACCATTCCATCTCCACTTTCAAAACAAGATAAGTCTGAGAATGAATCAATTGTAACAAGAATGTCAGTTGGCTGCGTAACTGTAATTGTTTTCGTAGAGATACATCCTGCTACATCTTTTACCGTTACCGTGTAGGCTCCTGCCGTTAATCCAGAGAAGTTCGTTCCTGATTGGAAGTTAATTCCATCAATAGAGAATGTAATTGTTCCTGTACCTCCTATTGGAGCTACAACATCAATTTGTCCATCACTACTACCGAAACACGTTGTTTGTGTTTGAGTTAAACCAAATTCAATTGACGTTGGTTCGCTGATATTAATGTTTGGTAAGTTACCGATACATCCTGCTGCATCTTTAACTGATGGAGAGTAATTACCTGCTGTAAGTCCTGTGAACACTCCTGACGCTTGGTAGTTAATACCGTCGATAGAGAAGGTCAATGAACCAGTTCCTCCTGAACCGATAATAGTAATCGTTCCATCGTTTCCACCATGACAACTAATAGTTGTATATGATTGAAGCGTTAAACTTGGAGCTGTTGAATTCCCTACAGTTACATTTAAGGTTTCTACACATCCATTAGCATCTTTAGCATATAAAGTATATGTTCCACCTAGAAGTCCTGTAAATAAACCAGTAGCTTGATATGTCATATTATCAAGACTGTATTCTAATGTTCCAGAACCACCTGTTGCAACAGCAGATATTCCACCGTCTGCATTTCCACAAGTAGCTAAAGTTACACCAACTGGTGTTGCAACCGTAATTAATGATGGTTGAGTTAAATCAATGTTTGGACCCATTTCAACACATCCCATTCCATCCATAACATATATGTTATAAGTTCCAGCAGTCAATCCTGTGAAATTTGAAGAAGGTTGGTATGAAACACCATCTGTACTGTATGTGTAATTTGAGTTATCACCACCACTACCAGCAAGTGCTAATGCACCACTGTTATCACCGTAACAAGTCAAATCTGTTCCTGTTGCAGCTACTGCTAAACCAACAGATACATCCAAATATTTAGTATCACTGCATGTATTGTTCCAACCGTCGATAGTTGTAGTTAATGAAACTTGGTACGTTCCAGCCGCTGTATATGCGTGAGTAGGATTTTCTGAATTTGAGCTTGAACCATCACCAAAATCCCAGTCGTAAAGTACTTCTGAGCCTGAATAACCAGCTTCGGTAATTGTGTTGAACATACGATCTTTAGAAAAGTCTGACGTATTTGTAAAATCAACATTGCTGTTTGTAGCAATATTACATACTGCACTTGAATTGAAGTCAGCAGTAATAAAGTTATTCATTCTTGGATAGATGTATAAATCGCCATCATTTCCAAAATCTGAATCTAAAGAGCCCCAGTTCCATCCAGTAGAAGTACCAGACACAGAGGCCAAATCTTCACCTTGACTTTCACCGTCACCAGTGTACTCAAGGTTGAATTGCTGTCCAGTAAAATAGGGTAACAACTCAACTGTAACCGCGAAATTGTTATTTACGGCGATTCCACCTTGTCCAAAATGAACACTTCTAGAGTTCTCCCAGAAATACCAAGTAAATGTTTTAGTAGCATTTGGAGCAACCAAACTCGTTGGTCGGTTGTTTGCATCTACATTATAAATACTTACTTTAATAACTGCAGAGAATGTTCCTCCAAGACCACCTGGGATTTGTCCATTAATACCGACGTCTCTAATACTACCTGGACCTGAATAATGGTAGGCTTGTGAGCTCAGCTCCTCTTGCCCACCGGTAAGGGTGAAGTATCCAGTCGGTCCCACGTTTTTGGAATCAACATAGTCGTTCCAATCAGGACAGTTAGATTGTGCATATATCCCGGAGACTCCGAGAAGAAACACAACCAGCATTATAGTAATTTTTTTCATAATAATTGATTTTAGTTACTCATTTAATTAATACTTACAAAGCTATGTGTCAGTTGAGTAAGTTTTAAAAACATAAGGTTTTGCTATTAATGACTTTTGTTAGTCGTCACAAAAACTGATGTTTTTTTATAAAAATGTGGGCACCAAAAAAAATGATCGAATCTATTGATTGAGAGGCTTTTGTCTAGTTGTAATTGACGAGAATCGAAGAAGAAAAGGTACTTTAGTTAATTCCGAAACCTGTTTGTGCTTCAAGGAATTTGAGATATGGAATTCTTACAAAAAACCGGACAATTTAGTTAAGAAGAAAAAGCACTGCTTTTGAAGTCAAGCAGCTTCTTTTTTATAGTTCAATTTTTCGAATTCTAATATTATCATCCCCTCCAAAACGGAATGTCTCCTTTGTCTGTTGTGCCAGGCTTCTATGTAATCGAAAACGGCTAACTCAGACTGTTTTCTGTTCTTGTAATCTTGATGATATATAAGTTCTGTTTTATGTAGCAACTCCAGATTTGAAGAAATGGAAAAGGAGCGCACCGCGCTCCTTTCAACACTATTCGGATTAACATTCCCTTGAAAAGCAGCAGAGGAAAAAACATACTCACTTTCTATTTAAGAGACGCAACGTTTATTTTACATGAGTGAAAATCTTGTTTACAATTTTCCAATGATTATTGATTTTTGTTAGAGACAAATAGTCATAATAATTATAACCAAGCATGGGGACATGTAATTTAACCATGGCAATTTCGCCCATAATGTCTATTCCAATTATCTTCATATTAAAGTCTTCTTCCAAATCTTTAGGACTTTTTCTGTTTTTGACTCCATCAACGTATTCTGTTAATGCTTTGTAATAAGGAACTCCATTGATATCTCCATAGATTTTCGCTTCTGGATGAAATACATCTTCTAGTAAAGTTGCTTCTCCGTTATAAATCCCATTAAAATAGTCTGAAATGATCGTTTTAATTTCGGTTGAATTTTTATCGTACATAATTATTTTAATTTTTCTATTAATTTTTTGGCTACTAAACTTGCTGATTGAGGATTTTGTCCTGTTATCAATAAGCCGTCTTCGACTGCAAAAGAGGACCAATCAGCTCCCTTCACATAAATTCCACCATTTTCTTTTAACATGTCCTCAATTAAAAATGGAACTACGCCTGTAAGTCCAACAGCTTCTTCCTCTCCATTGGTAAAGCCAGTCACTTTTTTTCCTTTTACCAAGAATTCTCCATTTTTATCTTTTACGTTTTGAAGTGATGCCGGCGCGTGACAAACAAAGGCTATGGGTTTGTCATTGTTATAAAAGGACTCAATCAATTTGATAGAATTTTTATCCTTGGCTAAATCCCAAAGTGGACCATGCCCACCAGGATAAAAAACAGCATCAAAATCCTCTTGCTTCACTTTAGATAATTTCAATGTTTTACTAAAAATCAATTGTGCATCCGAATCTGCATAATATCTGTTCGTTGACGCTGTTTGATAATCAGACAGGTTACTTTTTGGGTCTATTGGAGGCTGACCACCTTTAGGGGAAGCAATAGTCACCTCGATACCTTGATCTATTAGATAGTAGTAGGGCGTTGCAAATTCTTCTATCCAAAGTCCTGTCTTTGTATCGGTATCGCCTAATTTATCGTGTGATGTCACTACGATTAAAATTTTCATTTTAGGTGACTCCTGTGAATAACTGGCAGTTGATAGTAAGGTTACTATTCCAATCAATACGATTTTAAATAAATGGTTCATCTTTTAATGTTTTTTGTTTAATAATTTAGATTGAATGCCCAACGGTATGCCCGCCAGCAACATTAATTGTTTCTCCTGTTACAAAATTGGATGCCGCCAAGTAATAAGCTGCTTTGGCAATTTCAATTGGTTCTCCAATTCTATTTAATAAGTGCAAGCCTGCCAGACTGTCTGCATCATCAACGCCCATTTTACCTTGTAACGGGCTTCTGATTATTCCAGGCGCAATTGTATTGACCTTGATATTGTTTTTTCCAAATTCAGCCGCTAACTGTCTTGTTAAAGAATGGATAGCGCCTTTACTTGTTATAGGTGCTGTTGCTGGAAATCCATCAATCGCATGATCCACTAATACTGTTCCGATATTAATGATCGAACCGCCTTCTTGAGTTAACATTTGCCTTACCGCTGCTTGAGAGGCATAAAATGTGCCTTTTAGATTGACATTCCAAAAGAGGTCTAGATCGTTTTCGTCTACATCTAAAAATGGCTTTGGAGCAAACACTCCTGCATTATTAATTAAGACATCAACAGAATTGAATTTCTCCATTGCTAAATTCACCAATTTTTGACCTGTTTCTTGTTTACTTATATCTCCAGCTAAGTAAATAGCATTTGAAGGAGAACCGAATTCGTTGTAAGCCTTTCTTAAATTTTCTTCATTTGAAGAGTTCATTACAACATTGCTTTCATGAGCAATAAAATAGTTTGCAATTTCTTTCCCAATTCCAGTTGATGCTCCTGTGATAATTACTGTTTTGTTTTTCATTGGTTATTCTTTAGTTCCTAGAAACTGATTCCCATTTACGCCCCAATTCCCCAATGGAACTTCATCGATTACTACATGTGTCGTTTCTGGTTTTTTGTTAAGAATTTCGACTACAAGACGCGTCGCACCTTCTATTAATAGACGTTTTTGTTCTTGTGTTACCTCTTCGTCAGTAACTCTAATGTTAATGTATGGCATAATTTATTTATTAAATTAATTGTCATACAAAGGTGAGTAGAACCTAAAATTTCAGAAAGGAGGTTTGTCACTTCTTTGAAGTGATGTAGATCACTTAGAGTAGTAAAAGAAAGAGATTGAGTTATGAATTTAGTCTACTAAGCGTCTCTCTAGAAACGCCCAAATAGGCAGCAATCATTTTTTTAGGAACGCGTTGGAAAAGTTTCGGATATTGAGAGAGCAACAAATCGTATCTTTCTTTAGTAGAATTTTTCAATAATGATAGAATCCTATTTTGAAGGGCAATTCGACCGATTTTACTTTTTTTAGCCCAAAAACGTTCCATTTTGTGCATTTGAGCCGTCAATTTATCTCTGTCTTCAAATGATATATACAGCAATTCACTATCCTCTATACAATCGATGGAAGTTTTGGACTTGGTTTGTTTTACAAAAGATTCATAATCCGTAATCCACCAATTTTCCATTCCAAACTGGAGTATATGTTCTTTTCCTGTATCGTCAATAAAATAGCTTTTTAAACAACCTTTTATGATCCAAAATTCTTTGTCTACTATTTCTCCCTCTTGCACCAAATATTGATGTTTTCGCTTATTGACTTGCTTGAAATGACTCAAAACAAAATCAAACTCATCATCAGTCAGGCTAATTACTTCTTCTATATGCTGTCTTAGAGGATGTGTCATTTTAATAGTTGCTGGAACTGAATAAACAGTATTTACAATTTATTCACAGCATAAAGTTATATAATATAAATTGGATTTTTCGAATGATGATGATTGACTAATTTATCATAGATAGAAGTACAAACGCATCTGCTGAGTCCTTCAATGCCAAAATAAAAGCGTTCAGATCTCAATTTAGAGGAGTTCGAAATGTAGCCTTCTTTTTATTCAGATTAACGAAAATTTATGCCTAGTCCCCAACAATTGGTCTTGATCCCTTTTCAGATTAACACAAATTTATGCCTAACCCCCAACAATTGGTCTTGATCCTCTTTTCGGTAAACTCCATGAGAAATACAAGATTCCATGGCCCTTTATTTTTTGTGTAATTACTTTTTCCAGAATTATGGAATTCAACTCGTTGCTTTACATCCGTAGAATACCCTTTGTAAAGGATATTATCAGAATTACGAATCATATAAACGAAATGGGGCATAGTGCAAGGTATCTAAAAAACAAAACCCCTAAAGAATTTGATACTCTTTAGGGGTTTCTAGGTCTACAGCCATATAGACTTTAACTTTACTCTTACGAGTTGGCGGTCCGGACGGGACTCGAACCCGCGACCCTCGCCGTGACAGGGCGATATTCTAACCAACTGAACTACCGGACCATTGAAAGCATGCTTTCATTTTGTCTTAAAGACATACACTTTGCGCTCAAAGCGTGGGCAAATGTAATACAAATTTCCTTTATAGCGCAACTCTAAATAGAAAAAAAACAAAAAAAAATAAAGTACATAAAAAAGCCGCCTTGGTGTATCCAAGACGGCTTCTGTATAACTCGTTGAGTATTATTCTTTAATGAATTTAACAACCTCCGAAGTGCTGTTATAATTTATCGTAATAAAATACATTCCACTTTGTAAATAATCGATATCCATGTCCAATGCAGGTCCAATTACGTTCTCATAAGATTCAAGAACCTTTCCCTCCATATCTGTTACCAATATTGATTCAACATCGATTCCGTTCAATCCATTTAATGTAATCACAGATTTGGCTGGGTTTGGATAGACCAAGAATTTAGAGTCCGTTAGAGTTGGAAGGCTTAATCCACAATCTAGAACTTGTATGTAATAGTAGTCCACAAGTACAGTATTTGGGTTTCCCGGTGCTCCAGGTAAATATGCAATTGTAGTAATTTCTTGTTGGTAACTTCCAATATCAGCTGCTGTTGGGTTACCTTCAACTAAGATACAACCCGTTTGGTCGCCTTCGAAAGAACAATTATCAACTGGACTAATTACATTTCCAGGAGATGAACATTGGTAGGTGAACCCTGTTAATCCACCCCAATCCCATGAATCAACAACTACACTATCAAATACAAAAGTAAATGGAATACCAAATACAATTGTCGTTGTGTCATAAGGTACGATTATCGTGATTGTTTCAGAATAAGGAACATCAATACATGCTGCTGCCATTCCTGTAGCACTATCTGGATAAACTCCTGGGTCAACATATTGAGGGTCAGCTGTACATTGTGCACTAGCACTTAATGAAGTTAAAAGCGCAATGGCTGAGAATAGTAGACGTTTTTTCATAGGTTTTGATTTAAAATTTAAGCTAAGATAAGTGATTTATATTTAGATGCATAAAGCCAAAAGAGAAGATATGAACTTTCGAAATGTGGAAGGAAAAGTTTAAAACAAAAAAAATGGGACTCGATTGAATCAAGTCCCATTTCAATAAAGAAAATATTTCTTAACCGATAACTTTTACACCTACCGCGTTTAATCCTTTTTTTCCATCTTCAACTTCGTAAGAAACTTTGTCATCTTCGTTGATCTCGTCATCAAGACCTGATTGATGTACAAAAACATCTTCACCTCCATCATTTGGTTTAATAAATCCAAATCCTTTTGTTCCGTTAAAGAACTTAACTGTACCTTCTGCCATTTTATAATTTTTTACTGTGTAATATGCAATTAATCGCTTAACATTCAGTGTGAAACGTCATAATCACGGGACTAAGTTAGCCTTTTAATTTTAATAGTATCACTTTTTTTCAATTGCAGTTTGAATTAGATGTTTGTTATCAAAGACTGATGTTCTTACTATATTCGTCACTGCGATGGCGAAGGATAATATGAAACTTTCTGGAAATGAACGAATCTACGGACTCGATGTGTACCGCGCCATCGCAATAGTTCTTGTTGTTTTAAGTCATGGTGCCGCTCTGGCGGGTGATATTTTTTGGTTTTTGCCTACGGTCCCACTCTTAAGTGGAATTGATGGAGTAGAGCTGTTTTTCGTTCTAAGTGGGTTTCTTATTGGATCAATTTTGATTAAAGAAATCGATAAGGGAGAAAAGTTCAATCTAAAATCAATTGCACATTTCTGGAAACGAAGGTGGTTCAGAACCTTACCGAACTATTACTTGATCTTACTTTTGAATTTTCTATTTATTCAATATGAATGGAAAAATGGAGACCTCGATCAGTTTGGCTGGTCGTTCATCTTCTTTACACACAATCTGTTTGATGGTTTTCACAGCTTCTTTTGGGAGAGTTGGAGTTTATCTGTCGAAGAATGGTTCTACATTATCCTGCCCCTTTCTATTTTTGGCTTTCGCCTTTTCCTCTCGAAAAAACATACCTTCCTTGCAACCATTTTGCTTTTAATAATAGCTCCCTTACTTTATCGAATTTATCATGCAGAAGCTGTATACAATACCTTTAATGCTTATGATATGGAAGTTCGAAAAGTCGTAGTAATGCGATTAGACACTATTATTTATGGTGTGTTTGCAGCATACATAAAGTATTATTTCAAAGACTTTTGGAGGTTGTGCAGATGGCCAGCATTTATATTGGGAATGGTAATCTTATATCTTGGCACAACAACCGATCATTCGTTTGAACTCTTCTATTCAAGAACATTCTACTTTGTCATAATCTCAATTGGAGCACTGTTTCTATTGCCGCTTGCAGATAGTATAAAAACGTATCGTTTTAAATGGTGGGGAAAAATGGTTACGCACATCAGCAAGATCTCCTATTCGATGTATTTAATCAATCTTGGATTGGTGTATGGCGTAATTATAAAACTCAATCCACCTGTCGCAGAAGCCGACCGTTGGCAAATGTATACCTTGTTCTGGGTGGTGACGGTAGGAGTTTCAACCCTACTATATTACTTCTTTGAGCGACCGATGATGAAATTACGCGATCGGTTCTAATTGAATCCCTCTATTTCCTTATACAAACCTTTTTTCTCGAATCTATATGCAAACGCACTTGAAGATCTACGTAAAATTACGTGGTAATTGAAAAAATGAACAGATAATCATGCAATTGGTACTTTTCACTACGTAATTTTGTCAGTTGCGGTATTTACGCTATGAATCAGGGGTTTTTACGTGCTTTTAATTTCGAGTGATGTTGTATTCTTGTAAAAGAGTAAGCTACTCTGCATTATTTTATTGAAAGAACAGATCCATAAATAGTTTACGATCTAGACATGTACTTTTAGTATTGAAGAATTAAAAGCTGAATGAAAGAAAACAATTATAACCAATGGTTGATCGAGCAATTGATCGATGTTCAAGAAAATGAACGCGCGCGGATCTCCCGGGATTTGCACGATTCTTTATCCCAAGAATTGAGTATGGTTAAATTGTATTTGGATTCATTGAAGAACTTGAAAGTTGATTCTCCTGCCTATTCAAAAGCCATTTCAGAAATGGGAAGTTTAATAACCAGTGCTGTTGGCTCGGTTCGTGAAATTTCACACGATCTTTCACCGCATATTATCCAATCAAATGATTTGTGTAATGCTTTGGAAATCTTAATCGGAAAATGCAAAATAGTAAGCGATATCAAGGTTGTCTTTATATGCCATGAGCGAATTGGTTTGTCAGATAAAAAGAAAGAACTGTACATATATAGAGCGGTTCAGGAGTTTATTCACAATTCATTGAAACATTCTGAGGCGACTGAAATCATTGTAGAATTAAAACGAGCAAATGAAAAATTGCAAATTCTTTTGTCCGATAATGGAAAAGGGTTTGACATCACAGGCGAATACAATTCAATTGGACTTGCCAACATTGATATGCGTATGAAATTGATCGGCGCAACTTATGAATACTTCAGTATTCCAACAAAGGGTACGGACCTTAAAATTTCCATTGATGAAAAACGTTGTTAACATTTTAATTGCAGATGATCACGTAATCGTTCGTAATGGATTGCGATTCATGCTTGAGAATCAAGAAAACTTCATTCCCGTAATTAAGGAAGCTACAAATGGAATGGAAGTCCTCGACCTCGTACTTAAGCAAGATTTTGACATTTTATTACTCGATGTGCAAATGCCAAAAATGGATGGAATAACAACGATATCCAACTTGCGAGAGAAGAATTATACAGTTCCAATTCTTGTCTTAAGTGTAATGAATGATGAAACGATCATTCGACAGGTAATCGAAAATGGCTGTGATGGATTTATTTTAAAGGATTCAGGATCGGAAGAACTTATTCAAGCAATTGAAACGATTCTTGGAGGTGCTCCTTATTTTGGGAATTCCATTTCTCAAATACTTCTTGGACATACAAGGGAAAAAAACACACAACTAGGACTTAAGTCTGAATTAACAAAAAGAGAATATCAAGTTTTACAGCTAATTGCGATGGAGAGAACGAACGATGAGATTGCGGATGAACTTAAAATTAGCAGGCGAACAGTAGAGGGGCATAAGAAAAAATTAACGACGAAATTAAATGTTCGGAGTTCCGTAGGTTTGGTGAAATACGCCATTAATAACGGTGTTATTTAAGCGGAGGATTTACTGGATAGCTAAAATCCCGTTTCATCCCAGCGAACCAAGATCAAAACGGGATTTAATTTATTCCTAAGGAACTAAATACGCTTTCAAGTCATTGGAGTTCGTTATCGTTTCGGTGACGTTTTTCATTTGATAACTGCTTGATCCATTATTTGCAATAGGGCTCTTACCAAAATTGCCTTTTTCCAAGAGATACAATTCGTTAGATGTAGTGAAAAGAAGAATTAAGTTGTTTGCTTTTGGGTTGCAAGTGAAACTTCTTGGGCCGAAACTAAAGGCGGAATTCACGTTCAGATCAATGAGAGAGACCATTTTTTGTTCTTTTATTTCGTCACCATTTTCATCCAAGTAGGTTGGTTGAACAGTTACGCGGTTTCGCAAACGGTAAATTGCATCACAATTGTACACTCCAAAACTGTTGATGCGGAGCCCTGAAATAATTGGAGGGTAGGTATGTCCAGCCACGGATTCTACATATCTGTCTGCGTTTTTTTGAGCTTGTACTGAATCTACGCCCATTTCTATATTGTATTGAAAGATTGTTTTCTCAGTAACTGGATTACCAAGAGTAGTAGTTGGTGCAACATTCGTATTGCCTTCTGCATTATCCTTTGCGAGAAGCAATTGCGCTGTTCCATTTACTTGTTGAACTGTTGGTTCAGCAGCAATTCCAAAACCAAAGTTTCCTTCCGGAATAGAGTCTGTAAAATCTTGCTCTAGCGCCGTCAATTCGTCAATTTCTTCTAAAAATTCCCAGTTCGTCGAATCGTCTTTTAATCGATAGAAGTCAATATCTGCGTTCTGTTTTGCTAATGCATAATCGATGGAAAGTGATTTGGCAGGATTCACCTTAATTTCTTCGCCATCTGAATATCCCTTGATGGAAAACATTCCCGAACTGTTGAAATTGTATTCCACGTCTCTATTCGTATACGTCATTGGTATTCCCGAAAATGCCATATCAGCCGGGTTTTTAAATTCTTGATAGGTGATTGTGACAGTCGAAGTAATTGCTTTTCCTTCTTGATCTACAAAGGCAGATTTTGGAATGTGCAACACGGTTCCTTCCTTTCCGATTTTTAGTGAAGTTTTAATTGTTGGGTCAATTTCAAAGGATTGAATTTCAGCCATAAATTCTTCGGAAATCATAAATTCGGGTCCCACCTGAACTGCACTTCTTGATTGGGGAGTTGATGTTTCCTCTATTTTTGCGACTGAATTCTCAGTTTCGATTGAATCACTGGCCCAAAGAGCTGCGGAAACAATACCTAGCGCAAAGAGGCTTCCCAAGCCAAATCGAAAGAAATTCCTGCGCATTTTATACGTCGAAAACGCTTTTTGAATGGACTGTTTTACACTCAACCTTTGAATACCTTCAACGATGTCTTTTTGCACCTCGACTTGACTTTTAAGTGTACTGTCTGTTTTTAATTGTTCGTCAAAAGCTTGCATGTCTTCAGTACTCAATTCATTCCTGAGGTACTTTTCAATTCGTTCTATATTTTCTAATTCGCTTCGCATGATTTAATACTTAAAGGGTAAATAATTGGGACGGCAGTTGCTAAAGAATTTCAATTTTCGATTTAGCACGCTCAAGACATTTGTACTTCTGATTCTTCGCGACACTTTCAGATTTGAGGCCTGTTTTAGTAGCGATTGCTTTCATCGACAAACCGTCGTAATAAAAGAACTTGAGAAGCTTTAGACACTTTTCTCCAATTTGAGACAGTACGCCTTCGATTCGAACAAATTTCTCTTCTCGCTCAAGGGCCTCCTGAAGTTCAGACTCTTCATTTGAACTCAAATCCATTGAAATGTCAACCGATTTTTTGCGTTTCTTCATCGCATTCTTCCAAAGAAATCTGCTGACGCTATACAAGTAAGTTCCAATTGAGGAGGTGAGTTTGAAATCAGTGTTTCGTACTTTTTCATAGAAGATGATCAGTGCTTCTTGAAAAACGTCTTTTGCATCTTCACGCGAACCACCCTTCGATAAAATTAATTTTTCAACGTGCGGATAGTTTTTGTAAAGTTTGATAAATGCCTTGTCCGGCTTACCAACTTTGAGCAATTCGATGATTTTACTGTCGTCCATTTCTGTTATTTACACCTTTAATGTTGAAAGTACAGAAAGGTCTCCTTTTAGGGATAGAAATTTTTAAACGATCGATATTTAGAGCATCATTTCAGCTCAACCCGTTCAATCTCTTCCGAACGAAGGTCAAATGGAGTTTTTGTGATCACAGGGCGTTTTCCAAAATTGAAACTCAACATTCCATCGCCATTCCCATGCCAGAGCGTATGACAGCTAATACAGCCTTGTTGGTTGAAACTCGCAGAGTCAAAGGGGCCGTTTGGAGGTGTTTTCATCCAGAACCATTTTAAAGTTCCGTTTTCATCTTTTGCCTTGTACATAATGGTTAATTCGATAAGCTCACTCGGTTGTACAGCTTTGTTTTTCATGAAACTACTATCAGGTGTGCTGTAGTTTTCTTTCAGTACAATACTTCCTTCTGGCAAAATGCTGATGCTCGGATCGTCTTTATAGGCCTTCAGTGCAATATCATTTACAAATACGCGAATGAAATTTCCATGCGGATTTTCACCCTTCGACGGCTTGCTAAAATCATTCCATTGAGGATCACTCCAAGTGCCCCAATATTTATAAGGCTTCATGTACATTACATAATTTAAAACATCTTTTCCAGTTGCATCAGGAAGTCCGTTTTTAGGAGACTGCGCGCGTCCCATTACCCAGCTAAAGTCGGAATAGATTGATTTGTTCGATGACCGTGCAAAAGAATGACATCCAATACAGCTACTTCCCGTTTGATTGAAGGTCTCCATCGTTGAATTTGCAAGAATTGGTTGGTGCGGGTTTCCTGTTCGCGTTTTATCCGTAGGCCATTGAACCCCGATCAACTTATAATTCGCCCAAACAGAATTTTCCTTCTGTAATTTCTTTTGATATTTCGTATTGGATTCTTCGATCCAGTCTGGAATTATGGTTTGTCGAACGACTTGCGTTGCTACTTGTTCTGGGCAATCCCATTGACGGCAGTTCTCGCGGGCCTCCGTATCATCAGGATTGTAAAATGATGGTTTTGTACCCGCCGGTGCTGATTTATCGACAACAAGATTGTCATTTTGCTCAAAAGTCATCCAAACAAAATTGGGATTGGATGGTGTTTTGTAGACAATATGCAGTCCTACTAATCCGACCAGTTGTTCAGAGCAAGAATTGATTTTGTCTTTCACGCCAATCGGAACCGTGTTTTCCTGAAATACTTTTGCTGAATCAGGAATGTAAATGAACGCTTTGGCACTATGGTAACGGGAAATGTCGTCTTTTTTGGGATCTAAAATTTTCCAAGATGCCTTGAGTTCCATACTTCCATCAGGGAAATTGATGTCACTTCCGGATTGTTTCATTGCATTGTAAAATTCATTTTCTAGTACATATT
The DNA here is from genome assembly GCA_047630755.1 of Crocinitomicaceae bacterium. GTDB lineage: Bacteria > Bacteroidota > Bacteroidia > Flavobacteriales_D > Crocinitomicaceae > UBA4466. The sequence goes on along the minus strand of JBLHYG010000001.1, from coordinate 70,965 downwards.
GAAACATCGGCTTGTTCATATAAACCTCATAATGAACAACGTTTGAGTCTTGATCAATTAGAATTCCGCCTACAGCTTGGTCGGTTTCATTGATAATTGGACTTATTTTAGAAGTGGTTCTTAGCACTTTAGCTCCGTCTGAGAAATCTGCACAAGGTGGATCGGTTGATGGAGTTGATTTACCCCATGCCGTAGGTTTTTCAGCATTTTTAAGGAAGATGTCATAACCTTCCTTGTAATTTTCCCAAAGTGTTCCTGTTCCGTCTTTTTTTAGAACATTAATTGCTAAAAACGTCTCCCAAGCAAATTCCGTGGCTTGTTCTTTCGATGCGTTAAAAGGCAAATCGATTGGAACGTTCTCAGAATTGCGTTCAGCAACAATGGCTTCTGCATCGTTTGTGACACAGCTAAAAGTAAGCATTAACAGTGCAATTGCGCAAAGAATAGACTTCATAGTTCAAGTGGTTTGTCAGAAATTTACTAATAATTAACGTCGTTGTTTGGCGGAACGGGTTCTCATTTCCATTTTACGCAAATGTTGCAATGGAGGATTAAAGACAAGCTTAATAAAGGGGGATTCCTCAGAAATTGCAACCCCACATAAAAGCCCGTCCCAGTTTATCCGAGACGGGCTTTGATTTCTTATGCAAAAATCCCTAATTCTATCGTTGTTCGTCTCTGCAATCTCAGCGTTTTTTTGCTTGATCGCGTGCCTTTTACAGCTTCATGTCGCTCGACTTCAACTTTATTCGATGTGGTTTCTTACCTCAACTGAATGTCTGATCGGATCTCTAAAGTGTCAGTTTCAGGCTCAACTTCGTCCGTTTTTTCTTTCTCGATTTTCTTCTGTTCGATCTTTTTCTCCACTTTTGGGTCTCCCTTGATCGCTTTAACAATGAAGGTTCCGCCAACGAATCCAACGATGGAAAACACAATTATGATGATGAGTTCTTTCTTCCCCATTTTTTTAAATAAATTTTAGTTAATCCGTTAATCCGTTAATCCGTTAATCGCTCGAACTCCCTTGTTTTACGATGTAAGTTTCAATATTGATGTCAATGAAAAGGGCGTTGTCCAGGTGTCTTCAAAAATAAAGGGTTTAATTCTTGGTGAATACTGTGTCCGTCCGATTGAGGGTGTATGCTGCAAGTCCTACTTCTTCTTCAATAAATTTACAACGATCACAAATCCAATTCCGATTAAGGCGCCGATAATTACGTATCTGATCATAACAATTCGTTTTTAATGTTGAGTAAAGATAAGCTTATTTGCTTTTCGGAAGTGCCCACATGTATTTATAAAAGCGTTTCATGACTGGAATGGAGATCAATAAAAGAGCCCAGCCAATCCAATAGGTGCTCATCAAATAGCTTTCCCACCAATTGTGGAATTCTTCATAATTATCTGAATAGTAATCATATCCTCTTCGAGATGTATCATAGACCATGAGGGAATAGAAAAACACAGAAAATGGCAACCAAAGCTGTAACAAGATGCCATTAATCACACTCATAGAGCTGTATTTCTTGTTAAGAACGGGTATGATAAACCACAGGAATGAGAAAAAGTTTACTAAGATAATTACGGCAAACGCTGCATTTGGACCTGTATCATTCAATTGGAGCAAGCTGTATAAAATGACAGCAATAACACCAGCGGCAAGGGGAGATAAAAGAATTGTTATTCCTGCAGCTAAGAAATTTTTCCAGTGTACGTTTTTAAATATCCAAGTTGCCAAAGCAAGAAAACCTACGATTCCAAAAATAAATTTTAGAAAATCGGAATTGCTTAACAATGCTGCGTTCCTATTGCGATAGATGGAATACATCCTTTCCAATTTGTAATTAACACGAGCATCGTACCTGCCATAATTATTCAAGTTAACAGCCTGATGGCTTTGGGCGGTTTTGAATACTTGGAGCGGGGTGATTGCTAATTTATCATCGCTGTATTTGTTGTAGGTTGAGATGAACATTTTAATTTCTTTCAGTGCCATTTCTCGATTCACTGGAACTGTTTTGTTCATTCCTCGGTCTGCGTAATAGTCGCGTTTGTAAATGTATATTGGACTTCTTCGACTAACTATTTCATCATTCACGAAACTCACACTTTTAGTAAAATAGGCGTATCCATTGTTCAACTTTTCGGTGTCGCTATCCAATTGTTCAAGTGGAATAGCACTTTTCATATTGTCGCTTAATCCTTGAGGAATTACAAATATTGTTGACGTAATGAGGAAAATTGAAACAACATAAACAAAGAAGTTCTGGTAATCGTGTCCAATGTTTGAACGTCCATAGTTTTTATCGACATTGTAACGTGCTTGTTTGATAAACCAAAATAAAAAGATTAAAACCGCTGGAACAATCATGAGGCTTATAGGCGTGTCTGGATCACTTAACGGACCCGTAATATCAAAGCCTTTAAGGCGCGTTAAGCCGTATAAAATGGAATCGAAAATGAGGGTGTAGAACACAACATAATGAATATTCGTTACCCATAAATTCGGGTGTTTTCTTAAAAGATAAGCGTCTAATTTCTTTAAGAACTTTGGGATGAAGCTATCGAGAGTCATAATTAGGAAAACATTTTTTTGGTTGAAGAACTGATGTCTCTGAAATAGTCCAATTTGCATTCTGCCTTCAGGAGTCCCGTAACTAATGACTCACCTGAAATGGCCATTGTGGTTGTAACTGAAAGGTTCTTCCCATTTACTTGTATGCTGATGATTTCGTCTTTGAAAAGGTTTTCAATCAACTCTTTTGTCATCGAGCCTGAAAGTTCAAAAGTGTTTTCCTTTCTCCCTTGGCCAACGTCTTCAACTTTTCCGCTGTACTTGATATCGCCATCTTTTATGAAAACCACATTGTCCGAGAAGGATTCTACTTCGTGCAATTGCTGAGAACTCATGATCACAGCCGTTTGAAATTCGTCGTTTGTAACAATTCGTTGTAAATCTGTCAAGAATTTTTCCTGCGCTTTAATGTCAAGGTTTGCGATGGGTTCATCCAAAACAAGAAGCTTCGGTTTGCCAATTAACATTTTCGCCAATTGAAAGCGCAATCGATATCCCGTAGAGATTTCAGACCATTTCAGATCGGCGTACTTTTGCAGGCCGAGCTCATCCAAAAGGAGATTTAAGCGCGAGTCAATTTCATTTGAAGGGATTCCATGAATACTCGCTTGAAAAACCAAGTTGGTTCTAAGGTATCCGTACCATTTGGGAATGCGTTGTGGAATGTAGGTGATTTGTTCTTTGAAAGACCTCCAATCCTCGGATTCGATTGCAGAACCCATAAATTGAATCTTGCCAGCGTCAATATCCAGTTCTCCGGCAACAACTCTCAAAAGAGTGGTTTTACCGTTTCCGTTTTCACCAACGATGCCTGTTATTTCACCGGCATTGATGGCTAGATTAATGTTTTTTAGTTCAAATCCATTGTTCGAGTATGATTTTCGGACATTGGAACATTCCCAAATTGAAGTAGGTTGATTCATAATACTCTAAAGTTATTTATTCTCATTTAGTAGAAATATTAATTCTCACTCGAACGCAATTAAATAACAATTATTGGGGTCTTTGATCAAATTCATTGAGTTTACCTTTCGCGTTAACTCCTTAGTTCTAGCATTTAAATAGGAGGATGTACCATTTGGAAATTCTTACGTCTATAAATATAGAGAGTTCACTATTATTACAAATGATGTTTAAAACTAACTTCTTTTTGGGATTGCCAGAAACTGCCAATCAACGCTTGTTCAAAATTATGGGGATTGCTCTGCTATTGTTGACTTCTAAGCTTGGGAATGCACAGATTATTTGTATTTATTGTTACCCTCAAACTGAAGCTATTAGTCCGAGTGCACCTAATTTGATACAAAATGGTGGCTTTGAAAACAATGACTGTGTGGTAGGCGACCATCTGTGTCCAAACTCCTCTCTTTACAGTTGCGATATTGTAGACTGGACGGTGTCTGGCGGCGGAACAGCAACTTACGCTACGGTGTTCGATAATAACTACTCAGAAATTGCTGAAGGAACAGAAGCCTTGTATTTGGGCAACTTTTTTTGTCAACCATGTGCTATTGTTGAAGATACATCTTGTTATTCACTTAATGATTGTCAATTTGAAGGCGTTCCTGTGGGCTATCCACAGCATGCACCTGAATATGGCGGTTCAACTGGAGTTTCGGCTGAACAAACTGTTGCAGGATTGACAATTGGAGATCTTTATGTCTTCGAATTTTGGTCGGGAGGCGAAGATATTTCGCCAGGTTCTGGAATTATTGGACTTGATATTGGCTTTGGGAAATTAATGCTGCCGTGTAGACCAACACCTCCTTTTCAAGGCATGACCGGAACACGATTTCTTATAGAGTTTCTGGCAACTTCAACATCGCACACTTTTAAATTTACAAACTGGGGACATCCATGTTATTCGTGCTCTGAACCTGTACTGGATGATGTGATTCTTTACCACCAATCCGACGGCTCGGCCAATGTGCCAGTTTGTGACAGCAATTATACGGAGCCACCTATTGTAATAATTGAAGAAGATATCACCATTCCAAACATTTTTACGCCCAATACAGATAATGTAAATGACTCCTATCAAATTGGCTATGATGGATTTTCTGCGTATAAGATTACGATCATTAATCGATGGGGAAATGTGATGTTCATAAGCAGTGATAAGGCCGTTCATTGGGATGGAACTTCAAACGGAATCCCCGCTGTTGATGGCACTTATTTCTACAAAATAGAAGTCGGTGAAAACGAATACTCTGGTTTTTTACAACTTGTAAGATAAGTAGGTCGCTGAATTGAAATAATCGCCGTCATAAATAATAATGGGTATAGTTTTTCTGCAAGGAGGGCAGGCTCCAATGCACCAATTACTTTCGGGAAACACAGATTGCGATTGAGGTAGATTTAAGTTTATTCAACCGCGTAATCAGTGTATTCAAACACGCTAGCCTCAACAATATAGACCGTTCAGTATCTTAGCATCCAATTTTGACCTTTGTTTTTAAATAGGATCATGTAAATGTTGTCGCCTCCTATACCATCTTAGATAGTCCATTTTTTACGCATCAAAATTTCAATAATTTGGGAATAAGGACAAACCGATCACCAGTTTTTACACCAAACAACAACATATAGATAAGAGTGTTAAAAAGTAAGACGTGAACCCTCTAAATCCTTAATTTTGCACCAATGATTTTAAATAAAATTTCCTCTTTGAATAATTTGTTATTGATAGCCGTCTTCCTGATCTCATCGCTTGCTTTTGGTCAAGATACACTCAGCGGGAGAGTGATGAATGAATATACGAATGAAGGAGTAGGGTATGCCTCAGTTATTGTCAAAAATAAGGAGTCGGGTGCGATAATTAAAGGAACGGAAACGGATGTGAATGGTTATTTCTCACTGGAAACAGAGCGAAATGTATTTAGCCTTGAAGTGCGGTCTATTGGGTTTAAATCGTTGTTTATAGATACTGTTGACATGAAAGGGAGTAACCAAGACTTGGGGACTTTGAAATTGGAATTGATCGACCAAGCATTGCAAGAGGTGGAGGTTGTGTATGAAAAATCGACAACTGAATTTAGATTGGACAAACGAATATTTAATGTCGGAAAGGACATCAGTTCCTCGGGAGCTGGGGCTTTGGAAGTCTTGAACCATGTGCCGTCTGTTACTGTGAGCATCGAAGGTATTGTATCCTTGCGAGGCAGCTCGGGTGTTCAGATCCTAATTGACGGAAAGCCTTCGGTAATGTCGGATGATCCAGCCAAGGCGCTTTCGGGGATTACAGCAGACATGATCCTACGTGTTGAGGTGATTACAAATCCTTCAGCAAAGTATGAATCCGAAGGGACTTCAGGGATCATCAATATCGTATTGAAAAAAGAACAGAAGCGAGGCGTTAATGGTTCCGTTTCTATAAATGGAGGTTGGCCACACAATCATAGCATTGGTTTCAGCCTAAATGCCCGTTCCGAAAAGTTCAACGTTTTTACCCAAATAGGAACAGGATATCGGTCTTTGCCGCGGTACAATGAGTCTGTGAATCGAGATTTGATCGACAGTATGGAAATTGCAAGCGACGGAATTTATTACCGCAACGAGATCTTCGCAAACATGACGCTTGGAACGGATTATTACATCAACAATTACAACACGATTACGCTTTCGGGTAACGTCGCTTATGAATGGGAAAAGCAGCCTTCGTTGACCAATTTTTATCAAACAACTTTGGATGGAGATACGCTTGCTGTTTGGGAACGAGAAGAAACGACACGAGCTGGGAATCCAAAGTACCAATACGATTTGCAATACAAGAAAGAGTTTAAAGATACTTCTGCACATACGCTTGTCTTAAGCACGCAAGGCCGTTTCTTCGGCAAGGAACAGTCTTCAGATTTTGAGAATCGATCTATTTTAGGGACGGATGTGTTTACACCGCAACGCACGCAAACTACATTTCAACAGGCCGATTATATCGGTAAGGTCGATTACTTCAATCCATTTAAAAAGAACTACACCTTTGAAACGGGTGCGCAGTATACCTTGAATGATGTAGGGAATAATTATTCGGTTCAAAATGAAGATGCTCTTGGTGATTGGGTTGTCGACAGTGCATTCACGAACAACTTTATTTTCCGTCAAAGTGTCTTTGGTGTATATGCTAGCGGATCGTATGAAAAGAAGAAGTGGGGCGCTAAAATAGGTTTGCGGGTCGAGAATACGGATTTGAGAACGGAACTTGTAACAACGAACGTTAGCAACCGTCAAAATTACACGAACTTCTTTCCAACAGTGCATACAGCGTATAAAATTTCCAAGAAAGTATCAATGCAATTGGGGTATTCTCGTCGTGTATCACGTCCGCGATTGTGGAACCTGAACCCGTTTTTCAATATTTCAAACAATTTCAATATTCGCAGAGGAAACCCTGATTTGTTGCCTGAATTCACGGATTCTTACGAATGGATGAGCATCTATAACTTCGATAAGTTCAGTATGAATGTTGGTATTTATTACCGCTACACGACGCAAACGATTGAGAGGGTTTCCATATTTGAGGACAATGTCAACACTGTAATGCCAATGAATATTGGTACGAGCGACGTTGTCGGATTTGAATGGAATGCAAAATGGGATGCCGCAAAATGGCTGGATTTCAACAGTGATTTCAACTTCAATTACTTCAATCGTAAAGGCGATTTTGACGGACAAAATTTTGATTTTAGTGGAAACAGATACACGGGAAAGCTAATGATGAAAATCAAAGCAAGCAAAATGCTCGATATTGAATTCACTGGGAACTATGAGTCGCGGTTCAAAACAATTCAAGGGGAAGAATTGAACCAAGCGTATTTGGATGCCGGTTTGCGTCTCAAGATTTGGAAACGAAAAGGAGCGATTAATTTTGGTGTTCGTGATGTTTTCGCTTCTCGGATCAATAGAACCGTTGTTGATCAAGCGGAGTATTATTTGTATCAGCAATCTACCCGTGGTCGAACGTTAACACTTGGGTTTAGTTATGCGTTCGGCAAAGGAGACGCGGTTTCTTATTCGAATGGAGGGCATCATTAGTAGAGGCTTTTACTGCTTCAGTGTAGATTTGTTTCCTACTTTTTGAAGATGATTAGTCTAAACGGGGGGTAAGTGGAGGTTTAGAAATGTGCTAGTTGTGTAGGTTGTATTCTGCAAAAATGATTGAGTTTTCTCAAACTTAGATCGATGCTTATAAAGTATTATTGAGTAGGACTTGCTGATAGGTTTGTTTCATCCGAAATGGCCATAAGTTTTAATCTTCCAGCTTTCTTAAGTAGTCAGCGGTTATGGCTGTTATTTGTATCATCTAAAATACTCTTTTACATTATCGATAGCGAATAATCCGTTATAAGGAACAACGGTAATATCCGATTCATAGCATTCATCATAGCCAGTGTCGCAAAGAACTAAATTAAACAATAGTTCACCTTTATTTGGACTAGCAACAAGAGTGCAAGATTTAATTATAATAGTTAGGTAATCTTGAGCTCCAATAAGAAAACCGACTCCAGAATTGTTAGCTGAAACGTCGTATTTGTGTGTCCATTTTTCCTTTAACGCGTCTAAGTCAAGTCCATGAGAATAAACGGAATTGATCATGTCACCTTTATATTCGTTATAATCTTTGGTAGTTATCGAACCTCGATCGTTTATTTCCTGATTGAAGTATTCTAAAATTGCTTTTTCTAACCACACCTGAGCTAATTCTGAGTTGTCTAATGAATTTTTCTCAATTTCCAATTTTTTCGTTATGACCGTGTCAGTCTCATTTGTTGATCCTGATTGTATGTCGTTGTTGATTTCATTCTTTGCTTCTTGGGAGCAGGAGGTAACAACTATTACTATAATAAAAAGTATTTTATACATTCTAGATATCATTCTGACTAATGTTTCTAAACTACGCGCAGCATGACTTATTGAATTAGTTTTTTTTCTCGAAGATAAAAGAAACTGATGAACTTTCGCATATGATTATTCAGGATGAATTGATAATTCGAAGCGGTTAACCCGTTTGGTTTGCAGATTGTGCTCATGGAGTTCTTTATTTCACGACTCGCATTATTTCTAATTCTTTATCGCTCGTTTCGTCCATAGATGAAATGTCTTTTTCAATTAATGAAAGAAGAGTATACCATTCTGAATTTATGTTTTCTTGGTAATTGTCATTTGGCAAGAGTACATCATTTTCATCCGTAAAACTTATTTTAAAATAATTGTCCTTTATTTGATTTGAAATAACAGAGTCATTTTGAGAATAAAGGCTAATAGATGAATAGCAGTAATGGCTTAACAAAAGAGTTGAAGATGTACCATCTTTCATTTTGTGCATGTTTTCTTGAATTGCAGTTTTGTGCAATTTAACATAACTACTTTTTAGTGCTGGAAAAATTCTATTATTCATCAGTTCAATACGTACGGAATGATTCTGCATATCGCTAAAATCAAAGTAGAACTTGTGTAAATATCGTTTTCCATTATTAGTCCAAAAAACATTGTAATATTCACAGCAATTAATGCATATTCTTTTATAAAAAAGAACGGTGTCTGTATTTGTTTTCAAAAGACTATCTACTAATTCATCAGCCAATTGATAATCATGTTTTTTAGACAGTTGCGATGAATCTAATGCCTCTACTTCAGTTATTGCTGCGCTCGAATAGAATTCACTATTTGTCTGAGTATTGGATGTACAACATGCAAGTACCAAAAGAAATAAACCCATTACTACAAAATATAAAGTATTTCTCATTTCTATATAATATTTCATTCCCCTATCACCCCAACATCAATGATCTGTTCATTGACATCATTAAAGTAATAATATTGATCGCCAGCTAGAAATAAAATTCCATTGCCGTTTAGCAACCAGACCTTATCGTAATTCATCGTGCTGATTTCCTCCATTTCGGTTGTGTACAACGTTTTATAAAGGTCTTTTGGTACGAGGTATTCTTTGCTGTTTACCGCTGTGATTGATCGGTATGTCGCAGGGATAATGAATTCCTTATTGAGAACAACACCGTATTTACCATTTTCAAACGCTATGGAATAGGACGCGCTTTCTACGGGTTTATTGAGAATAGGAGCGCGCTCATTGTATTCCAAAACCTCTCCTTTACTGGACAGGGTATAGGTGGAGTCACCATCAAGAATAACGGTATTTTCTCCCTGAGCGAATTGGCGAACATCTTTTTTGGAGATGTAGATTTCTTCTCCTGATTCATTGAAGTAATAAATGTCTTTTTTCCTTCTTAAGATGGATATGCTCGAAGAAACCTGATCGCTAGAAGAGACTTTCTTGTATTTCGTAATTTGAAGGTCTTGATTAACGATAGAATACGATTTTCTATGCGGGCAGTAAATGTAATTGTTTACCAATTTTGGCTTTCCTTTTAAAACAATTGCATCGCGGGAGCCAAATGTTCTAATGCTGTACTTTCCATCGCCTAAAGAGGAATAAATAAACTCTTTTCCGAGGTATTTTTCCTTTTCCTGAAGGGTGTCCTCAATTTGTGCTTTTGAATCGTACAAGATTACATTTGGTGTTTCGCCGATAATGAACTTGTCGTCTTTGAGGAATTTGATTTTACCACTTCCTTTCACTACCACTGCGCCTGATTTGTCTACAATTAAATTGAGTTGATTTTGCACAACACCGATTTGCCCATTGCTAAATTTTGAAAGAGAAGTGTAGTTTTTAGTGTCGCTACGGTGGCCATCACGGTCGATGATATACCATCCTTCATTGTCCAAGACCCCGAACATTTCGTCCTCCAAATAGTTGATGTAATACGCGTCACTAATGATTGTTTTGTAGGGAGTCGATAAGCTGTAAACGGAGTCTTTAAAACCGATAATACGCCCGGCATTGTACGATAATCTTGTTTCAGAAGGGAAGAATGCGAAATTGGGATAATCGACGTGGATTTTTTCAAGCCGACGGCCTTTTTCAATTGTCTCAATAAAATATCCATTTGAGCCAGAAATTGATCGGGTGTTAATCAATTCCTTCTTTGAATAAAAGGGTACATCTTTCTCAGTCACATACTCGCTTATTTCAATAAATTGAGGATCACTTATCTTCCGTTCCCTGAAATAATCTGTACCCGGAAGGACATCGAATTCTACATACGTTTTTGGAGGCCAGAAATCTTGTCGAAGCTCACTGTTTGGCATTGCTCCATATTCAGAAATCCGTGTTGCCGAACCTACAAAACGAACTCCCAGCTTCGGATCCATTATTGTTGAAACAAGGTTTTCCGGCATTGAGAATGCACCTAAAGAATTCAGGTATTCGAAGTAATGAAAGAATGAAATCTCGGCAGAATCTATTGGGCAAACTTCGACAGTCCCACCGATGTAAAACCGTTTTAGGTTGTCGTTAATCTGATCCGTGTAGCGAATTATCGATTCCTTTAATTCTTGCTGTGATAAAGGATTATGATTTGCATTGGACTCAAAATTTGAAGATCCATCAAGTCGTATTAAGGCGCATAAATCTGAGTTGTTTGCTCCTCCAGGAAAGCAAACCACTTCAGTCATAAGTGTAGAGGTGTTCGAGTTGTGTCCAGATGAAAGATACATGCCATCGTAAACGGATGATAGATCAATGTCCAGGCCTTTTGCGATTTCGAATTTTCCTGCTGCTGTTACCAACTCACCATAATAATCTCCGAAAGTTGTCACTTGTATATGCGTGTAGATGGGTGCAACGCCCATTCCTGTTTTTGAATAATATCGGAGACCGTATTTTCCATTCAACTGATTTTCTTCCAAGTAGGAAGCGGGCCAAGAATTATAAAAGTATCCGTGGTTATAATCATCCTTTTTCACTGTGAATGCCGAAACATTTGAATAGGTCTGACTTTCTAAAATACCTCCTTCATCGTTTAAAATGATTACGATAAGATTTTGCCCTGCGTAAAGTTTAACTACGCCATTTCCAAAGTTGTAATGGCTAAAACCTTCTTGCGTCACAAAACCTTTGGAGTTTGCCAGGTAATAATCGTTTCTATTTTTTTCGAAAATGTAATTTGTTCTAACCGGAACTTCTAAATATGGACTTGAATGTTTTTCGTACCGAACGTACCTCAAAGGGATAATGATTTTTCCATCGTGATTCGCCATTCCGTAACGTTCATTTTTCTGAAGAATTAGCACATCGTTGTCCAATACGATGTAATCATATTTTATTGGAACAATAATTTCTCCTTTCAAATTCACCAAACCCGTCTGGTTTTGATTTAATACGATGAATCGATCAGGATTTGATGTTTGGATGACATTGGCGTATTCAGCATCAAAATAAATTTCTCCGGAAATGTTCATGAGTCCACAAGAATCGCCTTTAAAATACTTAAGCAATGTCTCATCGATATTTTCAAGTTTGTCGAATTGAGGTGCTAAAACAAGCGCTTTGGTTTTCCTGTTAATCAATCCAATTTTTCCATTTTTACGAACGGCTAAATAATTCCTGGAAAATAAAAAGTAGTCATCGTAGCTTCCTGAATATTGACTGTTTTCTGAATTAATATACAGCGTTGAACGTGAGTGTTCCTGATTGTAAATTTTGTAATCCGTTTCATTGTAAAAGATGATGTCGCCACCTTTAGGATCGATGATTTTATCCAAAGCGATTGAATAGTATTTCCAACGTTCGGAATAGAATTTCACAATGGAATATTCGAAGCAATGAATTTTTTCAATGGGTTCGTCGATTAGTGAATTCCCATCAATGTCCAAAAGACTGTAATGACTTCCGTTATGGGCAAGAAATACTTTGTTCCTTGTTTGTTGCAGCTGCAAACATTCCCATTGCCTTATCGATTCGTACTGGGCAGGAGCAATTATTTTCTCGGAGAGCATAAGCCCCATTTTTCCATTTCGATAGGTATAAATGAATCCGTCATTAATGAAAAGAGAGTCTGCATTCATTTCGATGGCACTATCCCATGTACGATACTCCCAATTACCCTCTTTTAACGTGATTAAATCGTATTCATAGCTAATGATTGAATCGTATTCAAATCCCAGAAGTGTATCGCCAGAATCGAAGAGTGCGCCGTATTTATCGCCATTTCTAAAGATGTAAAATGTCACATCTTCATTTTCTCCAGGACAAAAAGCATCAAAGGAATAATTCAGGTTCAGGGAATTGGAGTTGAGGTCCAATAAAGTCCAAGTTGCCTCAGTTCGATAGGGGATATAGTAGGGTTCTTCTTCAACTATAGAAGTGTCGGAAGTTATTTGCGCACTTTCTGTAAATTGACAAAACGAGCCAAATGAGATAAGACCAATAAGAAGGGAAAAGGCGTATTTGCTCATTTATAATTTGGCCAAAAGTTCATCCAATTCTTCAGGTTTGTCGATGGGTTCGGAATGAATCTTCAATTTAAATTCGACCTTCGACCCTTCCGCTTTTTTCCGAAGTTGCATTTCCTTAATATCCTTATTTGAAAGATAGTAGATGGTGTTATCAGCTGAAATAGCGACAATTTTATTTTTTTCTTTTGGATTAATTCTGAAAAGGTCTTTTGTTTCAGGAGTGTATTTAACTACAACTCTTTTTTCAGTGGGAATAAGGAAAATGTTCATTGCATCACTCGATTTTCCATCTGCTAAAACAAAGTCAGGAATCAACCCAATACTGTTTGGATCTTTAAATTGCCGGTCATAATTGTAAACGGCCAAATTCTCCACATTGAAAATTCGAAGTAGTTTCCTTTCACGCGCTAACTCTGCTCTAATTGCTGCTTGAGCTGCAATTGCTTTGTTGATTTCTGTGAAAATAGCCGCGATTCTATCGTTCTCTTTGTCCATTAATGCGCCTTTGAAAACAGGAACTGCTTGAATGTCGACCGTATCAGTAAGGCTCTCAAAATGCAGGTTGTATTCCAAAATCGTGGTATCACTCGGCTCTAAGTAAACCAGTCTATAAATTTCATTGAATGATTTTGTAAGACTAGGGTCATTTTTAGGATCAGAGCCACTGAATTTCCACATAACGCCGTTTAATTGTCTAAAGACTTCATCATTGGATCGGTATAATTTGACATCAAACAACTTATCTCCTTTTGTATAGCTCACTGGTTTCTTCGGAGCTACGGGCTGCGTACTCGCTATCCTTTCCAGTTCTTTTTCTTGCTCATCGATGTATTTATTTTTCTCTGGAAAGCAGTCCGTATCTTTCAATGTCCAGTCTTTTCTGCTGTCATCCAATTCATAGAAATTAAAATTTCCATCAACGTCTGTGGCAAGTTCAACTTTAATTGTTTTACCATCTGCCAAAGCCAATTCTTGATTCTCTTGAGTCGCACTGATCTCGAACATTCCAGCACTTTCAAATTGTTCAATATTCCCACTCTCATCTTTGTAAGTCATCGGGATTCCACTCGAAATTATTTCTCCAGTCGTCTCATATTCAACAAACTCGACAGTTACTTCCCCTGAAACAGGTTCTCCCGTTGCTTCGTACACAAAAGCATCATTCGGAATGGTAACTCTCGACCCTTTGTCTGTTTTTATTGTTTCAGATTTCTTGGCATTCATTCTGAACAACTGGCGTGCAGATAGAAATAATACGCCCGCCGCAGCTTTTGCTTTGCTAAACGTGTTTTCTTCTTCAATACGCGTGTTTTCCTTAAGAGCCGTCTTGGTTGTTCCTTGTCCACACGAAGAAATGAGTAGAAGAATGGCCAGTAGATAATAAGTTGATTTCATGATCCTCTTTTTATTATAATGTCAAAGTGTCGAAAAGGTAACCATTTCGCTGGCTATTGGGACAGTTTTGTACATGTTTAACTTTTTAAACTTTTGACAAAAAATTAAATGTTTGAATTGCCGGTCTTTCTCCTCTTCCAGATGATAACGGCTAAGTGAATCAAGTAGGTGGACCAGTGGATTCCTATAAAAATCATCCAAAAGAACCAAGCGACTAGTGCTGTTCCACCGCTAGAATTATAATTAAGTTGATACCAGAAAAATAGTGAGTAGAGCAACTGTATGCTAAGGTTTACTATTGTGGTTCTTTTCTTCTTTTTAGTAAAAACAATGACGAGGGCAAGCGTGGCCCAGTTAATCAAGTAACAAAATAAAATCAACAAATTGTCTTCATCCATAGTTCTATCAGAGTTTCGTTTGGGTATGTTATTCAAAATACGACAGTTGAACAAATTTTAGCAGTATTTGGGTTAAATGGAATAGGTTCTGTAATGTTTATCTCAATCTATGCCAGTAGCCAGAACCTCCAACCTCCCCAATACCTTTTGTAATGATCACGAAACGACTCGAATTCGGCTTCCGATGGATACGAGTGTGTTTTTGCATAATCCCTATATGCTTTTTTATTCTTAAAAAAACGGACTTTGTTTTCTGATAGATTCCATACGAAATATGGATCTGGCCGATCTACTGGACTTATTAAAGTTTTGCCGCAGATGACATTATCAATTCGAGCAAATGATTCGACAGTCAATACGCCGTATCTATAATTTTGAGGTTCAATAAAAGTGGATACTCCATTTATTTGTTCAATTTCCTCACCGTATCCAATTGGGATTCTAGCACTATCTCCAAGTCCATGATCTCCCCAATAAGTGTTCATAAATACAAATAGAAGCACAAAGGACGACGCTGATAATAGCATCCAAGTTTTAAGTAGGTTATGGTTTAATTTATTTTTAATTAATCGAAGAATGATTAAAAAAAGAAGTCCGTAAAGACAGCTAAGTAGAGTGACTTTAATTATTTCAAAAACAAAGTGAAAAAGTACTTCCATTACCTGTTGCGGATTTCATTAGACTTAATTGTTTGAGGCTAGGAACCTTGCGACTCTCAGCTAAACTAGTTTCTCGAAGATAAAAAAAGCGACTTAGCTTTTGCATATAGTTGAGTTAATATGTTATGATTACACGAAGCTGTGAATGCGCTGGGATGTAGCGTGTGTTATAGATGTATTACTGATTCAGTAAACCTTGTCGTATTTTCAAATCAAAAAGAGACAATATCTCTTCTTTCTTTTGATATTCTTTATGATATCCAGTTTGTGTATCATAAATGTAGATCAACTGAATTTTGTCGATTAATTCTTTTCGTAACTCAGGATTATCAAAGAGATTAATAAATTCAATTTCATTTAATTGGTCTTTTCCTTCGATATATACTATACAAACAATTCTGGAGTCTCTAATAGGAGCGGTGTTATGATAGTCTTCTGCAAGTGACCAACTGCACATTTCCATCTCGAAATCAATCTTGCTCCAATACTTGATTCTAAATTCAATACTATCGACAAATTGCTCTGTACTACCGAAAAACTGCGATTGACATGGAATGTCGTCGGCGTTAGGTTGTGAATATGAAAGCTGAGCAAATATTAGAAAAATAAGAATAAATATATGTTTCATTACCTATAACGTTTTGAACCTAGGTGCTGTGCGAGCTACAAAGATTGTTTTCTCAAAGTTAAGGATTGTATTGTTAACACATAAGCGATCTCTCGAAGCATAAACCCGCATGGAGTGCAGATGCCCTTATGCTTAAACAGTCAACTTTGGGGTGTATCTTTTTCCTTGTTCCCATCTCGTCTCAAACTCTTACGAACTCTGATAGCAATATAAAGTACGAAAAGGAGAAAAGAACATGTAATTATAGCGGCAAGTAATGGAGAGAAATGTTGAGTACTGTTGTAAGGTTCACCGTATTCTCCATAAGAACTCGGACGAGGGCCATCCCAATTAAATAGTTCGTCTTTTTTTTGGGGTGGACTTACCTTTTTTTGAAGTTCTTTTGAAAAGGTCTCAAAAGTGGTGTCGCCTTCTTGATCGATACGATAACATTTATAAAACCTTAACACCTTGTTACCACCTTCCATCTGAAATGAGTCAATAACCTCAAATTCGGACATATCGAATCCCGTTAAACAAATCCATAGCAAAGGCAAGAAAAATAATTTTAGATATCGCATCGTTTATTACTACTGTTTACTTCTTATGACCTAAAACATTTTTAATCTACGCAACGAGCGGGCTGCAAAGATTGTTTTCTCAAAGTTAAGGATTGCATTGTTAACACATAAGTGATCTCTCGAAGCATGAAGCCCGTATGGAGTGTCGTTGCTGTCATCGTACGTCATTAGTAGAAAGCATTTTTATTCTCTTTTACATATTCAAAGAGCAAAGTGACTATGTCGTCGTTGTACTCATAAAATTCTTGATCACATTCATTCCAAGTGGTTTCGGATTTAGATTCAATTTTTAACAATAAATCTTGGCGATCACTCCAATTCTTTGTAACATTAGAATTAGGCCATTCATTATTAGCCTTAAGTACAATTTTTGCAGTTTGAATAGCTCCTATCTTAATTAATGAT
Organism: Crocinitomicaceae bacterium; assembly: GCA_047630755.1. Taxonomy (GTDB): domain Bacteria; phylum Bacteroidota; class Bacteroidia; order Flavobacteriales_D; family Crocinitomicaceae; genus UBA4466. The sequence continues at coordinate 54,031 of JBLHYG010000001.1, read as the reverse complement.
TCGTAGGTTTCATTTGCATAATTCCCACTAGAATTAAAATAAAACTGATTGAATCCACCGTTGTTGATCTCTCGTTCCAAATTCTCAATAAACAAAACTACTTTTTCAGGATCAGATAGAGAGTTGATCTTCTCGCCGTAATTACTTTTCCTATTCAGGTATTCATCCAGTTCAATGATGGCAGTTGTTGGGTCTTTAATTTTGAGAATATCTTCTATCATAAAATGCGCTTTATCAATTGTATCATTATTCTGGGCTTCACATCCAATGGATAGAAGGGTGAATGTAATTAACAGTATTTTCAGGTAGTTCTTCAATGCAGTTTAAAGGTTTGGCACTCGTATGTTTTAACCTTGCGATTTTAAGCTAAAACTAGTTTTTCGAAGATAAAAGAAAGTGATGAACTTTCGCATATGATTTTTCAGGATGAATTGATAATTTGAAGCAGTTAACCCGTTTGGTTTTTAGCTCAGTTCTATTTTATGTACTTCCTTAAACAGCGCCTTGCCTTTGATGTCCATCCTTAAAAGTTCGTTTATAGATTTTCCCTTTCCCTTTTTTAGGCCTACATTATTATTTATAATGATATTTCATCTAGACTTGTATAGTTGTAGAATAGTTTAAGTTCAATTTTTCTATATTTTTATTTTAAAACAATTATTTTTGTAACGGCCTTTTAAATAACCCATTATGAAATCTGCGTATTTTTTAATGGTTCTAAATTTAGAAGTGGTTATTAACTCTTCAACAAAATAAGATGAAAAAAAGAAGACTACTATTAATATGCTTTTTTACAGGCTGGATGCTAGCCTTGCAAGCACAAACCCAATTAGGTATCACTATTGACGGTGAAGCTGCTGAGGATAATTCAGGAAGTTCAGTGTCCATGCCAGACCCGAATACTGTGGCGATAGGAGCCTACGGGAATGATGGCGGAGGGGATTATGCTGGACACGTTCGTGTTTACAGTTTGAATGGAAGTAATTGGGTACAAAAAGGAACGGACATAAACGGCAGTTCAGCAAATGATTATTCAGGTTATTCTGTTTCTATGCCAGATGCTAATACTGTAGCAATTGGAGCATGGGGCAATGACGATGCAGGGATTGATGCAGGGCATGTACGTATTTACAGTTGGAATGGAAGTAATTGGGTGCAAAAAGGATGGGATATTTTAGGTGAGGCATCAGGAGATTGGTCTGGTTATTTTGTGTCCATGCCAGATGAAAATACTGTAGCAATCGGAGCTCCTAAAAACAATGGTTCTGCGAGTTTAGCCGGACAAGTACGTATTTACAGTTGGAATGGAATTGATGACTGGGAACAAAAAGGTACAGACATTGACGGAGAAGGAATGTATGATAGATCAGGCGGGGCATTGTCTATGCCAGATAATAATACTGTAGCGATAGGAGCTTATAAAAATAGTGAAGCTGGAAATAATTCTGGTCAGGTACGCGTTTATAATTGGAGTGGGAGCGACTGGGTGCAAAAAGGAATTGACCTTGATGGTGAATTAGAGAGTTGGTTTGGCTATTCTGTTTCTATGCCAGATGCAAATACTCTCGCAGTTGGAGCTAATGCACATGATGAAATTGCCACTGATGCAGGTGAAGTACGTATTTATTCTTGGACTGGATCCAGTTGGGTGCAAAAGGGAACTGACTTAAATGGAGATGCATTTGGTGATAATTTTGGCTCTTCTGTTTCTATGCCAGATGCAAATACGATTGCCATTTCAGTTGTTCAGAATGATGATATAGCAAATAACTCAGGTCAAGTGCGAGTCTATGGTTGGAATGGGAGTAGTTGGATACAAAAAGGAATAAACATGAATGGTGAAGTAGCATATGATTGGTTAGGTTGGTCAGTGTCTATGCCAGATGCCAATACGGTAGCAATGGGAGCTAGAGAAGGGGGGAACGGCCCTGGATATATACAGGTATATTCTTATGGTTCAGTAGGAATCACAGAGGAAGCGGAATTAGTGGCTTCTTTGGTGGTTTATCCTAACCCGAGTAATAGTGTATTCAATGTTCGATTTGGAGAATTACAGGATGTCGTTACAGTGCGTGTATTAAACATTTCAGGTGTGCTTGTTTCTGAGCAACAGTTTTACCAGACAGATTTTCTGGAAATCGATTTTCAGGAAGCAAAGGGAACTTACCTGATTGAGTTCGAAAATAAAGATGGTGTTTTCATCACGAAACGCATCGTCCGAAATTAGTAGTTATTAAACATAAAAAGACTGTCAGAAGAGGCAGCCTTTTCTCATCTCTTCAAATCTTTTCCAACTAATCTCCCAATTTTTTTCAAGTCAAACAGCACATTTTAAACTACTTGTCAGAAATATAAACAATAGAATCGTGCATTTAGCACAAAGGTTATATAAAGGGATCTTTACCATGTCTACTGATATTATCCAAGAAGGGTTTTGTAATCATCGATTTGGAAAGGCAAGGGCATTACAAACTGACAAAGCGAACCGAGGATTTATCCGAGCTCAATAAGGCCTAAACAATAATACAGCCTGATTAATTTGCAAATACAGTGTGCACGCTGGGGAAAAAGGAAAGGAAAATCTTCCACCATCAAAAAAAAGTGCTGTTTACTTTGTTTGGGTGTCACCTATTCTGGGCATCTCTCGTGCTTAGTATACCCAAACCTTCATTGTGCATAACCCGAATATACAAACAAAAATCAACGCTCAATAAACTGAAAAAGCCTCCTCGATTCAATCGAGAAGGCTTTAAACTTATTTAATCCTTTTGATCAATTCTGTTTGACCACTTTAACAGTCGTCGTTGAATTATCAGCCGTTACTCTTACGAAGTAAATTCCAGGCTCATTTGTAATATTCAATTCACACATGTCCGTGTTGTAATATTTCGAATTTTGAACAATCTGTCCAACCGAGTTCAATACTTGAATCTCAACTTCAGCGTATTGATGCTTGTTGAAGTCAATTGAAATTCCTCCTGAAGTAGGGTTAGGGTAGACGTCCAAAGTTTTTTCTAAATCAGTGTCTTCAATTCCCGCTTGGTTGACCAATAAACAGTTTGAAGTATCCACACAATTGCCCTGTGTCACCTCTACAGCGTACAGTCCATTTGAAGTCACGTTAAAAATGTTGTTTGTTTCCCCAGGAATAGGTGTTTTAACACCTGCTATACACGTCATCCACTGGTATGTTGCGTTTTGAGCGTTTGCTTGCAAAGTAACAGGGTCTAAATAGTAAACACTCGTGCTTACACCAGGAGTAATAGTTAAGAACAATGTTGCAACGCTATCACATCCAAACTGAGGAGTGAAAGGAGCAGTATACGTTCCGCTTTGAGTGTATGTAATTCCATTTTCTGCCCAAGTGTACTCTTGACAGAATGTAGCTGTTGTCGTGTGATCAATTGCTGGAGGAAGATCGAAAGCACCTACTTGATCCGTTCTATCATTTGAACTTCCCTGATCTGCAGAGAATCCACATCCACGATTGGCAAACACTTCCCAAATAAGACATTGGTTGGCTGAACCATACAATGCTTGATCCGCTGATAGTATTGCATCCCGTCCGTCAATAAAACCTGGGCTACACGGTTGAATTTTCATTCCGTTCATTACCAATTGCAGCGCGATATTGTTCCCACCGTTTCCGTTCACAATGTCAGGATCGTATCCATAAACATCAATAAGTTTCCACGTTAAATCCCAAAGCATTGTGCACCAAATAAAACCAATTCCATGTGGTTGAGAAATGCTCGCAACACTATTTGTGTTTGCATACGTGAAGTTGTTGACCGTCCAGTCTGTAGAGTAGGGAGCCGGTCTAATTCCAGGCCCAGTCGTTGATTCGCCAATTACATACGTTCCAATTCCTCGAACATCTGTTGATAAATCTCCAGGTTCCATTGTCAGTACCAATCCAATGTAATCTGACCATCCTTCTCCCATTTGCTCATCGTTACCAAGACAGCCTGTGTTGTTTCCTCCAGCCGTAAGACGGTTAGAAACGCCGTGTCCGTATTCGTGAGTAATAATTCCATTGTCCAAGTCACTGTCATAAGGAAATGGTCCGTAATTATCAAGCGTTCCATTCATTGAGCCGTTCGTTTCAATTTCAGTGATGAAAGCTTCACCGTCTGCCATGGTGATCATAATTCCAGGGATTCCAATTCCAGGATCCGTTCCGCCCATTGCAAGTGCTCCTGGTGTTGTATTGACAACGATAACGGCAATGGCACCAGCAGCTTCTGCGGCAACCATTTGGTCAACGTAATCACAACTAGGGCTTCTTCTAATAACCGCGATGTTTCCATTAAGTGCTGCGGCATTTATTGCAGGTTCACATGCGTTGTATGCATCTGGAACGCCATCATCGTAAATGACCATGTTTCCAGTAATTCCACCAAATGGAAGAGGTGTACCAATCACAGCTTGTCTTCCAGCGTAAATTCCTGCGAAGGAAGCCGGTGAATTAATTTCCAATGCTTGTTGAACTCCCGGTGCTCCCCACAAATACATTTGCATTCTTGGGTTCGATCCGTCTGGAGGAGTTGAGAAATTCGCGTTGTTTGTTCCACTGCCATCTTGAGCATCTGCATTGACACCATCAGAATCTTGACCTGGAGAACCGTAATTGTTTTCTTGGAAGTTTCCACTGGCCTCATCAAATCCATACCTGTACAAAACATCGTGGATTCTATTGTTCATATAGAATAAGTTGGTAATCGCAGGATCCCAAAACCCTTGTCCGACTTGATTTGGATCAAAAGGAAAATCGAAATTTAAAGTCGGTCCACCGTTCGGAGCATATCCTGGGTTGTTGTCGTCGTTTGAGTCTTCCGTCGCGTAAACGTTGTTCCCTCTAGTGATTGTATATTCTTCACCAGCATTTCCGTCCGTATCGTGCCACCCAAAAGGAGAAGCTACTGGATCTGAAGGTCCCGTTAGAAGGGCTCTCGATCCGTGGTTTGGGCTTTCAACTGGAAGTGCAAATACATTGTATGCATCCGTAGCTGGAGGTGGAGCAGGGGCAGAAACCATTTGCTCGACTTTCGCAACATGAGAATGATTGCTATGATCATTGGTTCCTGCATCACAACTAACTGTCCAATCTGTTTTGTCGATTAACGCGCCTGTTACAGCATCAATTCTCACACTCCAGTAGTGTTTTCCATTTGGAATTTCGAAACTCATGTCCCACGCTAAACGCAAGTCACCATTTTCGTTTTTAGCGTAAACCAATTTAACAGGAATTGCTACACGACTCAAGCTTGATTCTGTGTAAGTCGATGCTTCATTCATAACGGCTTCAATTGTTAAAGCGCTTGGATCACCAATTTCTAATTGCTTAGCGGCAAATTGAATGGCTTGCGTTTCAGACAATACAGGATCGATTGTGTTGATTCTGCTTTCAATGTTTCTTTCAAAACGATCTCCAGTCAATAGAATCTTTCCGTCTTTGATCAAATAGTTGTTGATGGCGTTGTAAATTTCAATGCCCAAGTATTGTTGATTGGTATAGACATAGGTGATGCCAAATTCCTTCGCTTCATTTTGCGATGTTATGACCCAATCTTTGATATCACTTTTTGATAATCCTAAATCGTTCATTTCTTCAGACAAGTACGAATTGATTTCTTTCTGAAGGCTTTGAGAGTTCCCATTAAATGCCATGATAACTATAGCACCAAGCAGGAACGCTTTGAGTTGGAGTGTTTTCATATTAGTTTCAATAAATTATTTGACGCGAAACCAATTGATTTCATACATCAAATAATGAGTATACAGTTCAAGTCCTAAATTACGATTAATAAAGCATATTCCAATTCACTTTTTAACCTTAGGACTTGGTTTTGAGTTTGAATTAAATCGATTTTCGTTTTTAATAGATTGTTTTCTCGTGAGTTAATTAAGAACACCGAACTTTCGCCCAATTCGAACAATTGGATTTCAGCTTCGTACAACCGTTGGCTGTTTTGCACGAGTTGCTCAAAAACCGACCGTTGTTCTATGGATTGCAAGTAATTGTTTAGTGCGCTGTTTACCTTATAATCAACATCCACCTGTGTAAGCGCAATTTGAAGTTCTTGATCTTGCATTTTCAACTCAGCCAAACGCACATTTCCACGCTCTTTTCGTGTTAGAATCGGATAGGCGAATGAAGCACCCCACTGGTAATTCGAGATTGAATATTCGGCAATTGGATTGTTTCCGATTGGCTCCGAAATCGCATTGTATTTTAGCGTTAATTCAGGTTTTAGTTGCTCTTTTTTCCACTTTAAATCAATCCTGTTTTGTTCCAGTTTAAGTCGGTTCAGTTGCACATATGGATGGTTTGCTATCATCGAATCCAAAGGTGATAAGAGTGAATTGTCCAAACTTGTTTTTACTTCTGCGGGAACCATGCCTTCCAATTCAATCGGAATAAAACCTTGTTCCCATAAATACACTTCAAGGAGCAATTCGGCATTTTGGTAACCCAATTGCACTTGTGACAATGAAATGGATCTGTTTTGAACCGTGATGAAAGCTTCAAGCGTATCGATGTAAGGGCGGTCGCCGAATTGAGCGGAGCTTTTTATACCTTCAAATCGAACTTGAGCATTATTCACCGCATCTTGATACACTTTTACTTTTAGATAGTATTGGTTCCATTTCCAGTAGGCCAATGATGCGTCTCGCTTCAATTCATTCAAGAGCATTCTTTGTTCTAAGACTGTTCCTTGTTGAAAGACTTTGGCTTTTTCGAATTCCGCTCTGCGCTGGTCCATGATTAAACCTCTTCCCAAGTCCAAACGAAGGCCTGCATACCAAAGTCCAGCGTCTGGAACACGGTTTTCTGGATTCAAATAAACGCCTTCATTTATCGTGTATCCAGCTTCTGCGGAAACGCCAAACCAAGTTGGGATTTTGACTCCGCCTTGCGCATTACTGTAATACTGCGTGTTTTTGAAGTACTTCTGATTGATATTCCCAAACAATTTCGGGTCAAATTGACCTCTCGAACTGAGAAGGTTTGCATCACCAGACTCTTTTATAATTGAAGCTCTATGTGCCGTAGGATGTTGAAGCATGACTTGTTCAATAAATGCATCATACGTCAATTCAGCAAGGCTGTCTTGCCCAAAACTTGGGGATGCAAGAAGAAGTGTCAATAGAGGGATTATGATTTTCATTTTTTCTCTGATTTTTCTTCTGATTTAGACTCATCTGTGGGCTTGTAGAAGTTCGGAGGGAATCCGTTAATCTGTCTCCATATTTCATAATAAATAGGAACATCATTCAACAAAATCATCGCTTTGGTTCCACTTCCAACTCTTAGCGCTTCTGGCCATGGGTGGTCGTTTTCATCTGGACGAACGAGCATTCTGTACTTTCCGTTTGCACTGATGAATTTATCAATCGCGTAGATGCGCCCTCCATAGGTTCCGTAACTCGCTCCGGGCCATCCAGAAAAAACAATTGCTGGCCAACCGTCAAATTGAAGTCGCACGTGTTCATTCGCATTCATTAATGGAAGATCGATTGGGTCAACGTAGATTTCAACTGCCAGTGAATGAATTTTCGGCATAAAACTCAGAATCGCCGCTCCTTCTTTGATGATTTCTCCAATACCATGTACCAAAAGCTTTGTGATGAATCCATCTTGTGGTGCGGTAATAAAGTGGAAACCTTGTCTTACTTCGTAATTGGAATATTGATTTTCTAACTTGTTGATATTCGACTCAGTATCAAACTTGTTTGTTTCGGTGCTCATTTTTTCCGAGAGCGTTTTGGCATATATCGAAGTGAACTTTGACGCGATGTTGTTTAACTCAATTTTCAAATTGATCAATTCATTTTGATTGTTCAGCCAATAATTTCTTGCCGCGATTTCTTTCGATGCGCTTTGTTGTGCTTTCAATTTTCGAGTTTCTAAATCAACCAATGACTTTAAACCAGTTTTGTACAAACTATCCGTTCGTTGGTATTGATACTGAGCAACCGAATTGTCCAAAACAGCGGCCTGATAGGCAATACTGTCGTTTTGAATCTTTAGAACAGTCTGTTCCATTTTAATTCGAAGTTTATTGCTTTCAAGATTACGTTGTTCCAAAGCAGCTAATAATTGAGTGTCTTGCGCACCAATTTTTTGCTCATAAGAATTCACCGATCTTTTTTTAAGATTCAATTGGTTCATAGTTCTCATTAAAAGATCTTCATCGAAATAGTCGTCTTTTATTTCAGAGATAATCGCAATGGTATCTCCCTTTTCTACAAAGTCACCTTCCTTAACTTTCCAAGATTCTATTCGACCCGAAATAACAGAGTGAATTTCTTGTGGACGTTGTTCTGGGTTTAATGTTGTGATCACGCCAGAACTTCTAACGTTTTGCGTCCAAGGAAGAATGGATACAATAAATAGAATGAAAACCGACCATTTAATAAGTCGCACGAGCAATCGTTTGGTCACCTTTGCTTCCACCTCTTTAAGCGTCGAGTAGGCGTTCCTGTCAATTTTGGAAGAAACACTATTGTTTGAAATATTTAGCATTTTCTTAAGGTTATTTATTTATAATTTTTCCGCCTTTTAAAATGATCTCTTGATCAATTAATTCAGGAATATCAATCGGTTGAGAACTAGAGACCAATACCGTCCATTGTTGTTCTCGGCTTAATAAAAAGTTTAAAATATTTAGCCTGTCTTCAGTAGAAAATACGGAGAAACTGTTTTCTAAAAGGAGAAGCCTGGGTTTATTAATAATTGCCCGAGCCAATAGAATTTTTGCCACAGTGCTTTTGGAAAATTGTTTCCCTTGTGGATATATTCGCGTATGGTAACCATCTCCGAGTTGTCGGATCGTTCTGGCGAGGTTTAAATTCTCAATGGCCCATTTGACGTTGTCCAAAGAAGCTCCCTCCATTCCAAGAGTAATATTCTCCAATAACGTTCCTTCAAAAAGAGTTTCATCTCTTAAATAGCCACCAATTTGACTTCGCAGTTGATCGTATTCATAATTCTTACTGGGAATTCCGTCGATAGAAATTGACCCATCTATCGGAGTCAGTAATCCACCGACCAAATAAAGAAGCGTAGATTTACCGGAGTCATTTCTTCCTGTTATTAAAACGCGTTCATTTGCCTTGATGTTTAACGATAGATTGTCAATAATAAAGCGTTGTTCCTGCGGGTATTTGTATGAAATATTCATCAATTCCAATTGAATTCCTTGTTCAGATTGTTTGGGTGCCATTCCCCCGTTTTTCTCCAATTCTAAATCCATCACTTGACCAATTTTTTCCAAAGAGGTCAATACATCATAAATTGTTTCAAAACTAAGAATGACCTTTTCAACTGAGTTGACAATCAAGAGTATTACGATTTCTGCCGCAACGAATTGACCAATGTTCATTTGTTGATCAATTACAAGTAATCCACCAATGAGCAGTAATCCCACGGCCACAAGAACTTTAAACACGATCATTAGACTGTACTGCTTGCGCAGGATTCCGAAGTGTTTTTCGCGGGCGTTTATATATTGTGACGATTGCTTATTAATTCTATCCATTGGCAAATTTGGATTTCCAGCCAATTTGAAAGTGGTATTGGACCTTGCCAGTTCTTCTAACCAGTGAGCGATACGGTACTTGTGTTTCGATTCTTCAAGACTTGTTTTAAGACCGCTTCTAATTGTGAAATAGAAGATTCCAATTATGATAGAAATTAGGAAAAGACTGAAAACAATGAAGAAAGGATGGTAGAGTGACAGTAGAATCATACCAAACAGAACCTGAATACTCGCTGAAGAGAAATCAATTAAAATTTTCGTTGTTCCTTTTTGAATGGAAACAATATCAAAAAATCGATTCATTAATTCGGGTGCGTACTCCTTGAAAAGTTGCTCCAATCGGATTCTCGGAATTCGATAGGCAAATTCAAATGCTGCTCGGGTAAAGAACTTTTGCTGTAAGTTCTCCGTAATTCGCAGTTGATTGATTTGTAAAATTCCACTTAAGGCGAGTGCCGCGGCTACCAAACCAACCAGAACCAGCCAAGAGGTGCTTACTTCTCCACCTTGAATTAAGTTGATAATCGACTGAATCCCTAATGGAAGTACAAGGTTGAGCAATCCAATAATGATTGCGTAGATGTATAAATTTCGAATTTCGAGTTTGTCTGGCTTAAGTAATAACCAAAAACGTCTGACTGGACTCAGTTTTGATGTTTGCATGTAAATAAATTATATGTATTAACTTGGTTTCCGAACGGTTTCGGAGGTGCAATTTGGATCTATTATCCTATTTCGGGCGGTGGAACAGGGATCTTTTTGTAGACACCAAGTTGGACCAATTGTTTTGAAGTATTGATGAGTGATTTATCCATACTGGTTTCGGAGATTTCAATCTGAACCTTTAGAGCAGAAGCCAATTTATCTTCGCTTTCCATTTCTTCTTCGAGTTCATTCTCAAATTCTGTCAATTCAACATTGTCTTCAACGGCAGAAATACGAATGAACTGATCTGTCATTTGATTTAAAATTACAGTCAGCATTAGGAGCCCAAATAAAAATGATATGGTGGAATTATTTTTCAATTGCTAATTGTCTTTCTATAAGTTCGGTATAAAAGGTTGTAACGGTATCCTCGCCAGGAACAATGTCTGTTAATCTGGGCAAGTGACTTGCGAAGAACTTTTGGTGGTGCGCTCCTTCAATAATCGTCGAAACCATCATGTGCGGGTACTTAAAATTAGGTTTTATTTCCAAAATAATATCAGCTACTCTTTGCACCAAGTCTTTGTAAACAAGGAAGAAACCGAGTTCGTTGTCTTGATCTACTTTCTTCGAAATATAGACTTTAGATGATTCGGTGATTATAAGGCGTTGTAACTTTATTTCATCCACTTGTTGAACTTCGGTGTCTTCTTTTACTTCTTCGGTAAGGCATTTTATAGCTCCTCTTAATCTAACTTTTGGACAATCAATATTAACAGTGGTTAAAAAAACTCGGTACTCCATCCAACTCCAATACCACATGGTTAAATATGCTAATAAATTGTGTTTGTTTTCAAAATAACGATAAATAGATGCTTCAGTCGAATTTATGAGTTGTGCTAATTTTCGAAAGGTGAAATCTTCAAACCCAGTTTTCTCAATAAATTCAATGCTGTGTTTTATGATTTTTCCGCCAAGTTCGCTTGATAACGGGTCCTTCTTGTAGACTTTCGCATTTATCTTAATTCCTATTTTGGATTGTAAAACATTCATTTTTGATTGTATTGAGTGCAAATATAATAGTAATACTATCATTAAAATAAAAAATGTATAATTTTTTTACTTTTTTATGATTCGAACTTCATTCTATTTATTGATTTGATTGAAGTATTCGCAGGCTGATGAGGAAGGGATGGAGATTTTGTAATTGAAAACAATAATAGGATCTTGTTCAGTTTTTCAAGAAATTATTGAACAACCATGAATCCAAAGTTTATTGTTCAGCCATGTGACGCATGTACTGCTTTCAATTTGGAATTGGACTTGATTTAATCTGAGGTAAATTAGATGCTGATGGCAAAGGTCAAATCAACCCGTTTTTAACCGCGTAAATGGCAAGGCCAGCAACGTTTTTCGTTCCTGTCTTTTCGAGAAGGCTTTTGCGGTAGTTTTCAATCGTTTTTGGACTTAAGAAAAGAGATTCGGCTATTTGATTGGTCGTTTTTTCTTTACAGATCAATGTTAGAATATCAATCTCTCGTTGGTTTAACGATTCACCAATTGTTGAAATATGGTTGCTTTTTGGACTTGCAGTGTCACCCAACAAAGCCCTACTTACCTTATCGTTAAAAAAGAGACCTTCCGACTTCACGGTTCGGATGGCTTTTATTACTTCGTCCGGTTCGCTTTCTTTTAAAAGGTAACCGTGTGCTCCTGCTTTCATCATGTGTACTATAAATGAATCGTGCTGGTGCACAGTCAGCATAATTACTTTTACTTCAGGGAAATCAACAACGAGGTGCTCAAGTGTCGCTTTTCCATCCATAACGGGCATGTCAATGTCGAGAAGAATGACATCGATGTTTTCTGTTTTTAATTGATCCAATAATTCCTTTCCATTTGAGGCTTGAACTTTTACTTTCAAATCTTCGTGTTTGTTGATGATTTGGGAAAGTCCGGCTCTCATTAAAACATGATCATCAGCTAAAGCAACTTTAATAATTGATGTATTTTCCATGGTTAGTAGTTTTGTGGCATCGGAACTTTAAAGTTAACGAGAAAAGGCAGAACGTTGGCCTCCGAAATTGAAATTGTTCCTCCCGCAGCTCTAATTCTACTTTGCATGTTAATCATACCAAGTCCTTGCAGTTGAGAATTGTCAGTGATTCCTTTGCCGTTATCAGAATAGGTGAATTCCAATTCCGTCGTTAGCTTAGAAGTAATAGTTATTGTGGTCGCTTCTGAATGGTGCGTGGTATTTGCAATAAGCTCCTGAAACACCCTAAAAATCGAAAGCTCAATGGCTTCATCCAATCGGCAATTGTCGACTTTTGAAAAATGTGCTACAACACTAATTTGCTTGCTGTCATTGATGCGTTTAATTAATTCTTTAAGCGCTTCCCAAATTCCAAACCGAACCAAAGTAGGAGGGAGCAGGTTGTAACTCACATTTCTGACACTCGTTATTCCATCGTCGAGCATTGTGGCTGTTTGTTCCAGAAACTCTTGTTCTTCCTTGCCTACCTGATCAACTGTTTTAAGGTGTTTAACATTCAATTTTATTGCTGAAAGTAACGAGCCTATATCGTCGTGAAGGTCTGAAGCGATGCGCCTTCTTTCTTTTTCCTGGGCGTCAATGGATGCGATGAGTAATTTTTGTTGTAAATCCAGTTTTCCTTGCTGAATTTGTAAGTTTTGCTTCACCATTTTTTTTTGATACGAAAACAAGAAAATCAGCGCAAGAATAACTATTAACGCTATTAATAATGAGCTTACGGTGAATAAAATTACAATGTCGTTTCCGTTTTCTTGCATAAGAAAGCTATTGAATAAGAAATATATAATAAAATGGTCAGAATGGCGTGGATTACCCAAATAGACTTAAAGACGCTCGATTCTTGCGAGAAAACCAATTCACTGAATGCGAACAACAATAAGTTGCTCGTAAAGTACAGAATAAGCCCTCCTCCAATCCAAAATCCAGACGTTTTTTGCAGGTACATAATTTCTTCTTTTCGATAAACGTCAATAAAATAGGCGCCAACGAATAATAAAATGATGCCTCCCTCAATTGCTCTCTCATAGGTTGAATACACCCATATTTTATCGGGATTACAGACAATGGAGGTAAGGTAAAATAAAATAAAGCCTACGGATACAATTGGAATTATTTTTCGGTACCTGTGCTTTTTCAGATAGCTATAATAGATCAATGAGATAAAGGAAAACTCAATGATAATAAACATGTGATAAAACGGAAGGTTGTTAAAGTCCACATAGTAAAGCCACCATTCAGATATAAGTTGATTGGCAGCAACAGGCAGAAGCATAAAAAGCAACAGTTTTGCCTCGCGCTCCAAATAGGAGTAGCGCCAAAAAGCTACTCCTATGGGAATTAGAACGCCGTATATCGCTAGTAATATAATAAACCACTCCATTGTTTAAGTACTAATCTTTAGGTGGAGGACATAACTTTGGACACGGTCTTGCGAAGTTGATGTGCAAAGGACCTTGGGTATTACCATCTAATTTGATCAGGATGTCAAGTACCAAGAATCCTTCGTAGTCTTCTGCTTGAGGGCCTTTGTGTTCTGATGGAGCCAGATATCTAGTCGTATTCGGAGCGATTGAATGAACTACATTTTCAATTGTTACATCTAAGCCTCCTGAATTATTTAAAGCATTAAAAATGTATTCCTTGTTAAATTGATACATCTCGACATAAATCAAAATATTAGTTGTGTCATAGGCTAAATTTTTCCAAGCCGTAAAATAGTCGCTTAACGTTGACATTTCTTGTGACTCCCACTGGTTTTCATTGTTGTGAACTAAAAAGTAAGCCCTACCATTCTCGTCAACGGGAAGTTCAATTGCTATTCTTGGTATATTGTCTTCTTGCATATAGTACCAAAAATTAATTGTTACCGCATTCGATCCTTGAAAAGCAGTGATTAATGTTTCCTTAGGGAGCACCATGTTATTGTCAGTAGCATTTGTTCCAATTAATTCAATCTCTTCAATGTAGGAGTAATTGTTTTGCCACATGGCAACTGTTTGGCTTAGAACTTTTCTGTCATCGATCGAATTCTGACTTTGAGCGAGAATTGGCATCGATAAACACAATAATAGAATAAAACGTTTCATAATTTTTTATTTAATGATTAGACGCTAAAGGTAGAAAACTATCAATACCATTTTAATTGTCATTTTTTATCGCTTTGTTGTTGTGGGCGTAACTACTTGCAGGTCAGTACTTAAAACGTTTTACGTTCATCTATATAGCCTGTTTCCCGTTCTTGAATTAGGGAAAACCCTCATTCAATTTTAGGGGATTTACAAACCCGCTTTATGGTTTCTAGTCTTGATACAGGCTTTGCAATGAATCAACTTTGTAGTGTTGGAAACTTGAATTCGATGGAACTCAATATAAATCAGTATTCGACCAGGCGAATTCCGAAAAGCCTTTAATAGAGTAGGGAAACTTTTAACCAATTATTATGAACGTATCAGATTTAACACCAGAGATTAAAGCATCAATAACAGCGCAGTTAACACCAGAATTTATGGCTGCTTGCAGTTCGTCAGGTCAAAAGACTGTTTTGGCAGAATTAGTTTACGCGAAGGCAATTACAAATCCGCAAGTTCTCAAAGCGCAGAGTGATTGGCAATTAGGTATATCTATGTTGAATACTGTTTTAATGCAACTCAGTAGTGAAGTGAATTTAGAAGGGTATTGGGTGAGTTTTGGAGGAATGGAGGCAACGAAATTGGCAAGTGCAACGAGTTTTGGTTCACGCTACAAGACATATACTGGGTCGCCACAATTTGAGATCGGAAAAGGGCATAAGTCTGTGCTTGGATGCGCAATGTGGGTTGACGCAGATTAATGCCAAAAGGCAAACAATGATTTATAGAAGTTACTGAAAATCCATCAAGGATTTGCATTAAATAAGGAATGGCGGGATCCGAAAAGCCAATATTCAATAGAGTAGGAGAATTATTTAAAACGAGATTAATATGAAAAATGTAATTAACATCACAAAGTGCGACAACGAATTAACAATTGTTGCAGTGTCATCAGACCGATTGAGGTCGTATCAAATCGCTAGAGTAGGAAGTGGTCCAGGTGTGGACATTACCTTAGTTCTTGAAAAAGGAACTTTCGTTGAACCAAAACCATTTATGAATTCTACTGGAAATACTCCTCCGCCGTCAAGTGCTATAGTTAGCCTTCCTGCGGATACGTATTCAATTTATTACACAGGATTGAACTTTGGTGGACCTTACAATTTTGAATTCACTTTGAACGAAGCGACATACAAATTATTGGACGGAAGCGCGGCGGCAGCCTATGGATATGTTTGGAACCACGGTGGGCCAAAGCCAAGTGATATTCTTGTAACAATCGGCTAAGAGCGAAAGTTCTATTGGTCTTTAGTTTGTAAACCGTCTTAAAGTGATCTCAGGATCTATTTTAAGGCGGTTTTTCGTTGTTCGAAATTATAGATTTGTTTGGTTTTACTTCTTTTCGACCAAAACTAAATTTTCAGAGTTGAACATGCCTGCCGGAGAAATAACATCTTCATTCAGAGGAATATTATTTCCATAACGCTCTTCCATTATTGATTGAACGAGATTGCTAGAAAGATCGAAATCTTTTAAGGTCTTTAAACCTCCAATTTCAATTCCAGTTGCTTCCTTGTATATTTTCCAAACCAATTCAGAGCAGTAAATTTTCTCGTCTGACCATTCGAAGTAGATATCGTAGTTTTTGCCTAGATATCCATTGGCAATATCTTCCATGTCCGATATCACGCCCTTGGTCAGGATTTCATTGGCATTCTTCAAACGTTTGGCTACATAATTACCATTTTCTCCATGACGAATCCATTCGCTCAGGGGAGTCATTTTTACAGGTTGCACCGCTTCGTAAACGATAAGGTCACCATCGATTTCCAAAACAATTCCAACGTGGCTGTACTTTGAATTCGTCGCAAGTTTAACAGCTTTACATTGCCTTGAATTGGTGCTTTGGAATACAATGTCTCCGCTTTGAATTGAAGTTTCAAGTTCATCAGCGCAGCCAACAAGAAGGGGAATTGTGACAAAAACAATGAAGAGGTTTTTTATATCCATTTTGTATCGATTAAATAAGTCGTTCATTGGTCCAATTTATTGGTTTTAGGTCTCAAATCTATCGAAAAGCCATCACTGATATTGGATAGAGAAGAGTTACTACAAATGAAGCAAAACAATTGCAATCAAAGCAGGGAGCGCTTGAACAAAGAAGATTTGCTTCGCTGCTGTAAACGTTCCATATATTCCAGCAACAGCCACACAGATCAGAAAGAACAGCGATATGTTCCATTGCCATGCATTATCAGTAATAAAGAATGTCCATATCAACCCTGCTGCTAAAAAACCGTTGTAGAGTCCTTGGTTGGCTGCCATTGCTTTTGTCTTTTCAAAGAGGTCTTTTGGGAAGCTGCGAAACACTTTTGGGCCTTTAGTGGTCCATGCGAACATT
The DNA here is from genome assembly GCA_047630755.1 of Crocinitomicaceae bacterium. GTDB lineage: Bacteria > Bacteroidota > Bacteroidia > Flavobacteriales_D > Crocinitomicaceae > UBA4466. The sequence continues at coordinate 37,315 of JBLHYG010000001.1, read as the reverse complement.
TCGAAGGCCATAATATAGATATGGATAAAAGCGATTAGCCCAATTAGTATGTTGATGGTAAGTTCCAAAATGAAATGGGTTTGATTAATTATTTAAAGATAGCAATGGTGCTTGGAATAGCAACTTCTTGATGAATTGCAATATTTTTTTCAAAATCAAACCTTCAACCAATATAAAATTGTACATTTGTATCGTGCACGATATAGTCGTAAACGTTTAAAGTGGAAGTTATGGTAAAAACATCATTGATACAAAATATTTTCAGGTTACTATTGGCTGCGTTCATGGTGTTTGCAGGGCTTAGTCATCTTACTATTAACAGAATCGATTTTCAAGCTCAAGTGCCGGATTGGGTTCCGTTAAGTAAGGATTTAGTTGTCATACTTTCAGGGATTGTAGAGATTGGACTGGGACTTGGATTGGCTTTTTGGAAAGACAAACGTGCAAGCTTCGGTTGGGCATTGGCTCTGTTTTTCGTTCTAATTTTTCCGGGTAACATTTCCCAATATATGGATGGAAATGACGCTTTTGGAGCTCTAGAATCAGATAATGCAAGACTAATTCGCCTGTTTTTTCAACCGGTACTGATAGTTTGGGCTCTTTGGTCGGCGGGTTCATGGAAATCTTGGAGAACAAAAAAATCTAGAAACTAATGGATGATAAAGCTTTGCAGTTAAGCAATCAAGTCTGCTTTCCAATCTATTCGGCTTCTCGACTGATCACTAAGGCGTATAAGCCGTACTTAGATGAAATGGGGATTACTTATCCTCAATATTTAGTGCTGATGGTCTTGTGGGAGAACGACAATGTATCTGTGAACCAGATTACACAGAAACTACTGTTGAATACCAATACGGTTTCACCGCTGTTAAAAAGGATGGAGAAATTGGAACTCATTGAACGCAATAGATCCATTGAAGATGAAAGAATTGTAATTGTCCAATTGACAGAAAAAGGGAAGCTCTTGAAAGGCCAAGCCAAGCCAATTCCTGAAAAACTCCTTAAAATAATGCTAAATGAGAACATCAACTTATCTGAGATTCTTCAGTTGAAAGAAATGCTGAACCAATGGATTGAAATTCTCAGCGAAAACAATAAAAATCAAGTTTAAACAGAAAATAAATATGGAATTACTAGATAAATTAAATTGGCGCTATGCAGCGAAAGCCATGAATGGTGAAAAAGTAGCACAAGAAAAAATTGATAACATTATTGAGGCGGTTTCACTTTCTCCTACGTCAAGTGGTTTACAACCTTTTGAAATTATTGTCATCACAAATCAGGAAATTAAGGACGAAATCAAGCCCATTGCTTGGAACCAGTCGGTTGTTTCAGATTGCTCACATCTGTTTGTTTTTGCTGCTTGGGACACCTACACGGCGGATAGAATCAACAAGATGTTTGACTTGACAAACACGATCCGTGAAACTAAAAACGAAGGATGGGAAAATTACCGTCAAATGTTACTTGGGAGCTATCCACAAAAAGACGCAGAGGAGAATTTTAACCACGCGGCAAAACAAGCCTATATTGCACTTTCGCAAGCTATTATTGCTGCTGCTTTTCAAGGGGTTGACAGCACTCCAATGGAAGGCTTTGATGCTGATGCTTTGGATAAAATATTGGGACTTCGCGAAAAAGGATTGAGAAGTTGTGTTATGCTTCCGATCGGATATCGAGATGAGAAAAATGATTGGCTCGCCAACCTTAAGAAAGTGCGTAAAAGCAAAGAAGATTTAGTAACATTTGTAGATTAGAGATTCGTAAGAACCGAAGATCAATTTAAGTATCAACACATTAATTAGGAAAAAAATGTCAAAAATCACATTAAAAGGAAACGCGATCAATACAAGTGGTGTATTACCAGCAATCGGAAGTGCAGCCGCGGATTTTAAATTAATCGGTGCGGATTTATCTGTAAAAACACTTGCTGACTTTAAGGGGAAGAATTTGGTGTTAAACATTTTCCCTAGTATCGATACAGGAACTTGTGCAGCATCCGTTCGCAACTTTAATAAAGTAGCAGCTGATCTTGATAACACAGCTGTTTTGTGTATTTCAAGAGATTTACCTTTCGCTCAAAATAGATTTTGTGGAGCTGAAGGTATTGAAAATGTTGCCGTACTTTCTGACTTTAACACGGGGCAGTTTGGTAAAGATTATGGTTTAGAGATTGTTGATGGTCCTTTGGCTGGTTTGCACTCTAGATGTATCGTTGTAGTTAATGCAGAGGGTAAAGTAATTTACACGGAGCAAGTAGCTGAAACGATTGAAGAACCAAATTACGATTTGGCTTTGGCGTCATTGTAAGTCATGATTTTAGTAATGGATCGTTTGTACGAGTGAATGATCCACACAAATTACAACAGTACAGAAAAGGAGCGCATTGCGCTCCTTTTCATTTTATCCTCTTTTTTAAAGAAGAAACTTCATTTTATCCATCAATTGACTCGAAAGAGAACTTTAAAACGGATTCGTTGCCCAAACGGTTATTTCAGGAACAAAAGTTTTGTCTCTCATTTCCACTATTGAAAGGATTGCAGTCGCAATATCAGCCGAGCCAATTTTATTATCTGCTTCGTTGCTTTCCTTTCTTTCTGGATTGGCAAATGCAGTGGTTACTTCACTTGGATTGACCAAACAAACTCTAACGTTGTCTTTTCTTAATTCTGCTTGCCAACACTGTGTCATGCCTCTTACTGCAAATTTTGATGCCGCATATACAGTTCCTCTTGCAAAGCCTTTTAAACTTGCAGTCGAAGCAATATTGATAATATTTCCCGATTGTTGTGCTTTAAAAACGGGAAGTAGTTCTTGCGTTAACAACGCCAAACCAAAAACATTCGTGTTGTACGTACTTACCAAGTCATTTTCGGTAATCTCTCCAAGCAATGGAAAGACTCCGATGCCTGCATTGTTAACCAATACATCAATTGATCCGTCTAAAAGATCCATTACTTCTTTGGCTTTTTGAGGAATCGATTTTAAGTCACTAATATCGAAATGCAATGGGACCGCTCCGATTTCTGCTGCCGTGTTTTTGAGTTTCACTTCATCTCTTCCAGTGATTACCACTTTTGCTCCTTTTGCAATAAATTGTATTGCAGTTGCTTTGCCAATCCCCGAACTTCCTCCGGTAATTAGCACTTTTGAATTGTTTATTTCCATGTCTTTTTTTTAATGTTGGTCCGGAGCAATGCTAGGGACAGTGTTGTACAGCGTTTGTTGCTAAATTACAAAAGCATCTTGCGCATTTTAATTTTATGTAAAGAAGTAATCAAATTTATTAATGTAAAAAAAGGGCTTCCATTTCTGAAAGCCCTTCTTCTCTATGAAAAAGTAAAGCTATTGCTTCACCAGTATTTCTGCTTTTAAGTCGCCTATTTTCACGTAGTAAATACCAGACTCAAGTTTAGTGATGTCAATCTCAGTTTCCAATTCAACCACTTCGCTCTTAATTACAACTCGACCTGCTTGATCCATGATCATGATTGGGTAAGCCAAGAACAGTTCATTAACTGAAATAGTAATGCTTTCAGTTGCAGGGTTTGGATAAAGTTCAATACTACCAAGTTGATACTCTTTGATACCAGTAAAACTTAACGTTAGGTCAATTTCAATGATACTATCACATCCTTCAGCGTTAGGAATTGTATCGTGATGAATTCCTGATGTAGTGTATGTAGCTCCACTTGGCCCAGTATATACATCTACACCTGTTTCTGTAATAGACGAGGTAGTCGTTGTACATGGAAGCGCCATTTGCACATCATCAAAGTAGTACGTTTTAGTACCATTTGTTGCTCCATCCGTTCCAAAATCGAAGAAGATAGATGCCATGTCATACGTATTTGTAATATTTAAGGCAGCTGTACCCGTAGCCTCATTAGAGAAATCAAAAACCAACGTTTCCCATTGTCCAGCAACTGTTGTCATTGTTTCTGTTTCAACTGAAATCGTAGGATTGGTGTGGTCTTCTGCTTTCAAACGAATAGGAATTCCTGCGTCTGGAGACCATACACTAACTGACATCTTTGTTTCAGTTGCTGTGAAAGGAATTGCGTTTGCAAAACCAAGAGAAGTACTTACAGTTGTTCCAGCCCATAACTGTGCCGTTGCATCTTTAACAACTTCAGAAACCAAGTTTGGTGGGTTAACAGGATCTGTAATAACTGTAGCAGTGTTTCCACCAAAATCAGTCATCGTGTAATCAACCAAAGGATCCTCAAATGTAACGGCTAGATCAATTTGAGCCAATGGAACCGCCGGTTGACCGAACATTACATCGTCAAAGTAGTACGTTTTAGTACCATTTGTTGCTCCATCCGTTCCAAAATCGAAGAAGATAGATGCCATGTCATATGTATTTGCAACATTTAAAACAGCTGTACCCGCAGCCTCATTAGAGAAATCAAAAACCAACGTTTCCCATTGTCCGGCAACTGTTGTCATTGTTTCTGTTTCAACTGAAATCGTAGGGTTGGTGTGGTCTTCTGCTTTCAAACGAATAGGAATTCCTGCATCTGGAGACCAAACAAGTACTGACATTGTTGTAGCCGATACTGTGAAAGGAATTGGGTTAGCAAAGCCAAGAGGAGTACTTACAGTTGTTCCAGCCCATAACTGCGCCGTTGCATCTTTAACAACCTCAGAAACCAAGTTTGGTGGGTTAACAGGATCCGTAATAACTGTAGCAGTGTTTCCACCAAAATCAGTCATCGTGTAATCAACCAAAGGATCTTCAAATGTAACAGGAAGATCAATTTGAGCCAATGTAACCGCCGGTTGACCGAACATTACATCGTCAAAGTAGTACGTTTTAGTACCATTTGTTGCTCCATCCGTTCCAAAATCGAAGAAGATAGATGCCATGTCATATGTATTTGCAACATTTAAAACAGCTGTACCCGCAGCCTCATTAGAGAAATCAAAAACCAATGTTTCCCATTGTCCGGCAACTGTTGTCATTGTTTCTGTTTCAACTGAAATCGTAGGGTTGGTGTGGTCTTCTGCTTTCAAACGAATAGGAATTCCTGCGTCTGGAGACCAAACAAGTACTGACATTGTTGTAGCCGATACTGTGAAAGGAATTGGGTTAGCAAAGCCAAGAGGAGTACTTACAGTTGTTCCAGCCCATAACTGCGCCGTTGCATCTTTAACAACTTCAGAAACCAAGTTTGGTGGGTTAACAGGATCCGTAATAACTGTAGCAGTGTTTCCACCAAAATCAGTCATCGTGTAATCAACCAAAGGATCTTCAAATGTAACAGGAAGATCAATTTGAGCCAATGTAACAACTCCTTGACCGAACATTACATCATCAAAGTAGTACGTTTTAGTACCATTTGTTGCTCCATCCGTTCCAAAATCGAAGAAGATAGATGCCATGTCATATGTATTTGCAACATTTATGGCAGCTGTACCAACAACCTCATTAGAGAAATCAAAAACCAACGTTTCCCATTGTCCGGCAACTGTTGTCATTGTTTCTGTTTCAACTGAAATCGTAGGGTTGGTGTGGTCTTCTGCTTTCAAACGAATAGGAATTCCTGCGTCTGGAGACCAAACACGAACTGACATTGTTGTAGCCGATACTGTGAAAGGAATTGGGTTAGCAAAGCCAAGAGGAGTACTTACAGTTGTTCCAGCCCATAACTGCGCCGTTGCATCTTTAACAACTTCAGAAACCAAGTTTGGTGGGTTAACAGGATCTGTAATAACTGTAGCAGTGTTTCCACCAAAATCAGTCATCGTGTAATCAACCAAAGGATCTTCAAATGTAACAGGAAGATCAATTTGTGTAAGAGGTGGAAGAACAGGGGCTATTAATTCAATATCGTCAAACAGGTAAGTTGAATTTGCCGTACCATCACCCATTACACCTAATTCCCAAATTAAAACTATTTTTTGGTAAGAATCAGCTGTATTAATTGCAGTAAAATCGAACGTAAGTTCTTCCCATGCATTTGCGACGGTTGAAGTGTCTTCTTTTTCGAAGAAAATACCACCATTCGTTGAGTTCTCAACTTTAAGCAAAACACGCGCTCCGGCAAAAGGAGAGTACACCTTCATTTTGAAGATCTTGTTTGTAGTAAAGTCAATTGGGTTTGTCATTTCAATTGTACTTCCGCCCCATACTTGTCCAGGACTTTTAATCATTTGACCAACAGTCGCACTTGTGTTGATCCCACTCACTTGAGGATTTGGGATAACAGTAGTTCCGCCTCCGTCAAAGTCAGTCCACGTGTAAGTAATTGTCATTGACTCAAAGTCAATTGGTGGAGCAAGAGTTTGTGCCGATATACTGCCACATAAGGCGATAGAGACGGCAAATAGTATTAATTTTCTCATAATGTTTATAATTTTTTTGTATTAATTCTAAGTAAATGTACGATTAATTGTACAAAGTACAATAAGTATTATTTTCTTTTGGTAAGAGTTGGAGTGTGCACGTTTATAGTTGTTTATACAAAGCCCCGTTCGCGTAGGGCAGAACTGAATTAAAATGATAGACCATATTTAATTTAAATCATAGGAGAAATGAAAAACCCAGCATTATTAATGCTGGGTGCTATTTTATTACCTCGTTCAGTCGATTCAAAGAACAAGGATTTAGTTGATGCGTAAATGGGTATAATGGTAGACTTTGCTTTAAATCTTATTCAAGTTTTGCCATGCCCCCGCGTTGTGCGCAGTAATTCCACTTCTTATTAATGTTGACTTAGCACTTGCAGCTCTTCCACCTGATTTACAAACCAAAATCACTTCTTTACCCGATAATTTTTTGATTGAGTTGGAAATTGTTGAAAGCGGAATATTCTTGCTCCCTTTATAGTTCCCTGCTTTAAATTCTTGCGGAGTTCGAACGTCAACGACAACTGCGCCATTGTTAATTAATTCTGCGTAATCAGTGCTGTTTCCTTTTAACAAGTTTTTAATCATTGTTCCAAATCCCATAATTTTCAATTTTTAATTTGAAGCAAACTTAGAGGAATGGAATGTTTAAAATTGTAACAATTGTTACAATTTAGAAGTAGGGATTAATGAACGGGAAAAAGTGTGGGTTAGAATTCACGCACCTCAATTCTGTTTCTGAATATTTCAATTTTCTTTTCAATTTCGAGGCTTTTCAGTAATCTAGAAATAACAACACGAGATGAATTCATGTCCAATGCTATTTCTTGATGGGTGATTTCAAGCGTGGTCGTTTTATCAATCATTACCTTGTTTTTTAGGTATTTAAATAGTCGGTCATGCATGTTGTTGAAAGCCAGACTGTCGATTGATTCAAGCATTTCGTTGAAGCGGTTGTTGTAACTTTCAAAAACGAAACTCATCCAGCCCTCATATTTGCGCATCCATTCTCCCATCTTTTCTATTGGGATTAACACTAAGGTGCTGTCTCTTTCTGCTATAGCTTGAATTTCGCTTTGTGTTTGTCTCATGCAGCAGCTCAGTGACATAGCGCATGTATCTCCTTCTTCTAGAAAATAAAGCAACAATTCATCTCCATTTTCATTTTGCCTCATGATTTTTAAAGCGCCATCAATTAAAAACGGAATGTGTCTTAATTCTTGCCCATAATCAATAATAACTTCTCTCGCTTTTAATTTTTTAACGACTCCAACCTCGGTGATTTCATCTATTAAATCGGATTCGAACAGGTACGCGTAATTTTCAAGAAGTTCTTTATTCATGTATCAATTTTAGTGATTTTTTCCTTCTCATTTTGCTGATAGTGAAAGAAAAAATTTGCCCAGATTGTTTTCGAGAGGGGATAAGTGAAAGGAGATGATAAGATTAAACCTGCAACAATGGCAATTAAAGTCGCATCAAAACTGATTGAACTAAAGAACAGATTGATCGAAACCCAAATTGTTACAAAGATGGCCACTCCTAAGGCATAGACGACGTAATACGATCCTTGATAGAAACCAGGCTCTTTGCTAAACCTTTCGTTACATACGTCGCATCTCTCTTTTACCTGAGCCTTGAAAAATGATCCTTCAAAAAAATCACCTTCATGACAATGAGGGCATTTGGACTTTAAAATGCTGTATATTTTGCTCCCTTTTTTAACCATAATTTAAAATTAGGGCTTCGAATTAATTAAAGTTGTAACAAATGTTACACCTCTCTTTTTTAGATCGTTCGATAGATTTAAGTCGAATTATTAGGGGTAGGGCGTATTATATCTTAAATTGTTGCCTATGAAAATGTTCCAGTTAATATTACTCCTATTTGCTAGCAATTGTACAGCTGTTTCTCAAACAACGGATACTTGTGATTATATCTCCCAAAACAATGATATAGGTGGACTTGACTGTTATATGGGATCTTTGGCCCCTTTTGTAGCTGATTCTTACCAGTGGATAAATTGCGATAATCTTTTTGCACCAATTCCCGGTGATACAACCAGTGAGTATTTAGGCGCGAGTGCTATTAATGTCGCACTTGTTGTTAACTACCTTGGCTGCATTGATACGAGTCAGTGTCAATATGTTTGTACTTGGGGACTTGAAGATTTAATAATTAAAGAGGTAGAGCTCATAAAGGTTGTCGATCTGATGGGGCGAGAAACAGAAGACATACCGAATACTTTATTGATGCACGTCTACAGTGATGGCACAACGAAAAAAGTATTTAGAGTTGATTGAAACTTTAAGCACAAAATAAGCGTGTAGCTGCCTACTTTTTTAACTTATTAAATATCAATTTCATAGATCAATTTCATAGATCGATTTGTAGCAAAATCACCATTATCATCTTTTAAGTAAAGAATTCGGTGTTTTTGGATCACCATTTTGTCTGAGTTCATGTATTTGTTCAATGACTTTATCCCTCCAATTATAAGTATCGTGTCCTCCGATATCTTGTATTTTTTTGTAATAATCGTTCCGACTGCCGAATTTCCCGCATTGATTTGAATATTTACACTGTCCAAGAGCCTAATTTCACAATAGTCAGTTCCATTTCTGTACTTCGCTTCTAACAGCATTTTATCCCACCGTTCTCGATTTGCTTTCATGGTTTCAGGACTCTTATGTCCAATAAAGTCTATTTGAGTAAAGCCATAATACGCCAAGCCAATAAGTCCGCTCGTTATTAAAATGAAAATCGAGAATATTTTTAACGCCTTATTCATTTTTAATTGAACCGAATATTTCTCTAAAGATATCTCTTTATACTTGGCCTACAGAATCTGAATTGGACACAATTTTCTAATCCGACTTGATTTTTTCTTTTGCCTCCGAAAGAGCTGGTTTTAAATTGATAATTTCAAGTCAAGTTGGAATAATAGTAATGAATCCGTAATTTTAAATGCAACAGCCGACTTCATCGTTATTTGGAAGTAGGTCACTTTTCAAATCCTTGTTTTTTTCTTGTTAGCGCTCAATAAAATAGCCCTTATACATATGAATTAGGACATTAAATTAAAAGAAATGAAGCATTCACTTATACTAATTGGTCTTTCGGCTTGCTTAGCGGCTTGCAATGAATCATCCAATACGGTTCAAATAGGAGGATTGGATGAAGCCTCAGTTCAAGAAAATACACTTGGAAGTTCGTCGAAAGAAGACGCTAGTTATTGGTACGGCAATAAGGCTGAGATTACGAGTTACCATTTGACACAGGCGCGTTACGGTGAGTTGCACGAGGGAACAGCGACCTTCGTTTTTGTCACTGAAACATTTTCTCCATCACAGAATACGAAGGCGGATAGAAAGTACGACGATAATGTTCCTGTATTGAAATTGAACCGCACGCGCAAGTTTAATACGGGGATTTATCCTTACTCGGTAATGTCCAGTACGTTTTTTCCATTTAAGAAAGGCGACCACTCATTGAAAGTGACCAATTCTTCTCAGGAATGGTGTGGACACACATTTATGGAGTTGGGCAGAAGTGGAAAACAATTTAACGTAGAACTTAACTCGTATTTTGAAGGCGAGGGGTATGATGAAAGAAAAACCGAAATGGCTTTGTTAGAAGATGATGTGTGGTCAATGATCCGACTCCGTAATTCGAATCTTCCCGAAGGAAAATTCAAAATGTATCCCTCGATGGAGTTTTGCCGTTTTCTTCATGTTGAGTTTAGGCCTTATTCATGCGAAGCCATTATTCTTCCTGGAGACAACTACAATACCTACGTTTTAAAATACCCTGAAATTGATCGTGAATTGTCAATTACGTATTTGGCTGGTGGCAATTTTGAAATTTCACAGTGGACCGAAACCTATTTCAGCGGTTACGGTTCGTCCAGAAAGAAGCTAACAACGAAAGGCGAAAAAATGGAGTCGATTAATATCGATTATTGGAACAAAAACAAACGTGCAGATTCAACGTTTAGAAAGCAACTGAATTTACTTTAAGACTAAACCTTTATTAATCAATCATTGGCCGGCAATTCAGGCCTTGTCTTTCTAGCCTCCGTTGAATTTGATGTTCTTCTAAATGGTTGGATACGACCCTTAAAACGTTGTCTCTGTCTTCCGTGTCAACAGACCATTTGAGGATAGAACTCTCCGCGTTGAGTGTTTTTGCTGCAACCTTCATTTGTACTGCAGTTTCGATGTCGGTGACATAAATCCAAATTGAATTCTCAGGCACTTTTGTTTCAATATACATGATAGGAAAGAATTGATTGCGATTGCAACTATGGGTGTACCGAAAGAATCACGTTCCCTCGTTTTCGTCCTGAATCCACGTAACTGTGCGCTTCTTGAATTTGATCTAATGGATAGACGCGATCAATTACTGTTGTTAATTTTTTGGATGCCAGCATATTTCTAACTTGAATTAAGTCTTTCATTCGTTGTTCTTTTTCACGTATTCCAGTAGCCGAAAATTTGAACTTCTTTTTCGTGAATGGAGAGACAAAAAGCATGGTTAATAATGCCGAAAAGCTCAATACAGGCGTTAGAAAAACACCTTTATGACTTAAGTTCTTTTTTGTTCTTGAATAGGACAATTTACCGACGGTATCAAAAATCACATCAAATGTTTCGGAGCTCTCTTCCAGTTCATTATTCGTATAATCCAACACATTATCCGCTCCCAGATCTCGAACCAAGGCCTTGTTTTTTGTACTGCAAACTCCTGTTACTTCAGCTCCAAATTGTTTCGCAAGTTGAACCGCTGCGATTCCAATACTGCCAGAGGCGCCATTTATTAATACCTTTTGCCCCTTTTTAATCTCTACTTGATCGGTAAAGAATGCAAGTGCCGTGCAAGCTCCATCTAAAATTCCAGTGGCTTCTTCCGAGCTTACGTTCTTTGGTTGATGTACAATTAATTCATCGAATGATAAACAGATATACTCAGCATACGCTCCGCAGTTTAATCCTGTTTCCGCCATAACCTGATCACCCGGTTTGAAATTGATTACTTCTGAACCAACTGCTTCAACCGTCCCTGAAAGATCCGTTCCTGGTATTTTTGTTTTCGGTTTTGTCAGTCCAATAAACAAGCGCCCAAAGTAAGGTTTGCCCTCACGCATGAATGTACTCGCTGCCGTAATCGACGTAGCATTAATTTTAATAAGTACCTCGTTTGATTTTGGAGTTGGTTTCTCTACGTTTTTGATTTGAAGTACTTCAGGACTTCCATATCTTTCTGTTATAACTGCTTTCATAATTTTGTGTTTTAATTTTGAAACAAAGGTGAGGGGATTAAATCCTTGAATCGTTCCAAATTATAAATCGGAACAAAGTTGAGAATCAGAACTTTTACTGTTTACGCTTCCGTGAGAATGAAATTTTTAAAAAATGAAATGGAGTTTCGAGGCAAGCGTAGAAAATACCAGGTGTGTTACTTCGTGATGTGCTTGGTTTATTTTTTTACCGCTGAAGAAAAAGCACTGCTTTTGAAGACAAGTGTTAATGCAGGTAGGTAAAAGTCGCTATTGAAGAGCTGTGTTTGGGTCACAAGATTCACATAAATGTGTATCCCCGCGGTTTGACAGTGTCTTGTTGTGCTGAGTATAGTTTTTAACCACAAGAAAAAAGTGCAACTTTCGAAGACAAGCGGCGGCGCAGGTAGACTCAAAGGCACTGCCCAATATTTGTTATTTGACATGTTGGGTTTTAGGCACTAGCAGACCAAATGGTCTGCAAAGCCTTGTGTAATTGTGCTTAAAAATCTGAAGTAAGGGTGAAAAAGAGAATGGTATTACTGCTTAATCTCATTCCAATACGCCTTAGGAGTAAGCCCCAACTTCTTTTTAAAGAATGTATTAAATACTGTCTTAGAATTAAATCCACTATCATAAGCCAAAGCCAACAGCGTTAATTGATGCGCCGAATCAGTACCCAGTTTCGATTTAAAATCCTCCAAGCGATAACTGTTAATGTAGTCTGCGAAATTTTGACTAAACCCTTCATTCAAAAGTTGTGACATGTGATTTGGTGGCAAGTTCATGTATTCCGCTAGGGAACGCAACGAGAGTTCAGAATTGAGATACAATTTGTCGTCATCCATTAAACAATTCAATCGATTTTTGTACGAAATTAGTTCTTGATCTGTGAAAAGTGATTTCTTGTATTTACGCGTTGGCTCAGCTGAATCAGTATCACCAAGAATTCCAGCAATGAGTTTCTTGAAAGAAGGAAGGTCATGCAATGGTTTTGCCAAGGGCTCTGTTGGGAGCAATAGTACAAGTGGAAAGCGATTCTCTATTGCATTTTGCAGGTGTTCCAACGCGGTTTCAAGATTATTCAATTGTGCATGGCAAAGAATTAGAAAATTCAATGCACTTCCAGCGGATGGCGTTTCGAGGAATGACTCAAGCTTGGAAATTCCTTGTTCAGCTTTAACAGTATTCTCCATGATCGCATGGGCAATCGCTGTTCCACCAAGTTTTGCAAGATAACCAGTTTCATCTTCAGGAAGATTGTTAAAATAAGCCAAGCCTTCTTCATGGCGTCCTGATAACAGATGAGAAGCACCAATATAAACGACAGGAAACGGTAATTCAGGTTGAAGATCTAAGCTTCGTTTAAAATAAGGAAGTGCAATATCGTACTGCTCCATCATGTAATACAGAAACCCTTTATAGTTTATGTTAACGGAAGAGAATGGTGCCAACTCCAGCGACTTATCGATGTGTTTCATAGCAACTTCAAGCTTTCCTTCGAGCGTGTAGAAGTTCGCCATTGTGATATACATGGAATCAGTAGGGCGAAGGCTAAGGGCATTATTTAGATGTACATAAGCTTGCTTCAAATCCCATTTTTGCCAGCAATTGATCCAAGCTAAATTTAATTGAGTTTCCGGAAGGTCTTCTTTTAATTCAATTGCCTTCTGAAGGAACGGTTGTGACTTAGAAAAACCTTCGAATGCTGTAATAATCCCCATCGTACCCATGTAAGTGTAGGCTTGATTTATATCCAAATAGGGGAGAGGAAACTCTGGAGATTCTTGGATTACTTCCTCAAATATTGAAATCGCTTTTAAGGAATTGGTGTAATCCAGTTTCATCAAATAAAACCGCCCCTTGAGGTATTTTTTATAGGTTTCAAAAGGAACATTATAAGAATCCACCAAACGCTCTTCCAATTCAAAATGACCAAGATGTTCTCGTAATTTGTCGGCAATTATTAAACTGATTTCGTCTTGAACAACGAATACATTCTTGAGGTCGCGGTCAAAGGTTTCCGACCAAAAATGAAAGTCATTTTCAACTTCTATTAATTGTGCAGTAATTCTTGCCGAAGTTCCAGATAGTCGAACACTTCCTTCTAGAATAATGGAAACGTCTAATTTTTTTCCGATTTCAGAAAGAGTACTGCTGGTTCCTTTGAATGAAAATGAAGAAGTTCTTGAAGTGACCTTTAGTTCTTGAATTTTAGCGAGTGCATTAATGATTTCTTCCGTAATTCCATCTGAAAAGTATTCCACATCAACATTAGAGCTCATGTTCACAAAGGGAAGTACTGCAATAGATTTACTAATTTCTGAACTCACGAAAACAATTTAATTATTTCAAAGTTAAGTTTTTATTGTCTAATTACTTTTTGAAATTGCAGCGATCCGCTATCCGACAAAAATTTTATGATGTAGCTCCTGAAACAAGGTTTTGAGTTTTAAGAGCATTTTTTCCCGTTGTAACTCGTCCTGTAAAAATCTCGTTTCCAGTAATATCACACATCACAATCACACCTTCGGATTGCGTGTTAACTTTTAACTCGTCCTCAAACGGATTTGGATATACTTGTAATTTTGAAACTGAGGTTTCTAGTAAATCATTTATAGTTACATCACTGATGAAAAGCGAAAAGAGTAAACCGCCAGGCAATCAATAGTTTGATTCTTTTCACATGTAGTTTGTTTAATTAGCATCGATCTATTAAGTCAATTTGGTCAATTATGTGAAATTAGTAAATTGACTTACACGCTACTCAACTGGTTGATAAACAGTGTCTACCGATGAATGTGTGGTGGCGTGGTTTAGGCCTTTATTGCTGTATGCCTTTACACGGTTCATTCTAACTCTAATTCAACGCCGAATGTCTTCTGTTCCTATTATACCAAGTTTTTATTCATTCCTCTTTTTGACATATTACTAGGATAAATTATGCAATCAAACTTTAACTCACTGTTCAGTCATTTATAGCACATCCAGTTGTAAATAGCTTGCTTCAAGGATATATCGAAAAAGTACATTCACCTATTCGTTCTTGTATTTAATCAGAATTGTCAGTATTATTGATAAACTCTACTATTACACTATCCTATGGCGAATGTGATTTTTACTGCTGATGATTATGGATTTTGCGATCATATTGATGAGGCAATCTTAGAGGCCGTTAAAAAGGGGCAAATCAATTCGGTTGCCGCGTTTGCAAACGGACCGGATAGTTTAGTGCGTTTGGGTAAACTCAAAAAACTTCAAGAAAGGCCAAACATTCAATTGGATATTGGTTGCCATCTTACGATTACATCTGGACGTCCATTGCATGAAGACACATTTAAAGATGAATTGCAATTCGTTGATGGGAACCGGTTTTTTCGATCGTATGGTAACTTGGGACGGCCAAACAATAAAACCACTGAGGTTGCAACCCAGCTAAAAAAGGAAATTCTAAAACAGTTAGAGGTATTCGAATTGGCGAAAATAAAAGTAGCCCATTTAAGCAGTCATCATAACGCTTTAACGTTTTTACCCGAATACTTTATTCCATTTTTGGAAGTCGCTTCTGAAAAAAAAATAGCTGTTCGTTCCTATAATATTGAGCCTGAATTGAGAGATGTACTTTACAATTGGCAAGTGCGCGTTCGTTTAAGGGTTGATGAGGGAATGAAAGGCAACGACGTATCGGCTATGCGCAAATACATGAAAGATTTGGAACGCTGGTACAGCCTCAAGGAGTTGGAATACCGGGATAAATTTTTCCCGAATTCCCCTATTGCAATTAATGGCGCAAATTACGGCCCGATACCCCCTCGAAAAGTGGGAATGAATACATGGAAAATGCGAAGTCGAAACAAAGCGAAGAAGCTTCTGAAGTCCGTAAATAAGTTGGACCCTGGCGAAGTGACAGAATATGTTTTTCATCTAGGTGATCCAGCGCAAGGAACAGACTATTCTTTTGAAACAAAGAGCAGCTCAAATTATTATCCTGGAGTGCAATCAAGTTATTTTCACGGGAGGTATATGGAGTTTAAGTCGCTCGATTATCATTTGGACAAAGTGGAAAATAAGAAGTTTCACAAACGGTGGAACATAAAGAAATTACCGGTATTGACAGCCTGGAACAAATTAGATTAAGATGGGAGAAAACGATCAGAATACCTCGAAAGAGAACGTTGAATTTTCTTTTGATAAAGGCAAAACCTTAACGAAAGAATTAAGATCTCAATTGAAATATGACATAGATGTCTTTAAATCAAAGCTGTCTCTTGGGGCAAATCCAAACCTGTCAGCAGACGACGAGTCTTTAATTAAATCATTTGCAAGTAACAATTTGCGGAACATTTCATATTACGAGTACCGGATTGTTGAAGAAACAAAATTACAAAACCGATACAATAGGTGGACTGTGGGCTTGGCAATTGCTATTCCCGTTCTCATTTTTTCAGCAACGCTTGCCGCGGGTTATTTTGCTAAAGATAATTTCAACATGATTGACGTTGTAACTGGTTCTGTAACAGTTTTGTTGGCGAGCACACTTGGAGCGCACAAGCTTATTACTTCTTGGATTGAGAAACGGAAATACCGGGCTTCGTTTCATCAAGCAAAGGTGGATTTGCTCAATATTCTTTTTGAATTAATCAATGAATATGAGGACAAAGCACTCGGACAAAAGTCTTTTGCTAATATAGGTCACGAAGGAAATTTGAGTGACGATTTTGTTGTCGCGCTTAAAAAGTCCATTCGGTTGTCTCGTGAAGTGGTCGACACGGAGGCTCAAAATTTCTTTAAAATAACGGGAGCGCCAAGTTTCGATCTTAGTTCAACCTTAGAAACGTCAATGTCTTCAGCGAAGAACCTAGTGAAAGGGTTGAAAAGCAGGAATTCCGATACGGATCGATTGAGAAAAGAACATCAAACGCTTCAGGAGAGAAAAGAGAAAATTGAAGATCTTGTTCAAGAGAGTCAATCGGATTTAGTTGGGAAAGAAGCTGAACTTGATCGGTTAAACAAGAAAGAAGAATGGATCTGCGGAAGAATAGATGCTTTAGAGTCGATTAACAACCCAACGCCAGAGCAAGAAGCTAAAATTGCCGAATTGGAGGTTACACATGAAAAAATCGAAGATGAAATCAACCAGCTCCATATTGACTGTTCAAAATTGAAATCTGGGATTCGATACAATCAATCGAAGTATTGATTGTTTTAACCAAAATAAACAGGAAGATCTAGTTCCGCTTATTGCGAAAACGGGGGAGGGGGTATGGATGTTTTGTTCCGTGTATAAAGAAGTTAGTGGTAATGATGCTCGATGTAAATAATTCTCGTTATTTTAATGACTATGAATCCTAAAGAACTTAAGTCTAAAACCGATGAAGAGATAATATTAATTATTGAACGCCCAGATGAGTACCAAAGCTTCATGGTTGATTTGGCTGGGACAGAACTCAATTCGAGAGCGATACCTGAAGAAAAGCTTATTGTTTCAGCTGAGATGTTATATAGGGCTTCATGTCAAATTGTATTCAATAGTAATTCTTATAAGTTGGAAGCTTATCATTTACCACACAGCAAGATTATTAAAAAAGCTAGATGTAATCATATTTTCAAAGAAGAGTTTGATGTTTTCATGGATCGCAGAGATACGTTGAATTCTGGTTTGAAACATTATTATTAGTCGTTAAATATTAATGTACCACTAACACACACACTAAACGTAAGCATAGGCTCTATTCTTCGTGTGATCAGTTAAATGTGAGAATCTATTCCTAACTTCGAGAAAACAATTTTGGTTGGAAGCTATGCCATACGCCTAGTGTCAACCGTTATACAACACAAACCTAAACAATGAAATTCTCAATAATCTATATTGCAATTGGTCTTTTACTTTTTTCATGTGAAACACCCAAGAGTGAATCCAAAGAGCCTGTTAACGATTCGTTTAAATTCGAGGTAAAGTATTTTGGTGCTTTGAAAAACATGATGCACAAGGGGGATGTTTCTGCTAAAGCCAACCTGTCAGACATTGAAAATTCCGAACACCTCTATGCCATTGGTGCTCTTGAAAACCTCAAAGGTGAAATTCAAATAATCGATGGCGAGTCATTTAACACTTTCGTATTGGATAGTGCAATCCGTTTTGATAAGTCATTTGATAGAAAAGCCGCATTATTGGTATATGCCATAGTTGAGGCTTGGAATACTTATGAGATTCCAGATGATATAAAAACGTACGAACAACTTGAAGATCACATTGCTTCTGTCGCGAAACAAAATGGCATAAATGTAAATGAACCATTCCCTTTTTTGATTGATGGGACGGCTAAATCATTTGATTGGCATGTGATTAATTGGAAAGATGGAGACACTGAACATTCACATGAAAAGCATGTTAACTCTGGATTGAACGGGACAATTGAGAATGAAGAGGTTAAATTACTAGGTTTTTACTCTGATTCACACCACGCAATTTTCACACATCATACGACTAATATGCATATTCATGTAAAAACGATTGACAATGAAATCGCAGGGCATGTTGACGGTTTAACATTAGGAAAAGGGATGCTCTTAAAACTACCTGCTGCTAATTAATACGATTGCATAAAACACTTAAAAAGTATAGGTGACTTATATTTCGTTTCTACATATCATTATTGAAATTCGATTCTTGCTGATTAAGTAAATTATGGTTGAAATCCGGATCGACTTTCTACCTGTGAAGCGTTTGCACATTCAATACTTCCTTATTTTTTTGGTCCGTATTGCCTTTTCACACGGTTCATTTTGACACCAAGAACAATTAACGGGATAAATAAACCAAACACAGAAGCGATAATTATATGTGCTAAATTCCAGCCTTGAAGTTCATTACTTGTATCAGCTCCTTCTGGTGTCTTATATTTTAGTATTCTTGAATCGATAGCTGCTTGGTATAA
This sequence comes from Crocinitomicaceae bacterium, assembly GCA_047630755.1. GTDB lineage: Bacteria > Bacteroidota > Bacteroidia > Flavobacteriales_D > Crocinitomicaceae > UBA4466. The sequence continues at coordinate 18,745 of JBLHYG010000001.1, read as the reverse complement.
ATGTTTGCACAAAAAGTAGTAGAAAATATAAGCGCCGACCACACCACCGATTAAAGTTGCTCCACCTATCCATGAAAAAAAGAAAAGCACTGTCAATCCAATTCCGGCTCCAAGTGTTAAAAGTGCACCTGCCGTGTTTAACCAAGCTCTATTTCTCGAGTATTTAATTTCAGCCATCCTAGATTCTTTATCCTCTCCTTCAATTTTAGTTTCCTCTATAACTTCAGGTTTTTCAGTAGAACTTATTTCGTCTATGGTTGGTTCTGTCACATCGCCGTCAGAAAAAGCACTGAAATCTTCAGTTTCGCTTGCGCTGTTAATCTCTAGTGGAATTAATTCAGCATTTTCAAAGCTTGTTTCTTCTTGAGTGAATTTTTCCAATGGTAAATCATTATTGGCCTTTGATTCTGCGCTTGATACAATTTCCTTTTTAGGGCTCTTTTTTACCTTCGTAAAGCGCAATTTGTTATTGTAAGTTCCGCAAGAGCTTAAGGCTACTGTTGTGAGTGCGATCAATAGTATTCGTTTACTTTTCATTTTTCGAGCTGTTATTTGTTGTGACCAAAATTACAACGAGAGTTTCCTTTTGAGGAACTGATTTGAGTAAGCTGTTTTTGTGGAGTTGCTTAAATCACAACTGATGTGGAAAAGCTTACGGGGTTCGAATTAAAGAAGGAAGAAGAGTCAAGGGTTCTTTCTAAATAGAGCAAATTATCCCACAAGACAAATAAAAAAAAGGAGACTTAATTCTATTAAAATTTATGATTAAGTATTTGTTGCAAAAACAAGTGGTAGAACAACTTGATCTAAATTAGTAATTATACCCAATTTGATTGTATTTGTGCCTGAAATAAGTTAACTGCTTGTAAATCAACAATTCAATATGTATAATTGTTTTGTGGAGCTATTCAAATGGATGGTTTCTCAAAATGAGTATTTATAACCTAATCACACCACTACCTATGAGTTATTTAAAGAGCTTAATCCCGCGTACGTTTAATAAATCAGAAATGTTGATAGCATTGAGCAGCCTGAGTGCTTCTCTTGTTCTAACGGAATCTTTGTTGAAATTCGGAAGTTTTACACTTGAGTGTATTGGCTTTCTTTCGATTTGGTATTTTCTATTCAAGACGGTCAAATTTATAGCAAATAAAAAAGCAATTGATTCAACGCATAAAAACCACTAGAGATGAACAATCCAAATATTTTAACACGTATTCTATACGCCATTTTACTCTTCTTTAGAGCCATAATTTGGGTTTTCAGAAAAATACTCAAACGTCTTTGCAAAATTTGGTGTAATATCAAAAAGAGCATTGCACAACGCGCTTATAGCAGAAGGGTTTTAGCGAATAGAGATGCCAAAGGAGAAGTAAGCACAAAATTAAAGTACAAATACGATAACGTTCCTTGCCGAAAAGTTAAAGACACTAGCTGTATTAAAATTCCGGTTAAAAACAGAGCAAGGCCAGATCCATATATCTATAGTCAGGATTGGTTGAAGTTGAGAGGAATGGGATATACATGGAATAATCCTGATTTTAAACTCATCAATGCAGCAACAAATCAAGAGACCAACAATAGAAATTTAGAACCCAATACAACGTATAGAATCGAAGCAACTATCCACAACCATAGTACAATGGCTGCACTTGATACGCGCGTCGATTTTGAAACACGTAGTTTCGGTATTTTGGGCGGGCTAATCTCTGGACCTGGGTTCGCTATGGTTGATGTCCCCGCTGGAGGAAATACAATTGCCTCAGTAGATTGGACGACACCTGCGGAAATAGGACACGTTTGCTTAATTGCACAAATTAGCCATTATGACGATGCCAATTCATTGAATAACAAAGGGCAGCACAATACAGATATTGTAAATGTAGGTGCAGAAGCCGGTGCGAATACCTTTGAAGTGCAAAATCAACACCGAGGCGAACGTAATATGCAATTCAAAATGGATGCATACCGTCTACCCGCACAACCAATGCGTGCCAAGAGCTTTGAGGAAATGCGGTCAAAGGCTTATTTGGACCGTTTGAAAAGAGCGAATGCCCCAAGTGCATTTCCACTTCCAGAAGGCATGAACGCTAGAATACTCGACGAAAATGGAGAAAATATTACAAACAGTTCTGTGCGTTTAGCACCCGGTGAAAAGAAAATTCTCAGCTTGGAATTTGACAGTAGTAATGTAGAAGACGGGCAGTATGTTAACATCCACGGAATAGATGAAAGTGGATTGTTACTAGGAGGAGTTACATTAATAGTTAATAAACAATAGTTATGGCAACGAATACAACATGTACAACAATTCAAGATGCTGGAGAAGGTAAGTTTAGTGGACTGGCCATAGGGAGCACTGTAATAATGGCAGTATCGGCTCTTTATTTAGGCATACATGCCTATTTTTTAATCTTTGTGGCTTCTGCGGCTACTCCCGCGAGTCTCCTTGTTGCAGCTGGAGTTTTATTGGTTATGGCAACTGCAGGAATAGTCACTCTTGTAGAATTACGCGATTATTTCTTTAATAAACGCCTCGTTTGCATTCAGGAAGACACGTGTGCAATCGGTCAAATGATCGTGGCAGAGCACAATGGCGATGGCGATCGGTCGCTCAATTGTGTGCTTGCTCCAGCGGATTTTGATACAACGACATTGCAAGATTATCAATTTAGAATGTGGCAAAGTAGGGAATTGGTTTTTGGTGATTTAAACAATGATGGACAGGGAGATGTTGACTTATTATCTCGTGGATGGCATTTGGATCCATTCAATAATCGGTCATTGGAAGTTGAGGTATTTCCAAAAACGTGGGGGTTGAATAATTTACCACTTTTTCATTGTGAAATTGAAGGAACAAAATTCGACGATTGGACGAATGCATTAATAGGAATTCTTTCTGGATATATTGCTCTAGCGATTGCGGCCGCTGCAGTAGCTGCTGTTGCAAACGCTGCTGGTCCAATTGGATGGGCTATTTGGGCTTTACTGGCATTATTGATTCTTATTCTCATCATATTTGGTATTGATCTTACAAATGAAGATGATGAGGGAAGCGCAGAAGTTTCTGATTTAGGAAATGCAGTGCCAAATGGTGACGGAGTGATTATTGAAGACCATAGCGGAAATCATGTCCAAAACGGAGATCACATTGCTTTTCACGGAAGACACGTTATTGATACTGGACACAATCCTGGTTGTTGGAATGAAATTCATCCAATCAGAGCAATCACCAAAATAGCCAAAGGAACGTATGACCAAGTTGGCTTTGAACAGAAAGCAAATGTATATGATAAGTACTGTGCTGCTCTGCATACATTTAGCAATGACAAGGCAACAATAACCGTTGGCCTGACCCATCAGGAACACCCCGGTGTAGGGTAGCTAAGATAATTTTCTGATTTTTTACGTGTAGTGCCAGTTTGGAATTTCCAAATTGGCATTGCGCGTTTTAGGGGTGAATTTTTGGTTGGTTTCGAATTGTTGAGAAGTCAAGTTGGTACTGCTTATTCAAGATGATGCGGTTTTTTAGGGGTATGGCAGAAGAGAATTTTATGCCGTCGGTTGGAGGGGGAGATGGGTACAATATTGAGTTCGAGAACAGTGTTTTGGTTTCAGACTCAACTCATTCTTTTAGTGGGTGAATTAAAATTATGTATGCTCTTCAATCAATTTTAGATTCTAATTTGATTAATGCGACAGAACCTATTAAGTTCACTATTTTTACTCATCATGGATGATCGGATAAAGAATAGTTTAGTATTTGTAATAGGTTTGCTTCTACTTACTTTGTATGCAAGGAAACTGATAATATATTATCTAAGAATAAGAAAGATAGAAAGTAATGGGGCTCTTTTCAAGGGGGTTATTGTTGATTCAGCTGTAGTGGGTAACTATATCGGTAAGGCTCCGATTGTTGAATTTGAAATTGATGGAAAAACCTTGAGAAAAGAGACGGTTCATACAAGCATGAGGCTACCATTTAAAATTGGGCATTCTGTCGAAGTTTTTTATGATGAAGAAAACCCAGAAAATTGCACAATCAAATCCGATCCAGCTTTGTTGATCGGATTAGGTTTCTTTATACTCCTAACTTCCCTTTCAACCTATGCCCTTGTATTCGAGTAATAATTCTGTCCTGGGTCTACTACAGAGGAAGAAACTTCTTCAGGCTACAGTGATATGTACGTTCAAAAGCTTTCACAGTGTATTCCTACATTCTATATTGACTCTGTTAACGCTGAGTTTCCATATCTATGGATCGATGGTTTAGAGTATAATACCCCTACCATTACACCAACGTTTGTCTTAATTGGTAGTACTGGTTGTGATTCAACTATAACTCTTCATTTAACGGAATTTGTCTCAGTAGCGGGGTTAGACATGGAAAATACTGTTCGAATTTTCCCGAACCCAAGTCATGGATCGTTTACAATTTATTTTGGTGGACTTCAAAGTGTATCGATGCGAATTTTGGATAGTAAAGGCTGCATGGTTGCTCAGAAATCAAACATTAATACGCAGAATTATCATTATGAATTACAATAAGATGCTGGATTGTATTTTGTAGAGTTAACTTCTTTGAATTTTATTCGCAGGTTCAAGATAGTATTGGAACGTTAAAATTTATTGCATGTCATTTAGTGCTATTATAAAAGTATACCACCAGCAACAATGTTCGAAAAATAACAACGTAAAACCTTTTAAGCCTGATGATATTCTCTAATCAATTGTTCTGAATAGTCCAAATAATAGTGCAAGCCAAAACAACCCTTTTATAAGGAAGAAGATAAAAGCCAACCATCCCATTCGTTTTAACCAGTTCCTTTTTTTTACTTGCTTGTTCATTTCAATTTTAATGGCAACGAAACTAATTAGTCGGTCAATTTTTGAACTTATTTCCCACCATTTTTATTCAAAAAAAGAACAAAATACCTTTTTCGTGGTATCGATTTTCACCGAAATACCCTATAAATGGTATTGGAACTTGCTTTGATCTCGGCCTACATTTGTATCGTTATTTATAAACGATCTAAATAAAGAAATGATATGAAAAGAGTTTTACTATGTTCATTTGGCTTGCTTGCTTCGGTACTTGCTTTTGGACAAACAAGCGATATGGTTAGTCTAGGAGCTGGATATGCAAATGAATCCTACTACAGTTTTGAAAACGGAGAAGTGAGTAATGTAGACAATCAAAACTGGCATTTGGCTTTTGATTTGAGTCCTTTTGGCTCAACGGTTCGACTCAATAGAAAACAAGCGGAATTGTATGATTCAGAACAGACGATTGCCGATTGGGGAACCACTATTGACACAACTGGACAATTCACGGTTTGGAACCAACACATCAATGGATACGATTGGTGGAACGAGGGCGCTATGGATGCTGCTGCTGACGGCTCTAACCCATTGGATTTAGGATGGGGAAATTACAATACTGTAACGCATCAAATATTGGGATCACGCATATTTGTTCTGAAATTTACGAATGGAGATTGCAAAAAAATTGCCATTGAATCATTGATTGGAGGTGTTTATTCTATAAAACATGCCGATCTAGACGGTTCAAATGAAGTAACCCAAACAGTAACAAAATCAGATTATGCTGACCGCAATTTTGCTTATTATCATGTGCTGAACAATACAGTTGAAGATCGCGAGCCATCGAATGGTTCTTGGGATATTGTATTTACCAATCACGTGTTAGAATTAGCTCCTAATTACTATTCTGGCGTAACTGGAGCATTGCACAATAACGGTGTAACGGTTTCTAAAGTTTCAGGAGTTCCTGTTGCGACTTCAACATACAATACCTGGGACACAACTGTTAATACAATTGGATACGATTGGAAAGTGTTCGATTTTGGAACCTTCTCTTACAATATTGTTGATTCACTAAGCTATTTTGTTCAAACAGAAGATGGAAGTATTTGGAAATTAATTTTCACAGATTTCGAAGGAAGTGCAAGCGGAAACATTCACTTTACGAAAGAACAAATCGAGTATGCAGGCATCCCTGTTTATGAAGGAGCGAATTTAGAAGTCTATCCAAATCCTGCAAACTCTGTTTTGCATATCAACTATGCGCATGATGTTAAAAGTGTTACGATATCAGACATGAATGGACAATTGGTGTTGGAAAAGACATTGAATATTTCTTCAGTTGACGTATCAACCTTGGAAGAAGGGATCTATTTACTTAGAGTTCAAAGTCAATCAGGTCAAAGTTCAGTTAAGAGAATTGTGATTCAACATTAGAACACTTTAAACGGTTGAAAATTACCTGTAACTCACCGAATTGAGCAATACAATTAATGGAAATGGTGGTCTTAAGTTACGGCTGTCATTTCCATTGAAATTGAAAACAATTGTATTGTCATTAATTTGAAAAACAGACACAGTATGAGAAGTTGTACCGAATTCATCAGTTTGCACGAAAACACTTTAGGCCTTGCTGGTTACTGTTATGGTTGCGAAAGTTTTCATTTGAAAATGAAGGGATTGTTGTCTGTCGTTAGTGAGGTTCAGCTTGGAGTTATTGAAGAAAATTTAGTTCAAATGCAGAGTGACTTGGAGACTCAACAAATAAATGATCCAACGGTTGGTGTTCAGATTAAAATTACAGAAAACACATTTCTCTGCCTTTCTTATGATGAGGTAATAGAAGCCTTGGAGCTTATTGAGATGGCGAAGTATATGAAAAACATTAATGACCTCGTTTTATGATCGGCAAGCTATTACTTTTAATTCTGTTGTTTTGTGCTCAACTCACTTGGGCCCAAAATAAAATCACAATTCAATCCAATCTTGGGGAAGTAATTCCTGGAGCTAAGTTTGAAGCCATTTCATACCCCGATTCGGTCTTCGTTATTCAAAAAATATCAGATGCTGAAGGTGCCATTTACCTTGACGAAGTGACTGGTGAATTCTCTATTTCTGTAAGTTATTTTGGATTTGAACTGTATAAAGATACTGTTGCGATTTCCACGCTCGAAAAAATCATCCTGACTAAAGTTCAAATAATCGATGATATGGTTGTCACAGCGCAAAGTAAAGCTGTTTCTGTAGAAAGTGCCATTCAAAAGATTACTGTTATCAATTCAGATCAAATTGAAAAATCTGGAGCCAATAATCTTGCTGATATTCTAGCCTACCAAACTGGCATTCGTTTGGCGCAGGATAATGTCCTTGGAAGTTCCATGGATTTAGGTGGGATCTCTGGACAAAATGTTAAAATTTTGGTGGATGGTGTTCCCGTGATCGGTCGACAAAACGGTAATGTTGATTTAAGTCAAATAAACTTAAACAATGTTGAGCGAATTGAAGTGGTTCAAGGACCTCTTTCGGTTAATTATGGTTCTAATGCGTTGGCCGGCACGGTGAACATTATCACCAAGAAGAAAAGTAAAAAAGGATACACCATTGAAATAAATCCTTTTTACGAAACGATTGGGAACTACAATCTTTCGGGTGCCTTTTCCGCAAATAAGAATGGACATATTATAACCTTAGATGGCGGTCGAAATTACTTTGATGGCTGGACAGAATCCGACCCGTTTGTTGAGTTTCCAAAAAAATCCTTAGCAGACACCAATCGAGTAAAGACCTGGAAGCCTAAAGAACAATATTATGGGGGAGCGCGCTATTTATATGGAACTCAAAAATATGAGGCCTCCGTATATGTCAACTATTTTGATGAACTGATTGTCAACCGTGGAATGCCTTCATCACCTTACTACGAAACTGCTTTTGATGATTATTACAGCACCATTCGATTGGATGCTGGTGTTTCGTCTAGCTTCAATTTTAAGAAGAGTAAATTGACAAGTTTATTGGCCTTCAATGATTTTAAGAGGACGAAAAACACGTATTACAAAGACCTCACAGATCTCAGTCAGGTCTTGTCTAAAACAGAAGGAGCTCAAGACACATCGCGTTTCAATCAATTCATGGCGCGTATTATTTACAGCGGTGAACTAGGAAAAAAAATGACGTATCAAATAGGTGCCGATTTGAACCATTCAACGGGATGGGGAAGACGAATCGACAATGGATCTCGCGCAATTGGAGATTACGCAGGGTTTTTAACCGTGGATTGGAAAATAACCGATTCATTGATCATAAAACCAGGGGTTCGCTATGCGTATAATACAGCCTATGAATCTCCAATAATTCCCTCTCTAAATATTCTTTATAGAGTGAAGAAAATATCTATTAGAGGTTCTGTGGCACGCGGATTTAGAGCGCCAGATTTAAAAGAATTGTACATGGATTTCGTCGATATAAATCATAACATTCTGGGAAATAAAAACTTGAAAGCAGAAACCAGTACAAATTACTCTCTATTCGTCAACTGGATTAAACCACTGAAGAACAAAAGATTAATCAAAATTGAATATGGCGCTTATTACAATGAGATCGATAACTTAATTACGCTCGGAACTATTGATAATAACGTTTTTACATACATCAACATTGGCGATTACAGTACTATTGGTCAACAAGTTGTGTTTAATTACCGTGCAAAACGCTGGAATGTAAATGTGAATGCAACCTACATCGGAAGGTTCAATCCAGATTCTAAAATGTCAACTGTTGAGCACTATTCCTTTTCTCCAGAAATAGGAACGCAACTCAATTGCATTTTCATCAAAGACAAGCTCCAAGCGAACGTTTTCTATAAGTACAATGGCAAACTTCAAAGCTTCTATATTGATTTTGAAGATGACATTCAATCGGTTCTACAAGCTGGATATCATATCCTAGACGCCTCAGTCACTTGGAATTTACTTAAACACAAACAACTCTCATTTACCGTAGGGGCGAAAAACATTTTAAATGTTACACAGGTGAATATACTCGGACAAAATCAAACAACAGCCCATTCAACTTCATCTAATATTAACGCAGGACGCGGGGCTTCAATGTTTGTTTCGGCACGTTACAAATTCAATTTTAATAAAAGTAAATTATGAAACACACCCTATTATTTTTGACCGTAGGATTGCTTTTAACAAGTTGTTTTAAAGAAGAACTTCCAATAGACAAGCACGAATCGGGCGAAGCAATTGAAGTACAAGTCGGAATTGGACAAGATTATAAGAATCAACTTTTCTATAGCGCCACAAACAACACAATTGTCTCTACAAATGAAAAAACGGATTGGGATTTGGCGTTTGAGTCCTCTGCCACAGGATTTCATATCCTTTTGAATACTTCACGAGGAATGGCGGTTCATCGAAGTGCTTTGAATTTTAATGAGATCACTGACGAAACCGGTTTGGATTGGACGTGGGACATGCCAAGTGGTCATTTGGACTCCACCGCTTTTGGAGATTGGGTAGCGAATGGACTTCTCTATGTTGTCGATTTCGGGTATGACGTATCCGGTGTTCACTTGGGATATAAGAAAGTCATTGTCTCAGGAGTATCGAGCACGGAATACACCATTGAATTCGGTGATATTGCAGATGCAAACTCACAAGCATTGACAATTTTAAAAAATGACGAAACGCTCTTTACCTATTACAAAATCGGCGAAGGTGAAGTTGCAATTGCACCTCCGAATGAAGATTGGGATTTAAATTTCACACAATACACGCATGTTTTTGAAGGACTTAACGAGCCTTATGTCGTAACTGGAGTTCTTTTAAATCGATTTAACACAACGGCCTCTCGAATCGAGAACAAACCCTTTTCAGATGTTGATTTTGATGATATTTCTTCGCTCACTTTCTCAAGTAATCTAGATTATATCGGCTATGATTGGAAAACATTCGATTTTAATAATTCCATCTATATCGTTCATCCAGAAGTCACCTACATAATTCGAACAAGTCAAGGAGCCTATTATAAACTGCACTTTATAGATTTTTACAACGATCTAGGAGAGAAAGGCTTTCCTAAAATGGAGGTGCAGTTGTTATGAAACGGACGAATTAATAAACTTTAATCAAGAAAAGACCGCTTAAAAATGATCTGTCGGTCGAGTCAAATAAATATCAAAAATCAATACAATGAAAAAAGTAGTAAGCATTTTTTTAGTAACACTTTTAGCGAGCAGTTACTCTTTTGGTCAAACAAAAATAGACGAAGACAAACAAGCAATTAAAAGTATGTGCGGTTGCTACGAAGTAGGGTTCAACTTTATTGAAACGTTCAACTACTCAGACGACTCGACGTACACGAAATCGTATGAAAAACATTCAGATGCCTTAGAATGGGTTGGCTTGTTGGAAGATTCTGAAGGAAAAGTATCGATTCAACATTTATTAATCGTTGAACACGAGGAAGAAGAAATGATTATCAAGCATTGGCGTCAAGATTGGCTGTATGAAAATACAGGATTTTATATGTTTGACCGTGATAACAAATGGTTGTTTCAAGAAAAAAATGCCGACGAGGTAGCAGGACAATGGACACAAAAGGTGTACCAAGTAGATGATGGTCCTAGGTATGAAGGAAGTTCCTCTTGGGTTCATGTCGACGGAAAAAGTTACTGGGAAAATACAACAGATGCCCCTTTACCACGCCGTGAGTATACACAACGAAGCGATTATAACGTTACTGTTCGATCAAACCGTCATGAGATCACGGAAGATGGATGGATTCACGAACAAGACAACAAAAAAGTAGTACGCGAAGATGGATCTGAGGATCAAGTGTTGGCAGAAGAAAAAGGATACAATACATACGTTCGTGTCGAAGATTCCAAATGTCAAACTGCTAAAACATGGTGGGAAGAAAATGGAGCGTTTTGGTCAAAAGCTCGGGTAGCTTGGGAAACGATTTATGACAAAGAAAAAGACCTTGAATTAGAAGGTGAAGTAGAGGGAAAACATATTTATGATATTTTGTTCGGTATGGATTTAACCACGGATCAAAAAGAAATATTGAAGGAATTAAAAACATTTATTAAGTAAGTCGAGTTCTGTATGTCTAGTCCTATATAGCTGTTACAGGTTTTTGGACTAAGATACTTGATTAATTAAACAGCGAAGAGAACGGTCTCTTCGCTGTTTTTGTTTTATAGGTTTTCAATATTTCTTTGTTTATGCATTTGAACTGGCGTTAACATATTTCGTAACTAATATGTCCACTTTATTGAAGGGATTCCAGTGTTCATAGTTATGACCAAGGAGAATAGCGAGAAGTACAACGAAGAATTTTATGCTGTGATAGCGGAGGGTAGATGGTTACAATATTCAATGGTAGAGTGGAGGATTGGTTTTAGATTCAAATCATTCACTTTAGCAAGTGAACTAGGGTTGAAACACTAATGAGCCGAAGCTCACTGCTGTCAACACTCTGATAGCAGAGGTTTCACTTTTGTACTTAGTGAACCTCATTTGTTAGAGACTCCGCTAAGTTCTTCAATTCATTATCTGTCATTCTTTCTTTGTAGGAGTTAGCAATTTGAAGAATACGGTTTTCGTTAAACGAATATAGATCACTCAGGATTGCTTCACCAATACTTTTAAGGAAAAGATGGGCACCTTCATTAACGCGTGAGTAGAATATGGCCAAATTTTGAAAGGTAAAAGTCTCAGAATCGTTAAACTCTTCAATTACTTGTACGTGGGAATCTATTTGATCACTATGCTTGATACAGTTTCCGACAATTCGTAACTGATTCATTTGTTCAAAGCCATTAAGCAATTTAGGTTTTATCCCTTTATTTTTCATGAATTCTTGCATAGATTCCCAGCGGAATAATTTAGAAGTCGAATCTCCGTATCCTATTTTTATAATTCTTTTAATAGAAGTTTCTATATTTTTAAAAAGGAATAAAACCTTCATCTCTTGTAATGCTCTAAGTTCTGACATGATACTATTGTAATCAACGAAATACTCATTGTACTCGGCTAACATGTTGATTGCTTCCGTAACTAAGGGGGGGATTTCTGCATCTTTTTTCTTTGACTCAGATTTGATTCTTTTTGCTTTCCTTTTTAGCTCATTTAAATTTAGGTTAATACCGAATTGATCCATTCGATCAGACAATTTTTCAAACGCAACCTCTATAGCATTTTCGAATGTTTCGAACTTAAGATTTGAAATGTTCTCTATTTGTTCCCTAGTACTGAGTTCTTCTTGTTCCATTGAACCTAAGATAGTAATTCAAGTTTACAATATGCATAATTACTAATCCACAAAAAAAAATAAACACCATGAGCTTAAAAGAACAACGCACCACAGTTGATTATCTGTTTTGGAAAGTAATGTGCACTGTGACTGCGGGGGGATAAAAGCTTACAATATTGTTTACAGGGAGGGTATACCAAACTGGCAAATAGAAAACAGAATAGGTGTTTTGTAGTTAAACAATTATGAAAACATCAAATACACATTCTAAACCTGGCGGAATTAAAACAGTAATCAAGTTGTTACGAGTAGTGTTGGGGCTTGTGAAAATGATACTTATTATTTGGGGAGACTAGACGGTTGATTAATAACTAATCGGTGTAATGGTTAATAAATCGTCAATATTGTGGATAAGTATTGTTGCATTCAGGAATTAATTCAATGTGTATATATTACATTTACAAACAAGAAAGGGCAGAATTGGAGTTCTACCCTTAAATGGTTAAAAGAAGCCGACCATTTCAGCCTACTACTTTTGCTTGATATTTTGCTAAGTTATAGTTTTTCTGAATAAAGTGGATTTCTGCGCTGTAACATTCACGGCGGTTGATGAATGAAAAAACTATAACAATGGCAGTAAAACATACACCAACAGGAGTAGTCCATAGTGGACAGAAAGGTGGTAAGACAGGATGTGGAGTTAATACCAAAGATCATTCGACTCACTGGGTAGATTCGCACAGTACAATCACTTGTGACAAGAACGGTTGTAAAAACTAGTGAGAAGTATATAATTGGGGGAGAGAGATTTCCCCCTTTTTAATTTGAAGAGACACAACAAAAATGATTAACTACATAAAAACCCGTTTTGATAAAAGAAGCTCACTTTCTAGTCCCCAAATCAGACGATGATCCTAAAGACAATTTTTTTGCATACTATCGTGCGCTAAAAACTTATGATGACTTTAATAAAAAGCAATACATAGGTTCGGAGTATAAGTGCAGATATTGCGGGAGTACGGATCGAAGAGATTTCAAAAAAGACAACTCTCATACCTTTCCTGAATGTACTGGAAACAGATGGCTTTATTCCAAGGATGAATGCGTGAATTGCAATCAACATTTCAGTTTATATGAGAATGAGCTTGCTAATCACGGACATGTAATGAGAACTTTTCTAGGAATAAAAACTAAAAAAGGGAATCCGACAAAATATAAAACAGAGTCGTTAAAGCTTCAAAGACTTGAAAGTGGATTTGTAATGAACATGTTTGATACTAAAGAGAAGCAGATTGATCCAAAGAAGCATGGAGGGCTTACTTTTCATGTGGACTTTCAGAAACACAAAGAAGAAGGGACTTTGAGCCTGCCGTTGAAGAAATTTATACCTCACTATTTGTTCAAATGTCTAGTTAAAATTGGATTAGCAATTATGCCTGAGAATGAGATGGTAAAGGGGCAATTTGATTATCTTAAGGAATGGCTTCTTAGTCTAGAAGTTGAAGACCTTGAGTCGCCATATAACTATGCATATTACGGAAGTTTGCCGTTTGGAGATAGGAAGCCGATTATTCAGATATATAAAAAAGACAGTAGTTTTAAAGACGTAGCAATTCCTACATATTCTCTTTTCTTTGGGTATGGAAATGACATATTTCAGATTTTTTTACCAGAGGTTAAATCGGATGAATTCATCTATAAAAGTGGAAGTGTACAGTTGCCAATTATTCCGCAATTAATAGGAAGCACAGAGAACAAGAGAGGATTTCAATTTATTGATGGTAATGTTAAAGATAGGGTGACTTCTGATGGATACAAGTCTTTTGTTTTCTAATAATTCTGTCCCAAATCCCGTCCCATCTCAGTTTTACACCCTCTACCAACCCATCAGAAACATCAGTAAACAAAAAAGACCCAACAAATGTTGAGTCTTTAAAAAGTGAGCCGCCCGCAACAACGTTCGAACCGGAAAGAATGATTGGCTCTTGTATTCACTGAAATTTATCCTGCTCAATTGACAGTTGATCAATGGCATCAAGTTTTCAAAATTTAATTGTGAAACAAGACTGTATTGAAATTCAGTTTCAAACTTTAGATTATTCTAATTTCATCAAGAAGTTAGCCCCTTGAATATTAAATGCATTTGCGATATATAAATGTCCGTCATACACTCCGATTTCACCAATAATATCAGTGATTGTATTAGGAAGTCCAATCCAGTTTCCACCTTTCCATTTGATAATATTTGCAGAAAGAACTGAGCCAGAACCGTCAAAGTCACCTCCAACAAATAGTTGTGATTCATAAACGAATAGTTTTCTAACTCCATTAAGTCCACCATCTAAACCAGTCCCCATAGCTACCCATGATGTACCATTCCATTTTGCAATTTTAGAACAATTTGTATTTCCGTCAGCATCGGTGAATTTACCTGCAGCAATTAAATCTCCATCAAGAATTTCCATGTCATAAATAACACCATTGACACCATTAGCAAGAGGTACCCAAGCAGCTCCGTCCCACTTTGCTATATTGTTTAATGTTGTTCCGTTATACGAATCAAAGTCTCCAGCAGCAATTAATTCACCATTATAGATAACCAAATCATTAATTGATAGATTACCAGTAGCTTCTAAATCTGGATAATTTGTTCCTGAAGTAGAACGAACATATGGTGAAGCCGAATATCCTTCAATACGGTCACCTCCTAACTTTGTAAGAGCGCTAATTGATGTTCCATAGGCTCCAGCAGGATCCCATCCATTCCAGTCTGAATTATTAAAAAAGCTAACGTCAAATTGCCAAAGGCCGTTCGTATACCATGTTCCAAGACCATACACCTCATTTCCTATAACTTCAATTTTTTCAAATCCGCCTCCACCTCCAGAGTAGTTCATCACGTGTTTGTCAATTGTCCCCCAGCTCGTCAATTGTCCTGAAAGATAGTACGCGCTAGGATCAGTGTAATCTACAAAGCTCATAATCATCTCTCCATTGACCGTTCCTATTGCCATGATTCGCTCATTTGCAACAAACGATGATGCGATAGACGTCCAGGCAGTTCCCGTAACATTAACAGACGGAGCTGGAGTAGGAACTTCTGGTTCTACCTCTTCTTTTTTACATGATTGAAGCAATGTGATTGATCCTACGAGGGCAACGATCATGATTTGCCTTACACTTCTTACTTGTTTTTTCATTCTTTAATTTATTTGATTAATATAGATATACGCCGTCTTCTGCAGCAGCATAATATTTTGATTTGAACTTAATTAGATCTCTAATTTGTAAAGTGAGATCCCCAAATTTGCGCCATTGATTCAAGGCATTTAGTTTCCAAATACTTCCTTCAACTCCTTCTGATTGGAAGTAACGGCCTACAACAAATAACTCATTGTCAAGAACTTTTAACGTTGAATAAGTGGGAACGCTGAAACTTGTTATTCCATCAACATCAGACCAGCCTGTACTTGTAGAATATTTCTTTAAGACACTCGTTCCTGTAAAATCGCCAAGGAAATAGAGCTCAGAATTGTGAATCTCTACTGCGTAAACCTTATCGGTAATTGTCTTTCCAATGTAATTCACCGCGGTCCAAGAGCTTCCATTCCATGTTACAATTTGATCTGATTGACCGACAACATAAAGCTCGCCATCAAACACTTCTGAATCGTAGGCAGCTCCATTTAAACTAGCCATTCCAACGGCAGCATTGTTTTGAATAAGCTCAACATGACTAGTGAAAAATTCTGTATTTACGGTAGCGTTAAAGTTTCCACAAATTATTGGATCACCATTGTATTCGCCAATATTATGAATCATGCCTGAACTAAAAGAAGCATGAGAGAACCCAACAGAATGCACAGACAGATCCGCTTCTAAATAGATTAAATCATAGTAATTGTTGCCGTAGCGAAAATCACCACCGATGTAAAGTCGATCATTGATTGTTCTCATTGAAGAAACGCCCACCGGACTAGCGAAATTATTAAATTCGAACTGTTCATCTATATATTCAAAACCACCCGTATATGTGTCAGGATAAGTGTATCCAGCATACCCTACAGACTTCAAATTGTAGATATAGGAATCTTCGCTAAAACCGTATGTATTATTGGCAGCCATATACAACTGGTCATTAAAGATTGCGAAAGAGCGAACTTTAACTAAATCTGAATAGCTGATTTTCCTCCAAGGTTTAATGAAGTATGACGTGTTCACTACTGTTTCAGTTGATGTCACCTCGTCCGAAACTTCTTTTCTACAACTCGATAAGAATAAGAAAAGCGGGAGTATAAGAAGGATATTTTTTATCATTTAGTTAAAGGCTTAGTCCGAAATTCATGTAGATTTCGAAGAAGTAAGTATTTAATAAATTCTTTCGCATTCCGTTAGAGAATTTCGCAGAATGAATCTCATCATACTCCAGCGCAAAACCATCTTTATAATCTGGAAGATTGACTGTTGTAACTATCGCATCAAATTCATCTTGTGAAAGTAATTTGTCTGCGATTGTAAGACTTGCTCTGAAACCGAAATCCAGATACAACCGTCTAGTGATCAATTGCGTTCTTCCATATCCCATTCCTACACGAAATGCATTATTATTTACCACGATTGTCTCATGCCTGTCATTCGCATAAAAGCTCGTGTTTGGGGTAACATTCCAATAAGATGTAGAAGGTATTATTTTGGTTTGAACAGAGCTCCATCCTCCGAACAGAGTGAAATAGCGTCCAATTGGAGCAAAATCCTGATAAATTCGCCAACAGAAATTAAGGTCTCTATTTGAGGACGAGAGATAAAATGAATCAATGTATTGTTGGTTTATTGTGTCGAACAAATATTCATTGTGAAAACGAATTCCTGCTATTTGAGGCTTATGCAATGCAAGCTCCAATCGTAAATTCATCCGTGATGAAGGAGTATATCCTATACCTGCCTGAATCGTAGAGGGAAAAACAGTCCATTGACTGAAGTAATTATCGTTGCCAAAAATAGGGGTTAATAAATTGGGCATAACGGCAGTACCAACATCTACAGTTAATCTTTTTCCAAGAAAAGTCTGAGAGTGAGCTGTTGTAGCAGTCATGAATAAGAGTGCTACAGTTACTATTTTAAGTGTTGCTGACAATTTCATTATTTCTTATTTAATTCGCTTAAATAAACCATTTGCTCAATCTGAAATCTATCAGGAAACTGTTTACTTCCAACTTTCGCTACATAAACAACTCCTCTCGAATTAAAGTCAAAATAAATTTCGTAATAGTTAAGGTTGAATTTTCTTCCTTTTCCTTTATTTCTATTTAAAATTGACAGTCGATAAACAGTGTACTCGATATTGTCACTAATCAAATATTTCTGAATTTCATCTTCTACTTTCGAATACTTCAAGCCTGTTGATCCTGAATTCTCGAAGATCCAAGTCAACGCAACTTTGTGTAAATAATTATCGAAGACACTTGTACTAGTGCTTGAAGATAGCGAGTAATCTGCTGAAAAAGAATTGTATCGCTTGCTTAAATCAAACAACCTTGAATTGAGCCTTAGGCTTTTTTTATAGTCTAATGTAAATGCGCGCTGATCTTTGGAAACAAAGAATAAATTGTCGGACTGAATCAAGACTGATTTTTTATCTGGGTCAAATGAACTTGATCTATCAAATGTACCTCGATGGTAACGTTCAGCAGCTAAAGAAGGGTGCAAAAAGATATCCATATTAGAAAGGATATTTGTTTTTTGACGTTCAAGCTTAGCCTCATAGAATTTAATAAAATCTAATTCTCTTTCTGAGATGGTGTTCGAGCTTAGAAAACCTTTCAATAAATCACTTGAATTTTGAGGTTGTCCGTAAAGACTCGATAAAATATTCAGCGAATCCAATATGTCTTTTAATTCAGTTTCAAGCGAATCAACAATTAACCAATCGGTGTCATTCAAATCTGCATTCCACGCTGTAAATTGAGTTTGATTCGCAACTGTATCAATTATGAAAAACGATTGATTATTGTCATATAGAAATTGGAATGCCCATTCTTCTTGATTGTCTTTAAAATCAAATTTGCTTGAGTCGATATTTTTTTGATAATCGTAACAAATAATATTGAAATCTACTTTTGACAAAGTCTTAATAAATTGTTTGAAACGAATAAAATCATCATCATTGCAAGCGATATTAATATCGATCAAATCATTAATTCCCTGAAAATATTTATGTTGGGTTATTAGCGTCATCACTTGAGATTGCTTGTACGTCAACCAATCAGAATCAATAGCTGATCGCAATTTTAAAATGAGATCTAAAGCTTCGATAAAGTACCCGCCTTGAACATAAGAATTCACCAGAACTTTTGATGCGAGAGACTTCACTTCAGAATAATCCCTCAATGTTTTATAAACGGCAGTAATAGTTGAATTTGTTTTAAAATAGTTATCTGAAAACTTGATTCTTTCACCAATAGAAGGATGAGTAGACAGTGAGTCATTTTCTACTTTAAATGGTAGAGGCAACTTCAGGTCTTGGTTGTATTGATCTGTAAGAAATTGTGAATAATCAGGATTAGAAGGTGCCAACAAACTTAGGTCTACTTTTCCGGCGTAAGACGGGTTTTCTGAAAACTCAAGTCTCTCCATAACACTATGAAAAGTCTCTCCAGAA